>CAWAAL010000044.1:0-40008 GCA_963779975.1 uncultured Planctomycetia bacterium | reverse complement strand
CTAATTGAGAATAGCCCAGTGATTTATCGCTGGGTGGGGAGACGAGCGAGACCGACAGTCCCGTAGGGACGACTGAAACGTGGCGATGATAGACGTTTCAGCCGTCCCTCCGGGACTGGTACGGCATTGATGAACTTCTGTCCCAGCGACGACCATGTTTACATGGTGCCCGCGCTGGGCTATTCTCAAACGTCCCTCCGGGACGGCGAAACCTAGGCCGACCTGTGAAAAGCCTAACCGCTGGAGGTGTCCCATGAACCCTATGCGTTCGAAACGCGGTTTCACGCTCGTCGAGTTGATCGTCGTGATCGTCATCGTCGTGTTTTCGATTGCGATTCTGATACCTTTCGTGAATTCAGCGCGTGAGGCCGGACGAACGAGCAGTTGCCACGGCAAACAAATGATGATCGCGCTGGCGTTGCAAAACTATGCGTCCACCTATAATAACTGCTATCCGCCGTCGGCATCCGTTACGACGGTCCCCGGCGGCGGGACGCAGACCGTCGGCGGATGGAGCCTCATGGTCCGGCTCCTGTCGTTCATGGACTACGACGCTTTTTATAAGACCTTGCCCCAAAATGGCGACCCGGAGGACACCTCAAACCTGGCAATTGTTGCGGCGATGAATACCCAGTGCCCTGACCTCATCTGCCCAAGCGGTCCCCGCGGCGCCGCACGGTATGCGTCCAAGGTCCAGCAGACAGCGGGTATCACCAACTACAAGGCCATGGGCGCTTCCACTCGCGACAGTCTGGCGATTGCGGCAAACCCGCAGGCGCCACCTCCGTATGGAACGATGTCGCCGATTGCCGGCACCGTGACGCTTCATCCTGATGGCGCGATGTTTCCGGGCGCTGGCCTACGCGCTGCCGACGTCCGGGATGGCCTTTCGCATACGATCTTCATCATCGAAACGATTGACGAATCGGCCAGCCGTTGGACCGTTGGCAAGGAAGCCACGCTGGTCGGCCTGCCGCAGAAGAGTTCGCCCACGGGCACGACGGCGCAAGCTGCCTATAATTTCTTTGCGCCGCCCGGCTATGACGGCACCTTTGGCGAAGACTCGGGGGTTGCCAAAGCCGGCCTGCGAACATTCGTCTCCTATGACTTCAGTCCGAAGGGCGCCGACGCCGGCACGTACGAGGACCCCGGTTTCTCCCAGACTCCGCCGGCCTACGGTCCCTCATCGATGCATCCCGCAGTTGTGATCGTCGGATTCGGCGACGCCTCGACCCAATCGATCTCCAAGCAAATCGACGCGGCGAACTTCTTTTTCCTGATCACGAAGAACAACTCCGATCCGTTTTATATGCCATGATCGGCCCCACCCTACTTGACTTCCCTCCCACGCTCCACCAACATAATGCATATTGCTCGAACCCCTAACCCTTGGAGGTGTCATAATGAACGCGACACGTGCGAAACGCGGTTTTTCGGTCATCGAATTGCTCGTAGCCATTGCCATCATCGGGATCCTGATCGCCCTGCTCCTGCCGGCAGTGAATTCCGCCCGCGAAGCGGGCCGCAGGGCGTCGTGCATTAACAAAGAACATCAGATCGGGCTGGCAATGCAGAACTATGCCTCCACGTTCAATCACTTTCCGCCGTCGGCACCCCTTGCCAAGGCCCCCGACGGCGACAAGGCGACCGTGGGCGGCTGGAGTTACCTGGTCAAGCTTCTGCCGTTCATGGATTACGACGCTCTTTACAGGACCTTGCCCCAAAATGGCGATCCGGAGGACACCACGAACGAGGCGACCGCCGCGGCGATGAAACTCCAGCTCAAGGACCTCCTTTGCCCGAGTTTTCCTCTCCGGGCTAATCAGCAAGACCCGGCTGCCGGACCGCAACCAGCCGCCATCACCAACTACAAGGCCATGGGCGCCACCACGCGCGACAGCCTCGCCATGGTGGCGAATCCGCAGGCGAACCCGCCCTATGGCAACGCAAAGATTCATCCCGACGGCGCGATATTCCCGGGAACCGGCCTGCGCTTCGCCGATTGCATGGACGGCCTGTCGCACACCATCATTACGATGGAAACGAATGACGAGGCCGCCAGCCGCTGGACCGTCGGCAAGGAGGTTACCCTGGTCGGCCTGCCGCAGAAGAGTTCGCCCACGGGCGCCATGCCGCAAGCGCCTTATCCTTACTTTGCCCCGCCCGGTTTCGACAACACGTGGGGCGACGACTCGGGCGTCGCCAAGGCCGGGTTGCGGACGTTCCTCTCCTACGACTTCAGCCCGACGGGGGCGGATGCCGGCAAGTACGAGGATCCCGGCTTTGCCAAGACCCCGCCGGCCTACGGCCCGTCGTCGGCGCATCCCGCCGTCGTCGTTTCCGGTATCGCCGACGGCTCCGTCCAGGCGCTTTCCAAGCGGATCGACGCGGCGAACTTGTTCTTCTTGATTACGAGGAACGGCGGCGACCCTTTCTATCTGCCGTGAACGGATCGTGACGCCGCGGCCTTCTTCATGATCACGAAGAACAACTCCGATCCATACGAAAGGCCGGAGGATTAGGTCGCGAGTGACGGCCTAATCGACTTGTCAAGCGGATCCCAGCCTTGCCTGACAGGTGAACAAGTTTTTCGAGGCGCGCCGAATCGTTGCAACGAAGACTCCGTCACCTGCGGCACGAGGCGGCTGGGGTCGAAAGATTTCGTGCGGCTTCGCGCCTTCGCTAAAAAGACTTGTTCACCGGCCAGGCAAGCTGGCCGGGGTCGGATGTAAGTATTCGTACAATCTCGATTTTTCAATGAATCCGCTGCTACATCGCCCTTGCCTCGTCCAATTGGCGGCCTTCGCGCTGATTGCCACCGCTTTGCAGTCCTTTCCGGCCTTCGCCGGCAATCCGGGCGTGCCGTGGCCGGCGACCGATGCCTTGGGCCGGCCGCTGCCGATGACTGCCGAGGTCGGCCCGCCGCGGCCGGACCGGTTCGTGGCGATCTTCTATTTCCTCTGGCACGAAGGCTGGGGTGAAGGCCCCGCCGCCGCTCGACGCGGCCCGTATAATATCGCCGAGATCTTGGCCGCCGATCCCGATGCCCTGAAAAAGCCCGACTCGCCGCTCTGGGGACCTTACGGGTTTCCGCACTATTGGGGCGAGCCGTTGCTGGGTTACTACCGCAGCGACGACCCCTGGGTCATCCGCCGCCATGCCCAGATGCTGGCCGATGCGGGCGTCGATACGCTGATCTTCGATACGACCAACGCCGTGACTTATCGCGACATCTACATGAAGCTCTGCGAGGTCTTTGCCGCCGTTCGCAACGAAGGCGGCCGCACGCCGCAGATCGCCTTCATGGTCAATACCAAGGGCGGCGAAACGGCGGAGAAGATCTACGCGGATCTCTACAAGCCGGGCCGCTATGCGGATCTGTGGTTCCGCTGGCAGGGCAAGCCGCTGTTGATCTGCGACCCGAAAGTGGCCAGCCCGGAGTTGCAGATGTTTTTCACGCTCCGCAAGGCCCACTGGCCCTTCGAGATGATCAACACGCCTTATGCTTGGCATTGGGAAGCCGCCTATCCGCAGCCCTATGGCTACACCGACGACCCGAACAAGCCCGAGCAGGTCAATGTCTCGGTGGCCCAGAACCTGCGGGCGAGTGACGGCCGGGTGACGAACATGAGCAACGGCGACGCCCGCGGCCGCGGTTTTCACGACGGCAAGCTCGATCGGTCGCGTGCGGCCTTGGACCGCGGGGCCAATTTCCAGGAACAGTGGCAACGGGCCTACAAGCTCGATCCGCCGATGGTCATGGTCACCGGTTGGAACGAATGGTACGCCGGCCGTTTCCCCGGCCATGGCACTTCGACCTTCTGCGATCAGTTCGACGAGCAATTCAGCCGCGACATCGAACCGATGCGGGGCGGCCACGGCGACAATTTCTACTACCAACTCGTGGCCGGCATCCGCCGCTACAAGGGCGTGCCGCTGGTCCCACGGGCCACGCCCCGGCCAATCCGGATCGACGGCCAGTTCGACGACTGGAAGGCCGTCGGGCCCGATTTCCTCGACACCTGGGGCGACACGGTCCCGCGAAATCATCCGGGCGTCGGCAAAGCGGGGCCGTACGTCGACAAGACCGGCCGCAACGACCTGTGCGTGGCCAAAGTGAGCTGGGACGCGGCGAATGTCTATTTCTACATCCGCACTCGTCATGCGATTACGCCGCACACCGATCCGAACTGGATGCTGCTCTTCCTGGATATCGACAGCAACCCGGCCACTGGTTGGTTGGGCTATGATTTCGTCGTCAATCGCACGAAAGTCCGTCCGCAGACCACGACGCTCGAGCGTTGCCTGGGCGGCTATCGCTGGGGCGAACCGGTCGATATTCCCTACCGCGTGTCGGGCAACGAGATGGAGTTGGCGATTCCCCGGGCGGCCTTGGGGCTGACGAAACTGCCGGCCACGATCGACTTCAAGTGGGCCGACAACATCCAGCAAAGCGGCGAAGCGAGCGATTTCAGCCTGCACGGCGACGCAGCGCCGAACGAGCGGTTCAATTTCCGGGCAAGCTTAGTGCCGCTGAACTGAAGAGGAAAAAATGAAGGAAAGGAAGATGAGGAAGGATAAAAGAAACGAAATGGAAAGCAACTATACGGTCTGAATCTCCGGTCAGCTTCCTTCTCGTCTTCTTAGGTCCGGCCGAAGAATAACTTCCCGGTTTTCCTCCTGGGGTGGCTGGTGGCTGAGCTTGCGAAGCCCCAGCTTATCCGGCATCGGCTGGGGCTTCGCAAGCTCAGCCACCAGCCACCCCCGCTTAATTGCGGAAGTTATTTTTCGGCCGGTCCTTATATTCCTTCCCCTCACTTTCCTTTCCTATTGTATTTCCAAACCTTAGCTTTCCGCACCGAAATCGGCCTGATAGGCCGCTGCCAGCCGGGTTCCCCAATCGTTCAAGGCCTCAAGCCGGCCGGTGAAGAAGCGCAAGACGGGCGGTTCGTGGATGAACCGGAGCCCCTCGATCAGGTCGCGACGGGCGAGGAGCCAGGCGACGCGGTCCACGACGTAGTCGATATGCGAGACCGTGTAGACCCGCCGCGGAACGGCCAGCCGGCAGAGTTCGACATCCGAGGGCACGTCGTTGCCCTGGGCATCGCGGTCCATGGAGATCGATCCGCGTTCCATGCCGCGCGCGCCGCTGATCAGGTAGATGGCCGCGGTCAGGGCGCCGGCCGGATACGCGGACTGAGGCACGTGGGGAATGAACTTCATGGCATCCACGTGTCCGGCCAGGCCGCCCGGCGGCGTCACGGCGGGAATGCCCCGCTTGACCATCTCGCCGACGAAATAGGCGATCAGGTCGGCCGAACTGCTGGCCACTTCCAGATCGGTCATTTCCCGCAGGCCGACCGCCATGGCCTCGATTTCCTTCGACGACATGCCGCCGTAGGTGATGAAGCCCTCGTAGACCGGCAGCCAGGCCTTCAGCGATTCGAAATACTTGGCGTTGTTCGTCGCGATCAGACCGCCGCGGACACAGGTGCTCTTGCGACCGGAGAGGTAGATCAAGTCGGCGCAGCTCATCATCTCGTGAACGATCTGCGGAATGGAGCAGTCCTGGTAGCCCGCCTCGCGACGCTTGATGAAATAGGCGTTCTCGGAGATGAGGCTGCAATCGATGATCACGGGGATATCATGCTGCGAGGCCAGTTTTCGCACCTCGTGCAGGTTGGCCAGGGAGAACGGTTGGCCCCCGATCAGGTTCGTGGTGGCCTCCATGCGGATGAAGGAAATCCGCTGGCGGCCGTATTCGGCGATGACCGCCTTGAGCTTCTCGACGTCGATATTGCCTTTGAAGGGGTTCCGGCTCTCGGTCTGCAAGGCGTCGCTGCCGTAGAGTTCCAGGACCTTGGCGCCGCCCATCTCGAAGTGGGCCTTCGTCGTCGTGAAGTGATAGTTCATCGGCACCACGTCGCCGGGCTTGACGAAGATCTTGGTCAGCAAATGCTCCGCGGCGCGACCTTGGTGCGCCGGCACGCAATACGCGAATCCCAAAACGTCCTTGACGGCGTCCAAGAGCTTGTAATAGCTCTCCCCACCGGCGTAGGCGTCGTCGGACACCATCATCGACGCCAACTGGTTGTCGCTCATGGCGTTGGTGCCGCTGTCGGTGAGCATGTCAATGAACACGTCCCGCGTGCGGAGCAGGAAGGTGTTGTAACCCGCCTCGGTGATCGCCCGCAATCGTTCCCGGATAGGGACCAGAGATGCCTTCTGGACGATCTTTACTTTGTACATTTCAATGGGGATGACTTTGCCGCCGGAGAGCTTGACTTCCACAACAGACTCCTCTCAGAGATTCAGGAATGCGAATTCGTACAAACTTGCAAGTATGCTAGCGCAACTGTCTCGTGTCAACCCGGCGGCAAGTTACTTTGTAGTGCGATGGCTTGCCGTCGCTTTTCAAAACGGCCGGTGCGACGTCCCACGACACCCATCGCGCATGGAAAGGCGGTGGCAAGCCACCGCGCTTCAAATTCGCTGCGACCGCTTTTCCTACCCTACTTGTAGGTGTCGTAAAGGCTGCGGATTTTCAGCGCCCGTTGCACGGCTGCTTTCGTCATGGGCACGGCCGGACGAACCGTGATGATTGCGGGCTTGTCCGGGTTGACATGCACGAAGTTGTCGGAGAACCGCGCATCGACGCCGTCAAGCTCCAACCATGCCCACAAGGCGGGATGTGCGGCATGCAGCGTGACGGCGAATTCGCCCTGCCCCTGTTCGGCAATTTCGGCCGTGAGTACCGGGTCTGCCAGGTTCAACTCCCGCGGATAGGCCAGGGTGACGAGATTCTCGGAAACCGTTTGGCCGGCAATGTCCAACTTCAACCACGCGAGGACGTTGTTCCGGCCGTGTTTCTCTACGGAATCGTGAAGATCGAGCGAGCGAACCAATCGGCTCTTGCCGGCTGCGATATCGACGTTGAGCGAGCCCGCGTCGATCTTGACGCCGGATACGTCGGTGATCGTCCACTGAAGGCTGCCCTGGCAATCCTCTCGGCGGTCGCTGGTGACGTGGAGATCGACTTTTCCACGCTTGGGGTCTTCCACCCCGGAAACGAGCAAGGGGGCATAGAACCGCCGGGCCAGGTAGTGCAGGGCCTTCCAGCGGCCGAAGTAATCGACCGACGACCACGATGAGCAGGGCCAGCAATCGTTGTACTGCCAGTAGACGCAGCCCATCGACTTCGGCGCCTCGCGACGCCACCCTTCGGCGCCGTACTGGATGCCGTAACCCTGGGTTATCTGGCTCAACCACAAGGTGCTCTCGAAATCTTTCGGCTCGCGGAAATACTTCTTCACCAGGATCATGATCTTGTCGGTGCCGATGCGGCCGTCCTCCTTGACGTCCATATACATGCGGTTCGAGCGTTCATGGTACTTCATGATCTGCGAATAGACCGACTGCCGGTCGTCCGCCGTAGTGAAGTTGCGGACCGTCTTCGGCTCGGGGAATGACTGGAAGCCGAACTCGCTGACAAAGCCATGAATGTCTGCGATAGACCTCGAACGGCTTGCCGCCGTGCCATACCTCCCAAAAGTGGACGTCGCCGCAGTCGGGCGAGCCGGTCACGTAGTCTGATTGCGGGGCAAGTCGGCGGATTTCCTCGCCCAGCGTGTCGCGGAAGAGCTTGTAATAGTCGCCTTCGCTCATTTTGTCGGCGGACCACTGTTTGCCGCGGAAGAACATGATCTCGTTGTTGCCACACCAGACCGCGATCGACGGATGATGCCGCAAGCGGGCGATGTTGTCGCGGGCCTCCTCGGCAACATTCTTGAGGAAGGCGTCGTCGAAGGCCGGGTAGGTCGAACAGCCGAACTTGAAATCGAGCCAGATGCAGATCCCCCGTTCGTCGCAGAAGTCGAAGAGCGCGTCGTCTTCGTAGTATCCCCCGCCCCAGAAGCGCAGGGTATTCATATTGGCCGCCACGGCGTCGTCGACATAGCGGCGCAGGATGTCCTTCGTCAGGCGGTTGGCAAAGCAATCGGCCGGGATCCAATTGGCCCCTTTGGCAAAGAACGGAACTCCGTTGACCTCAAAGTGCAGCGGCATGGCGGCCGCTTGCGGCACGGCACGAAGCGTCCGCAAGCCGATCCGCTTGGTGGTGCTGTCGAGTAGCTTGCCGCCATGCAGAAGGTCGACTTTGACGCGATACAGAGGCTGAGCACCCATGCCGGCCGGCCACCAAAGCTGCGGGTGATCGATGGGAACCTCAACGTTTACCATGCCCTGCTTGAGATCGACAGGCGGGAGTTCAAGGCCCGCGTCGCCCAGTAAGACCTGTACGCTCGCTTGAAGGTCGCTGCTCGTGGCTGGACGGGCGGCCACCTGAATGTTGAGCGTGACCGTGCCTTTCTTGGAATGATCCTGCAAGATGGCGACCTGATCGATCCGAGCCACGTTGAATGCCTCAATGCCGATATTCCGCCAGATTCCGCAGGTGATCAGCGTGGGCCCCCAGTCCCAGCCGAAATTGCACGGCTCCTTCCTCACGTAGCCGGCCCCAGGATACGCCCAGGTGGGCAGTTTCCGCTGGCCTTCCTTGGCCCGCAGCAGTGGCAACACGGAGTCGAACCGGATTTCGATGGTGTTTGCACCCGGCTTGAGGAGCTTCTTGACGTTGAACTCGTAGGTGCGGAACATATTGTCGGTGCGGGCCACCTGCGTGCCATTGAGGCGGACCGTTGCCAGGGTGTCGAGACCCTCGCATTTCAGCACGACGTGCTCGTGCGCGAGCAGTTCGGGCACAACATCGAACGAGCGGCGATAGAGCCAGTTGGCCTCCCCGACCCATTGCACGGCTTTTTCGTTGTCGCGGTAGAACGGATCGGGGATCTTTTTGGCTGCCAGCAGATCGGTATGGATGCAGCCCGGCACGATGGCGGGGATCGTCTCGCTGGTGCCTTCCCGGTCGACTTGCCAGGCGCCGCCGAGGTCCAGCCGCGCGATGCCGTCGGCCCAGGCGGAACCGCTGCTGCACAGTGCGGTTACGAAAAGAAAGCTGGAGAAGAGGTTCCTCAATTTGGTGGAGAGTTTGGTGTTCATGGTTGGTTCCCGGCAAATTCGTGGCTGTAACGTCGTTCTACGAAAGAGCAAAGCTCCAGGATAGTCGGCGACAGTGCGGGTTGCAACTCTCGAAGCGCGGTGATTCATCAGCGATTGCGGGGGTGAGGCTGCCGAGTGCCGATCGGCAACTCGGCGACCCCGGAGGGGGCAAAGCCATTAGGACCGGCCGAAGAATAATTTCCCGATTTTCCGCCCCGGGGTGGCTGGCGGCTGAGCTTGCGAAGCCCCAACCGATGCCGGAAAAGCTGGGGCTTCGCAAGCTCAGCCGCCAGCCACGCACGCTTAATTGCGGAAGTTATTTTTCGGCCGGTCATTGGCCGGAGGCAAGCGCAGCGCCACCACCGGTCCCGATTTTGGCAGCCAGCGACCAAGAAACAACGGCGGCTCGACTTTGCAGAGTCGAGCCGCCGTTCTGGCTAGACCAGACCTCTCGCCCACCGGGGCCAGAAAGGAACGTACTACGTCGTTGCCGCAGCCCGCCGAAACGCAGGCCTTCGCTTTCTCGCAGCAACTCGGCTCGCAGCAGTGCGGGACCGGGCAGCAGACGGTCACCGGAACCTGCTTGCAAACCACCACCGGCACGCACCGCGTGACCGTGTAGGGCACACACTTGGGCACGCAGCTTCCAGCACTCGATCGTCTTGGTGTAGCACACCGGCTTGCAGACCGTGTAGGGAACCTGCTTCACGCAGGTCTCGGGCACCATCTGGCAAACCTGGTAAGGAATCTCCTTCGTGTGGCACTCCTTGACGATGTGGCAGACCTGGTAGGTGCAGGTCTTCACGCGCTGCTCGGGCACCATGTGGCAGACCTGGTAGCAGCAGGTCTTCACGCACTCCTCGGGCACCATGTGGCAGACCTGGTAGGTGCAGGTCTTCACGCGCTGCTCGGGCACCATGTGGCAGACCTGGTAGGTGCAGGTCTTCACGCGCTGCTCGGGCACCATGTGGCAGACCTGGTAGGTGCAGGTCTTCACGCGCTGCTCGGGCACCATGTGGCAGACCTGGTAGGTGCAGGTCTTCACGCGCTGCTCGGGCACCATGTGGCAAACGGTATACGGAATCCGCTTCTCGTGGCACTCCGTCACCATGTGGCAGACCTGGTAGGTGCAGGTCTTCACGCGCTGCTCGGGCACCATGTGGCAGACCTGGTAGGTGCAGGTCTTCACCCGCTGCTCGGGCACCATGTGGCAGACCTGGTAGGTGCAGGTCTTCACGCGCTGCTCGGGCACCATGCGGCACACCGTGTAGGGGATGCGCTTCTCGTGGCACTCCCGCACCATGTGGCAGACCTGGTAGGTGCAGGTCTTCACCCGCTGCTCGGGCACCATGCGGCAGACCGTGTAGGGAACCTTGCGGACGCAGGTCTCGCGAACGTACTTCACGCAATCGATCTGCTTCTCGCAGACTTCCGGGACCCACACGCGGCAGCACCGCACCGGATCGCAGCAACCGCACGAATCGCAGCAACCGCAGGAACCGCAGCAGGCAACCGTGCGGGTCTCCCAGTGGCCGCAGCAGCACTGCACGGTCTTCGTGCAGTGCACCGGCTTGCAGACCGTGTAGCATTCCTCGCGCTCGCAGGTCTCGTAGACCGGCTTGCAGACCGTGTAGCAGTAGTCTCTTCGTGCAGGTCTCGTAGACCGGCTTGCAGGTCGTGTAGTGGCACACCCGCTCGCAGGTCTCGTAGACCGGCTTGCAGACCGTGTAGCAGATGTTCTTCGTGCAGGTCTCGTAGACCGGCTTGCAGACCGTGTAGCAGTAGTTCTTGGTGCAGGTCTCGTAGACCGGCTTGCAGACCGTGTAGCAGTAGTTCTTCGTGCAGGTCTCGTAGACCGGCTTGCAGGTCGTGTAGTGGCACACCCGCTCGCAGGTCTCGTAGACCGGCTTGCAGACCGTGTAGCAGATGTTCTTCGTGCAGGTCTCGTAGACCGGCTTGCAGACCGTGTAGCAGTAGTTCTTCGTGCAGGTCTCGTACACCGGCTTGCAGACCGTGTAGCAGTAGTTCTTCGTGCAGGTCTCCCACACCGGCTTGCAGACCGTGTAGCAGTAGTTCTTCGTGCAGGTCTCGTAGACCGGCTTGCAGACCGTGTAGTGGATCTCGCGGGTCTTGGTCTCGTAGACCGGCTTGCAGACCGTGTAGCAGTAGTCCTTGGTGCAAGTCTCGTAGACCGGCTTGCAGGTCGTGTAGTTGCAGGTGCGGACGTGCGTCTCCCACACCGGCTTGCAGACCGTGTAGGTGACTTCGCGGTAGCACGTCTCGGGGACGTACTTCACGCAATTGATCGTCTTCTGCTCGCACACCCGCTCGTAGCAAGTCTTGTAGCAGGTGTACTGGCGCTGCTCGTAAACGATCTCCCTGCAGGTCTTCATTACCGTGCAAGTCTGCTGCGGGCAGCACTCCTCGCAGCACGAACTGCAATGGCAGCAGCGGGCGATACCGCAGAAGCTGGCCTGTGCCGAGCTTGCCGCAATTACCGCCAGTACCACCGCCATCAGCGATATGGCTAATATCCTTCTCATCGCATGCCTCCTTAAAAGCACCCCGGAATGGTCTGGCCAAAGGCCTGGTCTATGGTTCGTAGGCAGTTCTCGCCTACACATTATTCGTCTTGTGTAATCGATCTACATTAACCATGCTGTGAAAAATACGCACACAGTGCGTTCCTCGAACACGGTTCAGGTAGCCCACGTCATCCAAATTTACGTGTTATATAACAGGCTATCGTCAAGTTGCGTTGTTTGCTTTACTCCGGCCGGTCGGGAGGACCAGCAAATCTGCGGATTTAATGCTCGTGGTCCGCCCTGAAAGAATATTGCCTTTTCTTCCGTCAATGTCGGTTATGCGTGAAACGCCGGCCACGCCCCTGCTTTTGGTGCAGCAATAACTTCCCCCTGATGAAAAACGCGGACAAGAACTCTAGCATTTTTTTCCGCCAGCGTTCAAAGGAAGAGGGTTAGAACGGTGGCCGGCGACTGCTCCCCCGAAGAGGGCTTCCTTGACGCAAGTGTATTCTCGACCTAAGAAATCTTATGGCTGGCAGTACAGTCCGCAGTACGGCTGGTTCTATCCGAACAACAGCGAATACGTCCAGAACAGCGGCAGCTTCGCAAATTAGGCGACCTTTCGCGCCAGGCCCGGCCCTGGCGACCGTTTTCCGTACGAGGGCCCCTTCGTGCCGAGTGGTGCGAGGGGGCCTTTCGTATTTTGCCGGCAGACCGCGAACTAGATTCGCAAGTCCCCTTGCTGGAAATCCTCTGAGGAAATAGGATACATGAATTGAAAAGCTTGCGATCGCATTGACGAGTGCAATTGACGGGCTCTTTCAGGTGATTGCGCACCACTACCCGGTGGTGTAATGGTAACACAAGGGTTTTTGGTACCCTCGTTCCTGGTTCGAGTCCAGGCCGGGTAGCTTTTTCTTGCTTCCGCTCGGTTGACTAGCCTGTCGATAATCACTAGACTTATAGGTTTACCTCCCTGATCGGTCCAGGTTGGTAAGCATTTCTCACTTGACCGCAGTGCCTGACGAACGCCGGACGCCTCCCTCTTGTGAGGGTCGACATAGCCGGTGTGCCTTGAGGAGATTTATTTTTTGGCTACCGTACTCGTTAAAGACCTGATCGAAGCGGGAGTCCACTTTGGCCACCGCGCCAGCCGTTGGAACCCGAAGATGCGGCCGTATATTTACGCCCGCCGCAACTTGATTCATATTATCGACGTTCGCGAGACCATTCGCGGCCTTCTGCGTGCCCGCAAATATCTACAGGGCGTGGCGGCCCAAGGGAGCCTGATCCTGTTCGTGGGGACGAAACGGCAGGCCAGCGACACGATCGAGCAGCAGGGCTTGCGCTGCGGCATGCCGTTTGTCAGTGACCGCTGGCTGGGGGGTACGCTCACCAATTTTGATACGATTCGTAAGCGTTTGGGCCGCTTGGTCGAACTGGAAACCCTCCGTTCCGGCGAAGAACTGGCCACGTATTCCAAGAAGATGCAGTCGGCCTTGGCACGCGAATATCGCAAGATGTATCGCAACCTCAACGGCATGCGAACCATGAACCGCCTGCCCGCTTGCCTCGTAGTGATCGACCCTCGCAAAGAGAAGAATGCGGTAAAGGAGGCCCGAAAGCTGGGGGTGACGATCGTGGCGCTGATCGACACGGATTGTGATCCGGACGAAGTCGATTTGGCCATCCCGGGCAACGACGACAGCATTCGCTCGATCGAGTTGATCGTGCAACTCCTGGCTGACGCCGTGATTGCGGGCAAGAACCAGTCGGGCGAAGTGCGGCAAGAGCAGGCCGAGGGCGCCGAAGCGGTTGCCGAGCCGGCGGTCGCGGCGGCTGCCTCCTGAGCAGCCGTACCTAAGAGCCGTAGGGTGAGGTCGAGCGCAGCGAAGACCCACCGCAAAACTTCTGAAAATGGTGGGTCTTCGCTGCGCTCGACCTCACCCTACAGAGTATCGAGATTTCAACAAGGAGATAGTTTCCATGGCAGAGATTACCGCTTCGGCCGTGAAGGAGCTGCGGGAAAAAACGGGCCTTCCGATGATGGACTGCAAGCAGGCCCTGTCGGCGGCCAACGGCGATATCGACAAGGCAATCCAAGAACTGCGGATCCGCGGCAAGAAGGTCCAAGAGAAACAGGCGGGCCGTTCCACGTCGACCGGCCGGATTGCCGTTTTCTCCGAGATCGAACCGGGCGTCGGGGCCCTGATCGACATCCGTTGCGAAAGCGCCCCGGTGGCCAACAATGAGCATTTCATCGCTCTGGCAAACGATCTGGCCCAGCAACTTGCCAAGGGTCCCGGTGCGGCCACGCCCGACGCATTGCTCGATCAACCGTCGCCCAGCCAGAAGGGCACGACGTTGCGGCAGCAGTTCGACGACTTGAACAACCGCATCCGCGAGAAATTCGTGCTTGAGCGGGTCTTGCGCGTCAATGGTCCCACGGCCGGCTATGTCCACCACAACGGCGCGATTGCGGCGTTGCTGCAAATGGAAAATGCGGCCGGCACTGCCGAACTGGCCCGCGACATTTGCATGCACATCGTTGGGAAGAAACCAATCGTCATGCGCAGGGAAGACATCGATCCGGCGTTGGTCGCGAAGGAGCGCGACATTTTGGAACAGGCGATGGCCCAAGAAGCGGAGAAGATCAAGACCGAAGCGGAACGTATCCTTGCCCTGCCAGATCAGCAGATCCAGGATCCCAATAATTTGGAGCGGATGACCAGCAGCCACGGTCGCGCCCGCGGCGACCTGAAGAAGGCCGAAGGATTGGCCAAGAACAAGTCCAAAGTGATCGAGGGTCGTTTGAGCCAATTCTACGCCGACCGTTGCCTGTTCGATCAAATTCATGTCAACGAGACCAAGTATGGCGGCAAGACGATCGCCGAATTGGCCAAAGCGGCCGGCATGAAGATCAAAGGCTTCATGCTCTGGGAATTGCCCAAGGAGTAAAGACCCCATGTCTGCTGCGGACAGTGTTTCGACCGGTCAGGGTATGGCCGCTCAGGGTCTGATTGCTCAGGGGCCGGGTGGCCGGCGTTTCGGGCGGGTCGTGCTGAAGATCTCCGGCGAGGGCTTCACGCATCCCGGCGAACGCGGTATCGCCATGGACGCCGTGCTCCACATCGCCCGGCAGACGAGCCAGGCGGCCAAGCATGGCATCCAGTTGGCCCTGGTCATCGGCGGCGGCAATATCCTTCGCGGGGCGCAGTTCACTTGCGGTAATTCCAGCATTCACGAGGCCACGGCCCATTACATGGGCATGCTGGCCACGGTGATGAACGGCCTGGCCCTGCAAGACGCCCTGGAATCGTTGGGCTGCGACACGCGGCTGATGAGCGCGATCCGCATGGACGGCGTGGCCGAGCCGTATATCCGCCGCCGGGCCCGCCGGCACCTGGAGAAAGGCCGGATCGTCATCCTCGCCGCCGGCACCGGCAGCCCGTTCGTAACCACCGACACGGCCGCGGCCCAGCGGGCGTTGGAACTCGACGCCGACATCCTCGTGAAGGCCACGCGGGTGGACGGCGTGTTCAGCGACGATCCGGAAAAGAATCCCCACGCCGTTCTTTATAGCCAATTGAGCTACGAGGACGTGATGCGGCAGAACCTCCGGGTGATGGACACCGAGGCGATCGCCAAGTGCCGGCAGTACGAGATGCCGATCATGGTCTTCAACTTCCGCAAGGAAGGCAACATCGAGAAGGCCGTGATGGGCGAAAGGGTCGGCACCTTGATCCAGACCGCCGGAAAGTAGGGTGTGGTCAAGCGCAGCGCGGACCCACCAGGGAACAGCCAAAAAGGTACCAACCCATGACCTCCGATGAAATCCTCTTGGACGTGGAAGAGCGCATGGAAAAGGCGATCAACGTCCTCAAGCATTCCCTGGCCGGCATTCGCACCGGCCGGGCCAACCCGGGCCTGGTCGATTCGCTCCGCGTCGAGGCCTATGGCTCGCAAGTGCCGATGAAGCAGCTTGCCTCGGTCGGCGCTCCGGAGCCGAACCAGATCGTCATCCGCCCTTACGATCCGGGCACGATCAAGGACATCGAGAAGGCGATTCAGACCAGCGATCTGGGCTTCAATCCGCAAAGCGACGGCCGCGTTATTCGCCTGAACGTGCCGGCGCTGTCGACCGAGGTCCGCCGCAAGATGGTTGCCCGCATCAAGGACTTGACCGAGGAGGCCAAGGTCGCCGTACGCAACGTTCGCCGCGACGGCAACAAGATGGCCGATCAGGCCGAGAAGGACAAGGATCTCTCGGAAGACGATCGCGACAAGGTCAAGGAAGACATTCAGGATCTGACCAAGCAGTACGAAACCCAGGCCGGCGATTTGGCCAAGGCCCGCGAAAAGGACGTGATGGAGGACTAGTCCGTGTTCCCGGACTTTTTCAAATCCTTGGCCTCATAGGCGTGGTTGCGTTTGCGCGTGACTTTGGCCTCGATGATCGTGTCGGCTGCGCCCACCGTCCCTTCGTCGGGGTCCCGCCGCTTGAGCTTGGCAAGCACGTCAATTCCGGTAATGACGCGGCCAAAGACGGTATGCTTGCCGTCGAGATGCTCGTTGGCTCGAAGGTGAGAAAGAACTGCGATCCGCCCGTGTCGGGCTGGTCCGTGTGTGCCATGCTCAGACTGCCGCGGAAGTGCAAGCGGTGATCCGGCCGACCGCATTCGCAGGGAATCGTATAGCCCGGCCCTCCGCTCCCGTCACCCTTCGGGTCGCCGCCTTGGGCCATGAAACCGGGCAACACGCGGTGGAACTTCAGTCCGTTGTAAAACCCCTTGTCCACCAGCGTAATGAAGTTCAGCACGGTGTTGGGGGCTTCGTTTTCGAACAATTCGATTTCAATATCGCCCGCGCTGGTCTTCATGTGTACGCGCGGCAAATCGTCGGCCTTGGCTTCGGCCTCGCGAATCTTCTTCTCTTTGGCCCAGCCGGTCTTGGTGTCGTCGATCATCTGCAGGTAATTTGCGTAATGCCGTTTCGGCAAATCCTTGCATAGTTTGGCCATCGCGCCGGAGGTCTGAGCGGCGTTCAGCCAGGGCTCGGCCAGATCATACTCGTTCACGCAATAGGCAGCGACGCCCGCCAGCGCCGGCACGAGCTTATTGGCGCATTTATTGTCCATGAGCGTTTTGCCGAGTTGGAAGGCGGCCTCGTAATCGTCGATTTTCACGCTGTCGTATAGGTCGGCCACCAGGAGGTCCACGATGTTGGGATCGGCGTTGGGGGCTTCAATATAGGCGACCTTGGCCGCCGCGACCACTTTCCGCTCCATCGCCGTGGCTTTCTCAAACCCGTCTTGGAACTGCTTGTAGATCTCGGCCTTTCGGGTGGCGTCTGTCGTGGTGTTATACTCGACCTTCAGGGCGCCGAGGTTCGCAACCAAATCGTTGCACTCCTTGTTGACCTTGGCGAATTCCTCCGCCTTGCCGGCGACGGCCGGCGTCTCCGCCTTACTGCGGGTAGGCGGGACTGCTGGATCGACCGCAAAAACACATGTGCTGGAAAGACAAAAAAGAAAGGTAAGTAGCGTGCGAATCAACATGATGATTTTCCTAAACAGCAGGTCCTTTCTGCCGGAAGGGACCTATGTGCCATGAATAAGTGAAAACCCCGACGTATTCAGCGGCGCGAAACGGAATGGTCCTTCCCGGCAGGAAGAACCGACTGGTCGCCGCCCACTGTCCGTTCCGCGTCCCATACCCTACCATATCAGGCAGATTTGGCAATAGAGGCATCTTGCATGGCAAAACGAAAGAAACCCCCGACACACAAGTTACGCCGTGGCCTCCCAGCGGAAGCGACGGGCCCTGTCGGGGTGCGGATTATCGGAGGCAAGTTTCGCGGGCGGAAATTGGAGTATTCGGGCGATCTGCGCACACGGCCCATGAAGGACCGGGTTCGAGAGGCCCTCTTCAATCTTCTCGGCCACGCAGTCGAAGGCAAGGTTGCCATCGATCTTTTTGCCGGCACCGGGGCCTTGGCGCTGGAGGCCCTGAGTCGCGGGGCATCGCGGGCCGTTCTGGTCGAACAGCATCGGCCGACTGCCCAGACGATTCGCCAGCAATTCCACCACATTGGGGGTTGAATCGGTTGTCGACGTAACCTCAGCCGATACGTTCCTTTGGGCCAAACGCCTTCCCGACCTGGGTACGTCGCCATGGGTTGTCTTTTGTTCGCCTCCTTACGAATTCTATGTCGCCCGCAAGGATGACATGTTGCAACTCTTGAATCACTTGATCGAGAAATCCCCCCCGGACAGCCTTTTTGCCGTGGAATCCGACAACCGGTTTGATTTTCGTGAACTTCCCGCGGCCGACCAATGGGACATTCGCCCCTATCCACCGGCAATCCTGGGGATCTGGGAAAAGCAAACTTGTCCGCAAGTTCGTTCTTTTCCCTAAGTTGCGCTCGATCGGAACTTCCGATTCGCGTTTGATTCCTCCCGCGAAACAACCGATCTAATCCGATGCCAGAAGGTGCATATTCTGGGCACGCAGTTCATGGATGGAGGCGCGGAATGTTTCGCCGGCGAACGGACTTTAGTTGGCCACTGATATTCGTCTTGGTTGGGCTCTTTTTCTTGAGCCTCAGGCTGCCGCGGCAGTGGGAGCGAATTGCCCGACCGACAGCTTTGGTGCTGAAGCCACATAAGTCGCTTCCAGCCCACGAGTTACTGTCGGCCGCGGACAGCCGGCATCAAGCCCCGCGCGATGTCTTTCGCTCGATCAGGCCGGCCGATCCGGTCGGCAGCAACACCGACAGTTTTGTCCATTCCACCGCAAGATCGAGCTATGAGACGCACCCCGCCGTGGCGGTACCTGTCGCGGTCCTGAAATCGTCTGCGGCCGAAGTTGCTCCGACTGCTGCGCCCGCCGAAGAACTTGTGAAAATCGCGGTTCCCTGCGAAGAATCCAAAGAACATCCGACCAGAAAGACGGCGATTCCAACGCCATATACGTCCGAGCCGATTCTGCCGCTGCCGCAGGAAAAGGCGATCGCCCTCGCGGCCGCGGCTGCGGAGAAGACCGACGAAGTGCGCGTCTTGCGCGATGTTCCCGAGCCTTTGCCTGGTCCCAGCCTCGGCCCAGAGAGTGCGGCTCCGGCCGAAACAGAAGTTCGTCGCTTACCCCCGCCGCAAACCGGCGTCGTCAAAGCCCAGCCGTCCGATCAGCCGAGCGCGGGTCCCGACGTAGCGCGCCAGCCTGGCCCGTCCGCGGTGATTCCCGAACCGTCCGGCATAGTGGAGCGATTACCCGCCGCCGAAACGGTTCCCAATCCGATGCGTGCGGTTGTCCCCGAACCGCAAACGCAAATGACGCCGAATTCGCTATCGGGTAACGCGCAGCCGGCCTTGCCGGAACCCAACCCGATCAGGACGGCCGAAAGTGCGAAACCGGCGGACGTCGCGACGCCTGCCGAAGTTGCGAAGCCCGCGAACAAGGCCGATGCAGCCGGGCCGCAGGCCTCGCAATCTGCCGTTAGTGAGGCGTCGACGGGAACCATCGGGCCGATGAAGGCCATCGGGCGGGCCTGGGAAGAACCGACGCATCTGCTGGTTCAATTGGAGGAGTTGAAGAAGCACCAGATGACTCAGGGGTGGGCGGCGGAAGCGTCGGCCGCAATTCACAAGTTGGGGCCGGCGATCTCGGTTGGCGCGGCGCAGACGACGGAGATCCTTCAGCACTTGGAACAACTGGCTGGCGAGGCGCCGTCGTTGCTGACGAAGATCGATGACGGAACCGTGGCCCAGAATCTCTCGCGAACGGCGGATGCCTTGGAACGGCGGATCACGGTCTGGAAGCAGATCGGCCGCATGGGTGGCATGGTGGCCGCCAACGCTCCTGCGCCGGCCTTCGATCCGCGCAGGTTCAACAAGTGCCTCAACGATATTGATCAGCTCACGAGCGATTCGTCGGAAGGACATGCCTGGCGGAAGTACATGCTGATCGAGCCCCTGCATGACTGGGCGGCACGGCGGCACGGCAACGACGAGCGGGTGCCGCACGAACTGGCCCAGCAGGTGCTCAAGCGTTTCAACCAGATGTCGGTCACTTCGCACCAGCGGCAGTTCCTCACGTCCGGGCCGATGGCCGCGCTGCACCAGGAAATGTTGCGGCATACGGCCGAACCGGTGGAATCAAATCGTTTGCTGCAACACCTCGAGGACTACGAAAGGAGCGGACTGCCCAGCGACGCCCGGTTGCTGGCGCGAGACTGCCAATTCTTGGGGGTGGGCGCGGGAGCGGCCCAGCAGGAGCTGGGCGAGCGGGTCGAAACGCACTATCGCAACGCCAACCTGCGGATTGCCGTCAGCGACGAGTTTGTCAATCGTATGATTCCCAAGCAGGAGCCGGAGTACGCGGCGGTCAAAGATACCATACAGGGAGCCCAGGTTCGCGGCCAGAGCCTGATGGCAAGTGAAATTACCGTGCGGATGATCCCCGATCCGCACCATGCCCGATTGGCGCTGGAAGTCAACGGCGAGGTGGCCGCCCTGACCCGCTCGACGGCTGGCCCCGCCACGTTCTATAGCGATAGCCAATCGACCTACGTCGCCCGGAAGCCGCTTGAGATCAGCCTCCGCGGCATCAGCGTTGGGCCGACGGAAGTCAGCGTGGACAACAGTTCGCAATTGCGGGGGATCGCGACGGACTTCGACCGCGTTCCCCTGTTTCGCGAGGTGGCGCGCAACGTGGCCAAATCGCAGCACGACCAGAAGATGCCGGCTGCCGACGCCGAGGTTCGCGAAAAGATTGCGGCCCAGGCCAAGGAACGGGTCGATCGCGAAACGACGGCGCAGATTACAGCCGCCGCCAAGCGGTTGCAGGCGGAAGTCCTCGGCCCGATGGATGCGTTGCTGCTGGATCCCATGATGGTGAGCGCGGAAACGACCGAGAAGCGTTTCAGCATGCGGATCCGCCTGGCCGGTCCCGATCAGCTTGGCGGCCACACGCCGCGGCCCCAGGCCCCGTCCGACAGCCTGGCCAGTCTTCAGATTCACGAGAGCCTGCTCAACAACGTGCTGGAGCGACTCGAGTTGGACGGCCAGACCTTCGATCTGGCCGGGCTTAACCAGCGGCTTGCCCAACGGCTTCATAACTTCCAGCCCAAGCCGGTCGATCCGGATCAGGGCGACGTGAAGATTGGTTTCGCCGCCAAGGATGCGGTCCATGTCCGCTGCAATGACGGCCGCTTGGAGATCACGCTGGCGATCGCCCGCCTGAGCAAGGGCGCGCGGAGGTTCAAGGATTTCCAGGTCCGTGTCTCCTACCGGCCCGTCGTTCAAGGCCGTTCGGTCGATCTGACGCGCGACGGCAGCGTGAGGTTGATCGGGCAGCGGATGAACGCCGGTTCGCAGATCGCCCTGCGTGGCGTCTTCTCGAAAGTCTTCTCCCAGAAGCAGCCGATCCACGTGACGCCCGAATCGTTCGTCAAGAATCCGAAGCTCGAAGGCGTGGTCGTGACGCAGCTCGTGATCGACGACGGCTGGATCGGCGCCGCGATTGGTCCGCCGCGGACGGCCACGGCGCAGGCCGGGACGATGAAACGGTAGACAAGCTCCAAGGCACCCGCTTGCGGGTCGGCAAGTCCCGGCCCGCACGGATCGGACGGATCGGACGGATCCGTCCGATCAACTCCTGCGTGCCTTGCAGGGCTACGTTCCCGAGAACTTCCGTAGATCGGCGCCGAAAGCCTTCATCCGCGCTGCTTGCGCGGCCTTGATCGCGGGGAGTTCCGCCGCTGCCGCCGGCGGGTCGCAGGCGAACATGTAGAACTTCACCTTCGGCTCGGTGCCGGAGGGACGCACGGCCACGTAATTGCCGGCAGCCTCCATGTCGAGGATCACCATGTCGCCCCGGGGTCCACCCAGCGGCGCCGGTTGGCCACCGGAGACGGTGACCGTGTCGTTGGCATAGTCGCGCACGCGGGCGAGTTTCAAGCCGCCCAGTTCCTGCGGCGGACGAGAGCGGAAGTTGGCCATCAACGTCTTCATTGCGTCCATGCCCTGCTCGCCGGGCATCTGCACGCTGATCTGGCTCTCGCTATGACAGCCGAAGCGCACGAACAGTTCGTCAAGTTGCTGGTGCAAGGTCTTGCCGCGGGCCTTCAACCGCGCAGCCAACTCGGCCAGCAGGAGCGAGGCCACGGCGGCGTCCTTGTCGCGAACGTGGTCGCCGGCCAGGAAGCCGTAGGATTCCTCGGCGCCGAAAACAAAATCCTTCGGCCCGCGAAGATCCATCTCGCCGCCGATGTACTTGAAGCCCACGAGCAAGTTGCCGGCCGTTTGCACCCCGTAACTGTCGGCAATCCGCCGCATCAACTCCGTGGTGACCAGCGTCTTGACGACGTACAAGCTGGAATGAAGGGCGCCTGCCGCCTGTCGGGCGGCCAGCAGCGAATCGGTCAAGAGGGCGCCGATCTGGTTGCCCGTAAGTGTTCCCCAGGCGGAATCGGCGGCTGGGGTCAGTCGGGCCGCGCAGCCTAACCGGTCGCAGTCAGGGTCAGTGGCCAGGATCAGGTCCGCGGCGATCTGTTTGCCGCGCGCGATCATGGCGTCGAAAACGACCGCGTTCTCCGGGTTGGCCACGTGGCCCGGCACGTTGGTGAAATCAGGATCGGGCGCCGCGTGCGGGCCGAAGACTTCCACGTCCTTGAAGCCGGCCGCATCCAGCACCGGGCAGACCGCCGACGTACCCACGCCGTGCAGCGGCGAGTAGATGATTTTCAGACCGCGCGGACCGGCCGTGCTCTGCCGCATGACCGCCGCGACAAAGGCCGCATCGACCTCGTCCTGGCAATACTCGATTTGGCTCGAAGCCAGTCCCTCTTCCCAGGGAATCCGCGCAATTCCCTTGACATGGTAGACCCGATCGATCACGTTTTCGTCGTGCGGCGGGAGCAACTGGCCGCCGGTCGACCAATAGACCTTCACGGCGTTGTCGGTGGGCGGATTGTGGCTGGCGGTGATCATGATGCCGCAATCACAGTGCTTGTAGCGAACGGCGAAGGAGGTCTCGGGAGTGCTGCGGTAACCGTCGAGGAACCAGACCTTGAAGCCGGCGGCGGCCATGATCCGGGCACAAAGTTCGGCGAATTCGCGGGAGCGATGCCGCGTATCGTAGGCAACGGCGCAGGCCAGCGACTTCTTGCCGACCACCTCGCGAACATAATCGGCCAGGCCCTGGGCGCTTTCGCCAATCGTGCGGTCGTTGATGGCATTGGTCCCAATGGGGTAAAGCTTGCCGCGGCGGCCGCCGGTGCCGAAGGGGATGGTCGTCCAGAAGACGTCGTCCAGTGCCTGCCATTTTCCGGCGGCGATATGTTCGGCCACGGCGGAGGCGTATTCGGCCAGATAGGGCGCGGTGAGCCAGGTGCGAATGTTCTCCACGGCCCCCGGCGAGAGTTTGCCCGTCGCGGCGGCCACGTCAAGTTGTTGCAATGCTGCTTCTTGGGTGTTCATGATGAAAGTCATTGTACGAAATGGCGAGCATGGGGAAAAGCGGGAATGAGCAATTGAACGCCGCGCCTCCGCAAAGTATAATCGCGAAAAAGATTGAAAGGCTCGCGAAAGTGACCGAACCCATCATCAGTGTCTCCGGCCTGCGGGGTGTCGTGGGTGAAACCCTGACTCCGGAGGTTGCCATCCGTTACGCCGCCGCCTTTGCCGCCGTGGCCCCGCCGGGACCGATCGTGCTGGCCCGCGATAGCCGCCCCTCGGGCAGGATGCTTGCTGGGGCGATCAACAGTGGCCTGGAGGCCGTAGGACGATCGACGATCAACGCCGGCATCGTTGCCACGCCGACCACCGGCGTCCTCGTGCGGCATGTCGGCGCGGCCGGCGGAATTCAGATTACGGCCAGTCACAACCCTTCGCCCTACAACGGCCTGAAACTGTTTTCCGCTGAGGGGCGCGTCATCCCGGCAAATCTGGGCGAACGGGTCTTGGAGCAGTACCGCGCCGGTCATCCCGCTTGGGTTGTCCACCAATGCTTAGGAACCGGCGAGATCTTGATCGACGTACAATCCGCCCACCTGGCGTTGGTCTTGGCGACGGTCCAACCGGAGCAGATTCGCAAGCGTCGCTTCCGCGTGCTGTTGGACTCCAATCACGGCGCCGGGGGCCCGTTGGGACGGTGCCTGCTGGAGGAACTCGGCTGTACCGTTACGATCCTCGGCGAGGAGACCAACGGTCAGTTCGCCCATACGCCCGAGCCCACGGCCGAGAACCTCGCGGGCGTCTGCTCGGCCGTGACGGCGGCCGGGGCCGATATCGGCTTCTGCCAGGACCCGGATGCCGACCGCCTGGCGGTGATCGATGCCGCGGGTCGCTATATCGGCGAGGAATACACCGTGGCCTTGTGTGCGGAGCAGGTCCTCCGCCACGCGAAGGGACCGATCACGACCAACTGTTCCAGCAGCCGTATGACCCAGGATCTGGCTGAACGGGCCGGTGTGCCTTTCTTCCGATCGGCCGTGGGCGAGGCCAACGTGGTCGATTGCATGCTTGCCAACGGCGCGATCTTTGGCGGCGAGGGCAATGGCGGGCCGATTCATCCCCGCGTGGGCCTGGTGCGCGACAGTTTCGTCGGCATGGCGCTGCTGCTGGACGCCATGGCTGAGCGCGAGTTGTCGATCGGGGCAATGGCCGATGCCCTGCCCCGCTACGAGATCGTGAAGACCAAAATCGCACTGGCCCAGGAGAAGATTCCCGCCGCCTTGAACGCGCTGGAATCACATTTCCGCGACGCGGCTGCCGACCGCATGGACGGGCTGCGCTTGGACTGGCCCGGCCGTTGGCTGTTGGTGCGCGGCAGCAACACCGAACCGATCGTCCGCGCCATTGCCGAAGCGCCGACGGCGGCGGAAGCCCGACGGCTTTGCGAAGAGGCGGCGAAGGTGCTGATGGGCGTATAAACGGTTCACTTCTTCGCCTCGATCCGGTCCTTCCCCATCCAAACCCGCAGGACCTCGGGCACGACGATCGACCCGTCGGCCTGCTGGTAGTTCTCCATCACGGCGATAATGCCGCGGCTGATGGCGATGGCGGTGCCGTTGAGCGTGTGGACCAACCGCGTTCCTTTTTCGCCCTTGACGCGATAGCGGATATTCAGCCGCCGCGACTGGTAGTCGGTGCAGTTCGAAGTGCTGGTGACCTCGCCGAAGTCGCCCCGGCCGGGCATCCAGGCCTCGAGGTCGAACTTGCGATAGGCCGGCCCGCCGAGGTCGCCGGTCGCCGTATCGACCACTCGATACGGCACGCCCAGGCCGTCGAAGATCCGGCATTCCATGTCCCGCAGGTAGTCGAGCATGTCGTCGCTTTCGTCGGGGAGCGTGTAGGCGAACATCTCGACCTTGGTGAACTGGTGGACGCGATACAGCCCGCGCGAGGCCCGGCCGGCGGCCCCGGCCTCCGTGCGGAAGCAATGGCTCATGCCGCAGAGCTTCAAGGGCAGCTCCTCCGCATCGAGCGTCTGGCCGGAGAATAGCCCGCCGAGCGTGATCTCGGCCGTCGCCACCAGGCTCAGATCGCTGCCTTCAATACTGTAGATCTGCGTCTCCGGCCCGCGGGGAATGAAGCCGATGCCCTGGAGCACTTCGTTGCGGGCCACGTCGGGCGTGGTCAAGGGCGTGAAGCCTTCCTTCAGCAGCACCTCCAGAGCATAACGCTGCAAGGCCAGTTCCAGTAGCACGACGTCGTTCTTGAGGAAGTAGAAGCCGTGTCCGGCGACGCGGGCCCCGCCTTCGAAGTCGATCAAATCGAGTCTTTCTTGTCGGCCAATTCGACGTGATCCAACGGCTTGAAATCGAACTGCGGGATCGGCGTCTTGCCGCGGAAGAGTTCCAGGTTCGCCTTGTCGTCGACGCCGACCGGGGCTGCCGGGTGCGAGAGATTGGGGATCGCGCGAATGATCGCGTCCGATTCAGCCGCGATTCCGTCGAGCCTTTGTTGGATCGCGGCGGCCTCGTCGCGGATGCGACGGCCTTCTTCCTTCAACGCCTCGCGCCGCTCGGGCGGGGCCTTGCCGATCGAGCGGGCGGTCTCGTTGGCCTTGCGATTGGCTTCGTCCAACTGCGTTTGCAGCGTCCTCCGCTCCGTTTCCAGGGCGACGAACCGATCGACGTCGGCCGGGGAGTTGCGGTTCTTGCAGTTCTGCTTGACGAGTTCGGCGTTATCGACGATGAATTTGCGGTCGAGCATGGGAGCGAGGGGAGGGGGAGAAGAATCTTGGAACGGGGAAAAGACCGGATTATAGCAGGGTCTGCCCGTTCACACCACCCATCGCTCGCCCGTGGTCTTGTGCCGGACTTCGACCTGCGGGCGCTGTTGGCCCGGTATCAACCAGAATTCGAGCGGAACTTTTTCGCTGGAAAGGACCTCGGGCCGCTCGACCCTTGATTCGCCGACCTTGTTCAAGCCGCCGTCTTGATGCCGGTACAGCTCGAGCGTCCATGATTGGCGATTGAGAATCAGCAGTTCTCGGACTCCGATCCGTGCGTAGAATGGTATCTTTTCGTACGTACGGTCGCGCGGACTGGTGATCTCGATGATGAAATCCGCCGCGCCGGTCCAGAAGGCGTCATGGCACTCGGCAGCCGTGCCGGCCAGGAAGGCCACGACGTCCGGCATGCGATAGTCGTATTCCCAGTCTTCCGCCGATGCTGCGAGATTGACGCCGGGGCGGACCTTGCCGAGACCAGGTTTCGAAACGGCATCCCGCAAAACAGCCGCAAATTCGAGAACCAGATCCTGATGATCGTCGTTCGCCATCGGAGGCATGAAATACACTCCTTCCCAGACTTCGTCATGTTGGTCGGCGCCCCATGCCTTTCGCTGCTCTTTCAGTTCTTCCTCAAGGCGAGGATTTTCAATGAACATTGCCATGGGAAAGAGACCTCGTTCAAGACACCAATGATATTTGTCGTTGCTCCAATCCATTCTACATCCCTGCGCCCAAATGAAAAGATCGACCGCGCAAGCCCGTGAGATCGCTTCTTGCGAAGACAGGCAGGCGAACGACACGAAAATGGGACCTATGTATCTTGGATCGCGGCGCACCGCAACAATTGGTGGGCTACGCCAGCTTTCCCAACTCCTCCCACAACCTGGCGCTGGCCTTAATCCCGCGATGATAATCGGCCAGGGAGAACTTCTCGTTGGGACTGTGGGCGTTGTCGTCGTCCTGGCCCCAGCCCAAGAGCAACACGTCGGCGTGCAGGGCATCGTGGAAGCTGGCCACGATGGGGATCGAGCCGCCTTCCCGCGAGTAGACCGGGGCGCGGCCGAAGGCCTGCTCGAGCGCCCGCGCGGCGGCTGCCACGTAACGGCTCTCCAGAGGCACCATCACGCCCGGCGAACCGTGATAGTCCAAGAGTTCGACCTTCGCGCCGGGCGGGGTAATCTCCGGGCAGCCAACGCCGCAGCGCGGCGGTGATCTTCTCCGGCGACTGGTTCGGGACCAGGCGAAAGCTGAACTTGGCGCCGGCCTTGGCGGGCAAGATCGTCTTGGCCCCTTCGCCCTGGTAGCCGCCCCATAAGCCGCAGACGTCGTAGGTCGGCCGCGCCCACCGGCGTTCCAGGGCCGTATAGCCTTCCTCGCCCACCGCTCCATCGACGCCGATCTCGGCGAAGTACTCGGCCTCGTCGAACGGCAGCGCGGCGAACTGCTGCCGCTCGCGCTCGGTCAACGGCACCACGTCGTCGTAGAAGCCGGGGATCAGGATCTTGCCGCGGCGATCGACCATCGCGGAAAGGATCCGCGCCACGGTCGTCGCCGGATTCGTCACCGAACCGCCGAACGAGCCCGAGTGCAAATCGCGATTGGGCCCCGTCACGCGGATTTCGTAGTAGGCGATTCCCCGCAGGCCATAGGTAATGGCCGGAATGTCGCGGCTGAACTTGCCGCCGTCGCTGATGACCACGCAGTCGCAGGCCAGGCGGGAAGCGTTCGCGGCAAGGTACGCTTCCACGCCCTCGCTGCCGACTTCCTCTTCGCCTTCGATCAGAAACTTCAGCCGCACCGGCAGGCGGCCATGAACGTCCAGCCACGCCTGGGCGCTCTGGATATGCGTGAGCACCTGCCCCTTGTCGTCGGTCGCGCCGCGGGCAAAGAGATTTCCGTCGCGCTCGGTCGGCTCGAACGGCGGACTGATCCATAGTTCCAGCGGGTCGGCCGGCTGCACATCGTAATGTCCATAGACCAGAACGGTCGGGGCGCCGGGCACCTCGGGCGATTCGGCATAAACCAGGGGGTGGCCATTGGTGGGGATAATCTCGGATGAGAATCCCATCTGGCGGAACTTGCGCATCCACCCACTGGGCGGCATTTTGATATGTCACTCTTGTGGGCTGGATCGGCGCTGACGCTGGGAATTCGCAGGAAATCGCACAGTTCGGCCTCAAATTGAGCCGCGTGGGCCGTCAAATATTGATCGAGAGCGGGCATGCGTACACCTTTCGAGGGATGTCGGAAGATTCTGAAAACCTGTTCCAGAGGGTCGATTACTCAATATAATGGCGAAAGAAACAGCAAACCGCTAGTGGACCATAACAATGAGCTGACCATGCCGCTGCCGCGGTTGCCGAAGAGCCGACCGAGACTGTTGTTCCCGAACGCCGGAAGCAAGAGAAACGCAAACCGAAGAAGCAGCCGCGCTATAACGTCGTCCTCTGGAACGACGACGACCACACCTATGCCTATGTCATCACCATGCTCCTGGAACTCTTCGCCCACCCGGTGGAAAAAGGCTATCAGATGGCCCAGGAAGTCGACACTCAAGGGCGGGTGATCGTTCTGACCACGACCATGGAGCATGCCGAGTTGAAACGCGATCAAATTCACGCCTACGGCAAGGACGTCTTGATCGCCGATTGCCAAGGATCGATGTCGGCGTCGATCGAGCCGGTGGACGGGTAAATTTCGCTCTGGCCCCCCGCCAATCGATTTGCTACACTCCGCCCGAATAATTCGCTTGCCACTTAAACAGTGCATGGAAGCACTTCTCATTGGTGGCATGGTTACGATTGCATGGAGTTGGCGATGATCGGAAAATGGGCATTCCGGATTGCGGCTCTGGGCCTGGTGTCGGGCATCCAGGCGACGGCGATCTCGCGGGCCGATACCCCCTGGTCCAACCTGCTGGCCACCAACCGCGTGGAGGCCGATCCGGACAAGCCCTACACGCTCAAGGAAGAGCACGGGCCGTGGATCATCATGGCCTGCAGTTTCAACGGCGAAAAGGCCCAGAAGCAGGCGCATGACCTGGTGCTGGAACTTCGCAAGCGGTACCGCATGGAGGCCTTCGTCTATCTGCATGGATTCGAGCTGGACGATCCCAACGGCAACGTGCGATCCGCTTCGCGCCTCGCCCCATCGCCACCAGTACCACATGGTCACCGAAAATCCCAAGGCCTACCGCGACGGGGCGATCAAGGAAATCGCCGTGGTCGTGGGCAATTTTCCCGCGATCGACGATCCCGACGCCCGGCAGGCCCTGCAAAAACTGAAGTCGGCCGATCCCGAATGCCTCCATGCCACCGGCAGAAGCGCAATCACGCAGCCTGGCCGCCTGGCGGTCGCTTCAGGCCAGCGTCCGGGACTTGCCCAAGTTCATCGAAAGCCGCAAGCAAACCGGACCGCTGGCGCACGCCTTCATTACCCGCAATCCGCTGCTGCCCGAGGATTACTTCGCTCCCAAGGGAGGCGTGGACGAACTGGTCCTGAAGATGAACAAGAACGTCAAGCACAGCCTGTTGGATTGCCCCGGCAAATACACGGTGCAAGTCGCCCACTTCACCGGCGAAGTCATCATCAATCAGAGCGAGATCCGGGCGATCGAAACCGGCATCAAGCCCGGCCCGGAATCGACCAAGCAAGGCCTGGCCGCCGCCGCCGAGAAAGCCCACGAACTGACCGAAGCCTTGCGGATCAAGGGCTAGGAGGCCTACGAGTTCCACGATCGCAACGCCAGCCTGGTCACGGTGGGCAGTTTCGACTCCGTCGGCACGCCGCGCCCGGACGGCAAGATCGAAATCGACAACCCCAGGTCCATCGAATCATCGAGGTTTTTCGCGCTAAGCCGGTCAACGTGCCGGGCAAGTCGGGGGCGATGCAGCCGAAATCGCTCGTCGGCATCTTCTTCGACGCCCAGCCGATCCCGGTGGAAGTGCCCAAGCGCTCGATCAGCCGCCAATTGACGCAGCGGCTGGACACGGCTGGCGAGTAGAAAAGATGCCTCGTCTCCTGGTTCTAGGCACCGGCAACCGCAAGAAGGGCCAAGAACTCGGCCGATTGCTGGCGCCTGTCGGCCTGGAACTTCGCACGCTGGCCGACTATCCGCAAGCCATCGACGTGGTGGAAAACGGCGACACGTTCGCCGCCAACGCCGCGCTGAAGGCGACCCAGCAGGCCCGGCACCTGGGCCAGTGGGTCCTGGCCGACGACAGCGGCCTGATGGTCGACGCCTTGGACGGAGCGCCGGGCGTGCTTTCCGCCCGCTACAGTGGTCCCGCGGCGACGGACGCCGGCAACAACCAGAAGCTGCTGGACGCCTTGCGCGACGTGCCGCTGGGAGAAGCGGACTGCCCAGTTCGTCTGTCATATTTGCGTCGCCGACCCCAGCGGCGCGATTCGCGGCGAAAGCGCAGCCTCGTGCCGCGGCCGGATTCTCTTCGCCCTCAGCGGCAGCGGCGGCTTTGGCTACGATCCGCTTTTCGAGATCGTCGAGTACCATCGCACGTTCGGCGAGCTGAGTCCGCTGGTCAAGTCCCATCTCAGTCATCGCGCCAGAGCCGCCGAACGCATCGTTCCCCGTCTGGTCGAACTGTTCGCCGCGGGAGAGTGATCCGATGCCGCGATTTGCCTTGCTGATCCACGACAGTCCGCGCGGTCTGCACTATGATTTCTTCCTCGAAGAGGGCGACGGTCCTGAAGACCTGGGCCCTGCCCCGCCTGCCCGAAGCGGGGATTGAAATCCCTTGCGAGGCCCTGGCCGACCATCGCCTCACGTACCTCGACTACGAAGGTCCGATTTCCGGCGGCCGCGGCACGGTCAGTCGCTGGGACCAAGGCACGTTTGCGGTCGAAGTGTGGACCGATAACGAGATCCTGGTTGAGCTTGCGGGCGGCCAACTCGCCGGACGCGTCGACATTGCGGCGGCAGGCCGATTCGCGCGAACCATGGCGGTTCGCGTGGACGCCGGGGACCGGCTGAACCGGGTCTGTCACTTGGCAATCTCCGTCGTGCCGGCGACGACCAACGCCCCTTCTTCCAAGCGAATCGTTTCGACGTGAATGATCTGCTTCCGATTGCCCCCGGCGGAAGGAATCTTGATCAATGCCACGGGGTCGCCGTCGGCCTGGCGCCAACGGATGTCGATGTTGGATTTCTGCGCCGCGTCGGTAATCTTGTCCAGCACGGTGCGGAACGACCAGGGAATCGCTCCCAGGCGGGCCTTGTGGACGCCGCAGCCCGCACGACAACGTCACGTCCGACTCGACGAAGGCACTGACCTGAAGCGAAACGACGCCGTGGAATCCGCCGCGATCGACCTGGCAGGCCATCGTGATGCCCTGCGGGCCGATCTGTACGCGGGGATCGCGCATCCCCTGGGGCAGCAGCGTGGCGTGGTTCCGCGGCAGGTCGACGGCCAGCCAACCGTTGATCGTTTGGGCTTTGAAGACCTGGCTCCAGCGTCCTTTCGCTTGCAACTGGTTGTGCAGCGTCGTGACCTGCGTCAGCATCAGATCGCTTTCCTTCTCCTGCGCTTCGGCGGGGATGGAAAGCGCTTTGCCATAAAACTCCGGAACTTCCTGCGATGCGCGATAGAGGGCATAGATTACTGCCGCCAGGACGCCGAGCACGACGAGGGCGATCAACGCAACCCGAACTTTTTTCCGCATGCAAGTCCTCGCAACGTAGGGTGGGACAAGATCGCGTAGCGAGCGCCGGCCCACCAATTGGTTCGCTCTCACTATGGTGGGCCCGCGCTCGCCGACCCGCTGTGCGGGTGCCCCGTCGCTGGTCCCATCTTTATCCTACGAACCGCAGCAAGCCATAGTTCTTCTTGCCCCTGCGGACGATGATGATCGACTCGCCGGCCAAGTTCGGCGGACGTCAGCCGGGAATCGATGCTTTCCACGCGGCGATTGTTGACGTAGCCCCCGCCCTCGCTGATCGCACGGCGGGCCTCGCCCTTGCTCTTGGCCAATCCGACCTCGAACAAGGCGTCGATAAGGGAAAGCCCCGTGCCCTCCAGCAGAGAACGAGGAAACTCCTTGCTGGGAACGTCGGCGAAAACCTCGGCAAGCTGCCTGTCCGATAAACGCTCTATTTCCGCGCCGAACAAGATCGCCGATGCCTTCAGGGCCGCGGACAGGCCCTCGTCGCCGTGGACCAGGCGGGTGAGATCGGCGGCCAGTCGCTTTTGCGCCGCCCGCTGACCCGGGTCGGCGGCGTGTTGATTCTCCAGTTGCTCGATTTCCGGTCTGAGCAAGGTCGGTGAAGTATCGCAGGCACTTGCCTACGTCGGCGTCCTGAATGTTGTACCAGTACTGATAGAACTGATAGGGGCTGGTCCTTTCCGCCGAGAGCCAAAGGGCCCCGGACTCGGTCTTGCCCATCTTCGTGCCGTCGGACTTGGTCAACAGCGGACAGGTGATGCCGTGGAGTTGCACGCCGCGGATCCGCCGGGCAAGGTCGATCCCGGCCGTAATGTTGCCCCATTGGTCGCTCCCGCCGGCCTGCACCTCGCAGCCGTAGTGTTCGTTGAGGTAGACGAAATCGTAGGCCTGGAGCAGCATGTAGCTGAACTCGGTATAGCTCAGGCCGGCATCGGTCCGTTCGAGCCTGGCCTTGACCGAGTCTTTCGCCAGCATGACGTTGACGGGAAAATGCTTGCCGATGTCGCGCAGGAATTCGAGGTAACCGAAGCGGCCCATCCAGTCGTAGTTGTTCACCAGCGAGGCCGAGGTCGGACCGCAGTCGAAATCGAGGAAGCGTCGCAACTGTGTTTCCATGCTGGCGACATTGGCGCGGAGGACCTCGACGTTCAAGAGGTTGCGCTCCTCGCTCTTGCCGCTGGGGTCGCCGATCATGCCCGTCGCCCCGCCGACCAGGGCCAGCGGCCGATGTCCGGCCTGCTGGAAACGGCGGAGGAGCATGACGGCCACGAGATTTCCCACGTGCATGCTGTCGGACGTGGGGTCAAAACCGACGTAAATCGTCCGCGGCTTCTCCTGGAGCCAGGCCTGGAGATTGGCGTTGTCTGTGGTCTGGTGGACCAGCTCGCGCCAGCGGAGTTCAGCGATGATGTCGAACATGTCTTTACCGCCACTTGTCGTCTGCGAAGGGATGTGCCGGGCCGAACAGCTTCGGCTTGGGCAGGGCCTTCAAGGCGTGTTCGGCCAAGCGCAGATCCTCCTTGGTCGTGATCTTGATGTTGATGGGCGAACCGGGGACGACCGTTACCGGCTGGCCCAGCCGCTCGACTAGTTGGGCGTCGTCGGTGGCGGGAAAGTCGCCCCGCCGTGCATGGGCATCCATCAGCAACTGGCGGCGAAAGACCTGGGGCGTCTGGGCTTCCCAGAGGCCGTCGCGGGCAACGGTCTCGTCGATTTTTCGATCGCGGCCCACCCGCTTCAAGGTGTTGGCGACGGGGACGGCCAGGATTGCGGCCCCGGTCTTCTCGGCCATGCGGAAGACTTCGTCGATCCAGGCGTCGGCCAGGCAGGGCCGCGCGGCGTCGTGGATGCAGACGAAATCGGCCTCGGGTTTCACGCGAGCCAAGGCGGCGGCCACGGAATCGAAACGCTCGGCGCCGCCCAGCACCACGTCGATGCCGAGAATGGCCACGTTGGAACCGAACTTGAAGTTGAAGTCCTCGCGGTCCTCGGGGGCAATTACGACCAGCACCTGCACCACGTCGTTGCGCTGCAGAAAACGTTCGGCGGAATGCAGCCAGACGGCCCGGCCCGCCAGCGGCACGAACGGCTTCTTGTAATAGTCGTCCTTGAAGCGGCTGCTGCGTCCCGCGGCGGGCAGAATTACGGCAAATTTGGCCATGCGAATTCGTGGAGCGCAAATCTGGGCGTCACTGCGGCACTGCCACGGGTAAAATGGTGCCAGTACCGTCGGCCGCCATCACCGTCCCTTCATTACCGTCAATGGTAGCCAAAGCATGGTATAGGTTAGTGTCGATCAGATTGGCGATAAAGCAGCCGCTGTTGTCGCACATGGCGAAGTTCGCGCCGCCGCGGTGCCGACTCATGAAACTGTAGGTGTCGGCCCAGTCATTGAAGTTGAGGTCGGGCTTAATATTGGGAACCGTATAGTTCAAGGGAATACCGCAGGTCGCCGTCGAACCGTCGAACCAGAACCAGAGCGACCACGCGCACCAGGCGGGCACGGCCTCGCCGACCAAGAAAGTCTTGGTGGCGCCGTCGCGAATATCCATGTTGGAGGTCATGATCGGGGCGCCACCCGGAGTTGTTGCACCGCCGCGGCAGATAACGCCGTTGCCGTGGTCCACGCCGTCCGAACTACCGTTGTTTCGCCCAACGTTCCAAGTAACCGCCGGGAGAGACCCCGACCCGGGCCAGTTGCTTCCAGCACAGGCTTTGTAATTCGTGGTGCCAAATGTACCGCTCCCCAACGCCTGATTGCCGATGGTGCCGCGCTGAGTATCGGATGGACAGAGATACGTGTTGATCGGAGTGGCAAGGGCTTGGAGGTTGCTGTATCCGTTGGAATCCTGGTATCCCACGGCCGCGCCCAGTAGTATCGTGTTGTAAAGTGGAGTTTGGTCGATGTTCGGCAAGATCGCCGCCATCCAACTGACGCCCACGGCAGCGCCTTGCGTACCGTTCGTTGGAACGCCGACGGTGGAGACCACTCCCCAGTTCAACGGATACTGCTTTTGGGTCGTTTCGTACGTGTTGAGGGCCAGGGCGACCTGGCGCATGTTGTTCGCGCACGAGATGCGGCGGGCGCTTTCAATCGCCGACATCACGGCCGGCAGCGTCAGCCCCATCAGGATGCCGATGATCGTGATCACTACCAGCAACTCGACGAGCGTAAAACCCGCCCGCAGCGCTTTCAAGCCGCTGCGTTGCTGCGGCCTGGTTTGGAAAACCCGATACCGATCCTCATCATGTTCGAACATTTGATCCACCTTCTACGTTTTCGTCGGTGAAACGCGCGGCGAATTGCCTCTTCATACGCCCCGCTTGCCCTCACTGGTCAGCATACAGCAATTTATCGCAAAAGGGAAGGTCTTTGAAAAAGGAATTCTTCGGACCAGAGCAAGCCTCCATGCCAAAGCGGGAAACCAAGCCCAAAGATCGCGGCCAGATCGATTCGCCAGGGCGAGACGACCTTTTTCTCCGCAAGTACCCGTTTCGCCTCGGCGATCATCGGCTGTAGGAGTTGCTCCGCGATTGCGGCCGGGTTCGACGGCGATTGACCGGACAGATCAGACCTACCAGACCGATCCGTCAGGAGTTGCTCAGTAATCTCTCCACAAGAGGGGTTTAGCATTTTTTCGGGGTAGGTGTAGAATCCCGCTCCAGACTTCATGCCGTACTGTCCGGCCTTTACCAGCCTCACCAACAATTCGCTCCCGCCCGACCGCTCGCCGAAAACGTCCGCCAGCACGACCCCGCTCTGAAGGGCCGTGTCGAGGCCGATTTCGTCGAGGAGTTCCAGCGGCCCCAACGGCATGCCGAACTTGATCATGGCGGCGTCGATTCGTTGAATCGACACTCCCGCAGTGACCATTGCCAGGGCCTCGTTGAGATGGGTCAGCAGCAGACGATTGACGACAAAGCCGGGGCCGTCGGCAACTACCAAGGGCAGCTTCCCCAGCGAACTGACATGGCCCACCACCGCTGCGATGGTTTCCGGACTTGTCGCCGGACCGGGAATCACTTCGACCAACGGCCGCAGGCGGACGGGGTGGCAGAAAGTGCAGCCCGCAAAATCGGGCCGGTACGGCCAGCCCCCCGGCCAATCGCGAGATCGGAATCGTGCTGGTGTTCGTGGCCAGGATCGTGCGGTCGGCCAGACGCGGTTTGATGTGCGCGAAAAGGGCCTGCTTGGCCGGCCGCTTCTCAACGATCGATTCCAGCAGGAGGTCGCATTCGGCAAGGTCAGCGTCGTCCAGCGTATAGGCGATGGGTTGCCGCGGCGACACTCGGCCCCCGCACCGTCGGGCCGTTGCCAGCTCAACTGCGGCAGTCGCCGCGGCGCGTCGCAGGGCTTCCGGGTCCTTGTCCATCAAGACGACCGGGATTGAATTCACGGCGTGCTCGATCGCTATTGCCGTGCCCATGATCCCCGCACCGACGACTCCCACCGAGCGAATTGGCCGGGCGGGCGTCGCCTCGGTAATGCGCCGGCAGTTTTCTCGGCATAGTGCCACCATTTGGCGGACGTTTTCCAGGGCCGCAGAGACGTTGCATCGATTTTTCATGTTTGGATTATAACCAACTTCGGCGTTCTCCTGCTGAAAATGGCCGAGAGCCGCTTGACATCCCCCCGAGTCGCGCAGACACTTTGAGGATTCAGATCCTCTTTTCCATTACGGAACCGCAATGCCCGAGATTCAAGCCTTTCGTGCCGTACGTTACAACCTTGGCCAGGTCGGATCGCTGAGCGACGTCATCGCCCCGCCCTATGACGTGATCGGCCCGGAACTTCAGGCCGAACTGTACCAGAAGAGCCCCTATAACGTCATCCGCCTGATCCTAAACAAGATCGAGCCGGGCGACGATGACGAGGTCAACAATCGCTACACGCGGGCCAAGCGGTTCTACAAAGACTGGCAATCGGAAGGCGTCCTGTACACGGACCCCGATCCGGCGATTTACGTCTATCACCAGGAGTTCACGGCCGACGGCGCAACCTACAATCGTCGCGGTTTCATGGCCCGGCTGCGGCTGTCACCGTTCGGCGAAGGGCTGGTCTTTCCGCACGAAGAGACCCTGCCGGGTCCCAAGATCGATCGGCTGATGCTGATGACCACGACGAAAGCCAACCTGAGCCAGATTTTCGGCCTCTATCCCGATCCGGCCAATGAGGCCCAAGAAATCCTGGACCAGGCGATCGGCCGCCTGACTCCGGTCGTCGCCACGGATCACTTGGGCGTGGTGAGCAAGATCTGGGCGGTGACCGACATTCGCACGATTGCCGCCGTGGCCGCGGTCGTCGGCCCCAAGCCGATTTTCATTGCCGATGGCCACCACCGCTACGAAACCGCCTGCGAGTATCGCCGCCAGATCTACGAATCGGGCTTCCTCAGCAAAGAGCATCCGGCCAACTTCGTGTTGATGATGTTCGTGGGGATGGAGGACCCGGGGCTGATCGTCATGCCCACCCATCGGCTGTTCCGCGGGTTGCCGGCAATGGCGAGCGACGAGTTGGCCGCCCGGTTGTCGCCGTGCTTCGCGGTCCGCCCGGCCGGCGAGGGGCCAGACCAGGCGCCGGCCGTTTGGGAAGACATTGAAACGGGTGGGAACCAGGGCACGATCGGCCTCTTTGCGCAGAAGGACCAGCGTTGGGTGCTGGCCGATCTGACCGAGGCCGGCCGCGGCCGCATGGCGGAAGTGGCCAAAGAACATACGGCCTCGTGGCAGGAACTTGGCGTGGCGGTCCTTCATCGGCTGCTGATCGAGGACCTGCTGGGCGGCAAGGACCTGCCGAAACCCCGCTATGTCCACTTGGTTCAGGAGGTCGTCGATGGGCTGAGAACTGGCGAATTCTCCTTGGCGGCCCTGGTCATGCCGGCCACCGTCCAGCACATCCGCACGATCAGTCTTACCGGCGAGCGGATGCCGGCCAAGAGCACGTATTTCTATCCCAAGCTGCTTAGCGGACTGGTGATCAACCCGCTGGAATAGACTTGTGGCACGGCCTTCCAGGCCGCGATTTTCCCACCGTCTTCTTGCCGTGTTTCACGTGAAACGCGCCTGCGGTAAGTTTTCCGGATGCTGAAACTGGGTGTTTCACGTGAAACGTGCGGTTGCCTCCGTCAATCCGTTCTCCAAATTGCCATTTCCCGGCAGTCCGCTTCGTGGTTACAATCCGCCTGCAGTTGCCGTTGGCCGCTGTTCGGAAAGTCGACGTGGCCATTAAGGGCATCGAATGAAGCCCGACGCGCCAGCGAGGTTTCCGTTTCCTCCGCTCGTTGGCGCCGATTCCTCGCTGGCGCGTTGGGCTTTGATGTCAGTACGCATGGAGGCGTCATGGGTCGGTCGTTGTGTGTGGCAAACCAGAAAGGCGGCGTGGGCAAGACGACCACCGCCATGAACCTGGCCAGTGCGCTGGCCAAGGCTGGTTGCCAGACACTGCTGGTCGACCTTGACCCGCAGTGCAACGCCACGACCGGGCTCGGCCGCCAGCCGGTCACCAGCCATCCGCTGGTTTCCGGCACTCCGATCCGCCAGGGCGTCGCCGCGACCGACATCCCTGGGCTGGATCTGCTTCCCGGCAGTCGGACGTTTCGCGACGTGGAGACCCTCACCAAGGACGATGCGGTCCAGGCCGCCCAACTTCGCGAGCACTTGACGCGGGGATTCAGCACCTACGACTATGTGTTGATCGACTGCCCACCGTCGTTGGGACCGCTGACCAGGACCGCCCTGGCCAGTTCGGACGAAGTGTTGATGCCCATCCAGTGCGAGTTCTTCGCCATGGAAGGCCTGACGCAGATGATCGCCACGATCGGGCAGATCATGCAACAGGCGGGCCACACCCTGCGGTTCGGCGGCATCGTGCTGACCATGTACGACCACCGCTTGGAACTCACGCGGGAAGTGGATCAAGAGGTAAGGGAATTTTTTGGAGAAATCGTATTTCAAACCGTGATTCCGCGCGACGTGGCCGTTTCGGAAGCCCCCAGCCACGGCCTGACGGTTATCGACTACGCGCCCCGCTCGCGCGGCACGCGGGCGTACGTTGAACTTTGCATGGAGGTATTGGATCGTGACTAAGGAACGACGACTCGGACGAGGGCTTGAAGCCCTCTTGGGACAACTTCCCGGATGGAGCGGCGCCACCCCGGTCGGCCAGGTGCCAGCCGCCGCGCAGCCCCCTTCAGCACCGCCCATGGTTCCGCCTGCGGACTCTGCCACGCCACAGGCCGATGCGAATTCCGGGCCCGCCATGATTTCCATTCGACCGCCCACTGAATCGGCCGTCGCATCGGCGGATTCGTCTGCGGCGGCCGTCGCGCCGTCGGAAATGGCTTCCGCGGGTCCGCTGAAGCTGCCCATGGAAAGCATCCAGCACAACCCGCACCAGCCCCGGCAAGAGTTCGATCCGGACGAGTTGCAACGTCTGGCCGACAGCATCGTGTCGCATGGGCTGCTGCAGCCAGTGGTCGTTCGGCGCTGGGAAGGCGGTTATCAACTCATTGCCGGCGAGCGTCGTTTGCGTGCCGCCCGCCTGGCCGGCTGGACCGAGGTGCCGGCGACGATCATCGAGGCCGACGATCGTCAAACGGCCGAGTTGGCCATTGTCGAAAACTTGCAGCGAAAGGACCTGAGTGCCCTGGAGAAGGCCGCTTCGTTCCAGCGCTACCTGGATCAATATGGCGGCACGCAGGAGGAGTTGGCCGGCCGGTTGAAGCTCGATCGATCGACGATCGCGAACTTGATCCGCTTGTTGGAACTGCCTGGCGCCGTGCAGGACGCCCTGCGTCGCGGCAAGATCACGCCCGGCCACGCGCGGGCGCTCTTGCCGTTGGGCGAGGAACGCGAGCAAGTGAGCTTCTGCGAGCGCATCCAGAAAGAGTGCCTGAACGTGCGGCAGACCGAGACCCTGGTCCAGGAGACGATCGCCGTGGCCGAGGACGGACCGGTCGGAGTCGTGGGAACGGACGGCACGGTTGCCAAGCCGCCGCGTCGCGCCTCGGACCACGTTGCCGCGTTGGAGCAGGAGTTCCGCACCGCGTTGGGTGTGCGGGTCAAGATCACGCACGACGCCCGCGGCCGCGGCAAAGTGGTGATTGCCTTCGGCAGTCACGAGGAATTCGACCAGATCCGCCGGCACATTTGCGACAGCGGCGACGTGCGAAAGGGCCGGGCGGGGTAGACGGTTGTTTCGGATTTGCGAGACCGTAGTGTCCGTGGAGCGAACCACGGGGAAAATGGCGGGTTGCGCACGGAGCCGAACATTCGAAACGCTTGTCGAGATCCTGGCCCGGTGCGGGCAAAGCACGATCGATCTGATTTTCGTGCTCCGGCGCCTTGCATCGAAAGAAAGCGGACCGAGCCGTGTACCCGCGAGCGAGGTGCCAATTGCTTTCGGCCGGCTTTTCCGCTAAGATAGCATAATCGCGATTTCGACATGGATTCGCGTGTTGAAATCCGGGGCGTGGCAGTCTGGCTAGCGCGCTGGTTTGGGACCAGGAAGT
>CAWAAL010000043.1:0-17305 GCA_963779975.1 uncultured Planctomycetia bacterium | reverse complement strand
CGAGATGCGAACCATCATCCTCGCGGGATTGGAATATGCGACGGAACATCCCGCCTGGCCCGGCACGCTCGACGATTTGAAACCCATGTACGTCGACGGGCCAAGATCGATCTCGGCCAGTTCGTCTACTTCCCGTTGAGCGGCCAATCGCTCCTGAAGAATCCGCAGGAGGCGGCCGTGTTGGCGGAGAAGGAGCCTGCCTTTGCCGGCGGCCGACTCGTCGGCTTTGCCGATGGCTACATCGAGTTCATTCGTGATCCCGAGCGGCTGAAGCGAGTTATTCCCGCGGCGAGGGAACCCGTGCCGGCTAAGGACCGGCGAATCAATAAGTGTCGCCTTTCGCTCCGCGAAAGTTGCGTTCTTTCGCGGAGCGAAAGGCGACACTGCGACAGTTACTGATTCGCCGGTCCTAAATAACCTTGCACGATTCCACGCGGTTCGCCGCGACCCCATCCGGCTTGCCCGGATGGTGAACGAGGTTGAACAGCTGAGCGCACGAACCGACGACAGCAAGACCCCATCCGGCTTGCCCGGATGGTGAATCAGGTTGAACAGCTAAAGCCACGAAGCCGAAACACCAAGACCCCATCCGGCTTGCGGTCTGTCGATTTAGTCGAAGACTGCCCTCCCGCCCCCGCTGGGCTCGCCCCAGCGGGGGCGGGACTAAGAAACTATCTCAAAAGGCGGAAAAAGGCGACGTAGGGTGGGACAAGCCCAGCGGGGGCGGGACTAAATCGACAAACCGCTTGCCCGGATGGGGTCTTGCCCAGACTTTTTACGACACCAACAATGAAGGAGATCCACACATGCCAGTTTTGCCCATGAAAGCCGTTCTCTTCTGGATCGCGGTCGCCCTGGCGCCGCCCGACACGTCGCAGATCCTCGTCAAAGGGCCCGACAGTTCGATGGCCTGGACGAAACAAACTGCGGGCTGGAGCCTTTCTACCGACCGTTCCCTGTGGAACGCCGAAGAGAACACGGTTTCCGCGTCAGCCAAGGGAACAGAACGAAAACGGGAGGCCAACGTCGCGTCTTACGTTAAAGGCGTGAAGGACCACGACTGGAAGGAGTCGGCCACGCTGAAGCTACCGTCCGGCGCGTCACTGGCCAAGGAGGGAGAGACTTATGCCTACACGTTGGACGAAGGCAGCGACACGGCCAAACGCTACGTGATCCGCTTTCGACGCAATCCGGCGGCGGCCAAGGCCGTCGTGCAGCTTGGCTACGTCGGCGAGACCTCGGACGACAAACGAAGCTTCGCCGATTCCGGTCATGCCGTTGTTTTCGACCGGCCGGCGGACGCGAAATACCTTTCCGCGATCCAGATCTACGCCAGCCGATATGGCCTGCCGCAGCCTCCCCAGGAGGACTTCCACGTCTACGTGCTGGACAAAGACCAGAAAGTCGTCCAGGACTTCTTGTTTCCGTATTCCCTGATCCCTCGCGGCCAGCAGCGCTGGTACACGCTCGACCTGCCGGCGACCGAAGTGCCCGAACGATTCTTCGTGGCCCTGGCGTTCAATGCGGAGCCGACCAAGGGGATCTATCTCGGCCTGGACAGGAATGTGAAGGAATCGCACTCCTACAGCGGGTTGCCGGGCGACGGCTACCAGCCCATCCCGGAAAAGTATGACTGGATGGTCCGCGCGCGGCTTGTTTCCGACCCGAACAAGACAAAGAGCCGGCCCGGCTCGGCGCAAGGCCGCCCCGCGCCGGCAACGGCGCACGTGCCGCACGGGCCGTCGGCTCCGATTTCGTCCGGCGAGGTTCCGGCCGGGGCGATGCGCCTGAGCCACGTTGGCGATGCCTCGGAAGACAAGCGGAGTCTCGGCGGGTCCGGCCATGCGATCGAGAACATCCTCTCCAATTCCGGCGCCGAGAAGGGCGGCGAAGGTCCCGACGATTGGGCGCAAGGGGCGCAAGTCGAAGGCGTCAAGTATGTGTGGGACAAGAAGGTCGCTTTCGAGGGCCAGGCGAGCCTGTGCATCGCGAAGACCGCGAACCGCTACTTCCCCATCGCCCAATGGTCGCAGACCGTGGATCGCACCGGGGACCTTCCCTGCTTGGAAGTCTCCGCGCAGGTCAAGGCCGCAAAAATGTCCAAGGCGGTCCTGGACGTGGTCTTCCTGGATAAGGATGGTGAATGGATTTCCCATCACTGGGCGGCCTACGTCGGCAGCAAGGAAGCAGGCGATCCGCCCGCCGATCACGAGTGGAAAAAGTACTTCGGGACCGTCGAGATCCCGCCCAAGACCGCGAAAATATGCGTGGCCTTGCAGGATTACGGTCCCGGCAAAGTATGGTTCGACGACATCCGCGCAAGGTACGCAGGACCGGCCGAAAAATAACTTCCCAAGTCGGGTGGCATGCCTTCACGCGGCCGTCAGAGACCCAGAATAGAAGGAATAGCGCAACCGGCCGCGGGTAGGCATGTTGGCCGCGCTTGTCATCTATGCCGGGGCGAACATGCCTACCCGCGGCCGGCTGCGCTTTCCGTGTTGTTCCAAGTTCCTTGGCGGCCGCGTGAAGGCATGCCACCCACCGCTACAACTGGCCGACATTGCGGGAAAACCCCTATTGCCTTTCCTGCTCAGCGGCTTAGGATTCTAGCCATGGAAGAGATGCGGCGCAAAGGATCGCGGCTTTGTCAACGAAATGGATAACGGAGGATTCGATCATGAGGAGGCGATTTTTGGCAGTCGGATTGGCGGCCGCCCTGCTGGGGAGCGTGGCTCTCGTGCGCGGCGCGGAGCAAGAGGCCCCCAACATCGAGCCCAAGGCAGACCAGTGCCTCAAGACGATGTCGAACTACCTGGCGGGACTCAAGACGTACTCGTTCCAAGTCGAGGAGTTCTTTGACGACGTGCTGGACGACGGTCAGAAAATTCAGCTTGGCAACCAGCGGCATCTGTCGGTGAGCCGGCCCGACAAGATGTACGGCGAGGGCGAGGGCGACACGAAGCATTCGCAGTTTTATTACGACGGCAAAACGGCCACGGTCTTTGACCGCGGACAAAACACGTACGCCGTCGTGCAGGTGCCCGGCACCATCGACGCGATGCTCGAGGATCTGCACGAGCGCTTCGACACGCACCAGACCCTGGCCGACTACCTGTTTTCCGACCCCTACAAGGGGTTCACGGAACACGCGCAAAGCGGGACGTACGTGGGATTGCACTACGTGGGCAAGGTCAAGTGCCATCATCTGGCGTTCCGGCAGAAACTGCTGGACTGGCAAATCTGGATCGACGCCGGCGACCAGCCGTTGCCGCGCAAGTTCGTGATTACCTTCAAGAGGCAGGCCGGCGAGCCGCAATACACGGCGCTCATGCACCGCTGGGACGCGAACCCCAAGCTGAGCGACGACCTGTTCGAGTTTCATCCCCCGAAGGACGTTCGCAAGGTCGATTTCCTCAACCGGCACGCCGAGCCCCAACCCGTGAAGAAGCCGCTTTGAAGAAACCGGTGGGCAAAGTGGCGTCGTAACGATTATGAGAACCGGCCGAAGAATAACTTTCGTATTTGGGTGGCATGCCTTCACGCCGGGCACCATGTACTCATGGTCGGCGGGTAGGCATGGTTCTTCCCTGGTAAGACACGCTTACCCGCGTACCGCGTGAAGGCATGCCACCCTTTGCAAGAAAGTGGAAGTTATTCCTCGGCCAAGCCTAAGAGCGTAGCTGTCAGCAAGAAGCAGATCAAGAATACGGAGAAATAATCATGAGACATATTTTTTCGGGCACGGGAATTTTGGTGCTGGTTCTGGCCATCTCGGCATGGGCGACGGCCCCTGGGATCGCTGCCCAGCATGGGCATATCGAGTTCGGGCATGCGGCCGGCGTGGGGTCGGTCCACTTCGGTCCCCACGAGGCCACAGTCCGCATCGGCCCCGCAGTCGGGCGGGAGAACGTCGGCCCCGCAGCACGGCCAGAGCATGTCGGCCCCGCAGTGAGGCCAGACCACGTTGGCCCCGCGGTGCGGCCGGAACACGGCGCGGTTGTGGGGCCGAACGGCGCCTTTCGCAACCCGTATCGCGACGATTACTTCCGGCGTTTCCCGCCTGGGTATCACCCCTTCGTCCTCAACGGCGCACAGTATTACGGTTACTACAGCCTGCCGGTTGGTTTCCAGCAACTCGTGCTGAACGGCATTACGTATTTCCTCTTCGACGGCGTATATTATCAATCGTACATCTACGGCGGGCAAACGGTGTACGTGGTCGTGCCGGCGCCAGAGTGATCGGCTTGCCCCCCGTCTGACCCTCAGACAACTGTAGGGTGGGCCGAGTGAAACGAGTCCCACCATCAGAAACGCCGTAGTCCCACCATCAGAAACGCTGGTGGGACTCGTTTCACTCGGCCCACCCTACGTCTCAGCTCACCCTACGTTTCGGATAGCCTCTCACTCCCCGTCGCCGGGCTCGAAGCGATAGCCGATGTCGCGAATCGTGACGATGTATTTCGGCGCACGGCTGTCCGGCTCGATTTTCCCCCGCAGCGTGGTCACGCAGCGATCGACGCTCCGCGCGGTGACGATCACCGAGCGGCCCCACACGGCGTTGAGAATCTCGTTGCGGGTCAAGGCGCGGCCGGGCCGCTTCACGAAATACTCCAACATGCGGAACTCCTTGGCCGTCAGCACCGTCTCCACGCCTCCGCAACAGAACTTGTGCGAGGCCAGATCGAGTTCGCACTGGCCAAAACGGTAGACCTGGTCCGCGCCCGCCGCCCGCCGCCGCAGAAACGCCCGCGCCGCGCCAACAACTCGCGGATGCTGAACGGCTTGGTCACGTAGTCGTCGGCTCCCAACTCCAGGCCGCGAACGATGTCCTCCTCCTGCCCGCGCACCGTGAGCATGATGATCGGCATTTCCAGGCCCTGCCGGCGAACCAACCGGCAGAGTTCGTAGCCGTTGATTTCCGGGAGCATGATGTCCAGCACGATCAGGTCGGGCAAGCCCAGCAGCGCGGCGTCGAGCCCCTGCCTGCCGCCGGTGGCGGTAATGACGTGGTAGTCGTGGGCCCGGAAATTGTCGCTCAGCCCGCGCAACAGGGTCGCGTCGTCTTCCACGATCAGCACGGTGGGTAGGGCCATGGGAGGGTTCTCAGTGGCTATTCGGAGAGTTTTCGCAGTTATTTGCGGTGTCGAAGCCCGACGCGGGCACCATGTACTCATGGTCGGCGAGGAATCGACTTTCCTGGCTGTTTACGGCACATTCCTCGCTGGCGCAGTCGGGCTTCAATGTCGATTTTCGGCCAGGAACTTTCCGGTAACCTCTCACTGCCGGGTTTAGGTTGTTTTTCCGACGCTGTCGGCCGCGTAGGGCAGGGCGATGGTGAACGTGCTTCCCTGGCCCGGCTGGCTGCGGACGGTTGCTCGGCCGCCATGCTCCTTGGCGATGAACTCGACAATGCTCAGTCCCAGCCCGCATCCGCCCCGGCTCCGCGACAACTCGCGGTCGACCTGGAAAAACCGCTCGAAGACCCGCCGACAGGCCGCGCGGGAAAGGCCGATACCGTTGTCCGTCACGTCGAACGACAACCAGCGTCCGTCGGCATGCGCCCGCAACGAGATCTGCTTGTCGGCTGCGGTGTATTTATAAGCGTTGTCGAGCAGATTGACCAGGGCCGCGGTCAGCGCATCGGCATCGGCCACGATCGACGGCAGGCCCGACTGCACGCGGACTTCCAACCGGCAGCCGGGCTGACGGAACCGCTCGCCGACCGCCTCGACCGCCGCCGCGACAACGTCGGCCGGCACGATTTCGCGGGGCGTGAAGGCCTGTTTGTGCCGCTCCATCCGCGAATACGTGAGGAAATTGTCGATCAAGCGGCTGAGCCGGGCGTTTTCCTTGGCCACGAGCTCCAAGTACTCGCGCAGCGCGCCGCGGATCCGGCTCGTCGTCCGCCAGCAGCGTGTCGATCAGCAGCCGCATCGACGCCAGCGGGGTCTTCAGTTCGTGCGACACCGCGGCAACCAGATCGTTCTTAAGGCACGTCAACCGCATCTGCCGCCGCAAGCTCATCGCGATCCAGAATGCCAGCAGCGACCCGGCCGCGACGGCGAGAATGCCCACGAACCAATAGGCGACGATCTTGCCGCGGGCCGCCGCGCCCGCCACCGCCTCGTCGTTCCAGCGCAGCCCGAGTTGCCAGCCGGGCAGCCGGTCGCCGGCCGGCAGCATGGAAAGGAAGTGGGCGGGATCGGCCGCTCGCTCGGGCGGCAACAACTCGATATCCGCGCCCGCCGGCAGGCCCTCGGCGGCGGCCATCGCCCGCAGCTCGCCCAGGATCGTCTCCGTGCGAAACAGGGAAACGACGCGGCCGCTGGCCGACGCAAACTGCCACACGTCGGGCAGGCCGCTGGGTTGCATGATTGGCTTGTCGGTCAGCACCGCGCCCGATTCGAGCACCGCGGCCGCCAACTCCTCGCCGTCTTGCAGGGCTGACGGAGAGTCTGCGTCATTCGGCGAGATTGGAAACCCGCCTTGCCAGCCAGCGCGTTGAGCGAGAATCGTCGTTGCGCCGAGCCGAGCGAGAAGGGCGAGTAATCGACGAGCCGATGGGCAAGCCGGCCGGCAACCCTCTGGTAACGCCTGTCGGACGGATCGTCGATCAGTTCCAGGGCCCGCAATTCGGCGTCGGCGGCGATCAGCCGGCCATCGGCGTCGGCGGCCCGCGCGAATCGTTCGCCGCCCAACGTGTCGGCCAGCAGATCGATCGCCTCCGCGCGGCGGCCTGCCCGTACCAGGCAGCGGGCCTGGGCCGAGATGGCCCTGGCGGCAAGATCCGCATCGGCGGCGTCCTTGGCGATCGTGGCGTATGCATCCGCGGCTTCGGGCGGCTTCCGTGCCACGTGCTCCAGTTGCTCCGCTCGCACCCAGGCGGCATCCTCGACCACTTGTTTTGCAGGCGGCGACGACAGCGCCGGATAGGCCGGGCGGCGGCGGTCGTCGCAGACGATTGCGCTATCGGCCAGCCGGGCACGGACAATCGCCGCAAAGGCCGCTGGCGGCGACTGCCCGGCCACGGCATCGTCGAGCTGTTTGGCCCGCGCCTGCCAGTGTTCATCCCAGTGGTCTTGGAGCCGGACGAAATGCCCGCGACAGGCCTCGGCCAGAATCTGCCGGACTGCCATCCGCTCGTTGTCGATGGCCCTGGTCATCATCCACAGCAGGCCCGCCGTGGGGAGCAGAACCACCGCCAAGAGCAGCACGAACAGGGGCCACCGGCGCGGATCGCGGCCCCTGCCCGTGCGGAATTCTCGTCTGGCCATGCCGAACATTGCTGGACCTTGCTACTCGACGACAAGGCTCTCGACAACGGGCATAATCGTCCGCTTCATGCGTTCCAGGTCGTTGCGGGGAGCATCGATGCCCAGCACGGCGGCGCGGTCTTGGCCGAAGAGGTAAACCACGAACCTCGCCATCTTTCGATTGTCCATGGCCACAAAGTCGGCAACGCAGCTTACGGACTTCCGGCCGGAAATGGTCAAAGGCTGCCACGAATCGGCCCGCACCTGGAAATCCTTCCACTCTTTTGCCTTGTCGGCCAGGCGTTTTTCCGCCCAGTCCCGCGGCGTTTTCTTTTCCTCGGCGGAAAGCTCGGCCAGCTTGGTCAGTTGGATGGTGGTGTCGAAGTCCGCTTCGGGGTCGAGCAGGCAGACGGTGTCGGCGGACTTTTTATCGGCCTCTTTATCGGCCTCTTTGTTGCGATAGGCGTACCAGTTCGGAGGCAGCTTCAGCGAGAATCCCAGGTCGGCGTTCTTGTAGGTCTTAATTTCGCCCGGCTGGAAGGTCTCGACCTCCGCGAGCGGCATCAGCACGCCGCCAGCTTCGATTTTCGTGATGTAGCGGTGCTCGTCGGCCGAGAACCAGAATACCTGGTTGATCGGCTCAGGCAGCAGCACTTTGAAACTCGGGAACTTGCCCATCGGGATCTCCACGGTCTCCTTGGCTTGCACTTCAACGCCAACGCCTATTTCGACGCCGCCGATCGACGTGAAGATGGGCACCTTGGCCTGGTACTTGTCGGCCATCGGCAGGCTGCGGAACACGAACGTGCCTTCTTCGTTGTCATAGACGACCTTTTCCACGGCGACGGTCCTCGTCGTCTCTTTGCCGGCAAACTTGCTGGTGACCAGCGCCTTGCCGGGTTCATAGCGGCAGATCGTTTTGCCGGCCGGCGAGATCCTCCACGTACTGTCGATCGGTTGCAGGGTATCGAAGTCGGCGTCCACCCGGCTGGCCATCTGCCTTCCATGGGCGAACATCCGCGATCGGAATCGCCAAATCTTCTTGCCGTCGCGTGGGGCCGATTCGGCCGAGAAGATTTGCGTACCGAGTTCCAGCCCGCCGCCCAACTGGATGCGATACCGGAGCGCTTCGCCGTCGGCCCAGCAGGCTGGTTGGAGTTTCAAAGCGGGCTGGGTGGGCAGGAGTTTTTGGGCGGCCGCCACGAGCCTCCTTCTGCTGGGGAAACCGCCCCACGAATTCCTTCAGGGCGGCGATGCCGGGCTCCTTCTTGCCCTGCTTGAGCAGGCACAGGGCGAGCCGATATTGGGCCTTGGCCGCCACGGCCTCGGCCTTTTTCGCTTCGGCGATCGTCTTTTCGTAGAGCTTTACCGCCGCGTCCAGGTCGCCGACGGTCTCTTCCGTATAGATGGCCTTTTCCAGCAACTCCGAAGGCGACGGGGCAATCGCCGCATTAGCCGCGAACGCCGCGACGCCGCCCATCAAGACCAACAGACCGCAACACAAAGTTCTGCACCACATGATTTCACCTCCACGGGGCTTATTGTACTTGGCGGGGCGTTACGATGCATCCCGCCTGTCGCCCTCGATTATGCCGCCGGGATGTTACCGCTTTGTTACCGCCAGGTCCTGATTACGTCCTGTTTTGGCGGTTTCGTCTAACGAGGCCGAAATTCCACCGCCAAGGCCGTGGCCTCAGCGCATGGCGGCGCGTACAATCTGGTGAGGCTCGCGATTTCAAGACCCCATCGAGGAGCACAGCCATGTCCAGCGAAGAAGGGTTTCTTTACCTGCAGCAGCGCGGGCAGACAATCTCCTGCCGCGTCATCGGCCAGGCGACCATGCGGCAGAGCCCGGCCTTCCGCCGTCGGGTCGAACAGTGCCTTGCCCGGGGAGTAACCACTCTGCATGTCGATCTTCACCAGTGCAACTACATGGACAGCACGTTCCTCGGCACGTTGATCATGTTCAAACGCCGGCTGGTGGACCGCTGTCTGGGGCAGTTCGCCCTGGTGGCGCCGTCGCCTGAGTGCAACCGCTTGTTACGAAAAATGGGCCTCGGCGCGGTATTTTGCCTATTGGCCGAGGAATCGCCCGCGGACGAGGCCGGCGAACTGCTCGAATGCGAGCCGGAGGGCGACAGTTTCAAGCAGACCATCGTCGAGGCGCATGAAGAATTGGCCGGTCTGTCCGGCCCGGCGGGGGCGATTTTTCGCGACGTGGCCGTCCATCTGAGACAAGATTGGGAAGCCGAACAGCGAAAGCCGACGGCCACGGAATGCAGTGCCGGGCCATGAATGAAACCACCACTACGTTTGGCGCCTCGGGGAATCACGCAAAGCCGTTTAGAGGCTATTCCAAAATCCGGCACGCAGGCTGGAAGCCTACGCTACATGCCCGATTTTGAAATAGCCTCTTAGGTGCAGCGGGCACGCCAACAAGCCCGTCTACAAGGCCATCGGCCGCGGACGCGCTTGATTGTCCAGTTCACCGGCCTAGCTCCGCCAGGAGGTTCTTCAAGCAAGACGCGAGGATCTTCCCGTAGCGGGGATCGGTGACGCGAAAAATGCGACAATTCGTGGCCTGCGCGGGATTCAGTTCAGTTTGCAACCGACCGTGGCCTGATCCGCCCCATAGTGCGTTTCGTACCCATCCTTGCCGAAGCAGGGGCACCAGTAGACGGGCAGGCCCGACTCCAACAAGCGCAGATAGGCGAACGGGGAGAGCAACACGTTGTATTCGTTCTGTTCTCCGCCGGGGCCATTGCCGGCTTCCACGTAGATGGCCTTGATCTTTTCGCGGCATAACTCCGGTTCGCGGTTGAAAGCGGCAGCCACGTCGCGGCAACTGCCGGCGCAGTGCAGCAGAACCTTGTCGTGCGAGCGGCGCAGCAGGGAGAGCAGAAGCTGAACGCCGCCCTGGAACTCCTCGGCCTCTTCGAGCGCCTTGTCGTCACGGCTGCGCAGAGGCCGGCTGAGGCCGATGGCATAGGGCGTCTTTCGCCCGGTAATGCGCATCATTTGCTCGACCGCCGGCCGCCCCGGCCTCTGCGCCTGGTACTCGCCCAGATCCAGGATGACGCCTTGGACGTCAAACTCCGGGAGGGCGAAAAGGCACGCCAGGTCGTAGTGGTCGTCCGGGTCGTCGTGTGGATGGCAGAGGTCGGTGGAGTGGATGATCGGGATCTTCGGCTCCGCGGCCTGTCCGCGGACCGCAAGCGCCAATGCGATCACGAACGTCGCGTGGAAGAGTCTCAACATGGCATTTTTCTCCTTTGCGCTTATGCGAAGGAAGGCTCGAGTGCTGCGCTGCCTGCTACTACGGGTTCTGCGATAAGGACTGCAAAACAGATTGCGGCCCGCTCTGGAGGATGCCGCTTAGGAAGCATCCTCCAATCTATAGGCCGCAGGAAACAACCCGTGGCCCATCTTTTCGCATCCTAGCATGGTTTTACAAAATTCAAAAGCGTTTGAATGACCTTTCGAGAAACATATTTTGAGACGCATACCCCAGAAGACTGAAAGCCGCGGCTGTTAATATTGCGTCAGCGTGCTAAGCAACGTGCTACGCCTGCGATCGAGAACCATGTCGTGGGCCGACTGGAAGGTCGCGGGCTGCCGTGATAACATGGGAAAGCTGTCGCTGCCGGAAACGTATCCAATGGACATAATAGCTCGCAGGAAATTCACTCTAAGAAGGAGATTTGCTCATGAACGAAACGCTCTTGATCGTCGCCGTAGTTCTTTTGGCCGTTATCGTCATCCTTCAGATCGCCCTCTTCTTTCGCAAGGCGCAGACCGACCCGTCACTGCTTCAAGAAGCCTTACGGCACGCCGAGCAAGTTGGCGAGCGCATCGAACTGGCCGTGCGCGATGAGATTGCCAAGAATCGGGATGAGGCTTCCTCGGCTGCCAAGCAATCCCATGAGGAATTGCAAAACACGCTGCGGGCGTTTGCGAATACGCTCAACAAGAATTTCGCGGGTTTGACGCAGACTTCGTTCTCCAACGCGAAGACTCTGCGAGAAGAACTCACAACGATATTGAGAGGCTCCCACGAACACCTGGTCAACAGCATCGGCGAAACAGCGAAGCTCCACAACGGCCAATTGGGCGTCTTTGCGGAGAGGTCGGAGAAGCTCGCCGAGAGTAACGATCAAAAGCTCGACGCAGTTCGGGACACGGTGGAAAAACAGCTTAACGCATTGCAGGAGGGCAATGCCGCGAAGCTGGACGAAATACGCAAGGAGACGACAACCATTGCCCAGAAGATGCGCGAGGACGCGAGCAGCATCGTTACGGATTGCGTCAATTCGCAGCAACGCCAATTCGCCAGCGTCATGGAACAGTTGAAGAACCTTACGGACTCGAACGAAGGGCGGTGGCGGGAGCTTCGCAGTTTGTCGGAGGGGAAACTGCCATCCCTCCCGGAACACAACGCCGCATACGTGGACGAAACGCCGCAGCCCGTGGGTGAGGGAAGGGAACCGTAACACCGTCACCTTTTCCTCACCCTTCGTCGCGCGCAAGTGCCGGTGTTGTTGGCGACACTGCGATGAAACCGAGGACCCCGGCGCTGTTGAACGCGAGCATCCTCGTTTGCGATTGCAGCGCCTCGCTTTTCAAGGCACGCGTCGTGCGGACCTCGTTAAGCGCTCGCCGTACAGGCCATGGCGAGCGCGGCGCCGACCGCAACGACCGACAACATGATCAGCTTGGTCTTGATCGACCAGCGGCGAATGGAAAGCATGTCAACTCCTCTGCGGAAAACGGAATTCATTACGTGTTCTCGGGCCATTCGACGTAGCGGCCGAAGCTGTAGAGGAACACGGCCTTGACGGTGTACTCGTTCGGCACGTTGACGGCCGGCTCGGCTGGCCGGGCCCCTGCGGACGGCGGCTGCCACCACAGCGCTGCGAAGACGACCGATCCGACCAGTGCCCAGAGCAGCCGTCGCAATGCCGGCGCATGCCGATGCGGCTCGCGGGCAGGACGGTGACCTGCCGAGCTACAACGCGACGTGCCGGACTGACGGGGGGTGGTTTCGGCGTGCCGTTCACAGTGGGTTAATTCTTCGCCCTGGCGGTTGGAAATCGCCAAGTCTGAGTAAATCTGGCTTGCCCCGGTATACTAGGTATCTATTTCAATGAATCGAACAAAGGACGACGAATCGTTAAAGGCCGGACATTCCTTAAAGGCCATTTCAAGATCGGGCATGTAGCGTAGGCTTCCAGCCTGCGTGCCCGATGTGGCGTAGGCTTCCAGCCTGCGTGCCCGATTTCGAAATACCCTCTTAGAATCGAGCGTCGATACCCAACAACGTTGAAATCCCCGGCTCCTTCACGAACGTGGGGATCCCGAGCAGCATGGGAATCGGTCGGGTTGACGGTTCGAACGAGCGAAAGAATGAGCTATGCTTCCCGAGCGGGATCCCTCCAGCCGCTTTCTTCAAGGAACTTCCGTGATGCAAGACGTTGATCTGCAATCGCCCTCCAGCCAGGTTTCGCTGGAGGCGGCATGGTGCCGCGGCACGACGCGTGCCGCGGACGGACCTTCGGCGGCGCCGGTCCCGTTTCGACTGAGCCCGATGCTGGAAACGGTCAGTCAAACAGCCAAGGTCATGATCGTCGACGACGAACCGGTGAACGTCAAGGTCGTGCAAAAGTACCTCAAGCTTGCCGGGTATCGGCACTTCGTGACGAGCACCGATCCCCAGGCCGGTCGTGGAGATGGTCGCGCAGCGAGATGCCCGACGTCATCTTGATCGACGTCATGATGCCGTTCGTCAGCGGGCTGCAAATCCTGCGGACAGTTGCGCGAGGACGAGCGGCTGGCGCATATTCCCGACGATCGTGTTGACCGCTTCCGACAATGAGCAGACCAAGATGGAGGCCTTGAACTTGGGGGCGACGGATTTTCTGGGCAAACCGGTGAACTCCGCCGAGCTGATCGTCCGCGTGCGCAACGCGTTGCTCGTCAAGGCGCACCACGATCACCTGAAGAACTACGCCCGGGATTTGGAGCAGCAGGTTCGCCGCCGGACCGCGGAACTGGCCGCATCGCGGCTGGAACTGATCCACTGCCTGGCCAGGACGGCGGAGTTCCGCGACAACGAGACGGGCCGGCACGTGGTGCGCGTGGGCCGCTACGCCGAGATCATCGCCCGGCAACTGGGCATGGACGAACAGTCCATTGAACTGATCGGCCACGCCGCTCCGCTGCACGACATGGGCAAAGTCGGCATTCCCGATTGCATCCTGCTCAAGCCGGGCAAGCTCGCCCCGGACGAGTTCGAAATCATGCAGAAACATACCATCTACGGCCAGCGCACCTTCGAGCCGATGTCCGACGACGAGTGGCAAACCTTCCGATCGCACACGTTCATGGGGGAGATGATCATGGACGTGCAAAGCTCGCCGATCATCACCATGGCGGCCAAGATCGCCTTGACCCACCACGAGAAGTGGGATGGCACGGGCTATCCGATCGGCCTCAAGGGCGAGGACATTCCTCTGGCCGGGCGCATCACGGCGGTCGCCGACGTCTTCGACGCGCTGAGCAGCAAGCGTCCCTACAAACCGGCGTTCGCGTTGGATCGGTGTTTCCAGATCATGGAGGAAGGCCGCGGCACGCATTTTGATCCGAAGGTGCTTGACGCATTCCTGGCCGGTCGCGAAGCCGTCGCTCAAGTCTATGCGGAACTCGCCGACCCGGACTCGTAATAGTCGGGCTCGCTCGGATCGGGGCCGCGACGCTCTTTCTCCCGCGCAGCCTGCTCTTCCGCGGCCTTCCTTTGTTCGATAGCGATCACGGGCCCCTACTTGCAACGTGACGCGCGCCGGCCTATGCTGGCAGAGCAGAATAGAAGAGTACGCATCCCACCAGCCTCGCAGGAGCCCACCTTGAAAACGATCTTCACCGCCGTTCTACTTCTTGCCGTCAACCACGCCTATCTGGCGTCGGCCGCCGAGTTCCATGTTGCCCGCAACGGCAACGACGCCAACCCGGGCACGGCCGACAAACCCTTGGCCACGCTCCGCGGGGCAAGGGACGCGATCCGGGCGCTGAAGGCCAAAGGCCCCTTGACGCAGGGCGTGACCGTGTACGTCGCCGACGGGACGTACACCCTGACCGAACCGCTGACGCTCGAACCGCCGGACAGCGGCACGGCCCAGGCGCCGATCGTTTATCAGGCGGTCGCCGGGGCGCACCCCGTCTTCAGCGGCGGACGCCCGTTGACGGGCTGGCAGCGCCATGAAAACGGCGTATGGAAAACACGCGTTCCGGAAGTGGCCGCCGGCCGCTGGTACTTCGAGCAGTTGTTCGTCAACGGCAACCGCGCCACGCGAGCCCGCACCCCCAACAAGTTCTTCTTCTACATGCAAAACGTCCGCGAGACGCCCCTCGATCCGGCCGCCAAACCGTCCCGGCAGAAGCCCCGCGGACAGGCTCGGCAGACAGTGCGCATGCGGCCCGACGACGCCCAACAGGCATTCGGACGCTGTAACCCGGACGATCTCCGCGACGTGAACCTGGTCGTCTATCACAACTGGGACAACACGCGGCGGTTCCTCGACGAAATCGACGTGCAGCATGGCCTGTTGACGACTACCGGCGGGACGATGAAGCCGTGGAATCCCTGGAAGCCCAACGCGCACTATATCCTGGAGAACTATCTCGGCGCCCTCGATTCGCCCGGCGAATGGTTCCTGGCCCGCGACGGCTGGCTGTACTACATGCCGCTGCCGGGCGAGGACATGGCCAAGGCCCAGGTCGTCGCGCCGGTGATCGAGAAGTTCCTCGTGATCAACGGCGATGCGGCCGCGGGCCGGTTCGTCGAGCACGTCGCCATTCGCGGGCTGGCCTTCCGCCACGGCCAGTGGGTCACGCCGCCGAGCGGTTTCGAGCCCATGCAGGCCGCCGCGCAGATCGAGGCCACGGTCATGGCCGACGCCGCCCGGCACGTAACCATCGAGGACTGCGAGGTCGGCCACGTCGGCACGTATGCTGTCTGGTTCCGGCACGCTTGCCGCGATTGTACCCTGCGCCATTGTTATATCCACGATTTCGGCGCCGGGGCCGTGCGGGTGGGCGAGGCGGGAATCGCCCATGACGAGGCCGGGCGGACCGGGCACGTGGAAATCGACAACAACATCATGCTGCACGGCGGCCGGATTTTTCCCTGCGCCGTGGGCCTGTGGATCGGGCAGAGCGGCGACAACCGCGTCACCCACAACGAAATCGCCGACCTCTTCTACACCGGCATTTCCGCCGGCTGGACGTGGGGCTACGGCGAGGGACTGGCCAAACGGAACACGTTCGCTTTCAATCACGTCCATCACCTCGGCTGGGGCCTGCTAAGCGACATGGGCGGCATCTATACGCTCGGCCCCTCCGAGGGTACCGTCGTCCGCAACAACGTCTTCCACGACATCTATTCCCATTCCTACGGCGGCTGGGGAATGTATACCGACGAAGGCAGCACGGGCATTCTCTTCGAGAACAACCTCGTCTACCGCACCAAGACGGGCAGTTTCCACCAGCACTACGGCAAGGAGAACGTGCTGCGGAACAACATCCTGGCCGACAGCAAGGAACAGCAGATCCAGGCCACGCGGCTGGAAGATCATTTGTCGTTCACGCTGGAAAAGAACATCATTTATTGGGAAACGGGCATGTTGCTGGCCGGCCCATGGGACAAGCTGCACTTTGCCTCGCGCAACAACCTTTACTGGCAGGCCCGGCACGAGCCGATCACGTTCGCGGGGCAGTCGCTGGCGGCCTGGCAGGCGAAGGGCCACGAAGAAGGCTCGCAGATCGCCGATCCGCGCTTCGTCGATCCGGCCCACGACGATTACCGCCTGGCGGCCGATTCGCCGGCGTTGCGGCTGGGATTCCAGCCTTTCGATTCCACGCAGGCGGGCGTTTACGGCGACGAGGCGTGGATCGCGAAAGCCCGTGCGGAAAGCTATCCGCGCGCTGGAAGTCCCGCCCGGCCCGCCGCCGACGGAGATCGACGACGATTTCGAGAATCAGCCGGTAGGCAGCCGGCCGAGCGGGGCCGTGTCGCACGTCGAGAATCGCGGCGATGCGATCGTGGTGACCGACGAGACCGCGGCCGGCGGCAAGCACAGCGTGAAGATCGTCGATGCCCCCGGCTTGCAAAACGTCTTCGATCCGCACCTGACCTACGAGAACCTGGGGCACGTGACCGGTCGCATCCGCAATTCGTTCGACTTGCGGGTCGCCAAGGACACGCGGCTGAACTTCGAATGGCGCGACTACGGCGCGCCGCCCTACGCGACCGGCCCGCAGTTCGGCGTGTACGATATGCGGCTCGTGTTCGGCAACGGTCAAAAACTGGCGATGCCGGCCGACACCTGGATTCATTTCGAGATCGTGGCCGGCCTTGGCGAGGCGGCCAAGGATGGCTGGACGCTGCGCGTGACCGTGCCCGGCCAGCCGCCCCGCGAGTTTCGCAATCTGGCCATGGCGAATCCGCGGTTCAAGAAGCTCGATTGGATCGGCTTTTCCAGCAACGCCACGTACAAGACAACGTTCTACCTCGACAACCTCGTGCTGAAGAAATGAGCCAGCGCATGACAAGGGAAGGAATCACGAAACCTCGAAAGGACGAAATTCCGAGTACGAACTCACTGGAGTTCCCCCGCAACCGATTGCCACTCCCGCCAAAGAGCTCGTTTCCGGTCACCCCCCGCTGCTCCAAACTCCTCAAGGGCCTTCCGGACGATCTGCCGATCTTCCACTTCCTCCAGCCAGTCCACGAGGGCCTCCCAATCTTCGGCATCGATCACCGCAAATCGCTTTTCCTTCACGGTCACGAACTGGACCGACTGCAATGCTTCACATCCCGCTCATCGTGTGGCCTCTAGGGTCCCGAAAACTGCCGCATTTTTCCCCTCAACTGAGAATACACGTAATCCTAACCAACCTGACCACGGCCGTCAAGCAGCGCGTCGCACGTGTCGCTTTGCCGCGTTGTTACACACAAGTCTACGCGCACATCGAACACGCATTCCGACCCCGGAGGGGTC
>CAWAAL010000042.1:0-35131 GCA_963779975.1 uncultured Planctomycetia bacterium | reverse complement strand
CGTATCTGGTAAGTGCGGTCTTGCTCCTCAATGCGGATTTTGATGCCGTGGACCCGGTCCAGTACGACGCCCTGGTCATTCCCGGCGGGCGCGCCCCGAATACCTCCGCCTCAACGAACGGCTGCTCCAGATCGTCCGGCACTTCGCCCAGGCCGGCAAACCCCTGGCTTCCATCTGCCATGGTCAGCAGATTCTCGTGGCAGCGGGCGTAGTGACGGGCCGTCGCTGCACGGCCTACCCCGCCGTCAAGCCGGATCTCATTCGGTCGGGGGCCGTGTGGCGGGACGTCAACGAGACGTTCTCCAATGCCGTGGTGGACGGCAATCTGGTGACCGCGGCCGCTTGGCCCGGACATCCGGAGTGGATTCGAGCGTTCCTGGAGGTGCTGGGGACGAAAATCGAGCCATAGCCCATCTGGGACCCAAGCAGGCGAAACGCCGCTCGCGGAGGGCAGACCGTGATTCGCGTTGTCAATCCCCCCGCGCTGAGTTCGAATACACGCTGATTCGTACACGATTGACCAGAGGAAACGCCGCCATGGTTATGAAAACACGGAGATCTCTCCCAGCAATGCATCTTCGCGCGAGCACGCGGGCTGGCGTTGCCGACCCTGGATTCACGGTTCGCGGGTCCTGCGTCCTGATGGCGGGCATATTGCTGGGCGCGATCGTCGTCCCACGAACGTGCAGCGCGGCGGCGGGACCGGCCGAGCGGTATATCGAGGCCCAACTCCGCGTCGTTCGATCGCTCGACGCCAATCGCGAGGCGATTGCCGACGTGGCGGACGAAGCTGCGCAGCGGCTTCTTGCCGGCGGCCAAATCCATCTGGCTGGGGAAATAGGCATGATGGCCGAGTTGGCGGGCCGGGCGGGCGGTTTGTGCGGCGCGAAGATGCTCTCGCTGCCAAAGGGCCGACCAACGGTCGGTCCCAACGACCTCGTGCTGCTTAGCGATTACGGCACGCCCGGCAAGCTCGAGACGAACCTGGAGCAGCTTGCCGCCACGAAGGCCCTGGTGATCGTCTTTGCTTCGGCCGAGAATCCACGGTTGCGGCGACCGTTGGCTGCCCATCTGCGGGCGATCCCCGTCGAGATTCCCTTGGACAGCCGACTGCTGGTGCTTCCTTCCGGAGAGCGGCTCATTCCTGCGGCCTCGCCGGCGATTGCGACGGCCGAGTGGACCTTCGTCGCGGAACTGTTGGGCGCATGCCGCCGTCAGCACAAACAACTGGCCGTCTATTTGAGCATTTGGTTGGACCCGGAACGCCGCCGCTACAACCGGACCAAAGGGCTCCTTTTCGAGCCTGACCTGCGGCCGGCGACTGTCGCGCGAGGACACTATGCCCACGCCTTTCTGACCAGCGCCAATCAATCGATCGAAGCCGTCCGTAGCGAAGAACTCGCTTCCATCCGCCAAGCGGCGGCTTGGCTCCGGGAAACGGTTGCTGCGCATCGACAGATCGTACGGACCTTGCAGGGACACTTGCCCGAGGTCGAGGCCGGCAGCGGTGGCGAGGGACATTACTTTACCAAGACCGTTGCCTTCGGCAACGAGCAGGGCCAGAAATGGATTCGGGAGAACCTCCATGAGGGCGACGTTTATCTGTTCTTGGGCTATCAGGAGAACGAAGACGCACGGGCCGCGGCCATCAACGCCGTGGGCGCGAGGACGATATTTTTCACGTCCGCCGCCCCTTCCGCCCAACAGGCTATGAACCCGCGGCACCGGTACGTCAACCCACACTGGCCGCGCAGCGATGCTTGCCTGGATCTCCCCGGCTATGACGTTAAAGCATGCCCCCTTTCAGGTATCTTGGGTTTGACCTGCTACTACGCGATTTGCGGCGAAATGGCGCGAGACTTTCCCTAGATGGCCCGTACAACCGGTCCTTCTTGGGGGGCACGACAGCGAAGCGATCGGCATCCGCGTCAATCCGTGAATCTGACCACTCCAGCCCACCTGTATCTCTTTACGGCATCCCAGGCGATGCGCTGGAAGATACCCGCCTGCTCCTTGGTGAGCCCCGTCGCCAACGCGGAGACCTTCCCCTCCGGGCTTTCCTTGTAAATGCAGGCTTAGTGGACCAGCGAAATCAGGTAGCGGCCTTTGGCTGTCAGGTGGATGCCATCGGCGAAAATTTCGGCGAAGAAGTCCTTCATTCCCGGCACGCGACCCGCGTCCATTTCCGTCTTGAGTATCGCCAACGCCGAGCCGCCGGGCACGATGCGCACCGGCTTGCCTTGGTAGGTCTTGTTGAGCCGCTCGGCCACGGCCTCGGTATAGGCCACGTGGTTGGCCACGCCCTCCTGCCAGGTCGTGGCGGGCGGGAGCTTCAATTCGGTGTTTGAAAATCGGTGGTCTTGCCTGCATTGGACCCGGAAAACCGCCCCTTGAGCATCCGCTGGGCAAAGCCCTTGCGGGGATAAAACCGGACATGGGTCAGCGCTGGGCAAGAGGGGGTCTTTTCCGACCCGCTATTAAACTCCGTACGGAACCTGCCGATCTGCTCGATTTCTTCGGGCCGGTAGGGCGCGCCGTTGGGCTGTAGCAGGTCGTGATGCCAGAGCCTCGGCTCGGGTGCGCCCTTCGGAGAACCCCAGGGGTAATAGGTTTGGATGCGACCCTTCACAAGTCCCCACATATACCAGCCGATGCCTCGCTTGGCGAACGCGGGCAGGACATTGTCGAACCGCGAGCCGGCCCCCCTGGCGATACACTCGGTACATAACGCCGGCCGCTCGGCGATCCATCGGTCCAGTTGCCCGGCGTTCGGAGGCCCGTAGTCGTGAAAACTGATTACGTCGGAGAGGTCCAGGGCCTGCCAGCAGGAAGTGAGCGGCTGACTCGGTTGGGCGGCGCGGGCCCAGGCGAACGACGCCTCGACCAACGGCCGGCTGGGCGCCGCCGCCTCGTTGTAAAGATCCCAGGCCACGATCCGCTTATCCTTGGCGAAATGGCCCACCACGTGTTTTACATACTTCTCTAAAGCTGGCCAGTTACCCGGCTGCTTGCGGCGATTGCCAGGACTGGCTGTCCATTGGCTGTTGTGGACGCCGGGAACCGGGTCGGGCTGCTTGCCGAGTTTCGGCTCCGGAATGAAACAGTCGTCAAAGAGGATGAACATCGCGGATACATGGTGCTTCTCGGCGATCTCCAGAAAGCGTTCCATGTGCCTGATCAGTCCGTGCGGGTCGGCCTCATAGACAATGTATTGCACGAAAACGCGGGCACTGTTCAGACCGCACCGTTCCGCCCAGCCCAGTTCCTCGTCGATAGTACGGGGATCGAAAGTCTCCTCCTGCCACATCTCGGTCGTGTTTACCGCGGTACGCGGAACATAGTTGAAGCCGCGAATCGGCCCGATGTCCTTGTACCACTTCCAAACCTTATCGGGCGCCCAACGCGACTTACGGAGTTGCTGCAAGATGGCAGCATCCGTCCGCTGGACTGGCAACACCACTTTCTCCTCGGAACCGGGAGCAAGCCCCCCCGCCAGGAGCGCTGCCAGCCCGATCACAAAACTCCACGTCCGCTTCATTTCCACGTCCTCGGCCAGAATCTTCGGATCACGTTGTCTTGAACATGTCGCCCTACAGGATACTCGCCGAAAGGCCCCTTTGCCAGCGGTGTAGTGCCCGATTACCCGGGCTTTGACGCTGGAGAAGCGACTAACGCCCCACACGCGGCGTCGCACGCCAGCCACGTCGCTGGCCCGCAGCGCCATGCGGGCCAGAGTGGGACCCATCTTGCCCGCTGCTCCCAGGACGAGAATATCCCCGTCGATCTGCCCCAGCGCCCGAATGGCTGCCTGGCTCGGCCGGCTTAAGAGTTCCTCCAACTCCTCGACGTTGCGGATCGCCCCGGGGAGAGAGGAAGTGGCGGTGTCGATCATAATGGTCTCCAAGTCTTGAAAGCCGTGAGATACTCGGTCAGGCGGGCTTCGCCCACGGACGGCAGGTCGTGTCGCCCCATCGAATTGACGCTGGGAATCGCAACCAACTCGCGGAGGATTTCAACGGTGTCGATCAGCATGGGTTGAGATCCATTTTGCGGATGCGAAGCATTGGGCCTATAGCAAAGGGTTGTGTCGTTTCTTGGCCTTCTCCGTTTCGTGCTAAAATATAGTGTTGGCGAGTAGAGAAGATCAAGGCCCGACGCGCCGGCGCGAAGATACAGGTGATCGCATGTGGAAGTGGTCGAGGAAGAAACAACAGGTGGAGCCTGGCGGCACGCCGGGGTCGTCGGCCACCGATGATTGCGGCGCGACCGACCGGCAAACGGCAGCAGAGGCGACGTCCGGGCAAAGCTCCGAGGCAGGGTCCGCCGGCCGCGCTGCCGCCCCGCCCTCCACTTCATGCGGGCTGAGTTCCGCGCCGCCGGACCGCAGAACGCGGCTACTGCGGGGCTGGCGCGGATGGGTCCTGCGGCTGTCGCTTCTGATCCTCTCGCCGATGCTCTGCCTGGGCCTCCTGGAGGCCGCCCTGCGCCTGGGAGGATACGGCTACCCGACCACCTTCTTCCTCGGTCCGGATTCCAGCGGCAATTGCGGCGTCAATCCCCGCTTTGCCTGGCGCTTCTTCCCTCGGCGGCTTGCCGGGCAGCCGTATCCCTGCACTCTCTCCGCCAAGCCCTTGGGGACCATTCGCATCTTTGTTCTGGGAGGGTCGGCTGCACAGGGCTTTCCCGACCCGGCATTCAACTTCGGCCGGTTCCTCGCCGTCATGCTCGGCCAGCAGTATCCGGACAAGAAGTTCGAGGTCGTCAACGCGGCGATGCCGGCGATGAACTCCCACGTGGCCCTGGACATCGCTCGTGACTGCGCGATCCATGAGCCGGACCTTTTCCTGGTCTATCTGGGAAATAATGAAGTGATTGGACCCTACGGTCCGGGGACCGTGTATCAGCGTTGGACGTCGAGTCTGAAGCTGATTCGCGCCAGCATGTGGGTGAGGTCGACACGCATCGGCGAGCTACTCGGCGACGTGACGACCGCCCTCGGTTGCGACCGGAGCGCCGTGAACCGCAGGCCCGGAATGGAGATGTTTCTCGGCAACACGGTACCGGCCGATGATCCTCGGCTGACGGCCGTTTACGACAACTATCGGCAGAACCTCACCGACATTTGCGGCGTCGCCCGCGGCGCACGTGCGGCGGTCGTCCTTTGCAGCGTGGCCGTGAACCTGCGAGACCTGCCGCCGCTGGGCTCGCTGCACCGCTCGGACCTCTCCGCCGAGGATCTGGCGAGTTGGGAATCGATCTGCAAGACGGGCAGCGCATTGGAAGACGAGCATCATTGGCAGGACGCGGTCCGGCGGTACGAGGCGGCGGAGAAGATCGACGACCGCTACGCGGAACTCCAGTTCCGCATGGCACGCTGCCTGATGAAGGCTGGCCGCAGCGCCGAGGCCAAGGCACGCTTCGAGCTGGCCCGCGACCTGGACGTGCTGCGGTTTCGCGCCGACTCGCGGATCAATGCGATTGTCCGCGAGGTGACCGCCGCGCAAGAGGCCGCGAACGTCGGATTCGCCGACGCCGAGCGGGCCCTGGGCGAGAGCAACCCGGCCGCGGCGGGCATTGCCGGGGGAGACCTTTTCTACGAACATGTCCACCTGACCGTCGAGGGGAACTACGTCCTTGCCCGGGCGGTCTTGGAACAGGTTGCCGCGGCCTTGCCGCAACTGGCCGGCAAGCACGGCGCGGTCCCCTCGCGGCAGCGGTGTGCGGAACTGCTGGTGCTGACGCCCGCCGACGAGTACCAGGCCGCCGCCGTCATGGTGAACGTGATATCCCTGCCGCCGTTCACCAACCAGCTCGAGCATGCCCTTCGCCGGGCGGCGGCCTGCCGCCGCCGGGACGACTTGCACCGTCGAGCGTTTTCGGCGCAGGCCGCCCAGTCCGCTCGGAGGGCCTACGAGGCGGCGCTTGCTCAATCGCCCGGCGACTGGGAACTGCACTTCCGTTTCGGCGCGCTGGCCTTGCAGTGTGACCGACCCCGACTCGCCGAAGAGCAACTCCGCATCGCGATCGAGAAGGTGCCTTGGGATGCCCGGTCGCAAAACCTGCTCGGCAGCGCGCTGGCGGCCCAGGGCCGATTCGACGAGGCTGCCGTCCTGTATCGCAAGGCCCTGGAAATCAACCCCACGCTTACCGCAGCCGAAAAGAACCTCGCGGTTGCCCTGGCGGAAAGCGGGCGGGGCGAAGAGGCCCTTGTCCACTTCCACAAGGCCCTGGAGATCGACCCCGATTTCGCCGAGGCCCATGACAACCTCGGCAAGCTGCTGGCGGCCCAGCGGCAGTTCGACGAGGCCATCGTCCATTACCGCAAGGCCCTGGAAGTCGACCCTGATTTCGCCGCGGCCCACGACGATCTCGGCCAGGCTCTCTTTCATCAAGGACTGCTGCACGAGGCCGACGAGCATTTCCGCAAGGCCGTGGTGATCAAGCCCGATTTTGCCGAAGCGCACAACGATCTGGCGCTGGTCTCCGTCAAACGCGGGCAGCTCGACGAGGCCATGGTCCATTACCACAAGGCCCTGGAAATCAAGCCCGACTACGCCGGAGCCCACTTCAATCTCGGCATGGCCTTGGCTGGCAGCGGGCAGGTCGACGAGGCGATCGCCCATTTCCAGAAGGCCCTGGAAATCAAGCCCGACTTCATTCAGGCACGCCGCAGCCTGGAAGCCCTCGGCGTGAAACAGCCATGACGCGCGTGCTCGGTCGCGTTCTAAGAAGGTATTTCAAGATCGGGCATGTAGCGTGGGCTTCCAGCCTGCGTGCCCGATTGTGAAATAGCCTCTTACTCGTCGCCCCGCTTGAGATCCCAATACAAGGTCACGATCAAGTTCTGCCCCTTACCGCTGAAGAACGCGGCTTGCTCGCTAACGTCGTCGTAGCAGAACCCGTAGGCTTTGTGGTCGAGGCTGTCAGCCCAGCCCAGCGCCCCGACGCGCTGGAGGGGATCCGAGGTCGGGGGACTGAGAAGTCGTGCCACAATTTCAGGGGGGTTGACTCCCTGGGTTTCATACCCAGAATTCATGCTAGACTTCGTAAAGAGGGTTTGCAGAAATGGGCCTCAGACGCAACTACCGGTCCTTCCCAGGTGAATATCGCCGCCAAATTGGCGGCCGCGCTGCGCGCACTCGCTGTGCGATTTTGCCCGCCCGCAGGCTTCGCTTCGAGTCGCTGGAAGACAGGCGGTTGCTCAGCGCGACGGTCCTCTCTCAGGCTGTGCTGTTCGCGCTGGACAACACCCACGGCGCGTTTCCTTTGGGCGGTTTGACGCGCGGCGGTTCCACTCTGTATGGCATGACCGGCAGCGGCGGCGCGCACGGCGACGGCACGATCTTCAGTCTGCCCGCCGGTGGCGGTACTCCCACCCTTCTCTTCTCGTTCGATGACGCCCACGGCGAGTTTCCGTTCGGCAGTTTGACGCTCAGCGGATCAACCCTGTATGGCATGACCAGTGCCGGCGGCGCCCATGGCGCGGGCACGATTTTCAGCCTGCCCACCAGCGGCGGCACTCCCAAGGTCCTCTTCTCGTTCGATAATACCCACGGCGGATCCCCCTTGGGCAGTTTGACGCTCGGCGGATCAACCCTGTATGGGATGACCAGTTCCGGCGGCGCCTTCGGCGACGGCACGGTCTTCAGCGTCCCCGTAAGCGGCGGCACTCCCACGATCCTCTGCTCATTCGATCAGATCGACGGGGAAACGCCGTCCGGCAGCTTGACGCTGCTCGGCGCAACGTTGTATGGAATGACCGACCAGGGGGGCGCCCACGGCCTGGGTACGATCTTCGCCATTCCCGTCAGCGGCGGCACTCCCACGGTCCTCTATTCCTTTGATGGAACCCACGGCGCGAATCCCCACGGCGGTTTGACGCTCAGCGGCCCGGTCTTCACTGGAATGACCGCCGGCGGCGGCGCCTTCGGCGACGGCACGGTATTCAGTATTCCCGTGAGCGGGGGCACGCCCGCCGTCCTGGCTTCGTTCGACGGGGCCGACGGCGCCAGTCCCGACGGCGATCTGAACGTTAGCGGCTCGACTCTCTACGGGATGACTGACGGCGGAGGCCCTTTCGGCCTGGGCACGATTTTCAGCATTCCTGCCAGCGGAGGCGTTCTCAAGACCCTGTTCGCGTTCGACGGCGCCCACGGGGCCAATCCCCATGGCGATCTGACGCTCAGCGGTTCGACCTTCTACGGGATGACGGCGCGCGGCGGCACGGGCGCCGGTACGATTTTCGCTTTCAGCGATGCGGCGGCGCTGACGGTGACGAGCGTCAGTCCCGCGTCGGGGCCGCCGGCAGGCGGCACTTCGGTGACGATCACGGGCACGGACTTTACGGGCGTTACGGCCGTGGATTTCGGCAGCCTTCCGGCCAGTCACGTGGCCGTCCTCTCCGACACGCAGATCACGGCCACGAGCCCGGCGGAGTCGGCCGGTACGGTGGACGTGACGCTGCGCGCCTTGGGCGCGACCTCCGTCCCTTCCGCGGCCGACAAGTTTACCTACACTTCCGTAGTGGCGCCGATCGTGTCGGCGGTCAGTCCCGGCAGCGGGCCGACGACCGGCGGCACCTCGGTGACGATCACGGGAAGCGGCTTTACCGGTGCTACGGCGGTGTTCTTCGGCAGCGTCAAGGCCCGCGGTTTCGCGTACTTTTCGGACACGCAAATCACGGCCACGAGTCCGGCGGAGCCGGCCGGTACGGTGGACGTTACCGTAGTCACGTCGGGCGGCACGTCGCTTGCTTCCGTGGCCGACAGGTTCACCTTCGCGGCGCCGCAAACCGCTCCGACCCTCTTCTTCTTCGATGACAGCCACGGCGAAAATCCCAGCGGCGGCTTGACGCTCAGCGGATCAACCCTGTATGGAATGACCAGCGGCGGCGGCGCCAACGGCCTGGGCACGATTTTCAGCATCCCCGCTAGCGGCGGCACGCCTACGATCTTGTTCTCGTTCGATGGGACCCATGGCGCCAATCCCGAGGGTAGTCTGACGCTCAGCGGATCAATCCTGTACGGGATGACCGCAGCCGGCGGCGGCGACGGCGACGGCACGGTCTTCCGCATTCCCCTCGGCGGCGGGACGCCCACGGTCTTGTACTCGTTCGATGATACCCACGGCAGAAACCCGCTCGGCGGTTTGACGCTCAGCGGTTCAACCTTGTATGGAATGACCAGCAGCGGGGGCGCCAACGGCCTGGGCACGATTTTCAGCTTGCCCGTCAACGGCGGCACGCCTGCCATCTTGTTCTCGTTCGATGGGACCCACGGCGCCGATCCCGAGGGTAGTTTGACGGCGGAGGGCTCGATCCTCTTCGGCATGACCAGGTTTGGCGGCGTTAACGGCGATGGCACGATATTCGCCGTTTCCACCAGCGACGGAACCCCCGGGGTCCTGTATTCCTTCGACAACACCCATGGCGAATTCCCCGTCGGCACCTTGACGCTCGGCGGAGGGGTCCTTTACGGAACAACCTTGGGCGGCGGCGCCAACGGCAACGGCACGGTCTTCCGCATCTCCACGGTCGGCGGGGTTCCCACGGTCCTGTACTCGTTCGACAACACCCACGGCGCCCGTCCCGCCGGCGATTTGACGCTCAGTGGCTCGACGCTCTTCGGGACGACGTTGGTCGGCGGCGCCGACGGCGACGGCACGATCTTCCGTATTCCCATAAGCGGCGGGACGCCCACGGTCCTGTACTCGTTCGATAACGTCCACGGCGCGATTCCCCGCGGCAGTCTGACGCTCAGCGGATCAACCCTCTATGGGGTGACCGCGGTCGGCGGCGCCGCCGGCCTGGGCACGATCTTCGCTCTCGGCGCGTCGGTCCCGGCGACGGCCCGCAGCGTCGTAGCGGGCGGCGCGACCAGCCAGGCCGGCAGCCGACCGCATGCCGCCGGCGTCGACGCGGTGTTTGCGACACTTCTTGACGACGGCATCCATCCGCAACTCAGTCCGCCGGAATCGCTGGCGGCACGGGTCAGCCCGGTTGGCCGGTGATGATCGGCTCAGCGGCCCAGATCGCTCAGGCGTTCGTACCATTCCTGGATGCGTTGCGCTTGTGCGGCATCATCGTATTGCAGCCAATATTTCATGTAGTTGGCATACGTCTGCCGTAGTATCTCCGCCAGTTGAATCGCCCGATGCAGGGCAGCGGCGCCTTGATGGATTCCACGGTCAATCACGTCGCAGACGATGGTTTCGGGCCTCTTCGACTGCTTGAAGTCCTGGTGGGCGCCAACCCAGATGCCCCGTCCATCCTGCCATACGACCCAGGTATGCTCCGGTTTCGGCGCTTCCTCGGTTGCCTGTCTGCCGGCCGCGGCTGCCGCGTCGATCGTCGTAGCCGTCGGCGGGCTCTTGGTCGGCTTGGCGGGCGGCTGCTGGGCGGCGTTCGTGGCTGGTTTCCTGGTCGTGGCCGCCGCGTCGATAGTCGTATCCGTCAGCGGGCTCTTGACCGGCTTGGCGAGCGGCTGCTGGGCAGGCTTCGCGGCTGGTTTCCTGGTCGTGGCCGCCGCGTCGATAGTCGTATCCGTCAGCGGGCTCTTGACCGGCTTGGCGAGCGGCTGCTGGGCAGGCTTCGCGGCTGGTTTCCTGGTCGTGGCCGCCGCGTTGACGGTCGTATGCTTCGTCGGCTTTGCGATCGGCCGCTTCGCAGCCTTTTTGCCCGTCCCCTTCCTTGACGTTGGGACTACCTTCCTTGCCGTTTTCTTCGGCGTTTTCTTCTTCGCCATTTCTCTCTCCGTTTCTGGATTACAACCGGATGCACAATTATTGCACCCGGAATCGGGGGGACAATCCACAAAGCGACGCCAGAGGCCCCATTCCGTGCCAGAGCTTCCGGTTATGCTGGAAAAGAGGGCGGGTGCGGCTGTAACCGACGGCGAGACAAGCTACGAGACGGTGCTGAAAATGGCGTCGCGCCGCCAACTCCATGGCACGTTCGAGCGCTGATTGGTCGGCGAACTGGGGGTCGTCGGGGCCGATCACGCCGTTCGCAGCTACTCGGTATTGGGGCGTTCGTTGAGATTTCGCAGTTGTGATACCAATTCGGGACAAAGGTCCTCGAAATCCGGCACTTCTCGCGAGAATACGAGGAGCCGCTTTCGTGAGGCGTACAGGGTGATCTTGAAACGGCAACTCGCTGTATCTACACACTCCACCTGAAACCCGAGGTCAATACCGTCCGCCGACCAGAGATACGCCGTGCCCCAATCCTCGGGAATAATCTCAAACTCAATTCCTAAGCCCTGGAGAATCTTATCAATGTCTTCAGTAAGATCATCAACCTGCCAACAGCACTCGTTGTCCGAGCCGTTGTACGGTTTATAGTACTTTCTGTTCTCGATGAAGATGAAGGTCGGCATCGTTTGTGGGTGGCCCAACGATGAGGTTCTTAACTGCGCCTTGTCCTCCGGGAGGGGCGGCGGGCGGCAGTGAGTACTCCGTTCCCGTGGGTTGCGCACTGGACCGTTGACCGTAGCCTGCATTTTACTCCTGCTACGGGGGGCCAGCAATCAGCGGTCAAGCTACAACCCGGCCCATTCCCAATCGCGGATACGGAGCCGCCCGAGCCGCGAATCGACCCGCCTTCTTCGACCATGGTTGCGGCAAGATAGCCGCTAGGCGCTGTAGGAGGCCCGTGGACGGCCTGGAGAACGAGACAGCAATTGGGTCGGCTTGGCCCGGACCGCGTGCCAGACGGCTTCTTGCGGCTCTTGGCGGGTTTTGGGGCCCCACGGCGGCCAGGCGGTTGCCTGTCATCGCGGACAAAGCCGATTTGTGGCCGACTCCAAACTGACCCCTATGCTTGCAACCCAATGTCGAGACGGGCCAGCCGCCGTGCCAGGGCCACGATCTCATCCCGCCCACGAACGCCGTTCTCGATGTTGTCATACCAGCGGGCAGGAATCCACGAGCTGCCATGCAACGCCCCCGCCAGAGCACCGGCCATCGCGCCGATGGTGTCCGTGTCGCCGCCGAAGCCCACGGCGCGGATGACGCACTCTTCGGGCTTCCTCCCGTGTTGCAGGAACGCCCACAGAGCCGCTGCGACGGCTTCCGAGGCGCGGATGCCGTTGCCGACGCGGCCAATTACATACCAATCCTCGTCCTCGTGATTCAGTCCTTCGGCAAGGGCTTTGAGCTTCGCGGCCATGACATCGGTCTGGCAAACCGGCGACAGGGCGAGCACAAAGGTATTCGGGTTAAAGACGCTCGGCTCGGTTGTGGCGGCTATTGCCACCGCCTTGGCCTGCACCAGAGCCCCGTCCACGGCCTCGGGATGGACGTGCGTGCAAACTAGGGCGTTCTCCACGGCATCCAGCAAAACGGCATCCGTCGCATGGCGATAGACAAGTCCGACCGGCGCGATCCGCATGGCCCCACCGTTGCCGAAGGAGCCCTCGTGGAACTGCAGCCGGCCTGTGCCCCGGTAGTCGCCGCCGTCCTGGAGCAAACGCATGACGCGGTGTGCCGCCCCGCCGTAGCCTCGCCATGATTCATAGAACTCGGCATACTTGGCCGAGACGTGGGCGGCATCAACGCGCCCGCACTCGACGAGGCTGGTGGCCAACGCCAGCGTCATCTGCGTGTCATCGGTGTAGCATCCAAAGCCGCGACCCACCTCGGCGAAATCACGGATCTCACCGTAAAGTTCCCGGATGTCGCGGGCAGAACTGCCCTCCGCGGCGGCCCCGAGGATGTCGCCACATGCAGTTCCCAACAAACAGCCCACGCAGCGATCTTCGTGGGAAATCGTCTTGGCCTCACCATGGGCCATGACGTGGCCCGTCCGCAGATCCGTTCCCGGATACTCGACCTCGGCACCGCAGCGGCAGCGAACGCCGTGGCCGAACTGGAATAACGTGGCATCGAACTCCGCTCCGCAACGTGGGCAAGTGATGGCCATGGGAACCTCGATCAGAACGGGATTTCCGTATGAACCATGACGAAGCACCGATGGGAAATTGGTCAGGGGGCCCGATCTGCGTTCACCGTTTGCCCACGGTGCTGCGCCCAACGCATCGTGGCCATGAACTGTGGAGCCTTGGCCGCGTCCTCGTCGAACCACTCGACAATGCCCCAACTGCCCCACTTGCTCCAGTCGAGCTTGCCTTGACCGTCGTAAAGCACCGTGTATTGCTCGCTTGGATGCGGAACCGGCAAGCGATCCATGGTAATCCCCACGCGTCAATTTTGCAAACTCGGACTGGCCGAGGGTGTGACCAAACTTCTTGGCGGCCCTAAACCGCGGCGTGGCAGGCGTTTGGCCAAACCTGGTGCCATTGCCCGTTCCTATCGAGGGTATCCAGGGCGGCAACGGCCGTGGCGTTGGACCGATCCCAGCGGCGGCCGTAGCCTTTGAGCCGTTTCGTGCAGAGCTTGCACTGGGACTCCGTGGGGCCGCTGCCAATCTGCCAGCCACGCTCTCGAAACGTTGGATAGCGGATCATTTCCTTGCGCGTCGAGACGAACTTCAGCAATCGGTCCGCGGCTTCGCGTTTCACTTTGCCTTTCACCGTGGCACGCCACTGGATGATTTTCTCCCAGGCGGCTGCGTATCCTTCGTGTTTGAACACATGCATAAGTTCGTCGGCCCACGCACTGCCCTCGGGCGATGTCTCGCCAAAAACCTTACGCCGCGCACGATGCACGTTTTCACTCAAGTGATAGAAGTCCAACCCTAACCCATCCAACTCCGCAAAGTGCAGTTCCATCTGCTGACGAATCCACACCGCTCCGTCCACCAGTCCTACATGTTCGTCGGCCTCGCGGAACCCCAGTCGATCCGCTTCGCGACGCAGGAGCGTTCCTGCTGCCACATGATTGCCATGCGTGAATGCCACGTGCTGATGCTTTGCGTCCTCGCTATAAAAGAAGACGACCTTGAATTCCTTCCAGGCTAGATCGGAGCCGCGCTTTCGCGGCGGCAAGGGCTTGCACTTCTTGCCGCTGCGGCGACGCTTGGCTTTGACCTTGTCGCGGCGTTTCACTTTCTCGGCTTCGGTGATGATGGGGACCATGACCCCGTCGCAACCCGTGTAAACGCGTGTTTTCTCGCCTGTCGTGTCTTCCGGCACGACACACTCCTGGGCCTGCCACGTCACCTGGATATCGTTGTCTTGCTGCGCTTTCAAGACGCGGCGTCCCATCGCTTCCATCTCCTGCCGCAAGCGCTCGCCACTGAGTTTCACCTGCGCGGTGCGTTCCAGGACGGCGGCCGCTTTGAGGAAACTGGTGGCCGACACATTCACGCGGCAGGCCATCTCCACAACGCCAGGCGTGATCGTAGCACCGCTGCGGATCCAAGATCGCATCGGCCGGTGCAATGCTGCCGATTTGCTGGCCATGCCACCATCGTCGATAGGTCTCGATCTTGCCGTTGATGGTAAGAACGCTGCGCGATTGGCGGCCCTTATCCGCGAGCCGCTTTCCCGTCGTCGGATGGTGCGGAGGGGGGAAAAGCGGCTTCCGCCGCATCAACTCGCTTCTGCACCGCTTGTTCATAGATATGCTGTCGCATCGCTGCGACAATATCGCGAACCTGCTCCTCACTGCCGGAAATCCACGCGCCATCGGGGGCGCAATTGACGGCCTCCATGATCTGCTTGAGGTACTGATCCACCTCTCCACGCATCGATTCGGCAAACTCTTCGGGGGAGACTCGTGGCGACTGGCTCATACTGCATTCCTTGCTGGGGACCGGGGACTGAAAAACATCGACCCCAGCAGTTTACCCAAACCCCGCAGATCGCGCCAGTCGAAATTGTCAGACCCGCCGGGCCGGTTTGGCATGCTTAGCGCGCACAGAAATAACTCGTTCAGTTGTTCCGCAGGATGTTTTTTAGCCCGTCCAGATTTATCGTCGACGCGCTAAAGCCCATCCTGCAATTTGTTCAAGTTATTTTGAGCGCACCCTTGACGCAACTCGACCCTGCATTATTAGTTCCTCCCTGGCAGCAGGGGGGGCTTCCGACGGCGCAGGCGATGGTGTATAGTAGAAAGTCGTCTACACTCCAGTGGTCTGTTGACGGGTTTTGTCGATGTCGATCACTATCGAGCAGTTCGTCGCGCGTTTGACGCAGAGCGGCCTGATGTCGGCGGCGGAAATCGCCGCATTTCAGGACAGCCTGCCGCGCGAGCAGCGGCCCAACGACGGGCAGCAGTTCGCCCAGGCCCTCGTGCAGCACGGCAAATTGACCAGGTACCAGGCCCAGGCCGTCTACCAGGGCAAGACCAAGGGACTGGTCTTCGGCGAGTACGTCGTCCTCGATAAACTCGGCGAGGGCGGCATGGGCGTAGTGCTGAAGGCCCAGCACCGGCGGATGGATCGGCTCGTGGCCATCAAGGTCCTGTCGGCCACGGCCATGAAGCAAGCGGGGTCCGTGGAGCGGTTCCAGCGCGAGGTGAAGATGGCGGCCAAGCTCTCGCACCCCAACATCGTCACGGCCTACGACGCCGGCGAGCACCAGGGCATGCACTACCTGGCCATGGAATACGTCGAGGGCAAGGACCTGGCCAGCATCGTCAAGGAGCACGGTCCGCTGGGCGTCCGCGAGGCGGTTGAGCGGATCTCGCAGGCCGCCCGCGGACTTCAGTACGCCCACGACAAGGGAGTCATTCATCGCGACATCAAGCCGGGCAATCTGCTCCTGGACAAGGCCGGCACGGTCAAGATCTTGGACATGGGGCTGGCCCGCATCACGGGGGCCGACACGGCCGTGGGCGGGCCGGAACGGCTTACGACGACCGGCCAGGTGATGGGCACCTGCGATTACATGTCGCCGGAGCAGGCGATGGATTCCCACCACACGGACCAGCGCACCGACATCTATGCCCTGGGCTGCACGCTCTACAGACTCCTGACCGGCCATCCGCCTTACCGGGGCGAGACCCTCATGGAGATTCTCCTCGCCCACCGCGAGAGCCCGATTCCTTCGCTGTGCGGGGCCCGACCCGGCGTGCCCGCCGAGTTGGATGCGTGTTTTCGGCGGATGATGGCCAAGCAACCCGGTGACCGGCAGCAGTCGATGACCGAAGTGGCGGAAGAGTTAGATGCGGTGCTGGCCGTCTTGTCGGGCCGGGCAGCAGTGCCTATCGCGGCAGTGCCTATCCCGTTAGGGGCGGAATCGTCGGGCGGGACTTTGGCCCAGACCTTGTCATTCCTGCAGGAAGACGCGCCGGCCGGCACGCTGACCCGGCGGAAGAAACTCACGGCCCCCGAAGAGACCCAGCCGAGCATCAGTCGGCAGGAGACCGGCACGAACGTCGCGGGCAAGTTGAAGCGGTCGGGCGGCGCGGTTCGCCGCAAACCGTTGGTGCTGGCAGCGCTTGGGGGCGGGCTGGTCTTGCTGCTGGGAATGATCCTGACGATCAGCCTGCGCCGCGGAACGCTGGTCGTGGAGATTGACGAGCAACTCGGCAAGGACGTGCAGGTGGCCGTCAGCCAGGGCGGGAACAAAGTTCAATTGGCAGACGCCCGTTCGGGTTGGACGCTTAGCCTCGGCGCCGGCAAGTACGACCTTGCCGTCGAGGGCGGCGACGACCGCTTCCAGCTCGATGCGCAGACGGTCACGGTCACGCGCGGCGGCCAGGTGAAGGTGCGGGTCACGCTCAAACCAAAAAGGGTCCCGCTCCCGCCGGGAGAGGGCCGGGGTGAGGGGACTCCTGGTTCAGCCACCACGCCGTTTGATGCCCGGCAGGCGCGCGAGTATCAGGAGCGCCGCGCCCGCCAATTGGGCGTGCCCATCGAGTTCACGAACTCCCTGAGCATGGAACTGGCGCTAATCCCGCCCGGCAACTGCCTCGTGGGAACCTCCGACGAGGAGATGAAGAAGATCCTGCGCGACGTGGCTGAACTGGGCGTGCCGCCGTCCTACTTCAGCGCCTACCAGGGGTCCGAGGAAGTGCCGCAGCGACCGGTCACCATTGCCGGACCTTTCTACCTGGGGAAATGCGAGGTGACCATCGCCCAGTTTCGCCAATTCGTTCGCGATGCGGGCTACAAGACCGACGCCGAAAAAGGCAAAAGCGTGGGCCAGACGTTGAATGCCGCTTCCCAGGGATGGGAGGAATCGCCGAACGCCAGTTGGGAACATCTCGGTCGGGTGGTCCCGGACAGCTATCCGGCCACCAACGTCACCTGGCATGACGCTACGGCCTTTTGCGAATGGCTTAGCGGTAAAGAGGGCCAGACCTATCGTTTACCGACGGAAACGGAGTGGGAATATGCCTGCCGTGCGCAGAGTACGACTCGCTACCACTTCGGCGACGACGCGCAACAGATCGACGATTTCGCCTGGTACGGGAACATGTCCGGCAAGACGGCGAATTCCGTAGGGCAAAAGAAGCCCAATCCGTGGGGCCTGTACGACATGTACGGCAACGTCTGGGAATGGTGCTACGATACGCACGAGATGACCTGCTACGCCGACAATCAAACGAGCATCGTCTCAACGCGTCCGATACGTGGCGGCGCTTGGGATACGGAGGCGCTCCGCTGCCGCTCGGGGTACTCCCAACTCGATAAACCAACGACTTGTTGCTGCCTGGTCGGTTTCCGGGTGGCCTGCTTTCGGAATAAGAAAACGCCGCCTCCTGCTGCTGAGGCGGGCCACGGTCAAAACAGGCCGTCTCCCAAGTAGCGCAACCGGTTCAGGCTGGAAAGCCTGACGTACTGCCGTTGGCCGCTTGACTTTCCCGTCGCTTCCGCTGACGATGAGGACGTCCGTTGCCGAAAGCGTATTCGGACAGGGGTTATCAAATTCCAGAGAGTCAATTTGAAAAGAACTTCACCCGCGTCATCGCCGGGTTGAACGTCGGCGACAGGGTCAAGGTCAACTGGAACTACGACGAACGGAAACGGGCCGCGCAGATCCAGGTTGTATCGCGGGCGAAGGCAAAACCCGTCGAGAAGGAAAACCCACCGAGAAGTCAGAGTGAACGTCTTAGCCACAGGGCGTGGAGAAAACCGGCTGCCCCGATCGCCTCTCCCAAGGCAAAGAGCGACCAATGAAAGGGACGGGGCCAGCCGCCGGCCATCAGGTGGCTCCAGTCCCAGCAGAAGGCGACGATCACCGTCAGGCCGCCGACGAAGATCGACCCCCAATCGAGCCGGCTGAAACAAAGCGGCCGGCCGGCCGCCTCGCACCACAAGATTATCCCGCCCGCCACGATCATCGACAGGGAGACGAGCACCGGCGCGATCACCGGCCCCACCCAGGGAACGGGCACCAGGAAGAGGAGATCCCAGGTCATCAGCGATTCCGGCCAGCCGATCAGCAGCCGGAGGAACACGTAGTAGAAGATGTCCCATACTCCGAAGGCGATCATGAAGCCGGCCAGCCACTGGCGGAAATTGCCGGCGATGGCCAGTCCCGCGGCCGCCAGCATGACGATGGTGGCCAACTCGCGGCCCAACTCAGTTCCTAACAAGCGGGCGTATTCCGGGCCGGCCGCCTGGAGGTGCTCAACCGTGAGCAGGGGGAAGAGATCGTTATGGGTTACCGTGCGGAAGGTCTCCTGGCGGATGGGCACGAAGATCGTCCGCAGGTAGACCACGACCGCCGCCTCGACACAGCCGAAAGCGATGCCGAACAGGATCAGGGCCAGGAGTGTCCGCGTCAGTCGCATGTCAATAAATATATCCGGGCGAGAGGATGGATGCCAGACGGGCCGGCCGGATCGAGATTCTGCTCGCCTGAGATGCCCCAAATTTCGTTGGCGTCCGCTTAGAGAGTAGGAAGGCTCTGCGCATCTGCCGATCTTCCCGTTGTTTGGCCGAAATCTACGTCAACCGTCCTGTTCCAGAGTTCAGTCATCATGTCCGATCAAGACCGACTGGAAGAATTGCTCAATCGTTGGGAAGAACTCCGCGAGCAAGGGCAAGTGGTGTCCGACGAGGAACTTTGCCGCGATTGCCCGGAATTGCTTGCCGAGTTTCGTCGCCGCGTGGCCGAACTCGAACAGATCGACGGCTTCTTGACGCGGGGCCTGCAGGAAGCGGGAAAGGAGGACGAACTGACGACCGCCGGCCACTATCGTCCCCTGCAACTGTACGCCCACGGCGGTCTGGGCGAGGTCTTCATGGCGCGCGATGAAGAACTGGGGCGTGAAGTGGCTTTGAAACGCATGCGCTCGCAGGAGGCCGCCAGTCCGCAGCAGGCCCGCCGCTTCCAGTTCGAGGCGGAAATCACCGGCCGGCTCGATCATCCCGGCGTCGTGCCGGTTTATGGCCTGGGCCACGATGCCGCCGGGCGGCTGTATTATGCCATGCGCTTCATTCGCGGCGAGACCCTGCAACAGGCCATCGACCGGTTCCACCGCTCCTACCCGCCCGGCAAGGACCTGGGCGCGGGGGCGGTCGCCTTTCAAAAGCTGGTTCGCAGTTTTCTGACCGTCTGCCAGACGATAGGCTTTGCCCACAGCCAGGACGTGATCCACCGCGACTTGAAGCCGGCCAATATCATGCAGGGGCACTATGGCGAAACGCTCGTGGTGGACTGGGGATTGGCCAAGCGCCTGCCCAAACGGGTCCACGCCGACGCCGAAACGCTCGACCTGGCCAAGACGGCCGAGACCGCGATCGCCGACCAGACGATGCTCGGCCAGATCAAGGGCTCGCCGGCCTACATGAGCCCCGAACAGGCCGAGGGCCGCACCGATCAGATCGGTCCCCCCAGCGACGTTTATGGCCTGGGGGCCACCCTCTACACGATCCTTACCGGCAAGCTGCCCTTTGCCGACATGGAAATTCTCGAATTGCTCGACCACGTGAAACGGGGCGATTTCCCCCGTCCCCGACTGGTCCGCAGCGACGTTCCTCCGGCCTTGGAAGCCATCTGCCTGAAGGCCATGCGAGTCAAGCCGAGCGATCGCTATGCCACGGCCCTGGAACTGGCCGCCGACTTCGAACACTGGCTGGCCGACGATCCCGTGTCTGCCTGGCGCGAGCCGTGGACGTTGCGTGCCCGCCGCTGGTTGAAACGCCATCGCACCCTGGCGACCAGCGGGCTCGACGACCTTGCTGGCCATCCTGGTGATGTTGGCCGGGTTTCTGGTTCGGCTGAACGTGGAAAAACGGAAGCTGGCGGAAGCCAATGCCGCCTTGCAAGCGGCCAACGACAACCTGCAAGAAAGAAACCGCCAACTGAAGGTTGCCCGCGAGGAGGCGGAGCGGAACTTGCAACAGGCCGTCGGGCAAGTCGAGGAAATCATGGGAGTCTTCGCGCGCCCGGATATCATGGTCTATCGCCACGACCCCGTGTACGGGCTGATCCAAGACGTCCTTGGTTACCAGCTTGACCGTTTCGCCAAAAACGTGCCGAAAAATGAATTTGGCGAGAAGGTGCGACTCTTGCGCGACAACCAGCGGCTCTGGATGCTCGGCGTCGTGCAGCAAAGCGGCGATGCCGCCAGGTTTCACGAGCAATTGGCGAAAACGCGGGCCGACCTTCGCGATTACCTGCGGACGCACGCGGCCGACACCTGGGGGGATTTCAATCTCGCGAAGACGTACATCATCGAGGCGCAGCGGCGTTCGCAGACGGAGTCGGGCGACGAGGAGGTTGCGAAACTCCTTTTCGAGGCCTTTGATTTGTTGGAGCGGCATGCCGCGCTTGACGAGCCCTACGGAAGGGAGAACGCCTTCTGTGCGGCCGGAACGCTCACGACGCTCTGCGCCGGTCTCGACGCCGCGCACGGGGCCGCGACCAAGGCCAAACTCGTTCTCGATCGCGTCGCGCGGACACTCGCCATGCTCGACCGTTTCGACGCGGCGGAGCAGCCCGCAGATGAAGAGAGCGGTCCCTATCAGCGGAACCTGGTTTACCTTGCCCGTCTGCAAACGCTGGCGGCGAAAGCCGGCGCGCTGCGCTGGCTGCAGGACCGGGACGGCGAAATGTGCGCGGTGGCCGAGGCCTCGCTGGCAACGGCCGCGAAATGTCCCCCGGAGTGGAGCGGGCATCCTTGCGTTCTGCGATTCCGGGCGCTGGCTTCGGGGATCCTCGCGGAAGTTGCGATCAGGGAAAAGAAGTATGCCCGGGCCTGGACGCTCATGCGGCAGGAATGCGACCTCATGGAATCGTCGCTACAGGGCATCCCCGGCCAAGTCGAAGAGGCCGACCGGCGTTGGGTTCTTTTTTCGGAATTCATGCTGGCGCAGGTGGGCGCGGAAGTCCTGCGATCGTCCGACAGGCACGATCCCGCCGCGCGCGCGAAGCTCTCCGCAATCGCGCGCGATTCGTTGCGGGCGCTCGATACGTGCGCGAACGCCGAATTGCTGGTGCCCGTCGCCCGGCGCGACCCGAGAGTGGCGAAAACGGCGCCGGAGCTGCTCGAGGAACTGCGCAAATATCAAGCTGAATTCGGTGAGAATGCGGTGAAATGATCGAGCCGCTGGTTTGCCGGGTTTTCCGTCAACTCTTGCCGTTTCGGCGGCGTCTAAGCTATAGAATGGGCACGAGGCCGTTCAAAACACGTGAGCGTGCTCCTGGGAGAGCGGGCAGCTTCCAAACCTGCGGTCTGTCGATTTAGTCGAAGACTGCCCTCCCGCCCCCGCTGGGCTCGCCCCAGCGGAGCGAAGGACTGACCACTAGTGGCCAGCCTCCAGTCGTTGTTCGCCGTTTTCCCCCATGTTCCCGCTGCCCGGCCCGCGGGCCGGGCAGCGGGAACATGGGGGAAAACGGCGAAAGGCGTGGGGGCGGCGGCGTTTCTAGTGGCCAAACCTCCGCTCCGCTGGGACAAGCCCAGCGGGGGCGGGACTAAATCGACAAACCGCCTGTCGCACGGGGTTCGAATCCTCGCGCTCGTGCCTTGATTGCAAATTGAAATTCAGACGTTTTATGGCGGTTACACCCTGTCACACTTCGGCAGGCCGGATGTATGAGGAGTTGGAAGGGAAAACGAACGGTCGTCTTCCCGCAGAATCCGTCAAATCCAACAGGGAGCATCCTCATGTACCGCACTATTCTAGCCCTGGCACTCGTGATCGGGCCCGCTACCTTGGCCAACGCCTGGGATCGTTACGCAGCCATTGCCTATTCCCCCTCCACCGGGTGTATTGGATGGAGTTATGGCGAATCTTGCCCGGAATATGCGAAGGCCCGCGCCTTGGAGTACTGCAACGCCTCGGACGCGCGCATCGCCGTCTGGGTGCGAAACGGTTACTGCGCGTTGGCGAAGGGCAACGGCCCCGGCTACTTCTACGGCTGGGGGTGCACGAAGTGTCAGGCGGAACTGAACGCCGTGCTGCCGTGTGCCAAAGAAACGAGCGGCGCCCACGTCGTACGCTGGGTCTTCTCCGGCATGGACTATTAGGCAAACGGATTCGCACGGCTCTTCACGTACTCAACGCAACTCGACCCGAAAACCGTTTGGTACCAGCAGCCCCAGGGCGCGCGTCGCCCTGGGTCATTCATTTCCGGATGGGCAGACGATCATGATACACAAACCGTTTGCTTGACCTTCGTCCACCCATGGACTAGAATCGCGCGTGCTGGGAAACTCTGGGAGACTCGTGTCCCCCGCGGTTTCCTCCTTCCACCCCTCCATGCCTTCCTGGGAGCCACTCAACATGCACTCGCAAATTACTCGGCGTTCACTCTTGAAGACCCTTGCCGCGGCCGGCGTCGGCGCCTCCGCGCTGCCCTGCCTCGTGCCCTCGCGGGCGTTGTGCGGCGAAGTGCGCCAACCGCAAGCTGAATCTGGCCCTGCTGGGCTGCGGCGGGCGCATGGGCCAGATTCTCGGCTCGGCCCTGCAGCAGGGCGACCATGTCGTGGCCGTCTGCGACGTGGACCCCCGCCAGATCGCGCAACTGAAGCATAAGTTCGGCGACAAGCTGGAGGGCGCCAAGGTCTACGAGGACTACCGCAAGCTCCTCGATTCGGAGAAGCGCGTGGATGCGGTGGTCATCGCCGCGGGCCAGCGCTGGCACGTGCCGATGAGCAAAGCCGCCATGTTGGCCGGCAAGCACGTCTTCTGCGAGAAGCCGATGGCCCATAGCTGCGTCGAGGCCCGCGAGATCCGCGAGTTGGGCCGCCAGAGCAAGCTGGCCACGCAACTCGGCTCCCAGGGCGGCTCGACCGACACCTTCCGCCGCAGCATGGAGGTGATTCAGGCCGGCCTCCTCGGAAAGATCGGCGAGGTCCATTGCTGGATCACCCGCAGCTTCCCGCCCAGTGCGCCGATCGACACTCACGCCGACCCGATCCCCGCCGGGCTGAACTGGGACTTCTGGTGCGGCCCGTCGCCGCTGTTGCCTTACAAGAGCTACTACCTGGCCGCCCCGGGGGCCGTGGGCTGTCTGCACTGGGGCCGCTGGTTGCCCTTCGGCGACGGCCACCTGGCCGACATGGGCGCGCACGGGCTGAACCTGCCCTGGCGGGCGTTGAAGCTGGGCGCGCCGGTGCGGGCGTCGGTCCAGATCCCCGAGCCGCTCAAGGACAGCTATCCCTCGGCCACCGACTTCCGCTGGGACTTCGCCGCCCGGCCGGGCTTCGATCCGGTAGCCGTCTGGTGGCACGACGGGCGGAAGGCCGGTCCGCCGGAGGAACTGGGCAAGGAATTGTTGTCGACCTACGGCAAGGTGCCGAACAACGGCGTGTTGTTCGCCGGCGAGAAAGGCATTCTGTTCTCCGACGCCTGGGGCGTGGGCGGCGTGGTCAGGCTCAAGGGCGACAAGAAGTGTCGCGGCGTCCAGGACCACGAGGCCGGCAAGTCGATCCCCGTGACCCTGCCGCGGACCAAGAACCACATGCGCGAATGGCTCGACGCCTGCAAGGGCGAGGGCCGGACCTTCCAAGGTTTTGATACGGCCGCCTGCGTGGCCGAGATTGCCATGGTCGGGATGGTTGCCATGCGGCTCGGCAAGCCGATCGAGTGGGACAGCGACGCCCTCCAGGTCAAAGGCCTTGCCGACGCCGAGCCCTTCGTCCACCTCGAGCAGCGCAAGAAGTGGTTGTAACCGCTGGCAGTTCCCCGGCGAGGTAGCCGTTCACGAACTATGGAGTGCGGCGGCTTGCCACCGCTTTTCAATACGGCCGGATACACACCAACCAGTTTTCCACGCTTTGAAAAGCGGCGGCAAGCCGCCGCACTCCATAGCGGGCCGCCGTCCCGACCGTGAACGGTTACCCGGCGGGCAAGGAGGATTTCATGCGTCGTTACCGAATTGCACAAGGGTTAATCGGCGTCCTGATAATCTATACTCTGAGTATTGGACCGGTGTTCGCCTGCTATGCACGCAGCTACTATGATCACGGCGGACCGCCGATGCCCAGAGTGTTATACCAGATGTATCGCCCGTTGTTTCTCGCCGTTCCAGGACCGACTTCGCAGTACCTAAAGATCTGGGGCGTCTCTGAAATCGAAGCCTTCTTTATTACTGACCCGCCGCAGGACTGTCGGGAAGTGGAGGAAGGCGCCAGCAGAGCGAAGGTCGTTCCGAGGCGGGACTGAAGAACGGGAAGGAACCGGGTAAAGACCAGCCGCAAAGTCCGCCTGCGGCGAAAAAGCATGGCGGCTGACGACCACGCCCGCCGTCGGCAACAATCCGTGATAAGTCAAGAAGCATGACCGAACCGCAACCCGCCGCACCGAAGCCTGAAGGCCGGCCGTTCCAATTCGGGCTGCGGTCGCTCTTTGGTCTAATGTGCGGTACCGCGGCTTTCTTCTCGGTGGCAGGTATGCTTGGCTACATTGATGCGGTGGTGATCCTGGTCGGGATTGTGGTCACCGTCGGCGTCATGGAATATCCGCATCGGGTTCATCTGGCCACGGGCATCCTGTTGACGCTCGTCGCCGGAGTGCTCTTGTGGGCCAACTTACGGCAGACCCGCTGGGCGAGAGAGTTTAGCGTGTGGCCTCCTGTTGGACTCGACCCGGTGGCGGCGAGCTTGTTTTGTCGCGGTTGGCCGCTTCCGGCATTTCTGATATGCCCGTATCGACACATGCAGTTCGAGCCGAACAACGTCGCAGTGTACGCGGTTCTTGTAGTGGATGCTGTCGTTTACGTGGTTTCCCTGCTGATCGTCCGGGGTGTCGGCGAATTCTGCTTCCGAAGGCGAACCACCGATACCGCTCCGAGAGCCACGGCAACGCCTCCACGACCAGCAAGCCGTAAATGAGCCAGGCGGGCGTGGGACGGAAGTGGCAGCGGTTGAGGTCGGGAGTGGTCATGTCAGCAGATTGGCAATCCAGCGGCCGCTCCGCAGGTCGCCCGCGTAGTTTTTTTCGCAGTCGGATGGTCTCAAGGCTGCTTGCTCGCGGGAGCGGGCGCCGGCGGTCCCTTCCTGCTGCGCTCTCGCAACAACTTGATTTTGATATCGAGGCAAAGCGACTTGCCCCGCAAGACGTCGACTGAAGTTATGGTGCCCATGCGGTTCATGGAATTATCCTTTATCGAAAGCAGACCCGCAGAAGCGGCCACCCGTGGACGGTCGCACTTCTGCTTGGACCACCAGCCTTCAATCATCTTCGCCGCTGGCGCGGCCGCCGTCAACGGGCTATGCCGCTACGGAGGCACCCGACAAACGTAGGGTGGGACCGGCCTGCGCAAAATCGGATCTTGTGATGTTGGTGTTTTGGTGTCGGCTTTGTTCCGCGCCGGGCGATCGTGTTGTCCGACCCCGCTTGGCTTGCCCAGGCGGTGAAGAAGGCTGGACGGCTAACACGGCTTCCCCTCGGATCAAGTAGACCCCGCCCTGCTTGCGGTCTGTCGATTTAGTCGAAGACTGCCCTCCCGCCCCCGCTGGGCTCGCCCCAGGGGAGCGAAGGATTGACCACTACTGGCCAGCCTCCAGTCGTTGTTCGCCGTTTTTCCGTGTTTCCGCTGCCCGGCCCGCGGGCCGGGCAGCGGGAACACGGGGGAAAACGGCGAAAGGGGTGGGTGCGGCGGCATTTCTAGTGGCCAAACCTCCGCTCCGCTGGGACAAGCCCAGCGGGGGCGGGAATAAATCGACAAACCGCAAGCAGGGCAGGGTCTTTACTGTTTGGAACAAATCTGGGCGTGCTGGCACACTTGCCACCCCTGGAGTACGATGGAAATAGCTCTATCGAAGGGAACCGCTCATGCTCCGCCGCATTTTCGTGCCGTTTCTGCTCTTGCTGACGCTCGTGGCGCCGGTCCCGGCCGCCGTCGATCTGGTGACGCTGCCCACGCGGGAAGGCACGCAGCTTACGATCTACAACTCCGAAGACATCACCATGGTCCGCGAGCATCGCCTGCTCACGGTCAAGGAGGGAGTGAACCGCATGCAGTTCTCCTGGGCCAAGACGCTCATCGATCCGACCAGCATCGAGTTCCGCATCCTCGACCAGCAGGACAAGGTCGATCTGGTCGATACGACCTTTCCGGCCGGCCGCAACGATGCCCTGCAATGGAACGTCAAGAGCCAAATCGCCGGCAAGATCCCGGTCGAGATCAGGTATTTCACCTCCGGCATCACCTGGACCGCCGATTACGTCGGCATCGCCAACGAGGACGAAAGCAAACTGGCCGTTACCGGCTACGTGCGGGTGACCAATGGCTCCGGCGAGGAGTACGACAAAGCCCAGACCCGGCTCGTGGTGGGCAAGATCAACTTGGTCGAGAAGATCGCCGATTTGGCGCGGAGGCCGCCGCCAGGCCGAAACGCCGTGGTGAAGACTGTGGAGTACCAGAGCCTCGACAAGTTCGTGCTCAGGGACGCCGTGGAAGAGGCCGAGAAGCTGGACGAGGGGAAGAAAGAACAACCCAAGCAGGTCGTCAAGCAGGGCTTATCCGAATACTTCCTTTTCACCATCGAAGGCCGCGAGGACATCAAGGATAAGGAGCCCAAGCGCCTCGTCGCCCTGAAAGTGGCCGAGGTGCCGTTGGAATCGATCTACAAGCTCTCCGACCGCAGCCAAAGTTCCCCTCTACCTCCGGGAGAGGGGCCGGAGGTGAGGGCATCGTTTACCAAGTTCTATCGCTTCAAGAACGTCAAGCTGTTGGACGACCAGGGCAAAGAGAAGAAGCTCTCGGGCATGGAGAATCTCGGCCTTTCGCCGCTGCCCAACGGCACCGTCCGGCTCTTCTCGGAATACAAGAACCAGGATCTGGCCTACGTGGGCGGCACGGAGACCAAGTACGTGCCCATCGGCGACCGCGTGGAAGTGAACGTCGGGCCGGACAAGGACATCACGATCCAGCGCCGCGTGAAGGATCAGAAGATCGGCAACGTCGTCGCCCGGCAGTACAAACGCCGGCTCGACGACAAGTTCGTCTTGTACTACGACCTGGTGGACTACGACGAGACGTTCTTCTACGAGGAAGAGCTTGTCTCCGGCAAGCCGGTCGTGGTCAAGATCGAAGTCGAAAGGCAGTTCGATGCGGACGTGGTGCTCTGGGGCTCGGAAGGCGAACCCAGGGGCTGGACGAGCAACGAGCCGGGTGCCTACGTCGATCTGCACGCGATCGCCGGCCGCGCGGAACGGGTCGATCAACAGCACGTCAAGTATTTTATGGATTTATTGCCGGGCAAGAAGCAACGGGTCGAGTACAGCGTGACGTACAAGCGGAGGAAGGTCGGGCCGGAGTTGAACACGGAGCGGAAGCGGGAGCCACTTTAAGGCCACCATGGACGATACGAAACAAGCACGCAGGTTTCGCCACCTCACGCCGGGTCACATGTGGCTGGCTGTCGTGTTTTCTGCCGTCGGCCTATTGCTGTTGTCCCAGTGGCTTCGCTGGCTTCCCAATGGCTGTCCGGCAATGGTTGCCATAGGGCTGCTGCTGGTCACACTTCTGCTCGCGGCGGTCTTGTTCGGTATAAACGTGCTTTTCCGATGGCATAAGTTCAGCCTGCGAGTACTGATGATATTCGTGACGGCGACAGCCCTCGCAATCGGACTTGCTAAGACGGCATGGGAGTTTTTGTCGCCTGAAGAAGACAACGAGTCTATAACGTCGTTTTCGCCAGGTGGAGAGTTCCGATGTACGATAGTCGTGCCGCCGTTTTTCTATCGAAGGGGACTTCGACCCGAGGTAGTGATCGATAAGAGGAACGCCGTCAATTCCGAAGAATGGGATGAAGTCCAGCGGGCATTCATACCGTACGAGCGTGGCAGTTCCGTTGACTGGGAATATGATAGTAAGCGTCACACGACCGGCATGCACGTATCGGACCCGGACATAGGGAAGACTATCTGGAGAACGATATTGGCCGTTGAGCAGTAAAATGCCCACTACCGAACCTCGCACCCGCAACCTTCACCTCACGCCCGATCGCTTCGTGACCGGGCTGCTGGCCGTCGAGGTGCTGCTGTGGCTTTCGGATAGGTTCGGGTGGCTGGGGTGGCACAAGGGCTACGCGGTTTTGACCGCGGTGACTGCGATGGGCGCGGCGACGCTGGCGATGGCGCCGTGGTTTATCGTGGCTTTGATCTTTCGCCGGCGGTTCCAGTTTGGGATACGTTCACTGCTGGTTCTGACCGTAGTTATCGCTATCATGTGCGGTTGGCTGACGACGGAGAATCGTCGCGCACAGAAACAGGGCCAGGCAGTCGCGTGGATAAGGAGTGTGGGAGGAAGCGTGGGATATGATTGGGAAATCTCCGCATCGGACCCGCCACTGCAGAGGGAGCAACAGCCGGAACCTCAGCCCCTGCGAAATCTGCTGACGGACGAGTTTTTCGGCGACGTCCTCTATCTACACTTTGGCGATCGCTTAGATCCCTGGTTATACGCCATACCACAACCGTTTGCCGAGGTTACGGACGCCGGGCTCAAGCACATCGAGGACCTACCCCGGCTTGAGTGGTTGCATCTCGATGATACGCAAGTTACCGATGCCGGCCTGGAGCACCTCGCGGCCTTGGTGCAACTTCGGCATTTGTCGCTCAACGGCACGCGTATCACCGACGCGGGACTGAAGAGCCTCCACGGTTTACCGCAACTCCATGAAATGTATCTCGTCCGTACCCTGGTCACGGACGCCGGCGTCAGGGAGCTGAAGCAGGCAATTCCCAACTGCAAGGTCATCCGCTGATATGCCCACCGCCGGTCCCCGACGCCCTTTCGATCGCCGTGACCGCGCGATTCGCGGCCGGGCGTCACGTGCGGCTTGTCCGTTTAGTCGAAGACCGCCGTCCCGCCCCCCCTGGGCTTGCGGTCTGTCGATTTAGTCGAAGACTGCCCTCCCGCCCCCGCTGGGCTCGCCCCAGCGGAGCGAAGGATTGACCACTACTGGCCAGCTTTCAATCGCTGCTCGCCGTTTTTTCCGTTTTGCCGCGACCCGGCCCGTGGGCCGGGTCGCGGCAAAACGGAAAAAACGGCGAAAGGGGTGGGCGGGGCGGTGTTTTTAGTGGCCAATCCTCCGCGCCGCTGGGACAAGCCCAGCGGGGGCGGGACTAAATCGACAAACCGCTTGCCCCAGGGGAGCGAATGTTTGACCACTACCGGCCAGCCTTTAATCGCTGCTCGCCGTTTTCTCCGTTTTGCCGCCGGCCGGCCCGCGGGCCGGCCGGCGGCAAAACGGAGAAAACGGCGAAAGGGGTGGGCGAGGCGGCGTTTCTAGTGGCCAAACCTCCGCTCCGCTGGGGCAGGCCCAGCGGGGGCGGGAATAAATCGCCAAACCGCCCGGCCCAGCGGGGCGGGATCAAATCAACAAACCGCAAGCCGGCCGGAGTCGGCTGCTTCACGCTGCTAAACAGTTGTACTCACCGTTTCCGGGCATCGAAAAACTCGATCAGCGGGTAGACTTCGCGATTGACCGCTCGGGCACGGTCGGCCAGGATCTGGTACGGACGGCGTTGAACGTCGAACATGCCTTTGTTGGCCCCGCCGGCGTTGTCCAGCGCCTTGGATTCGGCGGGGTCGTCAAGGTATTTGAACCAATGCCAGCCCACGATGTTGGGCGCTTCCAAGGCCGCCAGGGCGAAATGCTGGTAGTAGGCAGCCCGGTCGAGCTGCGTATGCACCAGCCAGCCGGCCACGTGCGTGTTGGCCAGGCCGCGTGCGTCCTCGGCCTTGGCATACCACTCGGTCAAGCAATGGCCATTCGCTACTCACTCACGAACACGGGCGTCTCGCTTCTCAAAGGCACATTCACCTTGCCGCCTGCGGACGGGACCCGCTCGGTGTCGCCCATCAGGCCGGTCAGCGTCATCGCCTTGCTTGCCGGAAGCGCCACGGTCTTGTCGCCGGAGACTGCTCCACAGCGCCGTCACGGACGGCTTGCCCGGCGCGCCGAAGCGGAATGCGACCACGCCTTCGCCGAGGTCCAGTTCCTGCTCCAGCTTGCAGCCCGCGCAGCATGCGCGTCATCGTGGCATAGGCGCGGTAGGCGGGCTTGGGGCGGAAATCGCGGGTGATGATTCCCATGTTGTGTTCGAAGTTGAACGGGTCGTCGCCGTCGTTGCGGAAGTCGTACCAGGAAATATTCGGCGCCACGTTCGACGCGATGGCGTCGATGTACGCCCGCGCGATCAACTCCGCCTGCCGCCGCTGCGTCGTCACCTGGAAGTCCATCGCCAGGCTGTTGTGCGGCATGTGCGTGGCCCAGCCCATCTCCGTGATCCAGACCGGCCGCCGGCTGCCATCGGGCCGTTTCGCCAGGTCGGCGACCTTGTGCAGGTCGCCGATGAACTCCTGGTCGTCCAGGTGCCCACGGTAGGGGTGAATCGTGAGGATGTCGAACGGCCCGCCGAGTTCCATCGTCTTGCGGATGAAGCCCCGGTCGATGCCCGCCGTCGAGCAGCCCAGCACCTGGGCCTGCGGATTGCCTTTCTTGACGGCGGCGTAGGCCTGTTTGAGCAGTTCGGCATACATCTCGCGCGGCCCCTGCCAGAAGAAGATATTCGGCTCGTTCCAGATTTCCCAGTGGTGGATGTCGTTGCGGTAGTGGGCGGCGACCGCGGTGGCGAAGCGGCAGTAATCGTCGATCCCTTCCGGCGTGTACGGCTTCGTCCAGCCGGTCCAGTAGCCGAGTATCTCCGTAAATGGTGATGCCGTTGCGTTTGGCGGCCGACACCATCTTGTCGTAGAAGGTCCAGTCGAATTTTCCCTTGGCCGGCTCGATGCGTCCCCAGCCGAAATCCTCGCGCGACCACTTCACGCCCGCCTGCGGAACCCATCTTGGCCGCGCGTTCCATCTCGCGGAGACTCGGCGCCCAGTTCCCGTAGCGATTCAGGTACAGTCCCATGCCGAAGGGCGACGCAGGATCCGGCTCGGCGGCCTTCTCGGCCGGTTCGATGGGCGCCAGGAAATACGCCTGGACCGGCGGGACATCCTGGCCCGGCGTCACGAAGGAGAATTCCGCCTCCAGGAATTTATGCGTGCCGGGCGGCAGCGGCACGGCGGCCTCCACCGGCTCGGCGCCGGCCGGCACGGTGACCTTGCGCGCGTGCTCTGCGATCGTCTTGCCCGCCCAGTTGCGGATCGTGCATTTCAAGTCGCCGGCCAAAGGCCGATCGCACAGACTGCGCAGCGTGGCGACGAACCGGCCCTGGCCCTCCTGTTCGCGGAGGTCGGCGACCAGGGTCACCAGTCGCCGCGGGGAACACTCGGCGTCGATGCGGAGATCGAGCAACTCCAAATCGCCCGCATTGCGTTTGTTGTCGCACTCGATGGCAAAGCCGGTGATCCGCAGCGGCCCGTGCAGCTTGCCGTCGTTCTCGCCGCCGAACCAATGCCAACCTTCGCCGGGGGGCGCGGGCGTGGCGAACTCGAAGACGCCCTGCTCGCCCGCCACCGGCCGGGCTTCGCCGATGTTCCGTTCGAAGGTCATGAAGTGCGTGGCGAAGCTCAACCGCGCAGTGTGCCCCGACGCGTCGCCTTTGAAGCGGAGACGGATCTGCTTGGGCGTGCCCGGCAGCGAACGATCCGGCAGCCCGATCCCGGCCCACTGGCCCTTGGCAAAATCGAAATGCCAGACCTTGCCTTGCAACTGGGATTTCGCGTCGCCACGGCTGAACCAGCCTTCGCCGGGCTCGAATTTCGCCGCGACGTAGCTCCACACCGGTATGACCGGTTTGCCTTCCACAAGCCGCACGTCGTCGATCAGCAGCGCGCCTTGCTTGGGCCCGCTGTTCTCGACGCAGAAGGCGATCTGCGACGGCGGACCGTGGACGCGGCCGTCGTTGGCGCCGCCCCAGTGGCCGCTCCATTCCCAGCACTCGAACTCGATCTCGACCCAGTCGCCGTACGGCGGCAGCGCGGTCGTCTTCTGAAGCGTCTGGCCGGTCGGGTCGGTGTAGCGGAAGGTGAGGCGATTGCCCGAGGGGTTCTTCAGCCAGACCCGCACGCCCTTGATGTCCGGCGCAGCGTTCAGCTTCTGGATCGCGGCGACGTAGTTTCCACCGCCGGTGAAATCGAAGGCGAGCTTGCCGCCGAATGCGCCCGCGTGGGCAGCGTCTTTGGATCGCTGGAACGAGCCCTTCGCGCCGGGGAACTCCGCGCCATTGGAAAACTGCCACGCGCCGGCCTGCCACGTGGCGTCGAAATCTTCGACGAGCTTCGCCGGCCGGGCGGTCGCGGACTGCGAATCAGCCGCGAGCACGGGCGGGCTTCCCCATGAAGAAATGCCGACGGCCAAGAGAAACAGACACGTCAGCAAAAGAATTTGGTAATCACGAAAGGACGAAAGGACGAAAACACGAAAGACGGCATTATGCGGGGAAGGGTCTCCGCTGGCGCGACGGCCGTTCTTCCGGAATTTCGCACCTTCGGGATTTCGTGATTGCTTTGTGGCGAGATGGCCCAGTCTTGTTGCCAGAGTCTCCAAAAACACGGTCTTTTGTGGAATCTGAAACCTGCTCGGCAACAGCCGAGACGCCATGCGGATCGCCATTTTTTCTGCCCCTCTTGACCAGTTGTTTTCTGTGTTCTAATTTACGGGGTTCTTGCCCTTGCCGTAGAAACATGAGTTTGGTTGCGCGGTCTCGCCTTGTCAAGGAGCCACGTGGTCCGTGTTCCCAGAGAGGAACCAGAAGTTGATTGCCAGATTTCCACGACCGCTTGTCGCCTTGGTTCTGGGCGGCGTGGCCGTGATCGTATGCTACTTCTTCGTTGACCGGCCGGTGGCTTGGTTCGTGCATGGGCACCGGTTCTGTCCGGACGATTTCCTCCTCTGGCCGCCGCTTGTTTCGGAGTGGCTGGGCAACGTGGCAGTCGTGGGCATCGTCGCCTTGGTTGCGTGGCGATTGTGGCGACCCGGCGGCCAGCTTCAGACGCTGCTTGTGGCCATTGCTGCCAACCTGGTTGCGACCACCGGGATCAAGTCCGTGTTGAAGTGGGTATTCGGCCGGACCTGGCCGGAGACCTGGATCGACGACAACCCGTCACTGATTGCCAATGGCGTCTACGGCTTTCATCCGTTCCACGCCGGCAAGGCTTATCACTCGTTTCCTTCCGGCCATGCCGCGGTCACGTTTGCCGTTATCTCCATCCTCTGGCTCAGCCGGCCGCGGTGGCGATGGCTTTACGCGGCATTGGCCGGGACCATGTGCGCGGCCCTGATCGGGCTGAATTACCACTTCGTGGGCGACGTGATTGCCGGCGCCATGCTGGGCTCGGTCACGGGTGTTTGCGCGACGCGGCTCTTTCGGCTGCGGCCGCCGACGCCTCGGTAAGCGTTAATCGGCCGTCCGCCGGGCATCCTCCTCCGCGGCGGCAAGAAGCGGCTGCACAGACCCGCGAACGCTGGCCAGCGACGCGACACCCCAGCCAAAACCGGAAAGTTCGTTGAACCAGAGTTGGCGCCCGGTCGCCGGATCAAGGCAATACATGTAGCCCACCACCGACACGATCAGTCGATCGCCATCCAGCAGCAACGTGACGTATCCCGAGCCCCTTGGGCTTTTCCATTTCCAAACCAGCTCGCCGGAGCTGCGGTGCAGCGCGACGACGTGCGAATTGAAACCGACGAAGATCAATTTGTCCACCATGTCATCTCCTTACGGACAGCCGTACCGCCACGCGCAGCAGTATAGGCGGCAGGCTGCGACGCTGCAAATAGGGCAACTGAGTCCTCCGTCGTTTGCGACCAAGGACTGGTTGCAGGTCTGGAACAGCTTGCGCGGCAAACCCGAGAGAAATTCAACCTGTCGTCGGCCGATGACGGGTATCCGGGCATTCGGCCCGCTGATGTACATGACGCATTGGCTTATGCATACGATCACCTCGATGAGATCGAAAACGACTTGGCAGCGGACGACGAAGCCGCAGTCAAAGCGCACCTCGGTAAAGGTCGCGCGGTCTGATGAGCGCGATTCGGCTTTTCCTGTCTGCGGCGCGGCACGGTAGTGGCCAGACGTTCCAACCGCCGGCACGGGGAGACCGCAAAAGTGTAAGGCTTTCACAACGCATGGCACTCAGTACTGAGTACTCAGTACTACATCTTGTATTCGCGTGAACTATTTCGGCAGTCTCACAGGGCCGCTGGAGCGGCGAAGGTCTGCGGAGCGGTGCGGTAGTGATCGGGAAGTGACGTCCTCCCGCGGGTCTGTCCCGCAACCAGGCCGGGCCGGAAACTGCCATTCCGGCAGGCCGCCGCCTCGCGCTTGGGCGCTGCCTGCTTCTTTTGGCAGCCCCGGTTTACGGAGCGACTCGTTTCCGCCGCGCCATGTCACGGTTCGCCGCGACACAACCTCTTTAGGTATCGATAGTTATAGAGTATTATCGACAGTTTTGCCGTGCTTGGCACGCGCTTTGCTCCGACGATGTCCGGATACAATCCCTTGTTCTTTGGCAATTCGGTTCTGCGACGCGCTCTCGCCGGAGCGCGTCGCGCGGTCCGGGGCGGGCTCGCCACCTGCCCCGGTCAACAGGAACGCGCGCCTTTGGCCTGATTCCCGGATCGCCAAACGTAGGGCAGGACAATGAACTACCTTACTCCAAAACTGCGATCGCATAAAAAAGAATTTTCTGACCTAGCGCCTTGGGCCGCTGGGGAAGGCGGCCAGCGAGCTTGCCTAGCTTGCCAAAAAGGGACAAAATGGGCCGAAGTGGGTCAGAAAACCACGAAAACGGGCCAAAAATGGGCGTGGTTCATTTTCATCTGTTTTTGGGTAACAAGTGCGGACTCTCAGCGCGATCCGCAAGGGAGTGATGAAGATCTTGGGCCAAACGGGCCAGTCAATTCCGTGAGAACCGCGTGTAGCCG
>CAWAAL010000041.1:0-53085 GCA_963779975.1 uncultured Planctomycetia bacterium | reverse complement strand
ATTCCCGCATAGTGTTTGCGCAGCAAGGAGACGTCACCGTAGAACTGGTACACTTGCCAAGGCACGAGCACGTAGGCGCTACCCCATTCGGGTGAATCGCGGAACCCGCCGTCGAACACAACGTATTCGGGCGCGATGTCGGGAACCAGGCCGTTGGCCAACTGAGCGTCAGCCATGTCCTGCGTCATCTTGGAGTACATGGCGGCCAGATCGTAGCGGTACATCAATGACGGCCCCGCCAAGTGAATCTGTTCCAACCAGCCGAGTCGCTCGCGGTGGGGACAGTCGGTCAGGATGCTCATCATATTGCTGCGCATCGCCCAGTCGATGATGCCCGTCAGTGACGACCATGTCGCGCGTGCCGTCGGCATAGTCGATTTCCAACTGCGCGATGAGCTTCGGCGGGCCGAACGAGCCCTTGAACTTGGCGTAACGCCCTCCTTGGACGTTGTACATCCCATTTCCCAACAGCACGCCCAGGGCGTTTGGCCCTCGGCGGATCATCTGGGTCACGTCATACGTTTGGTACAGGCAGCTCTTGCGATAGTTGGTCCAGCCTGGCTGGAGCAGATCGTCGCCGATCTTGTGGCCATTGAGCCGGAACTCTGCCTGCCCCAACCCGCAGGCGTACAGCACGGCCCGCGCCACCAGTTTCTCGGCCTGGAATTCCCGGCGGAAGATCGGCAGCGATCGGGAGGCATACGTATTCCCAGATTGATCGCCTCGCGGAGCGAGGTTCTGGCCGTCGGTGAGTTGCTCCCTGCCCCAGCCAAACGCTTCGACGCTGTCGTGCGCGGTCACGGGGGCATGGAGCGCGAGATTCTTATCGCCTGAAAATACTTCCAACTCGGCGAGGGCAAAGCAGAACGGGCGTGGGCCGCTGCCGCGGTTCCGGAGCCGTGTCACAGTAACACGTACGTAGCGCGTCGTGACGGACTCGGCCTTGAAGCGGACAGCGCGATGGCCCGGGTTCGGGTAGTCGGCCTGGCTTTGGTCGGCAATCACCGTCGACGAGGCGAAACTGGGATCGTCCGAAGCGGTAATCGTGAATCGCAGGGGGAAGCCGAAACCGGGCCGTCCGGCATGGTTCATCGGATGGAGCGTGACTGCGTCCACTGCAACCGGCTTGCCGAGGTCGACCTGAACCCACTTGGCCTGATCGGCCGCCGAGGCCTCGGCAGCGTGGTATCCTTGGCTCGTGGAAGAAAAGGACGTGTCATCCGCCGTGGCAGCGATCCATTGGGCCTTCCAGTCGTCGGGCTCCAGAAGGCCCATCGACCACGACGCCGGCTGACTCCAGGCCGATGGCTTGTCGTCCTTGTCCCAAATCATCACCTTCCAATAGCACAGTGTCCGTGACCTGAGCGGCCGGCCTTGGTAAACCGTGCCGGTGCTCTGATTGCTTGCCACTTTACCGCTGTCCCACAAGTCGCCCTGATCTTCGGCGAGTTTTTCCGGCGTCGAGGCCACCAGCACCTGATAGGCAGTCTGTCTCTCGCCGCGGCGGGCGGATTCGATCATCCAGCTCAACCGCGGCCGTGCCACGTCGATGCCAAGCGGATCGATGCGGTATTCGCACCGCAGATTCGTCAGATCGGTGGCATGCAGCGAGGCCAACGGTGCCAGCAACAGGGCAGCAAGGAGTGTGAGGGTGTATTTCATGTTATTTGAGACGGTTGAGTTCCGGGGAGTCCGTCGAGGCGTTGATCGCCCGGATCGTTTCGCGGACGCACTTGGCTCTCATGAGCATGAGCTCCTTGGGAAAGTTCTCTTCGTCCTTTTCGAAGTAGTCGGCGATCTTTGCCAGTTCCGGAATGACCGATTTCGCGTGGGTGCCGTAGCTGAGGAGGATCAGCCCACCATTATAGCCACGCCGAACACCGGGTCACAAATGGTTGGCTTTTCAAGATGTCGTCGCGGCCAACGCTAGAACGACAAATCCGGCTCACGCCCATTCCAGATTGTCGACTCACGAATCAAAGTGCCGAGAATTGCGGTTTGTGGGAACCGCCGATGAGGAATTTCGTCCCCTAACGAATAGATCTCATCATCGCTCCAGGGCAGCTCCTTTGCGCGCGGAGGTGGGGCACCGACTCTCTTATTGATCTTGGCCGATTCCTGATCTACATCAAGGTGCATGTTCTTCCACTGGCCCACGATGAAGTCATTGAACGTCTCGGGCCCGGCGCTGGGCGGACGGAAATCGGTGTGCAGACTCCTGCCACCCATGATCAGGATGGGCTCGCCCAGCAGCCCCTCCATGTAAATGCCGAACATGAATTCCGGACCGATCTCGGCACGCGAGGCGCCGAAGCCTACAGTCACTTTGCCCTTCTGCTCGGTCGTGTCGTCGCCGGCGCAGCCGATCGATGAAATCCAGACTTTCTCGCACACGTGGGGTGTGCCGTCGGCATTGCGCATCTCCTTGAGGATCGGCGCCGTCTTCGGATCACTCGCCAGCGAATCGAACGTCGATACGTTCACGTGCCCCTGCATGTTGGATTGCCCGGCCAGGATAAATACCTTCAGCGGCTTGGCCGCCGCCTGGCTGGCGATCCCCGACATCAGGCCGACGACTACGGCAACCATCAAACACTTCACGCCGTGTCCTATGTTTCGCATGGATTTCCTTTCTTCGTGTTTGTCGTTTCTCATGGTTTTCCTTTCCTCTTGTTTGTCGAACCATCCCCATTCGCGGATGCATGTGCAATACGTCCAGTATGAATTGTCTCTAAACGGGGTAGATACCCAGGAAGGCGGGAGTGGCCTCCCCCGGCTCGGCATCCGACCCGGCCCGCGTCCACGCCGGGGAGTCGCAGATGTCTGCGTCTCGGAAACCACCGCCGTTCCACCCGCAGGCGAGACGAAGCGACCCCTCATCTCCAACAAACCAGATCCTCCTCCAGCTTCGAAGCCGTCCGGAAGAGCCACGCCAGATGCTTCGGCTTTCGCCAGAAAGTCTTTTCCCAGGTGGCTTCCAGGTCCCGCAGGCCTCCTCGGGCCCCCGGTTCTCGATTGCATCCCCCACGGACGAGTTCGCAAGCCTACGGCAGTGACTTTCCGCCCCGACTGGTGTATCCTATGAGCATACTGCCCGAGAACAGTCCTTGAAACCGCAACCACCAACAAGAAAGGCGCCGTACTTTCCATGAGAAGCATCCCCTCGTTCCGTTTGCGGAATTTCCTTGCGGCCGGTGTATTCGTGACGCTGGTGATCGCCGCCACCGGCGCGTCGGCCACGGAACGCGCCGTCGGCACCGTTCCCAAGGATGGACAGCGGGTCTTGCTCATCGGCCACAGCCTGACCCATTGCCTGCGCGGCCTCGAATCGTTGGCGCCAATGGTCGGGCACTCCGGACACAAGCAGATGCTGTACACCATTCTCGGCGCGGGCATCGCCTACCATTACAAGATGGAAACGAATCAATGGACGCCCAAGTCATGGCGAGAAGTGTATCTTGGCCCGGACAAGAAATGGGATGCGCTGGTGATGAGCGCCCGGGACGCCAATTGGAAGGACCCGAAACTGCTCAGCAGCGACGAGGAATACGCGCCGAAGTTCGCCGCCGAGGCCTTCAAGACGAATCCGCAGTGCCAGGTCTTCATCTACGGGAACTGGGCGGAGGTCGCGTCGCTCGATAACCCGCCGTTCGGGAACACCGAGGCGCACATCGAGCGCGTCGGCGACGCGGTCGACAAGGCGTTTCCCCAGGCACCCCAGACGCGGCTGATCCCCTGCAACCTGGTGATCCAGGAACTGGCGCGCCTGGCCGACCGCGGCGAATTGCCCGGAGTCAAGAGCCGCTTCGAACTTTTCAGCGACAGCATTCATCCCAATCGGCTGAGTTCCTACGCCCTCAACGTGCTCGTCATGGCCGTGCTCTACGACGAGTGTCCGCTGGCGTATCCGTCGGCGATCTACCCGGTCGACGTGCGCGGCCGGCCGGTCCGCGGCGACGTGTTCAAGGATATTCAACTGCCCGACGAGACCGCCACCGTAATGAAGCGCGTGGTGTGGGACATTCTTCAGACGTACCCGCGCGCCGGCATGAAACCGACGCTGGTCATCGCCAACCGGCGCCTGGAGCCGGTCCTCGCCGGCCGGCCGTACAAGGCCGGACTGACGGCGCTCCACGCGGCGGGTCCGTGTGCCTGGTCCGTCATTCAAGGCGCGTTACCCCAAGGACTTTCCTTGACCTCCGGGGGCGTCCTCGCGGGACAATCGGCCGCCATCGGAAAATATCCGGTTGTCATTCAATTGGCCGACGCCAAGGGGCGTTGCGAACGCCCCTTGGTTGTCGAGGTCAATCAAGACAAGCCCCCGGTGATTCCCGATCAGCCGTTGGAAAGCGTGTCGTTGGATCGGCACGTCTTGCGTCCGCTGAAGGTCGACGGCGGCGTGGGACACATCACGTGGAGCGTGGGCGGCGGCACGCTGCCCCACGGGGTCAGGCTGTCGCCGGACGGCATGCTCGTCGGTTCGCCCGGCGAGGAAGGCGAGTTCACTTTCACGATCAAGGCCCAGGATGCTTTTCCCGGGGGACCGCGCAGTGCGGAGAAGTCGTTTACCTGGAAGATCGGCCCCGCGGCCCCGGAGACGTTGCTGGTGAAATCCGTGGCCGTGACGGGCAAGCCGGACGACAAAACGGTGGTGCTCGACGGCAAACTGGATGAACCTTTCTGGAAACTCGACCAGGTGATCGGCAAGAAGGTCCAGGGCACTCCCACCAAGAAGGCCACGTTCGGCGCAGTCTGGACCGGCGTGCCCCGCAACGGGCCGAAGAAGTCCTTGGACGGCCGGGAAGTGATTCTGGCCTTCAAAGTCCTTGACGGCCCCAAGGGGAAGACCCCCAAGGACGGCGTTCACGTCTTCATCGACGGAAACCACAATCGGTCGGTCGTCTATTCGGGCGACGATACGCATTTCTTCATCCCCCGCAATCACAAGGGCGGTTGGGCCCAATCGCTCCGCGGCAAGGTCAATTGGTTCACCAAGGCAAGCGTGCAGGAGATCGAAGGCGGCTACACGCTGGAAATCAGCTTGGGTGGCGGCAACTACTTCGGCGGCGAGGGCAACTGGGTGAAATTCGGCGCCCAGGGCGTCTATGGCTTCGACGTGGCCGTCGACGAAGGCGACGACAAGGAGATTTCCCGACAGGTCTGGCGCGGCGATGCGAACGACCCCGAGGATACCAGTCACTTCGGCACGCTGGTGCTGGTCGAGACGCCGGCCGTCGCGCCGCAGTCAAAACCGTGAGGCCCGCGTCGTCGTGTCAACGGGGTTTTCCTTGCGGTTCAAGCCGTCGACGAATCCATGGGCGACCGACGCGGCGATCTGCCAGCTCTTCGGCAACAACAGCGGGGACGAGGCCTCCGGCTTCGCATTGGCGGACGGGCCGGGAAGACTTCGCCAGCAACCTGCGTCACCGGCGATCCGTATGCGTTCGTTCTTCGGCAGCACGCGCCAAGCCCCGCAGCATGCCGGCGAAGACCAGCCGGTGCATGGGGTAGAGCGCGTACCAGTATGCCAGTCCCCCGAGGCCCACGGGATCGAAGATGGCCGTCTGACGGATCGTGGAACCCTGGCCCTTGGGCGCGACCTCGAACTCCAGCCAGGCCCGCCCCGGCAGGCGCATTTCGGCAACCAGCCGTAGCCTGCGCCCGGCTCGATGGTCTCGACGCGCCAGAAATCCACGGCATCGCCGACCTGCAAGTTCACTGGGTCCCGGCGTCCCCGGCGCAGACCGACGCCGCCGACCAGCAGATCGAGCCAGCCACGTAGCTTCCAGAGCCAGTTGCCGTAATACCAGCCCGCCGCGCCGCCGATCCGCTGGATGGCCGCGAAGGCTGCGTCGGGCGGAACTCCGACCTCGGCTGTCCGTGAATCGACGATCCGCGTGCCGAACCGAGTGCCACCCCAGCTACGCGGCCGGCCGGCGGAGGAAAGGGCGTCGGACCAGCGAGTCTCGGCAAAGTCGTGGTCCTCGTTCACCGCCGCCCGGCGGATCGCCTCGGCAAGCGAACACGGGCGGATCGAGAAGGCGTCCCGTGCCGACATGTCCCGCACCACGGTCGGGTTCCGCAGGCCCTCGACCAACTTCCGGCCCACGCGGGCGTAGACCGGCGTGACCAGGCCCAGCCACAGGCTCGACAGGTACGGTGTCAGCAGCGGCACGGAGATCAACAACCGCCGTAGCCCACGCTGCCGGGCGTACTCCCGCATGATGTCGCCGTAGGAGACAACGTCCGGCCCGCCGATCTCGAAGATGCGGCTCTTTTCCTCGGGCAGGTCGAGCACGGCCCGCAGATACTCCAGCACGTCCTCGATGCCAATGGGCTGCGTGGGCGTGGCGACCCAGCGGGGGCAGATCATCACGGGGAGCCGTTCGGTCAGCGATCGGATCAGCTCGAAGGAAAGGCTGCCGGAGCCGATGATGATCGAGGCCCGCAGCTCGATGACCTGGATGCCAGACCCGCGAAGGACATCCCCGGTTTCCTGGCGACTACGAAGGTGGGACGAGAGGCCCGGTTCGGCATCCCCCAGGCCGCCCAGGTAGATGATCCTCTGAACGCCTGCTTGCCTAGCGGCCTCGGCGAAGTTGGCCGCCGCCTGCCGATCTTCCTGCTCGAAGTTCCGCCTGGTGCCCAGGGAGTGGACGAGGTAATAGGCCGCATGGACACCGGACAAGGCCGCGCGAAGCGATTCGGGGTCCATCACGTCGCCCTGGACCACTTCGGTTGCCGGGGCTCGCGGGACCGCAATCGTTCCGGCTGGCGGCACACGCAGCGCAGGCGAAGGCCGCGTTGTTCAAGCAGCGGCAGCAGCCGGCCGCCGATGTAGCCGGTGGCCCCGGTCAGCAGGATGACGGACTGTTCGCGTGCCATGCTTGACTGGTAGTTCCCTCGGTTCGTCGGTCGTCACTTTCCAGGAATGTCATGAGACCACCTGGTGGTCTCAGTGGAGTAACATTGGACATAGTCGTCCGTAACGACCACGCACGCCTTACGGCAGACTGCCGCAAAAAACTCCCCGCACGCGCCCGGCTGCGGCTCGACATAGGGATAATACAACGCTGGCGCATCGGCCAACCGCCGTGCATCGTCGCGCATGCCCTGTAAGACGAATCGGTGGTGCCGGTCCGAATCCCAGCGGCCGCCACAGGTGAGAACTTCAATGATCGCAAGCGGCCGTTTCAATTCCCTGACCCAGTCGACCGCACGCTGGATCGCGAAGTTCCACCTTGTGCGCCGTGCCGCTGTCATCCAGTAGACGACCCAGGCGCCATCCACCTTCGGTGGCCGATCGTGCGGAACGCTGAGTCGAAGTGATGAAATCCCCACGATTTCCTCCGCGTCTCTCGCGAGCGTCCTGTCTGTCATCAAGCCTCCCATCGACTCGATCAGTTGACCACTACGTCCCAGGAAAACGCCGCTTCCAGGAGCAGAAGCAACGCCGCCACCTCGCCGAATCGAACACCAAGAGACTCGTTCATCAAAATTACTCGGTACCTTCCAATGGGTCTTCTGCTCGGATGCGTTCAAGGCGGCGAATGTAGTCAATCTTAGCGAGAGCCAAAGCGAGTTGCAACACGCCGCGGTGACCCTCACTGCCCCTGAAAAATCAGTGGGACGCAGAGAATTGACCCCCTGGCTGCATCCCGGTAGACTGATGCTGCGGCCCTTGAGGGGCGGATGACGACTGTCCGCATGTCCGGGGCTTAAGGCGGTAAGACATGAACGTGGAGCCAACTCTCTTGGAACGAATCGCGGCAGGCGACCCGTTGGCCGTCGACGGCTGCCTGGAAAAATACCGCGGGCTGGTCTGGTCGATGGCCCGGCGGTTTGTCGGCAACCATGCTGATGCCGAGGACGCCATGCAAGAGATTTTTGTCGAGTTGTGGCGGCACGCGGGGCGGTTCGACCCAGCGGTCGCCGCCGAAAGCACATTCGTCGCAACAGTCGCGCGCCGGCGACTCATCGACCGGCATCGCCGCCGGGTGCGGCAACCGGAAACAGTTTCACTTGTCGCCGAACCGCCCACTGCCGCCCGGTCCGAAGCCGACAGCGTGGAGAGGCTCGACGAGGCCCAGCATGCCCGACGACTGCTCGAACAACTCCGGCCGGAACAGCGGCAGGTGTTGGAATTGTCGTTCGATCAGGGGATGTCGCAGCAGGAGATCGCAAAGGCTACCAGGTTGCCGTTGGGAACGGTCAAGACCCACGCGCGCCGAGGCTTGATGCGACTCCGCCATTTGCTCGAAACGGGTCCCACCGGCACGGAGCCTGGAGGAGGCCCGGATTTGTCACACCATGGAACGTAGCCATGACACAACCAGAACAAGTGCTCGCCAAGATCCTGAAGAGCGGCGCCCGGGCGTTGGCCGGCTATGCCGCGGGCGAAATGCCGGGGGACGCAGAAGCGGCCCAAGCCGCCGTCGCCGCACAGTTTGACGGCTGGCAAAACGTCCTGGCTGCCCGGCTTGAGGAACTCGCCGTCGCCATTTCGACGGGGCGGCCGGAGTTCTTCGTCGAGCAGGTCCATTGGACCCGAGCGGCGTTGGAGGCCAGGGGTGTTCACGCCGAAATACTGCGGGCGAGGCTCGAGGTCCTCCGCCACGTCTTGGTTGAACAGACACCGGCCGAACTGGCGCCGATGGCAACTGGCTATATCGACCGTGCCCTGGCTGAATTCGGTGGCCAGCCTGCCGGCCTGACTCCGAGACTGACGGCCGAGACCCCGGCGGGGCGGTTGGCCGCGACGTACTTGCTGGCGATCCTCGAAGGCGATCGCCGTAAGGCGATCGGTCTGATTCTCAAGGCGGCTGACGAGGGACAAAGCGTGCCGGACCTGTATTCGAGGGTCCTCCAACCGGCGCAGGAGGAACTGGGCCGGATGTGGCTTCTGGGCGAGATCAATGTGGCGGAAGAGCATTTCGCCACGACGACGACCCGCTTGGTGATGGCCCAGCTTCACGCGAGAGAAGTGTGCGGACCATCCAACGGCAAGACTCTGGTCGCCGCGGCAGTTGCCGGCAACCAGCATGACCTGGGTATCCAAGTCGTGGCCGACCTATTCGAGATGGACGGGTGGCGGGTGATCCAGCTCGGTTCCAATGTACCCGCCGACGACCTTGCCCAGGCCGTCGAGTTCTACGACGCGGATCTCGTCGCCCTATCCGTCTCGCTGGCCACGCAGTTGACAGCGCTGGAGGAGACCATTGCCGTCGTGCGGAAGAACAAGCGGGGCGTCAACGTCAAGATCCTGGCTGGCGGCTGCGGGATGATGGGCATCGCGGAACCGGCTGGCTCCCAGGGAGCCGACGATTTGGCAAGGAACGCCGTGGAAGCAGTGGCACGCGGGAACGCGCTCGTCGGACTGCCTGCGAAAATTCGGTAGAAGAGACCGTCCTGCCAGAGATCCGTTCCCAAGCGGCCCACAGACTTGTCAAGCCCGCGGGCACGCCTGAGAAACGCCTCTTCAGCGTGCCGTGACCGCCATGGCTGCATGGCGATGGCTTCCCAGCGTTGTCGCGGCAATCCCCGCCAATACGATCCCCGCCAGGCCGACCAACGAGTAAACAAGTCGGCTGAGCGCTGAAGCCGATCCAAACAGAGCCGCCACAAGGTCGAACTGGAACAGGCCCACCAATCCCCAGTTGACGGCCCCAACGATTACCAGAACCAACGCAAACCAGTAAGCAGTTTTCATCGTAAAGTGTCCTTTCAAGAGAACGAGCGATTTTGAGAACGAGTCCTTTCACCAACCAAATCCTTCAAGACATTATTCGTCGAGCGGGCGATACCGGTTTCAACGAGATTCCGATTCGTAACGCCCGCCGTCAACTTTCGACAAGTCGGCGTTTGCCGCCTTCACCGGTATCTGAACCTCGTAGAAATTCCTGTCTCGCGGCACGAACGGGCTGTTGTAGCCCATGATCCGCATGGGACCAACCGATACGTAATGCGCTTTCTTCTGATCCAGCCAGTTTACCAACTTGTCGCGGGCCTCGGCCATCGCGGATGTCGTCCGTGCTCCGCGGCAACCGATGCTGACGACTGTCATCGCCGGGACGTCAATCACCTCGACGCTCCCCTGTTTTCCGGGGGAACCCTGGTTTGGTCTCTCGTACAGGAAAGACATGGAGCGTTCCTTGTTCTTCGGGGCACGAGGATCGCCGTAGTCCATCTCGACCGGCGCTGTCATGGTCACGTTGTTCTGCTTGATGTGCTGAAACAGGGTCCAGAACTCCGCTGGCCCCGAGGCCGAAGCCTTGCGATAGGCCGGGTACTCCTTGAGTTCGACCTGGCCGACTGGCGTGTAGGTGGGAAAGCCTTTGGGCATCTCAGCCTCCTTGATCGGCTGGAACTCATCCGCCGAAGCGCGATTCGCCGTGGCAGCTCGAACGGCTAGCATGCCCAGTCCAACGAGGGTCGAGAGGGACATGGTGGCAAGGGTGCGAAACCTCAAAGACATGGTTTTCTCTCCGTGGGGGATGACGTTTTCTTACCTATCGCAGACTCTATGAAACTGTTCGCGGAGCGGAGCAGACTGGATTCAAGTGGATACAAGAAGGGGGGCCAGAGAAGGCCCCCCGTCGGCGTTCGCCCTGCTTACTTGGTCAGAATCACGGCGTCGATCACGCCATTGGTACACGCGATGTCGGTCTTCACCACGTTGGCATCGTCCACTTTCACCTAGTAGCCGTCCGTGACCGTGATCTCTACCGAAGATCCCTGAACGGTCTTCGCTTGGGTCTCGGTGGTAAATCCGCCTCCGAACACTTCATTGTTCGCAGCCGCACGTCCAGCGGCGATCCCGCGTCGACCACGACGCTTTCCTCGTTCAGCGGGCTTGCCGCGAACAGCGGCGCCATCTACACGGCCTCGCTGAACACCGGCAGTGTCACGACGACGGGGATCACGACCATCACCATGTCGGCCGCCCAACTGGCCGACGACAGCAGCTTGCCCGGCGCCGGGAACAACAATAACGGATGCCTCACCATCACGCTGGAAGGCACGGTGGGCTGCGCCGCCGCGGACACGAGCAATTCGCCGACTTCCTTCGGCAGCCCCTCGACGGCCCGGATTGCCCAGAACATTTCCTACGCCAACCTGCAATCCACCGTCACGGCGACCACGGGCATCCGCTGGGCAGAAGCCAAGCGGCGGACAATCTGATCGTGCGAGTCACTTGGCCCTGCGAGCCGCAAGGACCTATCACCCGTGACGGACAACAGTTTTGACCCAGCAAATATAACGGACAACCACCCATCCTAGTGCCACGTCCTATCGAATATCGTCTGAAATCGCGGTTTTTGCCCCCTTCGCAAAACCGGCACGATACTTGCGGTAATAACGGTTACGGTGATAGTTGTCGTCTGATATTGACGATAGTTCTTATTGTAGCACGAGGGGACCGACATGACTCGCCAAACGTCGACAGCTTGCGGACGTTTTAACGCGTTCCAGAAAGTGATGCTGCAATGGAGCGGCCTCCATCCCTACAATGCCGTCCATGCCTACAAGATCGCTGGCCCGCTGCGAGCGGACGGCCTTGCCGAAGCCGTCAAAACCACGTTTCGCTTTCACGGCCTGGGAACCGCCCGCCTCTTGCCGGACGGCCAGTCGTTTCGGCATGAAACCGATAGCCAACCGGAAATCGAGGTCTTGGCCGGCGGCGATGATCCCGAGGGCAGTCTCCGCGAGTATATCAGCGGCGGGCTGAATCGGCCCTTCGAGCGTCCCGCCTCGCATCCCTTCCGTTTTGCCGCGATCGACGCCGGTCCGCAAGCGCACCACGTGATTCTGGCCTACGATCACTGGGTCGCCGACAGCCATGCGGCCCGATTGCTGCTGCGCAGCGTCCTGGAGTCGTACCTGCCGCTGGCGACGGGCGAGAACCAGGGGCCACTGGAGCTTTACCCGGGAACCTACCGGGATGTCTTCCGCCGGCGTCTGCGCGGTGGTGAACTGGTTTCGGCCGCATTCCGGGCGATCCGTGCGTGGAATCGGAACCGCTCGGCCTGGCAAGTGGCGTGCTGGTCGAACACGCAATGGGCCGTCGATTACCGCCTGTACTCCACCGTTCCGGGCACCGTGGCGCGGTTGCGCGAATTTGCCCGGGCCAACGGTGCGACCGTGCATGACGTGCTGCTGGCCGCTTTCGGCCGCGCCTGGCGGAGGTCATGCCCGCGCGCGGCCGGCGAAACGGCCTTGCCCTGGGCAGCGTCGTCGACATGCGGAGCATCGCGGACGAAGATCTGAGCCGCGCCCTGGGGGCCTTTCTGGGCTATTACCTGGTCCGCAACGACCCCGACCCGGCGATCGGCCTCGACGAGGCGACCCGTCAGATCGCGGCCCGCACCCGCCCCGTCAAGATGCATCACCGTTACATGGACAGCCTGGTCAACATGCAGTTCATCAACACCCTCTGGCCCTGGTTGTCGGCCACTGTCCGGCGTCATTGCGTGCGCAAGATGCTGCCCATGAGCGGCGCCATATCGAACGTCGTCGTCCGCGACGCCTGGATGAACGCCAATCGCGACGTTGTCCTGGACTACCATCGCGGCGTGCCCGCCGGGCCCAGCGTGCCGATCGTTCTTTCCCCGACGACGTTTCGCGATCATCTGAACATTGGCGTGACGTACCGCACGATGGGCTTCTCCCGCGCGAAGATCGACGCCCTGATGGAGATGTTTCGCGATCAGATCGAATATCCCCACAAGGCTTCGCGGAGCCAGCGGCGGCGACCGCCGGTCGCCGTGCCCGCCACGGAACCGATCGCCCCGCGGTTGCAAGAGGCGTTGGCGCCGACGGGCTGAAAGCCGAGGCCGCCGCGTACCTCAGCGGCGCTTTGGAGTGCGGTAGCTTGCCAGCGATTTTCTAGGCGGTGTTGATTTTACCTTTGGGCCTAAGGGCGGCCTATTTGAATTGGAAGTCGAGCTTGAAGCCGTAGAGCCAGGGGATCCTGGGATCGACACCGTCCGCGGCAAGTTTCGCGGGCAACCCTTCGTACTGAGGCCGAAGACGAGTCAGTTCGGAGGCGTTGTAGTAGGTGACGACGATGGTATCGCCGCTTACGCGAATGTCCCCGCTGAGGCCACGGAAGATCGCGGACGCCAGGTGCTGCGCGTCCCAGCCGTTGAAAGGGTCCCCCAAGCGCTTGCGAAGCCGATAGATCACCGCCTGCGCCAGAAGCGCCATCGTCATCTGTCCGTAGCGGATGTTGAGGTTCATGGTGCCCGCACGTCTCCATCCCAAGGACTGTTCGAAGTTGAAAAACTCCTCCAGGTGCCATCGCTTGGGATAATCACTGGTGAGGGCCTCCAGGTAGTCGCGATCTGTGGTGGCAAGAAACGCGCGAAACTCGTATTCCTCGGGCCGCTCTCCCTGGCGCTGGACGATCTCGAAGTATGGCCCGTGGCGGCTGTTATGGGGCATGAACGGAACGATCGTTGTGGCATAACCTGCCCAGTGGCGGGTAAAGTCCTCGGCAGGAATTTTCTGCCAGCGGCGCTTATTGTGCTCGCGGATGGGCAGCGGCACAATCAGGTTAAAGGGGGTTTCCTTGCGGACATGGTCGAACAGTTCCGCCGTAAAGTGCTCCGTGTCGGCGGCGACCAACGGGTCCGTTGGCAGCGGCGCGAGGATATCCGCGGCCATCCGCAGCAATTCCGGGGTCGCTTGGCTCACGGTCTGTGCCGAAGTCGCCGTGGTGAAAGAGATCGGCTGACGGCTGTCGCCGTCGAGACAGAAGAAGGTCTGTGCCGTCTTAATCGGCTTGCCGCCGCGTTCCTTCGCGCGTTTGCGGATGTGACGCTGAGTGAAACTGGCTGCGCGATGGGGATCGATCAGCAGCAGTTTTCCCACGTAATCCCCCGAGGCGCGGCGAAGTTTCCCCAGCGCCACCTGCAGCTTCTCCGCGTCGGCGATGGAGTGCTCCTCCAGCACGTCATGGACCGTCTTGTCCCCGCTCAAGAAGGGCAGCCCATTGAGGGTTTCGAAGCCGCGAAGCGTCAGGCAACGTCCCGCACGCAGGCCGTTGGTGCATAGCGCCGCTTCATGCACCAGTTGCAAGGCCAGCCGTGGATCCAGTCGCTCGGCCGGCTGGCCCGTCCAGGCGAGCAGCAAGTCCCACGTTCCCAGGCGAAGGTGTTCGGGTACCAGCAACCACAGGCCGGCCATGTTGTCGCTGATCTTGTCGGCCAGACGCTGCCGCACCCCGCGCTGGATGCTGAGCGGATCGCAGTCGACGGGCCGCGCCACGCTATTAGTGATCTGTGCCACGACGCGCTCGTTTTCTCTGCGCGGCCGATACCTGTGGAGTTTTTTTTTGCAGGCCATAGTCGGCCAGCACGCGTTCCACGCTGCGGATGCTGATTTTGAAACCGCCCTGGAGCAGCTTCTGGGCGATCACCTGTGGCGACGCATCGTGGTCGAGGAAACGGTGCCGGATCACTTGCCGCTCGAGTTCCGCCGTGCGGCGGTAATGGGTCTTGGGCCCGCGTTTCTGGCTTTGCAGGGCTTGCGAGCCTTTCTTGGCGAACGCCGTGCGGATCTGGAAATAGCGCTGTTTGCAGAAGCTGTACTTCTCTGCGGCGCGGAGTGGCCCTAGCCCGTTGCACTCGCCTTCCACCAACATCAAGAACTTGCGCAGCACCTCATCGTCATCCCGAATTTCCAGGTGACCGTAGGGACCGGTCAAAACACTCGTTTTCACATCGAAATCTGCCATAACTGCTTTCTCCATAAAGACAGTAGTTGGCGCGGCCGACGGGCCGTGCCTGCTTTCCGATATGATACCCGGAAGAGGCGTGACAGTCTAATTAAATATGGCGGCAACTTGTTTCAAACGTAAGTAGTTATGCCATAATGACTTACTGTGCCGCCATATTTAATTAGACTTATCCGCGAAGACGACGCAACCGCCGTCCCGAGCAGAGAGGCTGCCGTCGTCAGCAGGACAAATCAACACCGCCTAGAAAATCGCTGGCTTGCCACCGCTTTTCGAAGCGGCCAGGGGGCAATCTTCTTTACGCCACCTTCTTACCCGCACTCAGGAGACCATTATGCCCACGTTCAAGACCTGCTATGACGTTTGCCCCCAGATGAGCGTCAAGGCGGTCGGCGGCTACGGTACGTCGGTCACCCCCCATGCTGGTAGTGGCACTTAGACCCCATCGACGGAGGCGGGTCAATGCATTGGACGTATTTCGTGCCCAGAATTCTCTGCCGGGGCGACGGGGCAATGGATTACTTGCGGTGCATGCGCAGGCTGGTTATAATAGGGTGTTCGTGTAGAAGGTGTCGGGAACTTTAACCATTAGGAGGGGTCTCATGAGTATGCAGACTTTGGTGGCAAAACTGAAGCTTTCGGTGGCGGCGAGCTGTTTCGTCGCTCTGACAGGAGTCACGCTAGGGGCGGATTCCGCTGGGCCGGGCAACAGCCTCACGTCGGCAAATGTGACGGGCGAGAAGGCGCGTGTCTGGCAAGATAGCCAAGGACGTAACGTGACCCTCACTTTAGTCGCGTTTGACGGCGTTACGGCCACTTTTCAGCGAAGCAACGGGAATAGCGTAAGCGTCAAGCTGGGCTACCTCTCAGCGGCCGATCAGGACTATTTGCGGCAGCATTACCTGACCGCAGTCAAATCGCAGAAAAGCGAAAAGTTGCCGGCGTCCGTGACTTTTCAACCGGCCGGTCTGGCCGGCGAGAAAGCCCGCGCCTGGACTAATCGCCAAGGGCGCGTGGCGAACCTCACGCTTGTCGGCTTTGACGGATCGGTCGCCCGCTTTCAGAAGGAAAACGGCCGTTGTGGCGAATCGCCGGTAGCCGACTTGTCGGCTGCCGACCAGGAGTATCTGCGGCTGCACTACCCGATGACCGCGGTCGAGCAGCCGAAGCCGTCAACCAAGGCAACGATCCGCCTGGTATCGTATGCCCCCCCCGTAAAGCCGACGCTTGAGGCGGTGCAGAAGGCAGTCGATAAAGCCCTGAGCGACAATTCGATGAAGACGCGATTGGCCAGCGTCGCGGCAGGTCCGGCCAAGCCGGTCACGGAAGATGGCGGCAAGTTCGTCTTGACTATCCCGGCCAATCCCACAGCCACGGAGACGGCAAAGGAGGAAATGAAAAAGGACATCCGCGCAACCGTTGCCGAATTCCTGGAACTGCCGGCAGCCGAGGCGAAGGATTTTCATTTTGAGGTTCAGCTCAGTTCTGGCGCCGCTCCGAGCGGTGATGGATCCGGGTCGGGTACTCCTGCACAAGTTCAAGCAGGACCGGAAGTCCCCCCCGTGACCGGCACGCCCGTCACGCCGAGCACAGCCGCCGGTGTCGGCTGTTGCACGCCCGCGGTTGCAATGCCGAATTGCTGCACCCCGGCGGCGTGCCAGCCCGCTCGCCCGTGATGCCGCTATCGGTAAACGTAGTCCCGCGCAACGGCCCGGTGTGGCAAGACACCGGGCCGTTTTCGTGCGCAAGGGAAATGAGATCGGTTCTGCGAGGCGTGTGCATGATTCACTGTCGCCGCAGCAGCGACAAGGGCTCGCGCCAGTACCATGTCGCGGTGGCCAGAAGAGCGCTGCTGCAACTGAGCGAGATCGCGGCGCCGACGATCACAGGCGGGAGCCATCGCGAGACCGAAAAGCCGACAGGCTCGTTGGCGGCCGTTTGAGCGGCGGCCAGCATGTAGCCTGCGATTGCCCCGACCGAGATGCCGACTGTCGCACCGAGCAGGCAGACGACAACGGCCTGCCAGCAGACCAAGGCGATCAACTGCCGTCGCGGCATTCCCATGGCCCGAAGCATTCCCGCCTCGCTGGTCTTTTCGGCCGACCGCATGAACTGGATTGCAGCCAGAGTGACGAAGCCGAGAAAGACCAGCGCGACCTGGCAGGTGGAAATCGTCTTCAGGGCCGAGTGCAAGTTGTCGTCGACGGCGTCGAGCCGCTTGATGACCTCGCGGTCGACCGTGCCCTCGCCGCCCAGTTCAGGAAGCGCCTCGCAGACGTTGGCGACGGGTCCCAGGGAGTCGATGTTGTAAACATAAATGTTGATGAAATCATCCGCTTCGCGGTGGTATTCGCCGTGCTCGGCCACTCTGCCGTCGTACGAGGACTTTGACCAGAAGTCGGGCTGCTCGACGCCGGTCTGTTTTCCCAGTTTTTGACCAAGCCTGCGCAGCAGGTCCCGCCACCAGGCGGCAGTCATCCGCGGATGTTGCGTTTCGTCGACCGGCTCCCTGGCCCGGATCTGGATGCGGTCGCCGACGATCAACGTCGCCCTGTCGAACAGAGCTGCCTCGGGCAACACGTTCGTCACTTCCGGCCTCTTCAGGTCGATGGACCCATCCTTCAGGACGCGGAACTGCTCTTGCCACGGCTTCGGCGCCGGGCCGGAAACGTAGGACGGAAATTCTTCCTCGGATTGCGGGTGGACCAGTCTGGCTTCGAATCTCTCGGGAATCACGTAATCGTAAAAGTTGGGGAGATTTTCTTCGAGAATCCCGAAGACCGCGATTTTTTGCGTTTGCGGTCCCGCGCTGACCCAAATCGAGTCGATGTTCTCTCCCGGTCCTTCCACGCCCAGCTTTTTCAAGGCGGAGGGCGTGAGCAGAACGCCCTCGTCGTCGGCCTTTGCGAGGAGGCGACCGCCGCCGCGCACTTTGCGCCCTCGCAAGAACAGCTCCTCCTTGGATTCTTCTATGGCGACGGTTCGGCCGCGCAGCGGGGCGTAGCGGCCGTCTTGCTGAAGCGACCAGCCGCTCAAGCTGTCGGCGCACGAGCGATACGGCTGGAGGGCTTCAACGACGCCCGCATACAGCCGGCGGTCGTCGAGTTGCTTGCGCAGGTCGTAGATGAGCTTGCCGGTAAATTGAGCGCGGGTGGTGAGGTTGTTGCCGACGCGAAGGCAACGCAGGTGGGTATTGGCCTGGATCTTGGCTCGCTCCGCTTCGCGGCGGCCGATCGCCAGGCCATAGCACACAACCGCGATGGCGGCCAGGACCGCAATGGTGAAGACCGCGGTCCCGGTCGTCCCCAGGGAACGGCGGGCCGCCAGGTCGCGCAGGCCGTGGGCCAAGAGTTCGGAGTGTTTCATATCAGTCGTCAGGCGAAGTCTCGCGTTCGATGTCGTCGGGGCCGGTGAAATCGCTGCGTGCGAGCGTGCCGCCGCGGCACACGCGGCCTTTCCTCAGCAGGATGAAATGCGTCGCCAACTCCCAGGCTTCGCGGGCGTTGTGCGTCACGAGCACCAGCGTCCGCCGCGGAACCGAGGGACCGGAAGTTTCCAGCCACGTCCGCAGCAGCGAGCGGACCTTGGCCGCATTGTGCGGATCAAGGTTGGCGGAAGGCTCGTCGGCAAAGACGACCTCCGGTTCGTGGACCAGGGCCCTCAAGACGGCCATGCGCTGCTGCTGGCCGCCGGATATCTGCGCGGGGTACTTGTCGAGCGCCTTGCGCAGTTCGCCGTCGCCGCAGGCGCCGGCCGGTGCGTGATCCAGCGAAGCCAGCAGGGCTTCCAGACGCCGATCGCGGGCCTTTCGGGGCACGCGCTGCAAGGCTAACGGCATCTCGACGTTCTGCCGGCACCGGAAATTGGGCAGCAGGTAGGCCGATTGGAGGACGAAGCCAAAACGCTCGCGGCGGAGGTTGTTGGCCGCGCGGCGATCGAGATACCGGTAGTCGAGCCGCGGATTGCCGCCTTCCGGGTAATAACAGACGATGTTCTCGCGCGGCGGCCGATATTCGATAAGCTGCCCGAGAATGCTCAGCAGCGTCGTCTTGCCCGAGGCCGACATTCCCAGGACGGCAGTGGCCGTGCCGGAAGGGATCGCGATCGAGACGCCGTCCAGGGCATCCCCGTCGGCGGAGCGATAGCGGTACGTCAATTCCCGCAAGACAAATTTGCATTTTGCGGAGGTCGGAGGTGGCTGATTCGGGGCGGCGCTTGACATTTCTGACGTTTTCCTTGAAATGCAGCCGGTAGGGTTACGGCGCGCAGTACTTAAAGGGAAAGCCGGTCAGGGAATCTCGTTTTGGCGAATCCAATACCAGTCCACTTTCTGTGGATCCCCTTCGCGCTGAAAATTGCGCAGGCTTTCCCGGGCTTGGAGGACCTGCGGTTTCCTGCCATTCCCCCTTCTTGTTTTGAGTTACCGTCCACACGCGATCGATGTTGGCCAGCACGTCGTTGAGATGGAACTGAATGGCGCGCAGCTTGTGGAGCTTCTTGGGCGGAAAGAGCCGCTTTCCGCTGGTGAGATCTTCATACGAGATATTGAGCAAGTCGGTCTGAAAGGGAATCGCCCACTGGATGTCGAACGCCGACTGAATCGAGTTCGCGGCATTCCCCTCACCAAGAATGCGGTTGACGTGTTGCCGAATCACCTCGCCGACGCTGACGTCGCCGCCGGTCTGCTTGCCCTCGGCGTGGTCGAGGAAATCGTTGAGGATCTCTGATATCTTGATGATTTCATTCTTGTTCAACAGCACGCAACTGCGAATCTGGTCGACCCCAATCACAGCGCCGGCGACTGCCGCCGGACGGGCGCGGCTCCAGATGTAGCCTTCGCGGAAAATGCGATAGGTATCCTTGCTTAATTCCCCGACGTTGGCATTCAGTTGCTGCCGTTGCCAGGCGGTCAGTTGCGAAGGATCGAATTCGGTGGCCGCGAAGCGGTTCAGTTTTGCCTGGAATTGCAAGATCTCTTGTTGCAGGCTGTCGTACTGGTTCTTGATGGCGCCGACAACCTGCGCGAGTCGCCGCCGCGTCCCCTTGGATGTCGATCAAGAGCGAGTATTTGTCGTACTCGGGAAAGCCCCGCTCGGCGGCGGCCCGCGCGGCGCACTGGATCACGTCCCGAAACTGGTCGCAGTAGAGCTTCGCGACGCTCTTGGCATTTTCCGACCTGCTGGTTTCCTCCGAAGGAACGTGCAGCACGACGAGACGGATGGGAACGCTGCGTTTGGTCAGCCAGGCGACGAGGTCGTCGCGGAGGGCCTCGTATTTCTGACCGCGGTAAGTCTGGTCGCCCATGTCGCCCACGACAATCAGCAGCTTCTGCCGGTCGTCCTGGGGAAACAGCCTGGCGGCGCGGATGGCGCCGTCGAGCACGTCCGACTCGATGCAGCCGCCGCCGCGATCGGGATGCACGGGCAACTCAGCCAGCATCTGCGGGACCGTCAGCCGGGTAGCCTTCTCGAGTTGGGAAAGGTTGCCGCGTTCGTTCCCGTCCAGCGGAGCGTCGCCGGCCTTGACTTCGGCCAGTTCGCGAATCACGGCGTGCGCGGCGCTGGCCTCGCCTTCGACGCCGTAGAAGGAGATCGAAAGCCGCATTTGCAGCTTGCGGATCCCTTCCTGCGAGAGGTGATTTTTCTTCAAATCGTCTACGATGTTCTCCACCGCGTCGGCGACCATGGGAAAGAAGGGCCTCATCGACGCGGTATGGTCGATCACAACCACCACGTCCAGGTTCTGCAAAGTCTCTTGCAGTTTGGAGATGCGTTCCGTCCACGAGTGCTGTTCGGTCTGCGCGGCGCGGCTGGTAGCCAACCAGCCCACGTGCCGCAGTTCGCTTTCGTAAGTGGCGCTCTTGTCGACCGGCTCGGGGTCGATGATCGGCATGCGCATCATCCAGGCGCAAAGGGCAGCCGTTCCTCGAAGATCGCGCCGGGCGGAGAGTTGACGGTGTCCGTCCAGGGCGACGCGTCCCTGTTAAACGCCTGCGCCGTGTCCGCCGATCCGAAGACGAATGCCCGTTCGTACCGCGCGCCGCCCTGCCCCGCCTCCGCGGCGGCGCGGTAAGATTCCGAGTTCCATTCGTAGCCGATGCGTGAATCCCACTCGGTGTGGTAGCATTCCGGCAGCCATCCGTAAACGACGTCTTGGGGCCGGTCTGGATCAAACTTCTCCGCCGTGCCTACGAGGACGTAACCTTTTGCCCGCCCAAAGATGAAATAGAAAGAGAAGAGGCTGAACGGCCGCTTGTCGAAATCGCGCGGATCGTCGGGCATCCGCTCCCGGGGCGCCAAACGCAGAGGCGCCTGCCAGGGCGAATCCTTGCGACCATTTTCCACGGGACGGCTAAGTTTGCCCGCGCCGGCCCCCAACTGCTCCAGCGCCTCTTGCCTGAGGACGGCCATGCCTTTGCAATGAAATTGGGTCTTGGTCTTGCCCCCACGGCAGAGAATCTCCGGTGTAGTAAATTGAATGACTGACCGATCGTCGACCCAACCGAGGATTTTGCGAACTTCACGCGAGTCGCGATTCGCAGTTTCCACCAGCAAGAACGCATGGCCCGGCGAATCGTCTTTGTTATCGGGATAGCGGCAGGCAACCTGAACGGGCTGCAAAAAGGTAAAACGCCGCGACAGCGGCTTGCTATCGGGTTCAATGGCCGCCCGCGGACGCAAGCCTTCGGCGTTGATCCAAACCGTCCATGGGATTTCCGCGAAGCTGCCGGGCGGCAGAAGGGCCTCGGTTGGTTCCGAGACCCCAGAAGGGTATTGAATCACGGTTGCTTCCTGGGCCAACGTGGCCGCGGGAATGCCCGCAAGTGCGACAAGAACCGCAATGGCAACATGCCGGGTATTCAGGATCATGGTATTTCTCCACTTCGGTTTCAAGGAAATCACTTCGCTCCTGGAGGCCCGCCGGACGTTGATTCCGCCAGCCAACGCGGGACGGCAAGCCGCTTCAGACGCAGTTTCAACGCGTCTTCCCACCCTGGCAGCGGAGCCCCGTTGCCCGACTTGACTGGCAACAAGGCGGCTTCTCCGCCATGCCCGCGGCAGTACTGCTCCCAATAACGGAAGCGCTCCAGCGTCGTGCGCGGATCGCCGCCGATATCGAAGAAGATGGCATTGACCTGTACGCCCTGCCAGGGATCGGCCGACTTCTTTTTGATCGGTTCCGCCACAGAGACCTGTTGGCCCACCGCAGAGACCTGTTGGCTCAGTCGTCCTATTCTCCCCCACTCGTCGACCGTTGTGCCGGGCGGCATGATGATCGACGAGTCGCACACCAGGAAGATGAAACGCCGGACAGGGGGCCGCGCCGCGCTTCGCCCTCGGCCATCTTGCCCGGATCAGCCGGAGGTTGCCAATGTTCCGGATCACTCGGGGGGCACTCATTCGGAGCGATCCTGGCCTTTGACGCAGATTCGATATTCGGGCCAACCGCCGCCAAGGACTCGCATCGATAATTCGGATGAGTGAGTCGCGGTTTCAGCTCCTCCGTCAGCTTGCGAAGGAGGTCCGCGTAACGGTCGGGCATGAGGGCGCGATCGTAGGTGGAAATCACGCCCACGTATTCTTCGCACGCTTGCGTGGCGGCATAGTCCTGCAGCGGCTTGATCATCTCTTTTAATTGGTTGGCAGCCTTTTTCTGCTCGGCGAGAATTGCCTGCTCTTGTAGCGTCAGCGAGCTGATCGCTGTCTCCCGGGCGGTTTTGAGTTCTTGCACGTGCTGGATCATTTCGTTTTGCGCCTTTTGCAGCGCTGCGGCCTTGGTCTGAACAGCGAGAATTGCCTCCTCTTTTTGCTTCAGCGCGGTCTCCTGGGCGGTTTTAAGTTCTTGCGCGTGTCTGATCAGTTCGTCCTGCGTCGTTTGCAGTGATGTGGCCTTGGCCTGCAATTGCGAAACGATGGCGGCGTCGATGGTGCCGGGCGTTACATTCGCCGAATCTCCCGCGCGAGGCGCTGCCCCGCCGTTGCTTGCTTTGGACTGTTCCACGAATAGCTGGCGAAGGCCGTCCAACGACTGGCGGTCGCTTTGCCGCTGACGATAGAGCAGCCCGGCGACGACCAGGAAGATCACTGCCAGGAACCACGGCGCCAGCCGGACGGCCGCATCCATGAGGCGTTCGCCCCGGGATCGCTTCGTCCATGATTCGATCGCCCGGTCAATGCCTTCGCCGAGGGCAAGACTCGGCGAACTTGCCGCGCCGGGCTTGTTCTTCGACGATTCGACGGCGACTGCGTTCTTCATGGCATGGGATCCGACTCTCGGGTGACGCGATCAGCGGGGGCGTTCCTGCGCGGCCTTGAGGGCCGCCTGAAGTTCATGGAGCAGTCCTTCCTTGCCGGCGAAGTGGGGCGTGCGAAGGAAGGCCGGGCCGCGCTCGAACTGTGAAAAACACTGGTCGATGAGCGGCTTTTCGGACGGCTTAGGCAGCGATTGGAAAAACTCCTCCGCCACGCTGTCGTCGCTGGAACTGAGCCACATGAAGAAACCGCACGCCGCCGGCGCAATGCGCCGCCCGCTCAGTTCCGTTTTCAGCGGCGCAGCGTCCGGTTTTTCGTCACGCGGGCGCTCTTCGCTGGGCCAGACGACGAACACTTTCAGGTCGCTGTCCTTCTTGCCCGACAAGCCGCGAAGCTGATCGGCAACGTCCCGCGCCTGAAACAGGCAATCGATCAGGCACATTTCCTTGTCGCCGGCGAACATCGCCCGCGTGTCGGCAAAATCCTGCAGTTCTTTGACCGCTGTTTTGCGCGGCTGCCAAATCCGATAGGGATGGGGGCTGTCTGCTGCCGGTTTGCCGACCAGCACCACGCCGTGGCCCAGCAGTTCGTGGCCATCGCCGAGTTTGTCGGCAACGTCGAACCAGTTCTTGAACGTGCTCGCATCGGTCGTGCGGTTGCAAATGCGGTCGCGGCAGTAGCCGGTGACGATCACCAGGACGAGGACGTCGCCCTGGGATTCGTCATCCTCGAGCTGCAGGCCCAGCGGCTTGTCGGGAACCGCGAAGGACGCGTCTCGATCCGGGGCAAAACTGATCTGCAACTCGGCCGGCCCCTCCATCTCATCGTCGTCATTCAAGGCCACGCGAAAATCACCGGGAGCCTTCAGTCTCACAAAACTCCGGCCGTCGGGGTCCGTGCCCTCGGCCACTTCCTTGCCCTGGGCGTCGAGGATTTTCAGCCGCGGGTCGCGGGCCTCTTTCCAACTCTTCCAATCCTTATCGGCCGGTTTGCGGTAGGCGACATGGGCTTTGACGTCGCAGGTCTTCGCCGGTTGCCCTGGTTCGGTGTCCGGCGGGTCAAGCCCGAGTTGCAGTTTTGCGACATTGCCTTCCAGAAGGCGGGTGATGTTGCTTTCGAACGACGCCTCCAGGCGGCGGACCATCCGGATCTTGAACTCCTGCGGACTGATCGAGTAGTCCGGGCGGTTGGAGAAACGCAAAGCCACGACTTTGCCGGCCGCTGCCGATCCCGCTCCGCGCATCCGCCGCACGGTAAGATATAGCGGCTCGCCGGCGGAGAGTTTCTTCCTTTCCCCTTGCCAGCGTAGTTCGTATTCCTTGCCGGGCACGGCCGTCGATTCGCTGGCGTCCGGATCGTCGATGGTGACCGCTGCGCCGTTCAGCGTTGTCGCCTCGATTTTCAACCAGGCGATGGCTTCGGGATCGGGCGTCGGCCCCGAAGCGACTTGAGTCACTTGCACCACGATCTTCGGCGGCGGCACGGGCGGGTTCCCCGTATTGACAGGTCTTGGCAAGACCTTCGACAATGGGGCGGGTTCCGGCGGCGGGATGACGCGAACGGTCAGCGTCCTCGGCTCGCTGATCGAAATCTGACCGGAGTCTGGGGCGGGGCCAGAGTCGCCTGCTTGCAGATCGATGCCGTGGAGGGTCACGGCGAATTCACGCTGGGTCCCGGCGGGCGGCTTGTTCTTGAACGAGAGCAGGGTATTTCCTTCAAGCTCGTCCGGCTTGATGACCACGTCCACTTCGCTCGTACCGAACCACTCCGCTGGCAGCGTCACGTGCGCAGTGGCCTGCGACGCGAGGCGAGTCTTGAGGCATATTGACAACGGAAGTTCGTAGGAACCGGACGCGGTCGCTTTCAACTCCGTTTCTTTGCAGGAAAACAGGCCCAGTTATCGCGGGTGTGGGCCGCTTCGGCGAAGTACTTCAGCGAAAACGCGATCAGGATCCAGCACCATGCGACCCAAGCCAGGGTCGATGCTACCGGCCACGATAGTATTCGCATAGGAATCCTCCTGCCTGAAATGCTCGGTCGTCAGCGGCCATGAGCGCGTTGCCGCGCCGCGTTACGGACATCATTCGTCGTCCCACATAGTCGAGGGGCGGGACGGAGGCGGTTCGATCGCTTCTTCTGTCTGCAAGTCCGATGGATCGCCAGGGGTTGCGTAGTGCGGTTCCGCGGGCGTGTCCGCCACCTTCCGAGCTTCGTAATCGGGCACCTCTGTTTCGGGTGCGCCAAATTGCCGCCTCGCGGCTCGATCGAACACCTGGCCCGGATTTTCGACTGTCCGCCTGGGCCGGCCGGGCACGATGCTCGGGTCGGCGGCGTGGGGGCCGGACGGCGTTTGCAGCGACTGGGTCGCGTGCATCGCAGCCACAGACAGTGCCCGCTTGTCGCATGCGTCATTGCCCCATTGACGCAGCGAAAGCTGGCAGAGGTATTGCAACAGTTGCACCAGCAGCAGTATCAGCGTTGCCAGGGCGATCGACAGGGAGCAAGGAAGATAGAGCTGAGAGAAATCATTGCCGACAAGTCCGCGGTCGCCCACGTTCAAGGTAAATGAGAGGAAACCGAAGATCGTGGTGAACCAGGCCAGGATGAAATACCAGAGAAATCGCCCGTCGAATTGCCGCGTCAGGCGAACGCGGACGGAATCGACAACGGTTTCGACGTTCGCCCGATCGGCGATGGCGCCGGAAACGGCGATTTCCTCACAGCACCAGTCGTAGGCCCTCGCCTTCCACGAGTCGGGCTGATCGAGATAAGGATCGCGGCAGCGCCGCCATTTGCCGATCAGCAGGGCATCGACCAGCAAGGCCGCGAACTCCGCCGCAAGGATGGCCAAGGGAATGGCCGCATGCCAGGTAACCCAGAATCCGCCGATGCGAGGCGGATGATAGTGAACCGTCGCGAACGCGGCAACGGTGGCCGCGGCGACGGCCCAAAGGATCCGCCCCCACCAGGGAATCGCGGCGGGAAGGAGTTCGTGCGGCTGCCGGGAAGCGGCCGATCGGTCAGGTGCCTTGTTGATGGAATTCATCGTGCTGCCTCACAAAGAACGACTCGCGCGCGGCACAGCGGTTCGCTGCGCGCGTCGAGAATTGCCGGACGCTTCACTTCCAGGACCGTGCCGCTCCGGGCGGCCGGGTCGGAAACCTTGCGATGCTCGATTATATCCAGGTATTTTCCCGGATTCTCCACGCGCTTTCCGCGTTCCGGTTCGAAGATAGTACATTTCATGGCCGCGAAGAGCTTGTGGAACGCATCGCGGAGTGCGGCCGCCACGCCCGGCTCCGCCGCCGCCACCGGCTCCGCGAAGGAATCATACCACTGCATGAAGAGGGCGACGACGGAGTTCAAAAGGTCGTGTCGCCGCGCGGCGTTGGGCCAGCGCGCCAACCGCTCGTTCATGGCCGCTCGAGCTTCCGGGGGAGTCCGCTCGACCGCCGCGCGAAGCTCGCGATAGCCCGGCGGCGGTTCCCCGACGCAGACGACCGTCCGCGGCTCCCGCAGGCGCGCGCCCGATCCTTCCAGGCCGAACCGGCAGCCGACCTCGCCCACGGCGAGGGTCTCGTCGAAGACGGGCTCTGCTTGCTTGTCCGCAGCAGGCTCAAGATAACTCCAGTTCTCGGGCAGTACGCGCAATTTCCAATCTGCCAACGAGGATTGTAATTCAACGAGCACCTGCTGACGCGTTTCGTTGTCCAGTTGCCGCGCGGCTTCCAGGGCTTCCAGGGATTGCAGAGCCACGTCCGCCGGTTCCGCGAACGTGGCCGCGTCGCAATTCCGCGCGGCGGCCAGCGCGGCGTCGCGCGCGAGAGCGGCCAATCGACCTACCGGCTCCGCGAGTTGCGGCGACGCTGCCAGGAGCCCCGCTTGCAGGTTGAACAACCCATCCGATTTCCGCGCCAATTCGCTTGCCGCCGGATCGCCCAGGCTGAAAATCCCCTGTACGCGGCATGGATCGACGGCAAAGCGAATATCTCCGTCCAGGGCATCGCCGATCGGGCGGTCGGCCGCGAATCGCCATGTCGCGCCAGGCGCGAGCGTCGTCACCCCCGAAGGCCAGCAGACGCGATTGCCGTCCGCTTCGAACACTGGACAGACCGCAAACCAGTCGTGTCCGGTCCAATATTTCCACCACGCAAACTCGGGGGCAGCCTGGGGATCTGCGAGATTCCGGATCTTGACGATGAACCGATTGAGCCAGGTCTCGCCGTCCGGCGCCGACAGCCAATCCCGCAAACGACGCTTGCCTTTCCTGAGGGCCTCGACCGCGTCCGCCAGTGCGGCGCCACAGCTTTGCAACTCGTCCTGGAGGCGGCGAGTCAAACCGCCCGCCGCGCCGTCTTGCGAAAGCGGCGGCAGACGGTACCAGTCGACCAGTTCGGCGGGCACGTCGCACCCGCCGCTGACCACGATGGAGCAGGGAATCTCGCCCGCGCCGAAAGCTTGCACGTCCAGAATCGTCGCGGAAGGCACATCCGGCGAGGCCGCGTGCGTCACGCGCGAGCCCCGCGGGATTTGCCGCTTCTCTAAGCGGACTGCGAGCGTGGCAAGGTCCAGCCGCGGCACAAGCTCGGCGTGCAAGTCGTTTTCCACGAACGCCGCCATGTTGCGCACCGCGAGGCCATAGAGCGGTTTCAGGCGACTGTCCGCGAGCTTCCAGCGGCGGTAAAAGAGAGTCAGCATGTGCATAACTTGCGCCAGGCCGGACGAATTCACCGCTGCTTCCGCCTCCGTTTCGCACAACCCGCCAAGGCAAGCCAGGTTGACTTCGTTCCAGAAGTCAGGCTGCGGATCGAGGTGCATGATCTCGGCAAAAAGCCCTTCTTGATCGCAACAGAAGTTCTGCCAGGGACTGGACGCATCGGTCTGTCGCACGATCGCAAAGGCGGCCGGGGCGAGCAGGGTTTGCGCGGAGTCGGGAAGTTGCACCCACACGCCGTCGTTGCGGCGGACCGATAACGGCGTCGAGTTTTTCGCCGCCACGGCCTCAGATCGGCCCACGAGCCACAGGCGTGACCGGCCCGGCGGTGATTCGAGCTGTCCCAGAGGAGGTTCCGTCAAGAAAGTCGCCCCTTCCTCCGCAAATTCAGCCAGCAAGGCGGCCAGCAATTGTGCGATGGAGGCGTCCGGTGCGGGTTGGCCGGCTTGGGCAGCCTCCAACAACCGGATGCGTTGCAAGACCCGCCACACGAGAATCGACCGCGCCAATGCACCTGGTTCGCCTTCCGCGCGGTCCAGCCAGGCGCGAAGCGAAGGCCCTTGGCGAAGCTCGGCCGCCAGGTCGCGGCATAGCCGGGCCAGGGCGCTGTCGCATGCGAAGAGGGCCCGGCCCGCACGTTCCAAAAGAGCCACCAAGGGCGACAAACTTTCGGGAACCTTGGCCAACGCCTCGCGAAGCACGAGCGGTTCCATGTCCCGAGTCGATCCGGAAAGTCCCGGCAAGAGCACGATTCCGGTCTCGACGACGGCCGGAACCCGGGCGTGCCCGACAGGTTTTGTTTTCGTCCAGCAGGATTTCGCGTCGCGGACCAACTCGACCCGCATATTCAATCCGCCCAGCAGTTGGGAACAGAATTGCTCAAGCTCGCGCCTTGCCTGCTGGAATAGTTCTTGATCACCGCCGACGATTTCATCGACGCGGGCGACGACCGCCACGACCAGATGGCATTCGGCCGTGGCGATTTCCATGATCGCCGCGTCCGCGGCGGCGGGCGGCGGGAGCAAGGATTCGAGATCGCCGGCAAGGAACTCGACGGAGCTTGCCGCGCCGAACTTCCTTGCCGCCAGCGCCAATCTCGCCAGACGCCACGGAGGCCATGCCGCGTCAACTTGCAGGAAGTGGTCGACGTTGCGGATGTGCTGGTCGAAGGCGGAGTATGCCAGTGCTCCCCCCTGCTCCGCGGCACGGTCCTTCAAGAGATCGATGCTATTCTGAAACCCGCGCAAAAGATGGAGAACGCCCTCCGTCATGCGGGAGAATTCATGGGTCTCCAGCCAGCGAGAGGCCCGCCAACGGCGCTTGCCATCGACCAGTTCGTACGCCAGCTTGCCCAGCCGCTGCGAGATAGTGCTGAGTTCGTCAAAGGCCCGGTTGTCGGATGAGCCCTTGCAGAAGTTTTGACGCCAATAGACCCATTCGACGATTGCCAGCGCCTGCTGCCGCCAGCGCCGGATCGCCAGCGGGGGGCCAACGGGATCGGAAGTCCGCGGCCACTCGCCGCGCTGGAACGGCGCGAGGATCTGTTCCGTCAAGCGGCGAGACCATTCCTCCGCGTTCCGACTCTGGCTCGCTTGCAACTTGTCTAACAGGCTTCGCCAGCGCAGCGTCAACTGCTTTTGCTTCTCAGCTTCGTTAAGCCACCACGCCGGCATTGCTGGAAACTCCTGGAAAGGTCGAAGCCAAAACGGTAAGGTGCGGGAGGGACTGCGTGCCGTTCCTTGCCGCCAGCAGTCCACTTACAAATCGCCTCGCTGCGGCGGCGAGACATAGGCGCGTTCCGCCAGTTCCTGTCCGACGACGACCTTGCCTCCGGGCGCCATGTCGGTCATCAAAAAGGTCTTTCTGCCGCGGTGCTGCGGATCGTCGCCGTATTCCACCTTGATGGTACCGACGGGCGGCCGGGGAAAGTCGAACCGCATGAATTTCTCCCACTTCGTTCGCCCGTGCTCGTCGATCGCCTCGATTTCATCGCCCGGCCATTGCCGCTCCAGGTAGAGCGTGGCCTCATTCTGCCGATTGGCCGCCACGGCAAGGCATTGCGTGTCCAGCTTGTGGTAGGGCTGGTTCTCCTTGAAGAGAACTTCCGGGCCGTTCGCCGAGTCGAAACCTACGGAGTACGGCAACCGCCTCGACAGGTCGGAATCGAAATCCACCTTCACGTCGGGACTGCCGCGGCTCACCAGGGCGGCCAATACGGCGCCAGAGGCGACGCAAGTCTTGAGAACTTCCTCCTCGAACCGCATGCGGCTCATCGCGGGACTGCCGTTCTCCTTGCGCCGCGCAAGGCCGCCGACGGCCAGTCTGGTCATCAGTTGCTGGCGGATCAGCGAGTAACGCGAGGACTTGCCCACGACGTACACCCAGTGAACCACGCTGTCGTCGGGCAGCTCGCCTCCCTTGACGTAGCGCTTGGAAGCGGGGCGGGTGGCCTCGACGAGGCGCGACTCGATCATGTTGTTCGCCGCGCGGATCGTCTTGGCAACGTCGGGTTCCACGAGGTAGTCGACCCACTGCTTGATCAGGAACGGGTCGCTCCAGACTTCCGACAATTCGTCCTCCAGGGCCCCTCGATCAATCGGGTGCCGCGCGGCCAGGAACGACGTAAGGAGTTCGCGGAACTCGGGAGTGGGCGCAAGCACCTTGGCGACGGTCTCTGAGGGCTCGTCGGGGGAAGGGGCCGCGAGTTCGGAAAGCGAACGCTTCACTTTCTCCGCCCATTCCCAGAACCGCAACGTCACTTCGCGGCGAGTGGTCCGCTCGTCGTTGCTGAGCGCCATCAGACGCATGCGGCGCGCGCCTTGGGCGGTGCTCTGCGTGGTCTCCTCCATCCAAGGCGTGGGAACCAGTTTGTGCAGGTTCTCGAACCACGCCGAGGCGTGCGATTTGTCGCACCCGGCGCGAAGTCCTTCGTCCCAAACGAACCATTCGGCGTCTCCGAGCAGCCGGGCGACGAGTCTCGCGACAAGCGCCTTCAAGACGACAAAGACGATCTCCGTGATGTTGTCGCCGCCGAAGTCGCGATGGCCGGTCCGTCCCAGCACGCGGATGTCGATTCGCCAGGCATCGCCGGGCGGAGGATCCGGCGCGCGACGAGCGGCCTGGCCGGCGGCGGGCGGAGGCGGCGCCCCGGGGAAACCGGCACGAAAAGCGGCCGGCGGCATCCGCGCTCCCGCAGGCATGGTTTGCGTCTGCACCGCTGCCGCGGGACTGGCCGGCACGACCGACGGCCGCCGCTGCACGACGGCCGCGGGCGAAACGGGTACTGCCGGAGGCGCCGCCGGGACGGAACGCGGCGGCGCGTTCTGCGGTTCCGAATAGACGCGGCAGTGGATCAGGGAAATATCGGTCGTCCCGCCACCGCAATCGTACAGCAGGATGTTCACGCCATTGGGATAGATATGGTAGAACGCGGGCATCCGCCCCGGCCCGCGAATGAAATCGCGGTACAAGAAGTGGAAGGCCGCGGCCGTCGCCTCGTCAAGCATAAAGCGCCGTGGCACCCATTTGTCGAGCAGCCTTGCCCGCTCCTCGACGAGCTGCCTCTCTTCCGCCTTCACGTCGCCGCCGGGTGTGGCGGCCGCCCGCGCCGCTGCCTGGCCCTCCGGCTTCGGTTTCGGCTTGGGCCAGTAGGTCGGCTGCATCGTCGAGCGGCGCAGGGCCTTGACAACGGCTTCCCGCGTCCGTTCGATCTCGGCGTCGGAAAAGGTCGCCGGATAAGTCACTGCAATCGGTTGCGGATAACTCATCTCGCTGCAGTAGAACTCCTTCAGAATTTTCGCAATCAGTAGTTCCGCCGGGAGGTCCTTGGGGATCTCTTCGTTGCGATCTCCCAGTACGATCGGGTGCCCGGTCTGCTGCTGCGGATCGGCCAGGAGACGCTTCCCGCCCAGCAACAACGCGCCGCTGCCGCCGCTGAGGGCCTCGGTGCCAACGGTCCAAGTCGCCAAAGGTATCTTGTCGGACTCCCGCGGGGCGGTTTCCCGGTAATCGGCAATGCGCACCACGGACGGCAACGCGGAATCCTTGGAATCGCGGGCCAGCTTGATGTCTTTGGCATCGGCGTAGCGATCGCACTGGATCGATTCCACGTTGGCAACGTCGTTCCTGCCTGCCCGCAGGCAGACAAAAACGCTGTTCGTGTTGCCGAAGTCGACTGCCGCGAGGCCATCGAACTTCCGCATGGGCTGGGCATCGGTAACCACAACGGTCAGGTCGAGATCGCGATAATCGAGGACCGGCGCCGGCGTCGTTCCCGGCCGCGGCGCTGCGGCCGCCGCCTTTTCCCAGAAAATGCGCATCATCCCCTGGATCGTGATGGTGGTGGTGATTTCCTCGCGATCGCCGCTGGTCTTCTTGACGTGCGCCACGCTCATGATTGGGCGATCGCCTCGCTCGCGATCAACCATGTCTCCAGCGCCGGCGAACGCCGGCAGATCGCAATCGACGATCCAGTCCATTTGCAGCTTGGCCTCGCGGGGAACGGAGGCCTGGCAGGAATGGTATTTCGCCTTGATCCGGTTCCACATCTGATCGGAACTTTCCGGCACCGGCAGGCGGCTCAACCAGACCCGCACCTGCTCCTGGTCGTCGGAGAAAGGCTGGTTCGCCGTCTCTCCACCGCAGCGCCAACCGGCCTTCAGCCGCAGAAACGGGACCGCCTGATGCCATCGCACCCAGATCATGAACTCCTGGGCCGGCGGAAACTCGTGCCCGGCCTGCGCGAACAACTCGGGAAGGGTGATCAGGTTCGGCTCGCTGGGCTGCTTTTGGCCCGTGAACCAATATGCGTTCTGGATTCTGAAGCTAGGCATGGTTGGCGGTTTCCAATGCGGTTCCGGGATCGTCGGCTTCCGGGAGGAACGCGTCGATGTGTTTCTCGAGCTCCACAAGTTCGGCCAGGAAGCGGTCGTAACGATCGGGAGGCGTCGGGTCGGTCTCGGTCTCGGCGTCGGGGCTGGTCAAGTCGAGCAATTCGCTCCTGACCTCCTCCAGCGCGGTGCGGATGCAGTTGCGGAGGCGGTGCTCGGACTCGAAGGCCAGGTTTTCGATCTTGCCCTCCATCATCTTGCGGTAGACGAAGGCGTTGATTTCGTTCGCTCGCTTGTCCTTCAGCAGGTCTCTGGCCGTCAACATCTTGAATTGCGATTTGTGGACGTCCGTTTTCTCCAATTCACGGAGCACGATGTCCTGGAACTTGCGGCCGGGCTTGATCAGGTCGTCCAGCAGCCCGCGGCTGGGGCCGCTCACGCGGGAATGGAACTCTTCTTCCAGCAACTCGGCGACGCCGGCAATGATCTTCCGCGTTGCGCAATTCGCATCGCTGGTCCCGTCTTCACTTTGCCCGAGCCACCACCCGGCCGCTTTCCGAGACACTTCTTTGGCGAAGTCGTCGTGCCGCCGGTCGAGTTGCAGATCGGCGATGGGCACGATGATCGGACGGCCGTATTCGTCCTTGCGGGGCGGCTCGAAACACTGGTTGAACTCGGCCGTCATCATCCCGCGGAAGCCGTCGCACACCTCGCTGATCCAGGAACTATCCTGGGAGAGCGATAGTTGCACGCGGTCGAAGGCGTTGTGCCACTCGCGGGCTGCGGCCCGTTGAGGGTCGCTCAAACTGCGGTGCGAGCGGAAGTGGGTCACCAGCCGCTTGCACTCCTTGACTACGAACTGCAGATCGGCCTTGGCCTTGCGCGTGACGGCCGCGCGAACGGTCCGGCTCAGGTCGTTCTGAATGATGCCGCGGAGACGGCCGATGCCGCCGTCGTCCAAAACGTAGTGGAAAGCCCGTTCGATGGCCGCCAGGCGGTTGTCGGCGAAAGCCGGCGGCATCACGATCTGACCGTCGGGCGTCTTGAGCTTCAGGGCCCCGGCAATTTCCAGCTCTCTCTCGCGCAGCTTGTCGGGCGACAAAGCCGATGCCGGACCGAAGCGGCGGGCGATCCCGCTGACCTCGTTGGAGAGCAGGCACACGTGCCGGAAGACCTTTGCGTCGCCCTGCAACCCCCATTTGGAAACCGCGTCCAGGATACCGTGGAAAATCGACTCTTCCGCCTGCCGCACCGCGCTGGCCTTCACCGAGTCCAGCTTGGTCGCGCAGATCCAGACGCGGCCGCCCAGATCGCCAAAACGCTTGCGCAGCGCCTCTTTCAGGTCGTTGAAGACTTGCAAGCCCAGGTTCTGGACGCTGATCGCTATGCACACCCCATCGATTTCGTCGAGGTATTTCATGGTGATCTTGTCGTCCTGGGTTGATTTGGCCAGCACGCCGGGCATGTCCACCATTTCCACGTCGCCCGGCGCCTTGTCCAAAGGAATGCGGATGAGGACCTCGGCGAGCAAAGCGTAAGGCTTGCGCGAAACCGCCGGATCGCCGCTGCTCTGCTGGTGACTGACCACCTCCTTCAGGAACGTCTGCAGTTCCAGCATGTCCTTCAGCCCGCCCGACACCTTCTCCCGCTGCGGTTTCACGTAGCGGGCCCGATGCTGTTTCGCGGTCAAAAGGTACTCGAGGAAGAAGAGCTGCGTATCGCGGAGCGCCGCCTCGGTATTGGGATTGTTGATCTGCTCTTGCAAGCCCGCGATCATCTGGTCATCCGTACACTCTTCGACGGGCGGATCCGCGGTCGGCTTGGCCGTGGGTATCTTCTTCAACAGCCCGAACTGCAACCCGAACGATTTGCGCCGCGAGGCGAACTCGCTTTCCGAGGCATAGGAGAGTTCGTAGGAAGGGCATTCATCGGGGCCCACGAACCCCAGCCGCATCACGGCGTTGGTGCAGGGATGGCCCTTGTTGCCTTCGGGAACCAGCGAAAAGCTCTCGCTCGAGCGGTTGATCAGTTCGTTGATCGTGGTCGACTTGCCGGCCCCGGTGACGCCCAGCAGGCCGACCAGGTAGCGCTCCTTGGAGATGTCGGCCGCAACTCGCTCCAGCAAGGGGAGCACGCCTTCCTCGCGGCCGGTTTCCTCGTTGCGCTTGCCCAGGAAGCCGTCTGCTTGCTTGACTCGCGGCAGCCCCTTGGCGCCGCCGAGGCTGTTGAAACAGCGCTCGACCTCCTTGTAGAGATCCACGAGCGTGGCGCCGACCAGTTTGCACTTGCCAGGATCCAGTTCCATAACACAGACTCACTCTGAACAATCCAAGCGACGGCCTGACCCGCAGCCGGGCACGATCCAGGCTCAAGTCAATGCACTCTCGAATTGGCTCTCTAGGGAGACGGCGCTCCCGAAAAACCGGGAGCGCCTCTTCGCCCGATTGACAAACGGGTTTTCCAACCGCGTTCCAGCGGCTATTTCGAATCGTCACCGCCTTGCGCCGGCTTGGCAGCGAACGGGCTGTCGTCCGAGGCCCAGCCCACGACGGGTTGGACGTGCCAATACCACGGCTGGTCCTTCTGCACGGACCCCACCGGCTTGGTCTTCTGGACCACCGATCGCAAGAGCTTGTTGGTGGGCTTATCGCGCACGTCGGCTACATAGAGCACGACGCGACAGGCGTCCGTTGCGCGGGGGTCCTTCTTCCAGGCCTCGAGCGACTCCTTGTCATTTGCCAGGCTGAAGACGCGGTTGAACTGCGGAATCGCCTCGGCGCTGGCCGCGGCCACGGTTTCAATCTTGTACCACTGCGGTTTCATCGCGGCGGTAAGCGTGACCTCGCCGCCCACCTTGGCCGCGTCATAACCGCCAAAGCTGCCGTTCTCCAAATCCTTCACGGCCGATTCCGACGTGATGGTTCCCTGCCGCTGGCCTTGGTCCAAGAGAGCCTTTTCCTTGTCCGCGTCCTCCTTCGTCAGCGGGAAGAGCACCCACGCGCTGGTAACGCCGCACTTGGGCGGCGGAGTAACGTACATCGTCAGGCGGTTTTCGCTCCAGATATTTTGGTCGGGGCACGACGAGTTCACCAGATCGGCAACTCCCAGCCAAAGCGATTTGGGCGGCCGCAGTCCTTCTAGTCCGTTCACAATGGCCGGATCGGCCAGATTATCGAATAGCTCCCGCACCGCCCCGGTGTAATCGGGAATGATGACGCGATAGTAACGTCCCTGGGTGAACTTTCCTTCCTGCGTCTTGATCTTCCCGTCGCTCATCTTCATCGCCAGCTTGTAATCCAGCAAGTTCCAACTCGGGTCGGGTCGGAGTTCCAATTGGCGATTGTCGACATAGACAAGCCTGGCGCTGGGGTCTTTCTGGCCGTCGAGATAGGAGACGGGCGTCAGTTTCTCGGTTTGCGGGTGGGGCGCCGCAGCTTCCGAAGTTCCCTCGGCGGGCTTGGTAACATAGGTCACGTCCATCTCTTGCAACGTCCGGCAACTATCCGGAAGGCGAACGTCCCAATAGTGGGATTCCTGCGCCTTCTTGACCCAACGATCGGCGTCGGCCTCTACGGGCTCGTGTTTTTCGAGGAAAGTGACGATCGAGCGATACTTTTCTTGAGAGATCGGCTCGATCCGCGGTTCGCCGCACTTCTTGCCCGTCAGTTCAATCGCGTTCTTCAGCCGCACTTTGAGCTCCGCCGCGGTGATGTCGTCCGGGGCGTGGATCGCCAACAGGACGTTGCGCAGGGCGCTGTCCGACTGGGCTGCCGCTCGGGTAGCCAGGCAAAACAGGCTGAGCAATGCTACCGGGGTGCAGACAAATCTCCAAGCTGATTCTTCAGGTCTTCGCGCCATTCGTTCTCCTTCTCAGACTGGGGGTGTGACTTTGACCAAGGATCGTAAACTCCAAAGAAATCCCTTCCTATCTCCGCTTTCCTTTCTCCGTCTCCAAAGGCACTGCGGCCCGACTCGGCATAGACAAAGAACAGTATCCGCAGCGACTTGTCGAGGTATTCATCGGTAATGTGTTTCAGGCAAGCTTCTTCCCGCCTTCGCAACTCGGCGTTCTCATCGGCCGGCGTGAGTCGCGCCTGATTGTCGTCCAGGAAAGCCTTGACGGCCTTTAGCCGCCGCAGGGCTGCTTCGAAATCGGAAGCGGGAACGTTAAGCTTGAATTCCTTGTCCGCAAGACACTGCTGGTAGGGCCCATTCACGGCACCACAGAACCTCTTCAGTTCGCGGGCATCGGCGTCCAATTTCCACAGCGGCCCGTCCTGATCTCGCGATCCGTAGAGTTACGACGGAAACGTGCATTCAGGGCATAAGGGCGGGGGCGGAGGCGTGATCGTCGTTTTCCAGTGGAACATTGGATCGAAAACTTGACCGATCATGCCCCGCCAATTATAAACCGCGGCCCCGCCTCCAATCAGCAGGGCCAAGAGCAGCAAGACGTTGATCAAGGTCCTCCAGGGAAACGGAGTTGGCGGCCGAACACGCTGCTGAAAGTGCTCGCTGAGCGGGCCGGTTTCCAACAATGTCCGGAATTGGGCCACGGTCCGGACCGGCTCCAGCCGCAGCGCCCTCCATTGCTGCTCCGGCGGGTCCAGGGCTTTATATAACGTCTGCCAGCAGCGGGCCACGCGATTGTCCGATTTGCTCTGCTTGCCCGCGACGACGCCTTTGCCTTTCCCGGCGGCATCGGGCCCCGCGGCGGCCCGTTCCGCCTGGATCGCCAGCATCGGCGCCGGCAAAGGACCGAGGAGTTTTTCGCCGGTTAGGATCCAATGGCCGATGCGGGCAAGCAACCTGAGGTCTTGCTTGCACGCCTCCGCGGAGAACGGCCGCTTCAGGAACTGGTCGGCCGGTTCCGGGTTCCAAAGCCAACTCCAGTCGGGATGGTCGGTGACCCAGTGCGGCGCAGGCGGGATGTCGTCGGTCCAAGTGAATCCCACGTCGGGCAGGACGACGCGCTCCCGCGACTGTTCGTCCACAAAGTAGAAAATGCTCTGCGGAATCAAGAGCCCGGCCAACTGCCCTTTGGCGTGCAGTTCGGCGACGGTTGCCACGGTTTGCAGATAGGTCCGATTAAGCTGCGAGAGCAATTCGTCGTCCGGTTTCAGCCGGCCCGAACGATTGAACTTGTTGCGAATCGCCTCGGCGAGGCTCTCCAGCGACGCGAAGCTTTTCAACGCCTGGGGATTGGCCGAAGTATCAAGGTCCAGTTCCCAACAATTCGGTTCCTTCGAGGGGATCCACCGATAGCCGATGCTTGCTTGGGGCGACATGCGGTAGGACACGCCCGTAACGCGACTGCCGTGATGATCGGAGGAAACGTCGCGCACGATGCCCACGCGATTGGCAACGCGGGTGAGTTTTTGCCAGGTGTCCGTTCCGACGCAGCCGAACTCGTTCTCCTGGAACCGTTCTCCGACGGACATCAACTTGCATCGCACCGTTCTTGAGCTTGTCGGCACTACAAGTACTCCCGGAAGCAAATCAAAGCGGCAGAGAGATAAGCCATCTCGGCTCAATGACCTTAAAGGCAGTCACCATTCGAGGGCCATGTTAACCTGAAGGCAACCGCCTGACAAGCCCCCCCATGACATTTGTATGTAATTCTGTCAATTAAGGACCACAACTTTCGGGTGTGTACCTTCACCCTTGAATTGTTCCCGGCTGCTTAAATACGCACGTTCGATGTTCTCGGCTTCCAATAAAAGCGTGTTATTACCCATGGCTTCCGAATCCTCCTGTCTCTTGGCGTTTTCGCCGTTTATCACAGCCTCCTTGGATTTTCGGGTACGGAGCCTCGAAAAAGCAAACCCGGCGGCTCGAGAAATCTTCCTTTTCCGGCAAGCTCGGCCGACCTTCATCGGCACGGCATCCTCGGCATCAAAATCTTCCCAAATTGCCATCTCGGAATTCAAATCGCCGGAAAGCCGTCAAATCTGAGGTTTCCAGCAACGCGGACACAGATACCTATGGTGAGCCCAGAGTGGCCTCCTGCTCCTGATGCATAGCGCCGTCTTCAACGTGCCGTGCCAACTTGGGGCCGCGGAAGACTGGCCGGCCGACGTCGCCGACCAGTCAACAGCGTTACGGCTGGGCCTATCGAATCCGAAGCATTTTGCGACTGCTTGCCTGCGGAGAAGGGGCTCTCCTCCGCAGGCAAGGAAATGCACTGCCATCCCCTCGTGTAGACAAAGCGGATAACATCTTACGTGGTGACCTGGCCGCTCGGTGCCCCAGTTGTTCTTGACATTTGCTGCCGCGTCGCCGGTCCGCATCTGTCAGAATGCTCGCTTGTCGGCTGGACGTGCGAAACCGGGTGGTGACGTCTGATCGTGGCACAGACACACGCCAGGATGGGGCCGGCCGCGTAGGAGTGGACTCGGGAGCTCGATGGTGAGGAAAACACGGCCGATCCGGCGAATAGCGCAGTGGGGCCGAACAACCTGAAGAGCGCGCCGCGGACGGGAGGAATCCGGCCTCGTGGCGATTCTTGGCAGGACGGTTGAACTCGTTGCGACCGGTAATGGCGAAGTGGCGATCGAAGGCCTTTACGTGTTTCAACCTCCCCTGGGTCCGTGAGCATATTCTGGGCTGAACGGACTCGCGACGGCGATTCTCGTGGAGCGTTTCGACATGCCCGGTGGTCAGTGGAAGGTGACGTATGGCTCGTTCCCGAAAGCCGCGATTGAGAAATACGGCAAGGCCCGCTGGCCCGCCCCCAGTACTGATGGCGAATGCCGATCAGCCGGCAATCGCGAACGACCAAGGGAAGCCACGGTTCCAGTTCAGCATCGGCTTTCTGCTTTGGCTGACGACGGGTTGGGCCTTCGTATTAGGCATGGCAATCTGGACGCCCTGTTTATTCAATGCGGTGCTGGCCGCCGCGATTGTAATTATTCTCAGCGTCGCGTACCGGAAGGGCAAGCAGGCCCTCTGCTGCTGTCTTATCTTTGCAGCCGTCACCACCGCTATCGCCTATGGTGACTGGCTTGTCAATGTTGTTCGGTTGCGGCCAGATCCGCTCGATCACGCCGTCAGCCTCTCCGAGGCCCTCACTTTTGCGATCATCGGTCTTGCCGGCGGCTTGTCACTTGCCATGCTCCCCAGCAACTACAAGAGCCCGATCCCGCCCCCGAAAACGGAACACCCGCCATCGCAGGTGTCGCACGAGGAATGAGCGGGCGGAAGCAGGTATATCGCCAAGGTTTGAAAGAAGAGACCGGCTGCCGTGGCAGATCCAAGCTCGGGAAACGCGGGTACTGTGTGCCGACAGCACCGTGCCGGCCTGGGTACAACCGGCAAGGGGTAAGAAGTGCGTTTCAGTACGATCTGACTGCCACGGCAACCGGGTTGTTTTCTGTGTTCAGTTGCCTCGATTTCTTCTCCGCCGCCAAACTGCCGCCGCCGCAACGATTCCCGCCACGCTCAACAGCGCCAGTGTTCCCGGTTCCGGGACCGGCGCCAGCGAGCGGTCGGACGCCTTCTCGGTCACTGCCGGTGCGTTCGCCGCGCCGCCGGCCGTGGGATCGTAGAGGAATATCCCGCCCGCGCCGACGATCAAGCTCGAACCGTCATCGATGGCGCCGGTGTTAGTGACGTACAGCGTGCCCGACTCGACATACGTCCCGCCAGTGTAGCTGTTGGACGTGCCGCTGAGGATCAGGCTGCCCGCTTGCAAGGCACCCGAAGCGGCCAGCACGAGGGCCAATTTATTGCCGTTATCGCCGATGTTGCCCGTAATGTTCAACAGGCCGGTGTCGTCCGGAACGAACGCGGCGCTGGTGCTCAAGAGGATGGGAGCGCTGATCGTCTGCGTGCCGCTGATCGCTACGGTCGCCATTCCCGAAGTGCTGTTGATGAGGGTGGTGTTGTTGCTGCCGTTCAAAGTCAACGTGCCGCCCAAGCCCTGGGCGATGGAATAGTTCGCATTGGAGTTGCTGAAAGTGATGGCGGCGAGACTGGGGCTGGCATTGTCCAGGGTGATCGTGCCGCCGCTAGTGCCACCATCGAAGGTGGCCGAGTCGGTGGCCGTGTAATGCGGGTCGTTGCCCGGGGCGGCGTGAACCACTGTGCCGGCCGAGTCGTTCCAGTTGTTGCCGGTGCTCCAGAAGCTGTTTCCGCCGCTGCCGCTATAGACCATCCGGCCCGAATAGACCTGGCCGGTGACGGCGATCGACGCCGTGCTCAGAGCGGGGTTGTTTCCGGACACTGTGGAGTCGTCGCCGAACGTGTAGCTCACGGTCTGGTTAAGCAGCGTGCCCCCGGCGACGCCATTGGGCAGGGTCGCTTGGACCGTGCCGCTGCTGCTCACGGCGATACCGCTGAGACTGTTCAGCGAAACTCCGTACGAAGTCGTGCCGCTGCTGGCCTTGAGGTTGGCGCGGTAGTCGCCAAGCGTGCCGTTGCTGACGGTGAAACTGTTGCTGGTGGGCGTGCCGGCATACCCGGCGTGGATGGTGCCGAAGTCGAGCGTGACCGCGGTGTAGTTCGGGAGGGCATGGTCCTGCACGTTCACCGTGTCGGTGGTCGCTGGGCCATTGAAAATGGGCGTGGTGCCGTTGGACCCACTGACCGACAAATAACTCGGCGTGATCGTGTAGCTGCCGGGAGTGCTACTGGTGAAGGCCACCGCGGCGGAACCGGAGCTAAGCGGGGCCGCGTTGCCGCTGGCGGCGCCGCTGATCGTGCCGTTGGCGCCGGTGCTTGCCGACAGGCCGGTGTAAACGATGGTATCCGGTTGTGCCCCGCCGCCCGCGTTAGCCAGCGTGACGGCGATCGACGAGGTGCCGCCGGAGATGATCGTATGGGCGGCGGCCGAGGCCGAAAGGGTAAAGCTGGGAGTGGTGATCGAAGGAACAACGAGGAGGTCCAGGTAGCCGGAATCCGCGGTTGCGCTCAGGGTGTACTTGAGGCCCGTGGGGGCCTGAGGCAGGAGAAGGTCGCTGGCGGCAGTGGCCAGTGCGGCGCTGTTGCTGTCGGCCAGCAGGCGATATTCGTTGCCGACCACGGGCGCCGTCGTGTAGGAGATCGCTAGGGTGGTGTTCGCGGCGAGCGAGAGCGGGCCGCCGCTGGTGATCGAGATCAGGTCGCCGCCGTAAGTAGTGCTGGCAACCGGCGCACCGAGGTCGAAGTGCAAGGTGGCCTGGCTGGAGGCCAGCGTCAGGCCGCCGACCGTGAGATCGGCGTAGGGGGCGAAATAGGGCACGCCGCGGACCCCCGGCGCGATCGTAAACGGGCCGCTGCCACTGAGGATGCTGCCGCTGATCGACGCGCCGCCGTTAGTGGCCAACGTGCCGCCGTTGATTGTGAGGTTGCCGCTGCCCAGGGCCGAGCCGGTCGTACCGTTGGACAGGATCAGCGTGCCGGCGTTGAGGACCGTTCCGCCCGAGTAGCTGTTCGCAACGTCCAGGGCCCAGGTGCCAGGCCCGTTCTTCGTCACCGATCCGGTGCCGAGATTCATCGACGTGCCGATCTCGCCGCCGGCATTGAAGCCGCCGGTGGCGCCGGTGAGCGTCAGATTTTGGCCGCTGCCCGAGGCCGTTACGGAATTGGGCGAGGCCGCCAAGAGGAAGGTGTTGCTCAGCGAACTGCCGGAGGCGTCGATGGTGGCGCTAGCTGCCAGGTTGACCACGCGGTAGTTGAGCGTCGCGTTCGCGCCGATGAACCGCAAGGTGGCCGGCCCGCCCGTCGAGAGGTTGATCGGGCCGACACTGGAGTTGTCTTTCAGCGAGGTCAACTGCAAGGTACCGTTATTGACGGTCAAGGCGCCGGTGAAATTCTGGCTATTGGAAAGGGTCAACGTGCCCGTGCCGGACTTGAGGAAGGCGACCGGACGGGTTGCCCCGTCGCTGATCGTGCCGGCGAAGGTGGCATTGGAATTATTGAAGGTCGAGAGGGTCGTCGTGCCGGCGGCCGTGCCGTTGTCGGTCACGAGGCCGCCGGTGCCGCTGAAGGCGCCGACGTTCAGGTTGCCGGCCCCGCTCATGTCGAGCGTGCCGCCGTTGACGGTCAAGGGGTTGTCGAGGGTCTGGCTGCCCAGGGCGGAAGCGTTGCCCACGACGAGCACGCCGCCGGCGAGCGTGGTGCCGCCGCTGTAGTTGTTCGCCCCAGTCAGTGCTAGGTTTCCCGTGCCGCCTTTCAGCAAGGCCACGCGACCCGTAATGCCGTCTGCCTGGCCATAGACGCCATCCTGGATCACGCCGCTAAAGGTCGTGCTGGCGGGGCCGATGACGCTCAGCGTGCTTACGGTCCCAGGATTGTTGTTGGTCACGAAACTATTGCCCGTGGTGTCCGTGCGCTGCAGGGCCGCCACCTGCTGGCTGTAGCCGTTCATATCGAAGGTGGCCTGGCTACCGCTCGTGCCGTCGTTTGCTTCGCCGGAATGGACATTGAGCACGGTGCCCGTCGGCAGAATGTTATTGGCCGTGATTTGCAATGTTCCGGCGACGATCGACGTCGGGCCGGTGTAGGTATTATTCACGCCGGAGAGGATCGTCATGCCGGTCCCGCCATTGTTGATGATCCACAGCTTGTTGGAAGGAATGCCGTTGACTGTTGGGCCGTTGGAAATATTGCCGCTTACGGTCAGCGTTCCGGCCGCACTGCCCAGCGTGGCTTCCAAGTCGCCCAGCACCACGTTGCCCGCCCAGGTGGCCGCGCCGGAGACGGTCCGGAGGGCCTCGACGGGGTTCAGCAGGCCGCCGTTGATGGTGATGGTCTGGCCGGTCACGGTGACGCCGTTGGCGAGTTCCACCGCGGCGCCGCTAGCGACGACGGCGCTGGTGGAGGAAGGCGTCATGCTCGCGCCGTACTGAAGCTGGCCGGCGTTCACGTACGTCGTGCCGCTGTAGCTGTTGTTCGAGTTGGTGAGGATCAAGCGTCCGCCGCCGCTCTTGGTCAGGGCGATGCCGCTGCCGGTGATCTGCGAGTTGATGGTCAGGTTGCCGCCGGCAGTGACGCCATTCTGAATGACGACCAGGTCGGCCGTGCCGGAGGTCAGGGTACCGTTGTTGATCGCCACGGCGCCGGTTTGCGACGCGGTCATGAGGATACCGCCCGAGGCGATCGTCAGACCGCCCGTGGCATCGACACTGGTCGTGCCAGCGCCGCTGTTGAACCGCAGGGAGTTGGCCGTGAATGCACCGGGGGCGTCGCGCCGGCCGCCACGTCGACGTCGGTTCCCGACGTGGCGAAAGTGCCGTAGGTTGCCAGGCCGGTGACGATGGAACTGCCGCTATTAGCCGCGACGGCCCACGTGGTTCCGCCGTTGGCGCCGTAGACGGCATAGCCGCCGAGGATACTCTGGATGCCGCCGACGCCGGAATAGTTCGCATTGTTCTGGGAGGTGATGATGCTGCTCGTCCCGGATGTGCCCGGGATATAGTCCACGGTTGCGCCTACGTTGCGAGTGACGCCGCCGCTCAGAGTCAGGGTGACGACGTTACTGGCGTTCTGGGGCTGGGCCTGAAGTGCCGATGCCCCGGCATTGAGTTGGACGGGCGTGGTGAAGGTTTGGCTCTGGGTCGAGGCCGAGTTATAGCCCAAGGCCACGAAGGTGCCGCCGCCCAGGACGACCAACGTGCTCGGCGCAAACTTGCCGGTGGCGTTCGAGAACGTTTGCGACATGTCGTCGTCGAGTGACCCGTTATTGACCGTAAGGGTCAATCCGGTGACCGTGCTATTGTTCCTGCGCAAGTACTCGACCCCCGTGCCGACCTTCGTGATGCTGCCCGAACCCGTGATGATCGCGTCGAGGCCATTGGGGTTCGTGCCGTTATATCCGGTGGTCAACGTGTTCCCGTTTAGGGCGAGTGTGCCGCCAGTCGTACCCGAGCCCTCAACGCCGCCGACGCTCTCGCTGGTGTTCAGTTGGAGGAGGACGCCCGCGGTGTTTGCGAAATTAATCGTGGAATAGACGGGAATGGCGGCCGCCACGCCGAGCGTGAGGGTGCCGCCATTGAGGGTCGTGACCGGACTTGCGAGCGCGGAGCCAAAGGTATTGGCCGCGTCGAGGGTCAGGATACCGGCGCCATTCTTCTGGAAGGTGCCGCCGGTCCCGGTGACGGGATTGTTGAGAGTGACACTATTCGTTTGGGTGTCGAAGGTCGTATTGCCACTGTTCAGTGCGACGGTACGGCCGGAAGTGACGTCTTGCGTATTGCCGGTGGCCCATTGCAGGATGCCACCCGCGCCATAGATGGGCCCGGAGCCGAGGCCGCCGTTGATGAAGTCCAGCGTCGATTGGAGGGTCGTGCCGCCGCTGTAGTTATTGGTGCCCGTGAGGGTCACGCTATTGTTGGCGACGATGAGGCTGTAGGCATTGCCGTTGTTCAGGAAGGCGTTATTCCCCGCCAGGGTCAGCGTGGCGCCGCCGCCACCCAGGCGGACGATGCTGCCGTTGGGCGTGAAGGTGCCGGTATAGGTCACGTTGCTGCCGGTCGCGCCCAGGAAGGCGAATGGCAAATTGGCGAAGCTCACGTTTTCCGCGGCAGTTGTCGTGGTGATGCCCAGGACGCCGGTCGACGCGCTGCTGATCCGGTTGATGCTGGCCTGGATGCCCGTGTAGTTGAAGCCCACGATGCCCGCACCAATCGGCGTGATGCTGCTGGCGTTGCCCAAGGCGGCCGTGCTGCTGTACACGATCGCGCCGGCGGAAATTGTCGTCGCGCCGGTAAAGGCGGTGTTGGTTCCGCTCAAGGTCAGCGTGAAGCCGCCAAGCTTGGTGAGACCGTAGTTTCCGGAGATATTTCCGATTACAGTACCGTTGGCGTTCTGGCAACCGATGGCCGCGTTGCCCAAGAGAGTCACGTTGCCGGAGACCGTCGTGTTGTCGATGCGGAGTGCGCCGAACGGTCCGTTGTTCTCCTGCCAGCCATTGCCGACGATGTAGAAGTTATTGGAGACCGTGCCTCCGGTAAGCAGAGCCTCGCCGTTGGTATTGCCGTCGATATAGACGGGACCGGTGCCGAAGGGGGCCGCGTTCGCAACGCTGACGTTTACGCGGCCGCTATCGATGTAGGTTCCGCCGCTATAGGTGTTGGCAGTTGTACTCGAAATCTGGAACCAGCCATTACCGTTGCCCTGGAGGGTCGATTTATAGGTGACGCTGCTGGGACCGGAAACACTGTCTGCCAGGACGGCGTTGATTTGGGGCGTGTGGGTATTGTTGCCAAGGAAGACCAGTTCCATGCCCGTCCCCGCCCGCAAGGTGCCCCCGCTGATGGTCGCATTTCCAGATTCACCGCTGCCGAAGAGGATTCCGCCGCTGGCGACGGTCGTAACACCAGTCTGGGTCAGGGTCAAGGTGCCGGTGTTGAATCGGAGGGTGCCCACAGTGCCGGCCGTTGCCGTGAAACTGCCGGTGATGTCGGCATTGCCCGCGGCGCCGACGGCCGTGAAGTTGGCGGCGCTGCTGGCCGAGGTGTAGAGCGAGGCGCCGCTCGCGCCGGCCGTAGCTGCGCCGAGAATGAACGTGTTGGTCGGATCCTTGGCCGCCCAATCATTCCCGCCCACGGTGGCAAAGGCCGTGCCGTTGGCATCGGTGATGATCGTGCTGGCTGTGCCCGTGGTGGTCAGAATGCCGTTGGTGCTGGAAATCGTGCCCGTGGGCTGAGTGATATCCACGGTGCCGCCCACGCCACGGGTAATCGCTCCGAGGTTGAGAGCCAGCGAACCGGTTCCTGACGGCGTGAGGACGATCAACGATCCACCCACGCCGATCGTGGTGCCATTGACGGCCTGCGAGTTGACGGCGTTGGACTTGCCCGTGAGCAGCAATTCGCCGCCGCCGAGCACGGTTTGGGCGCTGCTGGTCGTGGTACCGCCGAGGACCAGGGCCGAAACGCTGTTGAGAATGTTCGTGGCCGGCGAAGCAGCCTGCGAGAAGTCGAGTTTGAGGATGCTGGGCGTGTTCAGGCTCGCGGCCGGGCCGTTGATGACGCTGGTCGCGCCCGTGTAGGTGTTCGTTCCGGAGAGCGTTTCCGTGCCGTTGCCCAGCTTGGTCAGGCCGCCGGAGCTGCTTAGAACGCCAGAATATGTCTGGGCCGAATTGTTGTAGCCGATTTGCAGCGTGATCGGGCTGGGAGTACTGCCGTTGTCTTGCAGCGCCATGTTGGTTGCGCCGGTCAGGCCGCCGAGCAGGAATGAGCCGCCGGCGGTGCTGGAGAAGACCAGGCCGCTGCTGGCAGTCACGCTGCTGTTCTGCAAGGCGTTGGCATTGCCGAGGACGAGGCTGCCGCCAGTGATCGTGGTTACTCCGGTAAACGTGTCGGCGCCGTTGAGCGTGAGGACGCCCGCGCTGAGTTTCGTCAGGCCGCCTGTGCCATTGCTTCCGATGCCGTTGGCCAGGGTGACGTTGTTGGTCTGAGTGTCGAGCGTGAGCGTAGCGCCCATTGTCATGCCGAGGCCGGAGATGTCCGTAGTATTGCCGGTCCCGCCCCATTGCATCGTGGCAGCGGCGGTGACGTTGATGGGCCCCGTGCCCAGGTTGCTCAGGCTGGCGAACTGGGTTGTATTGGTACCGGCGAGCGTCAGGCCGCCGCCGAAGGTGTTGTTGCCGGCCAAGACGACCGTGCCGCCGGCCGCTCCGCCGATCGTGAGGCCGGTCGTCGCGCCGGTGATGTTCTGGTTGAAGGTGAGCGTGCCGCCGCCCCCGCCGAGGCGATAGGCCGTCGAGATGTTGGGCGTGAATGTGCCCATATAGTTGACCGTGCCGCTCGCGCCGAGGAAGACGCCGGGCTGGTTGCCGCCGGTCGCGGCGCTGAAATCGACGTTCTCCGCCGAGTTAGTGACCGTCAGGGCGACGGTGCCGGTCGAAGCCCCGTTGATGTCGGAGACCAACTGCTGCTGGACGCCGGAGAAGTTGAAGGCCACGACTCCGCCTGCGCCGACGAGGACATTGCGGCCCACCGCACTGACCGAGGCGGGGCTGGCGTAGGTCGTGACGCCGCCGGTGAGCGACGTGCCGCCTGTGAAACTGTTCGTGCCGCTTACGAGCATGGTGTTGCCGGCCACGGCGATGCCGATGCGGCCGCCGCTGGCGCCGTCTTGAATCGAACCGCCGAAGCTGCTTGCGGCGCCATTGATCGTGAGCATCGAGAGCGTGCCCGGTCCCGCGTTGTTCGTTACCAAGCCCGTGGCCCCGCCTTGAAAAACGGTGACCGTTTCGGTACGGCCGTTCATGTCGGCAGTGCCATACAGGCCGGTGAGGCCGTTTGCGATCTGGTTGCCTTGGTTGCCGGAAAAGATCACGAGAGCGCCGGGCGATACGCCGTTCAAATTGCTGGCGCTCTTGGACCCGTTGCTGGTGATCTTGTTCATGACCACCGTTCCGCTGCTGACCACGAGATCAAGATAGGCGTTATCGACCGACCCGCTCAACGTCAACATGCCGGGGCCGGACTTGGTGATCGTCCCGTAGGCGCCGGCTGTAATTGCCCCGCCGATCTCCAGGTTCGTGCCGGCGTTGGCCACGACAATGCCGCCGCCGCTGCCAGTGAAACCGGCAGCACGGTCGATGGTGACGCTCGCACCGGTGTAGTCCAGCGCGCCACCGCTAAAGCTAATGGCTGTCGACGCGTTGCTGGCAGCGCCGATCGAACTGGGCGAAAGGCCGTTGGCCAGCGTGCCGACGGTCAAGGTGCCGGCGGTCAAAGTGGTTGTGCCGGTGTAAGTGTTGGCCGAGTTGGCGAGCACCCATTGGCCAGGGCCCGTCTTGGTCAAGCCGGTAGCGCCGCCGCTCGGGTTGTCGGCGATCAAGGCGGCCAGCGTGTTCAAGCCGGCGTTGGTGCCGGTAAGGGTCAGCGTGCGGGCCGTAGTCGCCCCGTATGCCAAGGGCCCCGGATTGCCAAAATTCACGGCCCCGCTGCCCGAGGCGTCGAGCGTGCCGTTGGCGCTGCCTCCGTCGCCCAATGTGAAGAGACGATCCGTCGTAGCGCCGCTGCCCGTATAGCGGAGCGTGCCGCCGTTGAGAATCAGGTTCGAGGCGGCGCTCGACGACGTTCCCAGGCCGCACGGATTGCCGCCGATGTCCAGGCTATTGGTGGCCAGGACGTTGGTGGTGATGGTCGTTGTACCGGAATAGGTGTTCGGGGCGTTGAGGTTCAAGACGTTGGCCGCGGCGTTGGAATAGACTTCCAGGTTGTACGGGCCCGAGATCGTCCCCGTAATGGTCCCACCCGCGGCTCCGCCGCCTGCCGCCGAGATGCGGCTGTTTGCGGCCAGCGTGATCGGGCCGCTGATCGTACCGGTCTCGAGCCGGATCGCTCCATACGGGCCATTGGTTTCGGTGACGCCGACCCCGGCGATCGTGAAGGCATTGCTATAATTGACCGCGGCATTATTGACGAGAATTTCGCCGTACGAGGTGGCGTTCGTGCCGATCACGACCGGACCGGAACCCAACACGGGATACGCCGAGTTCAAGAGGAGTCGGCCGGCGGGAATGGTCGTTCCGCCCGAATAGGTGTTCGTGCCACTGACCGTCAAGTCGTTGGTCGTGTTATTGGGACCGGTGAGATACAAGGCCAGCTTTTGGCCGTTGGGCCCGTCCGTAACGATGCCGGCCAGTGTTTCCGCGGCCGTTCGATTGCTCGTGAGGGTCGTGGTGCCGCCGCCGCTGGACATGTCGGTGATGATCCCGCCGGCCACGGAGGAGAGGTTGCCGACGGTAAAGTTGTAGTTGTTCAAGTCGAGCGTGCCGCTGGTGACGACGAGCCCCGCGGTGCTAGCGCCCAAGGCGGTCAGGTTGTTGGCGCGGAGGATGCCGCCGTTAACGGTGGTGGTGCCGGTATAGGAATTCGACCCGGAGAGCAGCAGCAGGCCGCTGCCGGTCTTGGTCAGACTGCCTGCCGCATTGCTATTGCTGAGATTGCCCAAGAGTTCCGCGTAATCTACGCCCGTGCCAGCCGTGACGTTGACCGTACGGGTCGCGGCAGTGGCGGTGTTGTCCAGGTCGATGGGGTTCTGGAATTGGGTTGCCGCGTTGGCGCTGCTCGATCCGAATTGCAGCGTACCGACGATCTGCGCGCCGACCGTGGCGCCCCACACCTGCTGCGCCGAAATGCCACCGATATTGACGGCCAGCGATCCGCCGTTGGCAGAGAAGCCGCCGCCATTGGCGGTGAACTGGAAGTTGGAGGCCCCGGCGGTGCTCAGGCTGCGGGTAAAACTCAGCACGCCGTTGGATTGCAGCACGCCGCCGTTGAGCGAAAGGAAACTGCTGCTGGGCAGTCCCACGCCGTCGTTGGCCTGCAGGACGCCGCCGGTGAGCGTGGTCGTGCCACTGTAACTATTCGGCTGCGAAACGATATTCAAACCGCTCGTGACCGTCAGACTGGCCGTGCCGCTGACGGCGTTGGCAAGGCCCTCGATCAGGCTGCCGCCACTCAAGGTCAGGGTGTTCTGGCTGATCCCGCCAGCGCTTTGCAGGTTGAGCGTGCCGCCGCTGACGGTGACGGGCGTGTTACCCAATGAGCCCGTGATGGTCAGCATACCGGCGGAGACCAAGGTGGGGCCGGTGTAGGTGTTGCTGCCGGCAAACGTCCAGGTATTGGTGTTGTTGAGCAAGACCCTCGTATAGCCCTTATTGGCGGCGTAACTCCCGCCGACAGCATCCGAAATGGTCCCGTTGATGGCGTTGCCGGTGGTTGTGCCGTTAAGATAGATCGAGTCGTAGTTGCCGGTACCGTAGCCCGTCATCTGGTTCGTGACGTTGCCGAGGATCGTCACGCTGGTCGAAATGGGGATCAAATAGGTATCGTCGCCGCTGTTGCCCGGCAGCAAGAGGTTCGTAAAGGTGAGGTTATAGCCGTTGGCGCCCAGGAAAGTCGTATGCACATTCTGATTGGTGTTGGGGCAGCCGAGAACGCCCAAGGCGATGGTATTGCCCGTATTTCCGCTGCCGTTGTTGCCCACGCCGAGCGTACCCGATATCGTATTAGCAGTGATCGAGTTGCCGAGATTGATGGTGCCGTTGCTGCCCGCCCCGTCGTTGAGAAGTTGCAGCATGCCGGCGCCGAGGGCGATGACGCCGCCGCTGGGCAGGGCAGGGCCACCGGCCATCGTCAGGGTGCCGCCGCCGATCGAGGTGGTGCCGGTGTACGTCGCCGCGCCGTTGAGCGTCATGGTCCCTGGCCCGTTGAAGGTCAATCCGCTGCCGGTGGACCCGCCGCCGTTGGCGACGGTGCCGCTGACCACGATATTGCCCGAGCCTGCGAAGACCGGCGTGCGGGCGGTGGTGGTATTGGAAAGATTGACGTTGTTGAAGGTTGCGGTGACCGTATTGACCGTCAGCGTCGGGTTGCCGGCATTGGTGTTGGTCAACGTTCCGGCGAAGCTCAGGTTGCTGCCGACAGAGCCGTTGATGGTCGAACTGGCGCTGACCGGCGTCGTAGAATTCGACAGGGTCAACAGGGCGCCGCTGATGTTCTGGAGCGTGCCGCCGTTGAGGGTGAAGCCAGACGAACCTTGGACCGCGTTGGGGGTAACCGCGCTGAAGACGCCGGCGGCATTGATGGTGATGGCGGAGTTGTTGATCGCGCCGTTTGTGCCGTCGCCGAGGGCCAGCGTGCCGGCGTTGACGAAGACCCCCTTGGCGTACGAGTTGGTACCGGTCAGGGTGAGCGTGCTGGTTCCCAGTTTCGTGAGCGCACCGGCGAAAGTGAAGCTGCCCGGATAGGCGAAATTGCCTGCCGTAGTATCGATGGCGACACTGGCGCCCGAAGTCATGCTGAGATTCGGGCCTGGTTCAAATCAAGGTAACAGTTTTCTGGCTAGTTTGAGCGAGGGTGGCAAGGTCATGCTAGCATCGGCCCCACTTATTGGGAATTGAAGAAGTGTCTGTTTCCCCCTAACTGGTTTATAGAGCATCAACCACCAGTTTTTACGGAGGAAACAGACATGGTATGTTATTGTAACGCCTCGACGGTTCATCCGCAGTCGGGAACCAATTGTTTTTGCGCGGCCAAAGCGATGGAGCCGCGACAGCGGCAGGACCTGGCCCTTCAGGCCCTCGCGGGAGCCGAAAGTATCCGCGGGCTGGCCACAGAACACGCGGTCAGCCGCAAGTTCATCTATCAGCAGGTTGACACAGCGAAGGAGGCCCTCCAAGAGGCATTTGCCCCCGAACAAGACGACGCCACGAAGGTCCTCTTCTACCTGCCCGTGACCAAGCAATGGTTGGAGCAGGCGTTCCTGGGGCTGACGTTGATATGCCACAGCTCCATTCGTGGCATCAGTGAGTTCTGCCGCGATCTGCTGGATTATCCCGTCTCGGTCGGGAAGGTCCACAACGTCCTGCAAGCGGCGGTTGGGCAAGCCCGCGCCTACAACCGTCAGCAAGATCTTTCTGGCGTGCGGATCGGCGCCCATGACGAGATTTTTCAGAGCGGATGGCCCGTGCTGGTGGGGGCCGACGTCCGCTCCAGCTTTTGCTATCTGCTGAGCCGGGAAGAACAACGTGATGCCGAGACATGGGCCATCCGCATGTTGGAACTTCAGGATCGAGGCTTCCGCCCCGAGGCAACCATCGCCGACGCCGGCAGCGGTTTGCGAGCCGGACAAGCCCTGGCCATGCCGGGAACTCCCTGCCGCGGTGATGTTTTTCATGCCCTGCAACTCGTGCAACCGCTGGTCACATTCCTGGAAAACCGGGCGTACGAGGCCATCGCCCACGAAGCCACGCTGGCTCACAAAAGCCAGAAGGCCCAGAAGGCCCGCACGACACGGCGGCGACCACGCCGGCACCCCCTGCCGAGCAAAGAGAGCTTTGCCGAACAACTTCGCCTTGCCACCCAGACCAAAGCCCAGGCCATCGATCTGGCCGCGGACGTGGCCACGTTGTTCGATTGGCTGCGTCGCGACATTCTCTCGCTGGCCGGTGCCGATTACGCCACACGCCGCGAACTGTACGACTTTGTGGTGGCCGAACTGCGGGCTCGTCATCCGCTTTGCCCACACCGCATTGCTCTCGGTCGTCAGCGCCTTGACCAACCAGGGTGACGATCTGCTGGCCTTCGTAGCCCAATTGGATCGGGACCTGGCGGTCCTGGCTACCCAGTTTCAACTTCCCGTTGCCACCTTGCGGGAGGTGTTTAACAATGAGGTTCTCGATGTGGACCATCTCCGTCGCTGGCCGCGAGACGCCGCGTTACGAGAGCGGCTGGGATGCCGCTATTTTGCGGTCAGCGTCGCTGTGGCCGAACTGGCAGAACATACGGTCCGTGCCAGTTCCGTGATCGAGAACCTCAACAGTCGGCTACGAAACTACTTTTTTCTCCGACGGCATTTGGGTCCAGACTACTTGGTCTTGCTCCAATTCTTTCTCAACCATCGACGATTTTTGCGCAGTGCGCGGCCCGAGCGAGTCGGGAAGAGCCCTGCCGAACTACTGACTGGCCAGTCACATCCCCACTGGCTGGAAATGCTCGGCTACACGCGGTTCTCACGGAATTGACTGGCCCGTTTGGCCCAAGATCTTCATCACTCCCTTGCGGATCGCGCTGAGAGTCCGCACTTGTTACCCAAAAACAGATGAAAATG
>CAWAAL010000040.1:0-50408 GCA_963779975.1 uncultured Planctomycetia bacterium | reverse complement strand
CAGCACAGGCCCTGCCAGCCGCAGCGCGTTCTGCAGAAAGCGTGCGCCGCGCGAGCGTTTCGACCATTGTTGGGGATCGACCGGTTGGCAGTCCCGCAAGTACGATTGTTGCAAGGCATGAAGCTGTGCGGCGAACGCCTCGCCATACACGAACAAGGAGACTTCGTAGTTCAGCCACAGGCTGCGCATGTCCAGGTTGACCGTGCCGAACATGGAAATCCGGCGGTCGGCCGTGATCGACTTCGTGTGCAGCAGGCCCTTCTGGTAAAGATGGATGCGGACGCCGATATCCAGCAAATCGTCGTAATACGACCGGCTGGCATACCGCGCCAGCAGCGAATCGATCTGCGCGGGCAGGACCAAATCGACGCGCACGTCGCGCCCTGCGGCGCCCCGCAAGGCCCGCAGCATCGACTCGTCCGGCACGAAGTAGGGCGTGGTGAGGACGAGTTCCTGGCGGGCCGAGTTGATGACCGCCAACAGCATTTGCAGCAACCCGTCGTCGCCTTCGCCCGGCCCCGAGGGGATCACCTGCATGTCCTCCGTCCCTTTCGGTCCCACGAGGCTCAATTCCGCGCTGGCGATGATCGTCTCGATCGATTCGTCCGTTTCCAACATCCAGTCGCCGATCATCGTCATGGCCAGGGGAGCGACGACCGATCCTTCCAGGCGAACCATGGCATCGACCCAACAGCCGACGCCGGCGTCTTGTTTGAAGCAGCGCGGGTCGACCAGGTTCATGCTGCCCGTCCAGGCCACGCGGCCGTCGACCACGACGATCTTGCGGTGCAGGCGAAGATCGTTTCGCGACAGGACGGCTTGCAGTAAACTGACCGGCAAGGCGGGCTGCACGCGGACGCCCGCCGCGCGGAGTTGTTGGGGTTGCCGGCCTCTCCACCAGGGCCGCGCGCCGACGGCATCGACCAGCACGCGGCAGGAGACGCCCCGCCGGCCGGCGCGGACCAGGGCCGCGCATACCTCGTCGGCAGTCCCGCCTTCGTTCCAGATGTAGAATTCCATCAGCACGCTCTTGCGGGCGTCGTCGATATCCCGGATGATCGCCCGCAGGATCTGCTCCGAGTCCGCGAAGAATCGGGCCATGCTGCCGGCCACCGTAGGCATGCCGACCAGGTGCATGCCCAAGCGGTCCATGCCGCGGGCTTCCGGCCGATGCTTTTCCCAAGCGACCTGCGTCAGGCCCTGGTCGATGGCGTGCCTGGCCAGCAGGGCATAGTCGCTGCGCAGCGCGGCGATTCGCCGTGCGCGTCGCAGTCCGACGCGCCGTTCGCCGATCAGCAGATAGAATACCGCCCCGCCCAGCGGCACGAAGGCCACAAGGAACATCCACGCCAAGGCGACGCCGCTGGGCGGCCGCCGCATGATCACCCGCAACGAAATTAGCAGTACGGTCAAGACGTGGACGAGCGTCAAGAGCATGGAGGGTTGGAAGAACATCAGGAGTTTTCGCGGGCGGATGGGCGGCACCATGCCGGAGCGCGGTGTGCATGTTAACGGGACAACCATGGCCGCTAAGTTATTCTACCACAATATATTATGTCATTTTCACACTCAACCGTCCGTTTTGACATAAACTTGTATAGGCTCGCGTGCAATCGAACTTTTCGCACAATCCACGTCGCCCTTTTCTGGGATCAAGCCGTGAAAATCCTGGTTGCCGAGAACGACTCCATCACCCGCGACATGATTTGCGTGCCCTTGCGCACGTCCGCGGACGTGGAGGTTATCGAAACGGCGAACGGGCAGCAGGCCCGCGCGCTGTTCGACAAGAATCTCTTCGTCGCCGTCGTAATCGACTGGCAACTGCCCGGCATGACCGGTCTGGACTTTACCCGATCGATCCGGCTGGCGGGCTCCCACGTGCCGATCCTCATGGTCTCGGCCCGCGCCAGCCGGCGGGACGTGATCAAAGCGATCAGGGCGGGCATTTCCGACTATCTGCTTAGACCGTTCGACTCCAACGTCTTGTGGCGAAAGGTCAACCGCATGCTTGGCCGGCCAGCAGAAATGGAATTGCCGGCAGCTTCGTAGCAGGGAATTCATTCCGCTCTACAAAGGACAAATCACAAAGGACAAGTCCCTTGCCAACCAACGGTCTGGCCGGTTAGACTGAAGGGTTATCGGAAAACTCCGCTCACTCGAAGGGCGCGGGGACCAGCATGAGGAGCGCGGCGTTGGCTTCTGAAATCTCTGACGATGACGACGGCTATCCATGGCTGAGTTGGGCCCTGACCGGCGTTTTGACGTTGTCCGGCGTGCTCATTGTCGGCCTGGTGATCAGTGCGCGGCACCCACCGGGGCAACCGGCGGGGGCCCGCGGCGGAACTGCGGGCGCGGCGAAATCGTCGGATCAGGCCTCCGCGCCGTCGGCGTCTCCATCGGCATCTCCGCCAACAAGTCCCGCTCCGCCCGCGGGGCCGGCACCATCGGGTGCGGAGTCCTCGCCTGCGGCGGTTACTGTCCCGCCAGCGGCCAAGGAAACGTCGGCGCCAGCTGCCATTGGCGTGCCGGCAGCCTCTCTGGAGAGCACCGCGCCTGGAATTCCATCACCGCTGCCGACTCCGGCAGTGCCACAGGGTCAGGGTCGGGCGTCAGACACACCTGATCGCGATCGGCCTGACTTGCCGGGAAGCCAGGTTTCTCCGCCGGTATCCGCCGCCAACGTGACGCCGGGAACGGTCGCGGTCAAAGAGGCCCCGGCGGTGCAAGATGCCGTGAAACGCGCCGCCTTCGCCAGCGCGGTTGCCGACGTTCGCACCGCAATGGGGCAACGCAATCTCGCGGCTTCCAAACGAAACCTGCAAACCGCGGCCGCCAATGTCCAGGGCCCCGCCGATCAAGCCGAGTTGGAACGCTTGCAGGTCTTGCAGGACCACTTGGAGCAGTTCTGGGAGGGCGTTCGCAAGGCCGTAGCCGCGATGCAGCCGCTGGACGAGATCGTCTTGTCCGAATCGAATCGCGTAGCGGTAATCGAGGCCAGCCGCGAGGAGTTGGCCATCCAGAGGGAAGGTCGGCCACAGCGTTGCCGCATCGAGGCCCTTCCCATGGATCTGCTCTCGGCGATCGTCAAGCAGTCGTTCAAGCCGACAGCCGGCTCGAAGCTGATCGTCGGCTCGTTCCTGGCCATGGACGCGCGGGGCGATCGCGCCGTGGCCGAAAAGCGTTGGCAAGAGGCGATTCGCGGCGGCGAGAGCCAAGGGACGCTGCTCCTGCCCGAATTGAACATCCCCCGCGCTGACCGCCGAAAACCGTAGCACGCTTCGGCGTGCGCCGGCCCACCATGGATCCGACCGATCGGACCGATCCATGACGGGCTACACCTCACCCCGCCGTTTTGTCCATCGCCCGGCGAAGCAGATTCCGCGGCACGCCTTCCAGCAGCTCGATGCGGAAGTGTCGCACGCCGAGCCGCCGCAGTTCTGGCACGTGGTCGATCAGATTCTGCGGCTCGGCATGATAGAGCGTGTTGCGGCAGCAGGCATCCGACTGCAAGGGATGCTCCACGCCCAGGCGGTCGCGCAATCGCACCTCGTGCTTCATGCAGGCGAAACTGCACGGCGCCGCGCGGCGCTGCGCCTGACGGTCTTCTTCCTCCGGCGTGAGCAGGGTGGGCTTTAGCCCACCTTCATGCAGAGGCGGACTAAAGCCCGCCCCGCCGACCTCCGTATCGAAGATGCAGTGCTCCGCGTGGAACAAGGGAAGGTGCTGATAAACGACCACTTCCAACTCGGCCCAGGACGAGGCGACGGCGAGTTCGGTCAGCCGCCGGCGATCGGAGTCGTAGGCCGCCGTGACCCGGCGAGCGCCGAGTTCGTGCAGCCAGGCGACAGTCCACTGGTTGACCGCATTGAGCGACATGTCGGCCACGAAGGGAATCTGCCGTTGGGCACAGTAGGCCACACCGCCCAGGTTACGGACCAGCAGGCCATCGGGCCCGGCGTCGGCAATCCGCGCAAAATGAGCCTCCTCGCCCGGCTTCTGGATCCGCGGTGTCGCCAGCAAGATCTCCGCACCCTGCTCGCGGGCCATCCGCACGGCGTGGGCGCAACGATGCAACTCGGCAAAATCGCCGATGATGCTCTTCACGCCCTGGGCCAGCACTTCTTCCACTTGCTTTAACTCGCGGCAGAGGACGTGCCACCCGAAGTCCTCGCGCCGGCACACTGGCGGCGTGAGCGTGGGCCGGGCAAGCAACCGCGGCTTTGGCAATTCCACGGCTGCGGCATCCAGCAGGCGGACCATTTCGTGCCGCAACTGTGCCAGCACGCTCAACGGGGCCATCGGCCGGCCTTCGATCCGCGCCTCTAGCCCACGCAGTTCATAGACACTTGCACCTAGACGGCCGAACTGCTCCCGGAGCACCTCGGCCGTGAGCGGGTGACGTTGGGCCTCTTCAAGCTCCTGCCCCGACTCGACGTGGCACGTGGTTCCAATACCCGTTCGCGCGTAACGCACAGCTTGCGGCCGACGGCGGCATCCACCGTCAAATCCAACGGCATGCGGCGCTGGGTACGACCGTTGCTGAACGTCTTGCGAAGGCGGCGGTCGAGCTGCGGATCGTCGGTCTTCCAAATCTCCTGGCCGGGCCGCAGGCGGTCCAGTGCCAGGGCATCGCGCCCAAAACTTAGCTCGACCCGGCCGCCGGCAACTTCCTTGACCGACTGCCCGCAGTCGAAGATCTCATAGACGCGGCCGCCCTGATCGTGGTCTTCGCCCAGGATCGAAGGAAAGGCGACGCCGTCGCCGCGCCGCAACGCGGCGGTGAGTTCGACCGCCACGCGATCGCCGCGGACAGCCGCGACCCTGCCGACGCAGAGGCCGCGGTTGGCCGAGTTGCGACCGTCGACGATCTGGAGATTCCGCCCCGCCAGCCAGCCTTGCGAGAGGCCGCGCGAGAACGGACTTTCCAATTCCAAGAGCTGTTCCGGCGACCGACTGACGCGGCGGCCGGCCAGGCCCTCGTCGATCGCCAGGCGGTACTGCCGCGTGGCCGAGGCGACATACTGCGGCGACTTCATGCGGCCTTCGATCTTCAGCGCATTCACGCCCGCGGCAATCAGTTCCGGCACGAGATCCAGGGCGGCGAGGTCCGCAGGGCTGAGCAAGTACTTGCGGTCCTTGAGATCGCGGACCTCGTTGTCGCAGACCAGGTCGTAAGGCAGCCGGCATTGCTGGGCACAGTGGCCGCGATTGGCGCTGCGGCCGCCCATGCCGAAGCTCGCGTTGCACTGGCCCGAGTAGCTCATGCACAGTGCGCCATGGACGAAAACTTCCAGTTCCAACTCGGTCTGCGGACGGATGCGGTGGAGGTCGTCGAGAGAAAGTTCTCGGGCGAGCACGACGCGCGCGATGCTCAGCCGCTGGGCCATGGCCGCGCCTTCGGCGCTGGTGATCGACATCTGCGTCGAAGCGTGCAGGGCAAAATCGGGGGCGATGGAGCGGATCAGCCGCGCCGCGCCAAAATCCTGCACGATGGCCGCGTCAACGCCGGCCAAGACCACTGCTCGGAGCGACTGCTCCAACAGGTCCAACTCGCCGGGGAAGACGAGCGTGTTAAGGGTCACGAAGCCGCGGACACCGCGGAGGTGCAGGAAGGCCATGAGCTCCGGCAATTCTTCCAGGGTGAAGTTCGCGGCCTTGGTCCGCGCGTTCAGTCCCAAGCGGAGGCCGAAGTAGACGGCATCGGCGCCGTTCTCCACCGCCGCGCGGGCGCAGTCGAAATCGCCGGCGGGGGAGAGAAGTTCAATCACGAATCACCGCCCAGGCCGTTTCGATATTGCCCAGCGGCGCACTGACCTGAATACCGGCCACGCGATCGCGAATGCGGGCGACCGACTCGCGGGCAATCTGAATGCCGGCGGCAAGCTGGTCTTCGCGGCTGGTCACCGCGGCCATGCGTTCCATCACTGCGTCGGGTACCACCACGCCGGGCACCTCGTTCCGCATGAACAAGGCGTTGCGGTAGCTGATCAAAGGCCAGATTCCCGCCACGATCGGAATGCCGTGATGTTGCACGTCGTCGAGCATCCGCAGCAAGGCGTCGGGGTCGAAAACCGGCTGCGTGATGGCGAACTCGGCGCCGGCCTCGATCTTCTGGCGGAAACGGTCGATCTCCCGCTTGCGATCGAGGGCCGTGGGATCGAGCCCTACGCCGATCACCGCGAAGGTCTGCGGGTCGATCGACTGCCCGCCCAGATCGATGCCCTGGTTGAGCCGCTTCTGTACGGCAGCCATGCCGATGGAATCGGCGTCGAAAACACCGGTGGCGTGCGGATAATCGCCCAGCTTGGGCGGATCGCCGGTGACGAAGAGGATGTTCCGCACGCCGCAGGCCGCACAGGCCAAGAGATCGGCCTGCATGCCGATCAGGTTGCGGTCGCGGCAGCAGAAATGAAGGACCGGCTCGATTTGGGCATCGCGCAGCAGCCGCTCGGCCGTGATCAGCGGCGAGATGCGGGCGCTGGCCCGCGGACCATCGGGAATATTGATCGCCGTGACGCCGCGATCGCGGAGCGTGCGGCTCTTGGCCACCGTGGAACTGAGATCGTAGCCCCGCGGCGGCACAAGCTCCACGCTGGTCACCCACTCTCCGACGGCCAGCCGCTTGCCAAGTTGCGACTTCTCGGCCAAGGGGGCGGCCGGCTTCATCGGCACGGCTGCGGCCGGTTTCACGATCGGTTCGGTCCGCCGCCGGGTGAGCGGCTTGATCGTATGAGAGATTTCGCGGATGTGGTCGGGCGTCGTGCCGCAGCAACCGCCCACGCCCGACGCGCCCAGTTGTACGAACCGCTTGGCGTATTCGGTCAGGTATTCCGGCGAACAGAAATAAATGCGGCGGTTATCCACCTCTCTGGGGATGCCCGCGTTGGGTTGCACGACCAGCGGCAAGTCGATCACGCGGACCGCCCGCTCGACGGTACTCAGCAGGCCGTCGGGCCCGGTGCCGCAATTCAATCCCCAGGCGATCGGCTGCGGGCCGCTGTTCCCATCAGGTCCAGCAGGCAGCGGGGCGAGCAGGTTTTCGATCGGCTCGCCGGCGACCGATTCGCCGCACCCGGAGTACTGGGTACCCGAGGCCACCATGCAGGAAAGGATGAACGGCACCTCGGGGCGGCGCCGCATGGCTGCGGCACAATGTTCGAGTGCCGCGCGCGAAGGCTGCGTTTCGAAAATGATGAAATCCGCCCCGCCTTCCCACAGGGCGGCGACCTGTTCGGCGATCATCTCAGGAATGGTTTCTTCCGACTGCCATTGCGTAGCCAGTGGTCCGATCGATCCGGCCACAAGCACGGGCCGATCGGCCGCGTCGGCCACCCGTCGGGCGATCATTTCGCCGGCGCGGTTGATGTCGCGAACCTTGTCGGCCAGGCCGTATTTCTCCAGGCCCACTCGTTGCGCACCGAAGGTGTTCGTTGTCAGCACGTCGGCCCCGGCATCGCAGTAATCGCGATGGATGGTCTCGATCAGTTTCGGGTCCGAGAGGCACAGTTCATCGAACGAACGGTTCGTGAAGACGTGGTGCCGGTAGATCTCAGTGCCCATGGCGCCGTCGAAGACGAGTACGCCGCGGGCCAGGGCGTCGGTAAAGGTGGATCTGCTTTGCGACATTTGTTGAGCGGTAAGGGCTAGTGGCCTTGGCCACAGATAATGCGACAGGCTAAGGGGCGGCCCGGCTTTGCCGGTCCCGGAGGGACATTTGCGAATAGCCCAGCGATTTATCGCTGGGCAGGGAATGCGAGGGAAACCGACAGTCCCGGAGGGACGATTGATATTGGGCGACGCCGGACGTTTCAGCCGTCCCTCCGGGACTGGATGGGCGTTGACGAACTCCGGTCCCAGCGATGAATCGCTGGGCTATTCTCAAGTGCCCCTCCGGGGCAAAGTCAGGTTGCTGAACCATTCACGTTCCCCAATCTTCTGCTCGTTGTTTGGCAGTCCGATAGTTCAATCGCTCGAATCCGATCACCCGGCCGCGGCGATACGAAGATCATGAGTCGCCACGCGGATCTTTTGCGCTCGCCACTCCTGAAACAACAGTTCTGCATGATCGGTGTAGGAAAGGATCGTCACGTTTCGGAAATCAGAAAGGGAATTCCGCATCAACTCATAGGCACGCGCAATCGCAAGGGGACTCCTTCCAGCCTCGGCCTGACGAATTGCATTAAGTCTGCCGCGGGGGATTTCCTCGGCACCCACGATAGGAACGGCTTGCTCTTCTGGCGGGATCAGCATCGCCCGGGCAACAACGTCTGGAACGCCTCGCAAGATATCCGTCAGCACATCCGCGTCGAAGACAGTCATTTCGCGGTCTCGGCATCACGCTCTCGGTACGCCTCAGCGCAGATGTCTTCGAGAGTCGGATCGTCGCGGTATTTGCCGGCCAGGCTGGTGTCGCCGACGGAGTCGATATCGAGCGTAACCAACTCGCCGCACTCAACGCGCCGACGAACCTCCGCCTTAAGCGCCGCAATTGCGGCCTCGCGAGTTTGGCCGATAGCTCGGACTTCCGGCTCGCCTACCAAAGCAGCGGTGAACCGGTCCTCCAGCGGACTGACGATTACCGAAAATGTCATGGCGATCAACTTTTCAGAGGGAGACTAGCGTGAACTTCCATATTGTTTGATTTTACACCGCGTCTGGAAAAAATGAAACTCCGAATGAGCGCAACGTTTATCAAATCGCCTCGACGAGCCGGTTCGTGAACGCACCGAAGCTCGGCAGGGCGATCTTGCGATAATCGATTCGCCGATCTCGCACCATTTCGCACAGCGTTTCGCGCGGAGCTGCTTTCCTGCGAACCGCTTCAATTCGTCTTTGAGCGAGTTGGGCGAGTTGTCGTTGCCAGACCGCTCCTCCAGCGGTCCGCCTCCGTAGTTCGGATTCCCCGTCAAGCCGCAAAGAACCCAGGCTTCGGATTTGGGCTTGGGAATCATCGGAACCCCCCGAGTGAATCGCTCTTCGTCGAAGCCGTGGATGATCGACCTGCGTTTGTCTTCCCACTGTCCGCGTCCCGCCGATGCCGTCCCGTCCGAGTCCCGGAAGAGGATGGCCACAACGTCGTCCGCCAGTTCGGCCCGTTTCTCACGCGCGATTCGCGCAAGGATGCGCGCGTTGTTGAAAAAGTAACGAGTCTCCTTCGGCTGCTTGACTCCCGGAAGGCGAAGCGACTTCTTGACGGTTTTCAATTGTCTTGCTCGCTCGGCAAGACTATGTTCCGAGATGATGCCGCAAGTTGAAACGCCCAGGGGCGAGTAACCCTGACGATCCTCAACCAGTTGATCGACGATGATTGCCATCGGGCCGTGTCCGAAGTCGTCGCCTTCGCAAATCGTCGCGGCACCCGTGCCGACGCCCACGTCGGTGGGACCTTCTCCACTAAAAAGGAAGTACATGCTCACGCTTCCTCTCGCGTCAACTCGGAGATTTCATCCGCGAGGGCCGTCAGGTTCGTGTCCGCGAACGCCTCGCCGGGCCCCATGACGGTCAGCTTCTTGGCGAGAGAGGGGATCGAGAAGAAGGAGATCGATTTAGTGTAACCGCGGGAAGTCTTGTACAGGTACGCGACGCCAGCTTTCGCAATGGGATCCTCAAGAAAGTTCAGGATCATCGGGCTATGGGTCGTGACCAGCACCTGCTGTCGCGCGGCGACAAGCGTGTTGACCACCAATTCGACCAGTTCGGGGTTGATTCCGTTCTCGATTTCATCGAAGAGGAGGAAACGGTTGTCGGTCTCCAATTCCGCAAGAATGGCGATCAGACGCAACATGCCGTCGTTGACATGTCGAGCTTCGGTAATCATTCGAGGCATCAATCCGGAGTTTGGAACTCGATAGGCTTCAGCAATCTCGAGCTGTTTCCAGCCCGAGCGCAACGATCGCGAGTCGATGGACTCAAGCTGTTTGTACGCCTGCCGCAGGGAGTTGGCGATGCTCGCCCGTTTCGCGTCGCCTAACTCATAAAGGAACGAGGACAACCGCTGCCCACCCAGGCCGAGCGATCCGGCTGCATCGCGCGTTCTCAGCCGCAGACGCTCCGGAGACAACATGTCGAGTGATTTGACGGTCTTGAAGTAGTTTTTGAAACCGATCAACGAGCCGGGCAGCGTCTCTTCTTTCAGTTGCGATAGAATCGACCCCTGATAACTGAAGGTAATTCGTTCGTCAATGATTCGTCTCGCAACGAGGTCGGAAATCATGAGATCTTCGATACGAAGCCGGCCATCTCGAACGTCCAGCGTTGCGCCCGGAGTGACGATACGTTCTGACGTGCAGTATAATTTGGAAACGTCGAAGCTGGCGTCCCACGTGACGCCCGTTTCGCCCGCGCTTGCAACGAGGACCACAAAAAAATCGACCGTTGTTCGAGAAACCAATTTGGAGAGAACGTCTGCCGCGTCCCATTCTCGTTCGTTTAGCCATCCCTCGATGTTTCCTCGGACCTGCTGCCCGATGAAATCGATGAATTGCAGTACCGTGGACTTGCCTGCGCCGTTGAGTCCGACAAGGCAGGTGAACTTGGCGAGATCCAATCGAAAATCAACAAGCGATTTGAAGTTCTTCGCCGTTATCAATTGAATCTGCATGTCACAGCCTTTCTGTGGGCCCATGTGTCTTCTTACCTGCTAATCACCACGATCGCCATGTCGGCATTCAAATTCGGATCGTCATGCACCTTGCAGCCGGCTTCCGTATCGAGCGCGATCTGCTGGTGGATCTTGATCTGGTTCTCGCGGCAGAAGTCTTCGAAGTCGGCGATAGAAAGGAAGCGGACGTTGGGCGAGTTGTGCCAGTGATAGCCCAGCAGCGACCCGGCGCGGGGAGCGCGGCCTTCTTCGTAAAGATGCTTGCGCAGCTTCCAATAGCCGATGTTGGGGAAGCTGATGATCCCCTGCCGGCCGACGCGGAGGATCTCCTTGAGCACTCCCTGCACGTCCATCACGGCTTGCAACGTCTGCGAGAGGACGACGAAGTCGAACTGCCCGTCGGCGAAGGCCGACAGCCCGTGGTCCAAGTCGGCCTGCACGACGTCCAGCCCGCGGCGAACGCAGGCCAGGATCGCCTTTTCGTCCAACTCGATGCCCATGATGCTCCGGCAGCCCTGGCGGCGCAAGCGGGCCAAGAGCCCGCCGTTGCCGCAGCCGAGGTCCAGCACGCTGGCGCCCGGCGGGATCAGCTCGACGATCGAGTCGTAGTCCAAGCGGCGGCTGTGGAAGATGCTCGTCGGATCCTGGCAGCTTAAATCGTCCAGGGCCACGTCGGCAAGCGTGTCGTCGGCCGCCGCGCTGCTGTCGAGATTCGCCAGAAAGGCCCGCATCGTCTCGCCGTAGATCGGCAACTCGTCGGCCAAAAGGAAGGCATCGTGGCCGCAATTGCTCTTCACGTTGCAATAGCTGACGGGCTTGCCTTCGGCGATCAGGGCGTTGACCATCTTTTCCGACTGGAAGGGCGGGAAGAGCCAGTCGGTCGAAAAACTCATCAACAGCCAGCGGCACTGCGAACTCGACAAGGCCCGGCGCAAGCTCCTCGTGGGCATCGCCCAGGTCGAACAGGTCGATGGCCATGGTCAGCGCGAGATAGCTGTTGGCGTCGAAACGCTCGACGAACTTGTCGCCCTGGTAGGCCAGGTACGAGCCGACGGAAAAGCGGGTCTCGAACTCCGTCTGCACTTGCCGGGGTTGCAAGCGATGGGCGTCGAACTTCTCGATCATCGCCTCGCGCGAGAGATAGGTGATGTGACCCAGCATGCGCGCGATCGACAGTCCGACTGTCGGCCCCGGACCGTTGCCGTAGTACTGACCATCCTGGTAGGCCGGGTCGCGGAGGATGGCGTTGCGGCCGACGACGTCGAAGGCCATGGCCTGGCTGGTCAACCGCGGCGAAGTGGCCAGGGCGATGGTGCCGGCCACCATCGTCGGCAACTGCGTGGCCCAAGTCAGGGCCAGTTGTCCGCCCAGCGATCCACCCACCACGGCCCGCAGCCGGCGAACGCCCAGATGCTCGACCAGCATCTTCTGGACGTTGACCATGTCACGGACAGTAATGGTGGGGAAATCGGCCGCATAGGGCCTGCCGGTTTCCGGGTTGACGCTGTTGGGCCCCGTCGTGCCGCGGCAACCACCCAAAAGATTGGGACAGATGACAAAGTAACGGTCAGTGTCGATCGGTTTGCCTGGCCCCACGACCAGGTCCCACCAGCCGGCGGCATCGTCAGCATCATGCCGGGCGACGTGCGAATCGCCCGACAGGGCATGGCAGATCAGAACGGCATTGTCGGCCGCAGGGCTAAGCGTCCCGTAGGTCTCGTAGGCCACCCGGACGACGGGCAAACACCCCCCCTCTTGCAAAACAAGAGGTTCCTGAAAGGTGACAAATTGGGCATATTTCAGCGGAACAGCCGAGCGAACGCTGTCGCTGCTATCGAAAACGCAAGTGTCGGTCGCCATGCGTTCAAGTGTATAGGAGAGCGGAAACGGCGAAAAGGGGCGGGGGAGCCTTTGTAGCGAATCGTAATGGCATCGTGTAAAATGCAAGGCAGCTTGTGGAGGACTTCGTGCGAAATAGCCGCGAATTGCACTACGTCTCCTGGATCATTTCGCTCATTCGTCGGCCTTGGCTGTGTCGTCTACGTCATTGCCTGGGGCATCGAGCACCGCATCAAGAATTTCGCGAAAGCGGCGCGTAAGCGGTAGGATTACCTTGCATGAATTCTCTCAAGGACCCACTGTCGAATCAATTCCGAATCTGCGACTCCTTGAGATCTTGCAGCTTCATGGACGGCTTGCGCCTCGGTTGAATCCAAGTGGACAGAAATTCGGGTCTCTCGTTCGAAGACCGGCTCGTTGACTTCCTCCAATTCACTCTCGACTTCCGTCAAATCGTGAGTATCCCAGAGTTTTGCCAACTCCTCGATGGAGTCGGTTCTTGGCAGATGTTGACTTTTCATCGATCTCTCCAATCTCCGCCCCGGGATCTTCTGCGGCGAAGTTCGTCGTAGATGTCGCTTTGCAGTCCCTCCAGCGTCACGTCAAGCTCCTGGAAGGTGGGCTCGTCGATCAAGCCGTCGGCGTGGAGCGGAAACAGCGATCCCAGCGCGAAAGCCGCCCCGCGCAACGACCCGTTTGAGGCAGCGGAATAAATTCCGTGCGGCGAATTGACGGCGGGCCAGGCATAAGTGAAGATGATTGCCTGGCCTGTTGGTCCCAACCGAGGTGCGCTCCGTCATGATGCACGAGTGGTTCGCAACGATCGAATTGCCGCTGACCTGGCAACAGTTCCGGCAGTTGCCGCGGAATCCGGCCTACAAGTACGAGTATTTCGACGGCCGCGCCTGGCTTTCGCCGCGGCCCAAGAGTTACCACGCCGTTCTCGACTTGCCGACATTCGTCCGCCCCGTCGCCGAGATGGTCACCGACGAAGAGCTTGTCGTCCGCCCTCTGCAAGACGCCGACTGGCAGCGGTTGCCCCGCTTGTTTGCCGCCGCGTTTCATCGTGTCCAGCCGTTTGCAAGCCTGACGGACGAAGATCGCCTGGCGGCGGCCGAAGACTGCCTGGGCCGCACCCGCGCATTCGGCGAGGGTCCCTTGATCGGCGAGGCCTGCTGCGTGGCGGCATGCCCTAAGGATGACTTGCTGGTCGCGGCGAACCTGATCACCGTTCCGCCGGCCGAAGCCGTCGATGAAGTGGCCGGCGGCCCACACCTGACGTGGATCCTCGTCGAGCCCGACGTATGCCCGCCGGGGCGTCGGCATGGCCCTGCTGGACATGGCAGTCCAGGCCTTGCTGCGACTCGGATACGGGGAACTGGTCAGCACGTTCCTGCTCGGCAACGAGTCGAGCACGCTCTGGCACTGGCGGGCCGGCTTCGAATTGCTGGAGGAGCCTTGGTCGATGCGGGCGCTGCGAAAAGGACTGGCCGAGAAATGACTTCCGCTAGGGCTTCTCGCCGGGGCCCAGCAACCGCACTTCTTGCAGGCATAGGCCGTAGCGGCTGCCGGTCGGACGGGAACGGATCTTCATGCCGTTCCAGTTCGGGGCGAAATTGGCCGCATAGCACAGCCAGAGCGTCCGCCCGTCGCCGCCGACGAACTTCGAGGGAAAGTTGACGAAATAGGCCTGTTCGCCGAAGTGATGCAGGTAATGCACCAACTGGAAAGGGCCGGTGACGCGATCCGATTCGAGGATATAGGTATTGAAATAGCCGGCCGTCGTGCCGCCGTCGGTGACGCACATCAGGTATTTCTTCAGCGGCGCGTCGTAGGTCATGGTCACGCAGCCCATGTTGTCGCGCCAGGCGGCAATCGGCTTGATCTTGGCGAAATCCTGGGTCCAGCCGCCGCCGTCAAAGAACTCGTACTTCGCGGCGTCGTTGATGTTCTCGATGCTTGGCGTGACCCGCACCAGGTAGATCTCGTCGCCGGTGATCCAACTGTTGTAGCCGAAGCGGCGCTGCTTGCCGTCGCTGGCGCCGTGGGCCACCAGGTAGGCCTTGCCGTCGGGCGAGTGTTCCATGTTCTTGCCGAAGTCGACGACGTGCGGCGAGCCGATCTTCACCGGCTTCGCCATGCAGCGCGCTTTCGCCGAACAACGGTTTGGCCGGCGTGCAGGGCGTCTGCGTCCAGGTCTTGCCCAGGTCGGTCGAGTAGCGGAACCCGACGAATGGGCCCAGCCACGGCCAGTTGTAGTTCGCGCCCTCGTGTGATACGCTGCCGGCCGGATGAAGGCAATACGTGCCGTAGTACCATACGCCGTTATAGACCAGCGACCCGCATGGGTAGCGGCTGGCGTAGGGCGACGGGTCGGACTTGTAAACGCCCTGATTCACGACTTGCAACTTGAGCGGGTCATCGCCGAGGATCGTCGCGTAGCCCGTCGTGGCGTTCTTGCCGCCCGAACTGGAACCGAGGCCGTTCACGTTGCCGTCGGTCCAGGGAGAGTACAGGTTGCCGTCGGCAGCCCACGACGGATACCAGGTGTCGGCGTTGACGTAATCGGCGTGCCGGCCGGTAAAACGGATTCCCGCCAGGGTCGCGGAAGGCACGAAGGGACAGTCCTTGGGCGGCTGCGAAGGCCACGCCAAGGATTCCGACGGCGCGTTGACCGGTCGTTGCTGTGCGGAAGCAATGGCGGGCAGAAGTAGAAACGCTGACAGTCCGAGAAGGGAAATGGTTTTCATGGCGAGTTTCTTGAATGACGTGAAGGGAGGAACGTTGAAACGATGCATGCTAAGCATCAGCGGGAATACTGGGGTTCGTTCCCCTGTCGCCACTTGATGTTGCAGCCGATACTGGGCCGCTGCTCCTTCGCTACGGGCCGGCCGGCCAACACGGCGTCGATCGCCTCGCGAAGGTCCTTGCCGGTGACGGGCAGGTTGTTGCCCGGACGGCTGGCGTCCATCTGGCCGCGATAGACCAGTTTCCGGTCGGCGTCGAAGAGATAGAAATCGGGCGTACAGGCGGCCCGATAGGCCTTGGCAACCTGCTGCGACTGGTCGACGAGATAGGGGAACGTGTAGCCGCGGGCCGCGATTTCTTCTTTCATCTTCGCCGGCGAATCGTCGGGATAGTGCTCGAAATCGTTCGCATTGATGGCGACGACCGCGACGCCCTGCTCCTGATACTCCTTGGCGAGCTGCGCGAATGCCGGCGCGACGTGCTTGACGTAGGGACAATGGTTGCAGATGAAGGCCACCAACAGCGCGGGCCGCCCGGCGAAATCATCGCAGGGAGTGGATCTTGCCGTCGGGGTCCGGCAGGGCAAAGGCCGGGCGCTTCGGCGCCGAGCGACAACTGCATCGTGCTGGGGGTCAGGGCCATGGGATTCTCCTTGGTTGGGGGGCGAGAACGTCGGAACGTCTGGCACAAGGTCGACGCGAAGCCTGTGCGTTACCAGGAATTCTACGCGCCGGCGTCGAGTTGGAACAGGCGCCGGGCGTTGGCCGTGGTCTGGCGGGCGAACTGTCCAGCGGCACGCCGCGGAGGGCGGCCAGGGCGGCCGCCGTGTGGGCCACCAGCGCGGGCTCGTTCCGCTTCTGCTTGCCGCGGAGCGGTTCGGGCGTGAGATAGGGGCTGTCGGTCTCGATCAAGATGCGATCGGCCGGGACCGTGGCGGCCGCCTCGCGAAGCGCTTGGAACTTCTTGTTCGTATAGGTCACGTTGCCGGCGAAACTCACGTAAAGCCCGAGGTCCAGGCATTCGGCGGCCATCGCGGCATCGCCCGAGAAGGCATGCAGCACGCCCCGCAAGGGGCCGCGGGCGACGGCCTCGCGCAACATGGGCATCATGTCGGCCTGGGCGTCGCGGCAATGGATGACGACGGCCAGATCGCGCTCTTGCGACAGCCGCAGATGGCGGTCGAAGTAGTCCCGCTGCACCTCGATCGGGGCGTAATCCCAGTAGCGGTCGAGGCCGGTTTCGCCCAAGGCGACCACGCGGGGATGATCGAGCAGGCCGACGATCGCGTCCCAGTCGCCGGCAGCCGCTTCCGCAGCAGGAGTTCGGATGAATGCCGACCGCCGCAAAGAGGCTGGGATAGCGTTTCCGCCAGCTGGACGGTCGCCCGGCTGGATGCGGCGGTGGTGCCCAGGGAGATCATCTGCTCCACGCCCGCCGCGGCCGCGCGGGCGACGACCGCCGCGCGGTCGGCTTCGAATTGCTGGTCGTCGAGATGGCAGTGGGTATCGATCATGGGAGCGAAAAGTGGGGACTCAATGACATTGCACGATTCTGGGAACGAAGGTGGTTATAGAAGCCCGACGGGGCACCCGCTTGCGGGTCAGCGAGGATTGTGGGTCGAAGCTCTTGGAAAACACATCCCTCGCTTGCGCGTCGGGCTTCGATGCGTCCCACGCTACACGTTCGCCGCGACTTTTTCCAGCAACTCGATGTGTCCCTGGAGATTGCCGTAGACTTCTTCGGCCAGCGAGCGGAGCAGCGGGGACATGGGCCAATTCGGCGACACACTCGCCAATCACTTTCTGGTCGCGCTGGAGGTGGACGATGATCTCGCGGAGAAAGAACTCCAGGCCCAGGTCGTTCAGCGCGGCGAATTCCGACGGATAAGGCCCGGGATTCGGCTGGCCGCCGCTGCTCGATGATGGCCTCGGCCACGCGCTGGGAATACATGCGGCTGTCGGCGGCCAGGCGGCCGATGGCGGTCCAGACCGGCTCGTGGCCGGCAAGGCTCCACGGCCTGATCTCTTCGGCATACAAGGCCAGCGAGCGGCAGAGCGTCTGCAGCAGGCGGTTCAACACACTCACGACCGATTGGCGATTTCATGTCGTCTCGTTCATGAACTTCATGAACCGACCGTCCACTGCACCAAGGCCCGGCCGGCCACCTGGCCGATCGTCCACAAGCCTTCCCAACGAACGAAAATCAGGAACATCGTGCCTGCCAGAACGACGGCATAAACGCCGGGAACCGAGAACAAGGGGATGTCCGGGGCCGGCTGCTCCTCGGGCTCCGGCTTCCAACATCATCACCTTGACCACGCGGAGGTAATAGAACAGGCTCACGACCGTGTTCAGGCCGCCGATGACCAAGCAGCAGATACATCCTGGCGTCCAGCAAGGCGGCAAAGGCGGCGAACTTGGCCGAAAACCCGGCCAGCGGCGGCAGGCCGACGAGGCTGAAGAGGATGACCGCCATGGCCACGGCCACGGCGGGCGAGCGGCGGACCATGCCGGCATAGTCGGCGATCGATTCGCTGCCCCGCGCGTTGCGGACAAAGGCCACGATGGCGAACGCGCCGAAGTTCATGAACAAGTAGACGCCCGAGGTAAACGATCAGGGCCGCCACGGCATCGGCCGCACGCTCGCGATGCGCCGCGTCGCCGGCAAGGACCACGGCCGCAGCGACCGGCATCATCAGGTAGCCGGCATGGGCGATCGTCGAGTAGGCCAGCAGGCGCTTGATGTTCGTCTGGCCGTAGGCCGCCAGGTTGCCGAAGGTACAGGTCACGGCGGCCAGCAAAGCGATCAGCGAGGCCAGGTAGAACCGCACCGGGGCCAGGGCCGCGACGGCCGCTGCGGCCGGGAGCGGTTCCAGGCAGCCGGAAAAGATCAGCGCCAGCCGGGTCAAGAGGGCCACGGCGGCGGCCTTCGAGGCGATCGAAAGGAACGTGCCCACTTCGGCCGGCGCACCTTCGAAAACGTCCGGGGCCCAGAAATGGAACGGCACGGCCGAGAGCTTGAAGGCCAGGCCGACCATCGTCATCAGCCCGCCCAACACCAGCACGACGGCGGTCGCCTGGTGATGGGCATCGCCGGTCTGGGCGAGCCACGTCGCCAGTCGCTGGGCCATCGTGGGCAGGTGGGCCGAGCCCAGCACGCCGGTCAGCAGGCTGAGGCCGTACAGCATCACGCCGGCGGCGGCCCCGCCGAAGACGGCATATTTCAAGGCGGCCTCGCTGCTGGCGCGGCGATGGCGGAGGATGCCGGCCAGCACGTAGCAGGGCACGCTGGCCATTTCGATGCCCAGAAAGACCATCAAGACGTGGTTGGCCGAGACCATGATGCACAGGCCGATCGTCGCGCCCAGGATCATCACGTAGAACTCCGTGGCGTCGTCGTCGTCGGGCACGCCCGAGACCCGCGTGAAGGTGACGAACAGCACCGCGAAGAGCATCAGCAGGCTGCGCATGACGACGCTGAAGCTGTCCAGCACCAGCAGGCCGGTGAAGATCGGTTGCGGAGCGGGCGGCGACGACGATATTGCTGCCCCGGACTGAGCTGCGGCCAGGAATGCACGTCGAGGCAGAGGAACCCCAGCGCGGCCAGGGCGCCCAGGAACGCGATGTAATAGGGCAGGCCGGACGCCTTCCGCGCGGGGAAGATCATGCGGGCCAGCAGCAACAGCACGATCGCGGCGCAGAGCGACAACTCCGGCCACACCGCGTGGAGCGACGGGCCGAGGTCCTTCAAGACATATTGGATCAGTTCGTGCAAGTTCACGGCGACGCCTTGGCAACGGGAGAGTTGGGAGATCGTACGGGAACGACCTTTCCGGGAACGTGTACGTCATGCCCCTCTCCCGGAGCGAGAGGCGAGTTGATTGCGGCCGTTTGCGGCTTCGCAAGCTGATCGCGTGCTGCATCGCGACTCTCCACTGATACACGCGCTTGCGGTTTCGCGTTTTCACCCGGCGCCGCGCCAGGCGGCGAAAATTGGGCCGACTGCCGGGCCGGATTGAGGTGATCGACGAAGCCTTTGATCGTGGCATCGGTATATTTCAGCAAGGTCTCGGGGAAGATCCCCAGCACCACGGCCATCACGACCAGCGGGGCCGCAATGGCGATTTCACGCGAGGTCATCGGCCGCAGGGCCTCGGCGTGCGGGCCCTTGTACTCCGGTCCCAGGTAAACCCGCTGGATCGTCCAGAGGATTAGCCGGCGGTGAGGATCACGACCGCGGCCGAGATCACGGCCAGCACGATGCTGAAGTTCCAGACCGAAAGCACCACGAGCACTTCGCCGATGAACCCGCAGAGGCCCGGCAGGCCCAAGGCGGCGAAGAAGATCACCATGGAAATGCCGGCGTAGGTGGGCATGTGCTGGAACAGGCCGCCGAAGCGGTCGAGGTCGCGATGGTGGACGCGGTCGTAGACGACGCCGACCAGGAAGAACATGCCAGCCGAGCTGATGCCGTGGGCGATCATCTGGAACATGGCGCCGCTGACGCCCATCCGCCAGGCGTCGGAATTGTACAGGTTGCCGGCCGTGGCGCTGCAGACGCCGATGCCCAGCAGCACGTAGCCCATGTGGCTCACGGAGCTGTAGGCGACCAGCCGCTTGAAGTCCTTTTGGGCCATGGCGGCGAAGGCCCCGTAGACCATGCTCACCACGCCCACGATGGCCACCATCCAGGTCAGGCGGTCGTCCAGCGCCGAGGGCAGGATCGGATAGCAGATGCGGAGCACGCCGTAGCCGCCCATCTTCAGCAGCACGCCGGCCAGGATCATGGAAATGGGCGTGGGGGCCTCGACGTGGGCGTCGGGCAGCCAGGTATGCACCGGCACGGCGGGCAGCTTGATCACGAAGCCGACGAACAACAGCAGGAAGGCCCACCAGCCGACGCGTGTGGCCGAGGAACAGCGTTTGCGCGAACGGCGAATTGGCCAACTGCGCCAAGCTGGGCCCACTCGACGATGTTGAAGGTGTGCTGCGTCGACCGAGCCGGGATCGAGCAAGCGGGCGTCGCTGGTGAAGTAGAGCATCAGCAGGGCGATCAGCATCAGCACGCTGCCCACGAGCGTGAAGAGGAAGAACTTGATCGCCGCGTATTCCCGCCGCGGCCCGCCCCAGACGCCGATGAGAAAGTACATCGGCAGGAGCATCACTTCCCAGAAGACGTAAAAGAGGAAGAAGTCCAGCGACATGAAGACGCCCAGCATGCCCGTTTCCAGGAGCAGGAAGAGGATGCAATAGGCGCGGACGTGTTTCTGGATCGGCCAACTTGCCCACATGGCCAGCACGCTGAGGAACGAGGTGAGCACGACCAGCGGCAGGCTGATGCCGTCGAGGCCGAGATGGTAGTTGATGTCGAACGCGGGAATCCAGGGCCGCGAGACTTCGTATTGCATCTCGCCCGTGCTGAGCGAAAAACCGACCGAATTGGCCTTGGCCCCGGGCACCGCGATCCAGACCGTCAGCGCGAAGACGATGATCGTCGTGATGAAGGCAGAACTGCTTCATCGTTTCGTCCTGTCCCTTGGGGAAGAACAGGAGCACGAAGGCTGCCACCGTCGGCAGGAAGATGATCAGGCTCATCAACACGGTGGGGTCGGATAGAGCATCGAGTAGTGTCGTTCATCATGTCAGGTTCAGTTCGGCTGAGATTACGTTCCGGCCAAGGCCCAGTTCCAGTAAAAGCTGATCAAGAGGAACAGGGCCACGGTGCCGACGGCGATCCACATCACGTATTGCCGCAGGTTGCCGCTCTGCACGGCGCGGAGCCGCAGGCCGGCGGCGTAGGTCACGCGGGCGAGGCCGTCCACCAGGCCGTCGACGAAAATGCGATCGATCCATTCGTCCAGCCGGGCCACGACGCCGACGAGCCACGCCAGGCCGTCGACCGCGCGGTCGATGCCCTGCTTGTCGCAGGCGGCGACCCAGTCGGAGATCCGCAGCACGGGACGGACGAAGAGCATGGCATAAAGTTCGTCGAACCACCACTTGTGGACGAGGAAGCGATAGACCGGGGCGAACTGCCGGCGCACGTCGTCCGGGTTGAGCTTCCTCAGCCCGTAGAACACGGTCGCCAGCAGGAAACCGGCCAACGCCGAGCCGAAGGCCCAGAGCGTGGCGGGAACGTGGATGTCCGGTCTCGTGCGACTCGTGCTCCGACGGGATGCGTGACGATCGGCGACGGCCCAACCGGCCGAGGCGCCGTGTTCCGTGCCCAGCGGCCGGGCCTGCTCCAGAAGCGGCGGCAGGCCGAAGTTGCCCAGCGTCCAACCGGCCACCACGGCGAAGAAGGCCAGGACCACCAGCGGGCCGACCATCACCCAAGGCGACTCGTGGGCGTGGTGATAGACGTGCTCGTCGCGGGGCTTGCCGGCAAAGGTCATGTACCAGAGGCGGAACATGTAGAAGGCCGTAATCGCGGCCCCGCGCCGTGGCGATCCAGAAGAAATAGCCGTAGCAGCGGATTGGCTTGCTCGAACGACAGGGCCTGGGCCAGGATGCCGTCCTTGGAGTAGTAGCCGCTCAGTCCGACGACCAGCGGGATGCCCGCCCCCGCGATCGCCAGGCAGCCGACGAGCATCGTGCCGGCGGTCCAGGGCATCTTCTTCCGCAGGCCGCCCATGGCCGGCATTTCGTTGGTGCCCGTGGCGTGGATCACCGAGCCCGGAGCAGAGGAACAGCAGGGCCTTGAAGAAGGCGTGCGTGAAGAGGTGGAACATGCCGGCCAGCCAGCCGCCGAGGCCCAGGGCCAGCATCATGTAGCCCAACTGGCTGACGGTCGAATAGGCCAGCACGCGCTTGATGTCGGTGGCGGTGATGGCGATCGTGGCGGCGATAAAGAGCGTGATCGTGCCCACGACGGCGATGACCAGGAGGACCTCGGGCGTGAAGATCGGATAACAGCGGCCGACGAGATAGACGCCCGCGGCGACCATCGTGGCGGCGTGGATCAAGGCGCTGACGGGCGTGGGGCCTTCCATGGCGTCGGGCAGCCAGACGTGCAGCGGGAACTGGGCGCTCTTGCCCACGCAACCGCAGAAGATGCCCAGCCCGGCCACGACCAGCAGCCAGTAGCCGTAGCCCTTGGCCCGCCATTTTCCGATGTTCTTGTGAGCGGCGGACCACGCCATGGCGTGAGCGACCAGTTCATTTCCTTGGTATTGTTGTTCGACGGGGGCGACGGTCTTCTCGACTTCGTTTCGCGCTGCGAGAAGCACCATTCCATCGGGCACTCTGGGAGCATGTTCGAGCCGACCCGGAGTACCGGGTGCCTCGGCCTGCTCGGCGCCGCCGGCCATGAGAACATGGTGCCCGTTGTCCTCATCGAGCGTGATTACGTTCTTGGCCGGCCGAACCTGGCTGAAGATGCCGGGCTGTTGTTCGTGTACGTCGCCGAAGTTGAACGTGCCCATGCCGGCGAAAATCGCCATCAGGCCGATGATCATGCCGAAGTCGCCCACGCGGTTGACGATGAATGCCTTGTTGGCCGCGTTCGAGGCGCTCTTGCCGCTCGATGTAAAAGCCGATCAGCAAGTAGGAACATATGCCCACGAGCTCCCAGAAGGCGAAGACCATCGCCAGGTTGCCGGCGATCACCAGGCCCAACATGCTGAAGCAGAAGAGCGACAGGTACTGGAAGAAGCGATAGAATCGGCCGCGGCGGCGGAGCGGCTCGCCGTTTTCCAGGCGGGCCAGCGGATCGGTGACTTCGTGCAGCTCTTCGTGCATGTAGCCCAGCGAGTAGACGTGGATGCACGAGGCAATGAGCGTGACCATGCAGAACATGGCGATGGTCAGCGAGTCGATGTAGTAGCCGACGGTGAGGGAAAGCGAGCCGAAGCGGCCGAGCGTGTACCAATCGCCGCAGACCGGATCAGGGTGCGGATGCTGGCTGAGCCAGCAGATCAAGGCGGATAAGGACAGCACGAAGCCGCTGACGATCGCGCCCGTGGCCAGGAAACCGGCATTCTTCCCGCCGTGTCCCATGCGCTTGCCGAAGAAGACGATGAACACGAACGAGGCCAGCGGCAGCAGCCAGGCCGTTCCAAGAAGCGTCGGAAGCAGGGCGTTGAGATCCATGTTCGATTGGTCTTGGGTCTTAGGTCTTGGTGCTAAAGCCCAAGACCCAAGACCTCCTTATCCGTTCAGCTCATTTCCTCGATCAACGTCGATCGTTGCGTGGTTATGGTAGAAACACAAAGCGATAGCCAGGGCGACGGCAGCCTCGGCGGCGGCCAGCACCACGACGAAAATGGCGATGAACTGGCCATCGAGCCCCAGACCGCTGCTGCTGCCCACCAAGAGCGGACTGCTGAAGGCGACAAAATTCAGGTTGGCGCCGTTGAGCACCAGTTCCATGCCCATCAGCACGCCGACGGCGTTCCGCTTGATCGTCATGCAGACTACGCCGCAGACGAACAGAATCGCACCTACGATCAGGTAGTGCGACAGGCCGACAGGTTGCGTGAGCAGATCCATGGGTTTCTATCGTTTCTTTGCAAAGCCGCAAGCAGCCCGGCTTGAATCACAAATCTCAAATCACAAATTCAAAATCCCTCATCCTTCTCATCCCCACTCCTCAAACTCTCGTCGCCGTGCTCCGTTCCCTGCGGCCGCGTTGTGCCGCGGCGTTTGGCCCGTGCCAGGAACGCGGCTCCCACAAGGACGACCAGGAGGTGGACGGAGATGATCTCGAACGGCAGGAGGTAGCCGACGTAATCGCCCGGCTTGTTTGCTGCGTTCGCTGCTAGACCGACCTTGTCGGTACGGACACCCACCAGGCCGGCGCCTAATTGGGCCGTCGTGGGATTGCTCGCCACGGCGTCCATGGCGGCCGCCGTCGGCTCCTTGAGCGGCCGGACCTGGCTGACGGTCTGCAAGAGCACGACCAGCAGCGATCCGCCCGTCAACAGGGCCAAGATCCATTGCCCGCCGCCGCTCTGCATCGACACGAACGGTCCCCTGGCCGTGAGCATGACGCCGAAAATCAGCAGCACGACGGTGCCGCCGACGTAGAGCATGAGCTGCATGGCCCCCAGGAACTGGGCGCCGGAGAGGAAGAACAGCCCCGCCACTCCGCACAGCGCAGCGACCAGGTACGACGCCATGCGCACGATGTTGTTCGACACGACCACGGCGACGGCGAAGACGCACGTCGCCAAGGCGAAGAAGAGGAAGAAGAAGCTGTCCCAGTGGATGGCCGACATGGTTATGACACTCCTGCCTGGGAAAGGATCTCAAATCTCAAATCACGGATCTGAGCTTTCGACTCAAGATCGATTTCCGTCTGCCGGCTCTGCTTCGCCGGCGGTTCCTTGATCTGGGGAGGGGACGGGCTGCCGCGCCAATACAACGTCCAGAGCATTGTGCCGACGAGCATGACCGAGGCCAGCGGCACGCAATACTTCAGGCACGTGGTCATGACCTGATCGATGCGGAGCCGGGGCAGCGTCCAGCGGAGCCACATCATGAAGATCACGCCCAAGAAGCCTTTGGCGATCAGGTTGCACATGCCGAGGAAATTGGCGACAAAAACGGCTAGATCGCCGTGTTCCTTGGTCAATCCCAGCAGGCTGGCGATCGGAACCGGCCCATTCCAGCCGCCGCAAAACAGGATCGCGCCCAGCAGGGCCAGCAGGAACATGGCACAATACTCGCCCATGAAAAACATCGCCCAACGAAAACCGGAATATTCGGTCATGAACCCGGCCACCAGCTCGCTCTCGGCCTCGGGCAGGTCGAAGGGGGCGCGATTGGTGCCGGCCGTGGCGCAGACCATATAGATGAAAAAAGTCGCCAGGGCGAACGGGTTGACAAGGTTCCAATTCGTACACCAACCGGCCTGCTGTTCGGCAATCTGCGTCAGGTTCATGGTTCCCGCCATCAGCACGGGCACGACCACGCACATTCCCAGCGGGATCTCGAAACTCACGACCTGAGCCGCCTCGCGCATGGCGCCGTAGAGCGACCACTTCGAGCCGGAGGCATAGCCGGCCAGGATCACGCCCAAGACCTCCAGGCCGCCGATGGCCAGGATGAAGAATGCAGCCGTGTCGAGCGGCTGAACGACCCAGCCGGGTGCGAACGGCAAGGCCAGAAAGGGAATGAAGGCGGCACAGAAATTCAAATACGGGGCTGCGCGGAAGAGCAGGCCGTCGGCCGAGGCCGGCACGATGTCTTCCTTGCAGAGCAATTTCAGGCCGTCGGCTACCGGTTGCAGCCAGCCAAAACGGCCGCCGACGCGAGTCGGTCCCAAGCGGTCCTGGATGCGGCCGGAAATCTTCCGCTCCATCCAGGTGTAGACCGCCACGCAGGTCATGACGAGGGCCAGGATCAGCGCAACCTGAACCAGGCCGACCACGACGTAGGCGAGCCACTGTTGGCGGGCCAGCCACTGAGGCCCGCAATCATCCAATATCTTGATTAACGCTTGAGCCACGTTTACTTCTATATGAAATCTGAAATCTACTCAAACTACCAACGCTGGTCCCGCCCCCACCGGGGCAAGCCCAGCGGGGGCGTTTACAGTATAAAAGTCTGCCTCCTCACCGATCAATCTCTCCCAACACGATATCCAATGAACCGATGACCGCCGGCACGTCGGCGATCAGGCAGCCGCGGCACAGTTCCGGAGCGACGGAAAGATTGCAGAAACTGGAACTGCGGATCCGCACCCGCCAGGGCACGGGCGTGCCGTCGCTGACCAGCATGAAACCGATCTGCCCCTTGGGGGCCTCGGTCTCCAGGTAGGCGGTGCCGACGGGCAGTTTCTGCCGCAGCTTGATCGGCTCGGCCAGCACTTCCTTGGTCTGGCTGTATCTTTCCATCGCCTGGCGAATGAGCTTCATGGATTGCACGACTTCCAACATGCGGACATAGAAGCGGTGCCAGCAATCGCCCAAAACGGCCTCCGGCGGCACCGTCGGGTAGGGGCAGTCGTGGGGATACTTTCCGTCGACCTGGGCGATGACTTCGAACTGGTAGCCTTCATACATCCGCGTGTAGTTCAATTCACCGTCGCGGCGCAGGTCCCAATTCACGCCGCTGCCCCGCAGGACCGGACCGGTGCAACCGTAGTCGACCGCCATCTCCGGGGTGAGCACGCCGACATTCGCCGTGCGGCGAACGAAAATCGAATTACTCGTCAGCGTCGCGTGCAACTCGTCGATGACCGGTTCGAAGTCCTTCAGGAACGTCTCGCAGTTTTTCAGCCAGCCCTGGGGCAGGTCGGAGGTCACGCCGCCGGGCGTGATGTAGCAATACGTCAGCCGCGCCCCGCAAAGCGCCTCGAACAGGCAGAGGATCTTCTCGCGCTCGCGAAAACACCATACGAAGGGCGTGAAACTCCCCAGGTCCAGGCCGTAGCACCCGGCGGCTACGAGGTGGCTGGCGATGCGGTCCAATTCGCAGACCAGCACCCGCAAGTGACGCAGCCGCTCCGCAGGCACGAACCCCAACAGCTTTTCCACGGTCAGCGCCCAGCCGAGGTTCATGTTCATGCTGGCCAGGTAATCGAGCCGGTCCGTGTAGGGCACGAACATCCGGGGCGTCTGGTTCTCGCCGATCTTCTCCGCACAGCGATGCAGATAGCCGATATTCGGCGTCAAGTCGCCGACCACTTCGCCGTCGGTCCGCAGCACCAGCCGCAGCACGCCGTGCGTGCTGGGATGCTGGGGACCCATGTTGACCAGCATTTCGTCGCTGCGGAGGTCGAATTCGACCAGATCGGGATCGACCCGTTCAAGTGGCATTTCCGATCCTCCTGGCAATGCCATGGTATTCGTGCGGCGGCCGATAATCCTTGCGCAGCGGATAGCCGACCCAGTCCTCGGGCAACAGGATGCGAGTCAAGCCGGGATGGCCCACGAAATTGACTCCGATCAAGTCGAAGACCTCGCGCTCGTGCCAATTGGCCGTTTTCCAAACCGAACTCACTGTCGGCACGTCGGGCAAGCGGCCCGGAACGTCGTCCTGCCAGCGCGGCAGCGCGACCATCAGCACCAGGCGATGCTTGTCAACGAGGCTCGACAAATGATAGAGCACTTCCAGGTGCGGTTGCCACTTGACGGCGGCCGCTTTCTTCGCGTCGGGTTCGAAATAATCGACACCCGAAATGCAGTGCAGCATGTTGAACCGCAGGGCGGGATCATCGCGGAGGAAAAGCCCGATTTCCACCAGCGAGCCGCCGGCCACTTCGATCCAGGGATCGATCGCGGCGGGCTCCGCGCGGAGGATGGCCGGCCCGAAACGGTCGCTCAGTCGTTGGTGAATTTCCTGGAATTGCATTTACGGAAACAACAATGATTTCGTTTTCAAGGCGGCGGGCTGAAGCCCACCCGACATGGCATTCAATGCACTAAGTCGAGTTTTCGCCCAGGCCGCGATTGGGAAGTGTCGATCGCCCGCACCCAATCGAGATCGCCCCGGTACCAAACGTAAGCGAAGCCGAGCAGAATCAAAGCGAAAAAGGCGGCCAGATCGGCGGCCGCAGCAAAGGCCAAAGTGCGAGCGTCTTCGGCCTCTTCGGCCTTGCTCTTGTGCGCGCTCTCTTCCTCATTGATCTTCTTCCTTCCGGCCTTTTCGGCGGCCGGCGGGGTCGCCGAGTTCTTTTCTTTCGTTGCCCCCAAGTCGGCCGCCAAGCTGCCGGAAGCGTCGAGCGAAGTCTGCGGCTTCATCCAGCGAGCAGCCGTGCCGAAGATCGTGGCCGGTGGGAAGAACAGGGCCACTTCGACTTCGAAGACAATGAACACCAAGGCCACCACGTAGAACCGCAGATCGAACTGCACGAAACTCGATCCCACCGCCGGCTCGCCGCACTCATAGGTATCCAGTTTGGCAGGCGCCGGCACATTGGGACGCAGCAACCGCCCCAAAAACAGCGAGACCAGCAAGAACAACAACCCGACCGAGCCGAAAAGCACGGCGTAGGCGACAATTGAGGTCGGAGACATTCCGGTTTTCCAGGAAAGGTCGGGTTGGAAAAGCGATTATTCTACGGCGAATCTGTCAGCGACGCAACCCAGCGACCCGATTTAGGTCCGGCCGAAGAATAACTTCCCGGTTTTCCTCCTGGGGTGGCTGGTGGCTGAGCTTGCGAAGCCCCAGCTTATCCGGCATCGGCTGGGGCTTCGCAAGCTCAGCCACCAGCCACCCCCGCTTAATTGCGGAAGTTATTTTTCGGCCGGTCCTTAGAACCTATCCGGAAAGTTTGTTCAGTTATTCGGCACATTGAAGCCCGACGGGGAACCCACTTGCGGGTGCCCCGTCGGGCTTCAATCTTGATTTGCGGCCAAAAACCTTCCGGACTAGGCTCTCAGTTCTGACCGGCGTCACTAACCATTTCGTGGGGTTCGTTGTCCTCTTCGGACTGGAATTCGCAGTCTGGCCGCAGTGGTTGACGGCCGACATAACCGGCCTCCAGGTCATGCCAGAAAAGTACCCGCGATTCGCCCAATTTCCAGCAGAGGTAAACTTTGCGGCCGTTGAGCAGTGCGGGAAAGTCGACCAGGCCTTCCGTGCCGCTTTTCGGCTCAACGCCCAATGCCCGCAACTCCTCGACATAATTCCGCAGTCGCAGGGAATCCGCTTCCATGTCCTTCTGGAATTGGACAAGCTCCTCGTAATAGGGGTCGCGTGGGTTGGCAGCCTTGCCCCCCCGTAGGAGAGCCAGCCGTTGCCGCCGTTCGGTCAATTCCCGCGACAAGCCCACGAGGTCGGAGACAATGGCACTGACCAGCGGCAACGTGGCGTTCGCCTCCGCCGGCGTGAAAATCTTGCGCTGGCCGGTCCGACGGGGAAGTGTCTTGCTGGAACTCATTGATTGGGTCCTCCATGCACGGGGCGCAGCACCGACTTGGATTGTGCGACGGCCAGCGGTTCGAGCGTGGCTTTGCCCCAGGCAATTTCGACCGGCAGCCGTGAAAAATCGACCCGGCATCCATCGCGGGAGTAGCAACTCAAATCGTGCGACGATCCCATGAAGATACAATCGACCGGACAGGGCTCGACGCACAAAGCGCAAAACAGGCATTTTCCATAGTCGATGACAAACTCGGTTACCTGGAAGCCTTTCTTTTCCGGCGCCTTTTGCTTGCTGATTTCAATGCAATTGGCCGGACAGGCCCTGGCACAGGCTTCGCAAGCGATGCAGGTTGTCAGATCAAAACGATGGTAACCGCGATAACGCGGGGTCACGACGGCCGGAAGTTCTGGGAATTCGTACTTCTCCGTGAAGGTCCGCCGCTGAGGATCGTAGGTGCGAATCCAATAACGAAGTCCCACCCAAAGAGCGTGGATGACCGTCGCTACGGCGATATAGATATTGCGAAACCAGTTCAGCATGGACCGAGTTTTCCGGAAAAGAGAAGCAACTGACCTAACTGCCGGTTCATTATAAGGCAACTCGACCGCAAACTACAATGGGCGAAACCAAAGGGAAACCGCAGCGACTCTAGGACCTAGGCACGGAGAAAAGACAAAAAACTGCTAAAACAGAATATTTACATACGGAATCGCTTGACTTCACATAATTCCAGCGTATCGTAAAATGATAGTGGCACGTATCGACATATGGGCCAAGCTGCTTCTGCGAGGGCGAGAACCAGGAAGCTCTGGCACGAGGGCGAAGGAACGTACAATGTTAGTGTTGTCTCGGAAGAAGAACGAAAGTATTGTCATCAACGATGACATTACCATCGTGGTTGTGGAGATTCGTGGGGACAAGGTCCGGTTGGGTGTTGAGGCTCCCAAGGAGGTTCCCGTCCATCGCCGCGAGGTTTTCGATGCGATTCATCGCAACGAACCTGTCGCGGGCGAAAAGACGGCTTCCCAGAGCGATAACCCCGAAACCCCTGACCCGGTCTGAACCTGCGTTCCCCCCTTCCACGAGGACCCGCTGCCACGCAGGCCAACCGCCCGTGAGCCGCTTGCCCTTTTGCCTGTTCGTAGCTTCACAAAACGGAATTTATTCCGTTGCATGGGGTTGGCTTTTCTGTTTACCCAGGGTTGCTCCGTCGAAACTTTGCACTTCTCGTGCCCCCCTTGACGCAGCCTCCCCCCGTGCGGTATATAATCTAGTCTGCGCTGGATCGCGTCGTCTTTCCGGCCCTCTTCGGTCTAGCGTAAAGGCTGGGCCCCGTCGTCTAACCAGGTTAGGACACGGCCCTTTCAAGGCCGGAACACGGGTTCAAATCCCGTCGGGGTCACTTCGGAAGGATGAAGGCGGAAGGATGAAGGATTATGACTGATTCCCCCTTCCCCCTTCCCCCTTCCCCCTTTCCCCACGACGCTGTCCTTATCGTCGCTTTCGGCGGCCCGGAAGGGCCCGACGACGTGCTTCCCTTTCTGGAGAACGTGACCCGCGGGCGGAACATTCCCCGCGATCGATTGCTGGAGGTTGCCGGTCACTACGAACGGTTCGGCGGAGTCAGTCCGCTGAACGCGGAAATCCGGGCCCTGCTGGTCAAGCTGGTGCAAGAGTTGAATGCCCGTGGCCCGCACTTGCCGGTCTATTGGGGAAACCGCAACTGGCATCCCTTGCTGACGGACGTCGTCCAGCAGATGGCCGACGATGGCATCCAGCATGCCCTGGCCTTCGTGACATCGGCCTTTGGCTCCTATTCGGGCTGCCGGCAGTATCGCGAGGACATCGCGCGTGCCCGGCAGGAAGTCGGGGCCGCGGCGCCGCAGATCGACGTGATTCGCCGCTTCTACAACCATCCGGGCTTCATCGAGTCGGTGGTCGATCAGGTCCGTGCCGCGCTGGATGAGTTTCCCGAGGACCGCCGCGAGCAGGCCGCCTTGATCTTCACGGCCCACAGTATTCCGGTTGCCATGGCCAAATCGGGCCCTTACGAAGCGCAGCTTCGCGAGGCCTGCCGGCTTGTCGCCGCTGCGGTTCCGCGGCCGCAGTGGCAACTAGTTTTCCAGAGCCGCAGCGGGCCCCCAGCGCAAGCGTGGCTGGAGCCCGACGTCGAATCGGCGCTGCGGGCGATCGCCGCCAAGGGTGACGTTCGCGACGTGCTGATCGTGCCTATCGGCTTCCTCCACGAGCACATCGAGGTCATTTTCGACCTCGATATCGAGGTCTACGGGCTTTGCGAAGCGCTGAATCTCGCCATGGTTCGCGCGGAGACGCCGGGGCTGCACCCGCGGTTCGTCGCGATGATTCGCGAGTTGATTCTCGAGCGGACAAGCCCCGGCAGCCCGCGCCTGGCATTGGGGCCAGATGGTCCGCCGCCCGATGGGCCGTCGCCGCTGGAGTGCCGCGAAGGGTGCTGCCGCAGCGGTCGGTAGTGGGGGTGGCGATTATCGTCGCCTTTTCCCTCTTCACAGCGGATCCGATAGGACTTTCTTCGTGGGCACAATCTGGCTACAATATAGCCAGAATGAAATACGAAATCGTCTTATCGCCCGAGGCCGTCGAAGATTTGGAGTCGTTGAGTGCGAAGGAACGATCTTCCGTGCGAGAGGCATTGGAAACACATTTGCGGAATGAACCAACCAAGACGAGCAAGAGTCGCCTCAAGCGACTGGGGGGCATGTCGCAGCCTCAGTATCGCTTGCGAGTTGGCGAAATTCGTGTTTTCTACGACGTTACTGAAGAAATAGTGGAAGTTCTTGCTGTTGTGAAGAAATCCGACGCACTTGCGTGGCTCGATCGAGAAGGAAAACCCGATGAAGGAAGCAGCTCTGTCTGACGTTAAAGACGATTTATCGAAGTACCTGCATTTGGCCGAGAAGGAGGAGATCGTTATTACGCGGCACGGAAGACCTGCAGGCATTTTGATTGGATTTGAATCGGAGGACGACTGGTTCGACTACCGTCTGGAACACGATCCACGTTTCGTGGAACGCATTGGCTCTGCTCGGCAAAACCTGCGGGCTGGACGCGGCGTGAAATTAGAGGACATTCAGTAGCAGGCATGCTCTACCGTCCCCTAGCCAATACGGGTTTGCAGGTCTCCGAAGTGGCCCTGGGCTGCTGGCCGATCGCGGGCATGACCAGCCCGGGGGTAACCGACGCCGACAGCATTGCCACGATTCAGGCCTGCTTCGACCTGGGGATCAACCACCTCGATACCGCCTATTGCTACGGCGTCAACGGGGAAAGCGAACGGCTGATCGCCCGGGCGCTCGGCGCCCGCCGCAAGGAAATGGTGCTCGCCAGTAAAGGCGGAATCCATTGGTCGCCGGAAGGCCAGCAGGTGGTCGACGCCCGGCCCGTTACGCTGCGGCGGCAGTGCGAGGAGAGCCTGCGGCGTTTGGGTACCGACCGCGTGGAACTTTATTATCTGCATGCTCCGGACAAAACCACCCCCATCGCCGAATCGGCCGGTGAATTGCAGCGATTGCGCGACGAAGGCAAGGTGCTGGCCGTAGGGGCGTCGAACGTCACGCTGGCCCAACTCGAGGAATTTGCCGGCGTTTGTCCGCTGGCCGCGTTCCAGCCGCCCTACAACATGCTCCTGCGGCACATCGAGGCCGACACGCTGCCTTGGTGCCGCCGGAACGGCGTGGCAGTGATGGTCTACTGGCCGCTCATGAAGGGATTATTGGCAGGCCGGATCGCCCGCGACCAGGTCTTCGGCCCCGACGACAGCCGCCGCAAGTATCCGATGTTTCAGGGCGAGGAGCGGCGGAAGAACCACGACCTGGTCGATCGCTTGCAGGAAATCGCCCGGCAATGCGGTCATACGGTGGCCGATCTCGTGATTCGCTGGACCGTCCAACAGCCCGGCATTACCGCCGCACTCTGCGGGGCCAAGCGGCCCGATCAGATCTGCGAGAACGCCGGCGGCTCGGGCTGGCAACTCGACGAGCGTCAATTGGCCGAGATCGACCAGGCCCTGGCCGAGCGCGGCGTCTCCACGATGCGTTCGCCGGTGTGAATCCTTCCTCACCCCGCACCCTTCATCCTTCCGCCTTCATCCTTCCGCCTTCCGCCTTCATCTCTCCGCTTTCCGCCTCATGGTCGCAACTTGCAACCGGGGCGGAGGCGCACTTTGCGACCTTCTGCGTCTGGTGCTTCTTGGGGCGGCGCTGGGCGGGAATCTTCTAACGATTGATACGGTTTGAGTTTGCGCCTCGATTTGCCGTGCGGGGGCATGTTGGCACGGGGCGTGCGTAGAGAGTGCCATCTGTCAGGCCGTTGCCTGATGACAAGGAAACTGCGTTCCGGCACGGAGGAGTACGTAAGGCATGACCACAACCGAGGCTGTCGTGCATCGCATCGCGGTATGTTATCCAACCGAGTCATTGTCCCGGCAGGTCGCCTTGTGGGCGCGCCAGCATGAGGACTGCGGGATCGAGCCGGTCTTTGCCCGGTCGGTCTTGGACATTCGCCGCTCGCTGTTCGGCGCCGACCGCGTGCTGGTCGACGCCAGCGACGACCACGCCCAGGCGATCGAACTGTTTTCCCAGGCGGTCGCCGGGCTTGGTTCCCGGCACGTTGCGGTCTATACGGAAAGAATGCACGAGGGCCTGGAACTGTTCGTGCGGACGCAAGGGGCCTGGCTGCTGTTGGGCCCGCTGAACAACCGGCAGTGGGAGGAGTTTTTTTCCTCCATGCCTCCGTCGGCACGCCGGGAACCGGCGCCTCGTCAGAGTCCCTGGCGCAGGGCCGCGTAAGAGATCCATCACAACAAACTTGCATTCGAGAACCCAAATGCCAGCCGAGAAATGGCCACGCAAATCGGTTCGGGAAACAAGTTCGCACCCAAGGTATGCCGGTTTGAGCCGGCGAGCAACAGGAGAAAGCAAACGATGAAGACGATTCTCAGTCAACTCCAGGAACTGGCCGATGCCGACCTCTACGCCTTGAGCGAAGCGGTGGACATGGAATTGGACCACCGCGACGAGATTGTCGGCGAAGCTCCCGATTCGGGGCGTCGCCGGGCTGCCGAGCGGGAGGAAGGCTATCGCCGCCGCAACGGCGCCGCGGTGCCGCGGGACCGCATCATCAGCATCGGCAAGTCGTCGCCGCGGCGACGTGCCGCTTGACGTGTCCTTGACGAATGTTCGAACCTTGAACGACCCACGAGAAAAATGCACGCAAAAGTCATGAAAAACCACAAAGATCCCCAACTCCACGACGAACCCGTGATCCTCTCTTTGGAAGCCCTTCGCCAGGCCGACCTGCGGCCCGACGACAAGCCGCCCGAGCCAACCGACGACAGCGATCCCAAGGCCGACGAGGCGTTTTGGGCCGGCCGGAACCTTGCCATGCGGCGATCCGCCCGCTGGGCTGCCTGATCCGCCGACCATGTTATTGCCATTTCCAGCAAAGGTCATTTCCAGTAAGACGGTCATACGCTACGAGACCTCATGCGGAGCAATTCCGGTCCCAAAGCATCCTGCACCAACTTCCCTGAAGAATCGAGGCTAACGTGATACGCAACCCGAGAACCGGTTTTCCAACCCTGGAACACCGCAGAGAACGGCCGCCAGAATCTGGTTGTCGAACCAGTTCCTGGAGATGTTTTCTTGCCTTGCTGGCGATCCTGGCGCTGGCCGTCGCCGGTCACGGTTTTGCCCAAGAAAAGAACGGTTCGCCCGATGGTCTCTACGCCGTGCCCGATGCGGGCGAGAGCGGCGACGCCACCCAGGACACGACGGCCAACCGCTCCACGCAATCCTACCTGAACGCATTGGACGCCCAGAGCGAGAAATTCAAACGCGAACTGGAAAGAGCGGAGGCCGCGCACAAGGCTACGGTTGCCGCCGCGAAAGCGAAGAACATGGCCGAGCAAGCCGACTCCGCTTGGTCTGTCTGGAGGCCGCAGTTCTCGGAATCCGCGTGGATTGCCATTTGGGCCGGCGTTGGACTCCTCGTGTCCCTGACCGCCGGCGGATTTGTCTGGTGGTCTCGTATTCAGAATTCCAAAGCCGACGCTACGGTCCTCCTCGCGGTGACGCGGGAACCAGCCGCCAAACCCGGCAGCATCGGGAAGCCCGCCAAGCCTCCCCGGCGTCGCGCCGCATAATGGTTCAACCTATCCATTCCCCACGACATCCGACCACGCAGGCCAGAGGCCCGTGCTAACTTCTGATTACAATTCACCAAACAACTCGCGACCGACATGAGCATTCTCAAGCGTTTAAGTGATCTTTCCGTGCGTGATCTCCGCAGGCTACAAACTCTGATCCTGGGCGAAATCCAGCGCCGCGAGGAACTGTCGGGCGTTGCCAAGGCCAACGGTCCGGTCCTTTGCAGGCAAAAGCCCAATGAGGGGCAGTCCGCCCCGGCACCAAAACCGGCCCCCGTTGCCGCGCCGCCCGCACCGTCGCGCCGCGCAGCATGATGTCTTGTTGCGGCATTGATCGGTAATCTTGCCAGCTCGATCGATGTGACTGCCCGAGGAACAAATCCTTGCGCGTGCAGGTGGAGGTGACGAATGTCGCTAGCTTAAGAAACGCGACCACAATGGATCGTACCCGCGTTGGCGTGTCACCACAAGCCGCTGTAGGCTGGTCGACGGCTCCACGCTTAAGCTAGTGCCATTCGTGGGGGTGACCGCCGCAGGCAAGTCGGCCGGCCGTCGTTCCGAGAAATGGTCCTTTGACAGGAATCCCATTATACTTACGAGTTGCCGGGGAAATCCGGTCGCCAAGCAAGAATGGCGGCTTCCTCCGCATCAGGGGGATATCTTGTGCGCAGTCGGAGCGAAGAGCTGGAACTCGTTGATTGTTGGGCCACCGTGGCCTTCGGTGATGTTCAGGCGGACGATGTGGGCGGTGACGGGCGGCGAACTTCACTTCGAGGTTCTTGCCGATGCCCTTGCCGCTAGCAGAACGTCTTCCATTGTTCGCCTTCCTTGTATTGCAGCTCGAAGGCATTCACGCGCACGCCGAAGTCGATGCACTCGTCGATCACTGCCCGGTCGAACGTCTGCGGCTTGCCGAGGTCCACCTCGAGCCAGCAGGGGCCGGTGCTGGCGTCGGTGGCCCAGCGCGTGTCTTCGTCGCCGTCGACCGCCTTTGCCGGGCCATGGCTCTGGCTGTTCTGGTACACGTTGGAAGCCTTCGCCCGCTTGCCGGTCGTGAGCGACTCGCCCAGCAGGCTGGCAGCGATCGGCTTGATCTCGATGGCCGGCTTGTCGAGTTCCAACGCGACGATCGTATCGATCTCCTGCCGGTCGGATCTTCGGCACGGCGATTTCGATGCCGGCGTCGCTCTGTTTCACACTTGCCTGGCCGCCGGTGAGCACGCTAGCTCTTGACGATCTTGGCCGGCAGCGGCGGCAGCCTGAGCGTCTCCTCCGGCCAGGCCGTGATGTGGATATAGACCGTGTTGCCCTTGCGGGTCGAGGCGACGGTCTTGGTGGGCTTGTAGGGGCCGCCGCGCGTGCCGTAGATCGAATCGCCGTACTTCGCCAGCCACGCGCCGATTTCCTTGAGCCGGTCCACCTGGCAGGGCTCGATGATGCCCTCCGGCGTCGGGCCGACGTTCAGCAGCACGTTGCCGTCGCCGCCCGCCGCGCGAATGAGCATCAGCAGGCACGCGGAGAGCGGCTTCACGCCGTCCTCCGGCCCGCCCCACGCCCAGTGGTTGTGTGCCGAGATCGTCATGCACGACTCCCAGGGGCGATCCATGCTGAATCCGCCGATGCGCTGTTCCGGCGTGTCGTAGTCGCCGCCGTCGCCCGTGCGGTTGTTGATCAGAATGTCCGGCTGCAACTCGCGGACCATCTTGATCGTGTTCACGCCGCGGCCCTGGAACATCTGCGGCACGTCGTTCCAGATCGTCACCAGCGGTCCGCAGTTGGTGATCGAGCTCCTTGATCTGCGCCAGCAGGTAGCGGTTGTAGGCATCGAGGTCCGACTTCTCGCGCTTCACGCTGCCGCCGGGGCTGGTGAGCGGGAAGTCGGGATGATGCCAGTCGCACACCGAGTAGTAGGTGCCGAAGGCGATTCCCTGCTTCCGGCAGGCCTCGGCCAGTTCCTTGGTGACGTCCCGCCCGAAGGGCGAGTTCATGATGTTGTAATCGGTCTCCTTCGTGGCGAACAGGCAGAAGCCGTCGTGGTGCTTGGTCGTCAGCACCACGTATTTCATGCCGGCCGCCTTGGCGATGGACGCCCACTCATCGGCGTTGAACTTCACCGGGTTGAACTTCTTGTAGAGGTTGTCGTACTCCGCGATCGGCGTCTGCGTCCCGCGCGACCAGCCGATCTCGTGGTGCGTCAGGCTGACCGGCCCCCAATGGATGAACATGCCGAAACGCATGTCCTGCCACCGCTTCAGGGCGGCCGGGTCCGGCTTCATCCACGGTTCGACCTTTGGCTCGGCTGCGTGGGCAACGGGCGACAACAGCAGCAGCCCGGCGACTGTGGCTAAGATGCGGACGACTTGCGCGTACATGGATGCATTTCTCCTTCTGACGAAAAACGTAAAGTAGTTCCGGGATGGTCCATCAATGGTTTCTTCGATCGACCCGTGTCGAACGCAGCATTGAGACAGCCGACTATGAATTTCCTCAATCTAGCGGACGCCCGGCCAGAGTCAAGATACCTTCGGTTCTTGACGCACGGCCGGCGATTCGATTCGGACCCCCTCGTGTGCAGAGAACATTTCCGAGATTGCCGTCACGTCAATCAACGTGCTGTATCGCCGTGCGGATTGAGGTTTCCAACAACGGTGGCACAGATACCGATGGAGGGCCAGCAATCGTTACCCCGCCCTGATACAAAGCGGCATCTGCGACTACTTGGATGGGCCAGTGTTGCCGATCAAGACAGCCTGGGGCGGCAAGAGCCTGTATGTCGATTTCAGGCCGCCAAGTTCCGGCGGCCAGGTGGGACCGTACTACACGAAGATGATTGAAGAGGTCCGTGCCGCGCTGGCCGAACTTGGGGATCAGAAATGGGTCAGCGGTGATGGTTTGTGTCGGTCGAGAGCCTTCTTACGAAATGTTCGGATCTGATGACATTACCGCTTGCGTCACTCCCGAAGCCGAATGACTTGCGGACGAGCCCTCGCGGCCTAAAGTTTCCAGAATGTACTCTAAGGTCTCCACGCTGGACGTGCCGGCTTGGCTCCGCAGGTTCTTGCAACGCCGTACTCTGCATTTGAGAAAACAACATGCTGCTTTGGGGAGAGCCGGTCACGATCGCCGCGGCCATCTGCTTGTTTTTGGCCCTGCTTCTGTGCCTGAGTTTCGAGTTCGTCAACGGTTTCCACGATACGGCCGACGCGGTGGCCACGGTGATCTACACCCATACGCTCAAACCGACCTACGCCGTGATCTGGTCGGGTTGCTGGAATCTGCTCGGCGTGCTCTGGTCGTCGGGCACGGTTGCGTATAGCGTTGTGGCCTTGTTGCCGGTGGAGCTAGTGCTGCAGTCCGGTTCGGGTGCGGGCTTCGCGATGATCTTCGCGCTGCTGATCTCCGCGATGGAGAGTTTGGGAAGGTCCACCTTGCCGGCAGCGTAGTCGTCGTATTTAGCATGACAGATAAAGGCTATGCCATTGAAGTACCCGAGGTTCTTGGCGTCCCGCAACTTCAGCGTGTTTTCGCCCATTGAAAGCTGATCCAGCATTTCCGTGGCCTGACGGAGAAAGGTCGCATCGCGGGTCACAACGTGGACGTGCAGCATTGAGGTGATGGTCTGTCCGATCTAGCCCATCCGTGCTAGGCCGCCATCGACGTTCGTGTGGCCCACCTTTTCCCGCAGGGTTCTTTCGTTGGGATTCGCCGTGCCATCGGGAAGCACGGCCTCGTCCATCTGGTGCAGGAACAGACGGTGCTTGGAAACGCAGGCATGGTCATGCACGAACTTCACGATCCGTTGCCCCTTGGCAGTCCATTCCGGCTCGTGGCAGACAGTCCCAACTTGAATCAAGGCACAGCCTGCCTCCAAGGCCAGATCCACGCGGCAGTATCCATGGGGGTGCTTGGAACCGGTCTTGTACATCACGCCGACGCCCGGCCGTTCAATACCAACCAAGTATGGCCGCTGCTGCGGGACATGAACCGCTGGAATATCCTCGCTGCCAGGGGAAAATGCTCGTCCTCCAGCAGCGCCCCGGACTGCAAGACTTGGCGGAGGAACTCCAGATCCGCGAGACCTATATGTTCATCGGGTTGATTGCGGGCGACCAGCTCGCGCAGATTCGCCCCGAAATCGAAGTGCAGACAAGACTCCCCTCGCCATCCACGAAGGGCGAGCACGTTCCCCAGCGGCGTTTTGCCGGTTCCCGTAGGTCCCAGCAACAGGACGGCCGGATGTCGTTGAGCGGTAGTCACGGCCACTTCGCCTTGAGGCGCGCTTTGATGGACTCGGCGACCTGCCTGCCAAGCAGTTCATGGCCCTTGGCTGTGAAATGAACGTCGTTGGGATTCGCCATCGTGTAGCCGCGCGAAACGGAATCCACCGGCAGCTGATCCTGCATCTCTGCGGTCCGTGCTACCGGCAGTGGATCGAGGCCCCGGCAGGATGAGCGCGTGGATCAAAACCCGGCTCCTCAGTCGGCAATGCTATAATTGCCCGACACGCATCGCAATATCCTCTCTTGATACGGAGCTTTCCGATGAAACACCTTTGCCCCCAGAGGCAGGCCATCACGCTCATCCTTCTGACTTCGGCCTTCGCAGTTTCGCTGGTCTCCGCCGTTGCCAGTGACGCCGCGTCGCCGAAGGTCGGCGACGGAGCGTCCCTGCGCATCCTCGTCGCGTACTATTCACTCACGGGCAACACCGAAAAGATGGCTCGCGGGGTAGCCGAGGGGATTCGCCGCGTGCCGGGCGTAACAGCCGTAGTGAAGAAAGTCGATGAAGTCACGAAGCAAGACCTTGAAGCGGCGGACGGCATCATCCTCGGAAGCCCGACCTACTTCGCCAACATCCCCGGCAAGATGAAAGTCGTCATCGACGATTGGTCGTGGAAGATGAAAGTGGACTTTACCGACAAGATCGGCGGAGCGTTTTCGACTGGCGGTGGCCAGGTCGGAGGCAAGGAGCACGTCGTTACCAGTCTCTTGTTGTTCATGTTGAGCAACCGGATGGTCGTCGCGGGGCCTCTCTACCGGAACGAGAAGACCGGCAGCGTGTGGGGCGAACCTGGATCTTCGGCAATGACCGGCCCTCTCGACCCCGGCGTGAGCGAGCAGGAACTCGACGGCGCCCGCCGTCTGGGCGAGCGGATTGCGGGCCTGGTCAGGAAACTGAAGGCACGCTGACAGAAGGGATTTTCAGGCCAATGTCCATGTTTCGAGTTGCTGTGCAACCCAGTTCCCGACATGCTCCGAATCGAGTGTTCGGGTATCGAACTCCACAACTTCGTTATTCATTACGACCCCGCGCGACGCGAGAGAACCGTTAGCGTTGGTTATCGTGACAGGGGCCCGTGGTGGCGGCCTTCTGGCCAGATCGGGGATCTTCTCCACGAGGTTGATCGTGCCGACGACCAGCCGCGTCTGCGCGTTGTCGTACACTTCGCCCGACCCGTTCGTTACCAGCCCACTGTCGTCACCAGCCCGAACCATGACAGTGGTAATGCCCATCCCGCTGGTTCATTTCCGCGCGACGAGGATCAAGTCCACCCCCAGGGCTTCGCTGTCAACGGAGAACCCGTGCTGGGAGATCCCTGCCCCCACTGCCAGCCGCTCCAGATCCCTGGCCGTCCTGTAGGTCAAATACCAGTTGCCGATCCATTCCATGTAAGCCTGCGTCGGGTTGTGCGGCGCGAAGTTTCCGACCATCAGGACGCCGCCTTCAGCCAAACGCTCCCAGAATAATCGCAGCATCGCCGTGGCCGCCTCGTCGGACAGGTAATCGAACAGGCCGGAGCAGATCAGGAAGTCAGGGGTTCCCAAGAGGTTTTCCGCTTTGGGGTTTTGCGGCAGGCGGAATAGGTTCTCTCGAAGACAACGCAGTGCCCCTGGCTGCAACAGCGGTGCCACTTGCCGCTCGCTGAACTCCACGGCCTCGGGGTCCAGGTCGAGGAGGGTGGCTTGCAGGCTCGGGCGACGGTTGTCCGGCAACACGGCCAGTGCCTGGCAAATGTCGGTGGCCGGTCCCGATCCGACGCTGACGACATGGTAGTTCGGAACATCCGCGTGAAGGCAGTGTGCGACCAGGGCTACCGCCGTCTGCTGGGTACGGTAGCGTACCGCTTGTGGCGCGGCCTGACGTTGGAAGTAACGATCAAAGGCCCAGCCCAACGGATGATCGCAGCAGTAATCCGTCGCGATCCAGTGGAACATCTGGTAATCGCCCGCATAGCCCCGAGGCTTTTGCCGGGCATGGCTTTGCAGCGTGCCCAATTCCAACAACGGACCGGCGATCCGCCAGAACTCCTGGGACGGTAGCCGGTTGGTCTCGCCCCGGCAGTCAGTCCCGGCCAGCCGGTGCAGGCTGGCCGTGAGCGCCGCTTCGACCAGCACCTCCGTCAACTTCCTATTTGCCCATTGGCCGGTAAACTGCCGGGCTCGTTCCAGATCGGCGACAAGTTGTTCTCCCGCTGCACGCGCAATCTGAAGCAACTCGTGGGAATCGTGCGAAGGTTGGCCTAATGTGCTCACGATGCCGCCGCGATCATCGTGGCCAGTCTCCTTGGCAGCCGCCACGGATCAATAAAAATCCACGTCGAGAACAGGGCCGTGGAGTAGGCAGTGATGGTGATCTTCTGACTCATGCCGTTGCTTACTTGAGGCTCTCCATGATCCGCTTCGCGACCTGGTCCGCAATGCCTTTGCTGTTGAATAATGACTTGCGGGGCCCGGTGCGAAGTCCCGTTGCCCGTGGTAACGGCTTCACGCGAATCGGCGGCGGTGGGCACTAGCGCCCGCCGGAGAGGTTCGACCCACTGATCCTGCCGCACGTCGTAAAGGACGAAATCACCCTCGAACTGCCACCACGCCCAACTCCAGCCGAGTTTCTCGGCCTGCCTCGCCACGAAGCTCGTCCAGCGGGCGCGATCGGCCATCTTCGCCTTGTCGTACGCGCCGAACTCGCCCAGGTAGATCGGGCGCTGGTGCTTCTGCGCCCATGTCTGGGCCTTGCCGAAGTCGGTCACAATCGCCCGTTGTTCTTTGTCCGTGCCGTTCCAAGGAACACCCACTTTGCCCGCCAGCCCGGCCCATGGTGCGCCTTGATGCGTGAAATGGAACGGGTTGTAGTAATGCACCGTGACGATAAGGTCCTGGTCTTCCTCGGGCAGGTCGAGTTTGTCCAGGTCGTTGATGTTGTTCCATGAGGTCGGCCCAATGACCACCGTGCGGTGCGGGTTCGATCGTCGGATGATTGCCAGGGCCTCGCGAAGCAGAGGGTTCCACAGCGCCGGACCGAGCTTCTTGTTCGGCTCGTTGAGGATCTCAAAGAACACGTCGTCGGGGGCGTCCTTGCAATGCTCGGCGATCTGCCTCCATACGGCCAGCATCCGCTCCTTGTTGCCTGCCGCGTTCTCGCCCAACGCCTGAAACTCATGGAAATCGAGTATCACTACCAGGTGATTGGCCAAGGCGTGCTTGAGCGTCCAGTCCAGCGTCTCGAACCACGCGGCGCTGAGCTTGTGGTCCGAGTTCGGTTTATTGTCGCGGAAGGGATGAAGGTTGACCCTGACGTGGTTGAATCCCGCCTCCCTGATGAGCCGGAAATACTTCTCCTGAAATCGCCCCTTCTGGCGGTCCTTCCAGATGGGATCGTAGCCCAGGACGTTCACGCCGCGGCCCAGACGTTTGTTCTGGGCAAAGGCGTCGTGCGCTTGGGCGCTGGCTGAGCCGTTTGGCCAACAGGCCATCATCGTACCAAGGGCACACAAGAAAGCGGCACCGGCGAAAGGCCGGTGTCGAGGCAAGCAAAGGGTGATTTCCACGCGTAACTCCTCCTGCTACTCTGCAAACTTTCCCAGTTCGAGTTTCTCAACGGGTACGTAATAAGCATAACGCATGTTCACGGAAATGTCATGGTCCCCAGCGTTGAAGTTGATGACCTCGTTTTCGGCCAACCGCTCGTCACAGAGCGTGGGCAGGCCGAAGAGACTGCCGAAAGGCGGAATCGAACCGGGGGTGAGGCCCATTGCGGCCGAACTGGATGAAGATGTAATCGCCCTTTTCGGCCAGCGCCTTCTTCCACGGCCCCTCGTGGATAATAGACATGGTGCTGCGGCCGGACTTGGCGTGGTTGAGCACGGTCACGCGGTCATTGAAGAAGTCGCCGAACACCAGGGCCCAGCCGGTCAGATCGGGCTTGTCCTCTGGGTGTGCCGTCGTTAGCGTCATCGTCCGCGATGGAATCGACATGGTAACTGGCGGCACGAGCGATTGCCAGCGGATTCAAGAGGAAAGCGACGACCGGCGATGGCAGCAGAATTACGAGGGCGATGAGTCGAGGCATTGTGGAACTTCCCGATCAGGCAGTTTCCACCTATTATCGGAATGACGCGGCGGGCAATCAACCAGGCCGTGACATGAGCTGCTCAGACTGCCGCCAATGCCCGATGCTTGCCGTTCTTCGCGGTGCCGCCAGGCCATGCAGAATCCACGCTTCCAAGGCCCATCGCTTCGGACCATTGCTCGCGTAAAGGTGTTTGTTCACGTTCATTTGACTATCTCGTTAGGCGTACATAGTAAAGGCCGACGGCACCGTGTGGCGGCATCGTTGCCTGCCGAACACGCCAACCGCGCCGAACGTGTTCTATACACCAATGGCTTGGTCCGGCGCCAAGACACTATCGGCCGTATTGCGTAAACACGGCATCCAATGCCAGAATCGCCACATCCTTCTTGCGCTGCTGGTCCGAATTATCCGAACCGCGTGCAGCCTGTTTCAGCCAAGCCAAGTCTCCGGCGGCCCTCCTGGCAATTGACCACCAGATAGTTTGGTCCGTGGCAAGCGTGTTCAAAGCGCCGACAGAGACGACTTTGCTTAGGCTCTTTGTTCGCGAACTGGGGACCGAAGTCGGCAAAGGTAACGCAGTCGCCGGTCTTGCCACGGTTTTGGACGGCGGAATCGGTGAGTCGCCAGCCGAATCGAAAACGGAGATCATGCCGGGTGTCGCAGGACAGTCGGAAACCGAGGCGGTGGCCGCTTGCGGCGCCGACAACGATACGGGGTTCGGGGCAGCCACGTTGGCGGCAACCGGCGCGGCGGTCGTTGCAGTCGTCTGGCTGGATATTGCAACTGGCGCGACGACAGTCGTAACGTCGGGCGCCGCAGTCGTGTCGTTGGACGCGGCGACGAACGTCGGATCAAAGATAAACGTCCCGCCTGCACCGACGGTCAAGCTCGTCCCGTCGGCGATGGCCGAGGTGTTGGTTACGCACAGCGTGCCGGCGTCCACGTTCGTGCCGCCGGTATAGTTATCTGTGCCGCTCAAGATCAATGTGCCGCCGGCGCCGCTCATGGTCAAGGAGCTCTTGCCGCCCGTCTCGGTGATGTTGCTGGAACTGCCGAAGGCGAGCGTGCCACTGCCGTTCACCACGAGGTTATCGGCCAGAACGACCGATCCATCCATGGTCTGCCAGCTGTCGCTTGTCGTGATCGCGAGATTGCTCTCGAAGGAGGCCGTGCCCGGCCCGGTGAAGGCGCCGCTGCCGCTGACCGCGCCGTAGAAGACCGTGGAGGCGCCGCTTTCCGTGCGGATCGTGCCGCTGTTGACCAGGTTACCCCAGAAGGTCGTGGTGCCGCTGGTCGTGTCGACCAGCCCGCCGGAGCCGTTCGTGACCGTGCCGGTAATGTTGGTCACGGCCGATAGCGCCACGTTGCCCAAGTTGAACAGTCCGCCGCTGACGATCAGGCTGCCGTTACCCGTGATCAGGCCGCCGGGCCCCAGAGCACCGGGTGCCCCGTTGGTCAGGGCGCCGGTGAACTCGACCGCCCCGCCGGAGAGCTGGATTTGCCCCTCGTTCACGTTGCTCGCGCCGGTGAAGATGGGGTAGTCGCTGGCCAAGGCACGGACGAGGCCGGCCGAATTGTTCGTCAAGGGCGCGTTGATCTGGCCGCTGCCGCCGATGGTGCCGCTGTTGGAGAGCGTAGCGGCGGAGAACTCGCCTCCCTGCAGCGTCAGGCTCGCGCCCGCCGCAATGCTGGCGTTGTTGGTCACGTTCACTGTCATGCCGGAGGACAACGCAAGCGCGCTGCCGAACAGACCGCCGCTGCCGATGCTCAGATTGTCGCTGGTGAGATCGAACGTGCCGCTGGTGAAATTCAGCGCGGCAGGATTCACCAGCGAGCCGGTGGAAAACGTGCCGCCGCTGAGCGTCAGCGGAGCATTGAGCGTCGTCGTCCCGTCCACCGTGAGTTGCTGGGCGAAGCCGAGCAGGTGCCCCGACCCCAGCGTGTTTTGCAGCCAATCGTTCGCGGAAACGCTCAAATTGCCCGTGTACTCGAGCGTTCCCATGTTGAACGCCAGGGGCTGGCCGGCGAAGGTCGCTGCGCGAATGGTCCCGCCGTCAAGATCCGCGCTGCCACTGGAGACGTTCAAGGAACTGACATACACCACGCCGCCCCGGATTCACCACGAGTGTGCCCCCGTTGACCGTCAGGGACGTCGTTCCGGAGCCCAACGTGGCATTATTGCCCACTTGGAACAGGCCGGCGCTGACCGTCGTAGCGCCGGTGCAGGTGTCGACGCCACTGAGGACCAGCATCCCAGGTCCGTTCAAGGTCAGCGCTGCGCCGCGCCGCTGATCGCGCCGGAGACCGTCAGACTGCTGCCCGCCGCCGGGGCGACCACGAGGTTGCTGTACAACATCAGCGGGGCGCTGATCGCCTGGCTGCCGCCGCCGACCGTGATGGTCGTGACGTTTCCACCGTTGTTGAGCGACAGGGCGCCGCCGGTTCCCTGGGCAATGCTCTGGCTGCCGCCGCCGCTGAAGGTGATGCCCGCGAGGCTCGGATCGGCGCCGTTCAGCGTGACGGCGCCGCCGGCCGACGAGTTGAAGACGACCGTGTCGCCGGCAATGCCGCGCAGGCCCGGCGCGGCGATGACGGCGCCCGTGATGCTGTCTCGCCAGTTTCCCGGGCTGTTCCAGGAACTGCTGACGGTCGAACTCCAGACGGCCTGTCCGGCGAAATTCACCGTGGCGGTGCCCGTCAGCGAGCCGCTAGTCACTTGCACCGTGGTGGTCCCGGTCGCATAGGGAGGCTGGTAGAGCCCGCTGCCGCTGATGCTTCCCGCGCCGATCAAGGACCAGGAACAGGTTGGCTGGCTTGTCATGGCATTGCCGAACTGGTCTTGGCCCGCGACGGTAAACTGCTGCGTACCGGCAGCCGTGAGGTTGGCAACGGTCGGAGAAAGGGAAAAGCTGGTGAGTGTCTGGTTAACCGTGACATTCGCCGTGCTGGTGGTCGAGAGTCCGCCCATATCGGTGATCGTCACCGTGAAAACGTAACTGCCCGCCTGGCTGAAGTTGACGAGCGTGTTCTTGGCGGCATTCGTGCCATTGGCGCTGAACGTGGGCAGGCCGGCGCCCGCGGGCAACACGGTTGCAGTCCAACTGTACGTCAGGCTCCCTTCACCCAAAACCGTGTCCGCCCCCAGCACGGAAAGATCGGTCGTCGTAGACGTGATGGGGTTGGGCGAAGCGCTGGCTGGCGTCGCCACGGTGGGGGCAGAGTTATCCACAATGAAAGTGGTGCTGGGCCCGGCGGCTGGGGCCAGATTGCCGGCCAGGTCCGAGGCCGTGCCGGCGCCGATCGAGATCCCCAGGGAGCCGTTGCCCGTTATGCTGCTGATGGTCACCGTGCGGGTCAGGCCCGTGCCGCTGACGGCAAGCGTCCCGCTGGCCGTGCCCGTCGCGTTCAGCGTCACGTTGCCTGCCGCCAGGGTGCTGGCGTTGAAGTTGGCGTCGGCGTACGTCACCGTGTAAGTGATCGGACCACCCTCGGTGATTGTCGTCGACGGTGTACCGATGGAAATCGTCGGTGCGGTATTGTCCACGATGAAGGTCGTGCTGGGCCCGGTGGCCGGGGCCAGGTTCCCCGCCAGGTCCGAGGCCGTGCCGGCACCGATCGAGATCCCCAAACTGCCGTCGCCGTGGATACTGCTGATAGTGACCGTGTACGTCAGCCCCGAGCCCGAGACGCCAATCGTTCCGCTGGCAGTCCCGGTCGCGTTCAGCGTCACGTTGCCCGCCGCCAAGGTGCTGGCGTTGAAGTTCGCGTCGGCGTAGGTCACCGTGTAGGTGATGGGCCCGCCCGCCGCATACGATGCCGAAGGGGCACCGATCGTGATGGTCGGGGCGACCGTGTCGATCGTGAAGAGCTGACCCGTGAAACTGTTGCTGAGCGGATTGCCGGAAACGTCGATAATCGAACCATTGTTCGCGAGGTTCAAGCCCAGCGTGCCGTTGCCCGAGACGTTGTTGACGGTTACGGTGTAGGTTGAGCCGCTGCCAGTGACGGACTCGATCGTGCCGGCGGCGCCGCTCGTTGCCAGCGTGAAATCGGCCGCCAGGACGTTCGTCACGCTCTCGTTGAAGGTGACGGTATACTGGACAGTGGACGCATTGGTGCAGGCGGAGCCCGTCCTGTTGATCGACTGGACCGCCGGGCTGCTTTCGGTCCAACTGGCGCCGGCTCCGGTCACGAGCACGTTGCCGTAGTCGTCGGTAACGCCCCAACCGGCGTTCGTGAAGGTCAAGGTGTACGTCCCGGCCGCGCTGGTATAGCCGCTGATGTTGCCCAGCGTCCAGTTCTGATCGTCGGTCGTGGTGAGCGTTGCTCCCTCCAACGGCTCGCTGACCACCACGCCGTTGACAGTGAGGCTCAACTGCAGGTCTTGGAGGTTGAAGTTCTCCACGGGCTCGCTGAACTGAATGGCTATCGAATTGACGGGCGTGAGCGTCGGCGACGCGGGGGCGGTGATGGACACCGTGGGCGAGGCCGTGGCGACGGTCAAATCGTTGACCGCGGCGTCATAGGCCGTCTGTTGCGAAGTGTTGACTCCGCACACGGTCACGCTGTAGGTCCCGCCGGCCAGTGCGGGGATTTCGCCCGCCGGCAGGGTCCATGCGCCGCTGTTGTTGGTCACGGCATACCAATTTCCATTGACGCGGACCGAGAGGGTGGCCGAAGTATTCGTGCAAGTGCCGCTGATCGACGGCGAGGTACTGTTCGTGGCCAGGGGATTGACGGTTACGGCGAAGGTGGGCGGAACGTAGCCGGAGCTGTTTTGCACGCTCAATCCGCCGTCGGTCGTGTCGCCGACCAGGTGGAAGTTCGAGCTGAACGAGGTGTAGCTGCCGGACGCCGCCGAGAGCTCCAGCCGGGGGGCGTCCGTCGCGCCGTCGAAATAGTAGAGGGTCATCGAATACGTGCCCGCGGCGGTAAACGTCGTCACGCCCAGCGAGTCGGCGGCCGTGCGCGTACCGGTGTAGCTCATGGTGCTGCCGTAGGTCGTTCCCGTGCTGCTGCCCGTAAAGGTCTGTGAGCCAATCGACAGTTGGAACCCGTCGCCGCTGTTGACGTTGAACGTATACGTTCCCGCGGCGGGAATTTGGATCGTGCCCTGGACTTCGACGGCGAAATTGTGGTCGATCCCCGAAGTGTCGCCGCCGAAAGGAAAGGCGGTGAAGTGCTGGTTTCCGGCCACGTCCTCCGGATCGAAGTAGCTGGTCAGCACCGACGTGTAGTTGGTGACCGTCGCCGAGCCGGGAGCATTGATCAGACTGATGCCGCCGCTGATCGAGGTCAGCGCCGAAGAACCGTGGACCTCGACGACCGAAAGGCTGCCGGCGTCGGGCGGCGAGGCCAGGCCCAGGTTGAACTCGATCACGTAGGGGTACGACGAGTTCGAGTTCGACCGGTCGTCCCACGTGCCGGCGGTAGCGACCGCCGCCACGTAGTTGGCCGGCGTCGCGCCGCTGGAGGTGTTGTTCGGCTGGCCGCTTTCCCAGTTCTGATAGGTGAATGCCTCGCCGTCGACCCACACGAAGCCATACCCTCTCTGGGGGACCATCACTGTCATCGTGCCCGAGGCGTTGGCGCTCGGCGTGCCGGACATCGTGTAGGTGAACGTATACGTGCCCGTGCCCGTGACCGCGAAGGACCCGTCGTACAGCGACGGCGTCGCGCCGGCAATGAAGACCTCTACGCCGCTGGCCAGCCCGAGCGCCGCCGTCGTCGTGGCCGTGGTAACGGTGGCCGTGGTCCCGCTATAGGTAATGCTCGTGATCGGCACGGTGGTGGCGCTTGGCGCGACGCCCGTGGCGGGCAGGGCGTTGTTGTTCTCGGCCCCGTAATCGTAGGCGCCGGAATAGCCGGTGTTCGTCAGGCCGGTCCAATACTCCACGCCACCCATCAGGGTATCGAGGAACGTGTTCTCCGTGGCGCTGCGGATCGTGGCCAGATTCCCGGTCTTGCCGCCGAACGTCTGGCTGCCGGCATAGCTTTCCGCCAAGGTCCAGATAGCGGCCGTCGTCACCGGCACATAGTAGTTCCAGGTACCGTTGGGGCCGAACGGGGCGTAGTATCCCGGACCCGGCAGGGTCGTCGGCACCGTAAAGGCCGAATAGGTGAAAGTGCCGGTCGAGACGGGCAGGGCCGACATGGCCGCCGTGTCGATGTTGTTGGCAGTCAACGTATGGTTGGAGGTGCCCAAGGCCGCCGAGGTGGTCAGGAGCACGGTGCGGCCGTCCGGCTCCAGGACCGCGGAGGTGACGGTTATGCCGCCGTTGACCTGGTAGTTGCCCGCCGTTTGCGAGGAGACGGGATCGACCGGCTCGGTAAAGGCGACCAGGATCGAAGTGCTCCCCGGGGCGTTGATCGAGGCGATGCCGGCGGCGGAGACGCTGACGCCGAGCGAGAGCGGGCCTTCGACGCCGTCGTAATTCACCGCCGCCACCTGGTAGGAATACTGCACTTGCGAGGAAATGCCGTTGGTATCCGTATAACTGGCTGTGGTCGAGACGGCGTAGGGCTGGACCGTGATCGTGCCGGTGGCCGGCGAGGCCGGCGCCCCGGCGCCAGGTAGCTGAACGTATTGCCACTGATCGCGGCGATTTGGAAAGTCCCGTCGTAGGCCGACGGAACAGCGCCGCTAATCACCACGCTCTGCCCCACGACGAGTCCCGCGGCCGAAGAGAGCGTGGCCGTGGCGATGGACGTTGTCGAGTTGCAGGTCAGGCTGCTGACGGACTCCTGCGGCCCCAGGTATTGCGCGCCGTCGCGGTAAACGTCGTAGAATGCGATGCCGCTGGTCGGGTCTTGCACGGCGCTCCAGCTCAAGGTGATCTGGGTGTTGCCGCCGGTCACGGCTGCGCTCAAGTTGG
>CAWAAL010000039.1:0-96828 GCA_963779975.1 uncultured Planctomycetia bacterium | reverse complement strand
CTTCACCTTTTCCGCCGCTTCGGTTGCCTGCGGCCAGATTGCCGCGCATGCTTTCCAGCGTCTGATCGTGAAGGGCCTTTTCTTTTAGAAACTGCTTGGCCAGTTCGCGATTGCCGGATTGCAGCGCCAGAGCGGCTTTCGCGCTCCTAGCTCCGCAACCAGGCGCTCCTCTTTGTCCACTTCAGCCTGCAGATTGTTTTTCTGGGTTATGGCTTGTACGGCCAATTCGCGGTTCTTGATCTGGTTTTCTTTCATTTCGCGAACAGCTTCATTGAGGATGATCTCGGGATCTTCCCACTTGTCCAGTTTCCCGCTAATCAGCGCCTTCAAATAGCGCCATGCCCTGACGAATGGATCTATTGCCGCCAATCTCCTTTTGCGCCTGTCGGCACGCGCAACAGGCGCCCATACCGCACACAGAAACGCACATATCCGCTCGCGCTGGATACCTCTGCCGCAGCCCTTCCCGCTTTTGGCCACACCCATCCATAAAGTCGCCTGCCGGCGCAACGGCTTCAGGAAGGCGTGCGGAAGCGCATGCCGCGCGCGTGCAGATGCGTGCGACGGTGGGCAAGTTCCCGGTGAGTTTGTATTATCACATGTTTCGTGAGGATTGTCAACGATTTCTCTTTCTTGGTTGCCGGGGAACTTGCGGCCACTTCTGCGTTCCGTACTTCAGAACTGACTTCAGACTGGAACGCTTTAGAACTCCATGCTGAGACGCTCAACAGGAACCTATTTCATGCAAACAGACCACTTACGATTACGTGGCCGCACGCCAATCGTTTCGATCATTGGAGTGCTGTCCGTGATCGCTATCCTGGCGCTGGCCTCATGGTTGCGCCTGCCGTCCCGACAACGCCCGCCCACATCGGAAACGCTGGCGCGTCTACGTGCCAATACGCCCGCCGGTATGGTTCTGGTTCCGGGCGGGGATCTGCCGGTAGGAAGCAACGATGCCGATGCCGATGAGGAAGACAAGCCCATGCATCGCGTCTTCGTTCCCTCCTTTTATATCGATACGCACGAAGTGACCAATGCGGCTTACAAAAAATTCGATCCCGCGCACACTTTTTTGCCGGGCGACGCCGATCTGCCCGCCACCAACATCACCTATGCACAGGCCGAAGCCTATGCCAGGTGGGCAGGGAAGCGTCTGCCCACCGATGAAGAGTGGGAAAAAGCGGCGCGCGGCACGGATGGACGCCGCTATCCCTGGGGAGATCGCTGGGATCCGCGCCTGGTCGCGCCGCGCGCCCACCGTAAAAGCGATGGCCCGATAACGCTGGACCTCGCACCCTCGGAAAGGGTCGGTTCTCAGTTGCAATCTGGGCCGCCGCGTGCAACGGGTCGGCTCTGTCGCCGGTGGCGTAAGCCTCTATGGCTGCTACGACATGGCCGGCAACGCATGGGAGTGGGTCCAGGGCTTTTATAACGGCAATCCTGATCTGCGCATCCTGCGCGGCGGCGCGGTCGGCTACGGTGAGCGAGCCTGCCGCACCTATACGCGAGCCGTCGAGGGCAGCGGCTGCACTTGAAACGATACCGGTTTTCGCTGCGCGAAAACACCGTGACCTCATCCCCTACCGTTAATTGGAATCCCGGCAGGAATCTTACCTCTCTGCCAGATTTCGGAGAGGGGGAGATAAGGAACTGAATATCATGGCAACGCCAGAGAACAATCCGTCGCCGAATGGGCGCATTACGATGCCGACGAACAGGCGATCGATCCATACCGAAGCCGCCGTGTCCGCAACAGGACATCTGAGCGATATCAGTGAACATGGACCAATGGCTGCGACTGCTGGTCGTTGTCACCACCGTGCTTCTGCTCCTGCTGGCGGTGGCGGTTACCGTGCGCCTGCTTAGTTTATCGGCCATACGCTGCTGCTGTTTACGCTGGGCGGCCTGCTGGCCTATGCCCTCGATCCATTCGTGGAGATGCTGCGCGGCGGGCGCAAGGAGCGCCGTGTCCGCATCGCAGCGTCATGATCGTGTTCTGTTCTGCTCCTCGTGCTCGGCATTCTGGCGGCGGATTCCTCAGCTCCTCGCTGGTGAAGCCAGGTCGACTGCTCTCCGAAGACCATGCCATCTATCTTCAGGCACAGAGGGACCGCGAGGCAATTCTGATGCCCGAGGAGGCGGACTGGCCGATGAGACCTATGAGGCGCGAGCCGAAGAGGAAGTCGCATCGGGCCGATCTCTGGCTGGCCGACCGCAACATCCATCTCAACCTACAGGACCAGTTCGTCCACCCGCGCGGCAAAGTCAACGCCTTTGCGGGTTTTGCCGGGCATGCGCTCGACGAAGCGTGGAGGAGATCTCCAAGTTCCGTCTCGAGAGCGTGTTGATATCATCATCACCCTCTAATTTCCTGATCTATTGCGAGGAGATGCGTCGCGCCTTCAATCGCGCGCTGCCGGAACGATTGCGGCCCTACGCGGAACCTGGCAGGATGATGTCAATCGCATCCTGGGCGGCTTTGTGCGGGGGCATTGTGCTGGCGCTGATTATGGGCGCCATGGCCGCCGGCCTCTGCCTGCTTCTCGGCATCAGCTCTGGCTGCTGATCGGGCTGTTCGTGGTAGTGGCCTCCCTGGTTCCGGTGATCGGCCCTTCATCGGCGCCGATCCCGGCCCTATTGCCGCCCTGCTCGCTCCGGCCGGGTTCAGACTCCGGGGGTGCGGCGTGGTGATTTTGATCGTGGTCTTCGCTTTATCAACGAGTTCGGCGCGCGGGATGCTCTATCCCAAACTGGTGGGCGCGGCCCGGGACTGCATGAGGTGCTGGTGCTGTTCATCCTGTTCGCGGGTTTCGAGGCGGCCGGGCTGGTCGGCGTGCTGTTCGCCGCGCCCCTGACCGCCCTGGGTGGCTCGGGGCCCCCGGCGCAACTCTATCGCCTCTGGCAGGGAGCAGCCTGCTCAAATCGCTGGCGGCGGCGCAGCAAGCGGAGGAAACGAAGTGCGAGCGGAGGGCGCGCCCTAGCGTATCAAGGCGCTCGGACTTATCAACTGGCGTATCAAAAAGAAAAGGACCTTCGGAGGCGGCCGGTAAACGCATGGCCCCGGCCCAAGCATGAAATCGTGACTTATTTTGGCGTTGGCGGTGACGCCGGGCCAATCGTCGGTGCGGAAGGGAGAGGCGGGCAGGCCCGCTTTGTTGTAGAGGTTGCAGATGGGATTGATATGCCAGGCATAACGTACGGCCACGGAATTGGGCACTTGCGACGAGGAGACCACGACGCTGTTGCCCTCGATCTTGGCGTCGGCCCATACCCATTTGTGGTCGTCGCCGGCGATGGCGAAACCTACCGGCTTGTTGCCCTTCGCCACCAGGCCCGGTCCACATGGTCGAAGTCAGTCGGATAGCGCCTACCCTGCTTCTGCAGCAATACGCTGAACCAGTAGACGAACATAAACACCGCCTCTTCCACGGCCATTTCGACGTATTGCGCCACGACGGTCGTGTTGCTCCCGGGAAGTCCGCGCAATGTGGATCTTATTTGATCAGACGGGCTTCGATGTTCGCGATCTCGCGGTTGGCGAACTCGTCGGTCAAGAACCACTCTTGATAGAGGCCTTCGATCTGTCTCAAATACCAGTCGACCGATGACCTTGTCAACGTGGGCTTCACGTCCTTCGGCCGATCCTCGTCGCGGATCGGCGGGCGAATGCGATCGGCGGGCGGTTGGTAGGATGGATCGAAGACCAGGACCGGCAGGGTATCCGCAGGCAACAGATGGCGCCAGAGGAAGGCCTGCATTTTGTCTTCGGCCGGCACGGCCTCATGGACGACTTCCCGGTCCCCGATTTTCGCCGTGCCCACGACGGTGAGGTTGACCGGCTTTTCCATCGCCGTAAGGCTGGTTTTCAGCGCCAGCCCCACGACCTCTTGTTTGGCCGCCAGCGTGGCGCCGGGCGACTCGAAGCCCCTCCGGCAAGTCTTTGAAGCTCAGCTTGATCGGCCCGTCGAATCCGTCCTTGCGTATGGCGTAGACGGTCACCGCGGCGGACCCCTTGCTGGGGATGACGATTCGGGAAGGGATCAGACGCAACGCGAAATCGGGCTGCGGCTGGCTGATCCGGAGCCGGTAGGCGTACTCCTTTCCTCCGTGCCGCGTCGTGTCGCCGAGGTGAATGAAGTATTTTCCGTCGGCGGGCAGCTTCACCATGAGGTAGGAATCGGCGTGGTCGGTGTTCATCCCCGATCCCGCGTCGTAATGATCGTCGTTCAGCGCGATGATCTTGCCATCCGCGCCGGTGACCTTGAGGAAGGAATCCAGCGGGGAGCCGAGCCGGCGGGCGTACACTTCCGCGACGATGGTCTCACCGGCTTTTCCTTCCACCTCGAAGACATCCCAGTCGCCCGGGCGATCGATCCGCCCGTTGACGATGATGGGAAGCTGCACCTTCTGCGCCTTGGACGGCTCGTCGTTGGGTTCCTTTTCCAGGCACTCGGGCAGCGTGTCCAGGGCGAAGGGCACGTAGTTGGAGACGAACTTCCCGTCGCTGGCGGCAAGCAGATAGCTCCCCCGGCTTTGCGTCTTTGGGGGGCGGCGACAGCGTGGCCTTTTCCAGGTTCCAGCCGTCCATCTCGATCTTGACCGGCTCGCCCACGCGGCCGCCCAACGGGAAGATGCTGGTCACGAAGGGCAGCTCGCCGATGGTAATGCGATACACGAAGCTCTCGCGGCCGCGGAACAGCGCCTCGTGGATGGTGAGCACGTACTCGCCGTCCTCGGGGACCTCGAAATAGATCAGCGGGTCGGGGTTGAAACGGAAATCGTCGTTGTACGCCAACTCCTTGCCGTTGGCGTCGCAGAGCCTCATCACGGCCTGGAACCAGCCGGGAACGCCGTCGGCGACGTAGGGCACCAACTCCCGGGCCTTGGCGGAGATGACCAGACGCTGCCCCTTGCTCGCCTGAAAACGATACCGGTTCACCTCGCCCGCGGCGATCTGGCCGTTCATCGTGCAGGGCACCGTGACGCGCAGCTCCTCTTCTTCCGGCGGCCTGTTGCGCTGGGCCAGATACTCTTTGCCGAGCACCGGGAGCTGACAGGTCTTCATCGGCTTGCGGGCGACTTCGGGCACCTGGCCCACGTAGAAGGGCAGCGGGTTGGAGACGCCCCGTTTGGTGATCACCCGGATCTCCCGCCGGCCCGGTTTTGCGTCGGGCGCCACCGTGATCTCGGCAAAGACGAGCTCGGTTTGGGAACGAACGGCCGGGTTGCGCTCGTCGTCCGCGAACCTCCTTTGGATCCGTTCGATCAGCTTCTCCTTGGCCACTTCCTTCTCGGACTTGGGAGGTTCCTTCTTCGGCTCCTTTTCGCCCGGTTTCGGCTCTTCCACCGGGCCGATGGGCGCAGGAAACTCGAACGAGGCCATCTTGGCGGCCATCACGTCGCCTAGCGTCGTTTCCTTCTTCTGCAACTCGTTCAGTTGCTGGCGGAGCAACCCCAGCTCCTCGTTGCTCATCACCCGGTAGTAATCGACCAGCCGAACGGAAACCCCTTCCCCGCTCACAACCAAATCGGAAGCATGGACGAGCCCCTGTCCACCCAACCGAATCGGGAAGGTGGTGCCCTGCTGGCCGCCGGCGGGATAGACGTAACCGATGTACTGGCTCTGCGCCCTGGCTGAGGATGCAGCGGCCACAAGGATGGCCAGCCCCAAGATCGGAAACCAAGTGAGTCTACGCATGAATTCCTCCATTCTCTGCTGTTTCAGCATTGGCGAAAACACATTGAGTGGTCACATGATCTCTTCCAAAAGCCCGGCCGACTTCATGCCTTCGTTTTCGGCGTCCAACACGTGGGCATCCAGCCCCCAGGGATGGGGCAGCTTGGCCGTGGCGTCGATGCCGGCCAACAGATACATGCTTCCCAGCAGGTCCGCCGGATAGACGGGCCGTTCCTTGACTTTCTCGCCTTTTTCATCGGACGAGCCGACGACGTGGCCGCCCTTGAATCCGCCGCCGGCGACCAGCACGGTAAAGACATCGCCATGGTGATGGCGGCCCCCGTTCCAAGGCGGCTCCCAGGACACCTTCGGCGTTCTGCCGAACTCGCCGGTACACCAAACCAGGGTGCTATCGAGCAAGCCGCGATCGCTCAGATCCGCAAGCAGCGTCGCCAGCCCTTGGTCCAACATGGGACACTGTCGCCGCATCGTCGCGAAGTGGTTGGAGTGCGTGTCCCAGCCGCCGGGGAAGCTGATCGTGATGTAGGGCACGCCCGCCTCGACCATCCGCCGCGCCGCCAGGCATTCCTGCCCGAACGTGTGGCGGCCGTAGCGATCCCTGAGTTCCGTAGGTTCGTTGTCGAGATTGAAGACTTCCTTCCCCCTGCCCAGGATCAACCCGTAGGCTTTCTGCTTGGCCGTCTCGGCGGCAGCCATCTCCGGGACGTCCGCAAGGCCGTAGCCCAGGAGATTGATCTTGTCGACCAGTTCACGGCGGGCCTTTTGCCGCCCGTCGTCGATTCCCCGGTTGACGATTCCCTGCACCTCGAAGCGGGCCGCGTTGGGATCGCCGCCCGTGGCGAAAGGTTTGTAGCGCGGGGCCCAGGAAGCCCTCCTCGGAAAACCGCCCGGCGGCCTCGAGCATCACGACGTAAGGCGGAAGCAGCCCTTTGTACTGCTCCTTCTTGAAGAAGGTGAAGATGGCGCCCACGCTGGGGTAGGCCAGCCGCCCGCCGGGCAGGTGGCCGGTTTGCATCAGGTAGGCCGCCGTCTCGTGGCCGTTATTGCCATGGGTCATGCTGCGGATCAAGGAGTACTTGTCGGCCTGCTTGGCCAGCTTGGGGAACAGGGCGCCGAGCTGGATTCCAGCCACGTTGGTGGGGATGAACCTGTCGAACTCGCCCATGTAGTCGTAGCCCGTGCCCGGCTTCGGGTCCCAGGTGTCGTTGTGCGACATGCCGCCCCACAAGAAGATCTGGATGACCGATTTGGTCTGGACTTTCTTGGCCTTGGCCTTGGCTTTGGCCGCCTCGTCTCGGGCCGCCTTCTCTTCGGCGGCTTTCTGCTGGGGCGTCTTCTCGGCCGGGGCCGCGAAGACGCGGGAACTCAGACCGCCGGCCGCGATCATGCCCGCCGTGCCCCAAACGCCGCGTCGCATGGCCTCGCGCCGGGACACATGCTCCTGGTTGTCCGGATTGTGGTTGCGTGCTCATGATTTCAGTCCTCCTTCTGCTTTCCGTTTGAGTGTCGACAAATCGTCGCTCCAGTACGTGAAACCGACCGGTCTTCGCGTCATGCGGGTAGTCATCACGCTAACGATCTTCGGCAGCGCAATCAATGCCGCAGAAGAAACTCGGGGCTATTGATCAACGCCCAGGCAAGATCGATCCACACGTCGCGCCCTCTCGTCACTCCGGTCTTGGCATATTCCTCCACGGCCTTTACGTCGGCATCCGTCGGAAACCGCGAGAGGATTGTCAGGTAGAGTCTCTCGGCGATCTCACTGGTCTTGCCGCCCGAGGAGAGCAGCGCCGCGAGCTTCGGGCCGCTCTGAAGCTTGCTCTGGATCGTGGCCGAATTCAGCATGTGCAGCCACTGGGTCGAGGCCAGCTCGTTGACGCGCTCGCCTTCCATCCCCGTGGCCCGCGCGGAACGTCCGAACAACGTCAGGAAGGAACTGGTGATGCTGCCGTCGGCCAGCGCCACCGCGGACATGTCGTTGGGAATATACGTGAAAGGCTCCGGAACGGCGCTGGTGTAAAGGTCCGAACTGCCGGTAATGTTGTTCAGAGCATCGATCAACACCTCGGCCTCCACTCGCCGCAACGGGTAGCTGGCGAAGTTGGCCCTCGCTTCCGGCCCTTTGAACCTCGGTATCGAAGAGAACTGGTACGTGGTCGAGGTGAAGATCAGCCGCTTCAGATGCTTCAGATCGTAGCCGCTGGAAACCAGCTCCTTCTGCAAGTAGGCCAGGAGTTCGGGGTTGCTGGGCGGGTTGTCCTCCCGAATATCGTCCGGCTCGTGGATAATGCCGCGTCCCATCACCCACGCCCAGGTACGGTTGACGATGGCCTTCGCAAACCAGGGATTCTCCGGCCGAATCAGCCAATCGGCAAACACCTCCCGCGGATCGCGGTTCGGCGGAATCGTCGTCTTGGCGCCGTCCGGAAAGACGGCCGCCAGCGGCCCGTTTTCGCTCAGCGGTTTGGCCAACGCCTGCGGAATCTGGTTGGTCGCCGTCACCGACTTGGCGACGGCATCGACTCCCGGCGCGGTGCTGCCGGGCACGGCGACCGACTTGAGGGGATCCCAGAAGACGATTTCCTCCTTCCACTCGCTGGTGGGCTTGTAGCCGACCTGCGAGAAGAATACGGCCATGCCGGCCCGACGGTCTTCCGGCCAGAAGTGGACCCGCGTGCCCATCAACGCCAATCCCACGGCCGCGGCGATGCCCTCCGGAGTCTTGTCCTGGATGGCGCGGTAGAAGTTGACCGGGCCGACGCGAAAATTGCTCCCGCTGGAGGTGAGCAGTTCCCGGGCGAACTGGTCGTACGGCTTGTTCTGGGCGATCGATTCCCACACCCAGCGGTGATAGGCCTGCGCCGCGTTGGGCCAAACCTTGACGGGGAACTCCGCCTTGACTCTGCAGGATATCGCTCCATTTCATGGCCCAGTAATCGACATGCGCCGGCTGGTCGAGGAGACGGTCGATCAAGGCGACGCGTTTGTTCTTGTCCGAACTCTTGAATGAACGCCTTGGCCTCTTCCGCGGACGGCAGCTTGCCGGTCAGGTCCAAATAGGCGCGGCGGACAAACACCGCGTCGGAGCAGAGGACCGGTTTGATACCCAACGCCTTCAACTTCGCAAACACGATTTCATCAATCCGGTTCGCCGGCTTCGGCGGATCGGAACTCTCCATGAGGTTTGCCACCTGCCTGGCGGCGACCAGCCGGTAGAGCGCGGCCTTGGCCTGCTCGGCCAGGGCGCGCTTGTCGTCGGCGATCTTCATGGCAGCCGCATACGCCGCCCGGGTTTTGTCGGCTTCCACCTTCAACGGAGCGGCCGCGGCTTCCGCCGCCTTGGCTGCTTGTTCGTCCGCCAGGTGTGTCTGTTTGGCAGCGGCGATCCGCTTCTTGAGGTTCGCCAGGGCCTCTTCGGCCGACTTCTTCCGCGCTTCGGCCCTGGGCCAACTTCTGCGCGGCGGCGTTGGCCTGGATCGCCGCTTGCTCCAGCTTCTGCTGCACCGGGGCCAGAACGGCCTTGGCCGCGTCGGCCGCTTTGCGCTTGGCGGCGGCATCGGCGGCGGCCTGCTTGCTTGCCGCATCGAGTTGGATGAGTTCCTTGGCCGCTTCCTGGGCCGCCTGGTTCGCGGCCGTGGCGGCGGCCACTTGGTTCTTGGCGCTGGCCAGGGCGGCGTCGGCGGCCTTCTTCTGCGCCCGCTTGCGCAGCGGTGTTGGCCTGGGCCTGAGCTTGTTGCTCGCCTTGCTGTGCTTGGACCAGCGCGGCCGCGGCATCAGCGGCCGCTTTGCGTTTGGCGGCCGCTTGGGCCGCCGCCAGCTTCTTTCCCTCCGCGGCCTTCGCGAAATCCTCAGCCGCCTTCTCGGCTGCCGCCGAAGCCGTGGCGGCGGCGGCTACCTGGTTCTTGACGCTCGCCAAGGCAGCTTCGGCCAGTTTCTTCTGCGCCGTCGCCCGGGCCAGCTTCTGCGCCGCGGCGTTGGCCAGGTTCTGTGGATTTTGCTGGGCTGCCTGTGCTTGAGCCAGGGCCGCCTTGGCCGTGTCGGCCGCTTTGCGCTTGGCGGCCGCGTCGGCTGCGGCTTGCCGCCTCTGCTCCTCGGACCTGCCGGCGCGCTCGGCCGTTGTCTTGGCCGTGCCCTCCGCGGCTTGAGCGGCCTGTTCGGCTGACTGGCAAGCGATGATGGCTGCGCCGAATTGGTTCTTGGCGTTGGCCAAGGCCGCGTCGGCTGCCTTCTTCTGCGCCGGAGCATCGGCCAGGTTCTTGGCGGCGGTGTTGACCTGGACCTGCGCTTGCTGTTCGTTTTGCTGTGCCTGGGTCAAGACCGTTCTTGCCGCCTCGGCCACCTTGCGCTTGGCAGCAGCTTCGTCCATGGTCTTCTTCTTTTCCTGCGGGGACTTGGCAGCATCCGCGGAAATCGCCTTGGCCGCAGCCTCCGCCGCCTGGGCGGCCTTCTCGGCTGACTGCTGCGCGCCGCCGGCGGCAGCCGCCTGGTTCTTGGCCTTGGCCAAGACCTCGTCGGCTGCTTTCTTCTGCGCCGGAGCGCTGGCCAGCTTTTGCGAGGCCGCGATGGCCTGGGCCTGCGCTTGCTGCGCATTTTTCTGGGTCTGGATAAAGGCGGTCTTGGCCGCGTCGGCCGCCTTGCGCTTGGCGGCAGCGTGGGCCGCGGCCTGCTGCTTCTCCGCGTCGGAAACCACCTTGGCGTTGGCCCCCGCAGCTAGCGCGGCCTGCTCGGCTGCCTGGTAAGCCATCGTGGCGACAGCCGCCTGATTCTTGACGATCGCCAAGGCATCGTCGGCTGTCTTCGCCTGCGCCTGGGCTTCAGCCAACTTCTGCGGGGCGGTGTTGGCCTGGGCCGTCGCTTGTTGCTCGTTTCGCTGTGCCCGGGCCAGGGCGGCCTTGGCAACGTCAGCCGCTCGTCGCTTGGCGGCCGCTTGGGACGCGGCCCGCTTGGCTTCGTCGTCGAGCTTGTTGGCCGCGTCGAAGGCGGCCTTCGCCGCGGCCTCGGCCTCCTTAGCCGCCTTCTCGGCCGCATCGTAAGCTTGCTGCAAGGGGAGCGCGGCGGCCTTGGCGTCGGCCAACGCCTTGTCCACGCCGGGCTTGGCGTTGGTCGCGTCGGTCAGGGCCTTGACGGCGGCGGGCAAGTTGGCCTCGGCCTGCTTCAACTCTTTTACGCCCGGCTCGCCCGCCAAGTTCTTCGCATCCGTGGCCTGCTGCCGCTTCGTGTTGGCCGCTTTGCTGGCGTTGGCGTATGCCGTGTCGGCCTTTTGCATGGCGACTCTTAAGGGGGCGACCGCAGCTTCCGCCGCCTTGGCTGCCTTCTCGGCCGCATCGTAGTCGGCCTTCGCCTTGGCCTCTGCGCTGGTCTGGGCCTGAGCGTTGGCCGGCTTGGGTACCTCCCCGGCGCGAGCCGAGGGCCAAATGGAAATCGCGAGGGCAACCACAAATGGCAAAAGGGTCTTGATTCTCATCGCAAATCCCCTTGAAGATGAACTGTGAAGAGACTTCCACTACCCATGACGCTCTTCGTCAGGGAAGAAGCAGTCTCCGGTGTTGCGGATCACATGCTCTCGGTACTCACGCTCGATATCGTTCAGCTAGCTGGCGCATCAAGCGGATGCGAGTGCCACGACTGAGTTCCATCGAGGACTGTTTGGCGGGCAGGATTGAAGGCGGGCTATCAAAGGCGGGCTATTACGCCGGTACGAATGAACTGCACACGCGGCGGCAATTCCGTAAGACGGATTGGCAATCCGTCCTACAGGTTCATTGATCTTCTTTCGTACCGGAGCAATATCAAGGCAGGCTAACAGGGTCTAGTGTACTTGGCAGGTCGTCCTCGTGCAACACCCCTAGTCAAGCTGCCGGCCCATTTTCTCGATGTGCCGCGTTTTCCGGTGTTGGTGCGACACTGGCTCACCCGATGCCCCTGTCGGGGGACGCGATCCCCGGATTCCCGGTTAAACCAGCCGGGCCCAATCGGGGCAGTTCTCGGCGCCCTGACAAAGGAATGTATTCTGACGCGGTGTCCGGCGTCATCACAATAGGGGGTGTCACGCGGAAGCCGCGATGCGTTTCACGGCGGGGAGTTCCAGCAACTTTCCCAGCAGCGGGTGCGCACGATACCGATTGTTGCGATGATGCGACGCAACCACGTCATGCTCCGAGACGCGGATCGTCGTCCCGTCGTTCATGTCGATGTCGATGTCGCCCGCCTTCGCCTGTCCAACGACGGAGTGCAGCGAGTCCAACATCGCCACGTCAACGAATTCCAGCGAAACCTGCTCGAACCAGGTCTGGCTTTCCAGCGAATCGAGATGCTCTTTCCCGGCCTTCGCCAGGTGCAACGGCATGCGGGCGTCGGTAACAAGAACAACCCGATCAGGATGCTCCACGTCCTCGCTGATCCGCCGCAGGTAGCCGGCGGCCGAGGTTGCGTCGTCCGTCGTCACGAACACGACACCCGTCCGCGTCGTGCGGTTGGTCTCCGCTTCGTGAAATTCCACGAATCGGTCGTAGATCGGCTTTCTCCCCGGCTTTGTCGGCTCGGGCGTCGTGATCGAGCGAATCGGGTAGCTGCCCTGAGCTTGGCACTGCTGCAAGAGCTTTTCCGTGAGACCCGCAAAGTTGGCTGCGTCGGGCGGAAGGGTCGATTGATCGGCGGCGCGTTGCCGGCACTGTTCGTCGATGCGGCGGGCGACTATTTCGTCGACCAGCTTCTCGAAGGGCTCGATCGCGCCGCCGCGAAAGGCGGACCATTCCTTGAGCCACCGCTGGACGCCCAATTCCGCGAGGCGCCGCTCCTGATCCTGCCAGCGCTCGCGTGCCAGGTTGACCGCCTTTCGCGGCCGAATGTCTGCCTGGCCTTTGAAACTGTTCTCGAACCACCGGCTTCCCAGGGGAAAGAGACCGTCCTCTTGAACCTTGCGCCAAACCTCCGGAAAGCGCCTTACCGACTCGACTGGCCGTTCCATTCGCACTTGCAGGAGTTTCCGCGCCTGATCGATTACGATGCCCGGCAGGTTGATCGGATCGCGCTGCCGGATCCGCTGCCAGGCTGCGGTGCTGATCACTTTTTGCTCGGCCAATTTCACCAGCGTCTCCTGCACGCCGGAAACGACGAGCAGCAGATTCTTCGACCTGTCGAGCAGGACGTGGAGGAATTTCGCCAGCCGCGCCACCTGGTCCGCGTCGAGCACTTCAATTTGATCGAGGCACAAGATGAACGGTCTTCCCCCGCCGCGGGCAATTTCCCCCAACGTCACCAAGAGGCGCGTTACCGGATAATCGTTCGGGACCGAAGAATCTTCGCTCTCCGTCGGGCCGGCGATGCCGAGCGCGGCAAGCTTCTCGGCGGCCAGGCGGTCACCCGAAAGCCACTGAACGGCACGTTTGGCCACGCCGTCGTCGATGCCCTTCTTGGCCGCTTTATATGCGGAACGCAAGAATTCCCAGATGACGTGATAAATCTGCGCGTCTTGATGCGACTCGCCGCAATGGCGACCCATCGCATTTTCGCAAAGCCGCTCGTACGGCTCCTTCGCGCTCTCCTCGCCCGGCTCTTGCTGATGCATGATCGCCTTCTCGATCATGTCGTAAAGGCGACTCTCGACGAAGCGGCCCTGCCTGGCCCAGGTCAGTTGGCTGACGACGCTCTTACGGATGGAGTCGATCAGTTGCGGGGCGGCGGCGTTGATGTTTTGCAGGAGCAGGCAGGCGCAGCCCTTCTTGTTCGCCCAATCGGCGAGCCGCGCAAGAACGTGGCTTTTTCCCACGCCAGCCTCGCCCCAAACCACGGCGCTGACGCCGCATCCTTGCCGGAGCGCTTCGTTGGCCTCGTTTCTCAAGGTGTCGAACGCCTTGGCATGAATTTCCGCGACGTCTACGCCCGCCACGCCCGGCTCGGTGACGCGGTCAAGTGAAAAGGGACACGTCAGAAAAATCGCTCGGATGTCGTTCATGCCGAGGTCTTCGGTCCCATCGCCGCCGGTTGTCTGGGAAACGGTCGTGCTCATGTGTCGATCCTCGATACCGACAAGTAGATGGTGCCGGCCTCGTAAATGGAGGATTCCTTCTGCTCGTCGGTGATGCCGAAATGGCCTTCCGCGGCATTGATCTTGTAACGCCGCGCTTTGCGCAGCCGCCGCAGGCCGGCGTCGAAGTGTTCGCGGGTGTAATCCGCCATGGCTCTGCGGAGTTCCGTCAGCCAAACGAAATTGTTCGAACCGCGGTCGCGGTCGAGGCGGCGGAAGGCTTCCTCGAAGCGCGCGGCAAAGCGTTCGTCAACAGCCGGCGAGGCGGCGCTCGCGTTCGCAGGGGGCAGGGCCGAGAATCCGGACCTGGCGGTCAGTGGGCCGGCGGCCCGTTCGACGGTTTGCCGCGCGGGCGCGGCGTCATGCGCCGGGCGAGCGCGAACGGCCTGCGGAAAGAGGTCCTCGACGAAAAACAAGAGCGCCTTGCTCTTCTTGCTGATCCAGCCAATCGTACGGGGCATCGAGCCGGAATCCAGCTTCTGGTTCGTCACTTGGACAAATCGACTCCTTAACTCGGGCTTCGAACTCCTTTTCGCCGTTCCGAATAGTTTCGTCGCGATTTCTTCGACGTGAAATGCACAGTCCTTTGTCTTCCTGCATGTCCACACGCCATGCTCCAGGAGCAGCGCCGATTCTGCCAGCCGATCACTGTCTTCACGAAGCGCGAGCGGGGCGTCCGCGAGTTTGGTCACGGTGGCCGCGCTTATCGTCTTGGGGAGATTTGCCGCGATCAGAACGGCATCGGCAAACATCGTCGTGGTCATCGCAGTCGCGACGTTGGCCAGGGGCATTCTGTCAGCCACTTCGGCCAAAGCACGGAGTGTCAACGGATACCCCGCCTCGCCCGGAACCTGCCGGGACCGGAGAGCGTCCAGCAGGGACCGAGCGTCAAGAGTCGCGGAAAAGGCTCTCCTGAATACTCCTCTTTTGGTGTCATTGACCCAGCTTTTCCAGTCGGCAACGGTTCCGCCGGGAAGTGCGGCGCGGACAAAAGCGAGGGTTGCAGGATGGCACGCGACGAGCTTTGCATCTTCCCACAGCCCGACCGGCGACTCGATCACGTGCTCTACGGCAACACGCTTCTTCTTGTCGGGCGGTCTTACGAGAAATGCCACCTTGGTGAACAGCGTTTTGCCGACAGCAGCGAGAAGCACGTCGGGGTTGGCCACCGCATCGGAAGTCTCGGCCAATCGTCGCAGCGAAATCGGGTACTCGCCGCGGGCTTTCTTTGCGTCGAGCGCGACAAGAAGCTTAGCGGCCAACTCCGCGGCAGGATCGGGCTTCGTCGTTTTGCTTCTCCCGGCCATCGAACACCTCTTGTTTGGTACGAACGACAGAAGCTTTTCGTTCTCGCTGGATGGGATCGCCGGCCACGGACTGAGTCTCCAAAAACGTCCTTACCTCTTCTATAATCATTGGTCCAAGTCCGGTCAACTACTTCTCGCCACGCAACCAGGGCGGTTCTCAACTGAATCCAGCGTGCTTGGTCAGGTAGTAACAATTGTGCAATCTGGGGCGCGTTTTCGGGCTGCGGCTGTAGCTGCTCGATCATCGCTTCCGCCGGGATCGGTGGGGCTTGCCGTGGTCCCATATAATGCTGTAGCCCTTAAGGAACTCCTTATGACCGCCATCGCCGTTGGAGACCGTGCCCCACAGTTCACCGCTACGGCCCATACGGGCCAACAGGTGGCGCTGGCCGATTACTTGGGAAAGCAAGTCGTCGTCCTCTATTTCTACCCCCGCGACGGCACGCCCCTCTGCACTGCCGAGGCTTGCGCGTTCCGCGATGCCTACGCCGATTTCGTCGCGGCCGGGGCGGTGGTCATCGGCGTCAGCGTCAACTCGATCGAGCGGCACCGGCAATTCGCCGCACAACGACGACTGCCGTTCCTGTTGGTCAGCGACGAGGACCGGGGCCTGCAAAAGGCATTCGGCGTGCCCAGCCTGCTCGGGTTCCTGCCGGGCAGAACGACTTACGTAATCGACAAGGAGGGCGTGGTCCGCCATGTTTTTACTTCGCACTTCTCGGCCGATCGGCACATCGACGAAGCCCTGCGGGTGGTGCGGGACCTCAATCAATGAACGGCGCCGGCCCGGTCATTCCCGTGTCCGGCTTCAATGCAGCCACTGCTCGGCCAGCTCGCGGAAGACGCGGCAGTTCTCGATCAGGTCGGGACCGTGCTTGAACAGCCCGCCGCCGACGAGAATCACCAGTTCGCGGCCGTAGACCTGCTGGACCTCCGGCACCCGCGCGAGACTCAATCCACCGGCCGGCGCGGGGAAGATCGGCCGCAGCGCGCCCAGCGGGGCTTCCGAGGCGGCGGCGATCTCGCAGCATTGCTCCCGCGAGAAGGAGAAACGGCCGCCGAAGTTGGGAAAGATCGTGGCGTCGGCCCCGGCCAGGCGGGCGATCAGGCCGAAGAGCAGGCCGTGCGAGAAGCCCTCTTCAGGCCGCACGACGAAACTCCCTTGAAAGGCCGGATGGGCCATGATCGGCAGCCGCGTGGCGTCGTCGTCGGCCACCGCCCGCATGGCGTCCAATCCGCAGATTCCGGGGCAGACCAACAGCCCCCCTGCCCCGGCCTGCCGGGCCAGCCGCCCGCGGCGGATCATCTCCGCCGGCGAGGCGGTGACGTTGGGCAGGTAGAGACTCTTCATGCCCGTCTGCCGGTTCGCCTTGGCAACCGCCTCCGTGCAACGGGCCAGACGCTCCTCGAAGCGGCTGAAGGTCTGGTTCGTGAGGCCGTGGTCATCCTTGATCAGATCGATTCCGCCCAGGGCGAAGCGATAGGCCAACTCGGCCAGGTCGGCCGGGGCCCAGACCCATCGGCTTCAGCGCGGTGGAAACCAGCGGCCGTTGGGCCACGCCGGTCAACTCGCGAAGGCCCGTCCGGCCGAATCGCGGGCCGCGAAACCGGTCGAGCAGGCTGGGCGGCAAGTCCAGGTTCTCCGCCCGGATGCCCGGCTTGAGGCTGATGTTGCCCAGGACGACGTTCAAGAGTTGACTCAGGTCGTCGCCGGCCGTTTCCACGGGGAAGCTGATTACGGCCTGATAGACGCCAGTGCCGAGAGGTTCGAACTGTTCCACGTGCCCCACCACGTGATCGCGAATCGGGCCGTCGGGGACCAGTTCATCCGGGAATTCGACCGTCTGTTCCAGGCAGATGTCGCGGGCCCGCGCGCGGGCGTCTTCTACGCCACCGCCGAGCGCGATAGACGATGCGAAATCGCTCGCCGGAGAGTTCAAGGGGAACGGTTTGGGGGATCGATGCGGTCATCAGAGGGCCTCGGCTTTGGCGTCGCTATGGACGGCTTCGATGCGAACGGCGGCCAGATCGTTTTCGGAGATGTCGAACCGGGCGTCGAGCAGCCTTTCGGTTTCGCGGACCAGGGCCGAGGCGTCCAGTCCGTATTCCTTCATCAAGTAAGAACGGCTGGCCCCATGCACGAACGTGTCGCGGAGGCCGATCCGCACCAGCCGCCTGCCGACGCCCGCTTCGGCAATGACTTCGGCCACGGCGCTGCCCAGGCCGCCGGTGACGACGTGATTTTCCATGCATGATCACGCCCCGCCGGGCCGCGGCGACGGCTTCCAGCACGGCTTCGCAGTCCAGCGGCTTGTGGGTGGAAACGTGCAGATGCCGGATCGAGACGCCGCGCGCGCCGCAGGGCCTGCGTGGCCCGCATCGCCTCTTCGGTGCAGATGCCGCTGGAGAAGATCGTCAGATCGACCTCGCCGCCCGGGTTGTCGTTGACCACGTTGCGGAGCTTGCCCAACACGCAGCGGCTCGCCGGCAGCGAACAGCCGCGGCACCTCGCCCCGCAGCATCCGCACGTAGACGGGCCCCGGCACGCCGTCGATGGCGTCGAGCAGGGTTTCGATCTCGGTGGCGTCGGCGACTTCCAGCACGGTCATGTTCGGCAGGCTGCGCATCATGGCAATGTCTTCGATCGCCTGGTGGCTGGCCCCGCCGGGGCTGGTGATGCCCGGCAGGAAGCCGAACATCCGCACCGGCAGGCACGGATAGGCCACCGACATGGCCATCTGGTCGTAGGCCCGGCGATAGATGAACACGGCGAAAGTATGGATGAAAGGCAGGAACCCTTCGCGGGCTAGACCGCCGGCAAAGCTGAGCATGTTCTGCTCGGCCACGCCCATAGAAAGGAAACGGTCGGGATAGGCCTCTTTGAAGAGGTCGATTTCGGTCGAGCTGGTCAGATCGGCCGAGAGCACCAGCACGTTCGGCCGGTCCTTCGCCCAGCGGACCAGGTTCTTCGCATGTACGCGGGAAAGGATTTCCATGGTTTAACTCAAAAGACAGTTCCAGGACCGGCCACGCAGGCAGGATGCCTACGCTACGGTTCGCAGGCAGGATGCCTACGCTACGGTTCGCAGGCAGGATGCCTACGCTACAGGCTCGCCAACAGGTCTTGATAGCGGGCGAATTCGGCGTCGTCCTTGAATCGGAAATAATGGAACTTGGGGGCGTTGGCCCGTAGGATCTCCATCTCGCGGCAAGTATCGGTAACGGCCAGCACGACGGTCGGCCGGCCGTCGCGCGGCAACGCGGCGGGCGCGGCCAGGGCGTCGAGATCGTGCCCATCGACGCGAAACGCGCGGCAGCCGAAGGCCTCGACGCGCTTTTCCAGCGGCTCGACGTTCATCGTCTGATCCATGCGGCCATCGCACTGATGACCGTTGACGTCGACGTAGATGCCGAGATTGTCGATCTTGTGGAACGACATGGCTTGCAGCGTTTCCCACGTCTGGCCGGACTGGAATTCGCCGTCCGACATGAACACCCATACGCGGCCGGTTTCGCCTTTGCGCTTGCGGGCACAGGCGATGCCCGCGGCCTGGCTGAGACCTTGGCCGAGCGAGCCGGACATCAGTTCATGGCCGGGCGAGTGTTCGGCGCCGATCATCTCGACCGTGCCGCCGTCGCGATTGAAGTCCAGCAGTCCTTCCGGCGCCATGCGGCCGACCTCGACCAAGGCGGCGTAGAGGATCAGCGCGTACTGCGACGGCGAGAGGATGAAGCGGTCGTAGTGCGACGCCCGTGGACCATGGAATGCCGTGCCCGGCGAGAGGCCGCGGTTGCTTGGCCCTGGCACGCCGGGAAACGGCCCCGGCAGCAGCGGTCCGACGGGGCCGAGGTTCAGCACCTTGGTATAGAGCGTGGCCAGGATCTCGCCGGCCGAGCAGGCCTGGCTGAGATAGCCGCCCTTGTTGCGGATCACGTGCTCCAGCACGCGCCGGCGAATCCCCCGCGCAACCCGCTTGGCTTCGTCTTGCCAACAGGCCGCGGCCGGCGGCGGAACTCCCAACGCGGAAATGTCGTGTGTTGGCATCCAATTAAAAAAGTCGGTTTGTCGATTTGTAAGCAGAGCATTCTCGACGGGGACTGGCGATTCGTCAAGTGGTGGCGGTTGCAGGCTCTTGGTGGGAGCAGTGAGCAGCTTGAAAACTTAAAGAACTGCCGAACTGTTCAGTTCACTTTGCGTGGGAGCGGGATCTCTTCCTAAACAATCGGATTCGACCCTAGAAATTTATTTTCCTATCGCCAGTCCGTTTCCAACGGACGCCTCATACTCGCAGCCGTGGGTCGTAGTGTGCTTGATAGGCCGTCGGAATCTCCAATACCTCGTGCTTGGGATTGAACGGGAAAACCGCCTCCTTGAGCGGCAAGCCGCGGACCTCGATCTTCTTGGGATCGATCTCAGCGACGCCGACGCTGTGCAGCAGCCGCAGGTGGTTCTCGCTGGGGAAGGGGAATTCGAAATGCCCGGCCAGCGGGTCGTAACCCATGGCGGCCGTGGCGACGGCGTCCGTGCAGAGCGGATTGCAGCCGACCAGCAACAGGCCTGGCTGGATCGGCTGGGCCTTCGTGGCCCAGGGGCCCTCGCCGGCGCGATTGGTTTCGATGCCGTCGATCACCGCCAGATCGATCGGCCGCGCGCGAGGCAATCGGCCGTCACGCGGGGAACGCGGTACTTCCAGACCACCGGCACATGTTCCCCGATTTCCTTGGGCACCCCGGCCGGCACGGCAATCCGGCCGTTGTGTAGCATCGGTCCGCGATAGCTGAGCGAATTCTCGTCCGGCGACTCCTGGCCGTAGAGCGAGGTGGGCGTCATGCCGAAGAGGTTCTTGATCGACAGAGTGACGCCCGTGGATAGATGGTCTTTGAGCTTGGCCAGCGAGACGAAGACGTCGGTCTTCTCGTAGGACGGATTGACGTTGAAGGCCGGAAAGAGGAATCCGCCCCAGGGCACTTTGAGCCGGCTGTACTGCGGCCACTTGCCGCGACTGCGCGTGTCCTGGAAAGTCACGCGGTTGCCGCCCGCCGACTGGATCGCGCGGATGTCCCAGCCGGCGTCGGCAAGCACTTCCTCGGGCGATTTGGCCGAGTACTGGCTTTCCAGCACGACCATCCGCCGTGCGCCGGCGTCGTTGAGCGCGGCACACAGTGCGGCCAACAGGTTGGGATGGATCTGATACGTTCGACAGCCGGGCAGGTTGGCCAGCGTGCCCGGTCCGCCCGTGACGTTGACCTTGATGCTGACCGTCTTGTTGGCGACGAGCGTCTTCAGCCCGCCGATGAGCTTGAAAGCCGCGTCAAGCTTTTCGCGGAGCGTGGCCGGATCGTAGCTGCGGCAGCGTTGGATGGCGACGGGCGCGGTGGGCAGGACCGTCGGCAGCTTGACCGCAGGGTAGTAGACCTTCTCGGTCGCCCGCTGCGCGGCATCCCGTGCCCGCAAGAGGCCGCCTGTCGCGAGTACGCTAGCGGTACCAAGACTGGAAACGAGAAACTCACGTCGCGAAAAGTTCTGCCTCATGCGGGGCTCCTTGATGCGGTTGTGGTCAGTTGGATCTGCGCGTGCCGTTGGGCCGCTCGTGGAAGTATATTGCGGCGGCCCGAACCGGGCAATCATCGGTTGTGTGATTTCGAGTCCGTGTCGTTTCGTGTGGTTTTGCTCTGGCTACCTCAGTCCCAGTTTCTCACCCAATTGCAGGGCCTTGCCGAGCCAGTCGTGGGCGTGGGCCGCGGGAGGCGTCCAGTCGGGCGACCAGCCGAGGCACTGCACGGCGAGGTGCAAGCGGGCGTAGTCCACTGCCTGGGAAAGCGCGGCGCAATCGGCGGCCCACGGATGCCCGGCAGGCAGTCTCGATTGGTAGGCGGCAATCAACGCGGCGCGCTGGGCCTCCGTCCAGTTGCCAACCACCAAGGCGGCCAGGTCGATCACCGCCGGACCGAGGCCGGCCCGCTCCCAATCGACGGCACACACGCGGGCCGGCTGCTGGCGAGTGTCAACCAGCACGTTGGACGCATAGAACTCGCCGTGAATGAACGTGGCAGGCAACGATGCCAGGAAGTGGGCCGCCTCGTCATAACGGGCGGCCATGGCGAGCAATCCCGCCGCGGCCTGGGGCCCCTGCCGCCGCGCGACGAACTCCGCCGCGCGATCGATCCAGCATCGAAAGAACGGCACGTCGTAGCGCACCAGGCGCGGGCCGACGCCGTCGCCTGCCGCCGCGCGGCGAATTCCTCGTCATGATGGAAGTCCGACAGCCAGCGGGCGGCACGCGCCCAGACTTCCAACTCGCCATACTGATACAACTCGGCCCCAGGGGCCTTCTCCAGGAAGAGCCAGTAACGCCCGATTGCCGGATCGACCACGGACCCGTAACAACGCGCCGTTCCCAGGGACGGGGCACCCGCTTGCGGGTCGGCGAGCACCCCACGGTAGACTTCGATCTCGCGCAACGGGTCGTGGAGCAGCGACGACTTGGCCCGCTGTCCGGCGAGGGTCAGCGACTGCCAGCCCAGGTCCTTGAACATCACGACCAGGCTGCGGCCGTCGGCGTAGCGGACGGTGATCTCTTCCAAGGCGAAGCTCGACCGGTACTGCGAAGGCTGCCGGCTGATTGTGGAAATCGGAGAGGCAAACTCCGGCGCGGCCGCCAGAACGGCTTCCAAGGCATCCGGCATCTCAACGTACGCATCACGCTCCGCCGTACTTTCTGGTCGCTTGTTTTCGCCGGTACGCGTTGTTTCATTGCGGCGGAACACGGTGGGTACGTTGGGTCGGCCGACCCCCAGGCAGTCGAGGAGCCGGGAAAGGACCTTTGCCGAATCAAAATACTCTTCCGCAAGCAACCGGGCGGCGCGGGCATGGCGGGCGTAGTCGGCAGTGATGTCGGTTACCGCGGCCGCGGCATCGTCGACGCCGCTGTAGGCAAACAGGCCCTGCCCTGTCGGCAAGAACTGGCTGAAGCCCGTCTCTTGAGCAACCACGGGCCGCCCGGAGGCCAGATAGCAGACGCTACGGTCGCTGAACCAACCGCAACGCGCGAGGGCATAGCCGCTCTTGGCCACGCCGATCTCCGCGTACGAACCGCGGATGAAGTCGCGATAGGCGGCCGGCGTCGCGGTGACGCAGGCCGGGTCGATCAATTGCCAGCGATTGGCGGCCAGCGCCGCGAGATCGTTGCGCTCGTCGGGATAGATCGCCATGGCCAGCAGAAACGACGCCGTCGTCCGCGTCGGCAACGTCACGATCTGCCGCAGGCTATGCACTTTCTGACCGTAGAACACGCCGTCGGCTTCCACCGAGCCGTAGCTCCGCCAGTTGCCCACGGTGGTGAAGGCCGCGTGGCGGACGTCGCGAGCCACTGGCCAGTGTGCAAGCACGACCGGCTGGAGGGTCCGGATCCACGTCAGCCCGCACGTCGGCACGGGGCAGGCGGGCTGCCCGAGGGCCTGGCCGATGGTAATGAAGTGCGTGTGGCCGCGAAAGTGGACGTTGATCCCCTGCGCGTGCCACCACTGGTTGAAGGCCGGATCGAGGTCAAGATAGGCGCGGACCGGAATCCGCTGGAGAATCGCCTCGTCGGTCAGCATGCCGGAGATGTTGATGAGCACTTCGGCGCGGGCGGCGACCGACAGCAGTTCTTCATAAGCCAGCCCGTAGGTCTGCCGCGTGCCGGCCAGGAGCAAGGCGGCCCTGCCGTCCAAGCGGAATTCTTGGAGGACCTGGCGAAAGTAAGCGGCGTTGGCCGATGCTTCCAGTGTCGTCCCCGCCGGGGCAAGCGCTTTCGGCTTGACAGGCTCGATGAAATAAACGTCGCAGCCGATCTCTTGCAGGCCCAGCAGGTATTGCAGCACGGCCCAGGCGGCGCCGCCGTGACCCGGATCGGCGGCGACCATTCCACTGAGCACGACGGTTGGTTTTGCGTGGGGCATGGTCAAGTTACGGCTCAATACCGAGATCGTCCATTAGTCGTCCGAGCACGACGTTCGAGTCGAAATGGGTTTCCGCCAGCTTTCGGGCCGCGGCGGAATGCTGATCGTAATTGTCGCGGATGCTGCGCACGCCGGCAACCGCCTCGGCGAGCGTGGAAAAAACCAAGAGGCCCGTGCCCGTCGGCAGATGTCGGGCCAGGCCGGTATCCTGGACGAGCGCCGGCTTGCCGGCGGCCAGGTAGCGGACCGTGCGGTCGCTGAACCATCCGCTGCGGGTGTCGACGTAGATGCCTTGGGCGACGGAGAACTCCGCGGCGGAGTGCAGCACGTAGTCGCGGAACTCCAGCGGCCCGCGGGCGACCAGCGCGGGATCGACGAGCCGCCAACCATTGGCCAGGAGCTGGTCGCGGTCTGCCGCATCCGCCGCGTCGATGTTCAGGGCGATCTCGAATTCATCGCCGCTCAGCGCGGGCAGACCGAGGAACTTGCGGAACTCATGGACCTTGAGCCCGAGCGTGCGGCCGGCGAACGCGATTGGACCGAAGGGGCCTCGCCAATTGGCGATCGTGGTGAAGGGCGCGGGGTGCGGGTACCCACTTGTGGGTGGCGGTGGATCGGCCAGTCTTCGAGCACCACGGGCTGACGAACCGGCCGCCAATGGATGCCGCAGGTGGGAATCGGGCAGTCGGCGTGCCCGATGTTCTCTCCAATCGTGAAGAAGTCGGTATGCCCGTCGAGCCGCGCGCCAGGGTTGCCCGCGGCATGCCAGAATTGCGTGAACCCCGGATCGATGTCGATGAAGACCTTTCGGCGAAGCGCGTCCATGAGCGGCTTGACGGTCAGGTGGCCGCTGATGTTCAGGAGCGCCGCAGCCGATTGGCAGACGGCCGACAAGTCGCTCAACGAAGCGCCGTGGACCTCCGCGCCGTCGCCGCAGATCAAGGCCGCCGCGCCGTCGAGTTCGAAGCGGGCGACGACCTCCGCGAAGTAGCGGCGATTCACGCAATCTTGAAAGCTCGTCTTGGCGCCGGTGCGGTCGACGCAAGACTCCGGCGCGATTCGTTCGATGAAGTAGACCTGGAAACCAAGTTTCTTCAGTCCCAACAGCCAACTCAGGCGGACCCAGGCCCCGCCGCCATTCAGCGGCCGGTTGGCCAGTGCCCCGGCGACAAGGATGGTCTTCATAGGCCGAGTTTCCCGAGTAAGTTGCGAAGTACGCGGTCGGAATCAAAATACTCTTCGGCAACTCCGCGGGCCGCCCGGGCGTGGCGCGGATAATCGCCTTCCACGGCGGCCACGGCGGCAATCGCCTCGTCGAGCGTGGAGAACAAGAGCAGTCCGCATTGGCCCGGGTAGAGATGCGCGAGGCCCGTGTCCTGGGCAATCACCGGTTTGCCGCTGGCCAGGTAACAGATGCTGCGATCGCTGAACCAGCCGCCGCGGGTTTGGACGTACAGGTTCTTGGCGACCATGAACTCGGCCCGCGACCTTTGCAGGTAGTCGCGGTAAGCCCAGGGGTCGCCGGCCGCGACGCGGGGATCGTCGAGCTCCCAACCGTTCTCGCGCAAGAGGGCCAGGTCGCGGGCCTCGGCGGGGTCCATTTCCATGGCCAGGTGAAAGGGGCGACCGGTCCGTTGCGGCAGCGCGACGAACTTGCGGAACTCATGGACCCGCAGCCCATAACGTTTGCCCTGATAGTCGATCGGCCCGAAGCGGCCGCGCCAACTGGCGACGCTTGAATAATGACCCGTCCGGTCGGGCGTCACCGGCCAATGTTCCAGCACGACCGGTTGCGGCGTCGTGATCCAGCGGAGGCCGCAGGTCGGCGCCTCGCAGCCAGGCTGGCCGAGGTTCTCGCCGATGGTCACGAAGTCATGGTGACCGGCGAAGATGTCGGCCAGCCCCAGGGACCGCCACATCTGTCCGAAACCGGGATCGATGTCGAAGAAGACCCGCCGCGGGGCAACCGCCAGGATCACCGAGTCGGAGAGGTAGCCCATGACGTTCAGCAGCGCGGCGGACCCCTTGACGCGCTCGATGACTTGGGCTCGCGGCATGCCGATGACTTGCTCGCCGCGAGCGAAGCTCAGTGAATAGGCCGCGCCCAGCCCGAAACGTTGCATGAGATCAACAAAGCAACGGAGGTTCCAGGACTGCGTTAGGGAGCAAGGATTGCCCTGCTCATCGACGCACGTTTCGGGCTGGAGCTCGTCGAGGAAGAGTACGTCCCATCCCAGGCGGCGAAAGCCCAGCAGGTATTGCAGAAAGACCCAGGCATGTCCGCCATGCCCGGTCCGCTGGGCCAGCGAACCGGCGAGAACGATCGAGTTGCCCGAGTTGCCCATCCTTCAGTCCTTTAGGGAAGTGCATGTTACTTGGTCGCGGTGTTCACCGCGCGGACGGCTTCGAGGTACTGGAGGCCGTATTTCTGGTCGGGTTCCAAATGGTTGCCCTCGGCCCATTCGTTCCAGGCGTTGACGAAGACGAGGCGGTCGTCGCGCGGCCTGCGCAAGGATCGCTTGCACGGCCTCGCAAAGCTCGCGCCGGAAGGCCTCGGGCGTGGCATTGAGGAACACGATGCCATTCTCGCCGCGGCGCGGACTATTGTCCCACGAGACGAAGACGCAAGGATAGACGTCGGCCTTCCGTTTCCGCGCGTTCATGAGATGGCAGCCCAGCGAGTAATCGTAGATCTTCAGTCCGTCGGCCAGCGGATTGGGCAGAACGCCCAGTTGCGGCGCGAAGTCCAGGACCGCATCGAAACCGACCTCGCGCCAGTCGTGCTCGCCGTGCGAATTGATTCCAATCAGATAGGGCTCGGGAAGACCGTGCCGGATGCTCTCCTCGCGCAGCACGTCGGTTGTGCGGCGCGGTTCCGGCAGATGACCCGGCCGGTAGACGAGGAACAAGGGCCGGCCCGCTACGCGCAGGTAACGGCGGTCGGCGAAGGCCTGCGCCAGCCAGCGGGCATGCCGCACGTCGTCTTCGCGCGAATAGGTCTGCTTAAGCAGGATTTCCTTTTCCTCGCCGAGCCAGCGCCGCGACCAGGTCTCGTTGGCCCAGGCCAGGCAGAAGGGAAAGTCGGGCTGGCCCGACTGTCAGGACCTCCTCGAAAGGCCTTCCCAGCAGTTGCTTTCCCTCGAACCAGTAGTGCCAGTAGCAGAAGCCCTCGATGCTATAGGCCCGCGCCATCTCCGCCTGTCTCTGCCGGACCTCGGGAACGCGGAGGTCGTAGAACCCCAGATGGGCCGGCAAATGGGGCTGATAGTGGCCGGGAAACTGCGGGCGGGCCTTGGCCACGTTCGTCCACTCCGTGAAGCCCTTGCCCCACCATGCGTCGTTTTCCGGAATGGGGTGGAACTGGGGCAGGTAGAAGGCGATTAAACGGGCCAGTCGATCACTCATGCGTCGTTCCTCGCCGGCACGTCTCGGCGAACGAGGCGGTGCGGGCAACAGCGGATGTCAGGCCAGATAGTCGGGGCATTGGTGTTCAGGGTAGAGGCAAAATTTCCGCAGGATGGGGCCAACCCTATCCATGAACGTCATTTTCTGCGCAGCGGTCCAGTTTCGCCAGGGACGCGAAGTGCGCTGGCCCGGTTTCCCTTCGGGGGTGTGCGCGAAACTGGAATTGACGCGGTTCTCGCGGAAGAACCTGGCCGGGCCGGCATGGTTCTCGACGCCGAGAAAGAAGTGGATCTTCTCGAACCCCGACACCGGATCGGCCACCAGCGATTCGTTGGTGAAAGTAAGGCAGCGGCCGGGCCGGTCGGCGGCAAACGTCATGGCGCGATGGACAAAACCGCTCCACGTCTTGGCGGCTTCGGCAAAATCGGTCATCCAGTTCAGGACCTGCCCGGCGTCCTGGAACGCCGACTGCATCTGGCCGGAAAGCATGTTGCGGAAGTTCAGCATCGAGTGGACGACCCGCCGCGGATCGCGCAGGATATGGAGGAACAGGGCGTCCGGAAAGAGGTCGGCCAGGCTCGCGACGATCGCCGTGTTGGCCGGCGTCTGATCAATCCAGCGCTTTCCCCCGCTGCGGTTCGTCCAGAGGGCGTTCAACCCCAGGCCCAAGTAGCCCAGGAACTCGGGCTGCTCCACGTGGTGTTCCGCCAGCCACGTCCCTTCCGGCCGGTCGCGTGCCGTCTGGAAAACTGTCTCCAGTTGGCCCTCGCGGAACATATACAAGAACAAATTGGATTCCAGCGACGTCCACAGGGCCGGATGCTGGTGCAGGGCCCAAGCCAGGACGCTGGTGCCCGAGCGGGGTGAACCGATGATGAAGATCGGACTGTCGCAGATAGGAAGGGAGAATCGTTCGATCATGATCAGGTTATTTTGACGCAGCCTCCCGTGCCTGCGCCGTGTCAGGGGACGATGCGGCAGACCCGCCGACGAAGGCCCGCCGCGTTGCTTCCAAGTACGCCGATCCAAAGGCCATGTCCGGTTCCAAGTGGCAGCCCTCGCCCCACTCGTTCCAGGCATTGAGGAACACGATGCGATGTTCGGGCGGCTGCCGCCGGGCGTGCTCGATCGTCGTCGCGAGCCATTGTTCGTAGGCCGCGGGCGTCGAATTATGGAGTACCACGCCACGCGTTCCCGTTCGCGGCGTATTGTCCCAACGCGGAAAAACCGTCGGATAGCGTCGATAGCCGACCGGTCCGGGATTGGCAAGGACCGGCCAGGCCTGCGGATAATCGAACACCCGCAGATCGGGTTCGCCGGGGATCTCGATCCCCGCGCCGGAAGCGAAGAGCAGGGAGAACTGCGGTTGGAAAAGCACCTTGGCGTCGAAGCCGACGCTCGTGGCGTCCCAGCCGGCGTCCCAACCGGTCTCGACCGTCATCAAGTACAGTCCCGGAAGTCCGGCCCGAGCGGCTGCCTCGCGCCACAGGTTTGCGGTCCGCGCCGGATCGGGGAGTTGCTTCGCCTGGTAGACCAGGAAAACGGGACGGCCTTCGATGCGGATCGCCCGCCGATCGCCCAGGGCCGGCAGGAGCCAGGCGATATGGGCGCGGTCGTCCGCCTCGCTATACGTTTGCGGTTGCAGCACGTCTTCGTTCTGTCCGTTCCATTTTCGCGACCAGGGCTCGTTGGCCCAGCAGAGACAGAAGGGGAAATCGGGCTCGACCGGACTGGAGCACTTCCTGAAAAGGCCGTTCCAGCAACTGCTTTCCCTGGAACCAGTAATGGTAATAGCAGAAGCCGTGAATGCCGTACTGCCGCGCCAGATCGGCCTGTTCCCGGCGGAGTTCCGGCAAGTCGCAGATCGTAGAAGCCCAGGTCGGCGGGCAGATGCGGCTGGTAGTGGCCCTCGAACAGCGGCTGGGCCTTGGCCACGTTGGTCCATTCCGTAAAGCCCTCGCCCCACCAGGCGTCGTTTTCGGCAATCGGGTGATACTGCGGCAGATAGAAGGCGATCAGTCGCACGGGCTGGTCGGAAGCCTGAGTGACGGAGACAGTTTGGCCACCTTTCACCGGCAAACCGCCCTCACCCCCTGCGCCTCTCCCGGAGGGAGAAGGGGACCCTTCGGCCCCGTCCTGCGGCGGCGCACGGCCTTATTGGCCTTGCCCAGCGAGAAGAGTTGGAACACGCCGTCCTCGGCGGCAATCCGCTGGTAGCGGGTGCGGAGGTAGTCGCCGAACTCGGCGTAATGCGTCAAGCCACCAGGCGTACACTCCCGGGAACAGCAGGTACTCGGCGCCCTTGGCGCGCAGGCGCTCGATTTGGGCGATGGCCGCGGCGGAGTCGGCCACGTTGTTGCCGACGTAGGTCCCCTCCGGCGATTGCGGAAAGTGCCAGGTCTTGCGCCCTCGAGGCGCAGCAAGATCGTCGTTCCCGTCGCTGCACACCAGGACCGTCGCATCGGGCGGCACGAGGCCCCGCATGGCGCGGCGGATCTTCGGCAGGTATTCCGCGAAATAGAAGAACAAGACGCGACTCAAACAATGATCGTGATCGACCCGCGGCAGCAGCGCCGGCTTGGGCGGACGCTGCCGCACGAAGTCAATGGCTTCCAACAGCCGGGCCTGCGCAGGTCTCGCCCGTGACGCTGCAGGACATGTTCCCGACCGGCCGCGGCAATCGCGGTCCAGAGCGGTTCGTCGCAGAGCAGTCGCGTCATGGCGGCGGCGAAATCGTCCGCCCGATCGGCGATGAGCACGTGTCGGCCGTCGCAAAGATCGAGACCCTCGGCGCCCACCGACGTGGTGACCGTGGGCGTGCCGCACATCAGGGCCTGCACCATTTTCCGCTTGGTCCCCGCCCCGAAGAGCAAGGGGATGACCGAAATGCGGCAGCGCTGGAAATAGGGCTCGACCGACGGCACGAAGCCGACGCAGACGGACGTTCTCCAGACCCTCGGCCGCGGCCCGCACCCGCTCGTTAAGACCTTGGCCGACGATATACAACGGATGCTCGGCGCGGAGCGAGCGCCGTCCAAGCGAGGCATGATTTCCCGGCAGAGATACTCGGCCGCCTCGATATTGGGCAAGTATTGGTAGCTGCCCAGCAGGAGCATGCCGCGGCGCTCGGCGAAGCCGCAGGGCGAGGCCGGGAAGTCCTCGCAGTCGGGGACCGTCCGCGGCGAGGCGGAGCCGCAGAGAATCTCGCCAAGCAGGCCGGCTTCCTTGTCGGAAACCGTCAGCACGGCGTCGGCCGCGGCATAGACGTTCCATTCGCCCACGACCTGGGAGCCGAAACCCGGCTCCGCCAGGCTGGGCTCGCCGTCGGCAAGCGAACCGTGGTGATAGACCTGGCGGGCCTCCCGCAACCAGTGCAGGTCGACGGAATCGACGATGATCCGCGTCTGCGGCGAAACCTGGCGAATCCGCGGCATGTACCACTCGGCGATCGGCCAGTACGCGATCACGGCCAGGTCGAAATCACCCTCCTCGATCCGCGCGTCCCACGTGGCATCGGGACCGTCGTCGACGTCGATCCCCAGCCGCATCAGCCCGTCGCGGGCAGTCGAGTCGTGGCACTCGAAGCACGCGCGAAACGTAACCGCCCAGTCGGCCTCGCGGAGAAACGTGAGCAGATCGAACAGGCGGCGGGAACCGCTGTCGCCGTCGGGTCGGGGAAAACCATAGCTGCAAAACAAGGCGCGGCGCGTGCTCATCGGTCGATCGCTTTGCCTCCCCCGCGGGCCAGAGCCAGCGCTTCCCAAGCGACCCGGTCGGCAAGGTCGGGCCGTGCCGGCTGCTCGTCGAGTTCCTCGCGCCAACGAGCGATGAACCTGGCCTGATTGACGACCTGGTAGTGCTTGGCGCCGCGCGCCAGGTCGGTTCCCGCCGTGGCGCCTTCGAGGTGGACGATCGTGCTTTGCGGCTGACAATAGACTTTACAGCCGTGCTTGCGGACATGGAAGCAGTAGTCGGTGTCTTCGTAGTAGCCGAAGCCGTAGATCGGGTCGAAGCCGCCGATTTCCTCGAAAAGTTTGCGCGGCGTGGCCAGCAAGGCGGCGGAGCAGTAGTCGACCTCGCGCAGGACGTTGTAAATCTCCGCGTCCAAGTGATAGTCGTCGCGGCCGAAGTGGGCGGCCGATCCGTCGCGAAAGACGAGCCCCCCGGCCTCCTGGATGCGGCCGTCGGGGAAGAGCAGCCGCCCGCCCACCGCGCCGGCGTCGGGATGCTCGCGAAAGGTCTGCAAAAGCGGCGTGAACCAGCCGGGCAGAAGCACGGTGTCGTTGTTGAGGAACAGCAGGATATCGCCTCGCGCGGTCCGGGCAGCCCGATTGCAACTGGCGACGAAACCGGCATTCTCCGCGTTGCGCACGATCCGCAGCCGCGCGTCCAGGGCCGCGGCGCCCGCCAGCCAGTCGGCGGTCCCGTCGGTCGAGGCGTCGTCGACGACGATGATCTCCACGTCGAAGTCCGGAGGCAGCGTTTCGTCGAGACTCTTCAAGCAGGCCTTGGTCAGGGCCAATCCGTTGAAGACAGGGATGATAATCGACGTTTTCAGCCGGTTTACCGCGAGGAAGTCGCTCCGCCAGTCGACTTCCAGGGGACAATCGGCCAGCGACTTTCCCCCTCCGACCATGATGACCGCGCCCTCCGCGACGCGATGGGCCTCGACAAGCGCCGTCGGAATGCCCACGGGCACCGCCACCAGGTCGATGCTCTGGTCCAGGTAGGGCAGGCACTCCTCGTTGCCCGGCGGAGAAAAGACGGTGAGTTGCGGAAAGGCCTGGGCCAGGTCGAGGCCGCTGTTCCAATCCAAAACGGCCGGGTCGCGGCGGCAGAAGTAACGGAAGGCGGTGATCAGCTCTTCCAGGCGGCGCCGCGGTTGATCCTCGTCGATCTCCGGCGGCTCCACCAGGGAGTAAACGGTCAAGATTCCTTCCCGCCGCTTCAAGCAGCGATACCGCAGGTCGAGATGCTTGCGGAAGTCGGGATAGGTCTCCAGCCACCAGGCCGAACTATCGGGGATCAGCAAGTGGGTGGCGCCGCGAGCCCGTAGCGATTCCAAGTGGGCGATGGCCCCCAGGCTGTTGGCCGGATAGAAGCCGGCGTAAATCCCCTGCGCGTTTTGCGGGAAGTGCCAAGCCTTCCGGCCGAAGAGCTTCAAGAGGTTGTTGTCGCCCCGGCTGACGACGACCACCAGGGAATCGCGCGGCAGGCAATCGCGGACTTCGTCGCGGATCTGCTGGAGGAGTTGGTCGTAAGCGATGCGCTGGTTCGCCGCCTCGCCTTGCAGGTGCGCCAGGGCTTGCGACGCCGTCAGGTCGTAGGCGACCGCTTGGAAGTCGTCCTGATGGGCCAGCGACTGCTCGTGCATGCGATGCAGGGCCTCCTGAAGATCGGCATGCCGCGCGAGCAGCCCGCCATGCATGCTCCGCAGGGCCCGTTGCAGTTCCTCGTGACGCGCGCTGGACCGATCGCGCAGCTCGCCCACCGCGTCCCACAGGTCTCGACTCCTGTCCGCCGACTGCCGGCTGAACTCATCGACCGCCGTGGCGACGCCGGCGAGCTGTTCGGACTGCCTGGCTGCCACCGCGTCGATCTGGGCGAGCTGTGCGGAGTACCCCTGCATCGCTGTCGCGACCTCGGCTAGTCGCGCACCCGCTGCGGCATCGACCTGGGCGAGATCGTCGGACTGCCTTTGTACCGCGCCGGCGAGTTCGGCCAGTCGTGCGCCGGATGCGGCATCGACCTGGGCAAGCTGTTCGGACTGCCGTTGCACCGCGCTGGCGAATTCGGCGAGTCGTGCGCCCGATGCTGTATCGATCTGGGCCAGTTGTTCGGACTGTCTTTCCACTGCGCTGGCGACCTCGGCAAGTCGCGCGCCCGCTGCGGCATCGACCTGGGCCAGTTGTTCGGACTGTCTTTGCACCGCGCTGGCGAGCTCGGCGAGTCGCGCGCCCGCTGCGGCGTCGACCTGGGCGAGAGCTTTGGACTGTCCGTGTACCGCGGTGGCGAGTTCGGCCAGTCGCTTGCGCAGCGGCGTCGACCTGGGCGAGTTGTTCGCGCGATGCCGCGCTGCCGTGCAGCTTCTGCAGTGATGCGGCGGTCTCCCGACAGAGGGCGAAAAGTTCCTGCTCGCGCTCGCTACGGGCCGTCAGTTCGGCCGAAAGTTGCTCGCATTGCCGTTGCAGGCGGTCGGTTTGCGACTGCAATTCCGCCGCCCGTTGACTCTGGGCGGCGGCCTCCCTGGCCAGGGCCTCACGGTCGGTCCCGAACGTCGCGATCTGCTCCTGCAGCTTGCGAATGGCGTCGTCGCGCTGGGCCAGCGCCGCCTGCAGCGACTCGCTCTGGCGGCGGAGCACTTCCGTATCGATGACCAGCGGATTGAAGGTCGTGTCGGGCAGGCGAGTCTCGCCGTGGCTAGTCGGATCGGCCGCAGCGGTCGGATCGTCGGCGGAACGCGACGTGCCGTTGCCGTCCGACACCAGGTCGGACGCGGCCATGGGAAGCTTCTTCACGGTCTTCTTCTTCACGGGCCTCTCCTTGATCGGGCCTTCCTGGACTGTGTCGCCGGCCTCCTCGCGCATGCGGGTGTAAAGGGCTACGATGTCGGGAGCTACGTTGGATGCGAGCAGATCGGCGGCGGTAAAATGAAAGTGCCGCAAAGAGGACTTGGCGCTGCTGCGGCAGGCTTCCAGGGTCGATTCCGTGAAAGGGATGCAGGCGAACTGCAAGATCCGCCGCAACTCCCCCTGGGGATCGTCGAGGTAGCGATCGTAGTGCGTCACCAGCCGCTGGCGTGGATCGGTCGCCCGCAGGATTTCCTCGTTATACGTCTTCCAAAGCTGGATGCCGAAGGGATAGGACGAGAGGCCGCGACGCTTCAGGGACGTCGCCACCTCCAGCGGATTACGCAGGCAAACGATTGCCCGCAGGTCGGGAAGGACGGAGGTCCAAAACGGCCAGGTCAGGCAATTCCGCGGATCCTTCCAGCCCCACGGCTCGCGCCCGCGAACTCGTCGGCCAGCTTCCGGGCCTTGGCCCGCAAAACGTCGATCCGCGCTGACTGGCCTGAAGGGCCGGGGGCGAGGGCTGTCGGCGGCGGCGGGCAATCCCACCCGCCGCCCCAGGCGTTGAGAACCTCGTCGTTGAGTTCCACGAAGCGGCGATGCTCCCAATGGCCGTCGGGATTGTCGGGCGATGCCGGGATCAGGTCCTCGTTGCGCCCGAGGAACAGTCCGCACTGGCAGAGCATCTTTCCCAACAGCGAAGTTCCGCTGCGATGCATCCCGGTAATGCAGATTGGCACAGGTCATCTCCCGAGGCTGGGGCCGACTTTCACTTCGCAGTAGTCGTAACAATCACCGAGGCAAGGACCGTGGCGTGCTCCTTGCCGGCGTACAGCCGAAACTCGTACGTGCCGCCCTTGCTGATCCACGGGGCGGGCCCGGAACCATGAGCAGCCAGCCCGCCGAACAGTATTTCGGGCTGGCCCGAGGTCGCCATCCAGACTTCGCCCTGCGAAGTATCGCCCGTCGTCCAGGCGAGCGTGGTGGAACCTTGTTGTGCGCCCGCCGCTAGAACCACGGGGTTCGGCGAGGCGGAAATGCTGGCCAGGGAGTGGGCGCCGGCCTGACCTTGCGGCCCGGCCCCGGCGGGGGCCGGCGTCGACGAGCCGCCGCACCCGATCAGGCCCACGAAACCGACCACGAAAAACAATTTGCCTGCGTTCATGAAAAACTCCTTCCTTCCTTGCGTTGACTTTCCAGGGAAACGATCGAGCACCAGGCGTCGCCATGCACCAGCGTGCAACGGAGCCGGACGTGCTCGCCAAATTCGCGGTAATGATCGAGCCACCACAGGGCCGTTGCCGGAATCAGCAGATACTGGGCCCCCTGCGACCGCAGGGCTTCAAGCTGGCCCAGCGCGTCGCGGCCGTCGGCCGGGTTGTAACCACGGTAGCCGCCGTCGCGGTCCTGGGGGAAATGCCCCGCCTGGACGCCGGGCAAATCCAGCAGGGCCTCGTCGCCTTTGCTGATGACCAGGACGCGGGCGCCCGCCGGGACGGCCGCCTGCACGCTCTTGCGGATGTGGGCCACCGCGGCGTCGTAGGCCGGATTGGGCCGGCTAGCGTAGGGCTCCCACGGCTGCCGCCACTTCTCTTCCCAACGGCGGCGATTGGCGTGGAACAGCTCGCCGTAGCGGCCCGCGGCGGCCAACTTGCCGATCGAGGCCTGGCCGAAATGGTGCATGAACACGTCTTCGGCGCAGACCACGCGATAGCCCGCCTGCCGCACCCGCATGGAGTAGTCGTCGTCTTCGAAGAGGCCGATCTCGAACCGCTCGTCGAGGAGGCCGACCTGTTGGAAGACGTCGCGCCGCAGGGCGGCGCAGAACATGGTCGCCACGCGGATATCGGTCCGCTGGCCGCGATAGCGGTTCCCACGCTCTGCGGCGAAGGCCGCGTACTGGCGATAGGTGCGATAGGCGGTCTCGATCTGGGCTTCGTTGCCGGCCCGATTGGTGACCGGGCCGACGAGCCCGACCTGCGGATCCTCGAGATGCGCCAACAGCCGCGGCAGCCAGCCCGGAGCGGGCACGGTGTCGTTGTTCAGCAGCACGAGGCATTCGCCACGTGCCGTTGACAGGGCCTGATTGTTGCTGGCCGAGAAACCCATGTTGCAATCGTTGAACAAAACGCGGAGTTGAGGATGTCGATCGGCCAATTGTTGGAGGTATTCCGCGGTTCCGTCCGTCGAGCAGTTGTCCACCACCAGAATCTCGCAGCTCATGCCCACTTCCGTCAAGTCACGCGTCGAGCAGAGCAGGCTTTCCAAGCACAGCCGGTTGAACACGAGGTTGTCCATCGTCACGACGACGACCGACGCCCGCGGCCCTGTTCTTGGATACGGTTCCAAAACTCCCCTCTCCCTTTGCGGGAGAGGGGCAGACGGTGAGGGGCCGATGGGCAACGGCGCCGCCACCACCGCGGCGACGGTTGCCTCGCTCAGCCGGGTCGGCCACCGCGAAACCGGCCGCAGATCGAGATCCTCGACCCACGACGGCATGCGGCTCCGCGCCTCCGCCGGCGGAGGCTCGCAGGCCGGGTTCGGACTCGGCTCCCCCCCATCCATATTAGTTAGCCTCGATTCCCATGTCAATCATCAGTTGCTTGAGGACGACGTCGTAGTTGAAGTATTCACGGGCGATCTCCGCGGCCGCCCGGCAGTGCAGTTCGTAGTTGGAATTCACGGCATCGACCGCGGCCAGGATATCGTCCATGGTGGCGAAGCCGAACAGCCCGCGACCCGTGGGCAGGGTGTTGGAGAAACCGGTCTCCTGGGTGATTACGGGCCGCCCGGCAGCCAGGTATTGCGCGCTCCGTTCGCTGAACCAGCCGCTGCGGAGGCGGACGTTCTGGTCCTTGGCCACGGTGAACTCGCCGCGGGAACGCTGGAGATAATTGCGGTAAGCGTCCAGGTCGTTCGAGATGTCGGCGGCAGGCGCCACTCGCCAGCCCTGTTCTTCCAGCATCTGCTGGTCGGCCTCGGTGTAACTGCCCAAGGCCAGTTCGAAGATCTGCTCGGGGCGGCGGCGGGGCAGGTCGAGGACTTTCAGGAACTCGTGATGCTTGCTCCAGTGGTAGGTCTCGCCCTGGAAGACCACGTCGTGCCACGGTTGCCGCCAATTGCCGACGGTGGTGAGGGCCGCTCCGCCGGGCTCGCCGTTGTCCCACAGGTCGCAGAGCACCGGCGGGCGGGTATGGCGGAAGGGGAACTGCGGCGGCAGGGGCACGCGGCAATCCGGGTGGTTGTAGTTCAGTCCCCAGGTGAAAAACGCGACGTGCGGCGCGCAAAAGGCGACCGTGCCGGCATCCTGGTTGAAGAGTTCGATTTCCAATTCGACGGGATCGGTCTCCAGGTAGATCAGCCGGCCGGTGGCCTGGTGTTCCGGCAGGGCCACGGTGCCGCCGTGCAGGTTGACGATCAATTCGGCCGATGCATAGAGCTGTTTCAACTGCGCGTCGCTCATGCCGTAGCAGCGGCCGTCGTCGTGCAAGGCATGGAACGCCCAGCGATCGCCCATGTCGAAGCGGCGGAGGACCTTGTCGATGAACGCCGCCGCCAGGGCCGAGCTGTCGTCGGTCTTGCTGGTCATGAGCATCGACGGCGTGCGGGCGTGGGCCTCGACGTAATACGGATCGAATCCCAAGCGGCGCAGGCCGACCATGTAGTGGGCGATCAGCCACACGTGCCCGGCCACGGGGATCTTGGTCATCATTCCCAGGATGACGATCTTTTTCGGTTGGCGGATATTCATTGTTTGTAAGGTAACACAGGGGTCTTGCCGGTGTAAAGCGGCGGGAGGTCGGGCTTAGAAACTATCTCAAAACCGGGTCGTAGCGTAGGCATCTTGCCTGCGTATCCGGTTTTGAGATAGTCTCTTAGTGCGGCGCAGGGGATTTCCAAACACGCCCCCGACGGGGGATTTTTGCCCGTATTTGCCCGCGACGAAGTTTGTTCGACGTTTCTTGGGCATTTTACACCACGAATAGCGACTGTCGATTTCGCCACAGGACTGGCATCGCTTTTCATCACGCTGAAAAAACTGCGGGAAAAACATCGGTTTCCATTCCTTGGGGTGTGACGCAGATAGAAAGCGGAAGGAGGGCAAGAATCTGGATGAAATCGGGTTATATGGGCAAACTCGGAACATGAGGCGTGGAGTCGGAAAAAGGTTGATGTGCGAAAGGAGGATAACGACGGGCCGAAAAATAACTTCCGCATTCAATATTCAATGCCACCGGCTTGCGGTTTGTCGATTTAGTCCCGCCCCCGCTGGGCCTGCCCCAGCGGAGCGGAGGTTTGGCCACTAGAAACGCCGCCTCGCCCACGCCTTTCGCGGTTTTTTCCGTGTTTCCGCCGCCCGCGGGCCGGGCGGCGGAAACACGGAAAAAACGGCGAACAACGGCTGGAGGCTGGCCAGTAGTGGTCAATCCTTCGCTCCGCCGGGGCAGGCCCGGCGGGGGCGGGAGGGCAGTCTTCGACTAAATCGACGGATCGCTTGCCCGATGGATGGTTACGTTCGTTGCTACACACGCGGAGACGCCCCCGCCATGTCGCCCCCGGCACCGCGGCGAGGAACGCGCAGAGGTGCATCGTAGCAACAAACGTGAGACTCCACCGGACCCAGAGGGTGCCCCGCCGGTGGCATCTAGAGTTCAAAACACGGAAGTTATTTTTCGGCCAGTACTGAGCTCATCTTCTTGTCGTACATCTTCCTGTCATTGATCTGCATTCATCTTCCTTGATCCTCCGGGAGCTCTCCTTTCGCCTGGTAGTTGCCACGGACTGGACAGCTAAAGTCTGATGGTCCCGATTGTCTTTCGTGGCCCGCCGGAATATTCGCAAGTGGTTTTCCATCAAGCAGTTAAGTGTGTTTGCGGCCTTCCGTGCGGTCCAGCACGATGTGGTCCAAAGTCGGGCGTTCCCGGCGTTTTTCCAACTCTGGTTTCTGGCGGGTTTCATGTTTTCTGCTCTCAAGGTGTCTGTCATAATACTCTAAGATTATTCAATACAACGGATAAGTATGCAACAGTCTCCACCTAATAATACGTTCGAGCTCGCGCTTTGGGGCATCGCCTGCCGGCGGATTTCCGCAAGCCCGTCCTCCGCAACCCGGCCAGGCCCGCTTTTTCCGCGGGATTCACCGCCTTCCTCGCGGCGCAGAGAATTCTGCCGCAGTCGCAAACAGGGGAAGCGTTTTTGGCCTTTCCCGGCCTCCTGCGCACACTTTTCCGTCACGGAAGGGTGGCATGCCTCCGAGAGGTCAAAGACCCCGCCCTGCTTGCGGCTTGTCGATTTAGTCCGCCCCCGCTGGGCTTGCCCCAGCGGAGCGGAGGTTTGGCCACTAGAAACACCGCCTCACCCCACCCCTTTCGCCGTTTTTCCGTGTTTCCGCTGCCCGGCCCGCGGGCCGGGCAGCGGAAACACGGAAAAACGGCGAAGAACGACTGGAGGCTGGCCTGTAGTGGTCAATCCCTCGCTCCGCTGGGGCAAGCCCAGCGGGGGCGGGAAGGCAGTCTTCGAATAAATCGACAGACCGCAAGCTGGATGGGGTCGTATGTGTTTTCGTTCTCCGCTTTAGCCATTCAACCTTGTTCACCATCCGGGCGAGCCGGATGGGGTCCATGAGATGTGTGTAACAACGAGGGTGTCGCCCTGGGCTGGTTTGTTTCGTCCCTTCGGGGCACACGGATTGCGGAGGAAGAAGCCAAAGTGATAGTTGGCCCTCCTGTGTCCTGGCAGGCGAGGGCTTAATCCTACTGCGGCAAGCTGAGATAAGACGGTTGCAACTCGGACCCCGCCGCCATCCTGGGCGGCCGGGTCTTCTTGCCGACTGGCCCAATCGGGTAGAATACGGAACAGCGAAAGGAACCGAGCATGAGGCTGTCCGAATCCAAGATCAAGGAAGCCATCCTCCGCCCGAATGCAGGCATCCGCGAGCGGGCCGTACATTACTTTGCTGACTCGTTCAGCAACCCGATGAAATGGATGGAACCCCTGATGGTGGACTTGGCCGGGCTTCTCCACGCGCGAGCTGCCGTGCCGATCCTCGTCGCAAAACTACGTCAAGACGACGATATTTTGGCGTCGAACAGCGAGAAGGCCCTGATCAGGATCGGCAGCGATGAAGCGGTCACGGCCATTGCCGACCAATACGCCGCCGCCGAACGACATTTCCAGCTCTATGCTGCCGGTGTCATGGAAGATATCCACAGCGACCTTGCCGCCGAGAAATGCGTGTCGCTGCTGGTTCAGGAGAAAGAGCGATTCATCCAACGGCGACTGGCGGAGGCCGCCCTATTCCAATTCGCTTATGGCGAAATCGAGCCGATTCGGCAGATGGTTTTGACCCAGCGGCTCGATGGGGAACTTCGACTCCTGCGTGATTTTCTGGTCGAGACGTGCGAGATCATGGGGGAGCGATTCCCCGAATACGGTCAGTGGCAGGCCGCTGGCGAGCGTGACCGAGAGGAACACCGCCGCCAACTTGAAGAGGTCAGCGGCGATCCGCAACGGATGTTGCTTTTTGCGATGGAGAAGATGAAGGACTATTATTCCGGCGACGAAGACGAGGAGGAAAGCCCGAAGCCACGACTGCCGCCGAAACAACCGGGCCTGGGACCGGCAGATATTGGCAAAATCCTTTCGCCGCTCAACCCTGGCGAGGCGGCAAGGCATGTCGGCAGAAACGATCTGTGCCCGTGTGGCAGTGGCAAGAAGTTCAACAAATGCTGCCTGAAGAAACAGGGCGACGAACACCTGTTTGATTGAGGACGCCATGCCCAAGGGGACGCAACAAGGGAGTCGAGACGGGGACGCAGCTAGTAATGACCCGCAAATAAACTAGGTGCGTCCCCGTGTCGACCCCGTTAGTACGATTCACCGCAAGGTGGCAGGCAACTGGTGCGAAGTGTTGTCCGACGTCAGCTCGCTCGCCGCGCAACCGCAACGTAAACGCGAACGGAACAATAGATAATGCAAGCCTGACCCCGACTCCCCGACCCCGACTCCCCGACCCCGACTCCCCGACCCCGACTCCCCGACCCCGACTCCCCGGACCCCGACTCCCCGGACCCCGTTAGTACGATTCACCGCAAGGTGGCAGGCAACTGGCGCGAAGTGTTGTCCGACGTCAGCTCGCTCGCCGCGCAACCGCAACGTAAACGCGAACGGAACAATAGATAATGCAAGCCTGACCCCGACTCCCGTGACCCCGACTCCCCCCGCTTGTCCTGGACTTCGGATCACCTTGATCGAAATATGGTCACTGCCGAGCACGCCGTTCCCGATTCGTGGCCCCAGCAGAGCGCGGAATTTACGCAGCCACCCCGGTTTGATGTGGGAGCTTCAGGTGGTCGAAAGTGCGGAGGTGTGTGTCAGACCGACTGCGCACGTGCTCGATCCATCGGGCTGGGGTGTAGCCGGCGAGGGGCAGGCCAGGTGGGCATGCGGCAAAAACCGCTGCACGTTACTGGTCGCCCTTCCAATTCAGTTCCACAAAACCGTTGCTCACCGGAATGCTCCCGCCCTGCCATCTCACAATATTCACGCCGGAGGGGACCTTCAGCGTAAGCGGGCACTCGGCGGCCAGCCAGGGATGCAGCCACGGACGCGTCAACCTGACCGTCACTTTGCCAGGCGTCTTGGCGGCAACAGAAATCTCGACGTTCTTACGGGACCAGAGCCAGACGGACAGTTCACCCAGCGAAGCATACCAGGCGTCCGGTTGATGGGCGAACTTGGCCACAAAATCCTCGAAATCCTTCCATTGCTCATCGGTCTTGCCGATCTGCCAGCTATGGCCCCAGAAGTAGAAGATGCCGCCTTCCGTCGTGCGTGTCTTTTCCCAGTCTTTAATCAGGCTGTCTCGTCCGCCAAAGAAGCCGTTGCTTCTCATGGTCAGCGGGTCGGTAATCGAATCGTACGTGTTCATGGCGGTGTCCGTGGTCCGGCCCGACCAGTACCCGGCCGCTTTCACGGCCCGCAAGACATAATCACCCTGGGTGTCGTAAGCGGGCGTGTAGCCGTTGGGATAGGCGAAGGAAATCACCGGGTGTTTGAGTTGTTTCTCCAATAGTTTCCGCATCTCGACGCACTCTTCCGTGGCCCGCTGTGGGGGAAGGATGAACAGGAAGGGATGGTGCCAGCAATGCGAACCTACCTCGACACCCAATGCATCGAGCTTGTCCAAGGATTTCATTGCCGGGCTGTTCTGATTCATCAGAAACGTGGGATGATATCCCTGCCGGCGCAAGACCTCGGCTGCGCGGAAGTCCGTCATCGCGCCGTCGTCCCAAGAGGTGAGCACGGCTATCCGCAGCCCTCGTGGAAAGATCGCCAGTAAGGGAGCGTCGCCGCTCAGACTGGATCCGATCATTTCCAGTTGTGCTGTTTGCTTCTTGGCCGGATCGACCAGGGTCGCCAGCGGTTCGGGCGTAGTCAGGCTCGGCGCAGGCAGGACGATGCTGTTTTCCAGGGTCATGGTTTTGAACATCGCGCCGGTCTTGACGTTGATCTTCTTGAGCGGCGATTCCATGAAAACGTGAATGGCAAGCGGCCAGTGCCAGCGGTTGAAGCTGAAGATGCCATGAACGCTGCGACCATCTTCCCCCTCGAAGATGGCTTCACCCTTCTGCGACATGCCGGCTTTCATACACCAGAGGCCCGGCGGTAACGATCGGGGCAGCGAGACCGAACCATCCCTCACCACTTGCAACTCCAAGCTGACCGAATCGTTGGCCGTTAGCGATTTGGGTTCGACGTGTTCCAGGGTAATTTGCCGGATGGGCCACGTTCGTTTGTATAGATAGAGCCGTGCATAAACATCCTGGACGTGAACACCTTCGGCCGGAGTGGAAATATAAGTCCAGAACGCAAAATGCTCCGCATCCGTCTTGCGGGGATCGAACTTGCCGGGATGGAAATTGTCGAGCATGTTGGCAATCGGCTTCTCCGAGGACCGAAGCACCACGCCCAACTCAGCATTGTGGTATCCTCTGTCCTCCGCCTCCCGCGCAAAAATCCACGCTGCCACGCCACCAGCCGACCGGCAGCGCAGGGCTGACGCTCCACTCGAAGCGCGTCACCTCCGGCCAGGGACGCTCGCAAGACTTTTCCAGGGCGACGCCAACAGACTGGTCGGCATACTTGACCAGCACGCCACCGACGGACTGCGCGGCCGGCAGCACCACCTTATTGCCCGACCAAGGAATCGCCGAAATAGCGGGGTTTGTTCTCTTGGCGGCCTGCCCCGCCGCAAGCGCGGTTACAAGCGACAAGGAAACGGCCATGGCACACAACAGCGGCGCGCGTCGCGGGGAATACATCGGATGTCCTCTTGAAATTTCTGGTTGGCTCACTCGTATATCTCCATGGTATCACGGGAAACGACGCGACGCCTGTTTCGCCGAACTTGGAGCTGCCGTAGCGGCCGGTTTCTTCTTTCCCAGCCGTTTGATTGCCTCAACAAGTCTTCTTCCAGGGAGCCGGGGTCACAGGGAGCCGGGGTCAGGCTTGCAATATCTATTTTCCAAACTGAGCCACCCCAGTCTATCAGACCCTTGGCTACAACCAGGAGGGATAAAAGGGGGCGGGAGTCTTAAACTGGGGTTTCGGGTGTGGGGAATTTTCGTGGGCGGCCGCGTGTAGGCAACGTCGACTCCAAGCCCAAACGCTTGGCGGTCCGTTCCTGCCAAGCCTGCTCGCCAAACGGCGTTCCGCGCACGACCGACCGTCGTAGCGCCTCCAACTCCACCTCCGTCGGCGGCGACTGGACGCGGCGCAGCCAATCTCGCGGCAACGACAATGGCCCGTCGTCCAGCAGTGCAGTGATCCCCTGCGTGCGGCGCCATAGACTGGACCAGCACCACTGCACGGCGTGCGTGAACAGATTCGCACGCCGGGCGTTGCGTTCGATATGGTAGACCTATCCGCCGCCGGCAAATCGTAATCGTCGTGGCATGCCGGTAATTTCCCGCCAAGGGCCTTGGCGGTCAAGATCAAAGACCCCCGACACCCTTTTCTTTCGCTAGAAACGACCTTTTTGAGACGACCCCCCCTTTGACGGGAACGTCAAAGGGCTTTCCCGTTGTGGCATATAGAGTTACATCATCGTCCCATGCCTCTGCACTCCTGATACACCTTCGCATCATCGCCGCTATTTCCCGACAACGTCACGGGTCTAACGACGTTTGGATGGACAAAATTCCTATGGATTCCCCGGCCACCGCGATTCCTGAATCCGGTCCGCTCCAGGTCACCGATTAAGTCACGGACTTTTCTCGGCATGATCGACATTCAGCCCAATGTCACGGACGAACGGGCTATGCAATTGGCTCGCGGCAGCCGCCCATAGATATAGTATACACCGTACACTACGACGAGGCGACAACGTACATCACTCCAGCCGGTCCGGGTGGGCCCACAGCCCCAGGGCCGGATTGCCGATGAAATAGATCCGCTCGCCGTCGGGCAGCGTGGCCCAGCCGTCGCGCCGAGCGTGGGGCTCGTAACGTTCGAGCATCGCTTGCCAAATCGGCGTAGCCATAGCCGACCGATTCGATTTCCTCGCGGGAAAGATGCCCGGGGCAATAGGTGATGCGGAACCGTCCCTCGGAGGAGCCGTGGATCAGGTGGGCGGCCGCGGAGAGATTTTTGGGCAGGTCCTCGGTCTCGCGGACCAACTGCATCACCCGCGGCGTGCCCGTGTAGCCATACTTGCGAATCAGGCCGTCGATCTGCCGGTCCTCGCCGAACGTCTTGACGCCGGGGGCCAGCACGATCAGCTCGCCGCCGTCGGCGATCGCCATCCGCGTGCGATAGACGGCCTTGTTGCCCAGCCAGGTGCTGTGGAACTCCTCGGGATCGAGATAGACGACCATTTTCCGCGGGGCCTCGTCGAGCACCGTGAAGTTCACTTTCACGCGAAAGCTCCGCCGCCTGCATGAAAACACTCGACGTCGCTGCCGATGTACAGCCCGCGAACGGCCAGGCTGCCGTCGTCGCGCGGCCCGATCACCGTGAGCATGTAGACCAGCGGCAGCTTGGCGCAGAAATGGTCCTGGGCGTAGTTCAAGATGCGGCGGAGGGGCGTGTCGGCCCGGCCCATCATCCGTTCCATGCCGTAGGCCGCGCCGATGAAGTGGCTTTCGTTGATGCCCTGCACCCCGCCGCAGCCGACGAAGATGTTCTTGTTGTAGTTGGCCATGCCCATCACTTCGTGCGGCACGACCTGGCCGATCGAGAGCACCAGGTCGTGGCCGCCTTCCCAGATCAGCCGATTGAGTTGGGCCGGCCAGGGGCGGGTCCAGATGCCCTCGGTCGCCTGGCAAACGAAATCGGCCGGGACCTCGCCGATGGTGATCACGTCGTTCCGCCAGTCGTGCTCGCGGATCAGGCCGCGGGGCAAGCCGGGGAACATCCGCTCGATCTGCCAATCGGCCATCGGGGCGTGCGTGCCCAGGGCCGGCATGACGTCGGTCAGCCGGTCGCCGAAATACTCGTAGCTCAGGCAGGTCAGCGGCCCCGCCATGCTGTTGGCCCGCGTGAAATCGGGCGGCAGGGCCAGGACTTTCCGCCGAGAGCCTAGTTTTTCCAAGGCGGAAGACACGGCGCCGCGGAGGTCGTCACGACTCAGGTCGGTGGTCGGGGAGCCTTGCGCAAAATAGGTAGGCATAGATCAACTCTTTTTCGGCTGGAACAATCGCGGGGCCTGCTTGCCCGCCCTGAGGATTTCGGCGGCAAGTGACACGATATTCTCCTCTGCAACGCAGAGATGGGCGTGACTCTTGGGCACGGGCCCTGGCGGGCCAAACGCAAACCAAGGCAGCCCCGCACGCCTTCCATATTACCGTATTTCGGAGAATCTCGCTTGGCCCAGGCAAGATTTCGTGAGGTTGTCCAGGGTTACGTCCTTCACTGGATGAACGGCTGAGCCTTCGGCCCGACATGGCAACATCGTTCCCGTTTTGCAATTCCTTCCTTGCTTCGTTATCATGAACGCCGTTCTCTCCGCTGCCCGCCCCGCCTTGAATATCGTCATGCTGAAGTCCTACTCCATCTCCCCCAAAAAACGTCTGCTGCTCCTGGCCGCGCTGTGCTTCCTTTTCCCCGCCGCGGTTCACGGTGCCGACAACCCGCGAACGACGCTTGCCGACCTGGCCGCTCCCGACGATTCGGACCGTGTCACCAGCGACTGGCTGATCGTCCCGGTCAAGGCCAAGACAGGCGTGTACCGCGGCAGCCATCCTCACGAGATCCTCATGACCAACGGCCTGATCCGCCGTACCTGGCGGTTGTCGCCCGACGCGGCGACGGTTGCCTTGGACAACCTGATCACTGGCGAATCCCTGCTTCGCAGCGTGCGTCCGGAAGCCCTGGTCGAACTGGACGGCGTGAAGTACTCCGTAGGTGGGTTGGACGGCCAGCGCATACATAATTATCTCGACCCGCGCTGGCTGGACCGCATGACGGCCAATCCGGCTGCCTTCCGCTTTGCTTCCTTTCGGGTCGGCAAGACGATTGAACGCTTCCCTTGGAAGAAGCGTGCCGCTTGGATGCCACAGGATCTGCCTTGGCCGCCACCGGGAGCGTCGCTGACGCTTTCGTTCAGTCCGCCGCCTACGGCAACACCGGCCGTTTCTCGCGTTCGCGTCAACGTCCACTATGAAATGTACGACGGCCTGCCGCTGTTGAGCAAATGGATTACGGTCGAGAACGCGGGCGGCAAGCCGGTTCGCCTGCAAACCTTCGTCAGCGAGATCCTGGCGGTCGTGGAGGCGGAATCGGTCGTCGATCCGACGCCCTATTGGCAGCCGCCGACGAACATCAATGTCGAAACGGACTACACGTTCGGCGGCATGTCGGGGCCGAACCACGGGGCCGCCGTGTTCTGGGTTCCCGATCCACTGTACGGCACGCAGGTGAACTACGAGCGGCAGACACCCTGCCTGCTGCAATGCCGCCCGCCGCGCGGCCCCGATCAGGTGGTCCCGCCCGGCGGCCGATTCACGTCGTTCCGCGCCTTCGAGCTTCCTTACGACTCGACCGACCGCGAGCGTCGCGGCTTGGAAGTGCGACGCATGTACCGAACCGTTGCCCCCTGGGTTACCGAGAACCCGATCCTGATGCACGTCCGGGCGCCGACCCGGCCTCCGTCCGCCTGGCCGTGGACCAGTGCGCGGACGTTGGCTTCGAGATGATGATCATGACCTTCGGCAGTGGGTTCAATTTCGAGAGCCGCGACGCCAAGTATCAAGCGCACGTCAAGGAACTGGCTGACTACGCCCGTTCCAAGGGTCTTGCGTTGGGCGGCTATTCGCTCTTGGCCAGCCGCGGCGCCGGCGCCGCGGCCGACAACACCCAGGGACCGCCCGCCCGTTTCGGCGTGATGCCCTGCCTGGGTGCCCGTTGGGGGATCGATTATCTGGCCCAACTGAAGCACTTCATTGAAGTCGCCGGCCTGGGCGTGCTGGAACACGACGGTTCGTATCCCGGCGATCTATGCGCTGCCACGAACCATCCCGGCCACCGCGGGCTGGACGATTCGCAGTGGGTCAACTGGAAGGCCATCACCGGCTTTTACGAGTGGTGCCGCAATGAGGGCGTGTACTTGAACATTCCCGATTGGTACTTCCTCAACGGCGGCAGCAAGACCGGCATGGGCTACCGGGAGACCAATTGGTCGCTGCCCCGCGAATACCAGGAAATCATCGAGCGGCAGAACATTTTTGACGGCACCTGGGAAAAAACGCCGAGCATGGGTTGGATGTTCGTGCCCTTGACCGAATATCACGGCGGCGGCGCCGCGGCCACGATCGAGCCGCTCAAGGACCACCTGCCGCACTACGAGCAGCGCCTCGCGAACCTCTTCGGCGCCGGCGTGCAGGCATGTTACCGCGGCCCGCGACTTTACGACGCGGCGGAAACACGCGTTGTCGTAAAGCGCTGGGTCGATTTCTACAAGCGGCATCGCGGCATCCTCGACAGCGACATTCTCCACCTGCGGCGGGCCGACGGGCGGGACATCGACTACATCCTGCACGTCAATCCCACGCTCAGGGAAAAGGGTCTCTTGATGATCTACAACCCCCTCGACCACGAAGTCCGCAAGACGCTGACCGTGCCGCTCTACTACACCGGACTGACCGGCACGGCGATGGTCCGCGAGCGCGACGGTTCGCCCGCAATGATTGCGCTGGACGCCCAGGGCCGCGTTGTGCTTCCCGTGGCCGTTGGGACCCGTGGAGTGACGTGGTTCGTCTTCGAGTAGCCTTCACATTCTTGCCGAGATCGCGCGTTCCGTGTATTCTGTCGTTCAGAAGTCAGAGTGGAAGGACACGCTGGGGACCCCCGTCATGCCGGTTCGACAAGATCACGACAACGATTGGGAAGATGACGATTGGGAAGACGAATCGTCGGGGGACGAAGCGGGCGACGACTACACCATGCCCTGCCCGTACTGCAAGCGGCCGATTCACGAGGATGTCCCGCGATGCCCTTATTGCGAACATTATCTTTCCGAGGAAGATGCCCCGCCCGCCCGAAAACCGTGGTGGATCATCGCTGGCGCAGTGATTTGTCTGTACGCGGTCTATCGGTGGGTAACAGGGTGAAATCGCAGGCAGCCAGAGCGGTTTGATCTCGCCCTTACCCCTCTTCAGAAGGGCATGGAGTTGGCATTCTCTACCGGGATGTCAATCGCGGTTTCGTCGTGTATAATTGGGAAGCCGCTTTCTTAGGAGGTCGAAAATGAAGCATCCGATGCTGTGTACCGCGCTCGTGGCCGGCTGTATGCTCGGGCTGGCCGGCCGAGCGCCGGCCCAGTTCTATCCCAACTATGGCTATGGCATGTACGGCGGATGGGGTTCGGCCGCCTTGCTCGGCGCCGACTACCGGCAGACAACCGCCATGCAGCTCAAGAACCAGAGCATGCAGGCCGGGCAACAGGCCGCAATGGCGCAAAACTACGTCGTGCAGAGCGGCATCCGCAACACGTTGTCGAGTCAGGCCCAGAGCCAGACCAACGCGATCCTGAGCCAGCAGCAGGCGAACCAGGACTGGTGGTTCCAGCAGCAGACTCAGGAAATGGCCCAACACAGGGCCATGCTGATGGCGCGTGGTGCTGGGGCGCATCCGGTTGGCTTCGCGCCGTCGGTCGGACCGCCCCCAGCGGCCATGGACATCATCAAGTGGCCGACCGTGCTGCAAGATCCGTGCTTTGCCTCGGAACGGGCTCAGATCGAAGCGCCCTATCGCCGCACGCCGCCGAAGCTGAGCGAGCCTACGCGGGCCGATTATCGCAAAATGGCCGCCACCGTCGAGGACATGAAGGCCGTGCTGGAGTGGCGGCTGAAGGACGGCATCGAGACCGCCGATTACAACGCGGCCAAGACCTTTCTGAACCAGTTGGGTCGGGAACTCGCCACCCGGGCCGAAGCGGCCGGCAGTTCGAATTAGCCTTTGTGATTCTCGTATATGGAGACTTTAGCATGCAGCGTCTGATGGGTACTCTTTCCGCCGTCTTTCTCTTCGTCGTCGCCACGAGCGTTTTCGCTGATGATCAACCGGCCGGCGGCCCCACGTCGCGGCAGGCCGTCCTTGCCGTGCTGACGCAGTTGGAGACCGGTTTCAACGAAGGCGATGCCAAGGGCCTGGCAGCCTGCTGGACCGAAAACGGCGAATTCGTCGGGCCCGCCGGGGGCCGGGCCGACGGCCGTGAAAGCATCGAGAAGCAGTTCGCCGAAGCGTTCGCCGCTCGCAAGGCGGGCGGCAAACTCCAGATCCACGTAAACCACTTGCGGTTGGTAAACGAGAACCTCGCCTTAGTGGAGGCGGTGGCCGAAGTCAAACCGGCCGGGGCCACCGACGGCGCCCCGCTGTCCGCCTTCGTCTTGGTGAAGCAGAACGGCCGCTGGCTGATTGAAAGTGCCCGCGAGACGATCGCCCATCAGCCGCCGCAGACGAACCACCTGAAAGAGATCGCGTGGCTGGTCGGCGATTGGTCGAGCGAGACCTCGAAGGTTGGAATCACTCTCCGCACGGCCTGCGATTGGACCGTCAACCAGACGTTCTTGATCCGCAAATTCAAGGTCGAAGGCAAAGAGGCCCTCTTGCACGGCGGCACCGAAGTCATCGGCTGGGACCCCCGCGGCAGCCGCATCCGCTCTTGGATCTTCGATTCCGACGGTGGTTTTGGCGAGAACGTCTGGGTGCATGACGGCAACCGCTGGTTGATCAAGTATGCCGGCACTCTGGCCGACGGCAGCGAGGCCTCGGCCACCCACGTTCTTACCCGCGTCGATGACGACAGCATTGCCCTGCAATCCAGGGACCGCGTGGTCGACGGGGTCGCGCAACCGGATATTCCGGAGACCACCCTGAAGCGGCAAGCGGAGACCAAGCCGGCCGCCAAGGCGGAAGGAGCCGTGAAACCGGCGGAAAAAACCATGCCGTAGGGCTTACTGTAGGGTGGGCCGAGTGAAACGAGTCCCACCATCTTTCGGCGATTCTCATGGTGGGACTCGTTTCACTCGGCCCAGCCTACGTTTGCTTTGGAGAAATTCGCTCATGGATAACGTTGCCAGCCAACCTTCGGCCTCCGCCATCCCGCCATCACGCGTGCCCGCAGGCGCCGTCGTCCTCACGGCCACGGTCAAGGCCTTGCCCGGCCAGGAAGCCGCCGTTCGACAGGCATTGCTCGACTTGGTCGTACCCAGCCGCAGCGAACCGGGCTGCCTCTGCTACAACCTGCACGAGGCGAAGGACGAGGCCGGGCTCTTCGTCTTCTACGAACAGTGGGCCAGCCAGACAGCATTCCAAACCCACGTGGAAACGCCGCACTTCCAGGGCCTGAACGCCAAGATCGATGGTCGAACGGAACCGCCAGTACTCGCCTTTCAGACGCTGTTGGGATAGTTCTATTGCTCCACTCTCGTGCTGTTCTTTCGCGTGTTTCGTGCGTGCTTCGCGTGTTTCGCGGTCTGTCCCTTCCAGTGCTGCTCGCCGTCCATCTGATCTGCGCTGCGGCGGTCGCCGCCAGTCCGGCCACCTATCGGACGGATAAACCCGATCCGCGACTTGCCGGCGTCCCGGCCGCGATCCGGCAAACGATCTTCACCCAACCGGGCGAAACGATCGAGCCCCTGGTCCGCTGGCTGGTGCGCGGCGTCAAAGATGATTTCCTGAAGGTCAAAATCCTGCACGACTGGGTCGCCGACAACATCGACTACGACGTGGAGAGCTACCTTGCGGGCGGTTCGCCCGAGTCGTCGTGGCAGGCCACGCTCGTGCGGCGCAAGGCCTTTTGCCAGGGTTACGCCGATCTGCTTCAAAAGATGTGCCAGATTGCCGGCGTCCCGTGCGAGGTGGTTTCCGGTCATGGCCGCGGTTTCGGTTTCCGCATCGGTCAGGCAGAGAATGTGCAGCAGTCCAATCACGCCTGGAACGCCGTGAAGATCGAAGAGCACTGGCATCTGGTGGACGCGTGCTGGGATGCCGGCCACGTCGAGGGGCGAAGCTATCATAGGCAATATGGCACGCCCTATCTCTTCGCCGAACCGCGACATTTCCTGCACACCCACTTTCCCACGGAAGCAAAATGGCAATTGCTCGAGCCGCCGTTGTCCGCGGAGGAGTTCGCCGCTTTGCCGCTGCTGGAAGGGCGGTTCTTCGCCAGCGGCCTGCGACTATCGACCGCTTTGCGGCGACTGCAACCGGTGGGCGAATCGCTCCAATTCTCGGTCGCGACTCCGGAAGATGTCTTGCTCATGGCCAGCTTGTCCGGACCCGGCAACGACGAGTCCGACAAGTTCAAGGGGCGAACGCTCCTGCGCCGTAGCCGTAACGAGACCAATGTCCTCGTGACCTTTCCTACGGCCGGACGGTGGGGCGTCAGGCTATTCAGCAAGGCGCGACAGGACCCGGGCAGGTATTGGCAGGCGGCCACGCTGGAGTTCGAAGCCAACGCCGGCACGCCCTGGACTTTCGCCGAAACCTATAGCTCCGTGGAGGGCATGGATTCGTTTCTGGAAAGCCCCGTGTACGTGCCTCTAACGGCGGGTGCGGATCAGCAGTTCAAGATTCGTGTCCGCAACGCCGCGCGGGTGCAACTCTGTGTCGGCCAGCGGAAGTGGATTCCCATGCAGCGGGCCTCCGACGATCCCGAACTTTACCAAGCGACGGCCGCGATCCCGGCCAATGCGAGCGTGAAGATCGTCGCCCTGCCGCCGCGCGGCGGGGCCGCCTATTGGACCGTTGTCGAATTCTCGTCGCGCTGAGTGTGCAACCTGCCGGTGTGGGCGAGATTGCCAATTCGCCGCATTTTTCGTAAGTTGCCAATCTGTCCCGCGCTGCAGGTGCTCTGCGACGAACCAACTTTGGGATAATTCGACTACACTCTCTGGTCACCCCTCTGGAACTAATCAAAACCCTTAGCTAATGTCCCGGTCTTTCCTTTTGGGGATAGCAGGTTCTTGGGGATTCTCAGTTTTTGCAAGCGGCCCTAAGTTGGAGTTGTTTCGTTTGCTCGTTCCCTCGACAGTTTAGGAGATGCAAGATGTGCGCAGTAGCGTTTGATGAAAAAGAGACGATGCGCGAGGCCGTCGGAGAAACGGTGTTCGGCAAAGTGCTCGCGGGAAAAAGGGCCTTGGTGACCGGAGGTTCGCGCGGCATCGGAAAGGCCACCGCGCTGGCCTTGGCCGAGGCCGGCGCGACGGTGGCCATTAACTTTCAAAATTCGGCTGAAGCGGCCGAGGAGGTCTGTCGGCTTGCCGGCAAGTTGGGCGTTCAGGCCAACGCCTATCGGGCCGACATCTCCTGCGAGGAGGCGGCCAAGGCCATGATTGACGCCGTGACCAATGATCTCGGCGGCATCGACATCCTCGTGAACAATGCGGGAATCACCCGCGACAAGTCGTTCCTCAAAATGACGAAATTCATGTGGGACGAAGTCATGGGAGTCAACCTCAACGGCGTTTTCCACGTGACTCGCCTGCTCCTGCCGGGTATGGTCGAGGCCGGTTGGGGCCGCGTCATCAACATGACTTCGATCGTGGGACAAACCGGAAATTTCGGCCAGGCCAACTATGCCGTATCCAAGGGCGGCCTGATCGCCTTCACGATGACCTTGGCCCGCGAGGTGGCCCGCAAGGGCGTCACCGTCAATGCGGTTGCGCCGGGGTTCATTGAAACGGACATGACCAAGGACATGGCCCCGGCGGCGTTGTCGGTGGTGACTTCGATGACCCCCATGGGTCGACTGGGAAAGGCCGACGAAGTGGCGGCCGCGGTGCGTTTCCTCGCCTCGCCCCAGGCCAGCTATATCACCGGGCAAGTCATACCCGTGAACGGCGGCATGTACATGTAAGCTGCTTCTTTCCCAGTTCTTTTCAGGAGTAAGTTCTTTTCAGGAGATTGTAGAAATGATCAGCACGGCAAACAGCAAGTCGGGCGACCTGTTCCAACAGGCCATGGACTCTTTCGAAACGGCGCTTCGCGCCGGAATGCAACTTCAAGAGCAGTCGGTGCAACGTTGCGTCGAGATCCTCCGCGACGTCGGCTCGCCGCTGGAGTGGGAGCGGACCGTGCCCCAGAAGGTCACCAAGGCCATCGCGGCCATGCAGCAGAACGTCGACCAGTCGATCCGCTTCATGAACGAGAATGCCCAACAGACGGTGAACCTCATGGAGGCGGCCCTCCAGGTGCATCAGATGAACTCCAACGGGCAGGGAGAGGAAAGCGATTTCTGGACCTACGCCTTGAACTCGATGCAGACCAACGCCGAGATCATCCGCCAGGCCAACGCCCGCGTCTTGGAATCGTGGGGCGAATTGGCCAAGGAAGTCTTGCAGCGCGTGGAGATCATGCGGGAGGAAGTGACCCGCGTGACGGAGATGGGAATGCGGCAAGTTTGACCTTTTACTACGTCATTACGAAAGGATGATTTTCATGATTAATGAGATTTGGCTTGCCGGCGGTACGCGCACGCCGATCGGCGGCTTCCTGGGCACGCTGGCCGAAGTGCCGGCGCCGGCTTTGGGAAGCACGGCGATCAAGGAATCACTGCGCCGCGCGGGCGTGGCTGCGGATCAGGTCGACGAGGTGATTTTTGGCAACGTGGTCGGAGCGGGCCTGGGACAAAACGTTGCCCGCCAGGCCGCCATCGGCGCCGGGCTGCCGGTTGCCGTGGGCGCGACGACGGTCAACAAGGTCTGCGGCTCCGGCATGAAAAGCGTGATGCTGGCCGCCCAGGCGATCCAGTGTGGCGACGCCCAAACGGTGGTCGCCGGCGGAACGGAGAACATGTCGGCGGCGCCCTACCTCTTGCCCAAGGCCAGGAACGGCTATCGCCTGGGGCACGGCGAGGTGCTGGACGCGGTCATCAAGGACGGCCTGTGGGACGTCTATAACAACCTGCACATGGGCACGTGCGGCGACCGCTGCGCCGCCAAGGAAGGGATCTCCCGGCAGGAGCAGGACGATTTCGCCGTGGCCAGCTTCCAGCGGGCCCTGAAGGCCCAAAAGGAAAATCTCTTTGCGGAGGAAATGGTCGCGGTGGAGATCAAGGGCCGCAAGGGGTCCGTGTTCGTCAACGAGGACGAGACGCCGGGCCGCTTCAACGAAGAGAAGTTGCGGGCCCTGCGACCGGCTTTCGACCCCAGCGGCAGCGTCACGGCCGGCAATGCGTCGAGCATCAACGACGCCGCCGCCGCCATGGTCGTGATCTCGCCCCAGAGGGCCAAGACCCTCGGCGTGCAGCCGCAGGCCAGGATCCTCGGCTACTCGACCTTCTCCCGCGAGCCGGAGTGGTTCACCTTGGCGCCCGTCTGCGCGATCGAGCAGTTGATGCAGAAGCTCGGGCTTTCCGTAGCCAGTGTCGACCTGTTCGAAGTCAACGAGGCCTTTTCCGTGGTGACGATCGCGGCCATGAAGCAATTGAACATTCCTCACGAGAAGATGAACGTCCATGGCGGCGCGGTGGCCTTGGGCCATCCGATCGGAGCCAGCGGGACGCGGATCTTGGTGACGCTGCTTTCCGCGCTGAAGCAACGGCAGGCGAAAATCGGCATCGCCTCGCTCTGCATCGGCGGCGGCGAGGCCGTGGCCATGGCCGTGGAACGCATGTAAGGAACGAGAGGTTTCATGCTCCGCGCGAGGGTGGCTCTCGCGCGGAGCGCAACGATTCCGTCGAACCGACAATTGTGCGAACGCACACGAATGTCCGCAAGCGGCGATCGCGGATAGAGAGTGCCGAAAATACCCGGAAATATCGACCTCTTGACTCGTTTGCGGGAGTGAATAGAATGAACAAAACACTCACTCGTTGTGCGGGAGCACCACATTGGCGAACGATCAGACAACAGAAGACGCGGTACGGGTGCAATTGCGGCGTATCCGAACCGCCGCTACTACGACGCCGCGCGAAGTCAGCACTTGACGTTGGAAGACATCTTCCGACTGATCTGCGACGGACAGGAGGTGCAGATCAACGATTCCAAGAGCGGCGAGGACATTACGGTGCGGGTACTGACGCAACTCATTCTCGATCAAGCCCCCAATAAATTGGCGGCGCTGCCCGCGGAATTGCTGCACCAGATCATCCGCTCCAACGAGTCGTTGTTGCGGGAATTCGTGGACAAGTATTTTTATGGCGCGTTAAGGGCGTTCATCGAGTCGCAACGAGAACTGGAGCGGTATTTGTGCCGAGCCCTGGGGCTGGCGAGCGGAGGGCAAGAACCCCGCGGCGCCCTGCCGGGCGCAGGGCTTCCCTTTTTCGCCCCCCAGTGGGCGGCAATGATGTTGGGGCCGTTTGCCCGGGCGCCGTTCGTCCAGGCGTTGCTTGGCGGCGCGCCGCTTGACGATGGAGAGCAGAGTTCGAGCGCCGAGCGCGGCCGGGATCGAGGCGAGCAGTACCGACGTCAGGAGGGCCGTCGAGGAGTTGAAGCAGCAGGTGGATGCACTGCGCAAGGAGTTGAAGAACGGCCAGGATTGCCGTGCCGCGGGCTTCCTACCCGGCGCCGACCACGACCACGACCATGAGTACATGGTGCCCGACATGGTGCCTGGCAAGGTACCCGAGTCCTTCGTGAGTGAGAAGCAAGAAATCGAGAACCAGTAGTTTACCGAAGTGATGTTCCCTTACCTTAACATGAGGAGTTTAGCAATGGCAAGTTCTTCCAAGAGCGATGATCTGTTCCGTCAGGCCATGAAGGCTTGGGAAACGGCTGCCGAGGCAGGCGTCAAAATGCAAGAGGAATGTGCAAGCTGGGTGAGGCAGATGTTCTGCCAGTCTTCCACGCTCACCGATTGGTTCGAAAAGGGCCAGAAGGCCGTGAGCGAGGCCATGGCCAAGAGCCAGGAGAACGTCGACGAGGCCATCAGCCTGATGAACCAACAGGCCGAGGCAAGCCTGAAATTGGTCCACAAGGCATTGGAAGTTCGGGATGGCGAGACGCCCAGCGACGGACCGAAGAAGCTTACCGATTGGTGGCAGGCTGCGCTGGAAACCATGCGGATCAACAACCAGGCCGTCCTCAAGGCCAATAGCCGGATCCTCGGCACCTGGTCGGAGATGGCCCGCAAGGTCAACGGCGAGGCCGCCGACACGATGGCCGAGTTGGCCAAGAAGACCTCGGCCCAGGCCGAAGAGATGGCTAAGGCCTCGGTCGAGCGCTTTAAGGAAATGACCGCTAAGGCTTCCGGCAACCCCGCCTGAGGCCTATCGCGGGAAAAAGCGGAATTTCAGCGCGAACGAGAGGCACGACATTTTTCGGAGAGCGGCGCGATGGGCAGCGATACGGACGATCCCTTCAGGAACCTGACGCGGATGTGGCTGGAGACGGCCGCCCACGCCATGGAGGCGTGCGGGCCATCGGCGGGCTCGACGGCGTCGCCGGAGGTGTTTCGCAAAACGCGGTCCGATTTCATGCAAGTCTGGAGCGAATGGTGCGAAGATTTGATGCGTTCTTCCGCCTTTCTGGAGGCCCAGAAACAGTGCATGGACGGAAGTCTTGCCGTCCGCAAACAAATCCGCGCGAACCTGCGGCGCATGCAGCGCGAGTTGCAGCTCGCCGGCCGCGAGGATATCGATGCCCTCGTAGCAGCCGTTCGGAGGTCGCAGCGCCGCGTCCTCGACCAACTGGAAGCGACCTCCGATCGGCTCCAGGGGCTGGAAACCAAGCTGGATCGCCTGAGCGAGCGGCTCGAACGGTTCATGGGCCTCGAGGGCGGCGCGTCAGGTCATTCCGCCGCAGCGAGCAAAGCCTCGGGGTCAGCCGCCGGGGCCAGCAACGGCGGGAAGAAGAAAAGGCGGCTCGAGAAAAACGGACCATCCGTAACGGGCCGCGAGAGAATAGGCGGAAGGTGGGCTTCAGTCCGCCTTCAAGCCACGGTGGGCTGAAGCCCACCCGACATGTGAAACCTGGACAACTTATCTTGCGCGGCTCTTAGGCACCGCGCAGCAGGATCATGATCATGTTCGACGGCGGTGGTAATGTGTGGCTCGAAGCCCAGAAGGCGGTCGTGGACGAGTGGATGGCCAATGTTCGCCGTGCGGCGGCGTTGCCGCGCATCGTCGCGCAGGCCCAGCGCGTGAAAAAAGGGGCTACGCCTTCCGAAGTGGTCTATGAAGAAGACCACGTGAAACTGCTGCACTATCCGGGCAGCGGGCAGGTGAAGCACGGAACGCCCCTGGTGTTCGTCTTCGCGCTGGTCAACCGTCCCTACATCCTCGACATCTTGCCCAACAAGAGCGTCGTCTCTCACTTCGTCAAGGCTGGCTTCGACACCTACCTGATCGATTGGGGAACGGCCACCGACGCGGACCGGTACCTCGAACTCGACGACTACGTGAACGGCTACCTTCGCAACGTCGTGCGCGAGGTCTGCAAGCGGACCGGTTCCGCGAAAGTCAGCCTGCTGGGATACTGCATGGGCGGCACGATGAGCGCGATGTTCACCGCCTTGCACCCGGAGCAGGTGAAGAACCTGATCCTGCTGGCGGCGGGGATCGACTTTTCCACGCGGGAAGGCCTGCTCAACCTGTGGAGCGACGCCAAGAACTTCGACATCGACGCCTTCGTGGACGACGTTGGCAACTGTCCGGCCGACTTCCTGCAGAACTGCTTCTCGATGCTCAGCCCGGTGCGGAACCTGCTGGGCAAGCCGGTTTCATTGCTGGAACGCATGGACGACGCGAAGTTCGTCGAAGAGTTCCTGACGATGGAAACCTGGATCAACGACAACGTTGCCGTGCCGGGCGAGGTCTTTCGCGACTTCGTGAAGCATCTTTACCAGCAGAACCTGCTGGTCAAGAACCAGTTGCAGGTTGGCCGGCAGGTGGTCGACCTGAAGCGGATCACTTGCCCGGTGCTGAACCTGTTGGCGACCCAGGACACGCTCGTTCCGCCGTCGCAGAGCAAGCCGTTCACCGAATTGGTGGGCTCGGAAGACACGAAGACGATCGAGTTGGCGACGGGGCACATCGGCCTGGCGATGGGCTCCGCCGCCCAACGCGAACTGTGGCCCCAGGTCGTGACCTGGCTGGCCGAACGGTCCTAAGGGGCTATTTCAAAATCGGGCATGTAGCGTAGGCTTCCAGCCTGCGTGCCCGATTTTGAAATAGCCTCTAAGAATCAGCCGGGAAGTTTATTCGATTATTTGCGGTGAGGCCCGCGTCGGGCTTCAAGGTCGATTTGACGTTACGGAGTGTTTGCCATGGAGATTCACGGAACAGTCGCAATTGTCACGGGCGCCGGCAGCGGGATCGGCGAGGCCGTGTCGTTGGAACTCGTGCGCCGCGGTGTGAAGGCCATCGGGCTGGTCGACCAGAGCCCCTGCGCCACGCAGTTAGCCGGTTCGATCAATCAGTTCACCAATAATCGGGTGCAGGCCGTCGCCTGCATCGGCGACGTGGGCGACGAAGCGTTTCGCCGCCAGGTCTTCGACGAGGTTTCGGCCAAGTGGGGCACGGTGCGGATCTTCGTCCCGGCGGCGGGAATCACTCGCGATTCGCTGGCCGCCAAGATCGACAAGACGACCGGCAAAGCGGCGCTGTATCCGATGGATGATTTCCGCCGCGTGGTGGAAATCAATCTTGTGGCGCCGATCTATTGGGCCCTGGAGATGCTCGGCCGCATCGCCGAAGACCGCCACAATCGCGGACTGAAGCGCTGGCATAGCGAAGAACATATTCAGGGCACCGTGATTTTCATCGGCTCGGTCTCCTCGCGGGGCAACAAGGGGCAGATCGCCTACGCCGCCACCAAGGCCGGTTTGGAAGGGGCCGCCCGCACGCTCATGATGGAAGCCATGTTCCACGGCGTCCGCTGCGGCGTGATCCATCCCGGTTTCACCGATACGCCGATGGTCCACAAGCTGGGCGATGATTTGATTCGCGAACAGGTCATACCCCATACGCAATTGGGCCGGCTCATTCATCCCGAGGAGATCGCCGATGCGATCTGTTTCATGATCGCCAACTCGGCCGTCAGCGGCGAACTCTGGGCCGATGCCGGCTGGCATCCCGCCGCGTAATGGGAGTGCGGTTACGTCTGAGCCGCCTTCGCATACTCTTCCGTCTTGGAACGACTGTACGCCAAGAGGACGTTCTCGACAGACAAATCCTCTCTCGAAGGAACTCGTCGAGGTGTGCCTCAGTGATGCGGAGAATCTCGTTCGGTGGGAGATTATCGTCCGACCTGTGCGACGACCTTCTCCTGAAACACGGCCTTGATCTCGGGATCAAGTCCGGGGTAGTTGTCCATGAACTCCGCCCGCTGGCGATCGAGGTTCCGCTGGCGGGACTCGAAATCGGCGGCCGGGAAGAGTTTCTCCGGCCGCATGAGAATCGAATCGACGGCCCGGACCGAACGCGGGATCATCAACCCGGTCGCCGGCGAAAACTCCCAATCTTCCGCTCCGCCGCGGAGCAGCGAATCGAGGATGCCCATCGTGTCGGCCAGGCGTGATGTCCTTGTAGGAATCGCCTTCGCCCACCCAGCCCGTGTTGAGCAAGTAGCAATTGATCTGGGGATTCTGCCTGGAGGATCTCGTAGAACAGGTTGGCGTGCTCGGAGCGGTCGCCGGCGATGAACGGGTCGTAGAAGAACTCGTTCTTGATCGTGCCGGCCAGGGTGGGATCGCCGGCCGACGATTCCATCGACTGCCCCAGCACCATGAAGGCCGCCGCCTGTTCGTGGGTCAGCTTGGCGACGGCCGGAATGATGTTGCCGCGGGTGATGAGAAACAGGTTGTCGACCCGCTTGGCGTTGATGTCGTTGGCGGCGTGCATGAAGTCGCGGCGTTCGACCACCGCCCGGCCGTTGCTGGTGCGGGCCAGGTCGTAGAAGTCGATGCTGCCGTCTTCGCTGACGGAGACGTTCTCCAGGAACGTGTCCTTGCGGAGGCAGGCATAGTAGGCTTCCCGATCTGCTCGCCCGGATTGAGGCAATCGGTCTTGATGAACAGGCCGCCGGCCTCGAAGCCGCGGAAGCGGCCGTCGCGGCAGAGCGTGCCGCCGTCGTCCTGGATCAGCCAGGAGCGCTCGTGGCCCTTGCGGGCCAGCACCTTGCAGGTGGTGCTGGTCTTGCCGTTGGCGCTGAGGGCGACGAACAGCGAGTAGCTGGTCACGTAGGCGCCGTGGCGGTTTTCCAGCGTGTCCTTGCGGCAGCCGGCATGGAGGAAAATGGCGTCGCCTTTGAGTTTCGCCCGATAGTTCTCGCCGGCGAAGACCCCCTTCTTCCACTCGCCGAAGTAGTTGCTGTTGCGGACGAACTTGACCAGCCGCCCGTCGGCGGCGTGGGCCAGCCGGATGGTGATGTCCTTTTGCGGCAGCGGCTTGGACTTGTTCCGCTCGAACTCCTCGTCGAAGAACATGACCACCTGGTAGGTCGGGTTGTCGGTCGTGGTCGGCTTGAAGAGCTTCTGGCCGGCATAGGCCACGTGGGCGAACCGCCGCGGAACGATCAGCCGGGCGGTGATCCCCTCGGCGCCGTCGCCGACCTCCACGTCGATCGAGACGATCTCTTCCTCGGCCAAGCGCACGCTGGGCCTTTTCCAGCAGCTCGCGTTCGGCCTCGCCGGAAGCGGCTGTCGATGTTGTTCTTGGTGAACCTGGCCGCCCGCGACATCGGCTCGGAATCGGCGTAGATGCTGCCGTACTTGGTCTTCTTGACCTCGGGCTCCTCCAGGGCCATGGCCTTGAGGCGATCGGAGGCGAGATTGCGATGCAGTCGGCCGCTCTGTTGAGCGGCCGCGAAGATCGCGGTTGCAGTCTGCTGAAATGCGTCGAACATGGACAGGTCCTCCTCGCGTTTACGGTTCCGAGACTTGTGGCGACTGCACTGGCGTTGCGGCCGGCCGATCCAACTCGGCGCCGGCGACGAGCCGGCACCACGTCGTCGCCGGCGACGTGGTGGATCTCGGCCTCGGTGAAGACCGGCGTCTTCTCGGTGAACTGCGCCTGCTCCGTCGAGCCGTTCAGGGCCGCGAGCGAACTCTGGCCGGCGGCAATGACCTGCGCAACCGCGTCGAAGTAGCCCGCGCCCACGAACGCCTGGTGCTTGACGGCCCGATAGCCGTGGTCCCGCTCCAGGTCGAACTCGCGCTGTTGCAGCCGCGAATAGGCCAACATGCCCTCGTCGCGGTAGGCGTGGGCCAGCTCGAACATGGTCATGTTCAGGGCATGGAAGCCGGCCAGGGTGACGAACTGGAACTGGTAGCCCATGGTCGCCAGGTTGCGCTGGAAGGCGGCGATCTGCTCGTCGTTGAGCAGTTGCTTCCAGTTGAACGACGGCGAGCAGTTGTAGGCCAGCAGCTTGCGCGGGTAGCGGGCGTGGATCGCTTCGGCGAACAAGCGGGCCTCCTCCAGGTCGGGCGTCGAGGTCTCGCACCAGACCAGGTCGGCGTAGGGGGCGTAGGCCAGCCCGCGGGCGATGGCCTGGTCCAGGCCGTCGCGCACGACGTGGAACCCTTCCACCGTCCGCTCGCCGGTGAGAAACGGCCGGTCGCGGCGGATCGATGTCGCTGGTGAGCAGCTTGGCCGCCAGGGCATCGGTGCGGGCGACGATCAACGTCGGCACGTCCAGCACGTCGGCCGCCAGCCGGGCCGCCACGAGCTTGGCGATGGCCTCCTGGGTGGGCACCAGCACCTTGCCGCCCATGTGGCCGCATTTCTTCGACGAGGAGAGCTGGTCTTCGAAGTGTACGGCGGCGGCCCCGGCCTCGATCATGGCCTTCATCAACTCGAAGGCGTTGAGCACGCCGCCGAAGCCCGCCTCGGCGTCGGCCACGATGGGGACGTGCCAATAGGGCATCTGGTCGGCTGATGCCCCGTGCTGTGCGCGATCTCGTCGGCCCGCTGCAAGGCGTTGTTGATCCGCCGCACCAGGTTCGGCACGCTGTCGACGGGATACAGGCTTTGATCGGGATAGGTTTGCCCGGCGGTATTCATGTCGCCGGCCACCTGCCAGCCGCTGACGTAGATCGCCTTCAGCCCGGCCTGGACCATTTGCACGGCCTGGGCCCCGGTCTGCGCCCCAGGGCGCGGATATAGGGTTCGCGTGCGCAGCAGCCTCCAGAGCCGTTCGGCCCCCAAGCGGGCCAGGGTGTATTCGATCTTCACCGCTCCCCGCAGGCCCACCACGTCCTTGGCCGAGTAGGGCCGCTTGCACGTCCGCCCAACGTTCGTCCAGCTCTTCCACGACTTGTTCCAATTGCCCGGATCATCGCGATCTGCATCGCATGACTCGCTCCTTCGAGCATGGTCAGCGGCATCCCTGCCTGCTCGATCTCAGTCCAAGAATGCTCGTATCCCACCAGCGTCATGAACTCCGTGAACTCATCCTTCAGCACGATGCCCTCGATCAGCTTCCTCGCCAGGTCGAAATTGCCGCGGGCAAACGGTCTCCGCCCCAAGCTTCTGCTCGCAGTTTGTCCATCTGCTCCTGGAACAGCCGGCGGACCAGGTCGGGCGTGATCTTCCGGCCGTCGGAGAGGACGCCGTTGGGCTGGTGGACCCATTGCCAGATCTGGGCGCGGGAGATTTCCGCCGTGGCGGCGTCCTCCATGAGGTTGTAGATCGGCACGCAGCCGTTGCCCGCCAGCCAGGCGGCCATGTATTGGATGCCCACGTCGATGTTCTGGCACAGCCCGCGCTCGGTGATCTCGCCCTGCGGGCACCGTCAGCAGGTCGTCGGCCGTCACCTGGACGTCGTCGCGGCGGCGGTCGATCTGGTTGGGCTGCGGCATGCGGGCGTCGAAGGACAGCCTTGGCGAGCGGCACCAGGCCGGGGTGGGCGACCCACGTGCCGTCGTGGCCGTCGCCGGCCTCGCGCTCCTTGTCGGCCCGGACTTTTTCCAGGGCCTGCGGCGTTGGCCTGCGGGATCGTTCTTGATGGGGATCTGGGCGGCCATGCCGCCGATGGCATGAATGCCCCGGCGATGGCACGTCTTGATCGCCAGCAGCGAATACGAATGCATGCAGTGCGCGGTCATGGTGACCTGCGCCCGGTCCGGCATGGTGAATGCGGGATCCTTGCAGAACTTCTTGATGATGCTGAAGATGTAATCCCACCGCCCGCAATTCAGCCCCGCCGAATGCTCGCGGAGTTCGTAGAGGATCTCGTCCATCTCGAAGGCGGCGGGGATCGTCTCGATCAGCACCGTGGCGCGAATGCTGCCCCGCGGGATGCCCAATTCATCCTGGGCCATGCGAAAGACCTCGTTCCACAGACGGGCTTCCAAATGGCTTTCCAGCTTCGGAAGGTAGAAATAGGGCCCGCTGCCCTTGATCGAGCAGCTTTCGGGCGTTGTGGAAAAAGAAGAGGCCGAAGTCGAACAGCGAGGCCGGCACGGGCTTGCCGTCCAGCGACACGTGCTTTTCCGGCAAGTGCCAGCCCGCGCGGCCGGACCATGAGCGTGGCCGTTGTCTCGTTGAGTTGATAGGTTTTCCCTTCCGGGCTGGTGAAGCCGATCGTCCCGTCGACCGCGTCGCGAAGATTCCGTTGGCCGTCGATCAGATTATGCCAGGTAGGGCTATTGGCATCCTCGAAGTCGGCCATGTAGACACTTGCGCCGGAGTTCAAGGCGTTGATGATCATCTTCCGGTCGGTCGGACCGGTGATCTCAACGCGGCGATCCTGCAAATCGTGGGGAATGGGGGCCACGGTCCAGTCGGCCAGGCGGATTCGTTCCGTCTCGGGCAGAAAATCAGGACGTTGCCCTGCGTCGAATTCGCGCTGCCGCTTTGCCCGGCCGCGAAGCAGTTCCTCCCGCTGCCGGCCAAACTCGCGAACCAAACGCTCGACGAACCGCAAAGCGTCGACGCTCAGGATGTCGGAATACTGTTCTGCATCCGTCGTACGCACCTCCAAGTCCAGTGCTGGGGACTGCAATTGGTTCATTGCACTTACCTTTTTGAGAGAAGAGATGTTCGGAAGTTTTGTCCGAGGGAATTTTTAGAGGCAACTGGCAAGAAGTCAACAGTCATTTTATGCAACTGCACAATTCGCGAGACAGCCGGCGAGTGTAGCCGCTTCGACCGTATTACTAGGGGTTTTCCCTAGTAGAAGTCAAGGGAATCACCGTGTATCGACAAGTCGCCGTTTCGCACTTGCACGGCGCATCTTGTGCAGTCGCACTATACAGATGGAAAGAGACGGGGGCGATTCTTGGAGTGCGGTGGCTTAGGACCGACCGAAGAATAACTTCCGCAATTAAGCGTGGGTGGCTGGCGGCTGAGCTTGCGAAGCCCCAGCCGATGCCGGAAAAGCTGGGGCTTCGCAAGCTCAGCCACCAGCCACCCCGGGCGGAAAATCGGGAAATTATTCTTCGGTCGGTTCTTACCGCCGCTTTTCGAAACGTGAAGCGATGCGTCAGACGCAAAACCAGTCGTATTGAAAAGCGGCGACGCCCAGGCCGCGTCCGGTGCCCGCGTCGCACCCCAAATCTTACCGCAGCACCAGCCGATGATACTTGTTCCGCCGATGGGCCAGCCGCTCGGGATTCTCGGCCATCACCGACTTCTCATAGGCCGTGAAGTTGCCTTCATACCAGCGGGTCTGCCCGTTGCCTTCCATGATCAAGAGGTGCGTGCAGATGCGATCGAGGAAGAAACGATCGTGGCTGATCACCATGGCGCAGCCCGGAAAGTCCATCAAGGCCTGCTCCAGGACCCGCATCGTGTTGACGTCCAGGTCGTTGGTCGGCTCGTCGAGGAGCACGAGGTTGCCGCCGCGGCGCAGCATCTTGGCCAGGTGAATGCGGTTTCGCTCGCCGCCGGAGCAATCGCCCACCCGCTTCTGCTGCGCGGGGCCCCGGAAGTTGAATCTGGCCAGGTAAACTCGCGAGTTCATCGAGAGGTTGCCCAGCTCGATCGTGTCCTTGCCGTCGGTGATTTCTTCGAACACGCTGCGACGGTCGTCCAGGGCGTCGCGATGCTGGTCAACGTAGGAGAGCTGCACGCTGGGCCCCAGTTCGATTTTTCCCGCGTCCGGTTGTTCCTGGCCGACGACCATGCGGAAGAGGGTCGTCTTGCCGGTGCCGTTGGGCCCGATTACGCCGACGATTCCGCCGCGGGGGACGTCGAAGGAGCATCGTTCCATGAGGTTGAGCTTCTCGCCGTCGACGGTATAGGCCTTGCAAACATTCTTGAACGTCAGCACCTTGTCGCCCAGCCGCGGCCCCGGCGCGATCTGGATGATGGCCTCGCTCTTGGCGTCGTCGACCTGCTGCGCGGCGAGTTGCTCGTAGGACTTGATGCGGGCCTGGTTCTTCTGCTTGCGGCCCTCGTGCGAATTGCGGATCCATTCCAGTTCGCGCTCGAGCGTCTTCTGCCGTTGCGTCTCCCGTTTTTCCGTCAGCCGCAACAACTCGGCCTTCTGCTGCAGCCAGGAAGAGTAATTGCCTTCGAACGGCAGGCCGCGGCCGTTTTCCAGTTCCAGGATCCACTTCGTGATGTTGTCGAGGAAGTAGCGGTCGTGGGTGACGATGATCACGGTGCCGGGGTAGTCGCGCAAGGTCTGCTCGAGCCACTGCACGGTTTCGGCGTCGAGGTGGTTGGTGGGTTCGTCGAGGAGCAGCAGGTCGGGCTTTTCCAGCAAGGCCATGCACAAGGCCACGCGGCGGCGCTCGCCGCCGGAGAGTTGCCGCACCGGCGTGTCGTCGGGCGGCAGCACGAGGGCGTCGGAGGCGATGTCCATCAGGCGGTCGAGTTCCCAGCCGTCGCAGTGGTCGATCTTCTCTTGCAAGCGGCCCATTTCCTCCATGAGCTTGTCGAGGTCGTCGTCCGCCTTGGGATCGGCCATCTCCTGGGTGATCTCGTTGAAGCGATCGACCAGGTCCTGGACCGGCTTCATCGAGGTCCGCAGGTTCTCGCGGACCGTCTTGTCGAGGTCCAACAGCGGCTCCTGGGCCACGTACCGCACGCGCATGTTCTTGGCCAGGGCGGCGGTGCCGTCGATATCGGTATCGATGCCGGCCATGATCCGCAGGAGGGTCGACTTTCCCGACCCGTTCTCGCCGACGATGCCGATCTTTGCGCCGTAGTAGAACGACAGGCTGATGTTCTTGAGCACGACGCGTTCGCCATAGCGCTTGCCGACGTTGTGCATTTCGAAGATGAATTGGGGAGGCATGGATTGGTGGCGTGTGGACTATTCGTGGTGTTTTGAATCAGGTTTTTCTCGAACCGCATCCCGCTCACGCCGCCCAAATTCGTGGAAGCTCTTCCAAAGTGGCGCCCGCTTCAATCGCAGCCAGGATCGCTTCGAGTTGGTCATTATTCTCGACTCGGCGGATCTCAGGCAACAAACGAAGCCCGGCCTCACCGAATTTGAGCTTCAAGACCGCCTCAATGCCTCGGATCAGTCCCTGGCTGAGTCCCCGCTTCAATCCAATCCGTTCTGGTGTGGTTATAAACGTCATTTTCTTTTTCTCCTCATACTGTTTGACTTCTTCCAGAAAGGTCTCCGCCAAATCTTCCGGAAGATCCATCATCCAATCAATCACATGAAAAAGTTTCCGCACGTCGTCCGCGCTCAGGCCGCGTTCGTAAAGTCGCTTGATGAGGCGAAATTTCCGATTGCACCGCTCGCCTTGGTCTCGGCGAGTTTCCAACGTGTCCAAATGGGCGAGAATGAAGATCGCGAAAGGACTCTCGCTTTCTTCCAACTCCGACCGCCGTTGGGCGTAGTCCAGCAGCTTGATGACCGGGAAACGAATCCCAGTCTCAAAACCCCATCGTTTGTAGCCGAAACTTGCCGGGCGCCAACGGGGATTGCCGTCGCCTAAGACCGCTAGGCTCACCACCTCTTTATTATACCTGTCATAAAGGCGGTAGTTGTAGACGTACATCCGCCGGGCAAATTTCGCCTGTTTAGCCATCTGGACCTCGACGTGGATCAAAACCCACTGTTCCCGGCCGTCCTTGAGCCAGACCTTGACCAGTTTATCCACTTGACCCCCCCTTCGCATGGTTCGCCGAACCGCTTTCCCCACGCCTCCCACCCCACAGCCTAGAATCTTCTTCCATTTATCACCAAAAAGAGAATGTACCGGCCGAGAATTCCGTATTATAATGAGGGGTAGGAACACGACCAGGCCCGCAAGCGGAGAACCATCATGGCAAGTGGTACTATTTCCACTCGTCCGCAGTCGGAAAATGCCCCGATCCAGGGGCGATACGAAGATTTCATCCAAAAACGGCTGGAACACACCCGCCGGCAGGTCCGGCTGGTCGACGTGGCTTCCAGCCTGATGCTGCTGGCCGCGGCGTCGCTGCTTTTCTTTCTGGCCGTGGCCGTGCTGGACCACTGGGTCTTCCATCACGGACTGGGCTTCATCGCCCGACTGGGACTTTTTGCCGCTGTGGGTCGTCGGGGCAGGGGCCTTCGCGTGGCGATTCTTGCTGCCGTCGCTGGCCAATCGCATCAATCCGGTCTTTGCCGCGCAGACGATCGAGCAGGGCCGCCCGACGCTCAAGAACAGCCTGATCAATTTCCTCTTGCTGCGCGCGCATCCGCAGGATGTGGCACCGGTGGTGTTTCGCGCGATGGAACACCGCGCGGCGGCCGATCTGCTGAAGGTGCCGGTCGACCATGCCGTCGATCGCGGCCGCGTGGTACACCTGGCCTTCGTGCTGGCGGCCGTGGTCGCCGTCTTTGCACTGTATCTGGCCCTCTCGCCGAAGAACCCCTTGCTCTCGGCGGCGCGCGTGCTCTGGCCGTGGTCGAGCATCCCGGCGCCTACGCGGGTCCACATTGAAGAAGTCCGGCCCGGCGACGACGTCGTGTTCAACGACGACCACCAGGAAATCTCCGCGCTGGTCAGCGGCCTCCGCGACGGCGAAGAGGTGGTCCTGTCGGTCAGCCCGCCGCAGAACAAATGGTTGACGGCAAACGGCCGACGGGCAGGTGGTCGACGATCGCATCGTCATGACCCGCACCGACGACGCCAACCACTATCGCTGCGATCTGCCGCCGGGCAACGGCGGTTTTCAGCAAGACACGTTCTATCGCATCACGGCGGGCGACGCCACCACGCCGGAAATACAAGCTGGAAGTCCAGATCGCGCCCACGATCAGCGTCGACCGCATCGACTACCACTTCCCGCCGTACACCGAACAGGCCGATCGCACGATCAAGAACCAGGGCGATATCAAGGCCCTGGAAGGCACGCAGGTAACGATCCATGCCACGGCCAACATGGATATCCGAGAGGCCCGGATCGACCTGGGCTGCGCCGGCCTGCAAATGCTGTCCATGACGACCAACGGCACGAAGGCCACCGGGCAGTTCACGCTGGCGCTCGATCCCGATAACGCCGGGGAAGGCCCAGTATGACCGCTACCAGATCCTGTTCACCGACACCAACGGCCACAACGTTCGCCGGCCGATCCAATATCATATCGACGTCGATCGCCGACCTGCCGCCGGACATCAAGTTTATCGAGCCGGATCAGGAAGAAGTCGCGGTGGCCGAGGATGGTCAATTGCGGATCCGCGTACAGGCCTCCGATCCCGACTACGGCTTGCGGCACGTGACGCTCCAGGCGCGAGCATGACGGTCAGAAATCTGGACCTGCCGGAACTCCTGGACCGCGCGAAGCCGGCAAAGGCGTTGACGACTTTGTTCGAAGAGAGTTATGTCTTCCGGCCGGCTGATCCGAAGTTGAACTTGAAGGCCGGCGACATCGTGCATTATTGGGCCACCGCCGAGGACAACAAGGAACCGCGCGCCAATCATTCCGAAACCGGCGCATTGGACCATCAAAATCGTCGCCGCCGGGCAGGCCGGCCAGCAAGACCAGATCCAGCCGGGTCGCCCCGATGGTCAGCAGCGCGAGAACGACGATAAGCGTGAACAGGGCGATGGCGGGCAGAGCAAGACGGGGCAAGGCAACGGCGATCCATCGAACAAGAGCGACTCCGGCGGCCAACAAGGCGAGCATGCTGCCGGCGACAAGTCCACTGGCAAGGGGCAAGAGAGCAAGTCGAACGATCCCCAGCACGGTGACGGCAAAGATCCGGGCCAGCCCGAGAACAGCGGTGGTCCCGGCCAACAGAAACCGTCGTCCGACCCGGCCAACGGCCAGCAGGGCGGCCAACCGAATTCCGGCGAGGCCGGCGATCAGCCCAACAAGAAAATCGATCCCGGCACGCAGCAGGCCGACGTCATCAAGAAATCGATCGAAGATTTAGAGAAACAAAAGAAGGATCAAGCGGACAAAACCGACCAGTCCGGCGGCAAGCAGAAGCCGGACCAGAAATCCGATCAGCAACAAGATTCCGGCCAGAAAGACCAGAACCAGCAGGGTGACCAGAAGCAGCCCGGCCAGCAGGGCGACCAGAAGCAAGATGGCGACCAGGGCAGCCGGCAATCGCAGGGCAACCCCGGCGAGAAGAACAACCAGGGCGGTAAGGACAATCAGCAACCGCAGGGGGCCAATCCGCAATCCCAAAGTGGCAAACCAGACTCCGCGCAGAACAACGCCGGACAGAACAGCTCCGCGCAGAACAATTCCGCACAAGGCAATTCCGCCCAGCAGCCCCAAAGCCAGCAACAGAGCCCCAACGGTCAAGGCAACCAAAAACCTTCGCCTCGGCAGGAAAATGCCGGCGGTCCGTCCAGCAACGGCTCGCAGTCGCAGGGCGGCAAGGATGCCGGCAACCAGTCTGCGGGCAATCAGCCCGAGCAGCAGAGTTCCGGCGGCAAGAACAACGAATCGAAAACTTCCGGCGGGTCGAAGGATGGTCAGGGCGCCGGCAGCCAGGCGAAGCCCGATGCGAAGCCCTCTGGCGGCGAGAAGGGACAGCAGAGCGAATCCACCGGCGGCGATCCGAAGTCCGCGAAACAGCAGCCCGGCGGCGCAGCAGGGCAAGGATGAGGCTGCCAAGGGCGATAATCCGCTGAATTCCGAAAAGCAGCGCCCCGGCGGCCAGGGCCCCGGCGGTGACCAGCAACAACTGGCCCAAGGCGGACCGAAGCCCGACGGCAAGAAGCCTACCGGCAGCGGCGGTTCGAACAGTCTGAGCCCGCCCGGCGGACAGAAACTCGGCGACAAGCCCAAGGAGGAGAACGGCAAGTCGCAGGGCGAGGGCGCAGGTTCGAAATCCAAGTCCGAAGAAAAGAAGGACGGCGGCGGGCAATCCGGCGGCGGTGACAAGCCCAAACCCGGCCAGGGCGATCAAGAGGGCGACAGCGGTAACAAAAAGCCCGGCGGCAAGAAGCCCGACGGCAACAAGGGCGGTACCGCGGACGGCGATCACGAGGGGCAGAAAAATCCCGGCACGAGCGGTGATCCGACCCGGCAGGACAGCAGCGGCGCCCCCGACTCGCAGGTCGATCCCGAGCACGGCGGGCATAAGGAAGGCGATGCCCGCAATGGCCTGAACCCGAAGTCCGACAATCCCCAGTCGCCCGGCAACAGTCCGCATGATTCCAGTTCGGCGAGCGAGACCCCGGGCGATCGTAAAGGCGGCGGCGGGGCCGGCGGCGGTCAGCCTGACAAGAAGACCGGTAAAGGGGCAGCCGGTTCGCATTCCCCGGCCGCCAACGGCGGCGCCGTCTCCGATGAGCGCGGTGACGACGCCACCGGCAAGAAGGCCGGTGAACAAGTTCGGTCCCCCGACCGCACCGGTTCGCAACGCAAGGAGTCGGGCAAGGGCGACGGCGAGAAGCATGAACCGGCCGACGATCACTCGGCCCAGGACGACGCGCAAAAGCCCCGCGGCAATTCCGCGCAGAACTCCACCCAAAGCGAGGACAAGTCCAGCGGCGGGCAAGCGGGCGCTCAGTCGTCGCAACAGGCCGGCCGCCAAGGTTCCGGACCTCCTGCCGGCGGCAGCCCGGCAAATGGCTCGGACACCCCTGCCTCGCCGCCCCACGAGCCCGCGGGCGAGCCCGACGCGGCCAATCTCGCGTTCACGAAACAGCAGGTCGACTTGGCCCTGGAACATCTAAAAGACGAGAAGGGCAAGCGGAGGTCCGACCTGCTCGACCATCTCGGTTGGACCAAGGAGGAAGCACAGAAGTTCGTGGAGAACATCAGCAAGTTGAAGGATTCGGCCGAGCAGCGCGGCAGCGAAGGTGAGGCCGCCAAAAAAGCCTACAACGAGTTCCTGAAGAACCTCGATTTGCACCCTCACGGCACGAAGATCTCCGGCGGAAGCACGCAGACCGACGACATGCGAAACGTCCGCGACAGCGGTCGGATGGAGGCGCCCAGCGATTGGGCCGAGCTTTATCACGCCTATTCGCATGCCACCGCAGGAGGGAAATAGCGCGTGCAATTCAATACTCCACGTTATCTAATCCCTTTCCATCCTAAGGGTGTTCCGCACTACTTTACGGACGTGTTGATCATCGGCGGCGGCCTGGCCGGGATTCGCGCCGCCTTGGCCACCGATCCCAAGCTCTCGGTCCTGGTTATCACCAAGGACGGCCTGCAGATTTCCAATAGCACCTATGCCCAGGGCGGAATCGCCGGCGTGGTCGATCCGGAAGACCGCTTCGAAGACCACGTGGCCGACACACTCCAGGCGGGCGGCACGCTCTGCGATCCCGCGGTCGTGAAGCGCGTGATCGGCGAGGCCCCGCGGCGGATCGAGGAACTGATCGGCTGGGGAACCCGTTTCGACAAGGCCGAAGGCCGCCTAGCCCTCGGGCGCGAGGGCGGCCACGGCCACGACCGCATCGTCCACGCCCTGGGCGACGCCACCGGCAAGGAGGTCATGCGGGCGGTGACCGAACGTCTGGCCGGACTCGATCACATCGAGGTCTGGCAAGAGACCTTTACGATCGACCTGCTCACGCTGGAGGGCGCCTGCCGCGGCGCCATCGTCTGGAACCTGGGGCACGGCAAGACGCTGGTCTGGGCCAAGCAGACGATCCTGGCCACCGGCGGGGCGGGGCAGATCTATCGCGAAACCACCAACCCCAGCGTGGCCACGGGCGACGGGCTGGCCCTGGCCTATCGCGCGGGGGCCGAGTTGCGCGACGTCGAGTTCGTGCAGTTTCACCCCACGGTCCTGTACATTGCCGGCGGCAGCCGCAGCCTGATCAGCGAGGCCACCCGCGGCGAGGGCGCCCACCTCGTCGACCGCCATGGCCATCGGTTCATGCCCGACTACGATCCTCGCGCCGAGCTTGCTCCCCGCGACGTGGTCAGTCTTGCCATCGTCGGCCAGATGGAGAAGACCCGCCATCCGAACGTCTATCTCGACATGACGCATCTCGATCCGCAGCGGGTCTTGTCGCGGTTCCCCGGCATCGCGGCCATCTGCGCGGAGTTCGATCTCGACATCACTCGCGACCGCATCCCCGTGCGGCCCGGGGCCCATTACATGATGGGCGGGATCACCGTCAACGCCGACGGCCGCACGACGTTGCCCGGCCTTTGGGCGGCCGGCGAAGTCACCTCCACCGGGCTGCACGGGGCCAATCGGCTGGCGTCGAACAGTCTTTTGGAGGCATTGGTCTATGGGGCCCATGCGGGCCAAGAGGCGTCCTGCGCAGCCTTGGGCCTGAAGGACGACTTCTTCGCCCTGCCGATCGCGAACCTGCGGGTCGATTCGGTCGGCGAAGCGTTGAATCTGGACGACATTCGCAACGCCTTGAAGAGCCTGATGTGGCGCAATGTCGGCGTCCGTCGTGACGGCGAGGGCCTGGCCGAGGCCCAGCAGACGGTCAAACATTGGTGCCGCTACGTCCTGGCCCGGCAGTTCAATGATCCCGGCGGCTGGGAGTTGCAGAACATGATCTGCCTTGCCCGCTTGATGATCGAGGCCGCCTTGGAGCGCGAGGAGAGCCGCGGCGCCCACGTCCGCACCGACTATCCCGCAGTGGACGAAATGCGGTGGAACCGCCATATTTGTTTTCAGAGGGAAGCGGCGGTGTGAAGTCGGGGAAGCAGGTCGTGACGCTACGGCTCAGCCCGAGTTGGCGTTTGACCGAGAAAAGCAACCAAACGCGATCGGGCGAACTGCGCCACGGCGTTGCTGGACGTTTTGGGGGAAACTGCGGCTGACACCTGTGGGCCTGCCATGAGGGCTCGCGGGCGGCAGACGCAGTACACGAGGAAGACTGCCAAGGTATAATACCATCGAGCAATGCTGCGAAGGTTATCACTAGCCCAGAGGGGCATCAAATGCAAAACGTGACGGCAACGTTTCGAAACGGCCGGGTGGAACTGGCGGGACCGGTGGATTGGCCCGAGGGAATCCGCGTAGAAGTTCGACCGCTTGTTGCGCCGGACCATGTGCGACCACGCGCCAAACCGCCGATGATGGAGTGGCCGGCTGCGTTCTTCGACGAACTTCGAAAAGAGTGGGGTGACGAAGCTTTCGACCGGCCGCCACAGGGCGAAGTTGAGGTGCGCGAGGATTGGTAAATGGCATGGCTTCTGGACACGAATGCTTGGATTCAAATCCTCAAGCAGCAGGGTGGCAGTCTCGAACAGGCCGTGGTCAGCCATCGTCCCGACGAGATCCTGCTTTGTTCCATCGTTAAGGCGGAACTTTGGCACGGCGCTCAGAAGTACGAGAGAAGGGACCGACGTTTGGCTGTGTTGGCAAAGCTGTTCGCGGCTTTCGTGTCCCTTCCGTTTGACGACGATGCTGCTTGGCAGTACGCTGGCATCCGCCATGAACTCGAAGCGGCTGGCGACGTAATCGGCCCAAACGATCTCAAGATCGCCGCAATTTGTCGAGCCACCGATCTCACACTGGTAACGTCGAATACGGCGGAATTCTCTCGCGTTCCGGGGCTCCGAATTGAGGACTGGATGAGCTATGGACCGGCCGAAGAATAATTTCCCGCTTATTTGCGGAAGTTATGCTTCGGCCCGTCCTATTGTCCACAAGCCCCTGAAGGCGCGGGATGAAAGGAGGACCGCCCGCGAACATCCAAAATTGTTGACCCAAGACCTGAGCCCTAGGATCCAATGGCGAAGTCGAAACGCAAAGCCCGGCCCGAAAATCCGTTCGCTTCGCCGCGCACTGGTGGCGAGTCACAGCCGATCCGCTACACCCCCCCTTCGCCGCCGAGCTTTGGAAAGTTAACCTGGCCGCGCGATGCCGTCCTCGCGGCGGGGCTGGTGCTGCTCATCGCGGCGGCCTATTGGCCGGTCGCCGGCAACGGGTTTACCGCCTACGATGACGACGGCTATGTTGTCGAGAACGAGTTCGTCAACCAGGGCCTGACTTCAAACAATATCGTCTGGGCGATTACCGCATTCCACGAAGCGAACTGGCACCCGCTCACGTGGCTTTCGCACATGCTCGATTGCCAGATGTTCGGCCTCAAGCCCGCCGGCCACCATTTGATGAACCTGGGCCTGCACGCGATCAACAGCCTGCTGTTGTATTATGTCTTGCTACGCATGACGCGAACGGCGTGGCCCAGTATCGTGGTGGCCGCGTTCTTTGCCGTCCACCCGCTGCACGTCGAGTCGGTCGCCTGGGTCGCCGAACGCAAGGACGTGCTCAGCACCATGTTCGGTCTGCTGGCCCTGGCTGCCTGGCTCAACTATCTGGCCCGTCCCAGCCTCGTGCGCTACGCGGCCGTCATGCTCTGGTTCGCGGCAAGCCTGATGTCCAAACCGATGTGGGTGACGCTGCCGTTTCTGCTCCTGCTGCTGGACTACTGGCCGCTGGGAAGGATGCAAGGAACTAACGGGTGTCACGTCCCTGAGCTGGCGAAGGGCGTGGGAACCGCGAAACGTGCCACGCAAGGTTGCAAATATCGCCCGGCTGGTCGTGGAAAAATTGCCGCTGATGCTGATGTCGGCCGCGAGTTGCATTGTGACGGTGATTGCCCAATCGCGCGGCCATGCCGTGGCTTCGCTGGCGCGTCATTCCCTTGACCGCCGCGTGGCCACGGTCGTGCAGGCCTATTGCGGTTATTTGTGGAAAATGGCCGTCCCCGTGAATCTGGCCCCGATCTATCCGCTCTCGAAAACCGTCAACTACCCCGTCATGATTGCCTGCGCCGCCGCGCTGCTGATCGTGACCTTCCTGCTGCTCTGGGCCGGGCGGGCCCGCAAGCATCTGACCGTCGGCTGGCTGTGGTACTTGGGCATGCTCGTGCCGGTGATCGGCATCGTGCATGTCGGCATGCAGTCGATGGCCGACCGCTATTCCTACCTGCCGCTGGTCGGGATCTTCATCCTCGTGGCCTGGTCGGCTGCCGAGGCCGTTGCTCGCTGGCCATGGCTGAAGCGGCCGCTGGCCGGGCTGACGGCGGCTGCGCTGGTCGTTTGCTGCCTGCTGACGACCGCCCAGGTCCGCCTTTGGGCCTCGACGGAAACGCTCTTTACCCATACGGCGGCGGTTACCGTCGATAACCCGGTCGCCCTGACGAACCTGGGGCTCGTCGCGATCCAAAAAGAAGACTACGCGGAGGCGGAGCGACTACTCCAGAAGGCATTGCGAACTCGATCCCACAAACATCGACGCCATGGGAAACCTGGCCTCGATGTACGTCAAGCAAAAGAAGTTCGACGCGGCCATCAACCAGTACGCGAGAATCGATCACTTCTGCCCCGATAATCCCAAGGTTTTCAGCCAAATGGCCCACGCCTGCGAGTTGCAAGGCAATCATCCGCGGGCCGAACTGTGCCTGCGCCGGGCCGTGGAGTTGGAGCCCGCCAGCGCTTCACTGCGCTACGGCCTGGCGCTGACCCAGCAACTGCAAGGCAAGGCCCGGAATGCCCTGGAAAACTACGCGCTGGTTTTCCGCCTCCGACCCGGCGATCGGGGCACTTCGAACAACGTCGCCTGGATTCGTGCCACGCATCCGGACGAACAATTCCGCGACGGGGTCAAGGCAATTGATCTTCTGCAACCGCTGGCGGCCAAACCCGACAGCGATGCGAATCTCTTGGACACGTTGGCGGCGGCCTATGCCGAAGCGGGCCGATTCGACGATGCCCTGCAAACCATCCAAACCGCGATCGAGCAAGCCCGGACTGAGGGCAAAGTCGCCGGAAACGATCGCCGACTTCCAACAGCGGGAAGCCCTCTATAGGAAACACCAACCGTATCGCGATCCGACGTTGGCGGGTCAGCCCAGCGCCACAGGCGCGGAAAAGCCTAGGTAGATCGAAGATGGATCGGTTCCTCGATGTCGGCCTCAGGGTCAGTCACGGCTGGGTTGGGTTGCGGCAATGGTTCGCCGAGAGCGAGATTCGTCTCCGCCATATCCACCAAAGCACTAGTCAACATTCGCCGCGCCTCGTCGAGGTCCTTCCCAAAGCTGATTGCACCGGGAAAATCGAGGACCTCGGCATGCACCCCCTCGTTCAAGAACTTATACATTGCCTTGTAGGTCAACATGTTTCTTCTCGCTTGTTGGCTGCTTCTATGCCATTGTAACCGACCTCGCAACGTCGAACAGCTCATGCCGGATTATTCACTGTAGGGTGGGTGCAGCACGGAAGTCCCTGGGCTACGGTGCGTTGCGCGAACCGATCCTAAATAGCTTTGCTTGATTCCCGGAGGCGCAAAACGTAGGGTGGGACAAACTCGGTTTCACCGAGCGCCAGCCCACCATAGTGGAAAGCGAACCAACTAGCGTAGCGTCTCACACAGATTGTGATTTATGGGTGGCATGCTTTCACGCGTAGCGGGTAAGCATGTTCTACCCGCGAACGACATGCTTACCCGCTGCGCGTGAAAGCATGCCACCCAGGCCGCCCCAATTGCGCAAGATAAGTAATCGAAATTCCGAGACACTACACTAGTGGGCCAGCCCTCGCCGACCCGCAGGCGGGTGCCCCGGATCTTGTCCCACCCTACGGCGCCGCTGATAATCGGGACTACTGCTCCGTCGGCTCGATGGGAGGCTGTGAAGGATAGGCGGGCTTCAGCGAGGTCCGCACTAACCGGCCGATCTCCGTGACGACCTCGGCCGGAACGATCGCCTGAGTTTCCACTTCGTCCGCACCGCTCGTCAAGGCCAAAGCGATCGGCGGCGTCGAGCCGAACTCCGGGATCTTCACGCTGGACGCCGGAGGCGGTGCAGCGGCCAGCGTCTGCTTGACAAAATCGAAGAGGCCCTTGGGGCTGCAATAGAAGCTCCAGGCGGCGCCGGGCGGCAGCAAGGCGGCAACCTTGGCAACCCCCACGTCGGCCGCCAGATCCGGCTTGCGCTGCTTGATCGCCGCGATCGCCTGCCGCACAGACTCTTGGCTCGCATAGCTGAAGACGACGGTGTGTTCGGTGCAGGGCGCCACCCAGGCCGTGATCTTGCCGCCGGGCCCGTACATGCGTTCCATCGCCTGGGAATTCTCGGCGGCAGGTTGGGCATCCGCGGCACGCTCATCGTCAGCTTCAGCGCGGGGCTCCCGTCAATTTCGGTCTTCTCGACCTGCATCGGCTTGAACACCGGGCTGTTGACCTTCTCGACAATCCGGTTGTACCGCTTGGCGAACTTTTCATAGTCGGCCAGGAACTTCTCGCGATCGTTGATCCGCATGATGGCGAACATCCGCGACATGATCGGTTCCTCGCCCTGGCCCCGCGCCGAGCACGAAGGACATGCCGCGGACCGCCGGGAACTCCATTTTGTCGAACTCGGAGAACGTCTCGGCCTGTTCCTCGCTCAGCCCGTACACGTCGTGCATGTTCTTGATCATGCCGAAAGAGAAAGTCATCATCTTCCGCATCGCGGCCTGGGAGAGCGGTCCGCCGCCGGCTAAGACGAAGGGCCCGGCGGGCAGCCCCGCCAGGACGCTGCGTTTCGACGGTTTCGACGGCTCCGCGAAGAACCCGGCCCAAGTCGCCGCCGTGTACCAGGCGGGCCCGCTTCGAAAGGCGGACCACGCCTTGGGCATCGCGCTCGACGCCGAGGCCGAAGGCGTCGACTTCCTTCTCGGCCGCTTGGAAGAACGTCACGTACATGTCGAAGGCCGCCACGGCCTGTTTCGCCTGTTTGCCGGTCTGGGCCAAGAGCGGCTTGATAGCGGCGACTCCCTGTTGCACCTTGGCCGAGAGCAAGTGGATGCCCGGCGCCAGCACGACCATGGCCGCGTCTTGCTTGGCTAGCCACGTCCGCCAGGGGGCCAGAGTGGCCGGGACCTCGTCGGCCAACTTCAGGTCCAGGGCCTCGCGGCTGGATGATTCGCTAATCGCCGCGTAACCGCCGATCTTGCGAACCACCGAGGGAGTGCCCCAGATCTGGATCTTGGTCACGCCGCCCTCCGTGTCTTCGGACTTGAATTCGTCCAGGAACTCGGCGTAATCGGTCACCGGGACCAACGCGATCATGACCGGGAGACTGTTGTCGGTCTTGGGCGGCAGCACCAACAGGGCCATGGGCCGATTCTTGTCGAGCCCCTTGCGGATCCCGTTCGGGCCCTGAAGCTTGGCAAGCAAGCTGGGAACTGGAAGCTTCATCTGCTGGCCCAACTGCTGGAGTTTGGCGTCCGCGGCGGCCGGCCGGCTGATGACCACGAATCCCAGGGCCTGTTCGGGAACCAGTTTGAGGATGTCGTCCTCGGCCCGGGCGCGGCCGGCGATGCCGGCCGTCAGGGCCAAACACGCCAGCCACGCGACGCGTGGGGATCGGCATCTCAGACCAAACCGACGCCTTGTGGAATCCGTAAACCAGGTTCTTGCACGCAACATGGAAAATCTCCTCTTGCTTCGGCATACAGGGTTAAATAGCCATCCGGACGGCACAACGCCGCCCCGGGGCCTTGATTATACTCTTTGCGGGACGCGTGCAACATATACCGTTTTCCGCCCCATTGCGACATCCTCTTGCCGTACTGCATCAAAATGCTATCCTGCAAGCAGTTGTGGCTGCGTTAGGGCTGACGCTGGAACTTGCGGAACAGCGAAGTTGAGCGGCCAACGCGGCAGGGAATAATGCTTCCGGCTGCATCATCTGGTGGGAGTTTGCCTTGTACAAGCAGGAGCGACGGATGCGAATCTCTTCGAAACAAGTTGTTCTTCTTCTTTTGCTGTCGGCGCTGTCGGGATGTCAGCGTCGCGTCGCGGAGTCGGAGTGGGAATTGCGCGATTTGCCCGACGTGGTGGACCCCGACGGCGACTGCCAATGCGTGGTGCGGAAAGGCGCGGCGGAGATTTCCGTGCCGGGAACGATGCACGACCTGGGCGTCGAGTTGGGGCGAATGAATGCCCCGCGGGCGCTTTGCGAAGTGGAAGGCGATTTCAGCGTGCGGGTCAAGACCGATTGCCAACTGTCGCCGCGGACGCGCGCCATTCCCGACAGGAAGCCGTACCAGGGGGCCGCGCTGATCTTGATGAAGGACGATGCGAACTACGTGCGGCTCGATCGCGCGGCAGTCTTCCCCGGGACCCAGGACACGGTCGCGCGCTACGCCAATTTCGAGCTGCGCAGCAACTTCGACCTCGACGGCCACACGCCCACCGAACCCAGCGCACTCAATGGTTTCGCGATCGGGGAGGCCCGCATGCGTTACCTGCGCTTGGACCGGGCAGGCGACAAGGTGGCCGCCTACGTCAGCGACGACGGCGTGAAGTGGCTGTACCTCGGCCGCAAGATCGCGAAATTCCCGGCCAAGGTGAAGGTAGGCGTGGCCGTGGTGAACTCCGCGAAAGAACCGGTCACGGTGCGATTCTCGGAGTTCGGCACGGCAGCGCGGACCGCGGAGGCGGCAAAACGTGTTACGATCACGCCGCTCGACAAGGGACGACAAGACAAGCTGCTCGCGGCGCGGCTGCATGGCGGAATGGCATTCACCTTCAGTCAGTGCGCGCGGATGTTCCTGGTCTCGAGCCGAATCGAGTTACCTTGCGGCGTGGCCCTGATGACCTCCTCCGGAACCATCGCCCAAACAAAGCTTCAGCCGGTCTTTCCCGCGTGCTACCAACCGACCCTGCGGGAATACCTCGACGCGATCGCCGTGCAGACCTCCTCCCAGTGGACGTACGACCCGACCGGCAAGTTTTTCGAGAACGAAATCGAAAACGGACCTGCCGAGGACCTCGCCATCTTCGAGTTTACCGAGAGCCGGCGGGCGAGACCCTTTCAGGTCGTCTTGCCTCAGGGGTGGAAGGCGATCGACCAGGGAAACCGGGTGACCTACGTTTCATCCAGCTTTGCCTTGGGAATCGACATCCACGAGCTCGGCAGCTATTCGACGGATGACGGCACGCAGGAGAACGAGCCTCCTCAAGAAGGTCGTGGCCGAGGTTTCCTTGGAGTGGGCGAAGCGGGTCAAGCACGATGCGGACCTGAAGGACCTCAAGCCGGCAAAAGTCGGTCCTTACGACGCTTTGTATTTCGAGACCATGGCGCCGCTGCCCAGCGGCGCCGCGATTCGCTGGCGCCAATGGGGCTTCTCGGTCGAAAACAAGTGTTATCTCGCACTCAGCACGATACTCCCGCAGTTCGAGGAACGGATTTTTCCCGAGGTTCAGGCGATGCTGAAGTCGTTCCGGAGCGGAAGACCGCCATGAACTTGCGCGGGAGGAAGAGGGGTAAGTCAAAAAGGGCATTCTTCCATAATTGGACTTATCCCATTTTTCCCCGCTTCTTGCCGCCTACCGCAGCAACTCAGTGGTCTGCTGCAGGAATTCTTGGTATTGGCTCTTCAGTTCGTCCGGCAGGAACGAGGCTTCGATGAGGCGACGAGAGGGTTCCAGAACATCAATCTGTTCGTTGAGCAGTCTCACCGCCGCGCGCTCGGGGATCTGACTGTACTTGGCAAAATCAAGCCACGATTGCCTGTCGAGGTTGCTCCGCTTTCCGCCGATCGGCAGAGCCAAGTCCCGGTCCGATGGAATCGGCAGCCGGGTGCATAGCAGATCGTAGGCTGGGGCCAGACGCCAGCGGCCTTCGATTGTCCGAAGCAGCGAAAAGTACTTGAGGTGCTGGTCGCCGTTGAAGACCCGCCAACTGAATAGAAGCACCTTGAATAAATTGCGGACTTCGATCAATGGTTCGGAGGCGTACTTCCGCAGGATGCGGACGCACAGTCCCCCGGAGCCTTGATACTTGCCCCGTAACGGCTTCTCGGCCAATTGACAGAAATCCTCGACCTGCAACTTCGTGCCGTCGTCCAAACGGTCGATTCGCTTGACGAGGTAGGTTATCGACTTGTCCTTCAACTCGACGAGTCCGAACGGCGGCACCTCGATGCCGACCAACTCGGCCAGCCGCATCGTCAGATGTTCGTTCTGTTGGCAGTTGTCCCGTTCGGGAATACCCTGAATTCTAAATCGGCAAGATAGGATGTCAAGGCGCCATTTTCCTGATCGGGAATATCTTCCGTTCCTGTTGGGTCGCTCGGACCACGGGTCTTGCTGCAAGAAACGTATGAATTACCCCACAAAGCACTATTTGGCGATAAGTTGTGTGCAGTGGCTTGATGGCCATCGGGAGCAGCCGCCCAAGGGCAGGAAAGAAGGCGTATTCCCGATCGGGAAAACGGTAGATTGTCATCATGCCGTTTCAGTGGCCCTCGTGATCAAAATGGATATTCCTGATTGGGAATACGGCCTAGCATGCGAATTAAGTCATGGTCTCCGGAACCGGCTTAATTTTCCAGGGCTGGGACATCGGCACTCATCTGGTTACGCCGGCGCGTTAGTCGGCGTGCCGGAAAATACACCGTGCCTTCGCCGGCAAGCTTCGCCACGGCATCGATCGCCCGTTGAATCGCGGGCGTGTCATCCGTTAGGCCGTCGCCCACCGCCCCATAGGCGGTGAATACAGGCCGGGTTTAGAGGCTATTTCAAAACCGGGCATGTAGCGTAGGCTTCCAGCCTGCGTGCCCGATTTTGAAATAGCCTCTAAGCTCATGGGTGTCGGCTTAGCAACGCCAAAAGTCATTCTTAAGGTGTAATGCAGTGACCACCAATGGCAGGGTTCATTGTTCGTCCCGGGGGTTGACGGCGACGCCTGGCCAAACTATAAAATCGGGGGTCGATGTCAACCTTTGTTCGTCTCGTAACCGCGTGACGAAGCAGCACGCGGGAACGAGACCTGCCAAACGAAGGGTTTTTTCTCGAATTCCTGTCTCGGTCGGTCATTGAAGGAGGGTTCCATGGGTTCCAAGGGTCGTTGGGTGGCATGGGTCGTCGCCATGCTGTTGATCGTGCACTCGGGCTGCGGCGGCAATTCCAAGGAGCCGTCTTCCAAAGGAGGTTCCGCTGAGGACCAAGCGGCGGCGGGGACCTCGGCGACGGGCAAAGGCGATCAGCATGAGGTCACGCTGGCAAGCGACCTGGCTTTCGTGCAGCCGGAGCACTACTTCGCGATTTCGCTTCATCCACGCCGTTTTTCTCAATTGCCGGCCGTCGCGGCCCAATTGAAGGATGAAATGGTACAGGAAGCCGTCAAGACCTTTCCCTTCGATCCCGCTGATGTCGAACAGTTGACGATCCTGCTGCCGCCGCCGGACAAGGATTCTCCGCCCTTGCAGCCCGGAAAGCCAACCGTAGTTTTGCATTTCGCCCAGCCCGTGGAAGTGAAAAAGGCCGTGCTTCAGTTCCAGGCGGCGATCCTTGGGTCGGCCGTTGCGAAAAAACCCAAGCCGGCCGTGGTGGGCGCCACTACGTCCCTCGCTCCGAAGGAGCCCGCCGCGGCGGAGGATGTTCAAAACGAGCCGAAGGAAATCCCCTGTGCGGGCAAGTCGTGCTATCAGTTCGCGGCGGAACCGGGCTGGCTGGCCTACGCTCCCAACCCGACGACGATCGTCATCTTCGAGAAGCCGCTGATGGAGAAGATCGTTGCCGGCGGCGAGGCCAAAGGGCCGTTGGCCGAACGTCTGAAGAAAGCCGGCGCCGACAGCGATGCCATTCTTGCCGTCGCTTTGGAAGCCTATCCCGACCTGGCGGCGCGGCTCAACGCGCGGACCTCGCAGGAGTATGATCCGTTCCCCGGTGAGGTGACGTTCATCGAAACGGTCAAATCGCTGAGCGGCGCTACGGCGACCGTCCATCTTAAGGGCGAGACGCTGCTGCAATTGTCGGTCGACGCCGCGTCCGCGGGCGGGGCCAAGTCGCTCGAAGAGACCATCACGGCATTCGGAAAATTCGCCGATGGCTTCCTGGTGCTCATGAAGAAGGGACTGCCCGCCGAAGAGAAGGCCCGGTTCGGTCCGGCCATGCAGTGGGGCGCGGAAGCCCTTGCCAGCGCCAACGTGACTGGCGACGGCACGGTGTTGTCCGTCAGCCTGAAACATCCGCCGACACTCGACGGCGCCATCTCGTCTCTCGCCGAGGCACTCAAGGAGATCAGCAACGAAAGGCGGCAGGAAGAGGAACATTCGCGCTTGCAATCCATTAGCCAGGCGATCCAGGCCTATGACGAAACCAACGGATCGCTTCCCCCGCGCGTCATGGAGAAAGACGGCAAGCCGCTGCTGAGCTGGCGGGTGGCCATCCTGCCGCAACTCAAGGAGTTGGACCTCTACCAGCAGTTCCATCTCGATGAGCCGTGGGACAGCGCAGCACAATCTTGAGGTCGCCAGGAAGATGCCCGGCGTGTACCGGTCTGCTGACCTTGGTGACAAGGGGGAGAACGGCAAGACGCGAGTCATTATTTTCACGGGCAAGGGTACCCCCTTCGACCCGGACCGGAAGGTGCGGACGCGAGACCTCCGCGGTTATCCTCTGTCGCAGACGATTCTCTGCGCGGAAGCCGGCCCGGACAAGGCGGAGTTCTGGACCAGGCCCAACGAGACTCCCGTCGATCCCAAGGACCCTGCCGCCACGCTCGGCCAGGTTCCGCGGAGGGGCTTCAACGTGGCGAGCGTCGCCGGCTGGCAGCGGCAGGTGCGGACCAGCAGTCCGTCGTTGTTCAAGATGATCTTGCCTTTCGCGGAGCCGCCTGTCGGGCCGGGGACCACGAGATCGGGGATGAAGGGCGCGGGCGTCAATGCCTATTCGCCCGGCCCCGCCATAGCGGTCCCGAAATCGTCCAGCGCCCCGGCCGAACCGGACCCGTTCAAATGACGTTGCGCAACTTCGTTTTTTGTGACATCTCGATCGGCGACGGGCATGGCGGTTTTGCTCGCCATCCTCTAGAATGATCCTTGTCGATCATTACCATATCCAGATCTGGTCCAGCCAGCCGTTGGTTGGAGCAGATCGAACCCGAAAAAAAGATGCAGGAGGTTTAGCCATGGCGAATAAGGATCAGAAGAAGAAATCGGCAACCAACAAACCCAAGCTTACGATCAAGGAGAAGAAGGAACGCAAGGAACGCAAACTTGCCGCCAAGAAGAGCCGGTAGCGGGAGGGGCTGTCGTCCTCGGAGCGAGAGCGGGACCAAGGGGACCGTGCGTCCTCGCGACTCGGGCCTACGGGCTTGATAGCAGGGCATCTTGCAGTTCTAGCTTTCGGTCATGCTCTTCTTTCTCCGCTTGGAGTTTCTTCTCGCGCTCTTGGTTACGCTCACCCGGGCATGGTTCTTTTCGCTTCCCTATTCCTTCCTTTAGAGAACCGTCAAGCTATGCAGCGTTCACGATTGCTTGCGCCTGCTGGGAAGAAAGTCCGTACTCCCGCATCAACGCATCCACCAAGTCGGTTGAGTTCGGCCCACCCGTCAGGCCAAATCCGGAAAAACCGTCAAGGATCGCGCCGGCAACGGTGGACGCGTTGGATATGAAGTTGCCCAGATCGGAAACCGCCTGGTCAACCGTGCTGTGATACACGCCGCTCAGCATGGAAGCAATGTTGTTCGTAGCGACTCCCGCCTGGTTCAGCCAGTAGGCCGCGCTGCTGTCAGTGTCGTGATATAGGTTCTTCAGGTCCGTGCCGATGTCGCTGGCGCCGACGCCTACGTCATTGAGGACCTGCGCCAGCGACTTGTCCGATTCGCCGAAGATGCCGGCAATCGCACTGCCGATGTCTGTGCCGGCAACGCCCGCCTGCTTCAACCAGTAGGCTGCCGCAACGTCGCTGTCGTTATACAGGTTCTTCAGGTCCGTGCCGATGTCGGTGGCGCCGACGCCCACGTCATTGAGGACCTGCGCCAGCGACTTGTCCGATTCGCCGAAGATGCCGGCAATCGCACTGCCGATGTCTGTGCCGGCAACGCCCGCCTGCTTCAACCAGTAGGCCGCCGCGACGTCGCTGTCGTTATACAGGTTCTTCAGGTCCGTGCCGATGTCGGTGGCGCTGACGCCCACGTCATTGAGGACCTGGGCCAGCGATTTGTCCGATTCGCCGAAGACGCCGGCAATGGCGCTGCCGATGTCCGTGCCGGCAACGCCCGCCTGCTTCAACCAGTAGGCTGCCGCAACGTCGCTGTCGTTATACAGGTTCTTCAGGTCCGTGCCGATGTCGGTGGCGCTGACGCCCGCGTCATTGAGGACCTGGGCCAGTGATTTGTCCGATTCGCCGAAGACGCCGGCAATGGCGCTGCCGATGTCCGTGCCGGCAACTCCCGCCTGCTTCAACCAGTAGGCCGCCGCGACGTCGCTGTCGTTGTACAGGTTCTTCAGGTCCGTGCCGATGTCTGTGGCGCTGACGCCCACGTCATTGAGGACCTGCGCCAGCGATTTGTCCGATTCGCCGAAGACGCCGGCAATGGCGCTGCCGATGTCCGTGCCGGCAACGCCCGCCTGCTTCAACCAGTAGGCCGCCGCAACGTCGCTGTCGTTATACAGGTTCTTGAGGTCCGTGCCGATGTCGGTGGCGCTGACGCCCACGTCATTGAGGACCTGGGCCAGCGATTTGTCCGATTCGCCGAAGACGCCGGCAATGGCGCTGCCGATGTCCGTGCCGGCAACTCCCGCCTGCTTCAACCAGTAGGCCGCCGCGACGTCGGTGTCGTTATACAGGTTCTTCAGGTCCGTGGCAATGTCGGTGGCGTTGATGCCGACGCCGGCGAGGACCTGCGCCAGCGATTTGTCCGATTCGCCGAAGACGCCGGCAATCGCACTGCCGATGTCGGTGCCGGAAAACCCGCCTGCTTCAACGCGCCGGCAATGTTGCCCAAGGAAATACCGGCTGTACGCATGTAGCCGGTGATCTGGGTTGCGTCGGCGTCGTAGGCTGCCTTGAGGCCCGACGCGATATCGTTGCCGGTTGCCCCCAGTTTATTGAGTATTCCGGTCGTCGTCTGCGGTGGAATGCCGTATATGGTGCCCAGGGCGACCGCAATGTCAGTGGCGCTGACGCCCTTGCCGCTTAGGATGTTGGCCGCCACTTGGTAGTCCGTGCCCACGAGCTTTTTCAGGTACGTTCCATATTCCTGGACCGCGAGCCCGAGCATTTGCGTCGGTCCCAGTAGTTTCGAGGTCAGACCGAAAGTCAAGTTGGGCGAACTGAACACGATGCCTGCGCCGTTGGCCTGGTCAAGGTAGACCTTTCCTTGGCTGCCGGCGCCTTGCAGACTTGCCGTAATGCTTCCCGTCACCGCGCCGGTCAACTCGTAGCCGGCCAGATCAGCCTCGTTGAGCAGTCCGGAAATGCCTGCCGTCAAGTTGGCCTTCAAGCTCGCGTTCTGAACGAAGAAGCCGTCAGCGACATTGCCCGACCGAAAAGCCGATGTATCGAAGCCGAACGTCGCCGAACCGCTGACGCTTACGCCAAGGTCCGCGTAAATATCGAACTCCGTAAGCGTTTCCGGGCTGACGGGTATCGTGGCCAGTTGCTGCTGTTTCAGCACGTCGATTGCCTTGGGCACAGAGAACGTGTAACTGAAAAGGGTGGTCGTTTCCCCCGTAATGAGCCTGATCAGCGCGTTGGGGTCCTCTATCGCGACATGGAGACCAGAGATCGCCTCCAGCCGTTGTAATGCCGTCGCGATGTTGCCGCTTAGCTGCGATGCAACGGAAGCCGCCGAGACGAGCGAAGTGGTCAGCGTGGTGAGCTGCATGGAACTCTGGACCTTTGCCGTAAAGCTGCCCAGGTGAATCCACGCGTCGCTCGCCGACAGCGACGAAGGCAGCGCGTTGATCGTCTGGACTGTGGTGGCGAAGGTTTTGATTGCGGCCACCTGGTCGCCATAACCGAGCTGCTGCATCAACCAGGTGGTGCTGAATCCCCAGCCCGGCAGTAACGGCTGTGTCAGGGCGCTGGCAAGCGGTTGCAACGGCTCGGTGAAGTTCTGCAGATTTTTGACGGCTGTGTTCAAGAACGACGTGGCGAATTGGCCGAGATTCATCTGCACGTTGGAAAAGGTGGCAATTGTGCCCCTGGGACCGTTCAATTTCACCGACACGTCGGCCTTGAAGTAAGTGCCGATCGCCACGGTCGCATGGCCGCCGTCGACAAGCAGGTTTTGCAGATCGGTTGAAGTGGTGGCTCCTGCGATCGCTGTCTGGTAAATGGCAGGGACCTCGAGCGATTGTGCAGACGAGAATGCCGCTTGCAGGTTATTGGTGAGATTGCCCGCCATCAGCAGGCGCGATTCGAGCGACTCCACGCGAAGCGGGCGCTGGCTCCGGCTGCGTATCGTGGCAGCCTTGCGTCGCGAGTCGGTCTTGGTGCGGAAAAGGAAATCGAACGTCGTCATAGCTGCTCCCCCGGTTAGTGGGTTGGTTGTGTCGAACCGTTTGGATTCGCCGATCCTTGGGAACTGTGAGAACTGTTGCAAGACTTCTTGACGCATGTCTCACCAGACAATACATGCGGAAACGAGGCCGAAACCCCGCATGGATTTTTCAAGATTCGCGTTCCTGGGACTTTTCGGCCGCTGCCCCCATGCTGATAAAGAGGAACTCGATGCGTTCCAACAGTCGCAAACGACGGCCTTGGCTCACGTGTCTTCCTGTCCCTGGCGGACAAGTGGAGAGAGCGCGAGCGGAATTGCTCCGCATGCCTGGCGCAGTTCCGCTGTCTGGTGATTAGCGGCTAAGCGTCTCGTCAAGAAGGCCAAGCGTAAGCGGCTATCGACGCTTTCCGGCAGTCACGTGCCCGGTCCGCTTTCCAGTTCTTTGCCCCACTCGTTGCGGATCCTCCGCAATTTGCGCTCGATCGTGGCGACTGACAAGTTCAATTGTTCGGCCAATTCCTGGTTTGTATATCCTTCGAGTTTTCCCAGGGCGATCCGCTGAAGTGTCTCGTCGTCGATTTGCCCCCCGGATTTGCCCCGATTTGCGCACGCCATCTACCATGACAGTCCAAGTTGGCTCAAACTGTTTCTCAGTTGTCCCAGTTTCCAGATCCGCAAGGCGGTCTCGCCCTGCACGAGCACGTAAAGGCCTTTGCCATCGGGTGCAAACTGCACAAGCGTTACCGGACCAGGGTGGCCGTCTAGCGAAATCAACAACGAGAATCGCTCTTCTCCTTGCTTGCCGAATACTCTGACCGAGCCATTCTGGTAGCCGACGGCCAACAGATCACCGTCGGAACTGAAGGCGAGCGTCAAGATGCACTCTTTCAAATCATCAAGCTTATGCAATACTGCTCCGTCGGAAATGCGGACCACGGCCATCGTCCCGTCCCGCCCGCCCACGCTCGCCAAGCACTCGTCGCGGCTGATGGCCAAGGCAGAAACCGCCTGCCGGCCAGAAAAGGGCAACGGCTGAATCCGGCCGGTTTCGGCGTCGACCATGACGGCCGTGCCGTCGCCACATCCGGCGGCGGCCCAATGCGCAGACACCGCCAGACAATCGATGTTCGAATGGCCGCTCAAGAACTGGGAGAAGGAGTTGTCCCATCGTACGGCAACCTCGAAATTGGGAAGCTTCCAGGCCACGAGCTTGTTGCCGTCAACAATTCCCCAAAGCCGGCCGCCCGCAGGCGAAAAGGTGAACCTCCTGCCGATAATCCGTCCTATCTCTTCCTGTTCGGGAGACCCGTTGGTCCGGCAAAACCGCAGCTTGTCGTTCCCGTTGCTCCAGGCCAACAGCGGATCGGAGCGATGGAGACTGAGGGTCGCCGGCTCGGCGACGGCTGCTACCGGAATCACCCATTGGCGGTCGCAACGAGCGCCTGCCGCGTTCCAAAGCGTGATGGTGGCGTCTTTGTCGCCCACCTTGCCGGCCGCCAAGGCCAGTCGCTGCTTGTCCGCGGACTGGTTGTCCGCGGATACGACGAACGTCTGCAGCGTGCGACCGTGCGGCGCCAACATTCCCAAGTGGTCGGGACCGCGGACCTCGTAGACGAGTGTGCCCCGATCAGTCGGTACGGCGAGATATCGACCATCGGGGCTGAACACCGGATGGACCTCGGTTTCGTCTCCCAAGTGAATGTCGAGCACCGCTTCTCCCGAGACGACATCCCAGAGCTTCAGTCTCTTGTCGAATGTACCCGCCGCAATCAGCGCGCCGTCGGGGTGTACGGCAAGCCATTGGACGGCGCTGTTGTCGGAACGTCTTCCACTGCGGATCGAGCATGGCGCGTTCAGCGGCGAAGGTCGCCGGATCGAGCAAGACGATTTCGTGGAGCGATTGGGCGGCCAGTACGCCGTTTCTCTGCGAAAAGGCGATGTGCGCGAAACGGGATTCGCTGGACCGCTTCGGCTTCAGACTGGCCGGATCGAGATCGCGGAGCCGCTCTTCACTGCAAAGCACGCCCGAACCGTCAGGCCGGACGGCCAATAACGGCTGCGACTTGCCCCGATAGCGCGCCGCCTCGCGCCAATTGGCCGATACGTCCCAGCGGGCCACGGTCAAATCATCGGAACTCGAATAGCACGACTTGCCGTCCGGGCTGAAGGCAGCGTGGAGTATTTCACCGCGGTGGCCGGACCAACCGGAACGCACCGGCTCCTTGCAGTGCAGGTCCCAGCGGTACAGCCAGCCGCTCCGCGTGCCGACGACAAGGCAGCAACCATCCGGGCTGAAGGCGACTGCCCGGCCTCCATCTTGGACCGCCTTCCCGTCCTCGGAACAGAATCCTGGCGGAAAACTCAAACGCTGAACGGCTCGGGTACCCAGGTCCACCAGCGACACTTCGCAGGGCGTAATGAATGCCTCGCGCCTTGTGCTGTACGATGGCCAGACGGCCGCCGTCGGGACTGAACGCCAGACAGTACGAGCGAAGGCCCTGCTCCAGCAAGGGCAATGGCCGCAAGTCGATTCCGGCGAAGCACGACGCGGCGAGAGCCCGCAGTTTGGCGCGATCTCCGCCTTCCCTGCGCAACTCCATTGCCTTGCGGATGTCGTCCAGGGCCAGCCACGTCCAGCCCGGGGGCCGGTCCCGCCGCAGGCGCTGGACTTCGTTCACCAACAAGTCGCCGGCCAACCGGTTCGCCTCGTGCTCGCGTTCCTGTGCAAGGTGATGTTGCTCCGCCTCTCGCTGCAAGGCAGCCGTCTCGCCCTTCAAGGCGGCCGACACCCACGCGTAGCCAAGGGAGGCCACGGCTGCCACAGTCACCAGGAGTAGCGCGGTGGCGCCGGCCAACGCAGCGATTGCCGGATAGCGCCGGCACCAGCGCCAGAACCGCTCTGCACGGCCCACCGGCCGGGCCTTCGTCGGTTCACCGCGGAGATATCGCCCCAGGTCATCGGCCAACTCGCTCGCCGAGACGTAGCGCTTGGCGGGCGGCTTCTCCAGGCACTTGCCGACAATCGTTTCCAGGTCGCGCGGGATGCGGCTATCGAGCCTGCGCAGGCTGGGCGGCTCGTCCTCCACCACCTGTATCAAGAGCATCCGCACGTCGCCGCGGAAAGGACGCTCGCCGGTAAGCAGTTCGAACAGGATGACTCCCAGCGAATAGATGTCGGTCCGCCGGTCCGCCGTATGCCCCTCCCCCTTGGCCTGCTCGGGTGACATATAGGCCGGCGTGCCGAGAATCTGCCCCTCCACCGTCATCGTAACCTCGCCCACCTCGCGCTTGGCCAGCCCGAAATCCATCAGGTGCGGCTCGCCCGCACGGTCGATCATGATGTTGCTGGGCTTCAAGTCGCGGTGGATGATGCCGTGCTCGTGCGCATAGTGCAGGGCCTCGGCGATCTTGACGCATAACTCGGCCGACTCGCAATGGGTCAGCTTCTGGCCGGCCAACCACTTGTCGAGCGAAAGCCCTGCGATGAAATCGCTGACGATGTAGACCAGGTCGCCTTCCAATCCCACCTCGTGGACGCCGACGATGTGAGGATGCTGGAGTTGGGCCGCCGTCCGGGCCTCGCGGAGGAACTTCTCGGCCTCCGCGCGATCCAACTGGCCCTTGCGGGGGATCTTCACGGCCACGACCCGGTCGAGCTTGGTATCGCGGGCCTTCCACACCGTCCCGAACGCGCCGCTCCCCAGGGCCTCGATCAACTCGAAATGGCCTACCGTCTTGGACTTGCGCGGGGACGATTGGCCTGCGCCAAAGTCCGCCGTCTCATCCCCGGCCAGGCTGAATTTGCTGCCGCAGGAAAAGCAGACGATCTCGGCCAGCGGCGCGTCGTCGACAACCTCGACCGGATTGCGGCAGCGCGGGCAGCGGATTTGCAGGGCGCGGCGCCGGGTGAGTGTGCTGTCGATCACTTGGTTGCCGCTTTCGGTCGGCGGGGATGCCAACGCATGGGCGAAGGCGGCATCGATCTGGCATCGGTACTCAGGAAACCGCCGATGATATTCTTCTGCGGCCGGCTGTTCCCCCTTGCCCTTTCGCCAATGGAGTTCGACCAGCACCAGTTCGCGCAATAGGTCTCCTCTTCCGGCCTCGGGAACCGCGGTCAGGGCGTCCTCGATCCCCGGTCGCTGGCCGGTCTGCCACGCGGCCTCGAAGCGGTCGCAGATCGCGTCGACCTGCACCAGCCGAGAGTCGGAATTCGACACCCATGGGGTCTCGGGAACGGAGTCTTTCATCGCTGGCCCGGGGAAAAGTGCTGGCTGCCAATCGGGCATTTTTCCCCATTGTAGAGGGGCGGCAAACGGCTTTCAAGACAACGTCTCCGCACACCACTCAAATCTCTTTCTCGTCAAGAAGGCCAAGCGTAAGCGGCTATCGGCGCTTTCCGGCAGTCACGTGCCCGGCCCATTCTCCAGTTCTTTGCCCCACTCGTTGCGGATCCTTCGCAATTTGCGCTCGATCGTGGCGACCGACAGGTTCAATTGCTCGGCCAATTCCTGGTTCGTATATCCTTCGAGTTTTCCCAGAGCGATCCGCTGGAGCGTCTCGTCGTTGAGCCGGTCGAGGAGTTGCTTGCACTGTTCGTCCATCATGACTACCAGATCCGGGCCGAGTTGATCGTCCGGGACGCCCACGAGTCCATGGGCCGAACTCGAGGCGTCGCGAGGCCCAAAAACCGATTCCCCCACCACGCGGCCGCCGCCTCGCTTTTGGGCGAACTGGCGTTCTAGCTCCGCGTTGGCTTTGCGCAGGGTGATGGTCAGAAGAAGCTTCCAGGCGGACTGGCGGTCGTCCAGTTCCGGGTAACGTCCGGCTGTAGCGCCCAGGCAGAAACTCTTGAAGGCGCTGAGGACCACATCCTCCTCATCCGAGGAGCGGCGGCGATGCTCGCGCAATCTCTGCCGGGCGATGCCGAGCAACCTCTCGCTGAAACGATTCCAAAGGGACTCGACCGCCGATTCGTCGCCGGCCACGAATTGCTGGATCCACGTGTTTGTAGCGTCGTCCATGTTCCCCCTCCATCTTGAAAAACGAGCTTGCTGGCTATTATTGCAGACATTGTACGATCGCGGCAAGAGGCTGAGGACCGGTGAATCAGTAACTGTCGCAGTGTCGCCTTTCGCTCCGCGAAAGAACGCAACTTTCACGGAGCGAAAGGCGACACTTATTGATTCGCCGGTCCTTAACGGCATTCTTGGCGGCCGTTTTATGCTGCTACCAGCACGGAAACGCACGTTTCCGAGCACCTGGCGCCGTTCGGCCGAAGACGGCACGGCGGCGCACGCCGCACGCCGCTGGAGTGGCTGAAAACGACTACGCCGACGGGGGCAATTCATAGCCCTTGCGCCGCGGCAGATCGACGAGCCGGTTGGCCTCGTCGTCACCGATGAACTGCTCCTTCGACGGGTCCCATCGCAGGCGTCGCTTGAGCCGGCGGGTGATATTGAGCAAGTGGGCGATGCTGATTGACCGATGCCCAATCTCGACGTCCGCCGCCGGTTTCTGCCGCGTGCGGATGCAGTCGAGCCAGTTCTGGATGTGCAAGGTAGCGCCCCAAATCCCGGGCGCATCGTTCCACTTCTTTTCTTCCTCGTTCACGTCGACCTGCTTGAGCAACTGGGCGGCAATTTCCTTCGGATTCGAGTTGAACTTGTAGCGGTTGATTTCCAGCTTGCCCTTTTCGCCGATGAAGATGCCGCCGCCGTAGGGCCCGTGCTTGAGCACGAAGCGCAGCGGCACGCCGTTGGCATAGCGCATTTCCACCTTGCCGTCGCCTTCCGGCAGGGGGAACATTTCCGTCGGGCCCGTCCCATCCATGCCCAGGGCCCACTGGATCTGGTCGATCCCATGCGCGCCCCAGTTCGTCGTCTCGCCCCCGGTAAAATCGCGCCAGCGGTACCAGCGCATCCACTGCCGGTTGAAGGGCCGCTGCGCCGCCTGGTTCAACCACAGGTCCCAATTCAGCCCGGCCGGCACGGGCTCTTCCGAAAATCCTTGGGCGGGAGGAACCTCGGAACTAGGATAGTTTGGGGCCTGCACCTCCAGGAGTGTGCCCAGCCCGCCGTTGCGGACGAACGCGCAGGCAATCCGGTTAATGGCCGCGGACCGCTGCTGCGAACCGACCTGGAAGACTCGCGCGTGCCTCCGTACCGTCTCGATCAGCACGCGTCCTTCGCGAATATACAAGGTCAGCGGTTTTTCGGCGTAAATGTCCTTGCCGGCCTGGCAGGCATGGATGCAGGGCAGCACTCGTTGGAAATCTGCCGTGGCGATGATGACCGCGTCGACGTCTTTCCGCTCCAAGAGCCTGCGATAGTCCTGGTGGACAGGCCAAGAGCCCTTCTTAGCGGCCTTGAAGCCTTCGGCGCGAGGAAGGTCGCAGTCGCAGAGGGCCACGAGTTGGCCGCCGGCCGGCAATTGCGTGAGCAACGCCGAGGCCCGGAAACCGACGCCAATCGCGCCGATGCCGACGCGCTGGTTGGCGCCGGGTTTGTCGCCCGCTGCCAGGACGCCGCAAGGGAGCAGGTAAGGGACCGCCACGGCGCCCGCCGCCCCGGCAGCGCCAAGTTCCAGTAGCTTTCGCCGTGATAATCGGTTCATCAAGTAAGCCTCCCGATGGCAATACAGTTGGGATCATTGGTTGTTGTTCGCGCGACGCTCATCTGCTTTCACGGGCTCCCGCGCCGGTAGCCCGACAAGACTGAGTGTATTTGCCGCGCGGGGCCATGTCAATCGTGCCCTTGCATGCTTCTTAGGGGGGTAAAACCACGGCTGGGCCAGTCGTTCCCGTTGTGTCAACAGCAGGGTGGACCGGCGTAAACGTCACGACGGGGCCTGCCCGGATTGCTAAAAATCCGGAGCGGTTTCTATCGCGGAATTGTTCCCACCGACGAAGGTTTCTGGACTACAGGTTCGTGGAGAATGCTCGCGCAAGAGGAACAAATCTTGGATGAGTCTGCGGAGGGCAAATTTTTGACACCGATTTTGTTCCGTTCACGATCATGGCCATTCATGGCCATTCCCCGGCGCAGCCGGTATTAGGCCCGTGCTTCAGCACGGGTCGGCAGGCTGCCGCACCATCCCCTCCGCCGCGCCGTCCGTCCGCCGCCGAAGACGGCGGACGGACGGCGCGGCGGACAATATCCATGTCGCGATCCGTCTAACTACCTGTGCTAAAGCACGGGCCTATGGGAAGCGCAGGCGATTTCATGGTGACTCGAACTGTAAACGCCACCACGGGGCCCGTCCCCCGTGGAGCGATGTTTGGCCACTACAAGGGCCTTTTCTTCGCCCTCTTCGCCGGGTTTGCCGTGCCGCCCAGAGGGCCGGGCGGCACGGCAAACCCGGCGAATAGGAAAGTTATCTGACAATTCGGTAAGCACCTTCTTTAGCAAACTTTCGCCGGCGGGTGCTTCAATTGCTGGTCAACCCACTCAGCTACGCGTTCCGAAAAGAGCGCATAGCCAATATCGCGGTGGCAGCCGATCGCCATCCCTGCCCAAGCATGCGAATTCCCATCCGGCGCACAAAGCCAGGCACCGGAATCGCTCTGCTCCACCGGGTCTCCGGTCGGCGTTGTCACGGAGTCGGCCACTCGACCTGAAACGTATTCTCGAACGAGTAGAAGTTTATTCCGTCGTCGGAGAAACGAAAAACGACGGTCAGACCGCCAACCACGAGTTCCCGCGAAATGCGGTCCCGACTCCTTCCCGACAAAGTACAACCCGTCTCCAGGATTGATATCCATTTCCGGAGGCACGCGATTCAGCTTGCCAAGCGTCAGGATTTCCAGATTGGCCGGCGTGGGGGTTGATGTACCTCTCATCGTTCAATCTCCATCCAGTTTGGGCGCTGGGATCCATGCCGTAAGCATGCTGAAGCCAATTAGCGCAAAGCCTGCGATTACCGGTTCATAGAACTTCGCGTCCACCGCCCAGCCGCACGGGAAGGCGTAGGCCCACACGGGAAATGCCACAAATCCGACCAAGACGTTGCGCCAGCGCAGTGGGTTCTTGCGATCAAAATAGGCGATGTAAACCGGCGTGAGCGCCACGCATCCCCAGAATGCGATGTTGAAGAGAAGCAGGCGGAGGCCGGCTTTCGTATCCAAGTCTTCTGAATTCACGAGATTGCAAAGAGCCGCATAACCGAGGATTACCAGCGAAGGAATGAACTTCGCGACGCGTGCGGTGGCAAGCTCGATCCGGGATCTGGTGTCTGGCGGTTCCGCCTGTTCCTGCGGCGCCGCCGCATCTCACCCTTCTTGCTGGCAAATTTTCCGGCCCCTTCCACGCGCGGCGCCTTGGGGCTCGGCTTGCGCTTATAATCATCGCGTGTAACGAAGAGAGACATGACTTAGCCTCAATGACGCGGTTTCTTGGGTTATTTTTGCAATGCGGCCTTAAGACTGGGAGCTTCAAGTTTCCTTTATCAACTAGTCCCTGGCTTCGATCTACACTCAGTTTGGTTTCGATCTGGTTTCGATCTCCCCCGTTTGGACGTGCGGACGCACCCGTTGGAGTGCGAGGGCTTGCCGTCGCTTTTCAAGACGCGCGGAGTTCGTTCGGGGTGGGCAATGAAAAGCGGTGGCAAGCCACCGCACTCCGAAAGGCAGACGCGCTGACAAACGCTCGAACTACAAACGATCGCTGTCGGCATGTGGGTAGCGCCGCGAAACATGCCTACCCGCGTACCGCGTGAAGGCATGCCACCCGCCGCCATTTTGGCAGCCCGCATTGCGACGTTCCCTCGCTGCCTGCCTGTTTTGGCAGCCCTGGTTTCGATGCCCACTCGTGCCGGCCGCACACACCCATCATGCTTCGGGCCGCAACCCCTTAAGATATCTATAGTTATTGAGTATTATGAAATACGTTGTAGTGATTGGCACGGGCTTTGCTGGGCAGCAGTGTCGCAACCGCGCCGCGCAAGACAGACGGTAATGACAGGAAGACGTACAAAAGGAAGATACGGAGGGTGACCGTAAATCCTCTCGTGTTCCCTTCTTGAGTCCGGCCGTTCCTTTTCCTGTCGTCCATCTTCCTGTCGTTGCTGCCCGAAGCGCGGCGGGAAATGTTTCCGTACTATTGTGTTAATTGGAATAGTTGTGGACTGTTACAGCGAATAACGTCTGGATACGGTCCTTTGCTCTTTGACAAATCGGTTCTGCGACGCGCCGCGTTCGGCGCGTCGCGCAGCCCGGCGAGGCCTCGTCAACCTCGCCGGGGAGCATCGCGCTGGTGTCGCAGCGGCAATGTTCATCTCCGGACCGCACAATCGCGGGAGGGCGGCGGATCTCCAGTTCGGCCCCGCAAGACCCGCTGATTTCAGAAAGGCGAAACGTGCGACGGCTGAAAATGGACCAGCACGTGGTGGACCGCGAAAGGCACATTCTCCGGTTCGGAGGCAACGTGGGCAAATACTAAAACCAATGGAATTTCCTGACTGCATGTCCCTATCACTTCCGAGACTCGGAAACGAGCTTGCCTAGTTTATCAAATAAGGGACAAAATGGGCCGAAATGGTGGCGGCGGGCTGAAAAACACCTTCGACTTCGGGCGGGAGGTGGCCCTCGACGCGGGTTGGCGGAGGTGTTGGGATAAGCGAATTGCGTAGAATGGCCCCGCTCAGCACGTTGCTAATGACGCGGAGTGGCGGTGGACTGCGGGAAGTGGTTGCCGCGTCGGCGATGGATCGAAGTCGCAATGGCGTCAATGGTGGCAGGCGGTACAGAGGCTTGGGCCGCCGCCGCCCCTTCCAGCCACGACCGCGGTGCTCGCCACAACTCGGGACAAGGCGCTGGGCCGGATGCCGCACAAGGGCGAACGCTCCGCAGAAACGCGATTGAGAACGAGGGGCGAGGATTGGGCCGTGGAAGTGAAGGGTCGACAGCTCCGGGCATTCCGGAGGGCGGGTTGGGCTTCCCAAGCCGTCTGACC
>CAWAAL010000038.1:0-208596 GCA_963779975.1 uncultured Planctomycetia bacterium | reverse complement strand
ACGGGACGAACTTGCCCCAGTCCTTCTTCCAAAATGTCATACTCTGAAGAGTGTCAAGGCGCGGTTTTTTCCCTGTTTTTCAAGTTTCAATGACCACCGATGGGTGTATGGTTGTTCGCTAGTAGTTGTAGAAAATCGCCAAGAATTCACGAAAACGCGTTCAAACGGGCAAATCCGGGCAAGAATCTCGTTCGTTCCACCCACTGTGGTGGTCTCGGCGATAAGCTAGACTTCCCTAAAAGGAGACTTGCCGATGTCGATTCGATCGCATGCGTGGGTCCGAACGCGGACCGCGGTCTGGGCGTGGACCGCAACTTTGCTCGTTTGTCCGGCCGCCAGTCGGGCCGAACAACCGGCGTACGCCGCACTCAATCCCAATCTGGCCAATGCCTTTTCGGCGCTGATGGAAACGCCGACGGCGGCCAATCTGGAGGCAGTCCGCGGGCTGCTCGCCGCCGATGGCAGCTACGATCCGTACTCCGACCTGACCGAGTTCGACAAGCTCCTGCACGAGGGCAAGAACCAGGAAGCCGTCGCGCTGGTGGTCAAATCGCAGCCGAACCTGCTGCTCAGCCCGAGGGCGCATCGGCTGGCCGCGGAGGCGGCCGAGCGGCTGGGCGACAAGACGTTGGCCGCGCGGGAGACGGTCTTCGCCGCCCGCTGCGTGGAGGGTATTCTGGCCACGGGCGACGGGAGCGAGTCGCGCCTGTTCCGGGTTGCCCGTCCGTCCGACGAAGCGGACCTGCTCGACGCGAAATTCCAGACGCGGATCGATCGCCAGGGTCTGATTTTTCGCGACGGCATGAAGTACGACAAGGTCCTTGGCCAGGACGGGAATACGTATTGGTTCGACGTCAGCCTGTTCTTCGAACGTACGCTGACCATGCCGGTCCAGTCGCCTGCCGCGGCGGCGGGCGGGCCGACGGCCCCAGCCACCCAGGCGGCGGTTGCCCGACCGGCGACGGCGCCAGTGCCGACGCAGGGGCCGGAAGGCCGAGCCACGGTCCCGCCGGCGGACGGGGTGCAGACGCTGATCCAAGTCGGGCGCGACGCGTATCGCGCGGGGCAAAACGACGTGGCCCTGGCGGCGCTCGACGCCGCGATCGCGCGCGATCCCCGCAACGCCGGCATCCACGTCGATCGCGGCAACCTGCGGTACGTGCAACGCGAGTATCGGCAGGCGATCGCCGACTTCAGCGCGGCCATCGGTCTCGATGCGGGCTGCGCCACGGCCCACAGCAACCGGGCGTTCGCCTGGAACGCGTTGGGCGAGCCGGACAAGGCGATCACCGACTTCAACGCCGCGATCCGCTTGCAGGCGAACTTCGGCCGGGCCTACAACGGCCGCGGCTCGCGCCTTTCAGGCCAAGGGCATGATCGACACGGCCATCGCCGATTTCGACGAGGCGATCCGCCTCAGCCCGAACTACGTCGCGGCCTACGAGAACCGCGGTGCGGCCTATGCCAAGAAGGGGAACAAGACGCTGGCCGATGCGGACGCGGCCAAGGCGAGTCAGCTCCGCGGATCCAAAGCGAGTCCCACCAGCCCGGCCGCCACGGCGGGCAAGACCGCGGGCAACTAAGAACCGGCTGAAGAATAATCTCCCGATCTTCTGCCCGGGGTGGCTGGTGGCTGAGCTTGCGAAGCCCCAGCTTTTCCGGCATCGGCTGGGGCTTCGCAAGCTCAGCCACCAGCCACCCGCACTTAATTGCGGAAGTTATTCGCCGGCCAGTCTCATTGGTGAGCGCAAGCAAGCGGTTGCGGCAAATGTGGCGTGACGTTCTGGCGCGTCGCAACGGATGGCCGGAGTGCGGCAGGGCCATGGCCGCGTCGTTGGCGTCGTAGAACGTGGGAGGCTCGTAAGTCCATCCCTCGGCCAGGCGTCGCTGCTCGGCGCGGATCTTCTCATACAGGTAGCGTCCGCCCACGGCGCCGTACAGCCGGGCTTTCCGGCCGAACTCTTGCACCAAGTCCTTCAGCAGCGCGGACATCTTGGCCCGCAGCGGCGGATCGCGGCGGTAGTGCCTGCGCGCGGCGACGACGGCAGCCGCGAAGACGGGCGCCAAATCCTTGAACTCCCGCTGCAGACGGCGGCGGATGCGCGCGTCGGAGTGATGCTTGTATCGCAGCCAGCCCTTGAGTCCCGTGCGCACGATCCGCAGCATGCTGGGCCCGTTGCGGTCGAAGTCGCGCTGGAAGGCGCGCAACAAGTACTCCGTTTCTCGACCATCGTGGATATGGGGATGCCGGTAGTTGAAGCGGAACTGCCCGTGCGTGTCGGAGTGGGGGCAGAGGCTCTCATCGAGCATTTGCCCTTGTTCCGAGAGTGCGGCGTGCAAGGGCGTGCCATGCAGCGGCGTGTAGAGCATGAACTGGTGAAAGTCGGCCTCGTAGCGCGCGGCGCTTTCGATCACCGCGTCGATGTTCTCCGGCGCGTGGTGTTCCAGGCCGATGATACTGGACCCCAGCACGCGAATGCCGTGCTCCTGCAACTGCCGCACGAGCGTCAGCGTGTCGCGGTCCCGGAGCTTGTCATAGCCGCTGCCCTCGCCTTCGAGTCCCAGCCAGAGCCAGGAGACGCCCAGGCGGACAAGTTCCTCGGGCGAAAACTTGCTCACGGCATTGGCGGAGCTGAACAGATAGAAAGCCCACGCCTTGTCGTGCTCCTCCATCAATTCCAGGATCCGCAACGTGCGGCGGCGATCGAGCAGGAAATTCTCGTCCATGACGAAGAACGACTGCGCGCTCATCGACTTTTCGAGCTGCCGCATGATGTCGAACAGTTCGTCGGCAGTGGGGAAGAAAGCGAAAGACTTTCCTTTGCCGCCGAACATCCAGGAGGTCACGCAGAAGTTGCAGCCCAGCGGGCAACCGACGGAGGGAATCAGCGTGGCGGTCACGTCGCGAGGACTCTCCGGCATCGGCTCTCCCAGGGCGCGGGCGCCTACCCGCGTGGCGATTTGCGGATGGCGGAAGGGAAGATCGGGATCCTCGCCGAGGAATTCGCGGAACCACGTCACGCCTTCGCCGCGGACGACGTGGTCGGCGTCGATGCGGTGTTCGAGGTCCGGAATGTTGGCCACGTGACCTCCCACCACGATCGTCGCCCGCGGCTGGTACCGCCGCACCAGCTCGCACATCTTGGCGACTTTCAAGACGTTGATCGTGATGCTGCCGATGCCCACCACGTCGTACTCCACGCCGCGGAGCTCCTCGACGAAACGATCGAGCGTGGGAAAATCCAGCAAGGTGCAGGGCGCCTCGATGTTGGCCTGGATGAACATCAGGCCCCACGAGCGGTGAAACATCCGCAGCGAGAAGGGACCTTGCAGGCGGGTCACCTGGTTGTGATACAACTCCATCGGATTGACGACCCGGCTGCCGTATTCATCGTCTTGGGCGTACGGTCCGAAGATGCTGCAAAGAAGGACACGGGCCCTGCTGCCCAGGGGATGGCGTGGGATCTGGCTGCCGGCAGTGCTGGAAGTCATGGGTGTTGCCTCGCGTCCCGAACGGTAGGAAAGGGAATTGCCGCATGTACTTCCTGCACAGGCGTCTGCCGACTCAACCGGCAGGACTGCCCGGTTTACGCACAAAGCGAGCGACAAACCGGCCATTCCGCTACGATAATACTAGAGTCGGCGTCAAGAGGCAACTAGTTTGGCCGAGCAACGGGGAGCAAATCGACCGCGAACCTCACTTGGCCGTAGCGGCCGGTTTCGCGAAGTGCTCGTCCAGGGCGAGGTTGATTTCCAAGACGTTGACCAGGCGCACCCCGATCAGGCCCTGCCTTCCACGCAAGAATCCCAAGGGGGCCGAGCTATTCTCGTCGAGAAGCTTAAGAATCTGCTCGCGGACCTGCGATATTTCCAAACCAGAAGATTTGGCCCGGGCGGCGGCCACCGACAAGTGTTCGGGCTCGGCGCCGCCGATCGCGTGGTCGAGCTGCCAGATCGCGTTTTCGAACGTAATGTGCGGATCGAGCCCTGAGCCGGACGCCATCACCATGTCGGCCGGAACCTTTTCCAAGTCCACGTCGGCATGCGCCTGGAACCAGAGGTCGAAGAAGAACGATTGAACGTCGCTGACGTCCTTGACCGGTTCGATGACTTTCTCGGTCTTGCCGTCAGCCGATTTGTGCTCCACGGCGCTGGGGAACAAGTGCGGATGGTCCGCCGAGAAACTGATGAAGAACGACACCGCCAGGTCCTCGGGCTTGGGCTCCGCCGACGGATCGGAGAGAGCGGCGATCCAGGCCTTGATCCAGGCGTTCTTGGCGGTAGGCGCCGGCTTGTCCGGGTTGGCTTTTTTCCAGGCATCCAGCCGCGCCATTTCGGCGTCGACCTCGGCCTTATGCGACTTCTGCCACTCGGCGACGTACTTGCCGTTGAGTCCATACTCGCTGCCGGTCATGTCGTTCTTGATCCAGTTCTGGGCGACGGCTGCGTGGAGCGACGCCCATTGGGCCACGATGCCCGGCTTTTCGCCGCGTTTGACTTCCGGCCGGTCGTCGAATTCCTGGAACCAGCGTTCGACGTCGGGACCGACCGGCTTGCCCTGCTTGTCGCCGCTGGCGTATTTCACGATCGGGTCCGAGCTGGCGCGCCACGCGGTCGCGGAGCAGGTAATTGTTGGCCGCCCAGTTCGAGGCGCCGGAGGCGGCGGCGTTGTACGACGAGCCGCCGAGGGCCGCGGCTGGAATACTTCGTCGGCCGTGAACGGCTGGGCGATCAGCCGCGAGCCGACCTCCTTGCCGTCGCGCTCGATGAGGCTGCCCTCGGCCTGCTCGGGAAAGATCGCCTTCCCGATGCCCAGCAGGACCAGCGGATAGACCACGCAGCAGAGCACCACGGTGACGATCAGCAGCCAGAGACACGCGCGAAGATGTTGGAACATGGATATGCCTTTCGGTGGATTGAGCTCGATGTTCAGCCGGCCAGGTGCAGGGCGACGAGGACCATGTCGATGATCTTGATGCCGATGAACGGGGCGATCACGCCGCCCAGGCCCCAGACCAGCAGGTTGCGGCGCAAGCAGGGCGTCGGCCCCGACGGGCCGATACTTCACGCCCTTCAGGGCAATCGGGATCAACAGCGGAATGATGATCGCGTTGAAGATCACCGCCGACAGGATCGCCGAGGTGGCCGAGTGCAGGTGCATGATGTCGAGCGGCTTGAGCCACGGCAGCGTGGCGGCGAACAGGGCCGGCACGATGGCGAAATACTTGGCCAGGTCGTTGGCGATGGAGAACGTGGTCAGCGAGCCGCGGGTCATGAGCAGCTGCTTGCCGATCTCGACGACCTCGATCAGCTTGGTGGGATCGCTGTCGAGGTCGACCATGTTGCCGGCCTCCTTGGCGGCCTGCGTGCCGGAGTTCATGGCCACGCCGACGTCGGCCTGGGCCAGGGCGGGGGCGTCGTTGGTGCCGTCGCCCATCATGGCCACCAGCTTGCCGCCCTGCCTGCTCCTTGCGGATGTAGGCGAGCTTGGCCTCGGGCGTGGCCTCGGCGATGAAGTCGTCGACGCCGGCCTGCTCGGCGATGGCCTTGGCCGTGAGCGGGTTGTCGCCGGTGACCATCACGGTCCGCAGGCCCATGCGGCGCAGCCGCTCGAAGCGCTCGCGCGATGCCCGGCTTGAGGATGTCTTCCAGCACGACCATGCCGGCGATGCGGTTGCCCTCGCTGACCAACAGCGGCGTGGCGCCCTTGCCGGCGACGGCGGCCACGGTGGCCTCGGCGTCCTCGGGCACGGTGCCGTTCTGGCTGCTGGACGTAGCGGAGCATCGCGTCGGGCGCGCCCTTGCGGATCTGCCGGCCGTCGGGCAGGTCGATGCCGCTCATGCGGGTCTGGGCGGTGAAGGCGATGAAGCGGGCCCCGTCGGGAACCGCGCTCCGAGCGGCCGCCGTCGCCGTTGCCGTCCGCCGTCGGCGGCGAGTTTGCTGGTAATAGAGCTCGACGATGCTCTTGCCCTCGGGCGTCTCGTCGGCCCCGGAGGCGAGCGCGGCCAGCTGGCCCACCTCGCCGGCCGTGAACTGGCCGAAGGGCACGAACTGCGTCGCCCGGCGGTTGCCGATGGTGATCGTGCCGGTCTTGTCCAGCAGCAGCGTGTCGACGTCGCCGGCCACTTCGACGGCCTTGCCGCTCTTGGCGATGATGTTGGCCCGCAGGGCCCGGTCCATGCCCGCGATGCCGATGGCGGCCAGCAGGGCGCCGATGGTCGTGGGGATCAGGCAGACCAGCAGGGCCACGAGCGTCGGCACGTCGGTGCCGAGGCTGTGCAGCGGCTGCGGCAGGCCGTTGAAGTCCTTCATGTACAGTCTCGACGTTGTAGGCCATCGGCCACAGCGCGGCGGTGACGATCAGGAAGATCAGCGTGAAGGCGGCCAGCACGATCGACAGGGCGATCTCGTTGGGAGTCCGCTGGCGGATGGCCCCTTCGACCAGGGCGATCATGCGGTCGAGGAACGACTGGCCGGCGCTGGCCGTGATCTGCACGACGATGCGGTCGGAGAGGACGCGCGTGCCGCCGGTCACGCCGGAGCGGTCGCCGCCGGCCTCGCGGATCACCGGGGCCGATTCGCCGGTGATGGCCGACTCGTCGATCGAGGCCACGCCTTCGACGATCTCGCCGTCGCTGGGAATGACCTCGCCGGCCACGACCTCGACCAGGTCGCCCGACTTGCAGCGCCGTGGAGACGGTTTCCTCGATCGTGCCGTCGGCCGTGCGGCGGCGGGCCGGCGTTGCCCGCCGCGTCTTCCGCAGGGCGTCGGCCTGGGCCTTGCCGCGGGCCTCGGCGATCGCCGAGGCGAAGTTGGCGAACAGCAGCGTGGCGACGAGCCAGAAGTCCAGGGCCAGCAGGTAGCCCAGGCCGGCGGCGCTGGCGATGCCGCAGAGCTTGGCCACGGTGTAGACGAGCGTCAGCACGGTGCCGACCTCGACCACGAACATCACCGGGTTCTTCCACTGGATGTCGGGCCGGAGCATCACCAGCGACTGCCAAAAGGCGGTCTTCAGGAGTTGCGGGTCGAAGAGGCCCGCCTTGCGGCTATGCCGCCGCGCGAGTTTGAGTTCCTGCGGCGACGGGCCGGTGGTCTGAGGTTCAAGGGTTGCTGTAGACATGGTATCGTTGGTGGTTGTGAGGTATTTCGCGTAGGGTGGGCGAGCCATGTAGGGTGGGCCGAGTGAAACGAGTCCCACCATTCTTCAGGTCGAACGTCAACATTGGTGGGACTCGTTTCACTCGGCCCACCCTACATGTCTGCTCTATCCTCCAAAGGGCAGCGGGCCGAAATGTTCGGCGACCGGGCCCAGGGCCGCGACCGGCAGGAACAACAGGGCGCCGACCAGGAGGATCGTTCCCAGCAGCACGCAGGCGAAGGTAAAGGTGTCGGTCCGCATCGTGCCGACGGTGAACGGCGTCGGCTTCTTCACGGCCAGGCTGGCGGCCAGGGCCATGGGAGCGATCATCGGGAATGAACCGGCCGAAGAGCATCACCAGGCCCGTGGCGATGTCCCAAGGCGGGATTCTGCGGCACCGGCGGGTTCGGACTCTTGGGATCGTTGGAGCCCCACGCGGTCGTCAGGCCGTCGAATTCCGAGCCGTTGTTCGCCGAGGCCGAACTGAACTCGTAGAGCACCTCGGAAAAGCCGTGGGCGCCGGGATTGTTCATGGCCTTCAGTCCCCAGTCCGTGGCCGCGAAATAGCCGGTCGGCATGAGGATCAAGATCGGGTGGACCAGCAGGGCGATCATGGCCAGCTTCATTTCGCGGGCTTCGACCTTCTTGCCGAGGTATTCGGGCGTGCGGCCGACCATCAGTCCGGCGATGAACACGCCGACGATCAGGTAGATCAGCATGTTGATCATGCCCACGCCCTTGCCGCCGAAGATGCAGTTCAGCCACATGCCCGTCATGGGCGAGATGCCCGCCAGCGGATTGAGGCTGTCGTGCATGCAGTTGACCGACCCGCAGGTGATGCACGTCGTCGCGGCGGCAAAGGTCGCTCCGGCCGACGTGCCGAAGCGCAGTTCCTTGCCCTCCAGGTTGCCCAGCGACTGATCGACGGGCAGTTCGGGGGTGCGGCCCGGTTTCGGTTTGTCGGTCTCTTTCTTTTGCGGATCGCGATCGACCAGTTCCGCCCCGCTGCCGCTGCGGGCGATGACCCACTTATGTTGTACCGTTCCATCCGGCTGGGGAAAATCTTGCGCATAGATCAGATCGTCATGGGCCTGCAAAGCGGGGTTGGGCTGCAGGGTGTCCCAGCCCACCGCCCACGCGATCATCACGATCATGAGCGACATCATGACGCCGAAGATCACCCAGGCGTGCCGCATCTGCTTGAGCATCCGCCCGAACATCAACACCAGGGTGAAGGGAAACAGGCACATGTTCATCACGGTGAGGAAGTTGCTCCAGGCGCTGGGGTTCTCGAAGGGGTGTGCCGAGTTGGCGCCGAAGAAACCGCCGCCGTTGGTGCCCAGGTGCTTGATGGGGATGATGGCCGCCACGGGGCCGCGAGCGATTTGTTGGGTCTGCTGGCCTTGTCGCCCTTGCCCATCGTCCGGTTCGACCGTGGCCACGTTGGCGGCCCGTTCAGCGTCATGGGCACGCCGTCGGCCAGGAGGATGACGCCCATCATCAGGCTGGCCGGCAGGAACATGTAGACCACGACGCGCCACATGTCGACGTAGAAGTTGCCCATGTGGGCGTCGCCGCGCAGGCCGCGGATGATGGCCGAGAGGGCACAAAAGCCCACGCTTGCCGAGAGGAACATGTTCCAGCAAATGAAGAAGATCTGGCTGAAGTAGGAAAGGTGTTTGCTCGCCCGAATAGTGTTGGAGATTGGTGTTCGTGAGAAAGGAACAGGTGGTGTTGAAGATCGTGGTCGGGGCCACCATCGGCTTGTTGTCCGGATTGAACGGAAACGACGGCTGGTTGGCGAGCACGATGAAACCGAAGACGAACATCACCAGGTTGAAGAGCATCAGCGCGAAGGCATATTGCTTCCAATTCTGCGGACCAGTGTCGCAGAGGCTCTCCGACCAGCGGAGGAAGGCCGGCGCGCGGTACTTGCCGTTCATGATCCAGGCGCAGTAGCGGCTCAGGGGGATGGCCAGGGCCGTCGTCAGGGCCAAGATCAGCACCGGCAAGAACCAGACTTGAAACTGATGGAACATCGAAAGAAACCTTTCACGTCAAAACGTGCTAAAACCACTCGGGGCGGATCAAGGCCGCAAACAAATAGACCAACAACAACGCCGTGACGACCGCGGTCATCCAAGTCAAAATCTCCATCTTGGCCCTTTCATACTTTGTCGCACGCGGGGATGCATGCAAGCAGGAATGCGAATGTGACCAGCCCCAGCGAAAAGAGGACGGTCAGCCATGTCGTTAAACTCATTTGTGTTTCTCCAGCGGCCCCGTTACGAGTCAGGAAATTCTGGACGACCTTGTGGGGCCCGTGCGGTCAATCCGTAGTCCGACCACACGCTGCCAAATGCATGCGGCGTGCCATGATGTCAGAGAAAAGTGTAAGTGACGATGCAGCAAAAGGTTAGGTAAGAGACAGTAAATTGGAGTCAATACGAATTCGTGCAACTTGCACGATGAAAATTGCAATTTGCACGATCTACCCTTGCTGGACTTTCTCCCCTCAGGTAGAATCGATGGTTGGTAGCCAAATTTCCGGCCGAGTAACCGGAGACCGGGGGAACCAAAGAAGCGGCGATCAGGTCGCTTCCGGGGCGAAGGCGTGGTTTATCCAGGCCGGAGTACTTTCAAGCTCTAGCCCGTCAGCTAACCTCGGCGGCAGACCGAATCGCGACGATTCGGCCACAATTGAAAGGGCCTTCGGTGACAGCGCGCACGAGGGGTTCCCTGTGCTGCGCAGTGAGGCATTTTGCCCGATGTCTGGTAACGCGTCCGGTTCGTCATCTGCGAGTTCTTCCGGTTCCCCCACGGCGAATCCTTTGCGCCGTTCGATCCAAGTCATCGTCGTCAGTAGCGTGATGTTCACGTTCATCTCCTACTGGCGCACGGCGGCCGTGGTTCTCTGCGACCTGGCCAGCACGGCCTATTACATCGGCGGCATCGTCGAAGGCCAGATCGGGGCCGCCGCGCCCTGGTTCATCCTGGGCGTGATGGTCTTCAGTTACTGCGTGCGCTCAATCTATATCGAAAGCTGTTCGCTGTTCGTTCGCGGCGGCGTATACCGGGTGGTCAAGGAAGCGATGGGCGGCTTCCTCGCCAAGCTCTCGGTTTCGGCTTTGATGTTCGACTACATCCTCACCGGCCCGATCAGCGGCGTATCGGCGGGTCAATACATATTGGGGCTTGTGATTGCCACCGTCCGCTATCGATTTCCCGATTTCCTGATGTCCGGAAACTCGGGGGAAGTTTTCACCAATTGGGGTTCCGTCTTCATCGCGGTGGCGATTACGCTCTACTTCTTTCGCCAGAATATCATCGGCATTCACGAGTCCAGCGGCAAAGCGCTGAAGATCATGGTCGCGACCACGATTATGGCCGCCGTGATTTTTGTCTGGTGCGGCATTACGCTCGTCGTTCGCGGCGGACCGGTCAATCGCGTTCCGGTAATGCCCGACTTCAATAAGAAAATCGCCTATGACACCGTGACGAAGGTCGACGATTACACGCACGACAAAGACGTGGAGATGTGGAAACTCAACCCGAACTGGGATCCTAAAGCTGCGTGGGACGGCGATCCGGAGACAGGCGAGTTCGTCCCTCAACACCAAGTCCAGAAAGACGATGCGGGCAAGCCGGTCACGGACGCCGGCGGCAAACCACTTCTGAAATTGGACGCCGGCGGCAAACCGCTTCCGGAAGAAGCGACGAATAGCATCACCGGCGCGCAGCAAGACCCGCTCGGCGCGATCGGTCGTTGGTTCCCATCCTTCGCGGCCAGGCTGCGGCAACCGGGGAATTGGATGAGCATGATCGGCGTGATCGGCCTGCTTCTGGCCTTCGGCCACTCGATTCTCGCCATGAGCGGCGAAGAGACACTGGCCCAGGTCTACCGTGAAGTCGAGTCGCCCAAGATGCTCAATTTCAAGAAGGCGGCATTCGTCGTCTTCGTCTATAGCGTGGTGTTGACGGGAGGCATTTCGTTCCTGGCCGTGATGTTGATTCCCGATGTCGTCCGCATGCATACGTACAGCGGCAATCTCATCGGCGGACTGGCGATGTACATGGCTGGGCCGTACATCGCCCGACTCCTCTTGAACGGGTTCGTGGTGGTGATCGGATTCCTGATTCTAGCCGGCGCGGTGAACACGGCCATCATCGGTTCCAACGGCGTCTTGAATCGCGTGGCTGAAGACGGCGTGATGCCCGATTGGTTCCTCAAGCCTCACCGCCGCTACGGCACGACTTCTCGGATTCTCTACTTGGTCGTGGGGCTGCAATTGTTGACGATCCTGCTTTCGGGCGGCAACATGGATATGTTGGGCGAGGCGTATGCCTTCGGCGTCGTCTGGAGTTTCGTCTTCAAGGCCCTGGCGATGATCGTGCTGCGGTTCAAAGACCACTCGCCGCGCGACTACAAGGTGCCGCTTAATTTCCATATTGGCGGCGTTGAAATCCCCATGGGGCTGATTCTCATCTTCCTGGTGCTCATGTTCACCGCCCTGCTGAACCTGTTTACCAAGGAGGTCGCCACCGTCAGCGGTTCGGCCTTTACACTCGCGTTCCTGATCGTTTTCATGATCTCCGAACGCATTCACGAAAAGCGCGCTGCCGGCGCCCATCACAAGCACGTCGAACATTTCAACCAGACGACGACCGAGGAGATCTCACCCAGTGCTTTGAATCTCGACAAGCCCTATCGCAAGCTGGTGGCGATCCGTTCCACGAACAATCTCTTCATGCTGGAGAAGACCTTGGGGGAAACCGACCCCGAAACTACCGACGTGGCCGTGATGACGGCCCAAGTGACCCAGCGCGGCGACACCGGTGGCGGCGGGCCGGAACTCGACGACTATGCCCGCAACTTGATGTCGGCCGTCGTCGATCGCGCGGAGAAGGCGGGCAAGCACGTACAGCCGATGATCGTGCGGACCAACAATCCGCTCTTCGCCGTGATCAACGCCGCCCGCGACCTCGGCGTCCAGGAGTTGATCATGGGCGCGTCGAACGTCTATTCGGCCGACGAACAGATCGAGCAGATCGCCTTTTACTGGTTCAACCTTCACGACCGCGCGCCGCAACCGCTGACGATCCGCATCCTCGGCCCCAATCGCGACCTGTATTTCGATCTGGCCGGCGGCAACCGCATCCCCAGGCTGGGCGAGCGCCGTGCCCGCTCGGTGGCCGATCTTCGCGGGGCGGGCATCGGCACCAGCCACGTGTTGTTGCTGCACGACGGAACCTCGGTCGGCAGCGACCTGTTTTCCGACGTTCTGACGATGCTTGACCCGCTGGTGGCCTTGACCGTCGTTCCGCTGCCTCGTTCGGCGGCTGTCTTGTCCGAGGGCGTTGCGGAGACCGACTGGGTCGAGCAGGACTTGCTCCGCGCCAAGCAGTTGCGCCGCGAGGTAGCGCGCCATGACCTGCCGCCCGGCGAGCTTGCCGTACAGGTGGCCGCGCTGGCAAGGCAACTCCGTTGCGACCTGATCATGGTCGGCAAGCCGGAAATCTCCGACCTGCAAACGCCGCTAGATACCGAGGCGATCGTTCGCGAAGCGAGTTGCGCCGTATGCGTCGTCATGCCGCCGCGGATTCCGCAGGAAGCGGGGGAATGAAACAGATCTTGCCGTGCGGGCCATCCGCGCCGCAAGGTACAGGCCGCCGTGCCGGTCCAAAAGTTCGCAAGTCCATGCGAAGGCCACCAGCACGCCCAGGGCGGCTGCGCCGAACAACGGGATCGAGACGAGCACGGCGATTGTCGTGCCGCGCGGAAGGAAGATCTCCGCCAGAGCCATGGCACAGGTCAGGATTCCACTGGCGGACAGGACCAGACCGATGACCAACGCGCGATTCCTGCAATGGACACACATGGTTAATGCCTCCTCCGATTTCTGTCGCGGGACTCTCTCCCGGGGGTAGGTCCCGCGGACTAGCTGCCAACATTGCCCAGCACGGTACAATGAGCAGAGTATTTTTTGACACTGCCGGCTCTCGGCACCAAAACTGCACCCTCCAGATGCACAAGGCGTGCCATGGTTCCGAGAAAACTTGTAAGTGTTGGTGCGGTAAAAGGTTACGGAATAGTCGGTATCTCGCAGCCAGTAAGGAAGTCTGGTAGAATGCACGACGAGAGTTGCAAAATGCACGATTATGAACATCCTTGTAATTGACGACGACTCCAGCCTCCGCCGCACCGTGCGGATGTCGCTGGAGGTGCTTGGGCATCAGGCCACCGAGGCCCGCGACAGCGCGCAGGCATTGGAATTGCTGGGCCGTCGACCGTTCGATACGGCCCTGCTCGATCTTCGCCTGGCCCAGGAACAGGGGTTGGATCTGCTGCCGCGGCTGTTGAGCATGGCCCCGGGGCTGCACGTCGTCGTGGTGACGGCCTACGCCACGATCGAGACGGCCGTCGAGGCCATGCGCCGCGGGGCGTTCGACTATCTGCCCAAGCCGTTTACGCCGGACCAGCTTCGCCTGGTGCTGGACCGTATCGCCCACGTGCGGCGGCTGCAGTCGCACGTCGAAGAGCTGGAAGAGCAGATCCGCAGCGTGGTGCCGGAAGTCGACTTGCAGACCGAGGAGCCGAAGATGCGCGAGGCCCTCGACGTGGCCTTCATGACCGCTGCCACGGAGGCCACGATCCTGATTCGCGGCGAAAGCGGCACGGGCAAAGGCGTGCTCGCCCGCGCGATCCACGCCCGCAGCCAGCGCGCCGACGGGTCCCTTCGTCACGGTGCATTGCCCGAGCCTTTCCGCCGAGTTGCTGGAAAGCGACCTGTTCGGCCACGTGCAAGGGGCCTTTACCGGGGCGGTCCGCGATACGCTGGGCAAGGTCGCCGTGGCCGAAGGCGGCACGCTCTTCCTCGACGAAATCGGCGACCTGCCGCTGGCCCTGCAGCCCAAGCTCCTGCGGCTGCTGCAAGAGCGCTGCTACGAGCGCGTGGGCGAGACGCAGACCCGGGCCAGCAATGTTCGCATCCTTGCCGCCACGAACCGCGACCTGGAAGCGGAGATCGCCGCCGGCCGGTTCCGCGAGGACCTCTTCTACCGCCTGAACGTGATCGAGGTCACCGTGCCGCCGCTTCGCGACAGCGGCGGCCGACATCCTGCCCCTGGCCGAACACCTGCTGCAGTTCTTCGCGCGGCAAAACGGCAAGCAGGTTTGCCGGCTTCAGCGAGCCGGTGCGGCAGGCGATTCGCCATTACCCCTGGCCGGGAAACGTCCGCGAGCTGCGCAACGCCGTCGAGCGGGCCGTGATTCTGGCGACCGAGGCCCTGATCGCGCCGGCGAATCTCCCCGCGCAGATCATTCGCGACCCGGAGCGAGCGCGCCGCGCGGCCGCGGTCTGACGCCCGACGCGATGACGCTGGAACAACTCGAGGCCGAGCACATCCGCCGCATCCTGGCGACCACCGCCACGATCGAAGAAGCGGCGGCGAAGCTCGGCATCGACCCCAGCACGTTGTATCGCAAGCGGAAGAAATACGGAATCTGAAATTCGAAACGTGAAATCTGAAATTCGAGATTTGCCCACGGACAACTGCCGTTATGACCTTCCGCCGCCGCATCCTCATGGCCATGGTTCCCCTCTTCGTCCTGCTGGTCGCGCTGGGGGCGACAGGGACATTCCTGATCTATCACCTCGGCAAGCAGGTCGACGAGATCCTGCACGAGAACTACGACAGCGTGATCTTCATGCGCGACCTCAACGAGGCCCTGGAACGCATCGACTCGTCGTTCCAGTTCGCCTTGGCCGGCCGCGAAGAAGCAATCCTCCGAGCAATACCAAGAGAACTGGAAAAAGTACCAGGAGTGCCTCGACCGCGAACAGCACAACATTACCGTTCCCGGCGAAAGAGAACTGGACGACCGGTTGAACCGATCTTTCCAAGGCGTACCATGACGCTGGGCAACAAGTTCTTACGAACGTCCGCGGGGCGATCGCAAGACGCCTCTACTTCGATGAAGACCAAGACAAAGACCAGACGCATGACAAGGGCAAGACGAGATTGTACGCGATCTTTCGGGAGATCAAGGCCGTTTCCGGCGACATCCTCCATCTGAACGAGAAGAACATGAAGGACGTCGACGACGAAACGAAGCGCCTGGCCCGCTCCTCGCTGATCTGGTATGGCCTGGGCCTGGCGTGCGGCATCGTGCTGGCCGTGTTTCTCGTGGCCAGCACGATTCGCACGATCGTCTATCCGGTCCGCGCGGTGACCGAATCGGCCGTGGCCATCGGGGCCGGCAATCTCGACCAGGTCGTGCCGATCACTTCCGACGACGAGTTGGGGCAGCTTGCCTCGGCCTTCAATACCATGGCCCGCCAACTCCGCGAATTTCGCCAGTCGCACAAGGCCCAATTGATCCGTGCCCAGCGGACGAGCCAGGCCACGATCGACTCCTTTCCCGATCCGGTGCTGGTGGTCGATCCGGAGCGGCCGCGTGGAGATGGCCAATCCGGCCGCCCGCCGCCTCTTCGGCCTGCCGCACCGGGAGCACGCCGGCGCGGCGCCGCCGGTCTGGGAACCGCCGGAGGCCCTGCGGCAACCCTTGGCCGAAGCCTTGCACGAACAGCGCGAGTACGTGCCCGAAGGCTTCGACAAGGTCATCGTTCTGCAACAGGGAGAACAACCCCATTCCTATCTGCCGCGGGTCCTGCCGATCCGCGATGCCGTCGTCGGTCACGCTTGGGGGCCGCGGTGCTGCTGGAAGACGTGACGCGGTTCCGCCTGCTGGACGAAGTGAAGAGCAACATGGTGGCCACGGTCAGCCACGAGTTGAAGACGCCGCTGACGAGCATCCGCCTGGTGCTCCACCTGCTCCTGCAAGAGGACGTGGGGCCGCTGCTGCCGAAGCAGCTCGAACTGCTGGTCGATGCCCGCGACAACGCCGAGCGGCTCTTGGCCATGATCAACAACCTGCTGGACCTGGCCCGGCTGGAGCAGGGCGGCAGCCAGCTTCGCTTGCAGCCGGAGTCGCCCACGACGCTGTTGCGCGGGGCGTTCGACGCCTTCCAGCCGCGGGCCGCAGACCGCGGCGTGGAGTTCGTGCTGGAAGACCCGGGCCTTGCCGGAGCAGGTGCCCGTCGACAAGGACCAGTTGCAGCACGCCTTGCAGAACCTGCTGGAAAACGCCCTGGCCCACACGCCGCACCGGCGGGCGGATCACGCTGGCGGCGGAAGCCGCGCCGCGGCCGCGTCGTTTTCTCGGTAACGGATACCGGCTCGCGGCATTCCGGCCGAATATCTGCCCATGATTTTCCAGAGGCACTTTCGCGTTCCCGGCGACGACGACGCCGGGCGGCAGCGGCCTCGGGCTGGCGATCGTCCGCGAGATCGTCACCGCCCACGGCGGCACCGTCGAGTGCGAAAGCAGCCCCGGCAAGAAGACCGTCTTCCGCATGTCGCTGCCCGTGAGCAGGGAGTCGGCTTAGACTGAGCAGCTTGGATCCGAGTGACGAGTCCCAGATGTCAAGTCCGAATGCCGAAGTTCACTAAGCTCTACGGCACCTAATCGAGACCAATGACCCGAAGCCCAACGATCCGACCGACGCCCAACAATCCCGAGCGGTTCCTGGACCTGATCCGCCGGCAGCAGCGCGGCAAGCTGAAGATCTACCTGGGCTTCGCCGCCGGGGTGGGCAAGACCTACGACATGCTCCAGGAAGGAAACCGCCTGCGGAAGCAAGGCGTCGACGTGGTGATCGGCTACGTGGAAACGCACGGCCGGGCGGAGACCATCGCCCAGATCGGCGAGCTGGAACAGGTGCCCCGCCGCAAGATCGAGTATCGCGGCATCATGCTCGAGGAGATGGACCTCGACGCCGTGCTGGCCCGCCGGCCGACGATCGCCCTGGTCGACGAACTGGCCCACACCAACGCCCCCGGCAGCCGCAATCCGAAACGCTACCTGGACGTCGAAGAATTGCTGCGCGCGGGCATCAGCGTCATCACCACGCTCAACATCCAGCACCTGGAAAGCCTGCACGACATCGTCGAGCGGGCGACCGGCGTGCGCGTCAAGGAGCGGCTGCCCGACTACGTCGTCACGATGGCCGACCAGATCGTCAACGTCGACCTTTCGGCGGAAGACCTCCGCGAGCGGCTGCAAGCCGGAAAGATCTATCCCAGCGAGCGGATCCAGACGGCCATGGACAACTTCTTCGCGCCGGAGAAGCTGACGCAATTGCGGGAGTTGGCGATGGAGGAGATCGCCTTCCGGCTCGACCGTGCGCGGCGGGAGGCGCAGCAGGACGGCGGCGACACGGCATCGAGTTCCGAGCGGGTGATGGTCTGCCTGAGTTCGCGCAGCCCGCATGCCGCGGCCATGCTCCGCAAGGCGGCCCGGATCGCCGATCGGATGGGCGCGCCGTGGTTCGCCGTCTACGTGCAGACGCCGCGGGAGTCGATGGAGAAGATCGACGCCGCCACGCATCGCGAGATCGGCAACAACCTGGACCTGGCCCGGCAGTTGGGCGGAACCTCTTTCGAGTTCAAGGGCGCCGGATCTGGTGAGCACGATCGCCGCCTTCGTGAAGGAATACGGCATCACGCACATCATCATGGGCCGCAGCCGTCAGCCCTGGTATCGCCGCTGGTTCGGCCAATCGCTGCTCGACCGGCTTCTGCAAGCGGTCTCCGGCGTCGACGTGATCGTGCTCGCTGCCGGATCGGCGGAGGAAGAATAAGCAAACTCAGCTAAACTCTCCGCGGATGTACTCTTGCGTGTGCTTTTCTTTGGGGTTCTCGAAAATCTGCTTGGAATCGCCGAACTCGACGAGGTAGCCGGTGCGGCCGCCCTGCGTGGTGTCGACGTACAGGAAGCCGGTCTTGTCGGCCACGCGCTGGGCCTGCTGCAAGTTGTGCGTGACGATGGCGATGGTGAACCGCTTCTTCAGTTCCAGCATCAACTCTTCGATCTTCCGCGTGGCGATCGGATCGAGGGCCGAGCAAGGCTCGTCCATCAAGAGCACCGCCGGTTCCGTGGCGATGGCCCGGGCGATGCAAAGCCGCTGCTGCTGGCCGCCGGAGAGGGCCAGGGCCGATCTTGTGCAGCTTGTCCTTGACTTCATCCCAGAGGGCCGCGCCGCGAAGGGCCTCTTCGACCTTCTCGGCCTTGTTGCCCTTGAAGCCGTTGAGCTTCAGGCCGAAACTCACGTTGCGATAGACGCTCATCGCAAACGGGATTCGGCTGCTGGAAGACCATGCCGATATGGCGGCGGACGGCGACGGGGTCGATTGCCGGATGGTAGATGTCCGCGCCGTGGAAGTGTACGTGCCCTTTGAAGCGGAAGCCGCGCACCAGGTCGTTCATGCGGTTCAGGCAGCGGAGCACCGTGCTCTTGCCGCAGCCCGAAGGTCCGATGAAGGCCGTGATGCTGCCTTTGTGAATCGGGATCCTCGTGTCGCGGACGGCCTTGAAGGTGCCGTAAAACAATTCGTTGATATTGCAATCGATCACGACGTCCTTCGGTGAACTGCCGGACGAGCGGCACGTCGCTCGTCGCCGAAGCTCGATCGGATTGAATCATGGGAGAGAACTCCTGAAACTTGTTGCGTGCCGAGAGTACTTGGCCGATGAGATTGAAAACGAGCACGAGTAACACGAGAACCAGGGCTGCGGCCCACGCCACTTCCACCTGATTCTCATACGGCGAACCATAGTATTTGTAAATGAAAACCGCCAAAGAGGCCGTATGCTGACTGAGGGTGAAGTGATCGTTCACGTCGAAGTTCCATTTGTCGCAAAACTGCGCGGTAAACAGCAGTGGTGCGGTTTCGCCGGCGGCCCGGGCAATCGCCAACATCACGCCGGTCAGGATTCCGGGTATGGCCGTGGGCAGCAAGATGTACCAAATGACTTGCGTCCGAGTTGACCCCATGCCGATGGCCGCTTCGCGCATTTTGGCCGGCACCATGCGGATGGCGTCTTCGGCCGTGAGCATGATCGTTGGCAGCATCAGGACCGAAAGGGCCACTGCGCCGGCATAAGCCGACCAGCCCAGCCCAGGCCAAAGCGGCTAACCAGCACCCCATAGGCCAGCACTCCGGCCAGAATGGAAGGAAACCCGCTCAGCATCTTGGCGCCGAAACGGACCACCTGCGCCAAGCGGGTCTCGGGCCCGGTCTCGGCCAGAAAGACGGCGGCGAGAACTCCAAACGGAATGCTGATCAGCTCCGGCCAGTCCGACCATGATCAAAGTTCCGACAATCGCATTGCCGAACCCGCCGCCCTCCTCGAGGGCAATTGGCGGAAGCGAGGTCAGGGATTGCCAACTGAGCCTGTGCAGGCCCTTGACCACGAGCATGTAGATCACGGAAAACAGCGGCGCCAGCGCCGCGAGCGTCAACGCCGCCGTGCAGGTCGTGCAGAGAAAACTGAGCAGGGTCCGCGGGCGACGGAGCGACTTTTGCAAGTCCTCCACGGAAATATTCCGGCCAGCCGCGATGGCGGCGGCCATCGCCTTGACGACGAACGACAGGATCTTCCATCATCGACCTCCCTTCCGCTCTCGAGACGAACTTTGCAGGATCAACGCGCCGAGCAGATTGACAATCAAGGTGATCGCCAGGAGCACCAAGGCGGCATACATCAGGGCGCCGACGAGTTCCGCATTGGTGCCCGCTTCCGGAAAGCTGCTTGCCAAGAGCGCCGCCAGGGTGTCGGCGGGGGAGAACAGCGACGGACTAATGACGTTTCGCCCACCAACCAGCATGGCCAGGGCCATGGTCTCGCCCAAAGCCCGGCCGAAGGCCAGGAGTATGGCCCCGAAGATTCCTATCCGAGCGGTAGGAAGGATCACCGCGAACAGGGCTTCCCAGCGCGTGGCGCCCAAGCCATAGGCGGCTTCCCGCAATTTCGGCGGCACGCTCACCAGGGCATCACGGCGAGATGGCCGAAACCGTGGGGACAATCATGATGGCCAACACGATCGCGGCCGGCAACATGCCGCCGCTGCCCGAGGGTTGTGGAAAAAAGCGGAACGCCCTTGAGATTGTCGTGAAGCCAATCGCAGCCCGGGCGAATCAAAGGGATGATGACGAACACCCCCCACAACCCATAAACCACGCTGGGAATGGCCGCGAGCAACTCCACGAGGTTCTTCATGAACGTCTTCAAGACCCTCCGGCAATTTCTTCCAGAAAGGGTGGTATTGCAGGCCAAACAGCTTGAGCAACTGGAAAACCGCCGAAGACAGGAATCGTTCGCTCAAGAAAATGGCGACTGCAAGCCCCAATATCGATCCCAGCACCAAGGCGAGAAAAGAACTATAGAATGTGCCCCAAATCTGCGGCAAAATGCCATAAACATTCTCGTCTTGGTCCCATGTCGTGCGCCAGATGAAGCTCAGCCCGTACTTTTGCAGGGCAGGTCTCGCCGGCATGGCGATTTCATAGATGATAAATACGACCAATGCGACTGTGAGCCACGCGAACGTGTAGCTCAACGATCGGAAGAAGACGTCGCAAAGTTTCTCGAAGGTTGTCGGCGGCCGCGAAATCCCCGACGTGTTATCAGCAAGTTGTGCCATACGTTTGCCCTGCATTGAGGCGACCTGCAAAGTCGTAGGGTGGGGTCGAGTGAAGACCCACCCCTATCCGCCGCTATTTCTCGTTCTTCACGTAGCCGTACTCGAGATAGCCGATCGAGCCGGGGGTCGATTTGATCGCCGCGGCAACGCCTTCGTTGCCCTTGGCCTTGTCGCCGACAGGCCAGTTGGGCTGCTTGTTGGTTCCGGGGCTCTTGGCGAACTCTTCGCTGATGGCGCTCAGGTGCTTGGTGAAGACGAAGGTCGTGCCGCTGCCGTCGGAACGGACGACGACGCTGATGTCGCGATCGGGCAACTTGGCGTCCGGATTGGCGTCGGCGATCGCCTTGTCGTTCCACTTCTTGATCTTGCCGAGAAAGATGCCCACGTAAGCCTCGCGCGTGAGTTTCAGGTTGTCGACGCCGGGAAGATTGTAGGCCAACACGATGCTGCCCGCAGTCATCGGCAGAAGTTGCACGCCTCCATCCACCTTTTCCATCTCTTCCTTGGTCATGGCGGCATCACTGGCGCCGAAATCGCCCGTCTTATCGACGATAGCCTTCACGCCGGCGGCGCTGCCGAGCGATTGATAGTCGACGTCGACTGCCGGGTGCGCCGTGTTGTAGTCCTTGAACCACTTGCTATACAGGGGCGCGGGAAAGCTGGCGCCGGACCCTTGCAGTTTCACCTTGGCGTCGGCCTTCACTTCGCCTTCGCCCTTGATATTGTCCAAGGCCGCCTTGACCTTCGAGGCAACTTCAACCGGCAAGGGAATGTAGCCCAACGACTCGCTGATCTTCTGACCGTCGGTCAAGCAGTAGGCAAACACATCTTTCAAAGCGGCTGCCTTCTGTGCGTCGGCGTACTTCTTATAGGCGATGAATCCAAGTGTACGTAACGATCGGGTAAGATTCCTCGCCCTCGGGATCGGGAGCCCAGACGATCAGATCGTCTGGCAGCTTGGCCGTTGCCAGCGCCTTCTGGCCTGATGCGATCGTCGGCTCGATGAACTTGCCGGCCTTGTTTTGCAAAGACGCCATCCGCATCTTTGGGCCGTTCGTCGCGCCGCCTCCGCTGCCCGAGGAACAACCGACACCACTGCACAACAGCATTACCAAAGACAGGATCGAAAGAGACGATCGGACGCTGGTCATAAAAAATTCCTTGAACAGAAGGATGCCTCAATACGCAACACCATATTTCAACTTACCGGCGGACGTTGTTTCTGACCAGTCCCCGCCGTGCTGTTACCAAAAATCTAACCATTTTCTAACCATATCCTAACAATTGAGCAAAAAAAGTGACGAACCGCACATATCAGGATGGTGTAAAGTCGTTCCACCGATGCCGGACTTTGAATGACTGAATTGGTTGGCCCTGGGCTTGCGACCGTGTTATAATCACGTTTTTCCCACCTTCCCCCCTGGAGCCCACCATGCAATCCGCTCGCCAGAATTCCGTTTCCCGCCGCGACTTTTTGAAAAACACCGGCCGCGTGGCCGCGGCCACGACCTTGGCCGCCTCGATGGTCCCACATGTCCATGCGGCCGAAAACAACACGATCCAAGTGGCCTTGATCGGCTGCGGTGGCCGCGGCAGCGGTGCGGCCGGCGATGCCATGTCGGTCAAGCATGGTCCCCTCAAGCTGGTGGCCATGGCCGATGTCTTCGAGGACCGTCTCAACGGCAGCTATGGGTACATCAAGCGGCAGTTCCCCGATCAGGTCGACGTGCCCAAGGACCGCCAATTCATCGGCTTCGACGCCTACCAGAAGGCCATGGACTGCCTGCGGCCGGGCGACGTCGCGATCTTCGCCACGCCGCTGGCGTTCCGCTGGGTGCATTTCAGCTACGCGATCCAGAAGGGACTGCACGTCTTCATGGAAAAGCCGCTGACCGCGGATGGTCCGACCTCCCGCAAGATGTTCGCGCTGGCCGAGCAGGCCACCGCGAAGAACCTCAAGGTGGGCGTGGGCCTGATGTCCCGGCACAGCCGCGCGATGCAACAACTGGCCGAGCGCATCCATGACGGCGAAATCGGCGACCTCATTCTCCTCCGCGGCTACCGCATGCATGGTCCCGGCGGGTCAATGCTGTCCACGGCAAAGCCCGCCGGCATTTCCGAGGTGGCGTACCAGATCCGTCGCTTCCACAGCTTCCTGTGGGCCAGCGGCGGATGTTTCAGCGACTTCCTGATCCACATCATCGACCATTGCGGGTGGATGAAGAATGCCTGGCCGGTCCAGGCCCAGGCCCTGGGAGGCCGCCACTACCGCGGCGACTACGTCGACCAGAACTTCGATGCCTACGCCGTGGAATACACGTTTCCCGACGAGACCAAGTTCATCATGGAAGGGCGCTACATGCCGGGCTGCGCCGAGACCTACCATAGTTTCGCGCACGGCACCAAGGGCACGGCCGTCATCTCCCACAGCGGCGACTGCGGAGGACCTTCCGCCACGTTCAAGGGCCTGGGGTCGTCGCCAGCGAACATGCTCTGGCAATCCAAAGGTCACAAGAATGACGCGGGTCCCTACCGGAACGAATGGAACGATCTGGTCGAGGCCATCCGCAGCGACAAACCCTACAACGAGGTGAAGCGGGGCGTCGAGGCCAGCCTGGTGACCTCGATGGGTCGCATGGCCGCCCACACCGGCCGGATCATCACCTACGAGCAGATTCTCAACTGCGATCACGAGTTCGCGCCGGGCGTCGACAAGCTCACCATGGACGGCCCCGCGCCGCTGATGGGCGACGCCCAAGGCAAGTATCCGGTGCCCCAGCCGGGCATTGTCACCAAGCGGGAATACTAGCGGAAAGAAGGTAGGGTGGGCCGAGTGAAACGAGTCCCACTACGATAGACGCGGAGGAATGGTGGGACTCGCTTCACTTGGCCCACCCTACGGCTACGGCCCACGCTCATGCAGGCGCCACGCTTCGCCGTGGCGCCTGATGTTCAACTCATCACGACCACCTCACTGCCCCGACGAGTTGGTCTTGCCCGAACTCGACGATTGGCTGTCGGAGAGGTCCTCGCGCAGGTCGTGACGGTCGGTGCTGAACTGCTGGCGATCGGCTTCGGCCTTCGTCCGCTCCGTGCTCAACGCCTGCCGGTCCTGCTGGATCTGCTGCAGGTCCTGTTGCAGTTTGCTGGAGTTGCCCGATGCCAGGTCGGCGCGAATGTTCTGCCAATCGGAACGGAGTTGCTGCCGGTCGCTGCGCAGTTCCTGCCCGTCGCCGTGCAACGTCTGCCGGTCGTTGGCCAGATTGCTGAGATCGTGCTGGATGTTTCCGGAGTCCTGCTCCCCCGACGCATCCTGATTGCCGCCGGACGACCCCTGGCTGCTGCCCGACGAACTGTCCGCGACGGTTGTCGGTTGTTTGCCCTTGGACGTGGAACCGGAATTCGCCTGTTGTCCGCTGCTGCCGGCGCTGCTGGAACCGGAACTCTTGGCGAGGCTGGAGTTCTTGCCGAGGTTTTCGAGGTCCCGGCCAAGCTGATGTCGGTCCTGTCCAAGTTCCTGGCGGTCCTGCGACCACTGGTGCAAATCGCTGCGCTCCTCCTGGCGGTCGGCGCCGAGTTGCTGTTCGTCTTGGTGCAGTTGCGAGAGGTCCTGCTTGGCTTGGGCGGTATTGCCCGACGCGAGATCATTCTTCAGATTGTTCCAATCGCTATGCACGTTCTGGCGGTCCTGGCCCACGTTCTTCTGGTCGTTGTGCAATGCCTGCCGGTCCTGGTGCAAGTCGCGGTGGTCCTGTTTGAGGTTGTGGAGATCGTGCCGAACCGGGTGCTGGCTCGCCGTGGCCCTGCGCATGTGAATGAGTGCCGGCCTGTGCCGCGACGGCGAAACCGATGACCAGGGGGAGTGCCAATGCCACGATGGTTAGCTTTTTCATGATCTGCTCCTGAGAAGAAGGATGAAAGGGCGACGTGCCGAGACAGTTTCACGAGAATTTCGAAGAGGTTGACGAGAGCCGCGGAGGCAGTGATGAGAACGACGCTTCCGCAATGGAAACATAGGTTGTTTTCCCAGCCGCCGAGCGGAAAAACTGCCGCCCCGCCTCCAAGAATCCCGTTCCGGCGCGGTGCGATGCCGCTACCACCGTCATGATCGTTATCGGCCGTTTTGGAGTGTGGCGATTCATCGCCGTTTTGGCCCTGCCGCGGAGCGGCTTTTCCACTCGAAAGCGGCATCTTGCTGCGAGCCGTGCCTCACGGTATGATCGGTGACAACTAGATGAACCCCCAAGGAACTCCATCATGAACACTTGCCGCTCTTTCCTCCTCGTTGCCACGCTGCTGCTCTGCCCGTCGTTCCGCGTCTCGGCGCAGGGCGTGCCGCCTTCGACCCCGGCCATCGCGGCCGCCTTGCAACCCTTTGTCGAGAACCACACGCTGGCCGGCGCCGTCACGCTCGTGGCCGACAAGGACAAAGTCCTCAGCCTCGACGCGGTGGGCTGCATGGACGTTGCCGCCAAGCAGCCGATGCGGACCGATTGCCTTTTCTGGATCGCGTCGATGTCCAAACCGATGACCGCCACGGGCCTGATGATGCTGGTGGATGAAGGCCGCGTGTCGCTGGACGACCCGGTGGAAAAGTATCTGCCCGAGTTCCAGGGGCAGATGCTCGCCGTCGAACAAACTCCGGATCATCGTGCTGCTGAAGAAGCCGGCCCATCCGATCACGGTCCGCGAGGTCCTCAGCCACACCAGCGGGCTGCCGTTCATGTCGCGGATCGAACACAAGATCGACACCTTCACGCTCCACGAAGCGGCCATCAGCTATGCCTTGACGCCGCTGACGTACCAGCCCGGAACCAAGCACGTCTACAGCAACGCCGGCATCAACACGGCCGGCCGGATCATCGAAGTCGTGAGCGGCATGCCCTACGAGGAATTCATGGAGAAGCGTCTCTTCCGCCCGCTGGGCATGACCGACACGACCTTCTGGCCCAACGCGGAGCAGCTTGCGCGGTTGGCCAAGTCCTATCGGCCCAAGGGCTCGCAGCAGGAGCTGGAGGAGACGACGATCGGCCAACTCACCTATCCCTTGGACAACCGCAAGCGCGGTCCCTCGCCGGCCGGCGGGCTGTTCTCCACCGCCAGCGACGTAGGCGTCTTCTGCCGCATGATCCTCAGCGGCGGCGTCTACCACGGCAAGCGGTACGTCTCGGCCGCGGCCATCCAGCAGATGACCTCCACGCAGACCGGCGACCTGCTCGGTCGCGGCCGCGAACGAAGGCGGCTACGGGCTCGGCTGGAGCACTTCGCGAAAGTTGCACGGCGCCGAGCGATCCCGTGCCGGTCGGTCCCTGCGGGCACGGCGGCGCGTACTCGACGAACATGTGGATCGATCCGCCGCGCGGGCTGGTGACGGTGTACATGGTGCAGCATGCGGGCTACCCCGGCAAGGACGGTCCGCGAATCCAACCGGCCTTTCAGAAGGCGGCGGAAACGGCGTTTGCAAAGTAGCGTACAATTCCTCCATGTTCTACATCGCCACGCTGCATCTGCACACCCTGACCTGGTGGATCATCCTCTTCACGGGCCTGTGGGCCGTTGTCCGCGTCTGGCGCGGGCAGCTTGCCCAATTGGCCTGGACGCGGCACGAGCGGCTTGCCGGCCTGGTGTTTTCCAGTGCCTTGGCCACGCAGTTCGTGATCGGTCTGGTCTTGTATTTTCAGAGTCCGGTGGTTCGCCCGTTGTTTGCCGGCGGGGCCGGGGCGAGGTTCGCCGCGACGTTCTTCGGGCTGATCCATCCCCTGGCGATGTTTACGGCCGTGGTCTTGGGGCAGGTCGGCTTTTCGGTATCGAAGCGGTTGCGCGGCGATCGCCGCAAGTATCGGTTTGCCGTGATGTGTTACACGGCCGCGCTGGTCGTGCTGTTGTTCGCCGTGCCCTGGCCGTGGTTGAGCTATGGCCGGTCGCTGATGCCATAAGCACGCGTCCCAGAACAACTCAGCCGGTGGCGAAATAGATCATCCCGAAGGGATGCCAGCCGTTAGCCGGCGGCTGCGGAGCGGGCAGCGTGGGCAACATGGTCATCGACGCCACCACCAGTCACTTTACCGCTTGATTATTCGCACGTGCCGAAGATAATAAGAAGTTCACTGATGCTATGTCGATTGGTCGGTATTCTTCGAATTTCATGATTTCGTGCGCGTCTTCGGCGCGACGTTGTATGCGCTGTTCAAGCTACGCCCGGTCAGGAATATCGGACGGCCATGGAGTCTTTATTCGGGCACCGCATGACCGAGGAGGAAGCGGCTTTCTTCCGAGGCGAAATGGCGTCGGAGTTCGTGCCTCTCACGTCAACGCAGACACGGCTCCTTCCTCCGCGAGTGAATTGATAAGAGGATAACCTCAGTTTCTCGCACCAAATTATCGGGCACCTGCTAGCGCGATCGCGCGGCGACGGCCGCCTCGATGTCCTCACGCTCGAGGTGGTATCCGCGCATGATCTCCTCGGGCGACTCGCCCGCAGCAAGGTTGTCGAGGATCACGGACACCATCACCCGTGTCTGCTTGATACATGCCTTGCCGTGGCAGACCGCCGGGTCCGCCGTAATTCGCTCTTGCCAGTTCATGGAAAACTCCTCAGAGAGACTGTTGTTCCTATTATCCGTGTTCCTGCCGTGTTGCGCGAAAAAGCGTCGTGAACCCCGCTGCCTGAAAATGCCGGTCGTTAGTGAACGAGTCGGTGAAGCTGAGTCGGTGTGGAAATCAGCGCTTCGTCCCTTTCATTATACGCGTGAATGCGTCCGCTTGAACTGGACCCGTGGCCGTGGTCGAGTTATGGCTCGTCGCTGGCGCCGAAAGGACCGGCTCAACCGGGCCATTTTTTCTTGAACGCCTGTCGTATCGGGTCATCCGCTATTTCGCGTTCTACGCGGTCGGGCGACCAGGCGCCCTCGTGCAGCGAAAAGAGCAGCCGGCTGATGAAAGTCGCTCCTTCGAGCACCGCCTCCATCTCTGGCCATCGCCCGACAAACGAACCCCTCCCAGCGCCTTTGCGATCGTTCAGCCACGCCGGCGCACCGCCCGACGTGCTGAACCACTCCCCGACGCGCTCAACGTCCTGTTGTGCCTCCAGCCGGCCAATGATCTTGGAACTGCAATTGCCGAAGACGTTGTAATCGACCGCTCGCGGGCTTTGCGTACAGAGCAGGCAGCCAACTCCATATTTCCGCCCCTGGGTGAAGAGACGGATCAGAGGCAGCTTGGCCGGCGTCAGCTTACTACCGGCCGGAATATAGTCGCGCGCCTCATCGATATAAAACAAGAGCTTCATTTCAATCCCTTCCGCCTTGCCGACCATCCAGCGGTAGATTTCCGCCGCGAGTGAGGCGACGAAGAATTGCTTCTGGGTGTCGTCAGTCATCGCGTTCAAATAGACGACATTCAGCGGGGTCTTGCCAGGGTTCATGGGGCTCCGCAGCCCATCGATATCGAGCGGCAGGCCGCCGCGAAAGAGTTGCCCCGCCGGCCCGTCGATCAACGAGTTCAGGGTTCGCGCGAGCTTATTCCGATCGGGCTTGCGGATGAAGGAGTCTGGATCATCGATCCTCAAAGTGTCCGGGGCACGAATCGCGGCGATGATATCGGTCATCGTAAATTCATCGACTGAACCGTTCTTACCGAGGGCCCGCAGTAGCTTGAGCAGAAATGCGGTTTGAGGGCCGACCTCGGTTTTGACTTGCGCAATCGTCGCCAGATTCGCGGCCGCAGTGGCCATCATGCCGTCGAATTCCTCTTGCCGACGAGTGGGATCAGGAATCTCGGTAAGCTGATCAAGCCGCGGCAGGCGCAACGGATTCAAACACAGGCGGGTTGCGTGCGACGTTCCGGGCGTGAACACCCGAGGCTCGACAGACTTCCAATAGCGATCGAACCGTGCCCGCTCCCAGGCGGGAAAGCTGGTGGGGTCGGTCGGGCGAATGAACTGCACCAGGTCACCCTGCGGATCGACCGCGAGCACGGGGATCCCCTGGAGAATTGCTTCCTCGACAATGCCCTTGGCCAACCAGGTCTTGCCGCTGCCTGCGGCGCCCACAACCGCGGTATGCGTGGCAAGGACCGCGGCGGGCATGGCCACTCGACGAGTCTCCTTTCCATCCACGTTGCCGAGCCAAAGCGAGGCTTCCGCCAAGTCGCCGCTCCCCGCGACCGTCTGAGCCGGCGCAGATTTCTTTCCACCCGCCGCAGTCGGTTTACACACTTCGGATACTTCGGGCTTCGGGACGTCGACAGCCGCCTGAGGTTCATCGGCCTCGACCCGTTCCACTTTCGGCTCGCTTCGTCCGTTGATGTTGCTTTCGCTCCAGTGTCCGCACCGCTGGCCCTCGTCCTTCGGCCCCAGGCGCACGACGCAAACGCCTTTCCACGGGCAGCTCGGGCAGAACACGGTTTCCCCCGGCGGCTTCAGTCCGGCGTGCAACTTCTCGTCGAACTTCGTCCACTCGATCATCGAGGCCAGCAGGTTGTAGATTTTGTAACGCTGCGCCTCGATCTCCCGCCAGGCCAGCGATACCATTTTGCGATCAGGATGCAAATAGAAGACCGCGGCGTCGGGGTGGCTATCGTGTTGCGTATCGTGCATCAACGCGTAGACGCTCACTTGGAAAAGGTCGTTTTCCTCTTGGTTGCCGGGAGTGAGCTTGTAGTCGATGATCCGGCGGCTTTCGACCCGCCAATCATAAAACACGTAATCGAGGATTCCCGTGACATGCACCGGCTCGCCGTTGGTCCCAACGTGGAAAGTGACGTCCACCTTTCGACGCTTATCGCCGAACATCCAATCGACCATTTGCGGAATGGCCATTTTTTGAGCGAGACCGAAGGCGAGAACTTGAGCCAACTCGCCGACATATTGCTGGAGCGCTGCTATGAAGCCTTCCTGTTGCTTCGCGTCCACCTCGTAAAGCCGTTCCCGATTGACGTACGACTTGAAGATTCGTTGCAACAACTGCTGCTCGATTGCCGCCGGGCCGTCAGCCGCCGCCAAGATGCCGGCTACGTCACCCGACTTTACGGCATTGGCGTTGAATTTCTCCACGGCATTATGGAAGAGCGTGCCGCACGCGGTAGCGACACCGTGCCCATCCTTCCAAATCCGCGTCACCTTCGGTTGCTTCAGGTTCTTGCGCCGCGTGTCCTCTACGTCGAAATAGAGGATTCTCGGGCATGAAGCGGCCACCCGAATCTGCGACGCCGTGAAATGAACCAAAGGGTGCATGCGTTATTTCAACAGCAGGAAGAGGCCGTCTTCGGTTGGTTTAGCATTCACGAGTCCGTCGTCGTGCATTTGCGTTGCCGCCTGGACGATGCTTTTGTGAAGTTCTGCAAGACCATCAGGCTGTAGGGCGTACAACTGCGAATACTTCTGTGCCAGACCGACCGTAGACATTCCCATCGTCAACGCCAACTGAGCGAGAATAAACGCCCGCAGCAAATTCACATCATAATTCACTTTGGGTACAACGACCGTCACGCCGTTTTTCTGCAGGAGAGTCTTCAATAAAGGATGCGCCAGGTAACGACCTGCGCGATGATAAGAGTCGACGACCTCGCTTTCGGTCACCGTATGGGTTTGCCCGTCAGGCAAGTCAAGTTCGATGTCGCCGGCCTTGGCCTGGCCAACGACGGCCCGTAAAGCGTCCAGCATCGCGATGTCGTCGAATTCCAGTACGATACTTTCGAACCATGGCTGCCCACTGAGCCACTTCAACTGCGCTTGACCGACTGTGCCAAGCGGTATCGGCCTGCGCTTGTCGCTGATGAGCACGACTCTCTCGGGATGCGCCTTATCCTCTTTAACCCGCCGAAGATAAGCCGTGGCCGAGGTCGCATTTTCCGTCGTTACAAACACCAGTCCCGTTCGTATCGACTTTAGCGGGGTTTCCGGAGGCGCTGTCAAAATCCGGTCGTAGATGGCTTTGCAACCGGCCTTCGGCTTTGGCTGTTCGACCGATTCGATCGCGTAGCCATCGCGCCGCAGGCAGGGCCGCAAGAGTTGTTCGGTTAGCCCGGCGAAGTTGTGGCCGTCAGGGGAGAGTGTCGAGGGATCGACCTTCCTGCACCCGCACTGCTCGTCGATCCGACGCGCGACCTTTTCGTCGATCAAGGTCTCAAGGCGAGGCGGAGGAGGTTTGGAACCATCGAATTCCATCCACGAATTGAGCCATTTTCCAACGCCAAGTTTCGAGATGCGTTGCTCTTGCTCGTCCCAACGCTCTCGGGCCAAGTTGACTACCTTCCTTGGGCGAATGTCGATACAATCCTTGAATCGGTCGGCAAACCAGGCAGTTCCCAAAGGAAACAGGCCGTCTCGTTGGAGTTCGCGCCACACCTCCGGAAGACTCCGTACCGATTCGACGAATTGCTCCATCCGCACCTGCAAAAGTTTCCTGGCCTGATCTTTATCGATGGTTGGCAATGTGATGGGCGGACGCTGACGAATGCGGCTCCAGGCGGCCTCGCTAATGGCTTTGTGCTCGACGAATTGCAGAAGCGTTTCTTGAACGCCTGAAGTGATCAATAAGAGATTCTTCGCTCGGTCCAGGAGCACATGCAAGAACTTCGACAGGCGATGGATCTGCTCGTCGTCGAGTACCTCGATCTGATCGAGGCAGATGATGAATGGCTGGCCGCATCCCCGCGCGATTTCGCCAAGCGAAACCAGGAGCCTGGTCGCAGGATAATCGTCGGGCACGGCCGACTCCTCGTTAGCCGGTTTGTCGTTAAGGCCAAGGCGGGCCAACTCGTCAGCCTCCAGTCGGTCGCCGAACAGCCATTGAACGGCAAGCCTAGCGCCACCGTCGTCAACCCCGCAGTTTTCCATCTTCTGAGCGGATGCCAAAAACTTCCACAGTACCTGATAGATTTTACGATCCTGATGCGTGTCGGTCGGATGTCGCGCAGTCGCACTGTCGACAAATCGCATGAACGGCGCCGCGCCATTCGTTTCGCCGGTCGCCTTTCGCCGCCGGACGGCCTTCTCCGCCATCTGGTACAGGCGGGTTGAAGCGTAGTGATCGCGCTTTCCGTTCGTTAACTGACTGATGACGCTCTTCCGCATCGAATCGACCAGTTGGGCTGCGCAGGCATTGATATTCTGTAGCATCATGCAGCAAGGACCTTCCTTCTTGGCCCAGTCAGCCAGTCGCGCCAAAACGTGGCTCTTGCCCACGCCCGCAACACCCCAGAGCACGACGCCGATTCCGCAATTTGAATGCAGCGATTCGTAAGCGGTGCTCTTCAGCGTATCGAACGGCTTGGCATGGATCTCGGAAACATCCACATCGCCGACACCCGGTTCCGTAATGCGATCGATGGAAAAAGGACGTTTCAGGAACATATAGCCCAGATCGTCCAGTTCTAAGCGGCCAGCGGCGTTGGCGGCCGTCTTTTCCTCACCCGTGCTCATGATTCAATCCTCGATACGGATAGGTAGATAGTGCCCGTCTCGTAGATAGATGACTTTTTCTGCTCGTCGCTGACGCCGAAATGACCCTCGCCAGCGTTCAGCATGTAACGTCGGGCTTCCCGGAGACGCCGAAGACCAGCATCGAACTGCTGGTGCGAATATTCTGCCAGAGCGCGTCGCAGATCCGTCAGCCAAACGAAATTGTTCGATCCGCGGTCACGATCGAGGCGGCGAAATGCTTCTTCGAATTGCCCGGCAAAGCCGTCGTCAACAACCGTTGAAACGGTGCTGGCGTTCGTCGTGGTCATGGTCGAGAATCCAGATACGACCGCGGCCTGGCCGTCGGCGGGTTCGACTGCTTGCCGCTTACGGTCTGCCTCGTGCGCCGCGCCTTGGGACCCGCACGCGTGAGCGCCCTTTGGGAAGATATCTTCCATTAGGAACAGAAGAGGCTTGCGGTTCTTCTTGATCCAGCCAATTGTGGAAGGCGTCGAGCCGGAAGCCAGCTTTTCGCTCGTCAGTTGGGCAAATCGTCCCGTCAAACTCTTGTCCCATTTAGCAAGTGCTTGTTTTACGATTTCGTCAAGCGTGAAAGCTTGGTCTTTATCGCTTCTGCAATCGCCGAGCGCGGTCTCCAGGAACTCGACCGACCCCACAAGCAGATCGACATCCTCGCGAAGGGCGACGTTCGCGTTCATGTACGGCGGGACGCTTGCTTTCGTCCCCTTGCCTGGAATTGGCGCCGCGACAACCGCGGCGTGCGAGAACGTTGCCTTTCTTACGGCAGCCGCAGCGTCCCTTTCGGGAGTCCGGTCGGTCAGTTCGGCCAACCGTTGGAGCGTCAACGGGTATGCTGGACGCCCGAGTCGCTTTTGCGACCGAAGAACGTCGAGCAGTCTCTTTGCCACGGCCTCGGGACCGAACTGCGCGTCGAGAAAGTCGCCGAAGGGCCTCTTGAATACGCCTTTTCGACCGCCGTTGACCCACTTCTTCCAATCGGCGACGGTTGCCTTGGGAAGTGCAGCGCGCACGAAAGCCAGGGTTGAAGGATGGCATGCAACCAGGTTCGCGTCTTCCCAAAACCCGACCGGAGACTCGATTATTTGCTGGATAGTAACGCCCTTCTTCTTGTCGGGCGGTTTTACGAGTAATGCGGTCTTGGTGAAAAGCGTCTTGGCGACCGCAGCGAGAAGTACGTCGGCGTTGGCCCCGTGATCGGCCGCCTCGGCCAAGCGTCGCAACGAAACGGGGTAATCGCCATTGGCTTTCATCGTTGCCAGCGACGTAAGAAGCTTTGCGGCCAATTCCCCGACCGGGTCGGGCTTCTTCGTCTTGCTTTTCCCAGCCATCGAATACCTCTCAATTTGGTACGAACCACAAGAGTTTTCCGTTCTCGCCGGTTATGACCTCGATCTTTCCAGGAACTTCCTTGCCTTTCCTATAGCCGCTACACGAATTTTAGTCGACTGCCTCCTGTAGCGAAAGCAGGGTGGGTGTCATCAAATTGTAACATGCCGGGTTAGGTGGTAACAATTGTGCAATCTGGGTCGGGTTTTCGGGCTGTAGGGCTGGTCACTACGTGACGAGGGGCGAATGATACGTTACACTTTCGAGCGACTCCGCGTGACCACCATCGCCGTCGGAGGACGCGTCCCATAGTTCACAGCGACGGCCCGTGCGGGTGAGCCCCGTTGGTGCTGGCCGATTACTCGGGAAAACAACTCGTCGTGCTCGATTTCCAGCGCCCTGCTGGATGAAGCGGCGCCGCCCGGCTAGAATCACGGAACTGGAAATCACGCTTCAGGGTAACTTGGTCACCCATCGGTTGAAAACGCGAATCCGAAAAGCCTGTGCCGATGATGCTGCCGTAGCGTGGGAAATACGCAACGCCGCGATTCTGAGCCAATGCCAAGGATACTACCCGCCGGAATCGCTTGCGATCTGGACCGACGGTGCGATCACCGAGCAGTTCATTCAATTCGTCGCGGAACGGCTCCACGTTGCCGCCGTCGACGATGCGCTCGTGGGAACAGGAATGATCGATTGCCACACCGGGCGCTTGGACGCAATCTTCGTACGTCCCGACATGATGAGACGCGGCGTCGGCAAGCAAATGGTGTCGTTCCTGGAAAATGTCGGCCGCGCCGCGGGCTTGACGACGTTGACGCTGGATTCGACTCTGAACGCAGCCGAGTTTTATCGAAGATGTGGCTTCGCTGGCGAAGCAAAAGGGACATACCAGTCACCGCGCGGCATCACCCTTGATTGCATTCCCATGACAAAACTGCTTCGATTGCTGACCTAGGCGATGGAGGTTCTCGCAAGGTTACGCGACGAAGATATCCGTCGTGTAGTTGTTGCCAATCTGCCCCGAGAGCGACATGCCTACCCGCCGACCATGAGTACATGGTGCCCGGCGTGAAGGCATGCCACCCGACGCCGGCATGCCATCCCGTCAGGGAACTACCTTCCCGCATACGCCGCGCGTTCGCGCTTGCCCGGCCGCTTCGGCTTTCCCGTTGGAAAATACCCCCGTGGAGGAGGTCCCTTTTTCGACTTCGCGGCGTTCGGCCTCGGGGCCGCGGGTTTCACCGCCGTCACGGGCGCCGCTGGCGCCGCGGGCAAACCCCTCGGCGCGGCTTCCACGGTCAGCGTCTGCCTCGTCAATTTCTGAATGGCGTGCAGCACGTCCCGCTCCGACACGTCGCAGAACGACAAGGCCACGCCGTCGGCGCCTGCCCGACCGGTCCGCCCGATGCGATGCACGTAGTTCTCGGCTTCCATCGGCAGATCGAAGTTGATCACGTGCGAGACCATGTCGATGTCCAGTCCGCGGGCGGCAATGTCGGTGGCGATCAGGACCATCGGGTCCGGCGACTTGAAACGGGCCAGCGTCCGCTGCCGGGTCGATTGGCTCTTGTCGGCATGAAGGCCTCGGCCTCGATGCCCGTCTTCTTCAGCAACTTGGCCACCTTGTCGGCCCGATGCTTCGTGCGGGTGAAGACCAGCGTGCGCGTCCAGTCGGTATTCTGCAGCCAATGGGTGAGCGTGCGGATCTTGTTCGCCTGATCGACGAAGACCACCGACTGGCGGATTTTGTCGACCGTCGGTGCGGTCGGATTGACCCGAACGTCGATCGGATCGGTGAGCCACTGGTCGGCCAATTGGCGAATGGGACCCGGAATGGTGGCGGAAAAGAGCAACGTTTGCCGCCGCGCGGGCACCTTGGCCACGATCCGCCGCAGGTCGTGGATGAAGCCCATGTCGAGCATGCGGTCGGCTTCGTCGAGGATCAGGATTTCCACGTGCGCCAGGTCGATGAACCCCTGCTGCATGAGGTCCAACAGGCGGCCGGGCGTGGCGACAAGCACGTCGACGCCGGCCTGCAAGGCACGGACCTGCGGATTCTGGCCGACGCCGCCGTAGACCACCGTCCGCCGCAGCCCGGTAAAGCGGCCATAGGCCTGAAAGCTCTCGCCGATCTGGATGACGAGTTCGCGCGTGGGGGCCAAGACCAAGGTGCGGATTTTCCTTCGGCCACCGCCGGCGCCCGGGTTGCGTCCCAGTCGCTGCAACGTCGGCAGGGCAAAGGCGGCAGTCTTGCCGGTTCCGGTCTGGGCGCAGCCCAGCACGTCGCGGCCTTCCAGGATGGGCGGAATCGCGGCGGCCTGGATCTTGGTGGGAGTGGAGTAACCTTCCCCGCGCACGGCGCGGAGCAACATCTCGGCTAGGCCGAGTTCTTCGAACTTCATTACGGTTCCTTATAGTGTTTTGGAGCGAGTTCTGTGATCGCACAGATTCGGCCCAATGCAAACGCTGCATGGCCGAGGGTGCAAGAGAGATCAATCGCGGTCGTAGTTGGGAAACCAAGCCGAGTTGATAGAGAACTCAAGGCGAAGCGACCGCTACAGAAGACGCATATCGACGCGAGGCGGGCCAAAAGGCCGGCGTCTCTCGCACGTCATGTTACCTAGTATAGCACCCCGCTAAAGTGTGTCAAGCGGAACCGAAGAGAAATTTTCAAGCCCCCCTTTCATTCAAGGAAGCAATCGTGTACAATCTTCCGATGAAGGGTTTTCTACCCCATCCGCCTGACTTAGCTCAGTCTGACTTGGCAGTGTCCCTTCCTAGCGGCTTTATCCGGGCGGACTCACCACGATGGGGAGCCTGCCTTGTGCAGAAAGTTTTGTAGTGTGAACGGTCAAGAATGAGCCGAACTTCTCTTCATGGGCGGGGTGCGTATCATTTCCAACCGGGCAAGCTGTCCTTTCCGGCACAGGGTTCTTCGGCGACGCTTCGCAGAGTGCCTCCCACGAACCGCTTCACTTGTATTTGTCCCTGTTAGTTCGGCCCGCGCTTACCAGTGGGCCGGTGTTCCTCATGAAGGAGATCGAGTTGTGGGTAAGAAGTTGTATGTTGGCAATCTAAGCTATTCCGTGAGCAATGCGGATCTGGAGACGATGTTCGCTCCGTTCGGCACCGTACGGAGCGCCCAGGTGATCGAAGACCGCGACACCGGCCGGAGCAAGGGTTTTGCTTTTGTGGAAATGAGTACCGACCAGGAGGCCGAAGCGGCCATCGCTGGTCTCAGCGGCAAAGAGCATGATGGCCGCGCATTGACCGTCAACGAGGCTCGTCCGCGCGAAGAGCGCAGCGGTGGCGGCGGTGGCGGCGGTGGTCGTGGCCGCGGCGGCTACGGTGGCGGCGGCGGCGGTGGTGGCCGCGGTGGCCGCGGTGGCGGTGGTGGCGGCGGTCGCTACTAATAAGTCGTCACGGTAAAAGAGCAATCTCTCATTTTTCGGTGAGTTCAAGTGGCATGCGACTTTCTTAAAGTCGCATGCCATCCTTACATCGCAGTGCGCACCGTCCGTGCTGCGGAATCTGATCCGCAACGGAGGCCGTCATGGATAGTTCTGTCGAGTATCGCGAGCAAGGCGTGCGCGTCGGCCCTTCGGCCTTCGGACTGGGGGTATTCTCCCTGCGGTCGTTTTCCGCCCGAGAGGTCGTCGGGCCGATCGAAGGCGAGATCTTTGATGGCGACGAATACGAATCGGACTACTGCATGGCCCTGGGTGAGAACTCGGCCTTGGAACCCGATGCTCCGTTCCGCTTCCTCAATCACAGTTGCCAGCCGAACTGTTCGTTGTTGGAATACGAAGTCGAATACGACGACGGTACCGACGGTTCGGAACTCTGGCTGGCCGTCGAAACGGACATTGAACCGGGCGAGCAGATGACCATCGACTACGGCTGGCCGGCCGAAAGCGCAATACCTTGCGGATGCGGCAGTGCCGAGTGTCGGAAGTGGATTGTGGCAGCCGAAGAACTCGCGGAAGTCGACACGGATTCTCCTCCACTCCGCGTCTAGGAATCGCTGAAAGTCTCTCCCTTCATCCTAGGTATCCCAGAAGAAGAAGGATGAAGTGTCAATTGGCATCTGGGTCAAGCCAATCCATCGAGAACCGCGTGAAGGTCACCGTCTCGTAGGGATTCTTCTTGCCCGTTTCAGAGAGCATACCGACCGATCCGTCTTTCAGTCGCGTGAGACACGAATAAGCGAAGCAGCCTTCGCAAAGCACTTTCTTGACCGGCCATGTCTCTCCTCCGTCGTAGCTCCGACAGATCGTGCCGTTTTCGCGCTTTGTGCTGTTCGGGCCAGAGTAGAGGATGCAACTCTTGGTCGAGGCGGCGGCGAACGAATAGCGGAGGATCGAACCCATGCAGGCCGGATCGGCCAGTTGCGGCACTTGCTCGGCCTTGGACCAGGTTTGACCGCCGTCGCGGCTCGTGGCCGTCTTACGGAACGGACGGCCGTCGGCCTGTCGGCTGTTGAGCCGCACCGAGCCGTCCTGCAACTCGACCATCTGCACCTCGTTGAGCATGCTCGTGACGTGGCCTTTGGCATTGGTTGTGCGGGCGTCAGGCACGAGGTCGCCCAACTTCCAGGTAGCGCCGCGATCGTCGCTGTACACCGCCCGCACGTCCCAGAACGGGCCCGCGCGCTGGTTGAAAGGCATGATCAGCCGGCCTTGCCGCGGACCGCGTTGCAATTGGATGCCGATGCCCGGACCACTTGCCACGGTGACGGCGTCGGCCGCCTTGGTCGCGGCAGTGACGTCCCTGGGCGACATCCACTTGGCGCCGTCATCGTCGCTGGAAACCAGATAGGTCTTGACAATTAGCGGTCCTTCCAGTCCCGGCTTCAGCTTGCCGTTGAATTCCTTGCCGCCCGCCGGATAGGACTGAATCATGAGCAGGATCCTGCCCGTCGCTTGCTCCTGCACGACGCAGGGATTGTTGAGCGAATTCCTGCCCTCGCGCGCGACGACCTGCAATGGTCCCCATGTGCGGCCGCGGTCGCTGCTGCGTTTCAAGATGATCTGATTGGCCGCCTGGTCGGCATGTGCGGCACGGCCTTCGGCAAATGCCAGCAGCGTTCCCCGCTGGGTGGTCAGGAGGGCCGGGATGCGGATAGACGGGTAGCCGTCTTTTCCTTGGGCAAAGACCACGGAGGTCTCGGGCCCGGGCGGCGCGGCGGCCAGCGGCACGGTCGCGGTTACGAGAAAGATCGAGAGTATCCGGAGAAACCAGGCGCGGTTCACGGCAGCATTGAAGCCCGACGCGCAAGCGATGAGGGAGTTCGCAACATCGAAGCCCGACGCACAAGGGAGGAACGTGGCTCGCTCGCCCGGAGAAATCGAACGTTCGCTTGAAACTCTATGGAACGGCGTGTGGGTTGCGGCCACGAGGCCGAGAAACGGTTGATGTTGCATGATGACGAACTCCAAAATGGGCCTACCGGAATCGTGCAAGGTCATTTAGAATAACATCCAAGTTTACCAGCTTTGTGCAGGACAAGTGTTCGAGCCCCCCATGACCCACCGCTACGCTTGGGCCCAACGAGGCGACATCAACGCCTTCTTCGGGCTGATGATCGACAATGTGGCCGTGATGATCTTCCTCTTGGGGTTCATCACGTCGGCCAGTCCGGAGACCGAAGGCCACTTTACTCGCGAATTCGTCTTCACGCAGATGATCCCCGGCACGGCCCTGGGCGTGGTGGCGGGCGATTTGGTCTATACCTGGCTGGCCTTCCGCCTGGCGCGCCGCAGCGGCCGCCGCGACGTGACGGCCATGCCGTTGGGACTCGATACGCCCAGCACGTTCGCCGTCGGCACGCTCATCCTCCTGCCCTCGCTCAAGTTCGGCATGGAACAACATCACTACGATCACGGACAGGCGATGGTCTTCGCCTGGCACGTCGGCGCCGTGTTGCTGGTGATGATCGGGATTTGCAAGTCGATCGTTGCGCCGTTGGGAACGGCCGTGCGCAAATGGGTGCCGCGGGCGGGCCTGCTAGGCTCGCTGGCCGGGATCGCGCTGGCCCTGATCGCCCTGGTGCCGCTCTGGCAAAATATCGCCGCGGTGCCACTGGTCGGCCTGGCGGCCTTGATCGTCATCCTCGTGACGCTCGTTGCCCATCATCCTTTGCCGGGCCGGATCCCGGGGGTCTTGGCGTCAGTTGTCCTGGGCGTGGTCCTGTACTGGGGCTTCCATTGGCTTGGCCCAGGCTTCCATGCGACGCTGGTTCCGCCGCCGGCGCATCAACAGGCCGCCGCTTGGAGGCTGCCGGAGTTCTTCCCGGCGTTTGCCCAAGACTGGTCCTGGTGGCAGAAAGTGTTCGTCCATGCGGTGGCGCAGTTGCCGGTGATGTTGCCGTTCGCCTTGGCGACGATCGTGGGCGGGATCGATTGCACCGAAAGTGCCGCGGCGGCCGGCGACGAGTACGACACCCGCAGCATTCTCTGGACCGAAGGGCTGGCTTCAGTGCTGGCCGGCCTGTTCGGCGGAGTGATCCAGACCACCCCCTACATCGGCCAACCGGCCTACAAGGCGATGGGCGGTCGCGCGGCCTATACGATGGCAACGGCGCTCTTTATCGGGCTGGCCGGCGGGCTCGGCTGGTTCGCCCACTTGTTCGAATGGCTGCCCGAGGCGGCCTGCTTTCCGATCCTGGTCTTCGTGGGCCTGGAGATCGGCGCGCAGTCGTTCCACGCGACGCCGCAGCGACACTACGCGGCCTTGGCCTTGGCGATGTTGCCCGCCCTGGCCTACTTGGCGATGATCCCGCTGGACATGGCGTTGGGCCCGGATCGGCAACCGATGCCTTATGCGGCGGCAGCGATTCTGGCCCTGCGTTGTCTGGCCAACGGCTTCATCGTGACCAGTCTGCTGTGGGCCTCCGCCCTGGCAGCGGCGCTGGATCGGCAGATGGTTCCGCGCCGCCGCGTATCTTGGAGTGGCTGCAGCTTGCAGCTTCGTGGGCATTATTCATTCGCCGCTGGCACCGGCGGTGATCGGTTGGCCGTGGGATGTTTACGCCAAGATGTCGCAAACGCCGGAGATGCTCTGTCAATCGCCTTATCATTGGGCTGGCGGATACCTGTTGGCAGCCGGGTTTGTCATGCTGATTGGTTGGACGTCGCGCCGTAGTAGGCCCACCATTGCGATCATAGGACCGACCGAAGAATAACTTCCCGATTTTCCGCCCGGGGTGGCTGGTGGCTGAGCTTGCGAAGCCCCAGCTTTTCCGGCATCGGCTGGGGCTTCGCAAGCTCAGCCACCAGCCACCCCCCCCCTTAATTGCGGAAATTGTTCTTCGGCCGGTCCATAGTGGGCCGGCACTCGCTACGCTCCCTTGTCCCACCCTACTGCAAATACGTCGGCGCGGTGATCTTCATCCCGGGACGCACCTTGCCGCGCAACTCTTCTGCGTCCAAGGCCAGCCGGGGGCTGATTTCCACCGTTGTTCCGTCGGCAACCTCGACGCCCGCGTCCCGCAGCCATCGACGGTGCAAGTCGCTGATTTGGGCCTTCACCAATTCGGGCGTGTCCAGCGCGGCGCCGGAGGCATTCTTCAACGGCGCGAAGGCCGAGGCCGGATCGACTTCAACGACGACCGCGTTGCGGGCCGACGGCATCAGATCGAAGATGAACCGCTCGAACTTGATCGCGTTGGGCTTCGCCGCTTCCACCCGGCGGCCCGCGGCGTCGATCGAGGCCACCTTCTTATGGGCAACGTGATAAGGCAGCGAATCGGCCTGGTCCTTGGCGCGGCGGAGGAAGTCGAGATCGAATACGTGGACCGCGATGCTGCCGGCCCAAATCGCCAGCGAGCCGTCGGGGTTCGTCTTGCGGGCGATAGTCCTCGGGCAGGTCGCTGTACTCGATGACCATCAAGCCGGCCGTCAACCTCGACCACGTTGCCCACCTTTTCCAGCGGGTCGCGCTTGGCGATCACCTGGCTGGTCATCTCCGCAGCCGAAAGGACGTGATAGCCGATGTATTCGGCCCCGGCGATATCGACCAGGGGATTATCGACCTGGAAGTAGAACAACTGCCGGATGCCGCGGCGTTCGGCGTCGTCCATGGCGCCGCTCTCGGCAAAGGCGGCCAACATGCCGCCGTGGCCGTTGGGGCTCACGGCCAAGCGGTCCGGCGCTTCCAGCAGGAGTTGGCCCGTTGCCGCATCGACCGCCGGCATCGTCCCCTGGCAGAAGACGTGCAGGTCCTCTGCCGCCAGCCCGAAGCGGTCGTGGGCGGCAAAGAACTCGACCGTCTCCTCGTGCGTCGCCGGGCTGGTCATCAGATACAGCGGAATCCGCACGCCGTGCCGTCGCGCCGCGGCCAGCATCTTCTCGACGTGGATCTGAAACAAGGTGCGGCCGGAGACGGGGCCGATCGGAAACATGCCCTTGGGATGGTCGAAACCCAGGCGGGTCCCCTGCCCGCCGGCGACGAGGATGACGCCGACCTGCCCGGCCGCCAGGGCCTGGTGACCCCGGCTGCGGGCTTCGGCAAGCGAGAACCGGTTCCCGATCCGTCCGCCTTCGCTGCATTCAGCCGGAAGGCCGCCGGCTGCCGGGCCCGCGCAACCAACTCGCGAAAATTGCTTTGGTCGTGCCGCTGCGTGTAGAGCTTCCGGATCAGCGGAAAGTCAATGCCGCGGATTTGCCGGGCCAGCGACCCGCGCTGTTCGGCGTCCAAGCGTTCCCAAAAAACCAGCAGATGTTCCTGCCCGTGCTGGCGCAGGATGGCCGTCAGGTCGCAGTTGCTCACGACTACCAGCCCATGACCATGTTCGACTCGATGGCCTTGCGGGCGTGTTCCAGGTCCGTGCCCGTGTTGTGCATGTAAAGGCGAATCGCATGAAGCTTGTCGCCTTCGGCCTTGGCCAGGCAGTCGCGGGCCGTGGAGCAGGGGTCGATAGTGGCGGTGATCCCCAAGGCTGCTTTGGAGATGACCCAAGTGTCGCGGGGACGCTTGGTGATGCGAACCGGATCCTCTTTGGGATAGTTCTCCCGGACCACGCCGACGGCCGATTGCTCGTCGTGGGCCCAGGTAATAATGATATGTGACGGAGTTTCGATTTCGAAAAGTGGCATAGTGGCAACAGCCTTTGTAGCAAGAAGATAGGCGAAAAACACCGACACCCGATTATAACCCAGATCGTCGGCAAATGTCTAGGCGATTGACGCCCAAGTATGCCCGGAAGGCCTCCGTGCCGCTCAGTTCTTGCGGGAATGACGACAGAAACGCCACAATGGGGGTGTGTCCCAAGAACCCACCCGGCTATTGCGAAAGTCAGCCTCGATTTTGCTTGGCCTGAAGTCGCGTCGTCAGTTCGTCAGGCGCGCTTCTCTGCCGGACCGGATCGCCGCTTTCCTGCCCTCTTCGCCACGATTTTTCTGGGGCTGACGGCCTTCTTGGCCCTGGTCATCCCGATCCGCGCGACGGCCGATTGGAGTTGCTCGGTAAGCCAGGCGTTCAGACTCTTGCCTGATAGGCTGGCGGCCAGAGTGACTTGCCGGTGCAACTCCGGCGGAATTCGCGTCACGAACTGGCCCGAGAAAGGCTTATCGGGTTCTTCCCCACGAGATGCACAAAAGGCAAGATAGTCCTCGATGGAATCCTTGAACGCTTTCTCAAGTTCGGCCACACTTTGACCCTGGAACGTAACGACATCGCGCGTATTGATGACTTCGCCGTGAAAGGTGCCGGCTTCGTCGTCAAACTCGACTTTTCCAATGTATCCTTTGTACTCCATCATGGCGTTACTCCTGCTTCAGTCAGAAACCGGCGCATCGAGCGGACGGCTCCCTTGTCTGTTTCCTTCTGGGGGTGCGGGCGGTGAAAGACGGCCCTCACCCCATTCAGGGCAATACGAACCCGTGAGCCTTCACCCTCGGTGACTTCGGCGTCAGCGGCTTTCAGCATGGCCTCAATGTCGCGCCAGGGGATGTCCGACCGAACTGGATCGGCGAAAACCGCCCGCAGTGTGTTTTGGTGCTTCTTGCTCATGACCTTGCTAATAGTATCACTTCGTGATATCATAGTCAAGAAGAATACGGAGGGACAAGATAGGATACTTGGCGGCAACGGAATGAATTCCGTTCTACGAAGCCCTTCATCTCTCCCGGCACAGCGCCGCAAACCGCCCCAACAGGCAACTGCTGAAGGCATTCATGGCCGGAAAAGCCTCCTCCGCGGCCGCGCGAATGTCCGCCGGATCGATACCACTGCCCGCACAGGACTTTCCCCCGACGTTCGAACTCCCGCAGCCAGAGTTCCATCAGGTCGGGCACCATCTCCACGTGAAACTGCAAGCCATAAGCGCTCGGACCGTGACGAAAGGCTTGATGCCGGCACAAGGGGCTTCGCGCCAAATGGACGGCGCCGGCCGGCAGATCGAAGGTGTCGCCGTGCCAATGAAAGACCGTCTCCCGGCCCGAGCGGTCGCGAAACAACCGGTCTTCCGCCGCCACGGGCAAAAGTTCGACCTCGTACCAGCCGATCTCCGGCCGAGCGTTGCGATAGACTGCGGCCCCCAGAGCCTTGGCCAGGAGCTGCGCTCCCAGACAGATGCCCAACATCGGCACCTGCCGGCGAACCGCCGCGCGGACGAAATCGAGTTCCGCGACGAGGAACGGAAAGCGGTCGCCGTCGTTGGCGCTCATCGTGCCGCCCAACACGATCAGGCCGGCTGCCTCGCCCCAAGGCAAACTTTCCGGGACCGACTCGAAGAGGTCGAACAGCCGCGCGTCCAGCCCCGCCTCGCCCAGCACGCCCGACAGCGAGCCCATCGAAACCGACGGTTCGTGACGTAAAACGAGGACGGACTTCATGCGGCGGCCGGTTCCCAAGTTGTCCTGCCGCTCACGGCATGGTCTCCGCCCGACACGATGTTCACACAACCTGGCGACACCACCGCCAGTTGCTTCTTGGAGTGCGATGGCTTGCCACCGCCCTTCAAACGGTCGGAAAGTCGTCTGCCGCGGAATCGGCCGTATTGAAAAGCGGTGGCAAGCCACCGCACTCCAAAGGGGCTTCTTACTTCTTCTCCGGGGGCGGAGGGACGTCCTTCTTCAACTGCTCCAGCGTGGCGGCCGGGCTAGCGGGCAGCGCATCGTGCTCGTGGTCGTGATCATGTTCGTGCTCATGGTCGTGGCCGGCTGCGTCCGCCGCCTTGTCCTTGGCTTCCTTCTTCTTGACGAAGTCCGCACGGCTGAGATGGATCTTGCGGTACACGTCGTCGGAGATCACGTAGTACCAGTCGGCGAAGCGCTCATTGAGATCGTCGCGGTGCTTCTTGCCCTTGGCGATCTTCTCGTCGTATTCCTCCTGCTTGCGGCGGTTCTCTTTCTCGATCCGCTCGCGCTCCGCCTTCAAGTCGACCTTGGGCTCTTCCTTCTTGGGAGCATCCTTCTTGCCCGCGTCGGCGGCCGGCTTGGCATCCTTGGCTTCCTTCGCATCCTTGGCTTCCGGCTTCTTTTCGTCGGGTTTTTTGGCATCGGGCTTCTTCTCGTCCGGCTTCTTGGCATCCGGTTTCTTCTCGTCCGGCTTCTTCTCGTCGGCTTTCTTGTCGTCCGGTTTCGTGGCATCCGGCTTCTTGGCATCGGGCTTCTTCTCGTCGGCCTTCTTGTCGTCCGCCTTCTTTTCTTCCTTGGGAAATTCCTCGAAGGCGGGCTTGGGAATGACGTTCGGATTGAACTCCGCCATCACGAACAGGTAGCGGTTCGATCCCGCGGCGGGCTCGTCTTTCTTCTCGCCCGGCTTGGCGTCTTTCTTCTTGGGGTCCTTCTTGGCGTCTTTCTTGTCCGTGGCCTTGTCGGTCGGGGACGACTGCCCCGTGCTCTCGCCGAAGCGCAGGACGTAGCAGGCGCCGTCACTGAGTTGCAGGGAGACATCGCCCTTGTTCGACACGATGCGGAAATGCCCCCGCACGCCGTCGGGATCCTTGTCAAGGAAGAACCCGCGCTCCTGCAAGGACTGGAAACCAACGAGGTCGGCCTCTTTGCGCACGCGCAGGTCGAACGGGACCGCGGCCGGCTTGCGCTCGACGTCGACGATCTTCAGGTCGTCGATCGCCAATTTCAAGTCGTCGAGCTTCTTGGTGTCGATCTCTTCATCCTTCCCCAAGGCGCGGGGAAGCATCGCCTCTTTGGCCGCATCGAAGACCAGGTCTTTCGTCAGCGTCCAAGCCGGGCTGCCGTTGTAATTGTAGTCCAGGAGGTACTTGCCCTCGGGCTTTTCGACCCCGTGAATTCCGTCTTCGGCAGGCACGATGGCATAGTCCTGGATATGAACCTGCTTGAGGTCCATCGTATTCATCCCCAGCAGGTTCCGCTCGATCCAGTCTTCGAACTTGGTAGAGACCTTGCTCGGATCGATATCGACGACGTAGACGGCATCCTTGTCCGGATAACGGACATAGCGCTGGCTGCGCTGTTCGCCGCCCAGTTCTTCGCCCTGTTCACCGGGCTTCTTGCCGACCTGTTTGCCTACGATCAAGGAGGCCAGGGTCTTGCCTTCGTTGTTCTTCAAGGTAATGCGCATGCCGACGCCCGTATCGCTCGACTTGAGCGTGGCGGGATCGGGATCAACGACCCCGTACTCGTTGTGCAGCCGGCGGATGTTGTCCTGGTCGAGGTCCCCGTGCTCCTCTTCTTCCATTCCCGGAGCCGTGTTCACGCTCTTGATGCCCATCAGCAGGCTCGCCGCTTCGGCCAGATGGTCCTTGGCATCGGCCGGGTAGTTCAACGGCGGGATGGCCCAGCGGCTCTTGGTCTTGCCGTCGCGCTCCGTGACCTGGACCTGGGCCACCACGAAGGGCTTCTTGCACTGCTTGCTGGCTTCATCGAATTCCACGATTTCCAGCCGAGTCACCTCGAGCGGGTCCTTGAGGTCGGGGAACAACTCGACGGGCGTATCTTCGCCTTTGTACTTCTTGTGGGGAACGGGCCGGGAGAGGAAAGCCCCCAGGCCAATAACCAACGCCAAACCAACGAACCAGCCGGTCTTCACGAATTCACGCATGTTTATCTCTCCAAAACCTCATCTCCCGCAGGGCGGGAACTTCAAGACGCTATTAACAGGGTGCGGTCGAGCGCAGCGCCGACCCACCCTTGTCCGGCGATTTTGGTGGGTCAGCGCTGCGCTTGACCACACCCTACCGGCCTCTCTCAACGGAGCCGTGTCTTGCTGACGCCTTCACGTTCGCGGGCACGGCGGGCCATGAAGACAAAACCGGCCAACAACAGCGGGGCGATCGGCGGCAGCAGCACGGCGCCCAACATGTACCAACCTTGCAAGTTCTGGATCTTCGCATCCAGCTTGTTGCTGATGTCGTCGATCTGCCCACGATAGGTCTCTTCCAACTCTTCCTTACGCGCCTTCACCCGCCGCAGGCCGTCGCGATAGGCAATTCCCACCCGCCGCTCGACGTCCGCCACCTCGATCTTGGCGTCCTCTTGCTTGAGCCGGTCGCCAAGCTTCTTGATTTCCTCGTTGAGCTTGTCGTCCTCCTGCTTGATGGAGTCGTCCTTCTGCTTGCGGAAGTCGTCGCGGGCCGCGGATTCTTCCTTGCGGGCTTCCTCGAGGTGCTCTTCGATGCGCGTCAGGGTGCGATGCTTGGGGCGCCGCTTCCGCAACTCCAGAAAACGATCTTCACCGGCCAGCGCGTCGATGGCATTGAGCACGAAGGTCGTATTGTCGAAGTCGAAGGTGATGCCCATGCCCGGCACTTCACCCTGCTCGCGGAGGCTGAAGAAGTCGTCGGTGAGCATGTCGATATCGGCCACCAGCACGACGTTGACCTTCGTATCGGGCGCCTTTTCCGGTTTGGCCTTGGGGTCTTTCGCGGCGTCGGGAGCGGCCGCCTCGCGCAACCGGCCGGTAATGTGGGCCGCCAGGATATACTCGGTATTCGGGCCGAGCTTGTGGGGCCGGTCCGGGTTGATGATCTCCCCCATGCCCATCATCGGCAGCATCATCTCCGAGGCGTGCAGGGTCCCGCTCTTCGTACTCGTGCGGACCAGCGGCTCGAAGTCGCGATCCAGCAATCTGGACGAGTTCCGGCTCTCGATATACCCCGGCGCGGGGAAGAGGAGATGCTGTAGCCCGGAACTGATGGGGTCCTTCTCGCTGAAGGGGTCGAATCCCTTGCCGCCGCAGGCGTTGTCGAGGAAGACGAACTCGGGCGGGAAGTCGGACCGCTTGGGATAGGGGTTGTAGTTCTGGAAAACGATCTGGTCCGCCCCGCCCATCATTTCTTCCTGGCCGGCAATCGACTGGAACACGTCGCCGGCCTCGCTGCCGCTGAAGGCCACGCCCAGCAGTTCCCAAAGCGGCTTGAGACTGCCCTTGGATAGGTTCTGTTGGGGCATGAACATGGCCATCTGCTGGTTCTGCGGGTGGCGCTGCGCCGCGGTGCCGGGCACGTCGCGCGCGAACAAGGGGAAGGGGTCTTCGAACAACACCGCCGGCTGGCCGGCACGGATGGCCGCGATCAGGTTCTTGCACTCCGTTTCCCCCATCGCCGAAGGCTGCACGGCCAGGAGCACGTCGAAACCCTCGTCTTTCTCGCCTGGCTTGGCGGCCGGCTTGCGCAGCGGAATCGGCTGCGCGGGATCGACACGGATGACGTCATATTGCCTTTTCAGGTCGGCAATAAGTTGCCAGGACGGCGACTGGCCCTGCATGCTGAAGCGGCCGAAGACCGAGGCATCGCTGTCCACGACGCCAATCCGCTTCCGCTGCTGCTTCTCGACGGTGCAGATTGCCCGCACCAACTCGTATTCGACGGGCGTGCCGCGATCGATGAAGGGCAGCACGACCCGCTCCAGGCCGCAGGTCACGGCGACGGACATGAAGATCTGGTCGGCGCTGACGGCGCCGCGAACGATGTTCGGCACGCGCTTGGGCGTGATGCCGTAGCGCCGCTTGGCCAGGTCGGCCTTCGGTCCCGCCCGCTCCGCCTCGTTGATCTCGTTGATCTGCACTTCCATCATGTCGCCCGCGCGGGCCTTCAGGGCCCGCAGCGTGGTGAGCAGGTTCATGCGGGCCTGCAAGTAGGTTTCCGGCACCTTGGTGCTGACGAAAGCCTCGATGCGGACCGGCCGCTTGATCTCGGCCGTCTGGTAGGTCGTACGCAGGCCGTCGACGACCTCGTCGGTGTGCGAGGAAAGCGTGCTGAGACGTTCGCTCGTCGCATCCAAGCGCAGGGGATGGTTGTCGAGGAAGTAGACGGCCCCGACCGCCATCGCCCCCATGGCGACTGCGCGGAGGAGGAAATGGGCCCCCAGCACGTACCACGAATCGCTGCGGATCCAGTGCCGGCGGCCGATCAGCACCATGCACAGGTAGAGCATGACGGCCACGATCATCGCGAAGTAGACGATGCCCGACAGGCTGATGATCCCGCGGCCGAACTCCTGGAACTGCCCGCCGAGGCTCCAATGCTTGACGAACATCGCGCGGGCATAGGGAACCGTGGGCACCATGTCGGCATACCAGGTCAGGACCACCAGCCCGTTCAACACCGCGCCGAGGATATAGGCCACGGTGAGGTTCCGCGTGAGGAACGACGCCACCATGCCGATCGACAGCATCGCCAGTCCCAGGAACCAGTAACCGAGATAATTCGCGAAGAATAGTCCCACGTCGGGGTCGCCGAGCGACTTGAGAAACAGAAAGTTCGCAACCAGCGAGAAGACCAGCGACACGCTGTAGATGGCGACGCAGGCGAAATACTTGCCGAGCACGATTTCCAGATCACCCGCCGGGATGGTCAACAGCAACTCGTCGGTTCCCTGGCGGCTCTCGTCGGCCCACACGCCCATCGTGATGGCAGGCACGAAGAACAGCAGGATCAGGGTGATCGCACCGTTCAAGGCGTCCAGGTTGGCCAGGTTCGCGGCGAAGAACTCGCTGGGCCGGAACGCGGCACAGGAGCTCAGCAGCAGGAAGACGCATATAAAGACGTAGCCCGTCGGATTGGCGAAATAATTGATGAAGTTCCGCTTGAATACGGCACAAAGGACGTTGGTATTCATGGTGATTACCGAGTTGCGTATTGATTTGTATTGGGGGTGTTGATGTTATTTTCAAACCGCACTAGTCAACTGGCGGAAGTGCTCGTCCAACGGCCGGCCGTCCTTGGTCAGGTCGGCGATCTTGCCGTCGAAGATCAACTGGCCTTCTTTGATGAAGAGCACGCGGCTGGCCATGGCCTCGACCTCTTGCAGGATGTGCGTCGAGAGCAGGATCGTCTTGCTCTTGCCCAGTTTGCGGATCGTTTCCCGCACTTCATGGATCTGGATGGGATCGAGACCGGCCGTCGGTTCGTCCATGATCAGCACGTCGGGTTCGTGCAGCAGCACGTGGGCCATGCCCACGCGCTGCCGATAACCGCGGGAGAGCTTGCCGATCGGCTTGCCGATCACCGCGCCGAGGGCGCACAGTTCGACCACGGCTTCGATCCGCTGCCGCTTCCGCTGGCCGGTCAGGCCGCGGGCATCGGCAAAGAAACTCAGCAGCGCGCGGGGCGTCATGTCGAGATAGAGCGGGCCGTTTTCGGGCAGGTAGCCCAGCCGGGCCGCGCCCGCCAGCCGATCGGTCGCCATGTCGTGTCCGGCGATGAAAGCCTTTCCCGCCGATGGCGCCAGGTAGCCGGTCAGCAACTTCATGGTCGTGCTCTTGCCGGCGCCGTTGGGGCCCAGAAAAGCCACCACTTCGCCCTCGCGAACCTGGAAGCTGACATTCTCAATGGCCGCAAAGCTGCCGTAATACTTCGACAGTCCCTGGGCCTCAATCATGGCGGGAGCCGCGTCTTTGGTCATAACGATCACTCCGTGAGCGACTCTCGCGAAAGAGTGCTCGAAGGTGGTTTCGATGAAAAACAGTACTGGTAGATCTTAACCGAACATCGGTGGAGATAGAACCGGGGACCCCAGGATAATAGTTGCCGAAGGTCGCACGGCCTTTCTGCCGACCGTGCGGACCCGCCGATGGCAGGTTTTTTTCCCAGGGCGGGAGGCCGGAGGATCCAGCCTCGGCGTGATGCAAAGCTCTAGTATAGCATGGAAGAAATCCGGAGCCAATGGGACCCCATCCGTGCGCTGACCGGGTGACTTTCGCATTTTCTTGGTTGCCAAGGGCGAAGATGAGAATTTGGAGTGCGGTAATTTTTCGCCGCTTTTTATTTTTTCTTTTCTTTTTTCTTTCAAAAGTCTTTGGGCAAACGCTTGATCTGTTCCAGCGTGAACACGGGGCCGTCTTTGCAGACGTAGGCCGGGCCGCAATTGCAACGGCCGCACTTGCCCACCCCGCACTTCATGCGGTTCTCCAGACTCGTATAGATGTCGCCGTCGCCCAGCCCCATCTTGCTGAGCACGGGCAGCGTGAACTGGATCATGATCGGCGGCCCGATGACCAGGGCGACCGCGTGTTCGGCCGAGATGCCGGCCTTTTCGACGACCGTCGGCACGAACCCGACTTCGCCCTTCCAGTCGGGCGTCTCGCCGCCCGGATCGACGCAACTCACGACGCGGACGTTGTCATACTCGGCCCAGCGGTCAAGCTCGTTGCGGAAGACCAGGTCGCCCACCTTCCGCGCACCGTAGACGATCGTGATCTGGCCGAACTGCTCGCGGTTCTCCAGCGCGTACCAGATGGCACAGCGGATCGGCGGCATGGCGATCCCGCCGCCGATGAAGATCAGGTTCTTGCCCCGCCACTTGTCCATCGGATAGGCGTTGCCGTACGGTCCGCGGAAGCCGACGATGTCGCCCTCGTCGACGTTCCAGAGGGCCTCGGTCACGCGCCCGGTGCGGCGGAAACAGAACTCGATGAAGTCTTGCCAGTTCGAGCTGGAGCAGAGATTGAACGGCGACTCCCCGGCCCCGAAGGCGGAGAAGATGCCGAACTGCCCGACGCGAAAGCTGAAGTCGCGGGCCCGCACTTCGTCACGAAAACGGATGCGAACCGATTTCACGTCGACCGTCTGTTGGCGGACCTGAACGACTTCCATCAGGTCGGGCTGGTATATGTTGGAGGTCATGGGATTCAAAGGTGGACAACCTTCTTCACCCATGGGACAAGCCCATGGGCGTCGTGTTCATGATTGTGGTTTGCTTTTAGCTTTTCAGTTAGGTACGGCGGGACCAGATCGCGTAGCGAGCGCAGGCCCACCAACCGCGACAATGGTTCAAATGGTGGGCCTGCGCTCGCTACGCGATCTGGTCCCATCCTACGACTTTGCCGGGCCGCGCGCTATCGCCGCAAGCACCGGGCGGACGCCGAGTCCGACGGGGCAATTCCGCGTGCAGTTGCCGCAGCCGGTGCAGAGCAACGTGCCGAACTTCTGCGGATAAATGCGAAACTTGTGGTAAATCCGCTGCCGCTGCCGCTGGGCCTGCTGGCTCCGCGGGTTGTGGCCCGCGGCATGGAGCGTGAACAAGCCGAACTGGCAAGCGTCCCAATTCCGGGCCCGCACGCCGCGGCCGCCGGCCCCTTCGTCCACGATGTCGAAACAATGGCACGTCGGACAGGTGTAAGCACAGGCCCCGCAGGCCAGACACCGCCGGGCCAGATCCGGCCACTGCGCGTCTTCGAAGCCGCCTTCCAGGAACGCGTCCACCTTGTCGAGGTCGAAACGCTTTTCTGGTCCGACCGATGGTTCTGCCGTGCGATCGGACGGTTCGGCATGCCCGGCAAACAGCCGCCGTCCCTTTTCCGTCAGACAGCGGACTTCCAGGATTCCTTCGTCCAGCGCGTAGAGCATGGCGTCGGATCCGCGCGGGTCCTCCGGGCCGGAACCAACCGACGTGCAGAAGCACTGGGCATCAAAGCTCCGGCAGGCCACGGTAACGATGGTCGTCAGCTCGCGGCGGCGATTGTAGGTGGCGTCGGCGTAGTCCCAGTTGAACACGTGATCGAGGATCGGACCCATAGCGGCATCGCACGGCCGGGCGGCAATCACGATCTGCTCCGCCTGCGGCGGCGCAATCTCGCTCAGTTCGACGCGCTTCCGCCCCAGCGTATAGCCATACAGCGTTTCGTGGCGGGGAAAGAGGAATTCCTTGATCGAATTCCGCGGCCGCGGCTCGCCAGCGACGACCAGTTGACTGGCCGAGTCGAGCCAGTCGTAAAGCAGCCGATCGTTGACCTGGCGGGGGCCGGCCACGCGGCGACCGTCGGCGATCCACTGGTCGACCAGCATGCGAAGAGTCGTCGAGGAAAGAACTTCGCTCATCGGATGAAGCTCTCCTTGTCTTGAAGCGCGTAGGAACCGACCACCGGTTCCGCCTGGGGATCGTTCCCGGCGCGGAAGGCGAAATTCTCCTCCGCCGCCTGGGCCAGCGAGAGATTCAACAACCGCAGGTCGATGCCCGCCGGACAGACCCGCGTGCATTCCTCGCAGCCCACGCACCGCGCGGCCAGATGGAAGGCCCGCGCGATATGCCAGGCGAAGTTGCCCTTGAGCGTGGCCGAAGTGCTGATCACCTGCGGCCGATTCTTGTCGACGATGCACCGCGGACAGTAGCACATCGGGCAGACCTGCCGGCAGGCGTAGCACTTCACGCAGCGGGCCAACTCCTGCCGCCAGTAGGCCAGCCGCTCGGAGGACGACTGGGCCAGGAAGGCGTTGATCGCCGCGTAGCGCTGCTCGGCCGCGATCGCGGTGCCACTGCCAGCCGCCTGGCCAATCACCACGTCGGCGCCGCGCGGTTCGTGGACGTCGCATGTCTCGCACTTCGGCCGGCCCATGCCTTCGCAGGCCATGCCGATCACGTAGACCTGCGAGCGGTCAAGTTGCGATTCCTTTTCCAGCACCACCAGGGCCCGTTGATCGCATCCCTTGACCACGATCGCCGGGCGGCCCAGAGCGCGGATTTCCGGCCGCTTGAGATAGACCGCCAGATTCGCGTGGCATCGGTCGTTCCAGACCAGTTGATCGGCATCTTCCGGCCGCCGGATGAAGACCGGAAAGACTGGGCCGTCGTAGCGTAGGCATCCTGCCTCGCCGTTTTTCGCGATGGAAACGTGTTCTTCGCTTGACAAGCTGGAAGCTTGTGTCACGGAATCTTGGCCGTAGCCGATCACGACGTTGACCGTTCCGTCACGCAGCAGTTGGCGGCAAGTTTCGCGAAGTGTTGCAATCATCCGTTGGCCTCACAGACTTCGCGGTAGCCGGCGTAGGGACCGAGCCTCCGCGTCTTTTCGGTCAGTTCTTCGACAACCTGCTGCCACTTCTTGCCTTCGGCCGCCGAGATCCAGGTGAACTGCACCCGCTCGGTTTCGATGCCGACGGCTTCCAACAATTGGCGGAAGAGCATCCAACGGCGGCGGGCGTGGTAGTTGCCGGCCGTGTAGTGGCAGTCGCCCGGATGGCAACCGGAGACCAGCACCGCATCGCCGCCCATCTCGAAGGCCTTGATGATCAGGTTGAAATCGATCCGCCCGGTGCAGGGCAAGCGCACGACACGGACGTTGGCCGGATATTCCAGGCGGTTCGTGCCGGCCAGGTCGGCGCCCAGGTACGTACACCAGTTGCACACGTAGGCGATGATTTTCGGCTCGAAAATGTTCAGGTTCGTTCATACCAGGCTCTCCACCATGGCGTAGATCTGTTGTTCGGAAAAGCCGGCCAGGTCGGCGCTCTTCGAAGGACACACGGCCACGCAGGTGCCGCAGCCCATGCACAAGCCCGGGATTGACCCGGGCGGTGCGTTTGACGAGTTGCCCCTTGCGGTCGCGGATCTCGGCCCGCTCGATCGCGCCGTAGGGACACGCCCGAACGCAGGCGAAACAGGCCGCGCAGTTCGTTTCGTCGACCCGCGCGACTTCCGGCTCGCGCGACAGTTGCTGGCGGCTGAACATCACCAGCACCTTGCCCGCCGCCGCCGTGGCCTGGCTGACCGACTCGGGGATGTCCTTGGGCCCCTGGCAGGCCCCGCAGACAAAGACGCCCGCCGCGTTGGTTTCGACCGGCCGCAGCTTGGGGTGCGATTCGGAAAGGAAGCCGTTCTCGTCGTAACCGACGTTGAGCTTCTGGGCCAGCGCCTCGGCGCCGTCGGACGGGCACATGGCCGCCGCCAGCACGACCAGGTCGGCGTGAATCGTCACGCGGCTCGCCGGCGAGGGTATCGACGCCGCGGACGATCAGTTGGCCGTCTTGCTCGACGATCTTCGACACGCGGCCGCGATGGTAATGGGCCCCGTCCTGTTCGATCGCCCGGCGGACGAATTCGTCGTAGTTCTTGCCGCCGGAGCGGATATCCATGTAGAAGACGTGCGCCTGCGCCCTCGTGCACCTTGTGCTTGTAGAGCATCGCGTGCTTGGCGTTGTACATGCAGCAGATCTTCGAGCAGTAGGAAATGCCCTTGGCGTTGTCGCGGGAGCCGACGCAACTGATGAAGACCACCGTTCTGCGGCACCTTGCCGTCGGAAGGCCGGCGAACCTCGCCGCCCGTGGGGCCGGAGGCCGAGAGCAGCCGCTCGAATTGCAGCGAGTCGATCACGTCGGCATAGCGGCCGTAGCCATATTCGCCGTAGCCGGTCACGTGGCCGTTGCGCTGCTCCTGTGCCGACGCTATAGAGCTTGTAGCCGGTGGCCACGACGATGGCCCCGACTTCCTCGGTCACCAGCCGGTCTTCGTCGTCGAAGCGGATCGCGCCGGCCTGGCACTTCTTGGCACAGATGCCGCACTTGCCCTTGGTCAACTTCAGGCAGGCCGCGCTGTCGATCACGGGCCGCGCGGGCACCGCCTGGGGGAAGGGGATGTAAATGGCCGTCCGCTGTCCCAGCCCGTAGTCGAAGGCGCTGGGGTTCTTCTTCGAGGGGCAGGAGTTCCAGCACTGGCCGCAGCCGGTGCATTTCGCCATATCGATGTAGCGGGCCTTCTTGCGGACCGTGACGCGGAAGTTGCCGACAAAGCCCTCGACCGACTCGATTTCCGAATAGGTGTGCAGCGTGATGTTGGGGTGCTGGCCGGCCTCGACCATCCGCGGCGTGAGGATGCACTGCGAGCAATCGAGCGTGGGAAAGGTCTCGCTCAGGCCGGCCATCTTGCCGCCGATCGATGGCTCGCGTTCCACGAGCACGACCTGGTAGCCGGCGTCGGCGATGTCCAGCGCCGCCTGGATGCCGGCCACGCCGCCGCCGATGACCAGTGCCCGGCGGGTCAAAGGGATCTCGATCGGGGCCAGGGCGTGATTGTAGCGGGTCTTGGCCACGGACATCGAGACCAGGTCGATCGCCTTGGCCGTGGCCTGCCGGCGATCGTGATGGACCCACGAGCACTGCTCGCGAATGTTGGCCATTTCGACCAGGTAGGGATTCAGTCCTTCCTTTTCGGCCGCCTTGCGGAAGGTGCGCAGATGCATGTGCGGCGAGCAGGAAGCCACCACGACGCCGGTGAGATGCTCCTCGGCGATCTTCTGGCGGATGGCGGCCTGGCCCGGCTCCGAACACATGTATTTGCAGGTCATCGCGCAGGCCACGCCCGGCAACTCGCCGGCAACCGCCGCCACTTGCTCGACATCCACGGTGCGGGCGATGTTCTCGCCGCACCAACAGACAAACACGCCGATTCTGGCCATGGTTTCCTACTACTTTTTCACCACGAAATGCCGGTCGATGCCCAAGCTCCGCTCGTCGATGCCCAACGCCAGGCCGATCAGGTCGGAAAGATAGTAAACCACCAGGTCGTGACGGACTCCGAAGTGGCGTTCGATGTCGGCTTGTTTCATGTCGAGATTGACGTGGCACATCGGACAGGCGACCACGATGCACGAGGCATTATGGGCCGCCGCGTCGCTGAGGATCTTGTGCGAAAGGTCCAGCACGGTCGCTTCGTCGGCTAGCGTCATGCCGGCGCCGCAGCACTCGGTCTTGTAGTTCCACGCGACCGGCTCGGCGCCCAGGGCGGCCAAAATGGTTTCCATGCTGCTGGGCTGCTCGCAGTCGTCGAACTGCACGTCCCGCGGCGGACGCGTCAACAGGCAGCCGTAGTAACAGGCCGGGCGGAACTCGCCCAGCGGTCGCACGACCTGCCGGCAGATCGCCTCCAGCCCGATCTTCTGCACGACCTGGATCAGGTTCAACACCTGCGTGCTGCCGTCCACCTCAAGCTCGACGATCTCGGAAATCTCTTTCTGTAGCCGCGGGCAGGCCGCCAGGGCCCGATTGGCACGCTGGAGTTCCATCGAGCACATGGGGCAGGGGGCCAGCAGCTCGGTCATGCCGTCGCGCTTGGCCAGGGCCAGGTTCCGCGCCGGCAGGGCGACGGCCAGCTTGTGATTGAGCGAATGGGCCGCCGTGGCGCCGCAGCAGATCCAGTCGTCCAACTCCCGCAGCCCCACGCCCAGCTTGCCCAAACAAGCGCGGACCGACGTCTCGTAGTCGTTCGACGAACCGTGCAGGGCACAGCCGGGATAGTAGCCGATTTCCATGGTTTACTTCTCTTCGTTGGACATGCAGCGGGCAAAAATCCGCCCGACGACACCGCGGTCCTTCACGCGCCGGCCGCCGAAGTGCAGCTTGCCGCGCTGCATGAGCTTGGGGGCCAAGAACGAGTCTTTCATCAAGGCCCGCAGGCTGCGATCGCGAAAGAAGGCCCGCAGTTTGAACGCGCCGACGAGTTCCAGTTCCCGCAGGCGGCCGTTGCGGCGGATGTTGTCGAGGAAGGCCTTCTGGAAGAGGAGCGTCCGCCGCCGGGCTTCGGGTACGACACCCCGCTCGAACGCCATCTGCCGCAGGGCATCCATCACGCCGGCACAATCGACGGCCTTGGGACAGCGCGCCGAACAAGTCATGCACGACACGCATTTCCAGATCGACTCGGCACGCAACGCCTTCTCCGCCTGGCCAAGCTGCACGAGGCGGATCAGCCGGTTCGGCAGGACGTCCATGGCATCTGCCATCGGGCAACCGGCCGAACACTTGCCACACTGATAACAATCGCGCAGGTTCGTGCCCGAGAGGTGCTCGATGTCGAGATCGTCGGTTGAGACAGTCATGGGTATTTATCGGTAAGTTCGCGTAGAGTGGAGCGTGCAGGGTGTGGTCGAAATGTAGGGTGGGCCGAGTGCAACGAGTCCCACCATGAATCATCCGATGATGGTGGGACTCGTTTCACTCGGCCCACCCTGCATTTGCTCCCACCCTACGGTCAGCAAGTGGCCATTTCGCGAACCAAGTGCGTGGCCAGGGCCTCGTTGGTTTCGGGATCGAAGTTCAAGCCCCCTTCGCCGCAGTTGGGTTGCACGACCAGGGCCACGACCTTGTCGCCGCCTTTGCCGGAGAGCGAGACGAATTCGCCCTTCGTGTCGCGCAGCAGGCTTCCCGGCAATCGGCCCTGGTCGCCGGTCGTGAGCACGATCACGCGATCGCAGCGCTGGGCGATGCTCACCAGGTTCATGGGCGTGATGGCGATCTCTTCCGGCGAACTCTCCATCGGAAAGAGTTTGGCGACGAGCTTCTGATGAATCAACCGTCCCAGGCCCTCTTCGCGGTGCAGCAGCCCCGGGGCGATCTGGAACCGCACCCGCGTGCCGTTGCGGTTGGTGATGGCGATGCTGTTGAGCGGCTGGGCGATTTCGCGGTGCCGATCGCCACGGGCGCCCGGCGCGGGATGATGGAACGCGGCGTCGAGGATCTCGGCTATCTCGTTGTCGGCGAAGGGCTCGACCGCATAGTAGAAGATCCGCCGCAGCCGATAGGTGGCTTCACGATTCGCGTCGGCCGAGGCGACGACGACGACCTTGGCCGCGGGACACGCGCCGTTGATCAGGCCGACCGTGACCGGTCCCTCGTCGCCGATCGCCGAACCGTCGAGGATCACGACGGGGGCGTCGGTTTCGTCCAGCGCCGCGCTCAACTGGGCCCAATCGGCCGTCAGGTGTACGTCGCAGCCAAGGCTCCGCAGCTTGGCCGCTTGGGCGGGTGCGCTGGCGGCATCGGGATTGTACAGGATGACGCGCCGCGACAGGCAATGGGCGGCTTCGTCTTCGGCCCGCGTGGCGCTGATGCAGGCAATCCACCCCTTGTCGCACGGGTCGCTGAGCAACAACGCCGGATCTTGCTTCAAGGCCTCGTTGACCGCCACCACGACGCCCGAGAGGGGCGCGGGGATGAATTGCTGGGGCTTGTCGGCCACGGTCACGGCGGCCAGCGGCAGGCCTTGGTACACGACCTCGCCGATCCGCGGCAAGCGAACCGCTTCGATCTTGGACGTGGTGGGATCCGTGAGCACGGCGCCGACCCGCGTCGCCCGCTGATCGCCCGACTGGAACCAAGCGCGGTGAAAGAAGCGGAAGGGCTCGGCCGTGGCGGGCGGTTCCGTGGCCGGCAAGACCTTGCGGCCGCTCGTTGTCGTATCGTGGTGCAGGAGGCGGTGTACGGCCTGCGTGATTTCTTCCGGCGTGAAGGGCTTGGTCACGTAGTCGGAAGCCCCCAGGCGAATGGCCGATGCCGCGTTGGGGATACTCGGATAACCGGTCATGAGGACCACCGGCACGTCGGCCTTGTGCTTCCGCAGGGCCTCCAGGAAGGCAATTCCATCCATGGTCGGCATCTTGATGTCCAAGAGGATGGCACTGTAGTCGTTCTGCTTGGCCAGGGTCAAACCTTGGCAGGCATCGCTGCATTTCTCCACCTCAAAACCTTGGCGGTTGAAAATGCGGCGGCAGCCCTCGCAAATTACTTCCTCGTCGTCCACAACCAGGAGTTTCAGATCGTCCAACATGACTTTCGTCCTTTTTGGGGATGGTTTGCTCGCTTCTGACTTCGTGACTTCGCACGAGGAGCTTTGCAATAACTGTGCCAAAAAGGAAAACAACGCGAAAAGGCGGTTTTGGGGGAAGATGGGCGTGAAAGCTGTATGCAGCGGCTATACACTGTATGTCGATTTGGAGTACGGCGCTGGCACCAGCGTTCTTTCATCTTCTTTCACCGCCCAATTGGAGCTAGAATAGTTCAGTGCGGCGTATGGCTTCAACCTGCAAGGAGAACCTCGATGACAAGCAGGGATGTATTGGAAGGAGTGCTCCAGAGTCTTCCTGAGAACCGCGTTCAGGAAGTGTTGGATTTTGCACGGTTCCTGAGTCTTCAGGAAGACCGCGAAGCTTGGCAAGCGTTCGGTCAAAAACAATTGGCCCGCGCCTTCGGTGACGACGAGCCGGAGTATGGATTGGACGACATCAGGCCGGAACTTGAATCATGAAACCGGGAGACGTTGTTCTGATTGAGCTTCCGCAGGTCGCACGCGGTCCATTGAAATCCCGGCCTGCATTAGTTCTCGCCTTGTTACCGGGCGCATTTCAGAATGTTCTCATTTGTGGAATCAGTACGCAACTCCGAGACCTACAGCGAGACTGGGATGATCCGATCGAGTCCAGCGACGCCGACTTCATTCAGTCGGGCCTTCACCGCACATCGGCAATACGCCCAAGCTACCTCTATAGCGCAGATTCTCGGGAGATTCTGGGCGTTATCGGTCAAGTTGACGTGGTGCGGCTGAACCGCGTGCGGAGACGCCTTGCTGAATTGCTTGCTTGAACGATCCAACTGAAAATTCGCCAGCCGAAAAGGGAAGATAATCTAAAGCTGGAGTGAATTCCCGCACTCCAGAGCTCGAATTGAGCCCGTATTTTCGCATCAAGGCGTGCAGATTCGTCCGCTGAATGCCGATCTCCTCGGCGGCCCGGCTGACATTGCCCTCGCAACGGTGCAACGCTTCGGAGAGAAACCTCCGCTCGAGCTGGTCCACGGCCGCATCGCGGACCTGCTGCTTGAGCCGCTTGAACTCCTCCCAGGTCTGGGGAAGCTGGCTGACCGTCGTTCGCGGCGCGGCCTTGCGAATCTCGTCGGGAAGATGGTGCGGCTCGATGCGGTCCTGGTCGCAGAGAATGGCCAGCCGCTCGACGATGTTGCGCAACTCGCGAACATTGCCCGGCCAACCGTAGCTTTCCATCAAAGTCATGGCCTCGGAACTGAATCCCTTGGCGTTGACCTGGTTTTTCTTGCAAAACCGTTCCAGAAAGCTGATCGCCAGGCGGGGAATATCGCCCTGCCGATCGCGGAGCGGAGGCAGGTAGATCGGTACGACGTTGAGCCGATAATAGAGGTCTTCGCGAAAGGCCCCTTCGCGAACCATTTCGCTCAGCTCCCGGTTGGTGGCCGAGATCAGGCGGATATCCACGTCGCGTTCGGCCGTGTCGCCGACCTTCCTCACCCGCTTCGTCTCCAGCACGCGGAGCAGCTTGCCCTGGGTTTCCATGCTCAGGTTGGCCACTTCGTCGAGGAACAGCGTGCCCTGGTGGGCCGCTTCGAACAGCCCCTGTTTCGTGGCGATCGCGCCGCTGAACGAGCCTTTGATATGGCCGAACAGTTCGCTTTCCAGCAGCGTGGGGGCCAAGGCACTGCAATCGCAGGCCAACAACGCGCAATCCTTGCGGCGGCTGAGCCGATGGATGGCCCGCACGAACATCTCCTTGCCGGTGCCGCTTTCGCCCGTCAACAGGACGGTGCCGTCGGTCGGCGCGACCCGCCGGGCGAGGCCGAACACCCGTTCCATCGGCCGGCTCTCGCCGATGATCCCCTCGAACCCCTGGCGGATTTCCAGTTCCTGCCGCAGGGCCACGTTCTCGCGCACCAGCGCCGAGTGCTCCCAGGCCTTGAGCACGACCATATTCAACTGGGCGGGCGAGAAGGGCTTGGCAATATAGTCGTGGGCGCCGGCCTTCATCGCCTCGACGGCCGTCTCGACCGTCGCATGACCGGTAATCATCACGACTTCGGAGGGAACCCCCGCCGCTTTGATCTGCCGAAGAATATCGAGCCCCGAGACGCCGGGCATCATGAGATCCAGCAAGATCACGTCGAACTGGCCCGCCAGGGCCGAATTCAACCCGGCCGTCGGATCGTTGAAGTACTCGACTTCGTGCCCCGCCGCGCCCAAGACCCGGCGGCAACTGATGCCGATGACCGCCTCGTCGTCGATCACGGCGATGCGGAGAGAAACGGAATTTGGTTCATCGGCGCTCATAACGTAATAGCCGGCAGGCTGATCGTAAACGTGCTGCCTTGTCCTGCTTTGCTGTACACTTCAATCGTGCCGTTGTGCTGCTCGACAATGCCGAAGGTGACGCTCAACCCCAGTCCCGTTCCCTTGCCCACCGGTTGCGTCGTGAAAAACGGCTCGAAAATCTTCTCCAGCAGCTCCTCCGGGATGCCGCAACCCGTATCGGCCACGCGCAGGATGACGCGGCCGCCGCCGGCCGTCGTGCTGATCGTCAGACGCCCGCCATTGGGCATGGCCGTGCAGGCATTCAGGGCAAGATTCAGGAGCACCTGCTGCAACGGATTCATGTCACCGCAGACTTCCGGCAGGCCGTCCTGCAAGACTTCCTCGATCACGATGTGCTCGAACTTCTTCTGATTGGCGATCAGCCGCACCGTCCGCCGCACCACGTCGTTGAGATCCAGGGGCTCCATTTTGGTGGGCCGTTCGCGGGCGAAATCGAGCAAACCGCGGACGATCTCGGCCGCCCGGGTCGTCTCGTGGATGATCAGGTCCAAATCCTGGTGATCCTCCTCGCCCATGTGCGGCTTTTGCCGCAACAGGTGCGCGAACGTGAGCACGCCGGTAAGCGGATTGTTGATTTCGTGGGCCACGCCGGCCGCCAAACGGCCGATCGAGGCCAGCTTTTCCGCCCGGCTGACCTGCTGCCGGGCGGCCTGGGTGAGCTGCGTTTCCCGGCGGGCAACGGCCTCGGCCATGGCATCGATGGCCTGGCACAGAACTCCCAATTCACCTGGCGGACGGATGCCGACCCGCGCCGTCATATCGCCGGAAATCACCTTCCGCGACATGGCCACGATCCGCCCCACGGGCCGCAACACCAGCATGGTGACCGCGTAGATCAGCCCCAGGCTGACCACCGTCGTGACGACCATCAGCAAGAGGAAACGCAGTGTCGTGGCACTCCGCGTGGCAACAAACGGGGCCTGGAGCAAGCCGACGTACAGGGCTCCGATGATCCGCTGCCGCGGGTCGCGAATCGGCTCGTAGGCCGTGATGTACCAATCGTTGACCACGAAGGCCGGCGCCGCCCAGGTGCCGCCGCGCTGCAGCACTTCGTCGTATACGGCCTCGCTCAGCCGCGTGCCGACGGCCCGCGAGCCGCCTTCGCTGAGCACGTTCGTGGCGATGCGGAGGTCTCCCTGAAAAATGGTCACCGTACCAATCGACTTGTCGGAGTCCAACTGTGCGGGAAAAACCGATTGGCACATCGAATCGACCAAGGCATCCCGGCGATTCAACAGGTTTCCGCCATAAAGCACGCCCTGCAGTTGACCGTCGTCTCCCAAGACCGGAACGGCGGCGGCCGCCATCATGCCGTCTTTGCGCACCTTGTCGTCCGTCGGGCGACTGGCTACCGTGGGTATCAGCTCGATGCGGGCTTTTTCGGCCAGTTTCCGGCCTTCGAGGGCCAGTTCCGCAGATTGAACCGAAAGGGTCCCCGTTGCCGGCCGCTTCAGCCGAAGGGCCTCGGCCACGAGCGGATTTTCCGCCAGGCTGTCGCCGAGTTGGCCGCCATTCTGAACGCGATCCACGACCTTTCCCTTGGCATTCGTCACGACCAGCACGTCCATTTGTCCGGCCTGGAATGCCCTCGCAACAACGCTCGCGACTCTGGGGATGGTGCTTTTTCCATATCGCGACCAAGGTCCCGATCGATCGCCACGCCTTCCAAGAATCGTGACAGGCCCGAGAGACAATTGTCGTACGATACTCGAGCGGAATTCAGATCCAGCCGCACGCGATTCTGGACTTCATCGAGCCAGCGATGTTCAAGATACTCGAAGGCCACCAGAGTAAGTAGGGAATTGGCCACGACAACGATGGCAATGGCCGCCATGATGAGTTTGAAGCGAATCGTCATCGTGAAACCGCGTAGCCTCCAAGACTATGTATAGTCGCATCATACATGCGACGGCGGGCTTCCACAAGGGGCCGAGTGGTTTCATCAAGAGCGCATGGCCTGGGCGCCGTAGGAAGTTGAGGACTTCGCCCCTTTCAACGGGCTCACGTTCCTCGGCTGTTCGTTCCATTTGCCACCTCCGCTGGTCAACTTTTCGCGGCAACCTATAGGTGACAAATGTGAATCATCCTCGGATGCTAGCTACGCGGTAACCAAGAGCGTAAAAGGACGGACGTTTCAATTAAGCCGACCCGTTTTCTTAACCCGCTCTATAGGAAACGCGAGAGAAACGCCTGCGGGGTAACTACAGCAATACCCCGGAACGGATGGAGCACGAGTAGGTCGTCGTCGCCGGTGATGATGTCGCTAGCGCCGCCGCTGACCGCCAACTCCAAGAACTTGTTGTCCTTGGCGTCGCGGCAGGCGGTTATTATTTCCGTGACGTCAACCTGCTCTGCCTGTTGCAGCAGGGCCGCGAGGAACTCTAAGCGACGGTCCTCAGGAACATACTTGTTGAACTTCGAACGTCGCAACACGTCGTCCAATTCGGCAACCGTTGTCACCGACACCAACAGCTTCCCGCGGGCCGCCGCGGCATCGAACGCCTGCCGGGGCACAGAATGTGGAAGGAGTGCGGCACTCACGGCAACGTTGGTGTCGATGACAGTTCGCATTTTCACTCGTCGCGCAGCAGCGAGTCGAGAATGTCTGGGGTCAAGCCGCGGGCCTCTGCCTCTCGGCCCATCTCATCCATTACTTCTTTCAGCGGACGCGTGGGACGCGCGGTCAGCTCGCGCAGGCGGAGACTAAGCAGGAGTTGCAGCTTTTTCTGATCCGCAGCAGAGGCCGCAGAGAATGCTCGGGCGCTATCGGCATCGACTTCCAGTGAAATGGTTGTTGTTGCCATGATTCATTCACCTTTCGAGACCGGTGGCAGACGAATTAGCACTCGTGAATTATAAGTCAGATGCTGGCTAGACGGTAGCCAATGATCACCGGGAACCCGCCGATCTTCCAATACAGTGTATAGTTGCATCATACGCGCCGCCGGGAGTTTCCACAAACGACTGCCCCTGCAAAATCGTATGGTGATCGGAACGACCTTTCCCGCGATAAACCGCGTTTTCCCGGAGACTTCTCGTCTTCGTCCGGTAAATAAACCCAACTCGAACCGAGCCCGGTCCCAAGAGAATTAAATCAACCAACCTTGCGTTAAACGATGCCTATCATCACTGGCACGCTTATTGCTACTGGCTTGTCCGATCTCCTAGGAGTCTCTGGCCGAGCGGAACCTTCTCCGAGGCCCCGATACTTGGAGAAGAGACCGCTCGCCAGGGACTCCGAAGTTCCCACCCAACCAACCTATACTACAGGCTATACCGTGGTAACGGCCGACGTTGATCTGGTCCTTAATCGTTATCCGAACGCCTCGCGCGATTCGCTGATCCCCATTTTGCAAGACGTGCAACAAGAACACGGCTATCTTTCCCGCGATGCCGTCGTACGGATCGGCAAGCACCTCCGTTTGCCCGCCAGCAAGATTTACGGCGTGGCCACGTTCTACAACCAGTTTCGCTTTCAGCCCCAGGGCGTGAACCACGTCCAGGTCTGCCGCGGCACGGCCTGCCACGTGAAGGGTTCGGCCGCCATCCTGGACGCAATCAAGCGAGAACTGAAGATCGACGCCGGACAGACGAGCCGCGACGGCCAGTTCAGCCTGGAGGTCGTCGCCTGCATCGGCGCCTGCGGTCTGGCCCCGGTGATTTGCGTGAACGGCGAGTTCCATGCCGGGGTGTCCACCAAGAGCGTCGCCAAGATCATCGCCTCCTATCGAAAGGCATCGCAAAATGACAAGTGTGAAGCTAGCTGAATCGCCCGCCACGGTTTCCCCTGCGGCCCCGGCGCCCCCTCGCTGGATGCCTGCCCGGAACTTCTCCGCTGGCTGGTTGATGCCGATTCGGCCCCCCAAGATGCGGAAGCCCGGCGGCTCCGCGAACAGCGGCTTGCCGAACTGCGACGCGACCACTTGCTGCGGCCGGCGATCTATGTCGGGGCCGGCACCTGCGGCCTCGGGGCGGGGGCCAAAGCGACGATGGACGCGGTGCGGACCTATCTCGATTCTCACGAAATTCAAGCCGACGTGGTCAAGACCGGTTGCATCGGTCTTTGCTCTATGGAACCGATCGTCGATATCCAGTTGCCCGGCCGCACGCGGGTCTCGTTTCAACAGGTCACGGCCGCCAAGGTGCCGCAACTGCTGGACGAAGTTTTTGCCGGCCGACTGCCGGAGAAGATGGTCCTGGGCCAGCATCGCCACGCCACATTGACCCCCTGGGACGAAGTTCCGTATCTGGACGAGCACCCCTTTTTCGCCCCGCAAACCCGTTGGGTCCTGGCCAACTGCGGCCTGATCGACCCGGCGGAGATCGACGAATACATCGCCCGCGGCGGCTACGCGGCCGCTGTGGAAGACGCTGAAGGACAAAACCCCCGAACAGGTCTGCGACGATGGTGGAAGCCAGCGGGCTGCGCGGCCGGGGCGGCGGAGGGTTTCCCACCGGCACGAAGTGGAAGTTCGCCCGCAGCGGCCCGCGGGGAGCAGAAGTACCTGATCTGCAACGCCGACGAAGGCGATCCCGGGGCGTTCATGGATCGCGCCGTGATCGAGAGCGATCCGCATCGCGTGCTGGAGGGCATGGCCATCGCCGCCTACGCCATCGGGGCCTCGAAGGCCTACGTCTACATCCGCGCCGAGTATCCTCTGGCCATCAAGCGGCTCAAGGCGGCCATCGCCCAGGCCGAGGCCAAGGGCCTGCTGGGCGAGCGACATCCTGGGCAGCAGCTTCTCGCTGAAGGTGATCATCAAGATGGGCGCCGGGGCCTTCGTCTGCGGCGAAGAAACGGCCCTCATCAACAGCATCGAAGGCCGCCGCGGCATGCCGCGGCCCCGCCCGCCGTTCCCCGCCGTCAGCGGCCTGTTCGGCAAGCCCACGATCATCAACAACGTCGAGACCCTGGCCAACCTGCCCACGCTGGCCGACCGCGGCGCCGAGTGGTTCAACGCCGTCGGCACCAAGACCAGCAAGGGCACGAAGGTCTTCGCCCTGTCGGGCAAGGTTTCGCGGACGGGCCTGGTCGAGGTCACCATGGGCACGCGGATGCGGAGCATCATCTTCGACATCGGCGGCGGCATCCCCAACGGCAAGGCCTACAAGGCCGTGCAGATCGGCGGGCCGTCCGGCGGCTGCATCCCCACGCAGCACCTGGACATCGACATCGACTACGAATCGCTGAAGACGGTCGGCGCCATGATGGGCTCCGGCGGCCTGGTGGTCATGGACGAAGAGACCTGCATGGTCGACGTGGCCAAGTTCTTCATGGACTTCATCCAGCGGGAAAGCTGCGGCAAGTGCATCCCTTGCCGCGAAGGAACGAGGCGGATGCTGGAAATCCTGCAGCGGATCACGCGGGGCCGGAGAAAAGAGAGAGGCATCGAGGCCCTGGAGCGGTTCCAGAGCGTGCTGCACCTGCAAAGCCTGGCGGAGACCATCCGCGACACGAGCCTCTGCGGCCTGGGCCAGACCGCGCCCAATCCCGTCCTGAGCACGCTGCGCTGGTTCCGCGACGAGTACGAGGCCCACATCTACGACCGCCACTGTCCGGCGGCCGCCTGTGCCGAGCTGGTCACCTATTCGATCGACGCCGAAAAGTGCAAGGGCTGCACGCTCTGCGTGAAGAAGTGTCCGGCCGAAGCGATCGTCGGCGCGTTGAAGAAGCCGCACCACATCATCGTCGAAAAGTGCATCGGTTGCGGCAGTTGCCTCGACGCCTGCCGCACGGAAGCCATTAGCAAGGTGTGAGCAGGGCGGGAGCATCGAGTAGGGTGGGCCGAGTGAAACGAGTCCCACCAACAAGCATTCAACACGCACATTGGTGGGACTCGTTTCACTCGGTCCACCCTACCTGAGCCACGGAATTTTTCGCACATGATCAACATCGAAGTCAACGGACGAACGGTTTGGGCCGAAAAGGGCGAGATGCTGCTGACCGCGCTGCGGCGGGCAGGCATCAAAGTGCCCACGCTCTGCCACATCGACGGCCTTACGCCCACCGGGGCCTGCCGGATGTGCGTGGTCGAGGTCGAAGGCCAGCGCGGCCTGGTGCCAAGCTGTGCCTTTCCCGCCGCCGACGGCATGAAGATCCGCACCCACTCGCCCCGCGCCGTCCAGGCCCGCAAGACGATCATCGAGCTGCTGCTGGCCAACCATCCCGACGACTGCCTGTATTGCGTCCGCAACGGCAACTGCGAGTTGCAGGACCTGGCCGAGGAGTTGGGCGTCCGCAGCCGCCGCTTCGCCGGCGACCGCACGCGGCACTACGCTCGACGCCTCGAGCCCCTCGATCGTCCGCGATCCGGCCAAGTGCATCCTTTGCAGCAAGTGCGTGCGGATCTGCGAGGAAGTCCAGCATGTCTCGGCCATCGACTTCATCGGCCGCGGCTCGCGGGCCAAGATCGGCACCGCCTTCGACGAAGGCCTGAACGTGTCGAGCTGCGTGAACTGCGGCCAGTGCGTAACCGTCTGTCCGACCGGGGCCCTGGCCGAAAAGAGCCAGATCCAGGAAGTCATCGACGCCCTGAACGACAAGGAGAAAGTGGTCGTCGTGCAGCACGCCCCGGCCGTCTCGGTCGCCTTGGGCGAAGAGTTCGGCGTGCCCCAGGGCACCGACGTGGCGGGGGCCATGACCACCGCCCTCCGCTGGCTCGGCTTCGATCGCGTCTTCGATACTTCCTTCGCCGCCGACCTGACCATCATGGAGGAAGGCTCCGAGCTGGTCCATCGCCTGACCAACGGCGGCAAGCTGCCGATGCTCACCAGTTGCTCGCCGGGCTGGATCAAGTTCGTCGAGACCTACTATCCCGACTTCCTCGGCAATCTCTCGACCTGCAAGAGCCCGCAGCAGATGATGGGCGCGGTCATCAAGCGCTATTTCGCCCAGCAGACCGGCATCAATCCGGCGCGGATCTACAGCGTGAGCATCATGCCTTGTACGGCGAAGAAGTTCGAAGCGGCCCGGCCGGAGATGGCCCATGACGGCTTGCCCGACATCGACGCCGTGCTCACCACCCGCGAGTTGGCCCGGCTGATCCGCATGCGCGGGCTCGACCTGGCCCAACTGCCCTCCGACACGGCCGACACGCCGTTTGGCGAGCGGACCACGGCCGGCAAGCTCTTCGGCGCCAGCGGCGGCGTGATGGAGGCCGCCATTCGCACGGCCCACTTCCTCGTCACCGGCCAGGAGCTGGAGAAGCTGGAAGTCGAGGCCGTTCGCGGCCTGGAAGGCAGCAAGGAAGCCCGCGTCCACCTCAACGGCCTGGACCTGGGCGTGGCCGTGGTCAACGGGCTGGGCAACGCCTGCCGCCTGCTCGACGATATCCGTGCCGGCCGCCGCAGTGACCTGCACTTTATCGAAGTCATGACCTGCCCCGGCGGCTGCATCGGCGGCGGCGGCCAGCCGCTGACCGCCAGCCGCGCGGCCGTGCGGTCGCGGATGCAGGCCCTGTACCACATCGATTCCCAGGAAGCGGTTCGCCGTTCGCACCAGAACGAGTCGGTCCAGCGGCTCTACGACGAGTTTCTCGGCGCGCCGTTGGGCGAGAAGAGCCATCACCTGCTGCACACCAGTTACGCTCCCCGCGAGGCCTTGGTGTAAAACACACGATTATGAAGCACGAAATCCGAAATCCGAAATCCGAGACAAATTCAAATACGGAAAACTTCAATGCACAAAACGAAGATGCGGCGCAGCAGCGCGTTGTAGTCGTTTGCACGTTTTGAATTTTTAATTTGTTTCGGATTTCGATATTCGGATTTCGGATTTCTTTCTGTATGAGACCTTGAACCCATGCCCGATCAGGCCTACATCACGACCCTTGCGGAGCGCTGCCGCATGTGCTACACGTGCGTGCGGGAGTGCCCCGTCAAGGCGATCCGCATCACCGAGGGCCAGGCCCAGGTGATCGGCGAGCGTTGTATTGCCTGCGGTAATTGCGTCCGCGTCTGCTCGCAGAAGGCCAAGTTGCTGCGGAGCACGGCGCACGAGGTGCAGTCCTTGCTCGACATCGGGGCAGCGCGTGGCCGCCTGCGTGGCCCCCAGCTTTCCCGCCGAGTTCGTCGACGTGGACCATACGCAAATGGTCGGCATGTTGCGGAAATTGGGTTTCGAATCTCGTCGTCGAGGTGGCATTCGGCGCCGACCTCGTGGCCCGCCGCTACTGGGAACTCCTGTTGTCGTGCAACGGGAACCGCTATATTTCCACGACCTGCCCGGCAATCATCACTTTCGTCGAGCGTTACTATCCCGAACTGGTCCCGCTCGCTGGCCCCCATCGTCTCGCCGATGATCGCCACGGCCCGGGCCTTGAGGGATATCCACGGCGAGCAACTCAAGATCGTGTTCATCGGGCCATGCATCGCCAAGAAGATGGAGGCCAAAGGCGAGTCGGTGGCCGGCGAGATCGACGCCGTGATCACGTTTTCCGAGTTGCGCGAGTTGTTCGCCGCGGCGGACATCGATGCGGCCCGCGTCGAGCCGAGCGACTTCGACCCGCCGCGGGGCTGCTGCCGGCGGCCTGTTCCCCATCAGCCGCGGCGTGCTCCAGGCGGCCAATCTTCGCGAAGACCTGCTCACCGGCGAGATCGTGGCCACGCAGGGCCGCAGCCACGTGCTGGAGGCGATCAAGGAGTTCGCCGACGGCGATCTCGGCGCCAAACTGCTGGAACTGCTCTGCTGCGAAGGCTGCATCATGGGCGCGGGTTTGACCAACGACCTGCCCCTGTTCAATCGCCGCCGGCGGGTGCGGACCTACGTCACCGAGCGCATGAAGATCTGCGATCACGAGCGCTGGCAGCACGACATGGAAGAGCTGTCGCGGCTGGACCTGAGCCGCACCTTCCAGGCCGACGATCAGCGCATGCCCGCGCCGGCCCGCAGCGAGATCGACGAGATCATGCACCGCATGGGTAAACGGGGTCCCGGCGACGAACTGAACTGCGGGGCCTGCGGCTACGACACCTGCCGCGAGCACGCCATTGCCATCCACGAGCAACTGGCCGAGACCGAGATGTGCCTGCCGCACACGATCGATCAACTCCGCGTCGCCTTGCGGGAGGTCGAGTCGTCGCACGTCCAGTTGGCCGCGGCCCAGGAAGCCCTCGTGCAGTCGGAGAAGCTGGCCAGCATGGGCCAGTTGGCCGCCGGCATCGCCCATGAAGTGAACAATCCCCTGGGCGTCGTGCTGATGTATTCCCACCTCCTGCTGGACGATTGCGAACCGCAGGCCAAGATGCGCGAGGACCTGGTGATGATCGCCGAGCAGGCCGACCGCTGCAAGAAGATCGTCGCCGGACTGCTGCATTTCGCCAGGCAGAACAAGGTCGTCCGCATCCCCAACGATCTCCGCGAGCTGATCAATCGGGCGATGCTCACGATCCCGGTACCCGAGGGAATCACGGTCAACATCAAGCACGGCCTGATCGATCCGTTGGCGGAAGTCGATCGCGACCAGATCGTGCAGGTGCTCACCAACCTGGTCAGCAACGCCGTGGCCGCCATGGAAAACGGGGGCACGCTCACCATCGCCACCGAAGGCGACGAGCACCATGTCCGCATCATCGTCCGCGACACGGGCGTGGGCATTCCCCCGGAGAACATCAAGAAGGTCTTCGATCCCTTCTTTACCACCAAGCAGATGGGCAAAGGCACGGGCCTGGGCCTGGCGGTAACCTACGGCATCGTGAAGATGCATAGCGGCGACATCCGCGTGCAATCGCAGGCTAACCCGGCCGCCGGTCCGACCGGCACCACTTTTACAGTAACGTTGCCCCGCAAGGAATAAAACCCGAGGCTGTAACGCCCCCGCTGGGCTTGCCCCAGCGGAGCGAAGGATTGACAACTAGAAGCGGACTTCGCCCACCCCATTTCGTCGCTTTCCCGCCGGCCGCTACGCGGTCGGCGGGAAAGCGACGAGGGGTGAGGGCATTAGAGGCCGGCCAGGAGTGGCCAATCCTCCGCTCCGCTGGGGCAAGCCCAGCGGGGCGCGAGACGCATACGGTTTGAATAACAAATGGAGGAAATGATGAGTGAACCCCAAATCAAACGGACCGTGTTGCTCGTCGACGACGACGACGATTTCCTGTTCCAGCACCGCCTGCACTTGGAAACCGCCGGGTTCACCGTGTTGGTGGCCCACGGCCAAAAGGAAGCCGAGGCGATCCTCGCCCAGCAGCGGCCCGATCTGGCCGTCATCGACGTGATGATGGAAAGCCCGGACGCGGGCTTCGTGCTCTGCCACCGCATCCGCAAGCAAGATCCCTCGATCCCTATCATCCTGGTGACCTCGGTCAACAGCGAAACGAACCTGGACTTCGCCCTTTCGAGCGACGACGAGCGGTCCTGGATCAAGGCTGATTCGTTCTTGACCAAGCCCATCCGTTTCGAGCAGCTCCAGCGCGAGATCGACCGGGTGTTTAGCCGGCCGGCAGTGAAAGTGTAGCGGGAAGATCGTTGCCGGGTGGCATGCCTTCTCGCCGGGCACCATGTACTCATGGTCGGCGGGTAGGCATGGTCAAGGCCCGCCGTAACATGCCTACCCGCGTACCGCGTGAAGGCATGCCACCCTATGAAAGCGTAAGAGACAATGGATACCCTCAAGGTCCTGGTGACCGACGACGAAATGGGCATGCGGCTGGGCGTGACGCGCACGCTCCGCGATTTCACCGTGCGCGTGCCCGACGTCAACGGTGCCGTGGCCTTCACCGTCGACCAGGCCGAGTCGGGCGAAGAGGCCCTGGAGAAGATCGACCGCAGCCCGCCCGACATCCTCCTGCTCGATCACAAGATGCCGGGCATCAGCGGGCTGGAAGTGCTGGATCGCCTGGCCGGCCGCGAGACCGACATGCTGACGATCATGATCACGGCCTACGCATCGATCGAGACGGCCGTGACCGCGACCAAGCGCGGGGCCTACGATTTCCTCGCCAAGCCTTTCACGCCGGACGAACTCAAGAGCACGATTCGCAAGGCGGCCGCGCGGCTGATCCTGGCCAAACAAGCCCGGCAGCTCGCCGCAGAGAAACGCCGCGTCCGCTTCGAGTTCATCCGCGTGCTGGGCCATGAGCTCAAGGCCCCGCTGAATGCCGTGGCCGGTTACCTCGATCTCCTGCAATCGCATCAATTGGGCGACAGCCTGGCCGCTTACAACGAAGTGGTCGCCCGCAGCCTTGCGCGGATGGACGGCATGCGGAAGCTGATCGCCGACCTGCTGGACCTGACCCAGATCGAATCGGGCGAGAAGAACCGCGAGCTGACCGAGGTCGATCTGGCGGCGGCGGCCGCTTCGGCCATCGAGGCCGTCGCCGCCGAGGCCGCCCAGCGGGGCATCACCGTGCAACTTCATGCCGAGGGACCGCTGGTGATTTCGGCCGATGCCCGGGAAATCGAGATCATCTTCAACAACCTGCTCAGCAACGCCATCAAGTACAATCGCGACGGCGGCTGCGTGGGCGTGGCCTTGAGGCGCGCCGGGACCCAGGCCGCCATTGCCGTCAGCGATACGGGCATCGGCATGAGCGAAGACGAACTCAAGCAACTCTTCGGCGAATTCGTGCGCATCCGCAACGAAAAAACACGCCACATTCTCGGCAGCGGGCTGGGCCTCTCGATCGTCAAGAAACTGGCCCTCCTCTACGGCGGCGACGTCCAGGTCGAAAGCCGCCCGGACGCCGGCAGTACGTTCACCGTGACCCTCGGCGGGTAGGTCCCTCCTGCCGGGAGGGATCAGTTCATTAGGCAGCGGTTAGATCTGTGTTAGAATCGGTCTGGTTGACGGGGCATGGTGAATAATCCGGCCTTGCTTTTCTCGTACGAAGCATCATCATGGAGCCGGTAGCACGTCGGAGGCTACTAACAGGCTATCCGAAAAGTTTTCGGCCGAAAATCAACATTGAAGCCCGACGCGCAAGCGAGGAATGTGCGCCACCGAGCCAGAAAAGCCGATTCCTCGCTTGCGCGTCGGGCTTCAATGTGCCAAATAACCGGAAAAACTTCCCGGCTAGCCGCTAACCGCAACTCACACTGAAGCCCGACGCGGGCACCCTGCTTGGCATGGTACCCGCGTCGGGCTTCGATTCCCCCCACCGCGAGAGGTCTTCATGCATCACACAAAATTCTTCTTACTCACCCTGTCGTTAGTCGTCGTGGCCGGGTCGTTGGCCCAGGCGCAACCGCCCGAGACGACTGGTAATGCATCAACTTCCTACCGCGTCGCCCAGACCTTCCACGTCGGCGGCGCGGGCGGCTGGGACTACCTGACCGCCGATCCCCATCAGAAGCTACTCTACGTTCCCCGTAGCACCCACACGATGGTCGTCGACGCCACAAGCGGCAAGACCGTGGCCGACATCCCCGGCCAACGGCGGAACCACGGCGTCGCCGTCGTCCCCAAGGCTGGCCGCGGGTTCATCTCCGACGATGCCTCGGTAGTCATCTTCGATCTGAAGACTTACAAGGTGCTCGGCAAGGTCGCGGCTGCCGCCGATGCCGACGGCATCATCTACGACCCGAACTGCAACAAAGTGCTGGTCTCCTGCGGCGATGCCAACGCGCTGGTCGTGATCTCGCCCGACGTCGATCCCCAAACCGGCAAGGCCGACGCGACGGTCGACCTCGGCGGGAAACCCGAGTTCCTCGCCGCGGAGCCGGGCAAGATCTACGTCAACCTCGTGAACAAAGACCAGGTGGCGGTGCTCGACTCCCAGGCCATGAAGGTCATCCACAAGTGGTCGACCGCCCCCGGCGGCGGCCCGGCCGCGTTGTCGATCGATCCGGTCCGTCACCGCTTGTTCGTTGGTTGCCGCAAGCCGCAGAAGCTGATCGTCATGAGCAGCGCGGACGGCAAAGTCCTGGCGGACCTGCCGATCGGCGCGGGCGTGGACGCCACGCACTTCGACGGCGACATCTTCGCCAGTTGCCGCGACGGCACGCTGGCCGTCGCCCGCGAGACCTGCGCCGGGCAAGTTCGCGGTCGTGCAGACGGTGGCGACCAGGCCGGGCACCAAGACGATGGGCCTCGATCCCACGACGCACACGCTGTATCTTCCGACGGCCCAGTTCGCGGGCGGAAGCAGCGGACCGCGGGGGCGGCCCGCCACGAAGCCCGGTTCGTTCATGATTCTGGTGGTCCGAGCGCAGTAAGGTCCGGCCGAAGAATAACTTCCCGGTTTTCCTCCTGGGGTGGCTGGTGGCTGAGCTTGCGAAGCCCCAGCTTATCCGGCATCGGCTGGGGCTTCGCAAGCTCAGCCACCAGCCACGCCCGCTTAATTGCGGAAGTTATTTTTCGGCCGGTCCTAAGCAGAAAATTCCAAATTTGAGATTTGGAATTTGAGATTTCAGACTTCCCCCGCCTTCGGCACGATGAACGGCGCCCGGTACTCGCGCGTCAACATGGCCGAGGCGGCCGCGTTGCCGACGATCGTCTCTTCCGCCGAGTCGATAATCAGCGCCGGCCCCAGCGTCAACGGCGTCTTGCTCACGTCGACCTGGTTGGCCGCCAGATGTGCGAGCGTCCGCTCGAGGGTTTCGTTGACATTCTCGCCGGTCTTCCAATCGGCCAGGGCGTGCTTGATTTCGTCGGGCGAGGCCGGCTTGCCGAGGTAATACGAGATATTCGCCAAATGGCTGTGGGCGCACGACAGATGGCCTTCCAGGACCTCGCAGTGCAGGCGTTTCGGGTCGTGCGACTTGACCGCATCGACGAAATTGCCGAAGTGATCGCCGTTGCCATTGAACTTCGTCACGAGCTTGCCCTTGAGATCGAAGGCGGCCCCCGTCATATAGCCCGTCATCACGACGTAACCTTCGCTGCCGTAGAAGATCACGCCAACGCTTGCGCCGCGGAGGGGATCGGTCTGGAGTCCGCGGACCTCGAAGACGAGGGTTTTGTCGCCGAACTCGCAGAGCGCAACCTCGGTGTTGGCCACGTCGCCGGCGTCTTCGTAGCCCAGCCGCCCGCCGTAGGCGATCACCCGGTCGGCCAGGCGGTCAAGCCCCAGGCCCCAGCGGGCGATGTCCATCTGGTGCGGGCCCTGATTGCCCATGTCGCCGTTACCCCATTCCCGCTGCCAGTGCCAATCGTAGTGGAAATGCTGCCGCGTGAGCGGCAGCATGCGCGCGGGGCCGGCCCACAGGTTGTAATCTACCTCCGGCGGCACCTCGTACTTGCCCTTAGGGCCGATCGATTTGCGGCGCTTATAGCACAGCCCCCGCGCCAGTTTCACGTCGCCGATTTTCCCGGAGTGGACATAGTCGATCGCGTCGATGGTGCCTTGCATCGAGCGGCATTGCGTGCCCGCCTGGCAGACGCGCTGGAGCTTGCGGGCAACCTGGGCGATGCGCCGTCCCTCCGTGACATTGGAGCTTACGGGCTTTTCCACGTAGACATCCTTGCCGGCCTGCATCGCCCAGATCGCGCATAGGGCGTGCCAGTGATTGGGGGTCGCCGTGGAAACGACGTGTACCGATTTGTCCTCGAGCGCCTTGCGGAGGTCGCGCACGAACTTGGGCGTTTTGCCCTGCCGCTTGCCGATCTCTTCGCAACGGCGGCGGCCGATTTTCTCGTCCGCATCGACGATGTAGGCGATCTCGGTGTGGGGATTGGCGAGGAACTGGTCGATATGCTCCCCACCGCGGCCCCCGGCGCCGACGATGGCCAATTGCAGCAGATCGCCCGTCTTCTTGGACGTGGGTTTCTTCTTGCTCTTCTTGTCGCTGTTTTTCTTGTCGGCGGCGAAAGCGTCGCCTGCCGGAAAGGCGGCGGCGACGGCCGCGGCCAGGAGCGAGTCTTCGAGGAACTGTCGCCGGGTAAGTTGGGCCATGGATTTTTGCGGTGAAAAAGGAAGGGTAGGGGGGAAAGCGGGAGAGTTTTGATTATAACTTGCGGCGATGTCCAAGTGAAGGTAATCGAGTAATCGAGTTTCGCCGTCCCGGAGGGACGATTGAGAATAGCCCAGCGATTTATCGCTGGGTAGGAAAGGGGAGTAAGACGGACAGTCCCGTAGGGACGACTGAGAGGCTATCCCGCAAGTTTTCACGGTTATTTGCGGTATTGAAGCCCGACGCGGGCACCATGTGCCCATGGTCGGCGAGGAATCGGCTTTCCTGGCTGTTTGCGGCACATACCTCGCTGGCGCGTCGGGCTTCGATGCCGATTCCCGGCCCATAATCCCACTCACGGTTGTCGCCAGCCGGCGCAGCAGCCAGCGGTCAATCGATCGGCCTCGCAGGGCCCCCAACTTCCGACCGCGTAGCTTGCCAGGCATTGGCTCCCGGCATTCTCCCAGGCGGCCAGAATCGGCGTGGCAAACTCCCAAGCAGCCTCCACCTCGTCGGCGTTCATGAACAACGTGCGGTCGCCCCGCAAGGCATCCAACAGCAGGCGTTCATAGGCCTCGGGCAGCGACTTGTTGAACGACTGGCCATAATCGAAGTCCATCTGCACGGCCTGCAAGTCGACGTTCATGCCCGGCCGCTTCGTGGAAAAAGTCAGGTGGATGCCCTCGTTGGGCTGGATGCCAAAGGAGATCACGTTGGGCCGCGCGGCGGCCAGGTCGCATTGGTCGCCATCGCACTCCACGGTGCGGAACAGGCTCAGCGGCGGCTGCTTGAAGTGGACGGCCACTTCGGTCACCCGCCGGGGTAGGCACTTGCCGGTCCGCAGCAGGAAGGGAACGCCCGACCAACGCCAGTTGTCCACCGTGGCGCGGAGGGCCACGTAAGTCTCGGTGGCCGAATCGGCGGCCACGCCCACTTCTTGCCGATAGCCCAGCACCGGCCGGCCCTCGACCGTGCCAGCCTCGTACTGGGCGCGGACGACGTGGCGGGCAACCTGCACATCATCCCAAATGGGCAACTGCCGCAGGACTTTCAGCTTCGAGTCGCTGATGTCGCGGGCTTTGATCGTGGCCGGGGGCTCCATGGCCACCAGGGCGAGGATTTGCAGCAAGTGGTTTTGAACCACGTCGCGCAACGCCCCGGCGCGGTCGTAGAAGGCCCCACGGCGTCCTTCCATGCCAACGGTCTCGGCGGCCGTGATCTGCACGTGATCAACGAACTGCCGGTTCAACAGCGGCTCGAAGATCGCGTTGCCGAAGCGGAAGGCCAACAGGTTCTGCACCGTCTCCTTGCCCAAGTAATGGTCGATGCGGTAGACCTGGCATTCGGTGAGCTTCTTAAGAACATGCATGTTCAGCTCCCGCGCCGTGGTCAAATCGCGGCCGAACGGCTTCTCAATGACCACCCGCCTCCAGGCATGGCCATCGGCCTCGCTCGTGATGCCGGCGGCGGAGAGGATGTCGACCAAGGGGGAGAACAAATCGGGACTCGTGGCCAGGTACATCAGCCGGTTGCCGGGCAACCGGCGTTCGCGTTCCAGTTCCTCGATGCGCTGCCGCAGGCCGAGCATGCCTTCCAGGCTGCCGAAATCGGCGCAGTGATAGAACAGGCGTGCGATGAAGCGTTGCACGACGTCGGCCTGCGCGGCCGCATCGGGACGGAACTTCGCCAGGGCCTGCTGCATCTCGGCGCGGAACTGCTCGTCGTTCTTCGTCCGCCGGCCCACGCCGACGATCACCAGTTCCACGGGCAGGAACCCGCCTTGGTGCAGGCCGAACAGCGCGGGCAGGAGCTTTCGGGCCGTCAGGTCGCCGGTAGCGCCGAAGATCACCAGCACCGCCGGTTGCACGAGCGACTTTTGGCCGGTCGGCACGATGGCTGGCCCGGCGGAACATTCAGGTTCGATATAGGCGGAAGCATGAACTGTGGACATGGGATATTCTCTCTTGAAGGTAGGGTGTGGTCGAGTGCAGCGAAGACCCACCGATTTGTTGTGTTTTCTCGTGGGTCTTCGCTGCGCTCGACCACACCCTACCGTTTGTCGGAAAGCCCCGCGGCAGCCGCCTGGTCGACAAGCCAATCCGTCCGTCCGCTGGCCGGCCGAATCCCCGCGGCGGGGCGCTTCTCGACCGAGGCCCGGCCGTGATATACGTCGGCAAACGCCGCGGCCTTGTTAGCGCCGCTGACCAGGAACATGACCTGCCGCGCGGCATTGAACACCGGGAAAGTCAGCGTCACCCGATCGACGGGCGGCGGGAGCAGCCCCGGCGGGCTGAACGTCGCCCAGCGGTCCATCACCCGCAGGGCCGCCGCGCCCGGGAAGAGCGAGGCGGTGTGTCCATCGTCCCCCAGGCCCAGGAGCGCCAGATCGAACTCCGGCCAGGCGACGCCGACAAAAAACGTCTGTAACGTGCGGGAGTAGTCTTCCGCCGCTTGTTGCGCGCCTGGCCCATGCGTGCGTATGGGAAATACATGATTTGCCGCGACCGGCGCACTTTCCAGGAGCGATTCGCGAACGGTCTTGAAGTTGCTGCGATCGTCGTCCGGCGGCACCATGCGCTCGTCGCCAAAGAACAGGAAAGTCCTTGTCCAGTCGATGGCCGCAGGGCCCTGCCGTCGGGCGAGAGTTGCATAGGTGGTTCGCGGCGTCGATCCACCGCTCAGGCAGAGCGTAAACCGGCCCCGCGCCGCGATACTCTCGGCCGCCGCCCGGGAAATGCCCTCCGCGGCGGCAGCCGCCAGCTCCTCAAGGTCGCGGCAAATCATCAACATCACGTAGCCTTCCAGGCTGCGAAGCGGGTTTTCAAAACAACACCTTAATTCTACAGCTACCGGCAACGCGGAAAGCAACCCAACATTGAAAAAATTCCGTCAACAAGGCTCTTGACAAGGAAAACTACCGTGGTAGTATTGGGGCTGTATTCCCATGGAAAAGGAGTCGTCCGCACAATGATGCCGAAGCAGACCTATCGCCTGGGCAACCTGCAACTGCGAATCATGCAGGTCCTCTGGAGCGCCGGACAGGCCACCGTGGCCGATGTTCAGGAACGGCTGGAAGGGGCGCCGTTGGCCTATACAACCGTGGCCACGATGCTGCGAAAGATGGAAGACCGCAAGTTGATCACCCATCGCGAGGAAGGCCGGCGTTTCATCTATGAGCCGGCCGTCAGTGCCGAGGAGGTGACCCGCAGCATGGCCGACGACCTGGTTGACCGGCTCTTTTCCGGCAGCCTGGCCGACGCCGTGAGCCACCTGCTGGAAAATCGCGAGGTCAGCCGCCGCGAGTTGGCCGAATTGCAAGCGCTGATTGAAACGTACAAAAATCGAAAGTAATCCTGGGAGTGAAAGTCATGGCAAACCACTTCGTGCCACAATGGGCCTTGGGGTGGGAGTTGCTGCTGGTGTTGGGCATGGGCGTCGCGGTGATCGTGGCGCTGGCTGCAGCAGCCGGCCGATGGACGGTTTCGACGACGTGGCAGGCGGCCATCTGGCGCATCGCCACGCTCAGCCTGTTCGCGCTGTTCTTGTTCGAACTGACCGGCCTCCGACAGGCCGTCGCCGAATTGTGCCGCCAGCATGTTTTTGTGGCTTCGAGCGGGGAGCAACCGGCAGGGAGCAGCGAGAAAGCGGAGATGGCCAATCGGCCGATGCTGCCCAGGCACAGCTTCACGCAGCCGAAAGCGCCGCGACGGACGACCGGGCGTCTCGGGGAAATGACTTGAACCACGGTGCTGATGGGCGGCCCGTCGCTGCGGGCGCCGATGCGCGGCCTTGGTTGACAAGTGGCGTCGAAAGCACGAAATCACTCCCTTCGCCGAAGGCTCTGGGGCGTGCCACCCTGCGCGAGAACGGCGAAACCCATGCCTTTGCGTATGCCGCGATGCCGTCGGTAGCTAGAGCCGAAGCTTCGCCAGCTCAGCCGGGGCAGAGTTGGTGGCTGGTGATGGTCTGGGCGACGGGCACCGCGATCGTCTTCGTTTGGTTTATCACCGTTCGCGTCGCCGCATGGTCCTTCCGCCGGAATTGCACGTCCTGTGATGACAAAACGGTCCTTGCCCGAATGGCCGCGTTGAAATCCAAACTCGGCATGCGGCGGGCGGTTGTCGTGCTGACATCGCCGCGGGTCGCCGCGCCGGTCGTGCTGGGCGGTTGGCGGCCGGCATTGGTACTGCCGCCGCGATTCACTGGCGATTTCGATTCGCAACAGCAAGACACGATTTTGGCCCACGAGTTGGCCCACCTGGTTTCGCGCGATCCGGCCTGGCAGACTGCGACACTGGTCCTCTGTGCGCTGTTGTGGTGGCATCCACTGGCCTGGTGGTCGCGACGGCAGTTACGTGCGGCCAACGAGGCCTTGGCCGATGAAGCCAGCCTGGTGGTCCCCGACGGCCCGCGGATCCTCGCCGAGGCCCTGGTGCTTCTCGGCCAGCGCCTGGTACGTCTCCAGCCGCGGTTTGGGCTGTCGCTGGGAGGCAGCCGCTTTCGTTCCAGCCTGGGCCGGCGAGTCGAGCGGCTTTTGACCCTTCCGCGGCGTTCGCGGCCGGCGCCGCGCCGGGCGCGATTGGCTTTTGCCCATTTTTCTTTGCCGGTGCTCATGGCACTGGCGGCGATTGTCGGAACCGCCGGAGTTCCTTTCCAAGTTCCCCTGATGCAAGGAGAGACGACGATGAGTGTGTTGAGTAATTCGTGGCGCTGTTCGCTCGTGGCGACGGCCTTGTGGACGATGTTAGGCACTGGACCCGCTCCCGCAGCCGCCGGCGATCAGCCGGCAAGTACACCGCCGGCGGCTGCGGACCGCGAGAAGATCGAACAACAATTGCGGTCGATCAGCGAGAAGGTCCAGCAACTCGAAAAGGACGGCAAACACGACGACGCCGAGAAGCTCAAGCATGAGGCCCGCGAGCTTTATACAAAGCTCCGCGGCGGTCCGACGGCGCACCAACCGGGCGTCTCCGCTCCCGAGGCGGAGAAAATCCGCGCGCAAGTGAAGGAGATGAGCCAGAAGGCCGACCAATTGGACAAAGACGGCAAGCACGACGACGCCCAACGCGTGAGGACCGAGGCCCGGGCACTCTACGGCAAGCTCAATCCGCGTGCCGGCGCCGCGGCGATTCCCGGTGGCCCGGAGCGCGAGCAGCTCTATCAGCAAATGCGCGCGATCCGTGAGAAGATCGAAAAGGCAAAGCAGGAAGGCAAGCCCGAGGACGTTCAGCGATTGATCAAAGAAGCTGAAGCCTTGCGGGGTAAGTTGTATCCGCAAGGGGGCTTTGGTTCCAGCCGTCCGCAATCGGGCGGCGACCGCGAGGCCCGCATGCAGCACCTCCGCGCGGCGGCCGAGAACCTGAAGGCGGCGGGCTGCGAGCCTGAGGCCCAGCACGTGATGCAGATGATCGAGCGGATGCGGGCCGAAGGTGGCGGCGAGGGCCGCCTTCGGGCCGAGAGCAGGCTTCCGGGGCAGGGACGCGGCAGTGCGCCGGCGCCAGGAGCGGCAACGGAGAATTCCGGACAGTACGCCACCGCGCCGGCGATTCAGGAACTGCGGGGCCAGGTCGAACAGATGCGGCGCGAAATGCGCGAGCTGCGCGAACAACTGAACCAGGCGAAGAGCAGCCAACAGAAGTAGCTTCTCCCCCAGAGCGGATCGTAGCAACATGGGCCCACGATTTTTCGCAGGCCCATGTTGCCTTTTGCAGGAAAGTGGCGATAATATATGAACGGGCCTTTAGAAAAAAGGAGAACGGCAATGCGGGTTTGTTGGCTGAGGCAGTTCGCGGTGGCGGGGATGACAGTCGTCTTGGCGCTGGGCATTGTTGCCAGTCGCGCCGTGGCCAAGGACGCGGATCCGGGGCCTGGCGCCGACGGTGGCGCGAACAAGGATACGGGAAAAGGGAAGGTGGACCCCGCGGCCAGCGCGTTCAAATTGCCAAGCGGCGTTACTTTGAACGCCAAGCAACGAGCAGCGTACGATGACCTCAAGGCGGCGAAGGAGCAGGAGTTGCGCGACGCGATCGAAGACGCGAAAAACGCTCACTCGGGCGCGGCAACCGCCCAGGCGGTCAAGAAAGTCAAGGAATGCCGGGCGGAGATCCGCAAGGCGATCGACGACATCCTCAATGGGACGGCGCCCGGAACAGGGACGCCGAACCAAGCCGGCAACGGGAGCGGCCCGGAAAGTTCGGGAAGTACCTACACGACACAGTATGGCGGTTACGGCCCCTCTTATCCCGGCTATTATCCGTTCGGCTATAGCCCATACGGCTACAACCCATACGGTTATAACCCCTATGGCAACTATCCCTATCATCATTACCCTTACAGACCCAATTCGGGCAAGGGCACGCAGGGATCCAGTACGTCTTCCAGCGGAAATAGCCCACCGGTCAACCGATCGACCAATCGACCCTCCCCTCCACCGCCCCGGAAAAAGTAGAAGAGAAGCCGATCTCATTACTGCCTAAGGAGAATTCCGGTGACCGATTCAGCCGCCGCGGTCTTTGAGGGTCCGCCGCAGATCGGGAAAGAGCGGAAGAAGGAACCGGCCGAGGCCAAGCCGAAAAAACAGCCGCCCTATGCCGTCGTCCTCTTGAACGACGACGAGCACACGTTCCAGTTCGTGGTTGAGACCTTGGGCAAGGTTTTCGGTTACCCGCTGGAAAAATGCTTTACTCTGACCGAGCAAGTTCATCATCAGGGCCGCGGGATCGTTTGGTCCGGCACGTTGGAACTGGCCGAACTTAAGCGCGATCAGATTCGCTCCGCGGGCCCGGACTTCTACGCCGCGAAAACAATCGAGTTCCCGCTTGGCGTGACCGTGGAACCGCTGCCGGGATAGTCTGCCGCTAATCCGCTTTGGTGCTAGTAAACGGCATGAATTCCGTTCTAGAGAGCGAGCACGACATCTATTTCCGTTCGCACCCTAACGAATGTATAATGGAATTCTCACGCGATTCTAACAATCTGTCGGGGCAGCTTGTCAGACGCGTCCCACCGCTCTCGGCGGCCTTCACGGAGGGGGAGCACTGCCGGGGCATTGCGCGGGAGAAAAGTCGTGGCCGTCTCCGTCAAGTGTCCGAACGGGCATCTGCTGAAGGTCAGGGACGAATTTGCCGGCAAGTCGGGGCTCTGCCCCCACTGCCGCAGCCGGGTCTTCGTGCCCATGCCGGTGCATGCGGCCGAAAAGGCGAGAATCTCCGACGACGAGATCCTCGGCGTGCTCGGTCCGCCCCGCAAAGTGAAGGTCGAACCACCCCCGCCGCCTCCGCCCAACCCCCTGCTGGACTCCGTTCACGACGCTCCGAAGGAGGAATCGGGAATCGGTTTGCTCGGCTCGTCGATCTTGGGCAAGCAGAAGGTCTGCCCACACTGTACCCACGTGGCCTCGCTCGCTTTCACGAATTGTCCGCGCTGCGGCACGCCGATGCCAGACTTTCGGGGGACACAGAAATAAAGATTTGGCAAGACTCCGGGAGTGCGGTTACAATGAAGCTTGCGGATTTTGAACCGAACTTCAAGGGAGCGATGGGTGTGAGCGAAGATTTACGGCAGCCACGACTATTGGCGTTTTATCAGGACTACCTGGACCGTCCGGACTGTAGCGCCTTTTCCAGCCGGGTGGGCGATTGCTATACGGCGGGCACCTTGCAGCGCCTGGCCAGTCACCCGCGGCGCGAGGTCCGCCGCGCGGCGGTGCTGGCCTTGGGCTGCCTGGCCGATTACGAGTCCAACTCCACGCTCGGCGCGGCCTTGCTCGACGACGACCGCACGGTGCGGATCCTTGCCGAGAACAGCATCCGCCAGGTATGGACCCGGGCCGCCGACGATAAGGACCGCAACCTACTCGACACGATCATCCGCCTGAACGCCGCCCGGCAGTTCGACAAGGTCGTGCGCATGGCCAGCGACTTGATCCAACGCGTGCCGGCCTTTGCCGAGGCCTGGAATCAGCGGGCTTACGCCAATCACGCCTTGGGGCATTATGACGATTCGGTCCGCGACTGCCACGAGGCCCTGGAGATCAACCCCTATCACTTCATCGCCGCGGTGGGCATGGGCCGCGCCTATCTTGAGTTGGGCAATCCGGTCTCCGCGCTGGAGTGTTTCCGTCGCGCCCTGCGGCTCAATCCCGATCTTGAAGGCGTTCGCGCCCAGGCCGACCGGCTGGCGAAATTGGTGGAAGGAACGTAGCGAATTCTACCGCACGGCGGCCGTCTGAACCACCGGCCGCAACGCTGCCTGCAAGGCCCGCTCGGCATAATAACGCGGGTTGGAGCGGAACTTATCGAGCGTGCCTTCACCAGCGAACAAATAGACGTGCCCGTCGAACTGCAGGCCGTGTTCGCGGTGGCCCGACACCGAACGGCCCTGTTCCAGCAACAGAACCACGTCGTCGCCGGAACTGACCGGGGCATAATGGTCGGGTTTGGCTAGAAAGCGGCGTTGTTCCTCCGGACCGGCGAACAGGTAGGTCCGGCCGCGGTGAACGGCGCCCCAGGCCTTCTTACCGGGCTCCCATCGGTAGTTTTCCACAAGCTGTACGGGACAGAAACCGTCGAGGCCAAAAAGAAGATTGGCAGGCCGCTTGACAGCCTCCCCGGATTTCTGGAGATCCATGGGACGACTGCCGGACTGCCCCGATCCGGTCGCCATGGCGACCATCGAACTGCCTGCCGCGGCGTTTGCCGTAGGCGCTGCGACACTAGGACGGGCGGCGCCAAGACTGTTTGCGGCGGGCGATGCAGCCGCAATCGCCTGATTTTGTACCGGCCCCACAGGCGGTACCGTCGCAGCAAACTGAGCCGCCGGGACTGCATTGGCAGATGCCGCGGCTCCCGCGGGCAGTGATCGCCCAATCGCGGCGGCGGACCCGACCGGCGGGCTGGGCTGAATCTGGGCAAAAACCTCAGTCTCCCGCCGCTTTGCCTCGGCCACTACCGTGTTGAGTTTCGCCAGATATTGGTCTACAGGCATCGCTTCCGGGATTACGGCCAGGACCTCGCCGCGGGCAGTAGGAGCAAGGATTATCGTGGTCGGCACGCGGGTAACACCATATTGCTTCGCGGTAGTGGGATAGTACTCGATACTGACCTTAACCGGCACGAAGTTGGCCTCCAATGCGGAAACCGCCCCCGGCTGATTGCGAATATCGTTTTCCATCCGATGGCAGGGTCCACAGTAGCTGGCACAGAAGAATAGCAGTACGAGACGATGTGACTGGGTGGCTGTCGCCTTGGCGCTGTCGATCGTAGCATCCCAATGGAGGGGTTGTTGGCCGACGGCCGACCCCTGAACGAGGAAAAACAGCAAAAACACCGGCAGAAACCGTCTCGCCTTACCCATTTCAACCGCCCTCGCCAAGGATACGCAGCAACTGGATACTCCCTAATATCGGAAGAGAAGCTTGATCAGTTGGTGAAAAAGGTGTGAAACTACGATTAGCGTTACTTTGGGTAATTTCTAGAAAATGTGAAAGAATTTGCCTGAAGTGTCGAAAAATGGAAATGTAGCCGCCAAGAATCGAGAATGCAGCTTGACATAAATTCCGTAGACGTTAATATAGCAGTAGATACTGAGTTCTGCCTGGCAGGCGGGTAAGTTTATCCCGCGATCTGGCATCTTACAGCCGCCCCCCGCACAAGGGATGGTTCTTTCACGGGGTAGCGGGAGACGCTTCTGAGCCTGAACGTCCTTTAGATTGTGAGCGGTTTAGAACGACAAGGCCACCACGCAATCGTGGGGGTTGTAACGTTAGCTTTGCAAAATATAGGACTGCCTGCACGGTCTGCAAAGGATACCTGACAAAACCGAGAATCAGCCGATGTTCGGCACGTTCGAACGGCTTTTGCCAAGCATCCTCAGGGTACGTCGAATTTCGCCGTATGAGTTTTGTCCCTTGAGGTTTTGGTGCTCGCCTTGCGGGTGAAGCATCCCTCTATGGTTTGATTGCGCTAATTGCGCTGCTTGAGCAGCGCGGCGCGGAAATCCGCGGTGACGTTTTCACCGCTTCAGGAAGGAGTTCTCTCTTAGGTGGGCTATATGGCAAAAAAGAAACGAGGCCGGCTGCGCGGCCGTGGCATGCAAGGCTTGGGGCCGCGCAATGGAAATGGTTATCGTGGCGGTCACAGCCGGCCTGTGCGGCCTCCGACTTACGACCCCGACGCGCAGCAGCACACCAGCGATGCTCCGCTGGAAAACGGGGACACCGGTCCCCTCGAACCCGGCGGCGGCGTGCTGGAAATGCACCCTAACGGCTACGGCTTCCTGCGGGACCCCGCCACGAACTACACGCGCGTCCTGACCGACCCCTTCGTTCCCGGCAGCATGATCGAGAAGTTCGGGCTGCGCGAGGGGCTCCACCTCACCGGCATGGTCCAGCCGGGCCGGCGGCAGCAGGGGCCGCGACTCCGCGAAATCACCGATGTCGACGGCATGCCACCCGAACAATACCGCGAAGTCAAGACCTTCGACCAGCTCACGCCGATCAATCCCGAGTCCTGGCTTCGGCTGGAGACCGGGCCGGAGCCCATGACCACGCGGGTCATGGATCTGCTCACGCCCTTGGGCAAAGGCCAGCGGGCCTTGATCGTCGCTCCGCCCCGCACGGGCAAGACGATCATGTTGCAGCACATCAGCAACGGCATTTCCACGAATTATCCCGACGTGAAGCTGATCGTGCTGCTGATCGACGAGCGGCCGGAAGAAGTCACCGATATGCGCCGGGCCGTCAAGGGCGACGTCCTCGCCAGCAGCCTCGATCGCGACATCGAAAGCCATGTCCGGCTCTCGCAGTTGGCCGTCGAACGCTGCCGCCGCCTGGCCGAGATGGGCAAGGACGTGGTTCTGCTCCTGGACTCCATCACCCGTCTGGCGCGGGCGTTCAACAAGTGGGTCGGCAACACCGGCCGCACGATGAGCGGCGGCGTCGACATCAAGGCCATGGACATTCCCAAGAAGCTCTTTGCCACCGCGCGCTTGTTCGAGGAAGGCGGTTCGTTGACCGTGATCGGCACCGCCCTGGTCGACACCGGCAGCCGCATGGACGAGCTGATTTTCCAGGAGTTCAAGGGCACCGGCAACCTCGAGTTGGTGCTGGACCGCAAGTTGGCCGACCGCCGCGTCTGGCCGGCGATCGACATCAGCCAGTCCGGCACGCGGCGCGAAGAAAAGCTCCTGCCGCCGGATATCCTGCACGCGGTGACCATGCTCCGCCGCACGCTGGCCACGATGCATCCCGTCGAGGCCATGGAGCAGTTGACCGCCCGCTTGGCGAAGTTCAAGTCGAACAAGCAGTTCATCGAACTGATCGCCGGGACGAGGATCCTCGATTGACAGGTATCCCGGATCGAGAGGTCAAGAAAGCGAAGAAGCCCGCACTCAAGAGGCGGGCTTCTCCTTCATGTTTTTCTGAGGCAGAGGCGATACGCCGACCTCGGTAACCTGCTGCCCATCTATTTATGTTGTCGGGCCAGCGATTGAACCCGGTGTATCGGCCCTTCCTGTGGACTGATCAGTCAACTATACTATATCAGTTCTCACCGTTCTTGGCAAGCCTTCGCAGCACGGAATTTCTGCCGTTGCCTTGTGTTTTCGGGCAAACGGTACGAATGCCGTTTTTGCGGAGGCTGCTCCCGTCCAGATCTTGCTGCTTTCCTGTCGTCCACGAGGAGATTTCCATGAAAACGCCCGTCGTCCCGATTGCCCTGCTGTTGTCGATCGCATGGCTAGCCCCCCGCATTGCGTATGCCGACGAGCCGAGCACGAACGCGCCCGCTGCTACGGCCACGGCCAGCCTCGAAACGGCACATGCGCTCGAGCGAGATGTCAAAGTCCGCCTCCAGTATCTGCTCTATCTCCCCAAGGATTACGACAAGAAAGAAGCCTGGCCCCTGATGCTTTTCCTGCACGGGGCCGGTGAGCGGGGCGATAATCTCGACCTGGTCAAGAAACACGGGCCCCCGAAGCTTATCGAAGAAGGCAAGTCGTTCCCCTTCGTCGTGGTTTCGCCCCAGTGCCCTGAGAATCAATGGTGGGAACCGGTCGCCTTGACGGCGCTGTTGGACGAGACGGTCGAAAAATACAAGATTGACAAGGACCGCATTTACGTCACCGGCCTGAGCATGGGCGGTTTCGGCACCTGGTCGCTGGCAGCCTACGCGCCCAAGCGCTTCGCCGCCATCGTGCCGATTTGCGGCGGGGGCGAGGCAATTGCCGCGCGGTATCTTCCCCACGTACCGACGTGGGTCTTCCACGGAGCGAAGGATCCGGTCGTGCCGCTGTCGCGCAGCGAGGCCATGGTCGACGCCTTGAAGCAAGCCGGCGGAAACGTGAAATTCACCGTCTATCCCAACGCCGGTCACGACGCCTGGACCGAGACCTACGCCAACCCCAAACTCTACGACTGGCTGCTGGAACAAAAGCGGAAATGACGGCGGAAGGATGAAGGATGAAGGATCACCTCTCATCCTTCCGCCCTCATCCTTCCGCCATCATCCCTTCCTTCCTCCACTGCCGCCAATCGTCGCGCACCGAGGCGACCATTGCCCGGGCGGCCTTGCGGAGCCATTTGCGATCGCGCTGCTCCAGATCCTGCGCCGATCGCCGCCTTGGCCGCGGCGCCGCTGCCAAGATGAATATTGGCCGTTTCCCGGCCCATGGCCGTGAGCAACTTCAGTTCGTTGCGGTCCGTGGGCAGGCTTTCCAACTCGATGCGACGACAATCGGGCGAAAGGCGGCGAACGATCCACCGCCCTGCCAGGTGGACCCACGGATCGACCATCCGCACCGCCGTCGTCAGGGCCTTCTCGTAGAAGATCTCGTCGGACGACTGCGGTTGCTGCCATGTCCAAGCCGACGGAACAAGGGCCTTGGCCTCGCGCGCGATGCTGCCGCCGTGCCACTGGGCCAGCGCGACAAAACGCTGGCGGCCCAAACTCCCCAGGCCGGCAATGCGATGGACCACGCGGTAACTCAGCCCCGGCTCCGGCAGGTAGCGGCGGAGCACGTCATGCACTTCCTGCGGCACCGCGCCGTCTTCCAGGCTCGGCTGGGAGTTGATCTTGTCCCAGAAAACGCCCGGGTCCTTGAGCCGGGCCGTCGCCCATGCCCGCACGGCGGGATACCTCTCGGCCAGCACCAGCGGCCGGCCGCCTTCCGACAAAGCCTCTCGGTATCCTTTCAAGATCGCCTTGCACGCGTCGTCGGGCAGCAGCGTCAGATGGTCGGCCTCGATGGCCAGGCAGACACTGGTGGCCAGGCGCACGAGGTCGATCGTGTAGGGCATCGGGTAGACCTCGTCAAAATCGTTGAGGCCCCAGATCAACCGGCCCTCGGCGTCCCGCCAGGTGCCGAAGTTCTCGTTATGCAGATCGCCCACCGCCAGCACCGTCGGGGCCGCAGCCAGGTCCGGACAGGCGGCAGGCCATGTCTGGACCCAGCGATAGAACGTGGCCCGCAGAAAGGGAAACACCCCTTCGGCCATGTGTTGATGCTTGAGTTCCAGGTCCGCGGGGATCAGCGTCAGCCGGGCGCCGAGCCAGGCCTCGTAGTCGCGAGTGGCTTGAATGATATCCATGATGGTTTACCGTTTCCTCTTCCAGCATGACTCTGACCGCCCAAGCAAGGTTGACCGGTCCACGTACGCGATTATACTGCTGGGAAATCAATTTGCCAGCATGTCATGGGCCTTTGCGCTTCCGGACGCGTTCTGCGCAGACCTGGTCAATGCCGTCGCAAGCGACTTTATCAAGCCCCTTTCCCGTCCGCACGACGTCGCCCAACTCGATATGGATGTCCGTCTGGGCATCGTAGGCAGGCCACTGCGGGAGTCCTGCTCCATTCGGATCGCCGTTGGCGGCGAACCGCACCCAGTAGGCCGTCATCGTTCGGGAAAGCTCGCGATCTTTGGCCTCGAAAGCGAGCTTGGCATCCAGGTTGCCGAAGACATAGCAGATTTCCGAGGCATGAAACGCGCCCAGGAAGTGCCAAGGGGGCGCCACGCGCGTGAACTGGTAAAGATAAGCCTTGGAACGGTGCCGGCTCATGGCCCGCGCGTCGGCCCGCGCCACGGACGTGAAAATGGCCACGGTGCCGGCACGTTTCCTGGTCTCCGCCGGGAAGAGTTTCAAGATGGCGTCGGCGTACTCGCGGTAGTGAAGCCGCACCACCAGTTCGCCTAGGATCCCGCCCGCTTCGTCGGCGTTGCTGCCGACGAGGAACGGCACGTCATGCGCCTTCCCTTCTTCGAACCGCAGGCTCGGGTCGTCGGGCAGCACCCAACCGTCGACGATCGGAGCGGACGTTTCGCCGCCAAAATGCCCCTTGGCCGATTCGGCGGCCTTGAGGATCTCCGCGGCACTCTTGCCGCGCAAGGCCGCCAGAGGGGTCTTGGCCTGATCGCAACCCAAGGTCTTGGCGAAATAGACGCCGACCGCCTCCATCGGCTCCTTGCCATACCATTTCTCGCGGAGGTGACGGATCGGGCCGCGGGCCCCGCCGCTTTCGGCGATGGCCCGCTGGAAAAGCCCCTTGGCCAGGGGGGAGACCAGCAAGTGACACACGCTCCCCGCCCCGGCCGATTCGCCGAAAACCGTGACGCAGTTCGGATCGCCGCCGAACGCCGCGATGTTCCGCCGCACCCACGCCAGCGCCGCAAGTTGGTCGAGCAGGCCGTAATTGCCGGACACGCCGTGTTCCGACTCTTGCGACAGCAGCGGGTGGGCCAGGAAGCCCAGCGGGCCGAGACGATAGTTGATCGTCACGACGACGACCCCTTTGCGGGCCAGCGATTCGCCGTTGAACCACGTTTGGCAAGTCGCGCCCAAGACATAGGAGCCGCCGTGGATCCACACCATTACGGGCAAGCGTTTACCCGTGGACTGCGCCGGCCCCCAGACGTTGAGGTGCAGGCAGTCCTCGCCGAGCCGGTTGATGTCGTCGGAGATGATGAAGACTTTCGGCTGGGGACAAGCGGGCCCGAACTCCGTGCAAGCCCGCACGCCGTCCCAGGCCTTCACCGGTTGCGGCGGCTTCCAGCGCAAGTCGCCCACGGGCGGCGCGGCAAAGGGAATGCCCTTGTAAACGTGAATGTCTTTCTGCTCGCCCAGCGCGATGCCCGACACCTGGCCCGATTCGATCCGGGTAGTGGGCGGTTTCTTGGAAAGGCCGGCGGCCGGCTCCGCGGTACGGGCCGGTTCGGCCGCCAAGGCGGCAAGGATGGCGGCCGTAAAGCAAAGTCGCGCGCGGTTCATGGTGCGTTCCAAATGCGGTTGCTGGGACTGGCCTGGCCGTCCAATCCCAGTGCCGAAGCGGGCACGATAGCGACGGAAAAGCCCGTCACGCCGAGGGCCGAGGCTGTCTTGAGAAATCGTCGGGAGCAAGCACGCTGCTGCATGGGTTTCTCCTTGAAAACGTCCTTTCCCTTCCACCACGATGCCATAACCCGACAGTTTGCACAACCGTATTTGTCGATCTTTTTTACGGGGGCCGGTTCCCCGCGTCGTGACACACGAGTTCTTCGGCGACCCCATCCGGTTCATCCGGATGGTGAAGAAGGTTGGACAGCTAGCAACGAAAACAAGCTAACCAAGACCCCATCCAGCTCGCGGTCTGTCGATTTAGTCCCGTCCCCGCTGGGCATGCCCCAGCGGGGGCGGGAAGGCAGTCTTCGACTAAATCGACAGACCGCTCGCCTGGATGGGGCCTGAAAAATGTACGTAGCGCCGGGGCCGGTACCCCATAGACTATTCGTTCGACGTGCAGACTTATTGGAAACTGAATGATGTCGGTAGTCCATCGCCTGCCTGCTGGATTCCGGAAAACCAACGATTCGTGACAAGGGGTTCGCCGAGGCTATAATGGTGGGCTGGTTGATTTGCCGTAGCTACCGTGGGAACAACAATGCCGACGATCCTCTTGGGCAATGGCGCGAGCCTCCAGAACGAACAGATCGTATTCGTCGTCCTGATTCAGTTGGCGGTGATCATCCTCGTCGCCCGAGGCGCTCTGTGCCGGCGCCATGATGAATACCCGCGGCCTCATGGAACTCGTGGTGATCAACGTCGGCCGCGAGTTGGGAGTCATCCCCGACAGCAATGTTCTGCACGCTGGTGCTGATGTCGCTGGTGACCAACGTCATGACGATGCCGCTGGTCCTGGCTTGGATGCCGGGCACGGAGCTTGAACCGTTCATCCGCGCGAGCCGGAGCAAGCCCGGCGTGGCGGACGACCTTTGAGCGATTCGCTCGCGACAGGGATATACTTCCGGTTCCAGCACGCGAGTAGGATAGGTTTGCAACCTGTCTGCCAGTAGAATAGGTTTGCAACCTGTCTGCGACGTAGCGTAGGCTTCCAGCCTGTGTATATCCCGGCCCCCGCGGCCGGCACGACGCTGGTTCAACCCCCAGTACCTTCCTCGTACTTACTTACCCCCCCTTGCTTTTTTCAAACGAAAGTACCCTAATGACACCACTGCGATTGGTGACCGGTGCCGCCCTGTTCTTGCTGGGCAGCCAACTTCTTTCCGCCGTACGGGCGGAAGGCCCCACGAAGCAACTTTTGGATCTCGACGGCGATATCCAGAAGCGATTGACGCCGCAATTCGGAGCAAACGACCAGGTGAGCGCGGCGGTCAGCAAGGACCCGGCGGTTCCCGGGCTGGTGATTACCATTCAGCCCGGCAAGTCGGACTACCCCGGCCTGAATCTCAAGCCCGAGGGAAAGGCATGGGACCTCTCGGCGTTCGGCCACGTCGAGGCCCGCGTGGTCAACACGAGTTCCAAGGCGCGTCTCTTCGCCCTCCGCGTGGATAACGCCGGCGATTGGCACGACAGCCCCTGGAATTGCGAGCAGGCCTACGTCAAGCCGGGGCAGCGCGGAACGATCACGGTGATCTTCGGCTATTCCTATAATCACAAGCCCTCCTACGCACTGAACCCGAAGCAAGTCGTGAGTATCCTGATGTTCACCGGCAAGGTGGATGCCGCAACGTCCTTCCGCGTCGAGTCGCTGGTGGCCGGTGGCCCGGCGGGCGAGAAGGTGGCGGTGGACCCCGCCTCCGTGCGCATCCCGCCCCAGAACGGCTTTCTGCTCGGTCCGGGCGCGACGATCGACGTAAAGACCCAGGTCGAGGCCAAGGGCGCGCAGGTTTCGACGGCCGCCGCTGGGCAGTCGCTTTTGGTCGTCTTCCCGGCGGCCAAGGGCGAACAGTCGGTGGCCCTCAAACCCCCGGCCGGCCGCTGGGACCTCCGCAACGCGACGGAGGTCCGCGTCAAACTGAAGAACGAAGGCCAAGCGCCGGTCACGCCCAGTGTCCAGGTGACCAGCAACGGCGGCCCAACGGACCTCGTCACCGCCCCCGCTCCGCTGACGGCCGGCGCGGAAGCGGAGATCGTGGTTCCCTTCGCCCCGGCCGTTTGTGCCAAGGGTGCCCCGAACGGCAGAAAAGGCGGCTACTGCGGCGGTTGGGATAGTCTGCCGGGCACCGGAACCAAGTTCACCAGCGACGCCGTCGCGGCCCTGAAAATCACGGTCAGACCGGCCGGCGCGGCGACGCTCCGGATCGAATCGATCACCGCCGCTGCGCCGCCGGCGGTGCTGCCCGACTGGCTCGGCAAGCGGCCCCCGGTCGAGGGCGACTGGGTCAAGACCTTCGACGAGGAATTCGACGGCCCGGCCATCGACCAGAAGAAATGGAATATCTACGGTCCCAACTATTGGGATCGGGCGAGCCACTGGAGCAAGGACAACCTGATCCTCAAGGACGGTCTGGCGATCTTCCGTTTCGAGAAGAAACGCGGCTTCCACAACGATAATTCCGACCCGAAAGTGATACCGCAGAACCTGACCGGGCAAAAAGAGTCGGACTATGCTTGCGGCTATCTGGACACCTATGGCAAGTGGGTGCAGCGCTACGGCTACTTCGAGGCGCGGGTGAAGCTGCCGCGAGTACCCGGCCTCTGGCCGACCTTCTGGATGATGCCCGATCGCGGCGCGGCCGCCGGCCCGCAATGGAAGCGCGGCGACACCGCCAACGGCGGGATGGAGTTGGACATCATGGAGCATCTCACCCGCTGGGGACCGTACCGTTACAATATCGCCTGCCACTGGGACGGCTACGGCAAGGAGCACCAGTCGATCGGTTCGCCGTTCAACTACGTGCAAGCGGACCGGGACGGCTTCATTACCCCCGGCCTGCTCTGGACGCCGGGCGCCGTGGCGATGTACTGCAACGGCAAGAAACTCTGGCAGTGGGAGCATCCCCGCGTATCGAACGTGCCCGCGCATTTCATCTTCGAGGTCACCACGGGCGGTTGGGACAACAACGCCGTGGACAACAAGCAATTGCCTGCCGACTACGTGGTCGACTACGTGCGGGTCTGGCAGCGCAAGGACTTGGCGTCTCCGGCCGACACGGCGTCGCCAGCGTTTACAGGGCCGCAGGCGTCGCAGCGCTAGACCTCGAACTACTAGGATTACCCCGAGCACGCGGCCGACAACGGCGGGATTGTCCGGGCGACGCTGCCCGACAACCCGCCGCTGCGGTCGGCCCCGCTGCGCTGCCGATCCCCGAATAGAGGGCGCCGTGATCGCAGGGCGAAGCGGGGTTGCAGGCGAAACGGTTGGGACTGGTCTGCGCACAATCGGATTCTGTTGACGCTTTGGGATCGGATTTGTTCCGCGCCGGGGATCGTGTCAACTGGCGGAAACGTCTCCACGGGTTCGACTCCGCACGTAACCCGCCGGTTCGCTCCACGCACCCAACTGTTCATGAATTCGGGCCTGGCGTTGGCCCCGCGAACATCACTTCTTGTAGCCTGCGCTATGTACCGCGTCTCCGAAGCCGTCGCCGATGCCGCCCGCCCCAGCGGATGAGGACATCACTTTCTCGGAATCCCGCTTGGTCACGACCAGGCCGCCCTGGCCGGTGCTCTTCTTTTTGACCGCGGCCTGCATGGCGTCGTCGAGGAAGGCCTGAGCGTCCTTGGTCGTGCAGAGCTTCTCGGCGTCCGGCTCATTCGCCGCCGCAAAGGCGTCCAAAGCATGGCTCTGGAGCAGCTTGGGCCAGAGCTTCTGGTTCATCCGACGAAAGAATGCGATTCGCCGTGCGATTCTTGGAGGCATGACTCCGGTGGTGAAAAACGGATTGGCGCATTCCGACCCCGGAGGGGTTGAAGCCATTAGCCCCGGATCGCGCAGCGCATCCGGGGTTCGCTTTTCAGGGCTAATGTGCCGACATGATTTCCGTCACCGAGGCTAGCCGACGTGCCGCAATCGGGTGATCCGGCCGATCGGCACCCACTCGACGACAAAGATATTGCCGTCGCCGTCGAACGACGCATGGTGGGGGTGGACGAACCGGCCGGGCTGCCAGGATTGCGGCTTGCCGCGGAGCCCCTCCCGCTGCACGCGCTGGGTCCAGGCTTCGTCATAGCCCAAGTGGACGATCGGCTGATTGTCGCGATCCAGGAGCGAGACCCGCGAGTGCAGGTCCGGGACCAACAAGGCCTCACCGCGAATGCTGAAGTAGCAGGGATGCGGCAGGCCGGAAGTGAACGAAAGGTGCCGGCCCTCGGCCGTGAAATATTGCAGACGCGCGTTGGCCCGATCGGCGACGACCAGCGACGGCGTGCGGCCGGGCCGATCGTCCCACCAGAGGCCGTGCGGGCAGCGGAGCTTGCCCGGTTCGCTGCCGGCGCCGCCCCAGGTGCGGACCCACTTGGCGTTCTTGTCGTATTGATGGACGTAGCTCGATCCGTAACCGTCGCCCACGTAGAAGCCGCCGTCGGGCGCAAAGGCGACGTTCGTAGGCACGTAGGGCGCCCCATGCTGATAAACGCCCGCCTCCTCCGGCACGCCGAGGCTCCAGACGATATGACCGTCCAACGAGACCTTGGCCACCTTGCGATTCTTGATATCGCAGACGTAGAGGAACTCTTCCTTGCCTTCTTTGCGGATCGCCAGGCCGTGGCCGCCGCCGTGGAACTCCTTGCCGAACGAGCGGATGAACTTGCCGTCCTTGTCGAAGACCGCGATCGCGTCCATCGGATCTTTGGCGGCTGACTGATGCGTGAAGTAGATCAGCCCATTCTCGTCGAAGACGACGCCATGCGTATCGCCCCAATGGATATGCGCGGGGAGCGTGCCCCAGTTGTGCGTGGCCTCGTAGGTATAGGCGCCCGTGCCGAGGATCGGCAGACGGCTGCCCGCCTTGTCGGCCGCACCAATCAGCGTCGGGCCGACGGCGGCGGTTGCTCCGGCCCCCGCGGCAGCCACAAGGAACTGGCGGCGAGGGAGTTTGCGATTGGGATTTGCACGGCTGTTATTGGTCATCTGGGGGGCTCCCGGGGACATGACTTGTTCTACTATAGTAGACATGAATCCTCGCCGGGCAAGCCCGTGACCGTCAGCCGAGCGGCGTTGGGAACAGAAACGTAGAATTTATTCCGCCGGCTTCTTCCGCGGCAAAGGAACCGGGGCCGGCGCCGGCGAATCGGGAACGATCTGCAGACCACTCGGCAAGGGAGCAGAGTTCCCGGGCGGCGTGGCCGGAACCACCGACTCCGGAACGAGGGGCACGATCGGCACGCCTCCGGGAATGGGATTCTCCGGCGGCCTTGCCGGATTCAACCCGCCGTCGATCTGCATCGGCGGCGACACGCCATCCTCGGGCGGCGGTTCCGGGGACAGTGCTGCATTGGCACTGCCGGGAAGATCGAACCCGAAGGCCGAGCTTTCGATCGCGCCCGCCCTCAGGACGACGTTGCGGGTCTCGTCGATCGACTGCCCGTCACGGACGATCTGAGCGCGGACCTCGTAGGCGTAATCCAGGCCCGGCTTGAGGCCGGAGGAGACGAAAAGCCGTTGACTGCCTTTGCTCGTGGTCGGCAGACCGTTGATCGTGACCTTCGCCTCGTAGGGCACGCAGACCGTCAGCAGGCCGCTGTTCTCCGGCGTGGGAACGACGTTTGAGGCGACGCCCGCGGCTTTCGCCGGCTCCGAGCCGGCCATTGGCTTGACAGGTTCCGGTTTGACAGGTTCCGGCTTGACCGGCGCGCGGTTTGGCAATACCTCGGGCGAAAGCGTTTTCGGTGCGGGCGGCACGGGCGGCTGGCTGGGCGAAAGGGCCGGCACCGGCAGACCAGGCAGCCCGGACAGGGCGCCGTTGGGCGCGGGCGGCAATGCGGGCCGTGCCAAGGGCGCGGGAACCTTGCCCGGCGGCGCCGGCAACAGTTCCGCGCCGATTGACGCCGGAAATGCCTTGTCGAGCCGGGGCTCGCCCGGCCATTCCCGCCATGCCGTTTGATGATAGCCTAAGTCCTGCGCCGACAAAGACGCCGGCGGGGCCATGCGGCCGACGGACAAGTCCGTCAGGACCATTGCCAAGACGCCGGCACGGAAAAGGAACCTTCGTGCGGTCATCGGTGGATCTCCTCGTCTGGATCGGTCACGGCGACTTGGACTTTTCGTCGGTCACGACGATCCGGTCGCCGGGAAAAATCTGGTAGTTGGTGGCGGTGGCGCCGCGATGGATGATCGCTTCCAAATCGACCGGCAGAACGGTCTCGGCAGCGCCCGGCGGGGCGGGCCGGGCAACCCAAACCTTCTTGCGCAGTAGTGCGCCGAGCGAAGCAATGTTAGCAATGTTGCTGACGGCATCCAGGACCGTCTCGTTTCCGGTGATCGGCAGCCGCCGCACGCGGTTCTCCAGCCCGGCGCCCTCCGTAACCAGGTAATAGACGTGACTGTTGTACGCCGTCACGACGACGGTGACTTCCGGGGAATCGAGGAACTGGGCGAGGTGTTTTTGCAGCGCCAGGCGGGCCTCGGTAATCGTCTTGCCCGCCACGTGGACCGCACCGTATTTCCGCAGGTTCAACGTCCCGTCAGGACCGACCAGGTATTGGCCCGAGACCGGCTGGGCCCCGACGACGCGGGCCAGTTGCACGGAGACCTCGGGACGGACGAGGTCCTCCTTGAGCCGCTTGGCGAGGGCCTGCTTCATCTCGTCGATGGTCATGCCTGCGACCCTGACCTTGCCGTACAGGGGTCCCAAGTCGATCACGCCGTCGGCCTCGACCATGTAGTTGTCGCGGATAGGCTGATCCGGACGCGTGTTGGCCACTTGGATTTGCAGCACGTCAAAGACCGCGGCCCGGTAAGGGGGCAGGGGGACGAGCTTGAGCATCTCGATTTGCAGGACATCGGGCGGGGCGATGCGGTAGTCGGGCAGCGACTGCATCGACAGTTCGCGGGCGGGCGGCTGGGCGGCCGTCTCCGCCTTGGCAGCGCTCTTCGCCGCGCCGCTCTTGATCAGCGCGTCCGCGGCTCGGACGCCGCGAAGACTGAAAGAAAAGAACAGCGCGCCGCCCACGGCAGCCGCCGACAGCATGGTGCGACGTAACATGGCTCGGTATCCTTTTGGAACGGAATAGCCCTCAGCCAGGGGGAGCCCCAAGGCCGTATTATGATTCGGCCAGGGGAAATGTCAAGATGGGAGGATAGCCGGTCAGAGGTAGCCGGAAGCTATTCGGCCGCAAATCAACATTGAAGCCCGACGCGCCAGCGAGGAATCGGCCTTTCTCGCTCGTTGGCGCACATTCCTCGCTGGCGCGTCGGGCTTCAATGTGCCAAACAACCGGAAAAACTTCTCGGACAGCCGCTCAGACCGTCAGGCTGCCGGCGCGGCAGCCCACCGGCACGGCGCGGGCGGCCCAAAAGCTGTATTGCGGATCGCCGAGACGGAAGGTGAAAACGGCATCGGGCAATTTCCGCCCGTTACGATCACAAGAATGAACGCGAACGAGAACCGTCCCGTCGCGGTAGCGTTCCACATCACAAACGTCAGGCGCCATTGCAGTCGAATTCAAAGGTGTAATCATCCAAGCCATCTGGACCTGACGTTCCGCGGCGCCCGCGGGGCACACGCGGAGTCGTTCATCCTGGAATTGGCAAATTCCAGCCAAGTATACAGAACTTCCTCTGATAGTCTAGCCCAGACGGCGGGCATTTGTCGAGGCCGGCCGAGAGAAATTGGCGGCCTCCATTTTCAACAGCCGACGCTTGGTCGCACTTCCGCCGGCGGCCGAGTAGGGACCAATGTCGCCCCCGGCCCGCACGACACGATGACAAGGAATGATCAGTGGCACGCAGTTGCCGGCCATACAGCTCCCCACCGCTCGGGCGGCACCGGGGGCGCCAGCCATGGCGGCCAACTCTCCGTAGCTAAGAGTTTGTCCGTAAGGGATTTCCCGGCAAGCATTTAGAACGCGGGCTTGGAACTCGGTCGCAGTGCCCGAATCGACCGACACGCCGCTAAAATCAACCGGCACACCCTCCGCATACCGCTGCAATCGCGCGGCCACCTCGCGCTGCCGCTTGCTCGGTTCCTGGGCGACAGCTCGGCCCGGAGCAATCGCCCGGACAGCGGCGGCGGCCGAAACGTGGCCGAACGACAACTGGCGAACAACCGCCCCGCGCATTACTAGTGCCATCCAGCCCAATTCGCTGGGAAGCACGATCAGTTTCTCATCGCCAAGATTGTTTACAATCACACTCCCGCGATCAACCATTGGCATAAGCTCCACTAGGGTAGGGTTTGACATCTCCGACGCGCTCATCCTATACTATCAACGGTACCCCGGTAAGTTACCCCTCGGTTTGAAATGGAATCGAATGAATCGCTATAGCTCTTTATGCGATGATTTCTACGTGAACATGAACCTCAGCACGGAGATGGAGCTTCCGGCCGGTCGTGAAACGGTGCTCCACTTCTTCGAACGGGTACAGAAAACATACCCCACAATGAGGAATTTCTATTGCCGCGATCGGGGTGATTTCATCCTGGAAGAAGACAAAGACGGGGGTAATTATCGCTGGAGCACGATTGAACCGCGGCGCGTTTGTTCGGGCTATGTCAACCCGGAGTCGGTCGACGATGCCTTGCAGCAGCACGAATTGATTCTCGATCTGGCCCCCTACATGCTTTCAGTCAGCCCGCTGGATTGCGAGGCCCTCGACCTGCTTTACGGCTTCGACTTTACCTATCGAGGTAATCACAACGAGTTGATCGCCGAAGCCCTGGGCGTTGGGACCGCTTTGGACGGGATTCTCGAGGTGCCCGGTTCAACGGTGATCAATTGCGAGCCATCGATAACGATCGCCCTGGACGAGGAGTGCCGAGTCCAGTTCCGCCTGAGCATGGAAACCCGCACCAATGCCTACCATGTTCGCACGTGCGAGTTCCCGGAGGAGCAACTGAGCGTTTACGTGACCGCACGGCAGTACGGAAGCCTAGCGGCGGAAAGGACTTACGTCGAAACCGTCCGCCACTTGCGGCAGATCTGCGAAGACATGTTGGAAAACCACGTCGTCGACCATGTCTTGGGCCCGCTGGCACGCACAATCGCCATGAAATAGCTCGGCCGATCTCTGAGCTATCCTTCCTATGGTGGGCCGGCGCTCGCCGACCACGGGTACATGGTGCCCGGCGAGCTTGTCCCACCCTACGAAAGGTTGGTTCGATGGCGGCAAAACACCGGTTGCGAAAACGGTTCTTCGTCGATTATCGGGTCCAAGGCGCACTCATCGTTCGAGTCGTGCTCTATTGGCTGACGTGCCTGCTGGCGATAACGCTCTTGCTGCTGGGCTGGGGCATGATCACGGGTCCGGTCCGGCCGCTGAAGGCCCATCTCAGCGAACTGTGGGCGCTTTACGGACCGGTAGCGGTAGTGTCGTTATTACTCTTGCCGGGGGTGATCTTCGATCTGCTGCGGCTGAGCAATCGTTTCGCCGGTCCGATGTTTCGCCTGCGTCGGTCGATGTACGACCTGGCGCAAGGCAAGCCGGTCACCGCGGTGCGTTTCCGCCAGGGCGACTTCTGGCAGGAATTTGCCGACGATTTCAACACGATCGCCGCGCGGGCCGAAGAAACCAAGGCACACCCCCTTGCCGCGAACGCATTCTCCTTGGACGGCGATTCCGTTCCTACTCAGTAGAATGGAGTTCGTACCGTTTCCTTGAAATAGACAAGGCAACGGAATGAATTCCGTCCGGCGCGGCCCTGATTCCACAAAGGCGTGAATGCGCGTAAAATATGGACGGAATCGAAGTCCTATCTTCCTTTTGAGGAGTCTTCATGAAACGAATCTGGATCTTTATGATTTTGATCGCGTGCCCGATCATGACGCTGGGGCAAGGCGGCAGACGGGCGTCGGCGGACAATCCGCCGTATCAACCGGCCGTGCCGCCGCCTTCCACCACGGTTTACGGTGGTGACGGTTACGGTGGCGGCGCGTCGACGGCCCAGGGAGCCGCCTTGCAAGGCATGTCCCAGGTCATCAGCGCCGCGGGGCAATATAACCTGGCCACCAGCGCAGCGGCCGTCAACATGACCCAAGCCGAGAGCAATCAGTTGCGCAACAATGTTCAGGGCGTGCAGACTTTCTGGCAAATGCGCGACATCGGCCGCGCGGAACGCGCCAAGGAAAACGCCTGGCGCGGTCCGCGTCCCACGCCGGAAGAGGTCGCCCGCCGGGCCCACGCCGGAGTGCCCCGCGACCTGAACACCAGCCAGATCGATCCCGTCACCGGCGAGTTGCATTGGCCTGCTTTCTTGCAGGACGCCAGTTTCCAAGCGCAGCGAAGCGTGGTCGACGAGTGTACGGCCAAGTGGGTGAAGTACGGCGCCCTGGACTATGCCGATCAAACGCAAGTCCGCGAGAACATCGATAGCATGAACGGCAGTTTGAAGTCGCAGATCAGCTCGATCCCGCCGCAAAATTACATGGCATGCCGCAACTTCCTGCAGAGCCTGCTGTACGCCACCACTCGAACCTTCCTCTAACCGCGAATATCAACGACGGGAGTTTACGCATGACGACACGCTACATGATCTTGATTTTGACCGCCTGCGGCTGTCTGAGCCTGGCTGGTTCGCTGCTTTACGCCGACGGGTTGCCGGTTGACAATGTGCCGGTTTCGGTGCTCGTTACTAAACACCTGACGGCGGCCGACGAAGCCGACAAGCTCAAGGCGCTCGACGAACTGGGCACCCGCGGCGCGAAGGCGGCCGAGGCCGTGAAGCCGATCGAGGGTTTGCTGAAAGACAAGTCGGCCAAGGTCCGTGCCCATGCCGCGCTGGCCCTGGGCTTGATCGGCTCCGCCGCCCTGGATTCCGTGCCCGCCCTGGCCGAGTTGCTGAAAGATCCCGACGACACCGTTCGTCGCACGGTGGTCCGGGCCATTCAGACCATTCACCCCGGCCCGAAAGTGATGATCCCGATTTGCACGAAGCTGCTGGAGGATCCTGATCCGGCCATCCGCGGGCGGATCTGCAGCGCCATCGCGGAACGCGGCGTCGAGGCCGTGCCACCCTTGATCGAAGCCCTGAAGGACGACAAGGTCGCGTTCTGGGCCCTGATCATCCTCCGCGATATCGGCCCCGCGGCCAAAGACGCGGTCCCCGCGATCACGGAGAAGCTGAAGGACAAGAAGCCGGAGATTCGCCGCGAGGCGGCGCTCACTTTGGGCGCGATGGATGAGGCCGCACTGCCGGCCGTGCCGCAACTTGCGGCGCTGCTGAGCGACGAGCACGCCGCCACCGCCGCCACGTTCGTACTCGGCGAGCTGAAGAAGATTCCCAAGGATGCCGAAGCGACCATGCGCACCAACGCCAAGAGTGCTGACGAAATGCTAGGCACGACGAGCCTCTGGGCCCTCTGCCGGGTTCATCCGGAAGACAAGGATTTGCGGCGCGAAACGACCGAGAAGTTGGTCGCGCGGCTGAAGTCGAAGAACGCCTTTGTCCGCGTGGCTGCCGCCCGGGCCTTGGCCGCGTTGCCGCCGGCTCCGGAAATCACGGCGCCCATTTGGGAAAAGGCCATGCAGGATGCCGACGAGTCCACGGTGCGTTATGCCATGGATGCCTTTGCCGTGCTGGGGGCCCCGGCCGTGCCGCGGTTGATCGATGCCCTGAAGTACGAGAAGTTCCGCGTCGACGTCGTCTATGCCTTGGGGCGGATCGGTCCCGCCGCTGCCGCGGCAACGGGCCAACTGGCCAAGCTGATCGACGACAAGAACTCGCGCGTGGCCTACGAGGCGATCATCGCCTTGGGAGATATCGGCCCCGCGGCCAAGGAAGCCGTGCCCGCCCTGGCCAAGGTCCTGGAGCAGACCGACGACAAGGATTTGGATTTCGCGGCGGTCGCCTTTGCCCTGGGCAAGATCGGTCCCGGCGCCACTGCGGCGGAGTCGGCCTTGCTCAAGCAGTTGGAGAGCAAGGACGATCATGTCCGGCTGCTGAGTGCCTGGGCGCTGGCCCAGATCGATCCGGCCTCGGCCGACGACGCGGCCAAAGCGGTGCCCGTGTTGACCGCCGACCTGGCATCGCCGGCGCCGGAAGATCGCATCCTTTCGGCCGAGGCATTGGGCGGTTTTGGACCGTTGGCCAAGGGTTCGGTCGAAGCGCTGACGAAGGCCGCCAGCGATGCCAACAAGGAAGTTCAGGAGGCGGCCGCCAAGGCATTGACCTCCGTCGAACAAGCCGGATCGCTCAAGCCGGGCGACTTCGTCGTCACCGTCGAAGACAAGGTCGAGATCGGCGTGAAGGGCTCGCAAGGTGAGATCGTACCCAAGGGCACGAAGCTCAAGGTGTGGGAGATCCGCGGCTCGTGGATTGGCGTGCGGATTGACGGCAAGGACAAGACCGGCTGGGTGCTCCGCGAGCAGGTCGGCAGGCCATAGAGTTCTTCATCGCATCGAGCGGAACGTGAAATGCCGGAAGGCGGGGCCGCGCGGAATCGTGGTCCCGCCTTCGATTTTGGCGTGCGGTGGCTTGCCGCGGGTTTTCAAAACGCCAAGGGAACCGTTGCACGTGGAACCGGCTGTATTGAAAAGCGGCGACGACCAGTGTAGTGTCTCGGAATTTCGATTACTTATCTTGCGCAATTGGGGCAGCCTGGGAGGCATGCTTTCACGCGTAGCGGGTAAGCATGTCGTTCGCGGGCAGAACATGCTTACCCGCTACGCGTGAAAGCATGCCACCCCTTGAATCACAATCTGCGTGAGACACTACACTAGGCTGCGCCCGGTGCCCGCGTCGCACTCCAAACCCTTCTGACGGGTTTATCCATACCCCTCACGACCACGACAATTCTGTCACGGCTGCACAAGGGTTTTACAAGAATGTCACAACGGCACCGGCCAGACCAACTCGGCGCCGCGCCTCATCCGGAACTCGGAATCTCCGTTTGGTATCGTATTTCATGGCGTTCTTCCAGCCGACGGGCCCGTAACAACCGTCGCTCAAACGCCCGCTCACTTTCCCTTCATATATTGGCATCACAATTGCGTTGCTAGCATCTACGGTATTGTTTCACTACTAGCTTTGGAGAAAGAAGATGACCGTCGAACTGATTGGTATGGGCAGCGCAAGTCACGTGGTGCTACGGAAACTGCCCGCCTTGATTGGCCCCGAAACGGCGGGCGAAACGCGAAATGATGACGTTGATGCCAATCACCTTTGTCTGATCAGCCAGGTCGACGACCAGTTGGTCGTCTGGGACCTGGGAGGAGAAGGCGGCACGTTCGTCAACGGTTCGCGGGTCAAGCGCGCGACTTTGCGGGACTCCGATACGCTCAAGTTCGGCCCGAACGAGTTCCGCGTCCACAGCGAGCAGCCGCCCGACCGGTATCTGCACGGCGTGCGGAACTGAGAGACCGTTAGTCCCGGCCGAAGAATAACTTCCCGGTTTTTCTCCTCGCGTGGCTGGCGGCTGAGCTTGCGAAGCCCCGGCCGATGCCGGAAAAGCTGGGGCTTCGCAAGCTCAGCCGCCAGCCACCCCCGCTTAATTGCGGAAGTTATTCTTCGGCCGGTCCTTACTTCGTGACGACTTCCAGCGGCACCGCCGGCAGGACGCCCAGCGAAACGCGCCGCTTGGCAGGCTTGAACTTGGCATTATTGGTCTCGGGCACGCGATCCACCGACGCCTCGATGATGGCGTTGCCCTTCCAGCCGGGCTTGAGCTTGGCGCCGTCGGCGCGCAGCACGATGTCGACGCCCTCGTCACTGGGCATGACTTTCTGGATCGAGAGGCCGTCGGGCGGCTCGCTCAAGGTCAACTGCACCATCTTGAGCAACGGCCCGTGGGGTCCCAGGAAGTGCAATTCCGCCGTTCCGCCAGCAGGCAGCTTGACCTCTTTCCGGCCGCGAAGTTCGAACGGGATCGCCCCCCGCCCGCGACCGATGACGTCGACCACCCACTCCTGCGCGGGAACGAGATGCTGGTAATAGAAGGCTTGCATCATGTCGTCGGCGGCTACGGCTTGGCGGTGGACCTCGCCCCCGGCGATAGTCGCGCGACCTTCCAAATGGAGCGCGGTCGCGGCGCGCCCCGGCTTCAGTGGAACCGCCAGCGTCAGCCGCGCCTTCGCCTGCCCGGCGGGGATCTTCGCGCCGCTCAGGATGAAACCGGCGGGAGCGTCTTTCAATTCCAGGTCGATCGGCCCGTTGAAGCCGTCGCGCCGCAGGGCATGCACCGTGATCGCAGCGGCGGAACCGGCCCGAATGTTGACGCTCGACGGCACGACGCGAAGTTCGAAATCGGGCCGCGGCGGGCTGATCCGCAAGCGATAGGCATATTCCGGGCCACCCTGGTTCTGGGCGTCGTGAAGGTGCAGATAGTACTTGCCGGCCGACGGCAGTACGGCCCGCAGCCAACTGTCGGCATGATGCGTGAGCAGGCCGTAAGCCTTGTCCTCGTGGTCGTCGTTGAAGGCCAGTTGCCGCCCCGCCGCGTCGGTCAATTCGAGCACGGAATCCAGCGGTGAGTCGAGCCTGCGGGCGAAGACCTCGGCCACGATTTCCTGCCCGGCCTGGCCCTCGAAACAGAACACGTCGCGGTCGCCGGGCCGATCGATGCGGCCATTGACGATCACCGGCACGGTCACCCGCTGGGCTTGTTCGGGCAAGTCGTTGGGCTCTTGCTCCACGCATTCCGGCAACGAGTCGAGCGCGAACGGCAGGCGATTGAGCGCCGCGAGCCGAGAACCGCCGTCCAGCGGGACCGTGCCGACACGCTTGCTTGCGGCATCGATGGTCAAGCTGTCCTGCGGCAGGTTCCAGCCTTGCAGCGCGACGCGAGTCGCTTCGCCCGCCTTGCCGCCCAAGGGGAAAACGCCGGTGACAAACGGCAGTTCGCCCAGGGCCATGCGGTAGACGAAATCCTCGCGGCCGCGAAAGACCGAGTCCTTGATCTCGACCACGTAGTTGCCGTCGCGAGGAACTTCATACTGCAGCACCGGATCGGGATGAAAGCGGTAGCTGCCCGCGTAGGCCAGTTCCTTGCCCTCGGCGTCGGTGAGCCGGATCGTGGCCTGGAACCAGCCGGGCACGGCGTCGGCAATGTACGGCACCAACTGCTGGGCGCTGACGGCAAGGACCAGGTGTTGTCCCTTTTTCGCCGCGAAACGATAGCGATCGACCTGCCCGGACAGGATCTGCCCATTGACGACCGCCGGCAGTTGGACGTCGATGGTCGGTTGCGTCGCCGACTGCGGAGCGCCCTTCTTGCGCAACTTGCGCAGCGGCCGCTGCCCGGGAAGATCGTCGTCGTCGATCGGTTTTCGCACGACTTCCGGCAAGCTGCCGATCTGAAAGACCAGGGGGTTCGTCAGTCCGGCGGGCGTTTCCAGCCGCAGTTCGCGGACGCCGGGTTCGGCGTCGGGCGACGTAGTGACGCGCAGCACGGCCTGTTCGGCGATGGCCGGATTGGGCGGCCGGTTATAGAACTTCACCAGCTTCTTGCGGATATCGAGGATCATCTGCCTTTCCTCCGCCGACAAGGGCGCCGTGTTTTCCGGCGACGCAACGGGCTTGTTGGCCGACTTGCTTGCCCTGCTTGCCCGCCCAGCTTACCCAGTGCGGCGGCGCCAGCGGGCGTCCGCTCGAGCAGGGCCTTGAGCTTGTCGCGCAGTTGATTGGCCTGCTCTGCGTCATCGGCTTGACGAGTTCCACGACCTTGACTTGGATGCCGGGCCCGGAGATATGGGCCGCGGCCACGCCGTCGAGGAACTGGCCGCCGACGCGGACTTCGAATTCCGTGCCTTGCCGTCCCCCGGCCGGAAAGACATAGCCGACGTGCGGCGATTGCTGGGCATGGGCAGGGGCAAGCCAGGCCAAAAGATGGCTGAGGGTGACGGCGATGAGGAAGCAGGGTCGGTTCATGCTTTTGCTCTTCCGGTTCTTGGTGCGGCAGTAGACAAGCCGTAGGGTGGGCCGAGTGAAACGAGTCCCACCACGAGAAACACTGCGGATGGTGGGACTCGTTTCACTCGGCCCACCCTACACTCTTCCCTTACATGATCTCTTTCAACCGCCCGCCCGAGGGAACGCCGTCGGCGGGCGACGGGGGTCACGCGGGCGACAAGTCCCAGCGGATGCGGCAACCGGGCCTCGGTGTCGATGCCCAACAGTTCGTACATGCTGCCGATGACGTCGCAGGGATAGACGGGCCGGTCCTTGACCTCTTCGCCCTTGGCGTCGGAGGCGCCGATGACCTGCCCGCCCTTGAATCCGCCGCCGGCCACGCACGGCCGAAAAGACCTTGCCCCAGTGGTTGCGGCCGCCGTTCCAGGGGGCCTCCCATTGGACCTTGGGCGTGCGGCCGAACTCGCCGCCCCACCAGACGATCGTGCTCTCCAGCAGGCCGCGGTCGGTAAGGTCCTGCAACAGGCTGGACATGGCCTTTGTCCATCTCGGGCAGCTTCCGCCGCATGACCTGGAAATTGTCCTTGTGCGTGTCCCAGCCAGGGTAGTTGATCGTGATATAGGGCACGCCGCGCTCGACCAGCCGCCGGGCCATCAGGCACGATTGCCCGAACGTGCTGCGGCCGTAGCGGTCGCGGAGATCGTCTTTCTCCTGCGTCAGGTCGAAGACCTTGCCGGCATCGCCGAGGATCAGGTCGTAGGCCTGCTTCTCCGACGTCTTGCAGGTTCGCCAGCCGCGGATCGTTCGCGGCGGCATGCTTCAGCGAGTTGAGTTCTTCGAGCAGTTCGCGGCGGCGTTTCTGCCGCTCGTCGGAGATGCCCTGGGCGACGACGCCTTCGACGACGAAGCGGGTCTGCGACGGGTCGCCGCCGGTGGCGAACGGCTTGTAGCGGATGCCCAGGAAGCCGGCCTCGGAGAAACGTCCCTGCGGCACGGTGAGGACGATGTAGGGCGGCACGAGCCCCTTGTAGCCGGCGTCGTATCCGCGGAAGAGCGAAACCACCGCCCCGACGCCCGGATAGACCTGCCGATCGCCCGGCATGCGGCCCGTCTGCGCGACGTAAGACGCCGTTTCGTGGGCGAAGATGCCGTGCGTCATGCTGCGGATGATCGAGTACTTGTCGGCCTGCTTGGCCAGATTGGGCAGCAGTTCGTTGATGCGGATGCCGGCGACGTTCGTGGCGATGGGCTTGTCGAACGGTCCGCGATAATCGTAGCCCGCGGCCGGCTTGGGGTCGAAGGTGTCGGTGTGCGGCGGCCCGCCCCACATCCAGATCTGGATCACCGCCTTGGCCTTGGCCTTGGGACTGGGCGTTTGTTCCGCGGCCAGGCCCGAGAGGCCGAACTGGCTGCCGATCACCAGGCCGGCGGTGCCCGCCAACATCCGGCAGGCCGCCTCGCGACGCGAAATCAGTCATGCTGCATGGTTTTGCCTTTCTTTTGCGACCGTAAAACTGGCGGGCCGGCGCTCGCTCGCGCTCGCTGGTCCCACCCTACGGGCGATCAATGCCGATACATGAACTCCGCACTATTGATCAAGGCCCAGGCCAGATCGATGACCGCCTCGCGACGGACCTTCTTGCCGGCCTCCATATGACCGCAGGGCAATCTTCAATTCTTCCTCCGTGGGGAAGCGGGAGAGGATCGTCAGGTACAGGCTCTCGACCAACTGCCGCGGTCTCTGCCCGGCCGCCAACAGCTCCTGGATCCGCGGGCCTTGCTCCAGTTTCCGCTGAATGTGCGTCGAATTCAACATGTGCAGCCGCTGCGAGCGCGTTGACGCGGTTGTTCCGCTCCGACTCCAGGCCCGTGTCGCGCGGCGGCCGGCCGAATTCCTCCAGGAACGGGCTGGTAATGCTCCCGTCGGGCAGGGCGATCGAGCGATGCCCCTCCGGCAGGAACGTGTACGGCTCCGGAATCGCGCTGGAATACTTCTCCGTCGTGCCGGTGACCTGGCAGATGGCGTCGATCAGCACCTCGGCCTCCAGGCGGCGGAGCGGATAGAAGGCGAAGTTCGCCTCGGCCTCCGGCCTGTTGCCGCGGGCCAACGACGAAAGCTGATAGGTCTTCGAGTTCAGGATCAAACGATAGACGTGCTTCAGGTCGTAGTGCGAAGCAACCAGTTCGTGTTCCAGGTAGGCCAGCAACTCGGGGTTGCTCGGCGGGTTGTCGGGGCGAATGTCGTCGGGCTCGTGAATGATGCCGCGGCCATCGAGCCAGTACCACGCTGCGATTGACGATGTTCCGGGCGAACCAGGGATTCTTGGCGTCGATCAGCCAATCGGCAAAAACCTCGCGGGGATCGCGGTCCGGCGGAAGGCGGACGACAGTGCCGTCGGGAAAGACAGCCGGTGAAGCGGCGTTCGCAGTTCCGCTCTTGGTTGGAGTCCCGCCTTTAGGCGGCCCGTCTGCCGGATTTCGGCCAGAGCCGGGATTACGGACGCTTCGGATCGAAGAAAACGATCTCCTCTTTCCACTCCGTCGTCGATTTGTAGCCGATCTTGGCGAAGAACACCGACATGCCGGCCAGGCGTTCTTTCGGCCACTTCTCCGTCCGCGCGCCCATCAGCGCCAAGGCCACGGCCTGGGCGATCGCCGTCGGCTGCCGGCTCTGCATGGCGCGATAGAAGTTGACCGGCGGCACGCGGAAATTGCTGCCGCTGGAAGTCAGCAATTCCCGCGCGAAGCGGTCGTAGGGCTTGTTCTCGCGGATCGAGGTCCGGATCCAATGGTAATAGGCCTGGGCCGCGTTGGGCCAGAGATTGATGGGGAACTCGGCCTTGATCCGCAGCAGATCGCTCCACTTCATCGCCCAGTAGTCGGCCAACTCGTCGCGCTCCAAGCAGGCGGTCGATCAACAGCCGCCGCTTGTGCGGGATTGCGATCCAGCAGAAACTCCCTGGCCTCCGCCGCAGTCGGCAGCGTGCCGATCACGTCGAGGTAGACGCGGCGCACGAAAACGGCATCGGAACAAAGCGGCGACGGTTGCAGCCCCAACTTCTTCAAGCGGGCGAACACCAGTTCGTCGATCTTGCCCGCCGGCGTCAAATCGGCCGAACTCTCGAACGGTCGCACCGGCGCGACCGGGGCCGGATCGGCGCCAGGACGGCGGTCAGAAGAACCGCGGCAAACGATACGGACATCTTCATTCGCTCCAATCGGGAAAACGCCACGCCCTCGATCTCGACCAACAACTCGGGCCGGCATACGTCGGCAATCGCGTAAATCGTCGGCAACTTTCCCAACCTCTGCTCGCAAATCGCACGCACAGCCGGATAATCTTCCGGCCGCTTGATGTATACGCGGGCGAACCCCAGGCTGGCAAGCGACGTGCCCAGCCCCGGCAAACCATGCTCGGCGAGGTTCTCTTCGGCAATCAGGGCGGCGATGTTGTCCAGCGTCTCCTCGGTCTGTTTGCCCGCATCGCCCACGTGACGGGTCTGCGAATGGGTGATGCTCGCCGTGCCGGAAATGAATATCGTTGTATAAGTGCCGCAGGACAGGACCATCGCCCGGGAAAACTTGGGGCTTTGGGGGCTGTAGGCAGCCGCGTAATCGTAGGCCGCCGTCTGCCGCGGATTCTCCAACGGCACGGCCCGAATGTCGCTCCGATCGGAAACCAAGGCGATGGCGCTGAGCACGATGCCGCGGCCGGCGGTGCCGATGCCCGTGCTCGCCGGATAAACCCGCCCTGCTTCGTCCTGGAGAGCCGGGCAGCGCGCCCGTTGAGGAAATGAATATCGCGGAAGAAGTCGGTCCTGGCGCGGTTGAGTTCCTTGTAGCGCTGCACCGGGCCGTCGTCGTCGACGATCCCGCCCAAGTAGAACCAGGTGCGGATCACCTGGTCGAACCGAGTGCCGACGCTCCCGAAAACCTTGCACACTCCCTCCATGACGCCCAAACTCGCGTCGTAAACCGACCTGTCCTCGGCTTGCGGCACGGTTTTCGTGCAATGCACCCAGGCGATGCCGTTATGCCGGGCGACGACCAGCTCTTCGTTGACCCGCTCGATTTGCACTTCTCCGCGGCCCTGCCCTACGCCCAGGGCCTCGACGGCCAGCAGTTTTCCCCCACAGGGCGGCTGGGGAATATAGCTGGTCGCCGGCAGTTCGGGGCCGTAGAACTCGCGCATGATCTGCTGGCAGCGGGCGAGATGCGTCATATCGGCCAGGAACACGGCCTGATGGACGATCGATCCCCGCGTACCCTCTTCGCCGATGACCGCCTCGATCGTTCGCAGGGCGTCGTCGGCCTGCTCGTCGAAGGTCGAGCCGGCTAGCGGGGTGGCTGCGGCGAAGACATGCCGCACGTCGTTCAGATCGACGACCGAGTATCCCACTCCGGAATGCGGATATCTTGCGGATGGTGTGGTCGGCCATGATGGTCAATCCCTTGGTGCGAGTAGGTGGGGGGAGGGGGGCTCTCGCGGTGCGCAGGCTGGCTTCATCATATATAACCCCGGAGTCGGTGAAAAGGGCCTCGGAAAAATGAAATTTCACCGGGAGAGAATTTTGTTTCCCCTAATTTGCCTGAACTAGCGAATCACGATGAGTTTGGAATACAATGAATGAAGATAGCACTCTTTTTCTTTTCCCAAAACGAACCGGTTTACGGCCGGAAAGAAAAGGAGAAAAACAAGAAAAGTGGTAATAAAGTACCGAATTCCGAAGTTACAACCCCCTACTTGAACAGCCGAAAGGCATCGACGACCGCATAGGCCGCGCTCTTGCTGACGATGCGGACCGTGTGCCGGCCTTGCGGCAAGCCCTCGGCGCGGAAGGCGACTACCTGCGAAATCCGCGGGAAGTTCCGCATGGCCAGGTTGACGTTCGCGCGGAAGGCGCCATCAACGTAGATATCGACGTTGCCGAGGTCCTTGAACTTCTCGGCGATGTACTCGACGCCGGTCCCGGTGAAGGCCAATTCCAGCGAGTCGCCGGCGTGCGTCGTAGCGTGCAGGTCGTCATGATGATAACCACAGCCGCTACGGACGACGACTTTCCACTGGCCGCGATAGCTGATTGCCGGGTCGTCGTCGTTGATGAGCACCGACGGCGGCACGGGCGCAGTCTTCACGATCAGCGGGATTTCCCACATCTTGTACAGGCCGCCCGGCTTGTCTTCGAACGGGCAGCCGGACGTGAACAGCGACATTTTCACGTCGCCGCCGCTGGGCTCCTGGAACCGTGCGCAAAGCGATGGGCCATACATGTGGCCGCCGACGAGGAAATTGTCGCTCTGGCTGCGGATCCGCGTCCAAGGACCCCAGGGATGCTCGGCCTGATAGAAGTCGTACTTCAACTCCACGGGCTCAAACCATTTTCTGAGCTTTGTGGGGATGTACCATGCGACCAGCAGATAGGCCCTCAACGCCGGCACGTAGCAGGCCGGGCCGGAACCGCACTGGCCCGGCAGGGTTAAGATCGGCCGGGCGCGATCGATCCGGGCGGACCAAGTCTGGACATCGGACCCCGCGCCGCCGGTCCAGTAAGTCCAATCGGCGGCGCGGAGGTCAGGGAGCTTTTGGCGCTCGACCCGTGCGAGAATATAGTCGTCGCCGTTGTTCCAAAAGCCGTTGTCGGAAAGGGCATAGACGTAGCGATCGGCCGCATCTTGGGCGACCTTGCCGCCGTCGCGGCCATAATGGATGAAGTACGGGGCCCCGAACCGCCCGCCCGGCCACATCGGCGACTTGTAGTTCTCGGCCGCCGTACGGGTCCAGGTCAGCCCGCGGTCGGTCGACTTGATCAGGCTGGCGTTGACGGCCGTCTGCCGCAGGAGAGGATCGTGACTTTCGTGGCCGTAGGCGTGTCGGGAAACGAAGGCGTAGAACGCGCCGTCGATGCACTCCTGCCCCAGGGCCTTCCAGGTCGCCCCGTCGGCCTCCTTTTGACCGGCCTTGCCGTAGGCGTCCATGCTATTGACCAGCGAGCCGGTCAGGCGGTGCGGGCTGTCGCCGTCGAGGCGATGAAAGGCCAGGTTCCGCGGCTGCGTGCCGAAGCCGCGGCCGTCGCAATTGAAGGCATAAAGATGGTCGTCGTCGGCCCAGAACGGGTCCCAGGTATCGCCGTTGGAATGGTCCCATTTGTAGATGCGGGCCAGATCCAGTTGGACGTCGGTGATCGGCGGCGCAGCGATTGCCGGCTGGGAACCGAGGAAGAGCACGATTGCCAACGGTACGGCCAACAAAAAGGCGATGCGATGCATGGCAAGGTCCTTGGGTAGGAGGCTACGGAGGTCCCGCACGACGAAACGGGCGAGAATGTCAGGCATTATCGTAACGTCGCTCCCCGGCCAAGACAAGAAAAGGGATGTAGTATCGTGACGCGTGATGGACGTAGTGGTATGATATTGTCTTGCCGATGCTGCGTAGGGTGGGACCAGATTGCGTAGCACGCGCAGGCCCACCATTGCTTTCATTTTCGATCATGGTGGGCCGGCGACTTGCCGACCCGCAAGCGGGTGCCCCGGATCTGGTCCCACCCTACGTTGTAGGAATCATGCAACCTAATTCAGCACCGAACGGTCGCGCCTTCTGTTGGCTCTTCTCGCTCTCCCTGATCTTCATCACCGTGCTGTTGGCCGGCAACCTGGCAGCCTGTTTTCGCTATGGGACTTTCGCCTTCGAATCGGGCGAATACTACTATAACCGTCTGCTCTCGATGTCGCTGGCCAAGGCCTTTCAGACTTACGGCGTCAACTTCTACGACCCCTTTTCCCGGCAGGAGCCGATCTTCTACCAGTTCGTGCCGTACTGGGGCCTCGGCTGGTTGGCCACACGACTGGGAATCGAGCCCTGGACGCTGGCCAACGTGCTCCAACTCTTCGTGCCGCCCGCACTGTTCGCGGTCATCTATCACCTTGCCAAGCTCCTGACGGGCAACCGGGCGGCTGCCCTGGCGGCCGTCCTCTTGGCCTTCCTCTTCGGCAGCCTGGAGTTCCTTTTCACGGGAACCGACCGCATCATCTTCCATGGCAACCACGCCATCATCCTTGATCTGCTCCGCCAATTAAGCACCTTCTACGTGGAGAACATCGGACTGGCGCTAGGCTATTTCGCGCTGTTCTGTTTCCTCAAGGCCGGCCTGGACGAGCGGCCGGCCGCGAGACGCCGCTGGTCCGCGGCAATGCTCCTCTCGGCGGCGGCAGCCTTCAATGTCCACCTCTTGGTGGCGATCTTGATTCTCGCGACTTGTGCCCTGATGCTGGCTGCCCGCACGATCGCGGCAAACGACGTGCCGGGCCGCTGGCTGATCTGCCTGGGTCTACTGCCGGCGGCAATCGTGTACGGTTACCTGCTGGTGCTCACGGACTTCCGCCCGCCGATGGAATCCGTGCTGGCGACGGCCGCGGCGGCGGGGCTTCTCTTCTTCTGGCTCTCGCGGCAAAAGGCGTGGTTCCTGCTCTTGGCCGCCTCGGTGGTTCCGGTCTTGCTGTATTGCGGGTGGAATCTCTACGTGATCCACCGCTGGGGCGGTGATCCGCTGTTCTATCACGAAAAGTACCGGGCGAAGGACCTGGCGATTCCGGCCGGCGTTTACCTGGGCGCTTATTTCCCCATGCTCGTACTGGCCGGGATCGCCCTCTGGCGCTCTCCGCCGCCGGCGGCCCGCTGGCTCTATCGGGCGATCGGGCTGGCGATCCTGATGATGGTTTTCAACCATGCTTGGGGCTACAATAATCATCCCTACCGCTTTATTCCGTATACCGCCCCGTTGCTGGCGATCCTGGCCGTGCAAGGCCTGCGAAGTCTTTGGGCGACGGGCGCCAGGTCGCGCCTGGCCCGAATGTTGGCGATTGCCATGGTATGCCTTCTGGCGGTCGGGATCGGGAAGAACCTCTATAGCTACAGCCGTTACGCGGGCAGGCTCCAGTACGCGATCGACCCGGGTGTCAAGGAGATTGCGGCGATGATCGAGACCGTCCGCGCGACGCGGCCCGAGGCCGTTTTTTACCTTTACTCGCCGCGGATCCAGATGGCCCAATTGGCGCCGTATACCGGCGCCAGGTTCCTCTTGCGATCTTACCTGCAAACCGGCTGGAGCGAGGAGCACCTGATGCAACTGGCCCAGGCCCCGTCGGCGGAGGCCGCCTGCGATCGCATTCGACGGGATGGGATCAACGTCGATTATGTCGTCGCCGACGAAGACGGCCGGTATCGCGTGATTGTTATTCGGCAAAATACCTTTCGAGTTCCGGGGGGAACGGCTCGTTGAGGATCTCGTCGTAGTTGCCGTGGATCTTGCCACCGGCAAATCGCCATTGACCATCTTTGAAGGCGTAGTCCAGTTCGAAAGTCCGCCACCCGCGGAACGGGCCCGTGCGATCGCCTTTCCCGGCGTCTTCGATGATGACCACTGCCGAATCGGGACCAACGTGGGGGAAGTGAACCTGGATGGTGGGCCTGCACAAGTACTCCATGCCGTCGGCACGGGCCGCGGCGACCCGCGCGTCGATCAGTTTCCTGAGTTTGCTGCCCGGGGTGTCGGTGCAGCCCGACACGACCGATAGGACGGCGAGTGCGATCAGGCTGCTGTGGTACTTCATGGCAGGACCTCTGTCATGCATTGTAGCGGCCCGCTCCGCAAAACGGAATTCATTCCGTTCTTCCATGCCTTTGCGAGGGTGGCATGCCTTCACGCGGCCGTCACAAAGTCGCGGCAACAAGGCAATCGCAGGCGGCCGCGAGTAGGCATGTTGGCTGGCGCGTGTCGTGAGGCCTGCCAGCCACGCAGCGAACATGCCTACCCACGGCCGGTTGCACTTTTCCCGACTGCGCAAGTCTCTGACGGCCGCGTGAAGGCATGCCACCCCAATCGGAAAGTTGTTCTTCGGTTTCTCTTTATTTCGTTTGAGCGGACCCGGCATGCCTTGCGAAACCATCATCTGGCAACGATAATAAAGCCATGTTTACGGCCCCGGTGAAACCGCGACTGATCGGCCTCGACGTGCTCAGGTTCGTGGCCATCATGCTCGTCCTCGGCGCACACTTGGAGCCGCCGCCGGAACCGTGGCAACTCGGCTGGAGGTCGATCCTCGTGATCTGGCAATGCCATGATGCGCGATCGATCCTCTGGACCTGGCAGCGCGGCGGCTGGATCGGCGTCGACCTGTTCTTCGTTCTGAGCGGGTTTCTCATCTCCGGGCTGCTGTTTACGGAGTACAAGTCGCGGGGAACGCTCTCGGTCGGCCGTTTCTACCTGCGACGGGGATGGAAGATCTATCCCCCTTTCTTCGTCCTCATTGCAGCCACCCTGATCTCCAACCTGATCTGCGGCACTCCGGCGGTCGAGTTTCGTCAGCTCCTGTCCGAACTCCTTTTCCTGCAGAGCTACCTGCCTGGGCTGTGGGGTCACACCTGGTCGCTCGCGGTGGAAGAGCACTTCTACCTGCTCCTGCCCCTGGCGCTGGTCCTCATGCGGAGATTGAAGCGGAACTCGCCGACGCCCTTCCAGCCGGTCCTTCCCTTGGCGGCATGCATCGCCGTTTCGGCGCTCGTCCTGCGACTGGTCAACTGGCATAATCACCCGAATTTCTCCAACATCACTCACCTTTTTCCCAGTCACCTTCGATTCGACTCGTTGTTCTTCGGCGTGGCGATCTCCTATGTGTACCATTTTCATACGAGGTGGTTCGTGGAGACGCTCACCCCTTGGCGACGGTGGCTGATCGTCGGGGGGGCCCTCCTGCTCGCTCCAACGTTCATTTGGCCGCTCAGAACCACGCCGTTCATCTTCACGGCGGGGTATACGCTATGTTATTTCGGCAGCGGCCTGTTGTTGGTGGGTACACTGTTGTGCGACGTCACGCGCAACGGCCCCATCATTGGAGCCCGAGGCGGGGACCATGGGCCCATGGTCGGCGAGGAATGTGCGCCAACGAGCGTGAAAAACGGCCTCCTCGCTGGCGCGTCGGGCTTTGATGGCTTCCTTGCTCGCGCGGCGGGCTTCATGGCAACGCTCGGCGCCTACTCCTATTCAATCTACCTCTGGCACCTGGCGGTCCGTCTGTACGGCGTTCAACTGATCGAACGGGCTTGCGGCGTCACGCCGGGTCTCAGCGTTCGGGCCGCGTCGTACGTAATCGGTTCGCTGCTTCTGGGCGTGCTCATGGCCAAAATCGTCGAGCTGCCCGCGTTGCGGCTAAGAAATCGCTGGTTCCCGTCGCTCACCAGCGGGCCGATCGAGGACCAGCCGATACCGTTGGCTGGCACGTCCCCGAGCCGACCACCGGTACATGGTCGGGTCAGGAACGTACCACCCTGGATCGAAGTCGTCGGGCTTCTGCTCCTCGTCGGCCTGCCTTTGCTCTTCACTGCCGGAGCGCTCCTGATGCCCGGCTCGCCCGACCGGCTGGCGTGCGGCGATGACGGCAACATCGAGTTGTTCACCTGGCACGCCCTCCACGACGTGCAACTGAGCAGCATCCGCACGCACGGCAATTTGGCCGAACACCTCGGGCCGATGTATTTCTATCTGCTGGCTCCCTTGTACGGGCTTTTCGGCGGCAAGTACCAGGGACTCCAGCTTGGCGCGATTGCGATCAATCTCCTGGCCATTGGCGGCGTGCTGGGCGTCGCCCGCCACTGCGGCGGCCGGACGGCGATGCTCTGGGCGGCGCTGCTGGCGGTCTGCTATGCGCGCTTCATGAGCATTCCCTGGCTGGCGAGTGTGTGGCTTCCCTGGGTCGTCGTCCTGCCATTCCTGGCGACGCTCTTTCTCTTGGCGGCGGTCATCAGCGGGCGAGTCTATTGTCTGCCGGCCGCGGTCTTTGCCGCTTCCTTCATCGTACAGACCCAGTTGGGTTATACGCTCGTGCTCGCCGCGGCGATGCTCCTCACGCTGCTGGCGCTGGTGCCCAGACTGCGCTCGTGGCTAGCCCTCGAGCGGCTGCTGCCGGGCAGAACCGCGAAGGCCATGTTGATCGCCGCGGCCGTGCTGGCCATTGTCTGGACCCCGCCCGCAATCAAGCAGATATTGGGGATGCCGGGCCGGATCTCGGAAACCATCGGCTATTTCGCGGCGCAAGGCGCCGACGCACGCCTGGGCGGAGGCGGGAAAGACGCTCGCCTGCACGCTGGCGGCGTTTCCCGCTTCGCTGGCGGGTATCGATCTGAAGTGCCCGCAGATGGCCGCGGCTTTCGACGGACCGGCAGGGCATCGCGCGGTCGTCCTGCTGCTGGCGCTGTCGCAGGTGGTCCTCTTGCCGTTTTCCTGTCTGCTCGCCCGGCGACAGCGCCGCGACTTCGACGCGGCGCTTTGCCTGCTGGCCATCTTCGTGATTCCGTTCTGCCTGTTCTCCATCCGCCGGCTTGCCGGCGGCATCGAGTTCCACCACGTATTCTGGATGACGGCCCTGGGCCTGCTGGACCTTTACGTCATCGGCAACACGCTGCTCAACGTACGCATCACGCCGATGGGTACGTTGCTGAGTACATTGACACTGGCCGCCATTGGACTGATCAACTTGGGCAACGTGTTCGCTGCCGCTTGCGACTTGCCCATCGTGCAAGGCAGGGCGTTCGACCGGTTCATGCATGACCCGGAAGACGCGAAAATCGAGGGCGGCGACGAAAACGATGCGAAGCAATTTCTGGCACTTGCCGGCCAATGGCTGCGCGGGCACGACGTCAACCTTTACCGGTTGCGGATCATCAGGCTGCACCGCTCCGGCGTGGCCACGGGGATGATCCTGGGCCTGACCAAGCAGGGGTTGCCGCCCGTGCTCGATCCGTGGTATGCGCGGGTCTTCACGCCGCAAGCCGCCCCCTTGTCGCGGCCCCCTGGCGGCGTGTTCCTGTTGTGCAATCGCGACTACAGCAAGCGATTCCAGAGAACGCCGGGCGTGGAAAAGGTCGCGGAATCGCCCTACGCCGTGTTGCTTTGGAGCAGCGACGACGACCAGGGCGCGGAGCCCGGCTCAGGAGACCGCTTATGAGCGGACCTTCGCTCGCGGGAGCGCCGGCCGACCGGCCTCCCTGGACCCATTACTTGCTCTGGGTGGTCGCCCTGAACCTTCCCTTTGCCGTCTGTCATCCCGATGGGCCGATTGACGCGGGGCCGCTGCTGCGCTCATTGGCGATCAACCTCGTGTTGTTCGTTCTGCCCGGTCTGCCCTTGACCGGGGCCTTGATCGGCTGCGGTTGGTTGAAGCGATTGTCCTGGATGTGGGTCCTCTCGTTGTCGTTCGCCGTTTTCATGGCGGTGCTCCTGGCTTGCCACCTGCTGGGCCTGGCAGTCGACGGCGGCCGCTTCTGGAACGCGACCTGGATCGTGACGAACCTGGCCGCGGGCGTCAACATGTTCGTGGGCGGCGAACCGGCCTGGGGCATACCGCAGGTTGGCAATCTGCCCCGCGTCGGCCTGCTGGCGTTCGTCGCGGCTTACGGTTGCTATTACTACGGCGCATGTCATGTCGTCGAAAACCAGGAAGACCACGATTGCAAGATCCAGGCCACCGTCCATGCCCTCTTGACCCGGCTGCGGCCGGAGAGCCGACTTGCCGTCGCTCCCACGAGTTACTTCTCGCACCCGCCGCTGGTCCACGTCTACGTGGCCGGCTCGTTCTTGTATCATGGCCAGTTCGAACGGCTGGCCGTCTACGATCCCGCTTGTCTCGTAGAGTGGAAACGAGGCAGCGACGAGCTTTTCGCGTTCTATCAGCAGCATCCCTACCGGCTGGAGACGCGGACGCCCCACATATTCCTCGCCGCGCTGACCGTCGGGCTATTGACCTGCTGGATCGGACGGCTAACCGGCAGCAGTGGGCTCGCGATCCTGGTCGCGCTGGCATACATCGCGTGCCCGGAGGTCTTCGTACGCTCGTGCTACGGCGGCTACCTGGCAATTCACCATTTTGCCGCCTTGCAGATCCTTTTGGCGGCCGATGCCTGGGCCGGCCGGCGCGATCGCGATGCCCTGGCCACGGCGTTGCTGGCCGGGCTGTTTGCCGCCCTGGCCGACCATAAGCTGGTCGTGCTGGCCGCTGCCGTCGCCGTCTGGGAACTGCTGCGACGGGAAGGCCGGACCCTGCGGGAACGGTTGTCCGCGGTCGTGCGGCACCCGGTGCTCATCGGCTTTGTCGCCGGCACGGTTCTCTTTTGGATCTACGGTGCAGCGGTCAACCCCACGGCCTTTTGGCTCGACCATCTCCAGCGCCACCTGCTGGACCGCATCTTGCGTCGCCATTCGATCAACCTGGCGCAATACCCCACTCTGCCGCAGATGTGGTGGGAGTTCTGGATCTACACGGGCGTCGGCCTGTTGCCCTTGGGCGCTTTGGCCCTGGCGATGCTCTGCCGCGCAAGAACAGTGGGCGGCACACGGCGTGTGCGGGCTACTTTGGAAGACACGCCGTTCCCAGGCAACCTCGTACCGGCGGGATGGCGCAATGCGCCCGGCCTTTGGGCCATCTGGGTATTGATGACCGCCATCGTTTTCACCTGGGTCGACTGGCATCAGACCAAGCACTTGGAACCGATGCTGCTGGCGTTCTATCTGGCGATCGGTTGTTGGGCGGCGCGGGGACCTCGACCGCTTTGGATCGTCAGCATGGTCCTGCCGGTGGCGGCGATCCTCGGCACCCTGATGATCGTCGCCTTGGCGGGGAATTTCAGCAGCCTGCCCATAACGCCCGGCTGGTAAGAAATCGTTGGCACGCAGTCCTTCGCCATGTTATCATGGGGGACAGGAAAAAAGGAGCTTCCCATGTTCGAGTGTTCGTGGTCTGTGCGTAAGGCGGGATTTCTGGGATTACTTGCGACGGCGTTCGCGTTCTCTAGCGAAATCGCCGTCATCGACGCCGCGCCGCCGGCCGCGCCGGTTGCCACCGCGCCCAGCCCGGCCACCAAGGGACCGGTGAAGTATGACATTGCCATCGACTACATCGAAACGCCGGAACTCAAGGACTGGGTGGAAACGAAGTTGCGTCCGACGCTGGAAAAATGGTATCCGATCATTGTCGCCAGTCTGCCTGGCAAGGACTTTTCCGCTCCGCGGCGGCTCACGGTGACGTTCAAGAAGGAGATGAAAGGCGTGGCCTATACGCGCGGGACGAGCGTCGTCTGCGCCGGCCCCTGGTTCAAGGAGAACTTGGACGGCGAAGCGCCCGGGGCGGTGGTCCACGAACTGGTCCATGTCGTCCAGCAGATCCACAATCGCAAGAGCCCGGGCTGGCTGATCGAAGGGGTGGCCGATTACCTCCGCTGGTTCAAGTACGAGCCGGAGTCGAAGCGGCCGCGCCCGACCCGCGCCGGGCCAAGGTCACCGACGGCTACCGTACGACGGCCGCTTTCCTCGACTATTTGACCGGGAAGTACGACAAGAACATCGTCGCCAAGCTGAATGCGGCGATGCGCGAATCGCACTACACGGACGGATCTTTCCAGCAGTTTACCGGCAAGGGCCTCGACGAGCTCTGGCAGGAGTACGTGGGCACGCTCAAGTAAAGGTCGATCAGTTCACCTTATTCCAATCGATTTCCCCCGTGTCCTTGCGGTTCGCCAGTTGGAAATGGGTCCGGCTGTCGATCGAGTAGCTGATGAAATGGGCGCTGCCGTCGCATATCACGGCGTTGAAGCCCGCGAAGTGCGCGCTGCCGAAATTATAGGTCCGCGTGCCGGCGGGCAATTCCCCGTCGTGCGCCGGTGGCATGGCGGCGTCGGCCCAGCAGTGCAGGTCGGCGTCGGCGCCGCTGCAGACCGGGGCCTCGTCGCGGGGGTCGGCCCCGGTTGCGTACTGACTGACGTTGAGGTACTTTTCCCCTGCGAGATAGGTGTTGCTCGCGCCGTGGCGGATTTGTGCAAGCGTGACTTTGCTCCGCTGGAAATTGATGCCGTTGCATTGGTCGATTTCCGTCTTGGCGAGGAACCCCTTACCCGCATCCGCCGCTTCATAGCTTTCCGGCCCCCCGTTCCATAACTTGAGAACCGAACCACCGTTCGCGCCGTAGTCGCCATGGAACCAACCCATTTGCGGGTCAGTCGGAGCGGCGACATTATGCGGCACCGTGCCATGCAGCGGCAAGACCTTGCACATCCGCCGCGAGGGACACGAGAAGACAGGCACCGGGGTCTGGCAGAGCATGCGTGCGGCCTCCAGCTTGGGTTTCCCGGTTTGGCCCTTTCCCAGGTCGCGCAACATCGCCAGGTCCAGGTAGGGCAGGACATTGTAGAAGAACCCGCCCGGCTGGGACTCGGCATAGCCGCGGTCCGCGTCGCCCACCCAGGCGCTACCCCAGCCGCCGGTGGGCAGGAACCCCTGGCTTGCTTCGTGCGCCAATGCGCCCAGGGCCACTTGTCGCAAATTGTTCATGCATTGCGTCCTGCGTGCCGCCTCGCGTGCCGAACTAACCGCCGGCAGGAGCAACGCCACGAGGATGCCGATGATGGCGATCACCACCAATAGCTCGATCACAGTAAAACCACGATTGTTACGTGCCGCAAGCATCATTCACCTCCGGAGAATAGGACTTGGGAAACAACTCAAACAATAAACGGATTCCCGCCCCCGCTGGGCTTGCCCCCGCGGAGCGGAGGATTGGCCACTACGGGCCAGCCACCTCTGACCTACAGGTTGCACTTTTCGCGGACGCCACCCTGCCCAGAGGGCCGGGTGGCGTCCGCGAAAAGTGCGAAGAGGCTGCGAGGCCGTGTTAGTTACGAATCCTCCGCTCCGCTGGCGACCATGTGAACATGGTACCCGACTCAGGGGGCCGGGACGACGTTTATCGTCTGGGCGATTATATCCCTCCGCAAGCCGCCTAGCAATCGTGTCGTCTAGCAATCGGCAAGCAGCCGCACGCCGTTGCCGTTTTCGTCCGGGAACACGGCCCGCCCTTGTTCCAGGCGGACGCCGCTGGCCACGTCGCGGGCGATCAGTGCCGCCCCGTCCATGTCGACGTAATCCAACAGCGGCAGGAACTGCGCAATCGCCGAAATGCCCACCGTCGACTCCGTCATGCAACCGATCATCACCTTCAGCCCCAGCCGCCGGGCCACGTCGATCATCCGCCGCGCCGGGGTCATGCCGCCGCACTTCACCAGCTTGATGTTGACGCCATGGAAGAAGCCGGCGCAGCGGGCCACGTCTTCCTCGACCAGGCAGCTTTCGTCGGCCATCACCGGCAGGGCCGATGCGGCGAAGACCCGCTTCATCCCTTCCCAGTCGTCGGCCGGGAGCGGCTGCTCGATGAACTCCACGCCCAGCGCCTGCAATTCGCGGGAGTTGAAAATCGTCTGCTCGGCGGTCCAGGAACAGTTGGCATCGACGCGAAAGGCGGCCGTGGTATGCCGCCGCAGGTCGCGGACGACCTGCAAGTCGTCGGGCGTGCCGAGCTTGATCTTGTAGATCGGCCAGCCCGCGAACTCCGCGAGGATCTTCAGCCGGTTCTCGAGGGTGTCGATCCCCAGCGTGTAATCGCTGAGCGGGATGCGGTCCAGTTCGAGCCCCCAGAGCCGATAGGTCGGCTGGCCGAGTTTCTTGCCCCACAGGTCATGCACGGCGGCATCCAGGGCCGCCAGGGCGAAGCGATCGTGCCCGAGCAACGGCAACGCCCGCTGCCACAGTTCCGCCGGCTCAGCCAGCGGCCAGCTTTCGATCTGGCCGCGGGCCGCTTCCAGGTCCGCGATCATGTCGGCCGCCGTGACGCCGTAGTACGAACTCGACGCGCCTTCGCCGTAGCCGGCCAGGTCGCCGTCGCGCAACTCGACGAGCACGCTGTTCTGCACCATCGTGGCGCCATGGGCGATACGAAAGACGTGCCGCAGGGGCAGAGCGATGGTCCGCAGTTTCAGTTGAAAAGTCACTTCGGCAGTTCCTGGTAACGTTTCACGTCGGCCTTGTTCTCGCCGCGGAAATCACAAAGCACGCGCACGTCCGCAATTTTCTCCCCCTCATGCACGAAGGACAAGATCCCGTTGTTCTGCGCGATGACGGGCACGTAGTAGCGGCCGTCGATCTTGCTTAAATAATAAGGCGTGCCGCGCATCCCGATCTGCGCGTGGACGTCCTCGAAACGGCCCGCGTTCAGGTCGTCCAGGCTGCGGACGCGGACAATCTTCAAGTACGACGCCGTCAGGTACCACCAGCCGTCGTCGGTGGCAAACAGGTCGTTCATGCTCGCCATGCCCGCGGGGACGCGATATCTGGCCAGGATCTTGAAGCTGTCGTCGCGGTACTCGGTCTTGTGGATGAAACCGGGGCCGGAGACAAAGTACATCGCGCCGTCGGCAAGGGTCATCGACCGCGTATAGGCGCCGCCGAGGAAGTCGAGATGTTTCTTGTAGACCTGCTTGAGGCGGTCGTTGTCGCGGACCAGCTTATAGATGTCTTGCGAGTTAGCCGCGACGACGTAGAAGGCCCTGGTACGGGGATCGTAGCGCACGCGATGGGGCCGTTCGGGCATGCCGCGGATTTCCTGGACCCGCTGGAACGCGTCGCCCGCGCGGCGATAGACCCGCAGGCCGTGGCGGCCCGTATCCTCGACGACGTAGAGTTCGCCGTCCGAGGCGATCGAGTGCGGCCCGGCCAGCGTATCGTCGAGCGTCTGCCAGCGGGCGATGTCGCCATCCAGCTTGCGGCTCCAAAGCACGCGGTGATGCCAGCAATCGACGAGGAAATAGGTGTCGCCGATCTTGTCGAGAAACGTGGGCGTGAAAAGGCGGGCCTGCCAGGCGTCGCCGTCGGCCGGAGAAGAGGCGGCCGATGGCGATGCGGGGGTAGCGCCGAGAACGGCGATCAGGCAGAACGCGGCGGGAATCATGGTGGGGGAGACGCAGGTTTCCCGCCCCCGCTGGGCTTGCCCCAGCGAGGGCGGGAGGACATTTGCAGTTTGACTACGGTGAAATTATACCTTGCTGGCCACGATCGCGGAAGCAAGCAACTTCGCGCCCAAATCCGATCCGTAGAAGCGGGGCTGACTCGGGGTAGGGTCACCTTGAATCGCCCTCTCCATGAAGTACAATGAGGGGCAATGAACGGGTTCGCTCGACCGACGAACATGGAGTCTGACTTGTAGTCCATTCGCGGGACAACGCGCGCTTTAGAACCTCGTTGGCCAACGAGAAAAACGCCCATGCACATACACCCGGCTGCTGGATGTGCCGCCGTCCTGTTCCTATCCGCGGGAATCGCCATCGCCGTACGCGGAGAGTTGCGGGCCCGAGAATTGGAGCAGCGCCGCGAAGAGATCCTTTTGGCCCTGCCAGATCGTGCCCGTGAGATTAAGAGTCAGCTCTTGAACCGATCATTGGATGCCAAGGCGAAAGAGGAGCTTGAAGACAAACTTGAAGACTGCAAGAGAGGAGTTACGGGGATACCCCGCCATTTCGCTGGCAATGAACGCAAGTGCGGTTATGGATTAGGCGTGGGGCTGGCTGCGATGGGATTTGCATGCCTGTGGTACAAACCGAAGGTGCAACCGTGAGGATCGCCACAACAAGCAGTCGAGGCGGATCGGATGCCACCGGCTTGCCCGGTGGTGCCGCACGTTTCTTGCTACGGTTGACGTGCCCGTTGACAGCCTTTTTTGTCCCCTTCCGCAGCGACGGCGTTGCCGTCGCTGCGGAATTGGGCAAGAAGGGTTTTTGCGTGGGCCTTTGTAGCAGCGAACGTAACCATCCACTGGACAAGCCAGTGGCATTGAATTGACGAGTTATCTCTGCCCAAATTCTCAGGAGCGCGAAACTGAAACGCACGATTCTCACTCTCTTGGTACTGACCTTGGCGACCGCCTCCCAGGCCGCCGATTTGGAACTGAAACTTCGCAGCCGTGTCGAGACGGCCAAGGGTTCCGGCAACTTCGAGGCGGTCACGAAGGCCGAACATTGGGACCCGCACAAGACGGCGGTGGTGATCTGCGACATGTGGGACCGCCATTGGTGCAAGGCGGCCGCCGCGCGGGTCGCCGAAATGGCCCCGCGGATGAACCAGGTCGTGTCGCATTGATCAACAAGGGAATGAAGGTCGCCCTCATGCGAGACTTGACCGATACGATGTACAACCCGAGGATGCCGCCCAAGGTCAACCATTTCACGGGCACCGATCTCGTGATCGAGTTCATCGAGAAGCATTGGTGCCCGTCGCTGACCAGCGACCAGGTTGTCGGCGGCGCGCCGTTCCGCTTCGCCGCCGATCAACGCGCTGGGCCGCGCTAGCGGTAGGGTGGGACCAGCGAGCGCAGCGACGCCGGCCCACCAATTGGTTTGCTTTCCATTCTGGTGGGCCGGCACTCGGTGGAACCGAGCTTGTCCCACCCTACGTTTGGCGCCTCCGGGAATCAAGCAAAGCGATTTAGTGGTTGGGGTGGGAAGTCCCACCCAACAACATGTCACCCACCCGGTTTCTTGCTATACTGAATCCTGGCATTTTTCAACCCGGGAGAGAACATCGTGAGCCGACACTGCTTCATTCCTCTTGCCGTCATAATCATCGCCGCCCGCGGGGTTTTCCCTGCTCGGGCCCAGGTTGCCCCTGGCGGAAAAGCGGCATCCGGCCCGGCGGGCTTGTCCGGTGGTTCCGCGACCGCGGCAAACGCGCCGTTCGCCTTCGCTTCGGGCTTGACCGCCTATGATCGGGCCTATGAAAAAGCCCGCCGCGTCATCGCCGACGACGTCCAGGACGGCAAGTTCCTGGCCGGGAAGAACTGGGCCCAGGTCTGGACCCGCGATACGTCCTACTCCACGGAACTGGCCTGCGCGGTCCTCCACCCCGGCGTCGCCAAGACGACCTTGCTCGATCTGACCCAACACGTCGACGGCATCGGCGAGTGCTGGTATCAAGACAAGTGCGGACACTTCGCCGGCTGGCCGAACCTGACCGACGCCATCGTCGGCGCGTCGGGCACCTGGTCGCTGTACCTCGTCACTGGCGATCGCGACCTGCTGCGGCCGCTCTACGATCGCACCCTGCGCAGCCTGAAGCGGGCCGAACGCGACGCGTTCAACACGAAGCTCGGCCTGTTCAGCGGCTGCTCGAGCTTCATGGAATCCGATAGCGCCTACCCGAAGAAGTATGCCGACAACGGCAAGAAGCTGGCGAAGACCTGCGCGCTGAGCACTTGCCTGCTCTACTACCGCGGCTATCTCGTGGCCGCCGACGCCGGCGAGTTGCTGGGCGAAGACGTGAAGCCGCTGCGGGCAAAGGCCGCCAAACTGAAAGACGCGATCAATGCCCGCTTCTGGCTGCCCGAGAAGCGATACTATGCCTACTACATCGACGAGAAGGGCAAGCTCGACACCCGCATGGAAGGGCTGGGCGAGGCCTTTGCCATCTTGACGGGCGTCGCCGACGCCGACCGTGCGCGGCAGATTCTTTGTGCGACGCCGACGACGTCGTGGGGCTTCCCCTGTCTCTGGCCGCAGTACGAGGAGTGGCGGAGCTACAAGACCGACTTCGCCCACTACTATCACAACGGCATGATCTGGCCGTTCGTGCAAGGCTACTGGGCCTGGGCGGCCAGCGAGAGCAAGGACGCCAAGACCTTCGGCCGCGAACTCGACGCCTTGGTCAAGCTCTCCGAGAAGAGCGACACCTTCATGGAACTCTATCGCCCCGAGGACGGCAAGCCCGACGGCTCGCCGCGGCAGTTGTGGAGCGCCTCCGGTTTCCTCTCGATGATCTATCACGGCCTGTTCGGCATCCACTTCGAACAAGGCGGCCTGCGGTTCGCGCCGGTGGTGCCGGAACGGTTCCAGCAGCTGACGCTCGCCAATTTCAAGTATCGCGACGCCACGCTGCAGATCGTCGTCACGGGGCACGGCACCGCGATCGACGCGTTCATGCTCGACGGCCAATCGCAGGAGAAGCCCGCAGCTTTCGGCCACGAGCCGCGGCGAACATAGGATTGAAATCCGGATGAAATAGATGCTCAAGGATGAATTGCCCGACGATCTGGTTGCGTTTCTCGAGTCCGATCGCCGCCTGGAGTACGACGCGTCGGCCGGCGAGATGGGCGCCTTTACCTTTCGCACCTTGGACGAGATCGAGGAAATCGATCTGGCCGTCAGGCTCCGGGGCCAGGAATCGACCGGCACGGTCCGCGCACTGGACCTCCTGAAAGCGGAGGGGTATGACGCACGGGGAATGCTCGTCTACATTCCGTCGCTGCGGAAGTATGGCTCGTACGACAGGGCAGGGGGGAGCCTGACAACCTACCGGGACATGTCGTGGTCCGCCTTCCTGGCCGACCCCGCGCGGTACATCCGCGCGGCATGGCGTCTCGACTCTGAAATTGCCGAGGCGACCTTCGCCGATGGGGCGACCGACCGCATCGTCGAGGTCTACTCCGCCGTCGACCGCTTGGAGGCGAACGGGATTTGCGAGATCTTGGCGGAAAAGGGCATCGGCAGCGAGATCGTGGGCGAGGGCCTGGGAGGCGCGGCCGGGCGCCTGCCGTACGGCGAGACGGTAGCCCCGCGAATCTGGGTGCGGGAAGGCGACGCCCGGCGCGCCCGCGAGATCATCGCGGAGTGGACCAACCGACCGCGCCGAGACCGGAGCCGGCCCGCCGAACTCGCCGAGGGCGACAGCGACGCGGAACCGGAGGCGGAGTTGGAACCGGCGCCGGAGAGTGAATGGGAGGAGGGGGCCGAAGTTCTTTCCCGCTGCCTGAGCCTGGTTCTGCTGATGGCGGCGGGGGCCTGCGTCTTGACCGGCGCCGTCTGGGCGCGGCTCAATTCGGCGACGATCGGCCAGTACCCGGCAACGGCCGAGGGCCTACTCGTGGCCGATGCGGGACGCCAGCCGCGTGACGGGCGCCCCAAACCGCACCAGCGGCCCGGCACTTCCGATCGCCGCGATCTGCGGTATGCATTCGTCGTCGATGGCAAGACCTACTACGCGCCGATTGACAACCGCAACATCAAAGACCGGCGGATGCTCATTCATTATGATCCGAATCATCCGGAGAAGAACGTTGCCGGCGCGCTGACGCCGCCTTGGACCATCGTAACCTGGGCGTTGGGAATCGGCGCGGTGCTGGCGTATTGTGGATTCCGGTGCGGCAGATCCCATCCAGCTCGTGCGGAGTGAATCAGGCTGAACCGCTAAGACGAAAAGCAGGAATATCAAGACCCCATTCAGCTCGCGGTCTGTCAATTTAGTCGAAGACTGCCCTGCCGCCCCCGCTGGGCTTGTCCCAGCGGAGCGAAGGATTGACCACTACTGGCCAGCCTTCAATCGCTGCCCGCCGTTTTTCCCGTGTTTCCGCCGCCCGGCCCGCGGGCCGGGCGGCGGAAACACGGGAAAAACGGCAAAAGGGGTGGGCGAGGCGGCGTTTCTAGTGGCCAATCCTCCGCTCCGCTGGGACAAGCCCAGCGGGGGCGGTACTAAACCGACAGACCGCTCGTCTGGATGGTGAATCAGGTTGGCGAGCGAAAGGCATTTGGCCTCGAGGACGTACGAGGAAATGCGCCGCATATTGCAGGGCTTCTTCGACGTCCTCTGCCGCGAGGTGCGGATACGCGCGGAGGACGTCGTCGCGGCTCGCGCCGGATGCCGCCAGTTCCAGGATGAACTCGACACTGATCCGCGTACCCTTGATGCACGGCTTGCCACCCAGCACGCTCGGATTGGATTCGATCCGTGTAAACGTAGTTCGCCTCCTTTTTCGTCAATTATACCACGCTAGTCCCGGTGTCACGCGCGTCGACTGCCAAAGAGCCGCCTGCCGCGATTCGCTCCGGGTGGGTTGGTTCCGCGTTCATGTCTTAGGGCTCGCTCGTAAATAACGTGTTCAATTGTTCCGTAGGATGGGGTCTTGTGCATCACCCCGGAGGGGGCGGCGGTTACCGGAGTTCGGGTCTGGTGTATACTTTAAGGAGTGTTGTCCGGCCGGCAGAGGAGATTTCGCGGATTCCTGGCGGCAGCGGATGTCAATCCGTCTCGACGGAATGAATGCCGCGGCCACGGAGTTGCCCGCCGACTGGAGCCCGGAGCATTTCCTGGTGATCGATTCGGTTTCGACTCGTCCTAGCCTGTTGTTATCGAAGAGCAAGAAGGACCCTGATGCCGACCCCTTGCCCCAACCGTCAAGTGTTGCAGGACTTGCTTGAAGGCCGCATGAACGCCGAAGCCGAGGCCGCCATCGCCGCCCACGTCGAGCAGTGCGCCGCCTGCCGGAGCGGGCTGGAATCGCTCGCCACGGGCGACCGCCCGGCGGAGCCCCTGGTGCAGAAGATCCGCGAGGAGCGCGTGGAGATTGGCCCGGCGATGCGCGGCATGCTCGATTCATTGGCCGCGCGGCAGCCCGAGACCAAGCCTTGCCGGCCCCGCCCGGCCGATGCGGACCTGCCGTTTCTCGATCCGCCCGACAGCGCCGATTGTATCGGCCGCCTGGGCCGTTATCGCATCTTGAAGCTGCTTGGCCGCGGCGGCATGGGTGTCGTCTTTCAAGCCCGCGATCCGGTGCTCGGCCGTCTCGTGGCGGTCAAGGCGCTCGCGCCGCAACTCGGCGGCGACGCCACCGCGCGCGAGCGTTTCCTCCGCGAGGCGCGGGCCGCCGCCGCGATCAGTCATGCCAACGTGGTGACGATCTTTGCCGTCGAGGAGGTCAAAGGGCTGCTCCTGCTGGTGATGGAGTTCGTCGACGGCGTTTCGCTGCAAGATCGCCTGCGGCGGCAAGTCCGCTTCTCCCTGCCGGAGATCGTGCGCATCGGGGCCCAAACAGCGGCCGGGCTAGCCGCGGCGCACGCCCGCGGACTCGTGCATCGCGACATCAAGCCCGCAAATATCCTTCTGGCCCGGCCGGCCGACCAGGTGAAGATCGCGGATTTCGGCCTGGCGCGGGCGACCGACGATGCGGGCGTGACGCTGCCGGGCGCGATCATGGGGACGCCGGCCTACATGGCGCCGGAGCAGGCCCGCGGGCAGGCCATGGATCACCGCGCCGACCTCTTCAGCTTCGGCAGCGTGCTCTATGCCTTATGCGCCGGCCAGCCGCCTTATGCGGGCAGCACCACCCTGGCGGTGATCCGGCAGGTGGCCGACGGCTTGCCGCCGTCGCTGTCGACAGACGCGTCGTCGCTCCCGCCTTGGCTGGTCGCCTTAGTGTCCAGGCTGCATGCCGTGAACCCCGCCGATCGCTTTCAGTCGGCGGCGGAAGTCGCGCAACTGTTCCGACGGCAGTGGCAGGCGTTGCAGGGCATCGGCCCCGCGGCAGCGAGCGAACCGCCGCCGGACAGAAACTCGCTCCCGCCCGGCAAGGCAACAGCCGTGGTCTCCGATGGTTCGGCAGCGGCAGCGGCGATTTCGACAAATCCCGCCGCGGGCCAGACGGGCGTGGAGGTCCATCCTACGGAGAAAGCGGCGGGCTCGGTGTTGATGCCGCCGCCGGCGCCGCATCACGAAGTGATTCCGCCGCCGGTGCTGCGATCGCGAACCCCGCCGCCGCTGGGCCTGGTTCGGCCCGACGTGCGTCGCGTCCCGCCGCAGCGCGGCCGGAACGGGCGATACCGCATGATGGCTCTGTTGGGAGCGTTGCTTTTGCTGTTGTCGATCCTCTTCTACGGCATCGTGAACAGCGGCGGTCCGTCGCGGCCTGATCTGGGATCCGGCACCACTCCGGACACCAACGGCGGCGACTCCGCCCGCTTTGCTCCGCCGCCGGCCACGGAACGGCCGCTGCGCTTCGCGGTCGTCGCCCAAGACGGCATCGCCCGGCGGACCTTTGCCGATTGGCCCGCGGCGATTTTCGCCGCCGCATCCGGCGATACCGTGGAAATCAGCGGCGGCGATCCGATTCGCATCGCTCCCTTGGATCTGCACGGCAAGGCCCTGGTGGTCCGGGCGGTGTCCGGGGCCCGGCCGACCCTGGCCGTTTCGCGTTTGAATGAACCGACGGAAGCGCCGTTGATCCAAAGCGAGGCGTTGCTGGTGATCGAGGGACTCGACCTCCAATGCGGCCCCGCGGAAGCGAACGCCTTTCTGCCGCCGTCGCTGCTCGTCGTGCGGCGGGCCCCGCTGCGACTGGCGAATTGCCGCGTCCTTCATCGCGGCGCCGGACCGGCCCTGCGGCTCGAAGACGCTGCCACGTGCGAGGTGCGGAACTGCTTGCTGCATGCTTCCCAGGGCACGGCCATCGATTGCGTCGCCAACGGGTCGCTCCGCGTGCTGGTCGACAACTGCGTGTTCTCGGGTTTCTCCGGCCTCGCCGTGCATCAAACGGGCCAGGCGACCGACGCCTTCCTGGATCTGCGGCATGACACGCTGGTGCTGCACGAGGCGGTCCGCGTACACCTGCTTTCGCCGCTTCGCGAGCCGGCCAAGGGAGACGGGCGGGCCTTCGTCCACGTCGCCGCTTCCCGAAACTTGTTCGACACCGACGGCGCCTTGCTGACCTCGCAGTTGGACCGGCACAGCGCCGCGGAAACCGAGCGACTCGCCCAGTTCAGCCGGGGCGACTTGGGCAAGAACGCCGAGCTGCGGCGGGGCAAGACCCTGGCCGAGCGCATGAACGCGGCCATCGCCAATATCAAGAAGGCCGTCGTCTGGCGCAGCGAGCAGGACTTGTACTGCGGCTCCGGGCCGCTCTTGGCCCTGGTTTCCAGCCAGACGCCGAAAAAACTGCACGGCATCGGCGTTCCGGACACGCTTGCCGCCTGGAACCAGTATTGGAGCATTTCTCCGCCCGGAATCGCCCGGCTGGCCGAGGGCTCCTTCAACGGTCAGGCGTTGCGGAGCCAGGCCGCCACGGCCCCCCAATCGCTGTCGGCCGCCGATTTCCGCCGCACCTTTCCGGGGCGTGGGGCGTGGCGTCCCGTGGAATCGCGGCTGGAAGGGGCGAATACGGCGCTGGTCGGACCAGGCGATGCCTACGCGGCATGGAAGAACACCATCGACTACCGTATCTGGCTGGAATCGCTGCGTCCGAAAAAACCGGCTGGGTGAGGAACGACCATGGCAAACCAATCTCTCTCGTCCGACGACTTGGCCGATCTCCAATACGCCAAGCGGTTTCTGAGAATCCGAGCGTTGCCGCCAGGGTCAGCAACGCCATCGGGGCCCCGATCGAGGCGGGCCTCAAGCTCTTGCCGCAGGGCGCATCCGACGTCATCGCCGCGGCGACCAAGAAATCGCTGGAAACGGCTTTCCGCGTTGCGATCTCCACGATGGACGACCGGCAGCAAGAGTCGGCAAACTGGATGCACAAGACGATTGTCGCCGCCACGGGCATCGCCGGCGGTTTTTTCGGCCTGCCGGCCTTGGCCATCGAGCTACCCGTTTCCACGACCATCATGCTCCGTTCCATCGCCGACATCGCACGCAGCGAGGGAGAGCGGATCAAATCGCCCGAAACCAAGCTCGCCTGCCTCGAAGTTTTTGCGCTTGGCGGGCGGGCCTGCGCGGATGACGCGGCAGAGTCGGGCTATTTTGCCGTTCGCGCCGGCCTGGCGAAGACGCTCTCCGAGGCCAGCGAGTACATCGCGCGGCGCGGTCTCGCCGACCAGGGCGCGCCGGCAATCGCGCGGTTCATCGCGCAGGTCGCGGCCCGATTCGGGATTCCGGTCTCGGAGAAAATCGTGGCGCAGTCCCTTCCGATCGTCGGGGCCGCCGGCGGAGCGCTGATCAACACGATTTTCATCGGCCATTTTCAGGACGTTGCCCGCGGACACTTCATCGTGCGCCGCCTGGAGCGGAGCTATGATCCCGAACTGGTAAAGGCGGAGTATCTAAAACATTAGAGCGTGAAGATTTCGCCTGGTTCCGCCGCGAAACCAAGGAAAATAAATCCCGTTTTTCGCTCACCCCAGGCTGAATCGCGTCCTCCGTGAAACGCAATTTATTTGCCGTAACATGTTGTAACATAATGTGTTACGAAAGCCCAACACCGGGCAGATGCTTGACATCAACTGCGCGATTGGATAAATTGGCAGCGTTCTAAGCATGTATCCCCGATCAAATCGCTGAGAGCGTGTTTGAAAAATTCTTTTTGAAAGGGCCGTACCTATGAGACACCCCAAGATGGTCCGGTACAGGCATGCGGCAACGCTGACGCTGCTGGGCGGGGCGCTTGCCGGATGCCTGGCATGGTCGCTGCTGGCCGCCGATTCCCCGCCCCAGGCGCCCCAGGGCAAACATGGCGACGCCAGCGCGGAACAACAGTTGGCGGAACTTCAAAAACTGAAGCTCGATGCGGACGTGACCAAGGCCCCGGCCGGGCTCGATCCGGTCGCCTGGGCGGCCTACATCCCCGCCGACAACCTGATGACGCCCGAGCGCGTCGAGCTGGGCCGGAAGCTCTATTTCGACACGCGGCTCTCCCAGGACAACTCCGTCTCCTGCGCCACCTGCCATGACGTGACCCGCGGCTTCACCGATCAGCGGGCCGTCTCGGAGGGAATCTCGAAGGGCGACAGAACAGTTCGGCAAGCGGAACGCGCCCACGACGCTCAACGCGGCCGCTGCTCCAGTCGTTCTTCTGGGACGGCCGCTCGCCCAGCCTGGACCACCAGGCCAAGCATGCCGATCCTCAACCCGGTCGAGATGGGAATGCCCGACGAAGCGACCGCCCTGAAGGCCATCCGCGACGTTCCCGAGTACCAGGAGGCCTTCAAGAAGGCCTACGGCCGGGAAATGAACTACGAGGACGTCGGCCGGGCGATCGCGGCCTTCGAGCGGACGCTGGTCTTCGTCGACTCGCCCTTCCGCCGCTTCCTCAACGGCGATGCGACGGCCATCTCGGCCCAGGCCAAGGCGGGCTTGGATCTGTTCAACGGCAAGGCCCGCTGCGTGGCCTGCCACCAGATGAACCCCTCCAACCCGCTGGGCACCGACAACCGCTTCCACAACGTGGGCGTGTCGGCCCGCCACCAGAACTTCGAGGGCCTGGTGAAAACGGCCCTCAAGGTCCTGGAGGAAGGCGCTTCGGAGAAGAAGCTGGACGAACTGGCCGTGGCGACCGACCTGAGCGAGCTGGGGCGGTTCATGGTGACCCGCAACCGCTCGGAAATCGGCTCCTTCCGCACCCCGCATGATCCTGAACATCGGCATCACCGGCCCCTACATGCACGACGGATCGATGGCCACGCTGTGGGACGTGATGGACCACTACAACAAGGGCGGCGAGGCCAATCCGTTCCTGGACGGCGGCATCGAGCCGCTGGCCCTGAGCGAGGCGGAGATCGACCAGGTGGTGGCCTTCCTCTTCACGCTGACCGATGTCCGCTTCGCCGCGGAGAACCAGCGGCAGTTCGAGTTGCAAAAGGCCATCGCCAAGAAGCAGCGTCCCTTCCGCGACGAGGCCATGGCCCTGCGGAAGGTACTGCCCTTCGAGCAGCGGGTCATGGGCACCAACGGCAAAGACAAGAAGTAACAAGGAGCAATTCACGATGGCTACTCACAAGAGCGTCGAAACCAAGTATCTGGAAGAGCGCCGGCAGTTCTTCCGCGGCTTGCAGAACCTCGACCGCCGCTCCTTCCTGAAGGTGTCGGCGGCGGCCTTGGGCGCGACGGCGGGGCTTGCCGCGCCGCACTCGTTCACGCCGGTGGCCGTGGCCGCAGGGCGCGGAAGCCGCCGCAGTCGAAACCGGCCTTCCGCTTCGCCTATATCTCCGACTCGCACTTGTACGAGAAGAACGTCAACGACCGTTTCGTGCGGGGGCTGCTCCGCGCGGTCGACGACGTGAACAAGCTCGACCCGCAGCCCGACTTCGTCTTCTACGGCGGCGACCTGGCGCAGCTCGGCGCGGTCACGCAGCTTGAGTTGGGGGCCCAGATCCTCAAGAATCTCAAGGCCCCCTTGCGGATCATGGTCGGCGAGCACGACTGGTATCTCGATCTGGGCGAGAAGTGGCAGGAGCTGTTCGGCAAACCGACCTACTCCTTCGACCACAAGGGCGTCCACTTCGTCGTTCTCAATAGCGTGGTGGAACGCGACTTCTGGACCGCCCGGAAGATGTCGCCCCTGGAGCGGATGAAGACCGTGGCCGGACTGGACAACGGCGTGCAGAGTTCCTTCACGGTGGGCGAACCGCAGCGAAAGTGGCTCAAGGAGGACCTGGCCAAGCTTGCCGACGACGCCCAGCTCATCGTCTTCTCGCACTCGCCGCTCTACAAGCTGTACAAGAACTGGAACTTCTGGACCGACGACGCCGACGAGGTCCAGGCGATCCTCAAGCGTTTCAAGCACGTGGTGGTGATTCACGGGCATACCCACCAGTTGCTCACCAACCGCATCGGCAACATCCATTTCCACGGGCTGCTTTCCACCGCCTGGCCCTGGCCGTACGCCCCGGAGGGCATGCCGGAACTGACCATCCAGATGAGTCGTCCCGACCCGTTCGACCCCAACGACGGCTGCGGCGACGGCGAGGTCCGCGTTCACCCCGACGGCCTGGTCGACAAGGTCTACAGCCTGTGGAACCGCAATCCGATCACCGTCAGCCGGACCTACACTTCCAGTTGGGGCAAAGAGGACCTGCCCGCCGAAACCCAACCGGCCAGCCTATTGAGCCCCGAACCCACACAAGGAGATGAACCATGAAAAACACGTCGATCCTGATGTGCCCTCGGCGGCGCGCCTGCCTTCTGCTGGCGGGATTCCTCGCCGGGTGTTCCGAAGAAGGCACGCCGTCCAAGTCGGCCGCGGCGGGCTCCCGCCAAGGGCTCGACGCCGTTGCCGCCGGCTTCCGCCGACGCAGCCGTCAAGCCGGCATCGTGGCCCAAGCGACGATCGTCGAGGCCGCAGCGAAGAAGCCGGACGCCGCTCGGCCAAGCTGCGGCCAAGACCGCTGCCAAAACCGCTGCCAAGGGCGATGACGAGACCATGAAAGTCGGCGCTTGCGACGGCGGCGACGCGGTGGAAGTGTCCAAGGAGCTTAAGGGTCAGCCCCTGGCCGACAGCTTGATGGACCAGTGGAAACGCAACCACCCCGAGGCCAAGTGGGTGGCGGAGGAAAAAGAGCGGCACACGCTCAAACCACCAGCCGACAACGCCGATTTGCTCAAGGGCGGCCAAGGGAAAGGCGACACCTACGGCAACTTCACCGAGCGCGACCTGCTGACTTGGGCGCGGGAGACGGAGAAGTTCGCCGCGGAAGGTTCGCGGATCTTCCACAGCGGCGACGAGCTGGGCAGCACGGTCGCCGTTTCCTGCGACATGTGCCATCCCCACGCGGCCAACACGCACCCGGAGACGTATCCCAAGTTCCAAGTCCAGTTGGGCCGCGTCGTCCTGCTGCGCGACATGATCAACTGGTGCATCGAGAACCCGGTGCGCGGCCGCCAAGTTGGAGCCCGATGGCCCCAAGATGCGGGCCCTGGAGGCCTACATCATGGCCCAGCGCAAAGGCGTTCCCATGAACTACGGGAAGCATTGAGAATCCAGCCCGCCGACAGAAAAATAGGGGAGCAGAAAAATCAACTCAATTGCCCCCTGGATCTCATCTTTCTGTCCCCCTGCGTACCCACGGGCATTCTTCTGTCGAAGTTTTTTTCTGAACGCTGAACATGCTACAGGAGGCACAGGTTAGACGCTAGAATGAAGCTCATTTTCTTTTCCCCATCTTCCTGCCGTTCATTTTCCTGTCTTTCCCTTTTCGTCTGTTTCGTGGTTAACGCCTTTGCTGCTCTCGCCCTGCTTCACGGTTCCGCACAGGCTGCCGAGGATGCGGCATATCCCCGGCCGGAGTTGCTCGTGGAGCCGGCCGCCCTGGCCAAGCCCGAGAGTGCCAAGCAGTTCATCGTTCTCGATGCCCGTGCCCGCAAGGCGTTCGATGAAAGTCGCGTCCCCGGCGCGCGCTGGGTCGATGCCGCGGCCTGGGCCAAGGCGTTCGGCACGGGCAACGACGGCGAGGGCTGGAGCCGCCGGATCGGCGCGTTGGGAATCGACGGCAACGCCAAAGTCGTCGTGTATGACGGCACCTACTCGAAAGACGCTGCCCGCATCTGGTGGATCCTGCGCTATTGGGGCGTGGCCGACGTGCGGCTTCTCAACGGCGGATGGGCGGCCTGGAAAGCGGCCGGGCTGCCCGTCGAGGCCGACAAGCCGCAAGCACCCGCGGCGACGACTTTTCCGGCCGTGCCGCAAGCGAAACGATTGGCCACCAAGGAGCAACTCCTGGCTTCCCTGAAGGAGAAAACGCTGCAGATCGTCGACGCCCGATCCGCGGCCGAGTTCTGCGGGACCGACAAGCAGAAGAACAAGCGGGCAGGCGCGATCCCCGGCGCCAGGCATCTGGAATGGATCGACTTGATCGACAAGAAGACGCAACGCTTCAAAAGTGCGGACCAGCTTCGCGCGCTCTTTCGCGAAGCGGGCGTCGATTTGGAAAAGCCGACCGCCACCCACTGCCAGTCGGGCGGCCGGGCCGCCGTGATGGCCTTTGCCATGGAGTTGATGGGCGCGTCGGCCGTGAGCAACTACTACGCAAGCTGGGGCGAGTGGGGCAATGCCGACGATACGCCGGTCGTCACCAAACCTTGAGCCTGATATCGCCCTGGCCGGGATTCTCGAACGGGCCGGGTGTCGGATTCGCTTCGTTCCGGCTCTTGCCGAAATAATCGGTGTCGATGCGAATCGGCGTGCCGTCCGGTTGTTCGTAGGGAGGATTCGGGATGGCCGCCTTGCCGAGCAGGTCGGTGGTCACCAGCTTGCGCGTCCGGTCGGCGGCCCAGGCCTTGTCGAAGCGGCACTTCGAGGTAGAAGCCGTCGGCCTTCTCGACCAGTTTGAGTGCCGGATCGAAGTCCGGCTCGACCAGCGGAGTCTTTTCCTGCTTGGAGGGCTTGGCGCCCTTGAGGAACACGTTGCCGTCCATCCACACGGGCAAGCTGCGCCGCATCGTAGCGGCTCAAGTCGCCGCGCTCGACGAACAGATTGTTGTAGTAGCGGTCGTCGCCGCACGGGTTGTCGTGCAGTCCGGCGACCTCGGTGGAGTGCGCCTTGTGGAAGGGGGTCAGGCGGCCGTCGAAGCGATTCACGTTCATGCCGCCGGCGATCAGGTTGTGGACGTAGGCGCCGCCTTGCGAATCGGCTCAGCAGCGCCGTCGGGGAAAGGAAGATGTTGTTGTCCACCAGGAACGGCCCGTGGTCCACCTCGACGAACAGGTCCTCGCTCTGGTTGTCGTGGAAGAGGTTTGCCGGAGACCCGCGTGCCCTGGGCCATCCAGTCCAGCCAGAGTCCGCGGCAGGTCCGGTAGATGTGGTTGTGGCTGATCTGCGACGTCGATGGCGGCGTGGAACTTGATGCCCGCCATCTCCGCGCCGGTGAACAACCGCCGGACGTGGATGTCGTGGATGGTGTTGCCGGTGACCATGCTGAACGCGGCGCCCAGGCTGCCGACGATGCCCGCCTGCTCGCAGTGGGAGATGGTGTTGTTGCGGACGATGTGGTGGCCGATGGTCTCCTTGTTCCAGCCGTTCGTCGAGGGCGCGCTCGATGGTCTTGACGTAGCCCTCGGCGGAATTGGCCGACGTGTTGTCCCACTCGTCGCCGTATTTGCCCAGCGCGATGCCCGAGCAGACCGAGTGGCTGATCGCGTTGTTCTCGATGATCCAGCCCTTGCTCCAGTGCGTGCCGATCAGGCCGATCTGCTCGGCGGTGGGCGGCGCCCAGGGGGTGGCCGCGTGCGCGCAGGGTGAAGCCGCGCACGGTGATGTAGTTGATGCCCGTCTTCTCCGGGTAGAACACCGTCCGGCGGACGTTGATCTCCACCAGTTGCTCGTTGGGGTTGACGCCCTTGAACTGCGCCCAGATCGTGGTGTTCGCCTTGTCCACCTGGCCGAACCAGAGCGGCGTGGCTGCCCGCGGGTTTCAGCACTTCGTCCAGCTTGGCCGCCTCGGTCAGCCAGTCGCCGTTGAGATAGACGGCGCCGGTGTGATGCTGGCGGCCCTTGGGATTGAACCAGTCGCCGTGGATCAGGTCGCTGTAGGGATTGAAGCTGCCGAAGAACGAATTGGGCAGGGTCGACTTTCCAGACATCGTCCTGAACCTTCACCCAGTTCTTGACGACTTCCGACCCCTTGATCTCGACCTTCTCGCCGGGCGCGGCCTGATAGACGATGCGCTTCGCGTCGGACTCGCCGCCGCGCGGCGGGCTGATGCGTTCGCGGTAAACGCCTTCATGCACGGTGATGACGTCGCCCGGCTGCGCAAGGTCGGCGGCACGTTGGATCGTGCGGAGCGGGGCCGCCGGCGTGCCGGGGTTGGCATCCTTGCCGCTGAGAGCTACGTGGAAATCGGCGGCCTGGGCCGTAGCGAGGGAGGCCAGCAGCAGGGCCGCGGCAAGCGTGGCAAGAGTGGGTGAGGTGGGTCTGTTCATGGGGAGGGCTCCAGTTGGCGAGGTGGGTTGAGCGGGGGTGGCTTTTGCGGAAGCCGTTCCGTCGTGGCCTTATTGTATTTGGAAAACACGGCATGTCAAAGCTAAATCGAGTTGCGTGATTCCGGGAGGCGCCAAACGTAGGGTGGGACAAGCTCGGTTCCACCGAGCGCCAGCCCACGCTGGTGTAAGGCGAACACTGCTTGATAGTCGTCTTCCCAGGGGCGGCGGGTTGAAGTAGAATAGCGCGTTGTCGTCGCCACAAGTCCCACCTGGAAAATATAGGAAGATCGCATGTCGGAAGAACCGTTGATTGCCGTATTCGTCGATTTCGAGAACCTGGCCATCGGCGTTCGCGACATGAAGGCCGGGAAGTTCCAGATCCAGTTGGTCCTGAAGCGGCTGCTGGAAAAGGGCCGCATCGTCTTCAAGCGGGCCTACTGCGATTGGAGGAACTACGAGGACTCGGTGCGGGAGTTCCATGCCCAGGGCGTGGAAATGATCGACATCCCGCAGAGCAAGATGAGCGGCAAGAACAGCGCCGACATCCACATGGTCGTCGATGCCCTCGACCTCTGCTACTCCAAGCAGCACATCGACACCTTCGCCCTGCTCTCCGGCGACAGCGATTTCTCGCCGCTGGTCTCCAAGTTGAAGGAGAACGACCGGCGGGTCATCGGCTGCGGCGTGAAAAGCTCCACCTCCGACCTGCTGATCGCCAACTGCGACGAATTCATCTACTACGATGATCTGATTCGCAAGGCCAAGAAGACCCCCACGGCCGCCGAAGACAAGACGAGGCCGACAAGACCGAGGCCGACAAGAAGCAAGAGGCCGTCGAGCGCGTGCTGGAGGTCGTTCATTCCGTGGAGCAGGATTACGACCCCTTGTGGGGCTCGACGCTCAAGCAGGCGATTCGCCGCGTCTATCCCGGCTTCAACGAGGGCTACTACGGCTACGGCAGCTTCTCCGACTTGCTCGAGGACATCAAGGCCAAGGGGCTGATCGACCTGGAATACGACGAAGGCCGGGGAAACTACAAAGTGCGGCCCAGGAAAAAGTGACGCAAGGAGAATTATCATGGGTGATCCCGACTTCTGTGAAAAGAAATGCCCGATCTGCACCCGGGCCAGGCAAGGTAATCGGCTTGCCCGCTTCGTTCAGTCCGTCGAAATGCTGGTGACCTTCGGCGGTTGTCCCCACGGGCGGGCCCGCCAGCGGAAGTACGGAGTCCGGCCCAACGAGCCGTTGCCGCCCGAGACGAAGGCCGATCATTGAAGCGGCCTGGGGACAGGCTGTAGGGTGGGCCGAGTGAAACGAGTCCCACCATAATGCGCTTTTCCAGCCGACCGTGGTGGACCTACGAAAATTGCCCGGCCCCCCACTTCGTGGCTCCCCCAAAAACCATGGACGGCCTACGCATGCCGCCCGGAAATCTGGTATAATGGGATCTGGCATCCGATCGCCGCTTACCGACCGAGGAATTGGCTCTACGATATGACGAACAGCGACTTGACGTTTCATCGGGAAAGACTGCTGGCCCTGCGGGCGAGACTCCTGGGCGACATGACCCAGATGGAAGACAACGCCCTGAACAAGGACCAGACCAAGACCACCAGCATGCCGACCAGCATGGCGGAGTTGGGCAGCGACAACTCCGACCAGGAACTCACCCTGAGCCTGCTGGGCAGCGACAAGGACGCGCTGGACCAGATCGAAGCGGCAATCCAACGGGTCGAAGAAGGCAGCTACGGCCGGTGCGAGGAATGCGGCGCGAAGATTCCCAAGCCCCGCCTGGAGGCCATCCCCTATGCCGCCCAGTGCATCCACTGTGCCTCGCAGCGCGAAAGTCGCGGCAACGGAAAGTCAGGCCGGGCCGAAGAATAACTTCCCGATTCGGGTGGCATACCACGCGCTAGTTAGAACCGACCGAAGAACAATTTCCCGATTTTCCGCCCGGGGTGGCTGGTGGCTGAGCTTGCGAAGCCCCAGCTTTTCCGGCATCGGCTGGGGCTTCGCAAGCTCAGCCGCCAGCCACCCACGCTTAATTGCGGAAGTTATTCTTCGGCCGGTCCTTAGCCTACTCGCAGCCGACGGCCACGGGTTCCGGCATACCTGCGGCGCCCATCTCGACAACCGGCAGCCCGGCGCTGCGGCAAGTCAACGGCTGGCAGAGCGTCGCCTTCCGGCCGCCGGCGGAGGCCAATCGTTGGGCCGCTTCGTTTCGCTCGTAGAACGTCGGCGGTTCGTAAGTCCAGCCGCGCGCGAGCCGCTGCTCCTCGCGGCGGATCTTCCAGTACACGTACCGCCCGGCCACGGCGGCGTAGAGCCGCGATTTCAGGCCGAACTCGCCGTGCAAGTCCTTGAGCAGCGCGTCCATCTTCGCGCGCAAGGTCGGATTGTCGCGGTAGTAGAGACGTGCCGCGGCGACCACGGCCGGGTAGACCGTCGACAACTCTCGGGCTTCCCCAGCGAAGCGGCGGCGGACGCGCGGATCGGGATCGTTCTTGTGCCGCTTCCAGCCCTCCAGCATCGTCCGCGCCATCCGCGCCATGCTCGGGCCATTGACCGCGAAGTCCCGCTCAAAGGCCCGCACGATGAGTTCCGTCTCCAGGCTGCCGTGGATGTGCGGATGCCGGTAATTGAAGCGCGACTGGCCGTGAACGTCGGCCAGGCCGCATTCGCTCTCGTCTTTCATCCGCCCCTGGGCCGAAAGGTCGGCGTGCAGCGGCGTGCCGGGCAGCGGCGTGTAGAGCATGAACTGGTGAAAGACGGTGTCGTGGCTTACGGCGCGCTCGATCGCGGCGTCGATGTTCTCCGGGGTGTGGCCCTCCAGGCCGATGATCGTCGAACCCAGCACGCGCGTGCCGTGGGCCTGCAGCCGGCGGACGAGGGCCCGCGTGTCGGCGCCGTGGAGCTTCGCGTAGCGGCTGTCTTCGCCTTCCAGGCCCAGCCAGACCCAGATCAGCCCCAGCCGCACGAGTTGCTCGCTGCTGTAGAGGCCCAGCGCGCTGGCCGAGCTGAACATGTAAAAGGTCCAAGCCTTGTCGTGCCGCTCCATGAGTTCCAAGAGCCGCAAGGCCCGTCCGCGGTCGAGCAGGAAGTTCTCGTCCATCATGAAGAACGACTGGACCTTGAGGTTCGCTTCGAGCTGGCACATGATGTCGAACAGCTCGTCGCCGGTCTGATAGAAGCGGACCGAGTGTCCCTTGCCGCCGAACATCGCCGAGGTGGAGCAGAAGTTGCAACCCACCGGGCAGCCGACCGACGGAATGACCGTCGCGGCCATGTCGGCCCGGTTCTCCCCGACGGTGATGCCCACGCTCCGCGTGCCGTGTCCGGCGACGATCTGCGGGTGGCGGACGGGCTGCTCGGGGTCTTCGCCCAGGAACGTGCGAAACCAGCGGACGCCCTCGCCCCGGACGACGTGGTCGGCGTCGATCCGCCGGGCGAGGTCGGGAATGTTGGCGACGTGCCCGCCGACGATGATTTCGGCCTCGGGAAGGTGCGTGCGGACCAACTCGCACATTTTCTTGACCTTGAGGAAATTCGGCACGATGCCGCTGATGCCGACGATGTCGTAGCGCCGGCTGCGCAGCTCCTCGACAAAGCGGTCCAGGTCGGGGTAGTCCAGCAGCGTACAGGGCGCGTCGAGGTTCGCCTGGATGAGCATCAGACCCCAGGAGCGATGGAATAAACGCAGCGAAAACGGCCCCTGCACGCGGGTCACCTGGTTGTGATACAGCTCCATCGGGTTCTGGAGCCGGCTGCCGTATTCGTCGTCCTGGGCGTACGGTCCGAAAACGCTGCTGAGGAGGATGTCGGGCTGAAATCTATGCGGATACCTGGCGTATGATGGCGATTCCGTAAGAAGAGTGGGCAGGCGGCGGCTTGATGAATTATTGATGACGGCTGCTTTCCGAAAACCATGGGATCGATGCCAACACCCCTATTGTACGTTCGATCACGGGGCCGGGGGATAACAGTTGTGTATTACCTGTGTAATAGATTGGTAATAGTTTGCCCGCGGAAAAAAAGACGAATTCACTGACCTCGCCGGCACCGAACGGTTTTCGCGAGACTCTCCGCAAGGTATGACATCGCATTCTCAACGCAACTCGAACCGAAAACCGTTTGCTGCTGGCGGACCCGAGTCACCCGCTCGGCCACAGGCGTGCCAGCAGTCCCCTGTCCGGCGGCGGAGCCTTGGCCCCGGCGGCAAGCGCCGCCTCCGTGCGCCGCCGGCTATACGTCTTCACCTGATGCAGAAAGGCCTCCAACATCGCCCGTTGGCTGCCCTCGACCGCGGAGTAGACGAGGTTCGCGATCGGGATCCCGTCGTGGTCCGCGCGGATGCGGCCGGTGACGGCGCTGGAGACCGTCCCCAGCATGCAGTTGAAGCAGACGGCGTTGACGATCCCGCTGGCGCCGCGGCGGGCGAAGTCGACCATCTTCGCCACGTTGAGCACGAGCACCTCGTTCTGCTGCTCGCCCAGATAGGGCGTCGCCATGTCGAGGACCTCCTGGTAGCCCGGCTCGTCCCCGCGCGTGACTTGCCCGCGGAACATCCGCCGCACCCGCCAGCTCTCGACGTTCTTGCGCAGCATGAGGGCGCCCAGTAGGGCCACCTCGCCGAGGGTCCCTTTCGTCCAGTCGCGGCGGAGGGAGAAGTCGGTGATGTCCACCAGGAACGGGGCGGGCCAGACCTCGCAACCCCGCTCCTCCAGCCACGCGAACAGGTCCTGGTTGCCCACCGGGTTGATGCGGGTGTAGATGTCGCCGGCCACGCCCACCAGCGGCCGCGCTTGCGAGCGATCGACCGGGATCAGCCGCAGCCGCGAGATCGCCATCGTCAGCGCCGCGGACAGCTCGTCCGTGGCGATGGCGGTCTCGATGTCCTTGACGTTCTGGCGGTGGACCTCGTCCGTCTGGCCGCGCTCCAGCTCGTAGGGCCGCGTTTCGCAGACCATCTTGATCAGCAGGTCGACCGCCACGAGTCCCCGCCACAGGCGGGCGCCGATCTCGACGCCGACCAGGGCCTTCAGTTCGTCGACGTCCGGCGTCAAGACCGACAGGTCGGAGACCTGCATCCGCTTGAGGAGTTGGCGATGCCCCTCGCCGTACTGGTTGAGGAGGCAGGGGATCGCGGTGCCGAAGAAGAAAAACACCTCGTTGCCCTGTCGCGGCGAGCGGGCGAGGTGGACGAGGTCGCCGGTGAGCAGGCTATAGGGGTGGCACTCCTTGCCCGACGTACACCCCTCGCCCAACAGCCGGATCTCCTCCGAAGGAAGCGGCAGCACGCGGGCGGCATGGCCCGCCGCCCGCAGCGCGCCGGAGTAGGCATAGGCATGGTCGGAGAAGTAGGGGATGACGAACGATTGGCGCGCGGCCTTCGGCTCCGTGGTAGGATAGGTTTTCAACCTGTCAATTGAAGCCCGAACCGGCCACCGTGCTTGCATGGTGCCCGCGTCGGGCTTCGCTTGCGCGTCGGGCTTCGCCGCCTGCTTGCGGGGCCCCTCGATCTCGTCGAGAAACGCCTCCAGGCGGGTGACCAGTCCGGCTTCGGCGCGGTGTTCGTCGAACTCCAAGACCAGCGACGGCCGGCCGTCAAGCATGGGCGCCAGGAGCATCTGCGTGAAGGCGTCCGGTCCGCAGCCGAAGTTCGAGACGAGGATCGGGTAGAGGCCGTCGTCGTCCCGGCAGTAGCGCACGGCGCGGACGATCATGCGGTTCAGGTGCCACGGCAGCCGATCGCAGGGCGGGTCGAGTTCCACGTCCTCGATCGGCAGGCAGAACATCGGAATCGCCGTCACCCCCAGATGTCTCAAGTGCGTGAGCAGGTTCAGGTTGAGGTACGGGTCGAGAACATTGTAGGGCTTGCCGATGACGACGATCGCCCGCTCGGCGCCGTCCAGCGCCTCGCGACCGGCGGCGACGATCTCACCGCGGAATTCCGCCCAAGCGAGCATGGCCTGGCGGTAGGCTTCCGCGATTTCGTGCCGGCCGACGCCCAACTCGGCGAGGGCCGGCATCATCCCCGCCACGAACCCATCCTCGCCGCGCGACAGGTGTACTTCGGGCGTCAGCAGTAGGTCAGGCTTTCCAGCCTGACGTCCTGCATCGTCCGGCCGACCATGCGTACATGGTGCCCGAGCCTGACCTACGTTAAACGCGTTGACGGCAGCCTTGATCATGTAGGGCACGGCCTGGACGTAGGGGCAGGAATGCGAGAACTGCGCGTCGTCGCCCGATCGCGTGAGGATCGACGGCAGGAAGATGCGGTCGACGCCGGCCTCGACGAGTTCCAGCACGTGGCCGAAGGCGAGCTTGATCGGCAGGCAGGTCTCGGCCGGCAGCCGCCGCAGCCCTGCCTGGAGGGTCGCCTGGGAACTCGCTTGCGAGGCCACGACTTCGTAGCCCAGTCGCGCGAAGAACGGGGCCCAGAACGGAAGCTGGTCCAACAAGGTCGAGGCCCGCGGGATGCCGATCCGTCCGCGGGGCTCGGGCGGCGGCGCCAGGTACGGCTGCTCGATTTCCCGCCACCGCGCCACGAGGTCGGGCACGTTGTTCGACCGTTGGCCGACGATGCGGCTGGAGTACCGCTCGCAGGCGTCGCCGAAGTAGACTTTGTGCCCCTCGATCGGGATCTGGTTCACCTGGCAACGGTTCGCGCAGGCTTTGCACTCGAACGACTCGACTTCCTGGTCGCGGCAGGCGTCGAACCCGCGGAAGGCGGTTGCGGCCGGCCGGGCCTCCCTTACGAGCAGCGCCGCGCCGATCGCCCCCGAAACCCTGGCGTAAGGATGGACGCGGACGGGAACCCCGAGGATTTGCCGGAACGCGGCCACCACCGACGGATTGCTGGCCACGCCGCCCTGGAACATGATCGAACGGCCGACGGGGCGTCCGGAAACGACGCGGTCGAGGTAATTGCGGGCGACCGAGCACGCCAGCCCGGCACAGAGGTCCGGCGTGGCGATGCCGCGGCGTTGCGCGGCGACGACTTCGCTGTGCATGAATACCGTGCATTGGCAGCCCAGGTCGGCCGGCGCGGTGGACACTGCCGCGAGTCGCGAAAACTCGTCCACGATGGCAACGCCCAAGTGCTCGGCCTGCTCTTCGAGGAACGAGCCGGTGCCGGCCGCGCAGATCTTGTTCATCACGAAGTCGTTGATCCGCCCGTCCCGGACGTGGATGTATTTCGAGTCCTGCCCGCCGATCTCGAAGATCGTGTCGACGTCGGGCGCGATTTCGACCGCGGCCCGCAACTGGCAGGTGATCTCGTTCTTGACCAGGTCCGCGCCCAGCAGGTGCGCGGCCAAATGGCGGCCGCTGCCCGTAACGCCGACGCCGTGTACGCCGAGCCGCTGGCCGACAGCAGCGCGGATCATGTCGAGCCCCTGGCCGATGGCCTCGATCGGCCGACCGCGGGTGGGCAGGTAAATGCCTTCGTAGACCTGCCCGGCCGGGCCCAGGAGGACGAGGTTCGTGCTTACCGAGCCCACGTCCACGCCGAGGAACGCCTCGACGGGCCCCTCGGCCGGCATGGCATCCAGCGGCGCCGCCGCACTCGGCTCGATCGCAAGCGGTGCCTGATTGTAGCGTAGCCTTCCAGGCTGCGTACCGGGAACCGCCCCCTCCGCAACCCCAAGCGTGGCCACGACCTCGGCCCACGGCACTGCGGGCAGGGCACCGCATTCGAGGGCCGACAAGGCCGCCCCCACGGCGCCCTCCGCCGCCCGGGCAGGGCGAGATCCGCAGCGATTCCCGGTCGAGGCCCAGGACCTCGGCAAAGGCCCGCATCAGGCCCTGGTTCGCGGCACTGCCGCCGGCCAGCGCCAGGGGGGCACGACCTGCCGGCCGCGGATCACCGTGGCCATGAAATTCCGCGCCATGGCGAGGCACAAACCGTAGGCGATCTCGGCGACAGGGGTCCCCTTCTGTTGGAGGTGGATCATGTCGGACTTGGCGAATACGCTGCATCGGCCGGCGATGGTTGCCCCCCGCGGCGCATCGGCCGAGAGCCGCGCGAAGGCCTCCACGTCGAGGCCCAATCGTCCCGCCTGTTGTTCGAAGAAGGAGCCCGATCCGGCCGCGCACTGCTGGTTCATGCCGTAGTCCAGCAGCGTGAGCGTCTGCGGTTCGATCACCACGTAGCGGGCCGAGTGGCCGCCGATCTCGATCGCCGTTTGGGCGTCGGGGAAGAGGAGTGGGACGGCCCGCGTGAGGGCCACGACCGCGGTTTCCCGCACGACGTGTCCCCCGCCGAGTTCGCAGCCGTCGCCCGTAATCCCGATCCGGACTGCCATCTCCTGTAGGATAGGTTTCCAACCTGTCTCATCCGGCCGTAGGATAGGTTTCCAACCTGTCTCATCCGGCCGTAGGATAGGCTTCCAGCCTGTCTTACCTAAAGCCCCCCCTGTCTCCTCTGAACCCTCCCCTCTCTCTCCTGAAATCTCGCCGATCAGGCTCGCCAGCGTTTCCCCAGGCAGGCGGACGATCGGCCGCGACCAAACGCCGAGCAATCTTCCCTCCGGGCCGACCAGTGCAAGTTTGACCGCGACGGATCCGATGTCGATCCCCAGAGCATGGGGCATAACCACCTCGCAGTGCCGAAGTACAGGTAGCGAGGCCGGGGGAAGGAGCGAACGACTTGCGTAAGTTGCCGATCATGCCCGAGACGCCACGGCAGCGAGTACCGAGCATTGGAATCCTAACTGAAATCGTAGGGACGGCAAGTGGAATTCGCCGCGGGGGCATGCGAATGCCGCCGTTTCGTTGCAAGCCTTTATTCGCCGCCGAGTTCGCTGTAGCGAGATTCGTAGCAGTTCGAGCAGAGCCTGGCGCCGTCCAGGACCAGCGCCTGCAAGACGGAAATCCCGCATTCTTCGCAGCGTTGTTCCCGGTGCGCGCGGGTGTGGTAGCTGAGGACCAGCAGATCGTGGGTCAGCCCGTTCGCGTCCAGGGCATGGTCCCGCAGGACCGCTTCCTCGGCGAAGCCAAGCTGCTCGAACAGCTTCCGGGCGCCGCTTTGCTCGGGCGTCATGCGGGCAATGATTTTCGTCACGGCCATGTCCTGCACCATTTCGAACGCCAACTCCAGCAGGAGCCGGCCGATGCCGATTCCGCGGGCCGACTGCGCGACGACCACGCGGAGTTCGGCGACATGGCAAGTCCAGCGGACGTTTCCCCGGTTGAAGGTCGCATAGCCGACCACGGCGTCGTCTTCCCAAGCCAGCAGTGTGGTAAGGTTCCCTTCCAGGGTGTCTTTGATCCAGGCGTCCACCTCGGCCGGCTGGCTGATGTCGCGTTCCAGGAACAGCAGATCATCCTCGGGCAGATCGCCGGCGAAAGCCATTAGCGGCCCGCGATCTTCGGTCGCCAGGGGACGCAAGACGATGGTCCGGCCTTGCAGGCCGAATCGCATGGGAAAGTCGTGTTTGGTTACGGAATGCGAATTCATGGCTCTGCTTTCACGGGCTCGGTTTTCCGGGGCCTTGCGGTTGCGGGCAATACTGGGGCATTCTACGGCCGCTTGGGTGGCTAGGTCAACTAACGGTCAGGGGCTCAGGGGCCAATTTTTCTTGACTCCGATCATTCACGAACTTTGGGGAACGTGGGGCGAACCGCTGGGGAAATGGCGGGTAACGCAGCGTCTGATGCAGACCCGGCCGCTTTGGATATGCGCCGAGCGATTGCGGACTTCCCGCAATTCGCTGACGATGTTCCGCTCGGCGTGGCCCAGGGTGTTCTTGTAAACCGCGTTCCACTGGCCCCAAACCAGCGTCAGAAGAATCTGCGGATCGTCCAGGTCTTATGCCGGCGCCTTGGCACGGGGGCCGCGGCGCTGCTCCAGGCGACGTGGCTTGCCAGTTTTCGCCCAGATGCGACTTCAGTTCGCGTTCGACGAAGGGGAGCAGGCCCGACGCCAGAAGGCCCAGTCCTTTGCCCAGGCGTTCTCGCTTCGTTGCGGCCATGCCTTTTCCGCATCCTCCCACACTAACCCGAAGCGTCAGCGAGGCTCGCACACTAACCCGAAGCGTCAGCGAGGCTCGCACACTAACCCGAAGCGTCAGCGAGGCTCGCACACTAACCCGAAGCGTCAGCAAGGCAGACGGTTATCGCCTCGCTGACGCTTCGGGTTAGTGTTCCTCGCTGACTTCTCTCGCTCAGTCTCTATTATCCTGCCCATCCCGCACGTAGATGATCGCGGCCTCGAGGCTTGCTTGATCGTTGATGTATCGTTGACTACCGCGCTCAGCCCACCAATTCTCGCGAATGGTGCTGTCGGCGCCTTGCCTTTGGGCCAACCTCTTCAACTTCCGCGTACACCATGCCTTCAACTGGCTGCGCACCTTCTTCGGATGCAGAGGCGCGGTCACCACAACGTGCAAATGGTTCGAACGGCAGTTCACCGCATGCAACGTCCAGCCCCGATGGCTACATGTTTCCGCAACCTGTTGCTCGACGGCGGCGCGTTGCTCGGGGCTCAAGTAGCAAGCGTCTTCCGTCATTCTGGCGGCTGCTTCGAGTTCTCGAACCGCGTCGGGCAACTTCCACCCGCGACGGTATTCGACCCAACCGCGCTCGTCGCCGGGAAGCCATGTTCCATAGGTAGACCAGGTGATGAAGTAGGCGATGGGGTCATCCATCGGCACCGCGCCAATATCAGTCCGCATGATTCATGTCTCCCAAAACCAACCCGCAGCGTCAGCGAGGACCGCAAGCGTCAGCGAGGACCGCGAACCAAAACCAACCCGAAGCGTCAGCGAGGACCTCCGAAATCCCGTCTTTGCGGACGCCCCGAAACCGTGCTCGATATGCATTCGCTTTCTCGCTTAACGGCGAGTATCCTCGCTGACGCGAACGCTGTCAAGCATCCTCGCGAACACTCACTTCCTCGCTGACGCTTCGGGTTAGTATCTCATTCCATCCGACGCCGGTTCTCAAAGACCTCCGCTCACTCAATCACGCCCTCGCCGCGCCTCCTGGGGGAGCCTGGTACACATTTCCAAGGCGTCGGGCCCGTCGTCATGGTCGGCCAGGGGAAAATCCATGAGCTGATCGACCAGCAAGCGGCAGCCGGGCGAATCGGCCTTGAACCGCAATTCCCGATTGATCACGTACTGGCTCAACCGGCGGATGCGGGCGACCTTCGGCACGCCCCCGGTCGTCATCCCGTACATCGGCCAGCGCAGGGCGAACTGGTCGCCGCACTGCCGGCGGAACTCGTGGACCAGCAATTCCTGGAACTGCTCGGCCTCGATGCCGACGAAATCGGGCTGCTTCTCGTCGCAGAAGACCACCGTCTTGCGGACGATCTGGTCCAGGGGAATCCGCTCCACGATGGCGTCGACGTACAGCAGCCCGTCCTTGACGCCCAGGAAGACGATCGCCGAGTAGTCGCCCTGCTTGTCGCTCGCGGCCCTTGCTGGCGTCGACGCAAACCACCCGCAGGTCGAATTCCTGCGGCCACTTGTCGGGCGGCACCCACATCCAATCGCCGAACAGCTCCGGGGCCCACTCGGCCGCCGAGGCGTCGGCCGGGTTCTGCTGGTACAAGGCCGCGTAGGCCCGGGCGTCCTGCTGGCGAATGATCTCCAGGTCGGCCGCCGACTTGAAGGCTGGCCAAAGCGGCTCGCCGGGCTGCGTGCGGTGGTCGCAGGGGTCGGCCGGGCCTTCCTCGCGGACGGCCGGCAGGCAGAGGATCTCCCACTGGTCGGCCGCGCGGCCGGCCATCTTCCGCAACAGCCGCCCGGCCAGGTCGTCGCGGTGCCAGCGGGTGTGGGTGAGCACGATCCAGGCCTCGGCCGAGAGCCGCGTGTACAGGTCGCTGGTGTACCACTCCCAGACCCGCTGCCGCATGACCGGGCTGTCGGCGTCCTCGCGCTTGCCGAAGGGATCGTCGATGATCGCGCCGTCGGCCGGGTTGCCGGCGATCGAGTTGCCCACGCCCGCCGAACGCAGACTGCCGCGACGGCCGGGAATCTCGAAAAGGTCCATGGTGCGACGGGCGAGCAGCTTGGCGCGAGTGCCGGAACCCCGCGCCCGCTGCGCCTTTCCCGGAGAGAACCGGGAACGAGCCCTTACCCCCTGCCCCTCTCCCAGCAGGAGAGGGGAGTTGGCAAGCCGGGTCTCGGGAAATACGTTTTGGTAGGCGTCGCTGGTCATGATCCGCTGCACGTCGCGGTTCAGGCTCACGGCCAGGTCGTAGGTATGGCTGGCGCAAATCAGCCGCAGATCGGGATTGCGGCCCAGCATGAAGGCGGGAAAACGGCGGGAGACCAACTCGCTCTTGCCGTGTTGCGGCGGCATGAAGACCATCAGCCGCCGGCAGCCGCCCGCGGCCACCTGGTCCAGCTTCTTGGCCAGTTCGGCGTGGTGCCAGTTCGTGGCGTAGTCCGGCTTGGTGTAGGTCGTGAACGCCAACAGGTTCTGCCGGGCGTGCGCCCGGCACACGCGTCGGATTTCGGTTTCGGAGTACAGGTGGGGCATGGTAGTGGAAAAAGGCAGGTTGGGGGTTATTCGGATCCCATCTTGTAGGGTGCGTGGAGCGAACCGTTGGGGAGATGGTGGGTTGCGCACGGGGTCGAATCTCCGGAAACGCTATCCGTTGTTCTGGGTCGGTTCGCGCAACGCATCATAGAACAGAAGTTCCGTGCTCCACCCACCCTACGGCCTGGTATCGTCTTCCGGCTCGGGTGGCGGAGCCTCGTCGTCAAGGGCGTCGATTTCATCTTGCAGGAGCATCTCCAGCGCGGTGAGTTCCTCGTCGTTCATGTCGCGGAGGTCTTCGTTGGTCAGCAGCGGCCGCTCGATCGTCAGGCCGTTGCGTTCGTATTTCGCCCGCAGCCGGCACTCGATCACGAAGAGCTGGTCGTCGCTGAAGTTCTCCAGATCGTCGAGCGCGAGGTTTTCCAGATCGTCGTCGGTCAGGTTCGCCAGGGAGAGCGACCGGCCGGCGGGGTCCCTGGCCTCGGTCCGCTCGAGCGCGGCAAGGCGCTGTTCGAGGGCGTCGATCTTGTTCTCGGCGTCCATGGCCTTGGCCAGATAGGAGGCGTTGCCCGACCGCGTTTCGGTGCGGATAGAGTGCTTCTGCTTGGCGGCGGGGTCGTCGGCCGGGCCGCTCTTCTCGACCAGCCGGACTTGCTTGTCGGTCTGCGAGAGGCGCAGGGCCTCGAGCAGCTTCTCGGCGATCAAGCGGTAGTGTTCGATCTTCTTGCGGATGGTCTCCGCGGGATCGGGGGCCTGTCGCGTCGTGGATTCCCGCCGGATCGCTCGCAGCCAGCGGGTGACGGTCGTTCTGGGGATCGCCAGCTTCGCGGCGATTTTCCGGCAGCTCAGGCCGTCCGCGGCGAGCCTGGCAATGTCCGGCCAGACGGCTTGCTTTCGCTGGCGGGAGGCGGCCGAGAGGGGAGGGGAGTGTTTCATGGTCTTGAGCCTTTCCGGTGGTTGGTCGAGTTTGGTTAGTTATCCATTGTTGCCCACATAATAAGTACGTGCGACGCGGCCCGCGGATCGGTCGGCGAGCGCGGAATAGCCCATCGCAGGCGATATTCCGCGGGAAACGCGTGGTGTTTTTTCTGCCGGGAGGGTGAAGCAAGAAAGGCCCAAAAGCGGCCTTGGGCAGAGCGAAGAATAACTTCCGTGTTCTTGCAAAGGGTGGCATGCCTTCACGCGGCCGTCACAAAATCGCGACGACAGCGTAAGCGCAACCGGCCGCGGGTAGGCATGTTGGCGCAGGCGCGTGACGTGAGGCATGCAAGCCGCGCAGTAAACATGCCTACCCGCGGCCGGTTGGGGTTTTGCCGACTGCGCCAAGTCTCTGCCGGCCGCGTGAAGGCATGCCACCCGAATCGGATCTCGGCCGACGATGTGCGCACGCGATGCCACGAAGGCGAAACGCCGCCCCATGCCGGAAAGTCGCAAGCCCGGCCGGCGATTGGACTTGCAACCGAATCGGGCCCGCCGGACCGTACTTTTTGGCGCCTTCCACGTACTTATTGGGTGCGGATCTTTGTTCATTGACAATCTGGTTCTGCGACGCGGCAGGTCAATCGCGTCGCCCGGCCCGGGGGTGGGCTCGCACCTGCTCCGGCCAGGGGAAGGGTGCGCCTTGAGATAGCGGCGCAGGCGCGCTTCCCAACGTCTGAAAACAGACGGTATGGGGAAAGTCCGCGCGCTCAATTCCATACATTGGGGATCGAATGGAAAAAAATGGAATTTCTTGACCGAGCGTTGCGGGCCTTCGCACGAAGACGGTCGTGGGTTTACCCAGCTTGCCACAAAGGGACAAAATGGGCCGAAGTGGGTCAGAAAACCACGAAAATGGTATCCTGCCAAGTGCTAGCTCGTGCCGTTTCTGGTCGACGACTTTCGCGCGAAAACAGAGAAGCTGCATAAACAGGAGGGGAATTCGGCTGCTGGCAGGTACGGCGCGAAACGGTGGAAGGGGAGACGGCACCAGAGTGCTAAGCGAGAGCGAGCCGTTCGATATCGGCAAGAGGTTGGGCGGTTGAAGATGGGCAAGGGGGCGCGGTCGATGGAGGCCGCGACCGCTGTCGAATCAGACTCGCCAAAGAGGGCATCTTCCCTATGCCGCTGATCCGATCCTGTAGGTATTCATAGCCGTTGACCAACAGCTTCTTCGCCGTTTGTACGATGCTCGTCAACGTGTCCATCCTGCGTGCTCCCTCGGCCTTGGCGCAGTGTAGGCTCACATCCCGACGCCGCGCTGCCACGCGTTCACCCAACTCCGCCGGGTTGTTGTTCAGCGGCGTCTCCGGATGGGCCAAGACGGTCAGCAGGGACTCCTTCTTTTCGCCCGTCATCGCAATCCGCTTATCCAACGCCTCGTACCCGGTGCATGTCGCGAACAGTCGGTCGAACTCCTCCTCCAACCGCTCCGCCAGCGCTGGCGTCGGCCTGCCCCGGTACTTCTGGAACTCGCCATAGAGATCCCAGTAACGCGTTCGGAACGCCTCCAATTGCTGCTCATGCTGCGGTACCACAGGAGACAACTCCTTGTAGTGCCGGCCCTCGTGAATCCAGCACAACCCGAACTCGTCCGACACGTACTTGGCGGGTTTGGCGTCGTCGCCCACCAAAATCCGTACATGGTCCGGCCGCGCGCGATACGACGCCAGCGCCGCCGCCTCGCGCAAGCGATCCAGGCACGCTAGCCGTCGGGAGGGGGACCATTTTTCCAGGAGATCTTCCAGTTCGGCCTCGTTCAGATCTTGGTCCTGCGGGGCCGTTGCCGCAAGCTGCCGCCACTTCAGCGGAACGTGAAATTCCTCCAGCAGCCGCTGCGTCAAGTCGTTGAAGCGGTATGTCCACGGCCTGCTCCACAGGAGGCCCAGAATCGTCAGTCGGTCTTTGTGCGGTGTGGTAAAGTAGGTGGAGTGAAACGGATTGCAGATGATATGCGTGTGCCACAACTCACCTCCCACGCGGGCGAAGGTGTCGTCGATGTGCTGGTAAGTCGTGGCCGCCAACCCCGCCCAGAAAATCTCTTCCTTCTCTCCCTGAAACAACTCCGCCGCGTCCCGTACGATGTTCGACACGCTGGCGCGAGATCACCACGCCGCAGTGTTCCACGAACTCGTGGGCCCGCGGCAGGCTGGTCCCGGCGACGTACTTCAGCGACACCAACAAAGCCTTCAGTTCCGGGCCATACTCGCCGGTCACTCCTGGTGGCAACTCACCACGCAGCCGTCCCTGCGACGGCGAATCCCAGAGTTCCAGACGGTAGCGGATGTTGTAGCTCTTGATCTGAAGATCCTGCACGACCACGTCTTCGTAGCCGATGAACGTGGCGTCGGGAGGACGACGCGCCGCATCGACGTAGCGAATGACTTCCTTGTCCACGCGAATATCGCGAAAGCTCCGGCAGTCGGCGCGAGGGGGACCCTCTGGCGGAGACGCACGTTGCCGCCGTTCTTTCTCGGACGAGACATCCCGTGCGGGCGGACGGCGCGGCGCCGGGGAAGACCGGGGCTCACCCTTGAGTTGGCGAATGATCTCCCGCAGGCGTTGATTTTCCTCCTCTAGGCGGCGATTGTCAACGACAACGGCTTCCACGAGATTCAGCACTTTGCCCACGACTTCACGGACGTGGACGTCAGCCAGGGCGTCCCCGTCAAGGCGAAGTTGTTGCACGCAGTCCGTGAGGTCGGAGGCACTCATGATAGAGATATTCTACGCCCCACCCCCCCCGAAAACACTTCGACAATTCCGGGAAAGACACTTCGACGGCCTGCTAGCAATGCCATCGCTTCGCAGGATACCGAAAATGGGCCGATAATGGGACAAAGTGGGCCGAAATGCCATCCGTCCAAGCTGTGTATTTCAAGCCCTCCCAGGAGTGTCAAGCCGTCGTTTTCCCCGTGTTTTCGTCGTCCCGGCAACATCCTTTGGGGATTGGAATATCATCCGTATATGTGGTTAAATGGCGATAAAAAACGGAAAAACGCTGTTTTGACCGCAAAGTGGCCCGAAAACCACGCGTTTCCACCCTGATTGGTGGTGGAGTGGTTGGACGCGCCGGACTGGGAAAACGCGGCGCGTGCGATTTTCAGGATTTAGTTCTTGCATGGCGCGACACTCGGGCTGCTCGCCTACCCCCCCTGTTGACCTTGGCTGGTTTTTGGCTATACTGGTGACTGCCGTCGCGGCTCCAGAATGTTTTTCCCGAGTTGACATTGGCAGCCCGTCAATACCACGGAAAGGAAAAGTCATGGAAATCCGTTGCCATTGCGCCGCCTGCGGCGCCGATTTCGGCGTCGGCGGGGAATTTGCCGGCGATAACATACGGTGCCTGAAGTGCGGCGCGGAGATCGCCGTGCCGGCGGTTCCCAAGTCCCCCCCGCCGCTTCCGCTGGCCGCCGGGCTGGGGTCCGTGGCCGATGGCGAGCCATCGCTGGCGGACATCATCGGACTGGATTCCCCGACGACCACGGGGAGTCAAGTTGGCAGCACGTCGAGGTCAGGGCCGCTGCGGTTCAAGAAGCGAGTGAACCATTGGCAGGGTTGGCAGATTGCCGCCCTTGCCGGGGGCGGAACCGTGGCCGTGCTGGGCGCAGCCTTGGCCGTCACATGGGGCCTTTCCGGCAAGTCGCCGCCGCCCGCAGCACCGCCCAAGCCGCCAGCAACGCTGGCAATCGAACTGCCGGACGACGAGCGAAACGGCGTGACCATGTCCCTCGACGACGGCAACGGCGCGCAGCAGAAGGAACTGCCGCGGTCCGGGCCGGTAACCTTCACGCTGGGCGCCGGCAAGTACCGGGTTTCCCTGGATCGCCCCAACTATCACGCCGAGGACTCGGTCGTGCTCAAGTCCGGCGGAACCCGCTCCTATAAGCCCCTGTGGGTGCGGACTAGTTTCCTGCCGCCGGCCGATTACACCGAGCCGCAGGAGGCTGCGGCCGGCGGCGACGCCGAGACGCGCGGCCCCGCGGAAGCGGAAAAGTCGCCCTTGGACAGTTGGCTGCAGGATTTCGACCAGGCCAAGCAGACCGCCGACCGGGAGCAGAAGAGCGTGCTGGTGCTGTTCGACGGCTCGGACTGGTGCGGATACTGCCAACGGCTGACCCGCGAGGTCTTTGCCGAGCCGGACTTCGCGGCGCAGGTCGGCAAGGATTTCGTCCTGGTCTGCATCGACTCCCCGCGCGGCGGCGCAGCCAGCGCCAAAGTCCAGAATGCCGCCCGCAACCGGCGGTTCGTGCAGCAATTCGGCGTACACGGTTTCCCCACCGTGGTTTTGACGGACGCGAAGGGACGGGTCTTTGGGGAAGTGGTCGGCTACAAACCGGGCGGGGTCGAGGCCTACGCGGCCGCGCTGAGCCACTGCAAGACGGCGGGCGAGAAGTTGCTCGGGCGCTGGACCGGCTCGAGGCCGCGGCCAGCGACGCGGCGAAGCGGGAGCCCGCCGGCGACGCTCTGCAAGTCGTGCGCGGCAACGACTTGCAGAAGTACTACACCACGGAAGTCGAGGAGTGGGAACGGTTGGCCAAGGGCGATGCGACGCCTTGAAAAGGAACGAATTCCGTGCTCCGGGCGTGGCCAATTAGGGTTGCGTGAGCGAGCAGCCGTAGGGTGGGCCGAACCGTAGGGTGGGACAAGATCGCGTAGCGAGCGCCGGCCCACCAATTCGTTCGCTTTCCACTATGGACCGGCCGAAAAATAACTTCCGCAATTAAGCGGGGGTGGCTGGTGGCTGAGCTCGCGAAGCCCCAGCTTATCCGGCATCGGCTGGGGCTTCGCAAGCTCAGCCACCAGCCACCCCAGGAGGAAAACCGGGAAGTTATTCTTCGGCCGGACCTATGGTGGGCCGGCGCTCGCTACGCGATCTTGTCCCACCCTACGGCTTCGCTGCGCTCGACACCACCCTACCGTCTCCGGCAAGACCGCCAGAGAAAGACGCAGATGAAAAGCGTGGCCAGGATGATCAAGCCCTGCCCGCCAGGACCAGAGCAGAGCGGATCGTGCTTTTGCGGGGCCAGGCCCGCGGCCACCAGTCCGGCGACCAGCACGCCCGCCAGGCCCTCTCCGGCCACCAGCCCGGAAGCGGCCAGAACGCCGCGGTCGGATTGCCCGACGGGCTTGCCTTGGCGGGAGCGTTCGACCACGGCCCGCACGCAGCCGCCGAGGTACAGCGGGGCCATGGTGGCCAACGGCAAGTAGACGCCGATGGCAAAGGCCAGGCCGTTGGCCCCGCTGAGGATGCCGCACAAGGCGATGCCGCCGCCGCTGAACACCAGCCGCCACGGCAGGCTGCCGGAGAGCACGCCCTCGACGATGGTTTTCATGAGCGTGGCCTGGGGAGCGGGGATTTCCCGCGAGCCGAAGCCGTAGGTCTTACCCAGGAGCAGGAGCGTGGCGGCAACGGCCCAGCAGGCCAGCGCCGCGCCCAGCAGTTGCCCGAACTGCTGCTTGGCCGGCGTGGCACCGACAAGGTAGCCGGTCTTGAGGTCCTGGGAAATATCGCCGGCCTTCGAGGCGGCGACGGCCACCACGGTGCCGACCGTGAGCACGGCGGCCTGGGCGCCGATGCCGGTCCAGCCAGCGGCGGCAAACAGGGCGGCGGTGCCCAGCAGCGTGACCAAGGCAATGCCGGAGGTCGGCTGCGAGGAGACGCCCACGATGCCCACGATCCGCGCCGCCACGGTGACGAAAAGAATGCCAAACAGGGCGATGCCGCCGGAACAGACGATCCGCGGCAGCAGTCCCACGTCTCCGCCAAGGACGCCGGGCACCAGCGCCGGCACGAGGATCACGAAGGCGATCGCCCCAAAGACGAACGCGCCGGGCAGGTCGCGATCCTGCTCTCCCGTGGGGAGAGAGGCGATAGGCACATTTCCCTCAGCCCCTGCCCCTCTCCGGGCACCGACCGGAGGTTGGTCGGGAGAGGGGAGAGTGCGTCGCATGCCGCGGACGACTGCGGCGAAGGCCCCGAGCATCGTCGGCAATCCGCGCACGACGGTAAGGATGCCGGCCGTGGCCACGGCCCCCGCGCCGATGTAGCGGACGTAGGTCTTCCAGATTGCCTCGCTGGACATGTCGGCGATGATCGTGTTCGTCTCCGGCGGCAGGGGACCGGTCAGGCCGCTGCCCATCCAGGCGATCAGCGGGATGAGGGCCAACGACGAGAGCAGCGATCCGGCCACGCAGACTGCCGATTGCCGGTAGCCGAGAATGAAACCGACGCCGATCAGGGCGGGGGCCAGTTCCATGGCAAGTTCGGCCCGCGGGAGAAAGTCCAAGGGAATAACGAGCGTATCGGGGAGGAGAAAGCAGAGGCTGACCGCCAGCTTCACCACGGCCCCGACGGCGATGCCGGCGAAAATCCAGCCGCTGCCGGCGATGCCTTGGGTGGTCGCCAACAGCACCTCGGCGCAGGCGGTGCCTTCGGGGTAGGGGAGTTCCTCGCGCGACGCGACGATCAGCAACCGGCGAAGGGGAATCATCGCGGCCAGGCCCAGCAGGCCGCCGAGGAAGCAGAGCGCTACGATTTGCAGATAGGGCGGGGCGACTCCCCAGAGAAACAAGGCCGGCAGAGTGAAGATCGAACCGGTGGTCAGCGCGGTGGAGGCCGACCCGATGGTCTGCGAGAGATTGGCTTCCAGGATCGTGGCCTTGCGGCCAAAAGCCGCGAAGATAGCCACGGTCATGACGGCCGCGGGAATCGAGGCCGAGACCGTCATGCCCACGCGCAGGCCCAAGTAGGCGTTCGCCGCGCCGAAGACGACGCCCAGCACCAGCCCGGTAACGACGGCTTGCAGGGTGAATTCGGCCAATGGCTGGTGGTTTTCAAGGCTACTTTGGCGGAATGCGATGCAAGGCCTTGGCGGCGGCGTCGCGAACGTCTTCGTCCGGATCGCTGGCGGCGTCCTCCACCGCGGAACGGGCTGATTGGGCCTCGGCGCCAAGGTTGCCCAACGCACGGGCGGCGGCACGGCGCACCGCGGGACTCGCGTCTTGCAGCGCCAGGATCAAGTCGGGCAGGGCGTCCGGCCCCATCCAACTCAGGGCCTCGATGACCATGCGGCGGACGTCGGCATTCGGGTCCTTCAGGGCCTTGGCCTTGCTGAGCAGCGGAAGCGCCGCCTTGCCCACTTGCCCCAACGAGCGGGCCGCCGCACGGCGAACGTCGGCCGCGGGCGCGTGCAAGGCTTCGAACAACGCCGGAACGGTCTTTTCGGCCTCTTGGTCGATTTGGCCCAGCGCGACGGCCGCGGCGTAAGCCTGAAACGAACTGCCATGGCGAAGCATGTCGATGAGTGCCGGCAGGGCCTTGGGATGGCGATCGATCTTCCAGAGGGCCACGGCCGCGTTGACGCACGTTATTTCGTCGTCGTTTTTCAGCATCTTGAGCAGTTCGCTGACGGCCGATTTTGCCGCCGGACCGAAATTGCCCAGGGCCGCCGCGATACTGCGGCGGACGGCGATGTGACGCGTCGTCGTCCGCATCGTTTCGGTCAAGTAGGGGATCTCCGACTCCGCCGCGGGGCCGATGCGTCCCAAGGCCCAGGCAGCCATGCTGCGGGCGTATTCGTCGTTCTTGTATTCGTTGCTGGCGTTGACCTCCGAGAGGACCAGGTGCAAGGCCGGCACGGCCGGGGCTGCTTGGGGACCGAGCATCCCCAAGACGTAGGCCGCATGCCACTGCTCGCGGAACTCCGTCGATTTCAGTTGATCGGCCCAATGCCGAACGGCCTTGTCTTCCGGCCCGGCGGGCGGTTGGGCAGCGGCGATCGACGGCGGCAAGAGAAGGAACAGGGCAACGAGCAGTTTCACTTCAGGTTCAACTCATCTTTCTCGGGCTCGATACGGCCCTTCGGTTGTTTGCCTTTCAGCGGCTTTTTCGCCCCGCCGACCTTCGGCGGTTCTTCAACCTGACCGCTCTGGAAGATGACGACTTTGGGCGTAGCTTCGTCGTCGGCCTGACCCAGGAGGGCGTAGACGCGGAAGGGAATCGAGGCCTTCCCGTTCAACTCGGACGCCAACTCCGAGAGGGCCTTCAGTTGGTCCTTGGCCATCTTGAGCGCCTGGACTTGATCGGGCGACGGCTTTCGGGGGCCCTTCTGGCTTGCTTCCATGCCCGCCAGGAAGCGACTGACCTGCGTTGAACCATTCATGCTGAATGGCACCTTTTGGCCCGCGATTTCGCAGATCCCTTGCATCTCGAGCAGCACGTCCTTGCCGCGCGCGTCAAACCCGATGCTGAAGCCGACCTGCGGCGTTTTCTCCTTCGTAAGCACCACCAACAAATGGCCCTTGACCGGCACGCTGTCGCCAACGGCCGTCTCGGCGGGCTTCGCCCGCGGCGAGCGAACCACGTGCCCCTTGTCGAGGATCTTGATCTCGTGTTTCGGCAGCGCTTTGTCGAGCTTCAAGACTTGCAATCGGAGGACGCTCAAGTCGGGCAAGACGAACTCTCTGCTCAGTTTCGTCCGACTACCGCCCGTCTCGACGTTGATCGTCAACGGAGCGACGGTCTTGGCGGTGCTCAACGCAATGAAATGCGGCTTGGCATTCGCGCAGGAGAACTGTAGCCCGCAGTAGCGAAGCAGCGTGGCTTTGTCCCTGGCGTCATCCGTCCATTGAATTGTCCACTCGCCTCCTTCCGACCCGACACTGGCGATCTTCACGCCGGCTGTATTCTTCCCAGCCATCTGGATCGACCAGCCCCGAGTTGCCCCGTCACCGTCTTTCTGGATCTCGAACTTGGGACTGCTCTTGGCGACCGTGTCGCCGCCAAGCAACTGGACGTTGACCGTCAACTTGGGATCGAGATCGAGTTTGCCGAGAGAAACGGCTTCGGTGGGGCGCTTGCCGGGCGGCGGCAGGCTGACCGCCGCCGCGAGGCCATCGAGCGAGACCGGTTTGGCCGCTTCGGGCTTCTTGACGGGCGGTTTGTCGGGTGGTTTGGCTGGGGTTTCCGACTTCTTATCGGGTGGCTTGTCGGGCGGTTTGGCAGGGGCGGTCGCGTCCGGTTTTGTCTTCGCGGTGACTTCGGTCTTGGTCTCGGGCTTGACGTCGGGCTTGGACGGCGGGTTGTCGGGCGACTTCGGTGCCTCTTTGGGAGGATGCTTCGGCTTCTGGGGGGGCTCGGTGCTCGGCTTGGCGTCCTCTTTCTTGCCCGCGTCCTGGGATGCATCCAATTGCTTGTCTGGAGACTTCTCGGCGCGGGGGACTTATCGGGCAAGGGCCCCACTTCCGGTTCAGTGGAACCCTTCGGTTCCCCCGACTTTGGCTCTGCCACCACTTGCGGCGCGGGCTTGGGACCCGACAGCACGATAGGCAGCGCTGCCAGTCCTGCCGCGACGGCCAGCAACACGACGCCGACGACGGCCCCCACGATCTTTCGCTGCCGCGTGTTGAACCAAGCGAGTTTTGCCCGGCCGAAGGTCAACACAGGGGCCAGTACCGCGGCGATTCCACCGCTGGAGCGATTTTTCCGATCGTGCTGCTTGACGGAGTCGGTCGACTTGGCCGTGGTTGCGGCCAAGGCGGCCGCCTTCGCGCCGTTGGGCATCGTCGTCGCCTTCGATGTAACCATCGCCGACAGCCAGTCGCCGGTCGGAACGACATCGTCCAAGGGCTTTACGGCCAGCGGCGCGCGACCGCCCGCGGCGCCATCGGCCCCACGCTGCCAGGGCGCCAGGGCGGCGCTCACCTCCTGCATCGTTTGGTAACGGTCTTCCGGCTCCTTGGCCATCATCCGTTTGCAGATCGCGACCAACTCCGCCGGAGTGTCGGGCCGTTCGAGCGAGATGTCGCGGGGCTCCTGCGTCTGATGCTTGACGATCCGTTGGGCGAGCGTGCCGTCGGGAAAAGGCGGATGCCCCGTGAGCAGAAAGTACAGCGTGCAGCCCAGGGAGTAGATGTCGGCGCGGTGATCGAAGTTCGTGGTTTCCAGGGCCTGCTCGGGGGCCATGTAATCGACCGTCCCGAAGCCCGGTTCGCCCGCTGCCGCCCCGCGGGGTTCGTCGCTGCGGCTCAGGCGGGCCAGGCCAAGGTCGAGAATCTTGATCACCCCTCGGTTGTTCACCAGCAGGTTCGAGGGCTTGATGTCGCAGTGGACGAGGTTTCGGGCGTGGGCATGGGCCAGTCCCTCCGCAGCCTGGCGGACGTAGCCGGCCGCCTGGTCGAAGCCCATCGGACCGTTGAGTTCCACGATGCGCTGCAGGTCCTGGCCGTCGACGAATTCCATGACGATGAAATAGCGGTCCATTTCATTGTCGACGCTATAGGCCTGCACGATATTGGGATGATCGAGCGCGGCGATCGCGCTGGCCTCGGCGAAGAAGCGACTGAGCGAGACCCGATCTTCGGCGATCGAGCGGGGGACGATCTTGAGGGCCACGCGGCGATTCATGGTCACGTGCTCGGCGAGGAAGACGGTGCCCATGCCGCCTTTGCCCAAGCGCTGGATGAGCTTGTACTTGCCCAGGCGGAGTTGTGCCCTTTGGCCCAGGGCCAGGAGCGTGCCGGCCTGCCAGCGGCTGACGAGATTTTCGCGGGCCAGGGCCCTGGCCAGAGCGGCGGCATCGGACGATTCACCGGCCAGACGCTGAGCCTCGACGAGCTGCTCCGAGCCGAGCAGCTTGCTCTTTTCCAACGCCGACAGGTATTCGTCTACGGTGCTTACGGCCATAATATCCTTCACGCCCCCTTCCGTTGGGGATTTTTGTGACGGCCTAGCAATCTATTACTCTATCTCTAATCTAACAGAAAACCGCATTGTCCACCAGGATACAGTATCTTCGCAAATAATCCTATCCGGGGGAGCAAGAGGCTGCCGGCGGTCGGAGAATCTCCTCGGGACCAGTTTCGGGCATTATAGCGGTAGTTTCGACCCGGCCGCCAAGTTGCTGACAGTAATTCAGCAGGGGAATGGTTGTTAGAGGCTATTCAAAATCGGGGACGCAGGCTGGAAGCCTACGCTACAGGCCCGATTTTGAAATGGCCTCATAGGGGAAAAATGGCCAATTTCTCCGCCACGCCCTGAGTGGAGTCGTCCGGCCGGCGGGTCGGTCGCCGTCAGCCGCCGGGATTCGATTGGTTCCGCTGCATGACTGTGTGGGGCGTACATTCCAGCCGAGCGGTTTGGGGAGTAGAATATCGTGGAGAAAAATCGGCTCGCAGAGCCATTTTCCCATGGAGACTTAGCAATGCATACCCTGCGTGTTACGCAACGCGCTGGCGACGATGGCACGTTGCATCTCAGCGTTCCCCTCTTAACGCCGGGTTCGGAGTACGAAGTTGTGGTCGTGGTTCAACCCAAGGAAACGAAACCGGCGGCAGCCACCCCCGAGGAACTGGGATGGCCGCCGGGATACTTCGATCTCGCGGGCTCGATCACCGACGAGACTTTTGTTCGCCCGCCGCAAGGTGAAATGCCAAAGCCCGTAGATCTTGATTGATGTACTTGCTTGATTCCAACGCCTGGATTACGTTTTTGCGTCGCCGTAACTCGCCAATTATACCGCGCCTTCGTTCATCGCCGGTTTCGGATATTTGTATTTGTTCCGTGGTGGTGGCAGAGCTGTATTACGGCTGCCTGCGGAGTGCAAGGCCCGGTGCAAATCGAGCTAAGATCGATGCCTTGATACAACCGCATCGCAGTCTGCCTTTCGACGATGCAACCGCGGAACATTTTGCCCGTTTGCGCCATCATCTTGAAAGCCAGGGCATGATGATCGGGCCTTACGACCTTCAGATCGCCTCGATCGCCATTGCAAACGGCGGTACCCTGGTTACCCACAATACGCGCGAGTTCAGTCGAATCCCTGGACTGAACCTCGAAGATTGGGAGCTATAGAAAGGAGACGGTCGAAACAGTTCATTCCTGGTAGTTCATTGCAATGGAGAATACGCGCGGTGCCCGCGGAATCGTGGCCAACAACCGCCGACACCAAAGCATGTCCTTACGTAAGAGGTCGTCCACGCTTCCGGTCACGGGCACATCGAAGATGATATGCACAAAATCAGAAATCTCGGGATCGGGTACGACCTGCACGTCCGAAAAACTGCCGAAAATCTCCAGGGTGAATGCGATCACCGCCGGGAGATATTGGCCCACGCCTAGACGCTCCGCGACAGCGAGCACCTCGTCGGAAATCACAGGACGCGACGGAACGGCTAAAACGCCCGGCACTACCCCACGGTCAAGCTGGTTCGTACTCATCGTGCATCTCCTTCCTGCCGACCATTTTGGAATATTGTTACTTGGAACACACACCCGCCGAGGCGGATAGGCAAGGGGGAGACTGGGTATTGTTTTTTCGTCCCGGGGGCACTATACTCACATTGAGATGAAAGTACAACTCTCTGGAGTTCACCATGCAAAAGCAGGACGTTCTCATACTTCTCGACCACCTTCCCGATCCCCTCGATCCGGAACAGCTTATGTATGAGCTGTACCTGAAGGCCAAGATCGAGCGTGCGGAGGAAGCCATAGCCCGCGGAGAGGTTGTCAGCCACGAAGAAGTCGTCCGGCGGAGCCAGGAATGGTACGAATAGACTGGTCGCTCCCAGCCGTCAACGACCTCCGCGAGATCTTCCAATACATCGCCCGCGATTCGAGAAAATACGCGAGGGCGACCGTGGAGCGAATAATTGCCGCGACCGCACGCCTCGCGCAATGGCCGCAGATGGGCGAGATCCTGTCCGAGTTCCCCGTTTATAGACAGTTTATTGTCGGAAATTACCGCTTGATCTATCGCGAAGATGAGGGAAATCAGCGGGTCTTGATGATCGGCGTAATTCACGCTGGACGTGATCTGGCGCCGATCCTGGAAGTTCGAAATCCGTGACCAAATACATTCTGGCCCTTGATCAGGGCACCACGTCGAGCCGGGCGATCGTCTTCGATCATGCCGGTCAGGTCGTCGCCTCCGCCCAACAGGAGTTCCCGCAGATCCTGCCGGCGCCGGGCATCGTGGAACACGAGCCCGAGGCGATCTGGTCGTCGCAGTTGGAAACAGCCCGCGAGGCCCTGGCCCGGGCGTCGCTGGCAGCCGGCGACCTTGCCGCGCGTAGGGGTGACCAACCAGCGCGAGACGACCGTCCTCTGGGACCGGCAGACCGGCCGGGCCGTCGCACCGGCCATCGTCTGGCAAAGCCGCGTCAGCGCCGGAATCTGCGAGCGTTTGCAGGCCGAGGGTCTTGAGGAGACCTTTCGGGCCAAGACGGGCCTGGTGGTCGATGCCTACTTCTCCGGCACCAAGATCACGCACTTGTTGGACACTTGCGACGGCCTCCGCGGCCGCGCCGAGCGGGGTGAAGTGCTCTTCGGCACCGTCGATTCGTGGCTCCTCTGGCGACTTGACCGGCGGGCGAGTCCACGCCACGGACTACAGCAACGCTAGCCGCACGCTGCTCTACAATATTCACTCCTTGGACTGGGACGACGAATTACTGCGGATCCTCCGCGTGCCGCGGGCCATGCTGCCGGAGGTGCGCGGGTCGAGCGAGGTCTACGGGCAGACGAGCACCGAGTGGTTCGGCGGACCCGTACCCATCGCCGCCGTGGCCGGCGACCAGCAGGCGGCCACTTTCGGTCAGGCTTGCTTCGCGCCCGGCATGGCCAAGAACACCTACGGCACGGGCTGCTTCCTGCTGATGAATACAGGCGCCTCGCCCATCGAATCGCGGCATCGCATGCTGACCACGATCGGTTGGGGCATCAAAGGGAAAATCACCTATTGCCTCGAAGGTTCCGTGTTCATCGGCGGTGCGGTCGTGCAGTGGCTCCGCGACGGTCTAGGGGTGATCGCCAGCTCGGCGGAGGTCGAGACGCTCGCCGGGCGGGTGGCCGATACCGGCGACGTCTATTTCGTGCCGGCGTTTGTCGGCATGGGCGCGCCCTATTGGGATCCGCATGCCCGCGGCACGATCCACGGCATCACCCGCGGCACGACGGCGGCGCACCTTGCCCGAGCGGCGTTGGAGTCGATGGCCTATCAAACCCGCGACGTCTTGGAGGCGATGCAGAAGGACGCCGGCATTGCCTTGGCCGCGTTGAAGGTCGACGGCGGGGCGTCGGTCAACCATCTGTTGATGCAGTTCCAGGCCGACGTCTTGGGCGTGCCCGTCTGCCGGCCCGTCGTGGCCGAAACGACGGCCCTCGGGGCGGCTTACCTCGCCGGGCTGGCCGTCGGCTATTGGCAGGACTTGGACGAACTGACGAGGAATTGGGCCATCGAGTGCGAGTATCTGCCGAGGATGACCGCCGCCGAGCGCGATGCGAAGTACGCTCGCTGGCGCAAGGCCGTGGAAAGGTCGCTGCGCTGGACGGAGTAAATCCGAAACGCGAAGCGCGAAATCCGAAACAAATCCAAAATGACAAATCCGAACAGTGGCCACGGATGAAACACGGATTGAACACGGATTTTCAAAATCTGGAATCCGTGTTCAATCCGTGTTTCATCCGTGGCCTGAACAATTCGTGTTTTCGGATTTCGGATTTCGGATTTCCACTATGAACGAATCTACTCCCGATGCCGACCGTGTCCGAGCTTTTTCGAACCTTCGCGCCGAGCCCCTCGACGTGCTGGTGATCGGCGGCGGCATCGTCGGCGCCGGCGTGGCCCGCGATGCGGCCATGCGCGGGCTGCGGACCGGCCTGGTGGAAAAGCACGATCTGGCCTTCGGCACCAGCAGCCGATCGAGCCGCCTGCTGCACGGCGGGCTGCGCTACCTGGCCCAGGGTCGCTTGGGGCTGGTCTACGAAGCCAGCCGCGAGAAGATCATCCTGCACGCAATCGCCCCGCACCTGGCCGAACCACTGCCGTTTCTCTTTCCCGCCTACCGCGGCACGCCGTGGCCCCGCTGGAAGCTGGCCGTCGGCGTGAAGATTTACGATCTCCTCTGCGGTCGGCGAAACCTGGGTCGATCACAATCGTTAGGCCCGGCGGCGGTCCGCAAACTGTTGCCGGGCATTCGGGAAACGAACCTGATCGGGCGCCGTGCGCTACTTCGACGGCTTGACCAACGATGCCCGGTTGGTGCTCGACACGCTCGGCTCGGCCGCCCGGCGGGGTGCGATCGTGCTGAACTATGCGGAGTTTCTGGACGCCACCGCCGAGGGCCCGAGCTGGCAATGCCGCGTCCGCGACAGGGCGCCCTCCGGGTCCGGCGGCGCGGAGCAGCTCCTCACGGCGCGGTGCGTCGTCAATGCGGCAGGCCCTTGGGCGGCCGCCATTCCGCACAGCAGCCTGCGGCTGCGGCTGACCAAGGGCGTACACCTGGTGGTCGAGCGCCAGCGCCTGCCGTTGCCCTGTGCCGTGGTGATGACGGCCGGACCGCGAATCCTCTTCGGCATTCCCTGGGGCCAGCGGATGATCCTGGGCACGACCGATACCGACTACGCAGGCCCGCCCGAGGCAGTCAGCGCCGACGAGGCCGACGTGGCCTATATCCTGGAGATTGTCAACGTGAACTTTCCCGCCGCCGCGTTGACCCCCGCCGACGTGATCCGCACCTGGGCCGGCGTGCGGCCGCTGATCGATACGGGGCAGGGGGGACCATCGGACATTTCGCGGGCCCATCAGATCCGCATGCCGGAGCCCGGCTGGTTCGACGTGGCCGGAGGCAAGTTGACCACTTATCGCCGGATTGCCCAGCAGGTGGTCGATCGAATCGTAAGCTACCAGGGTCGCAAGGCTGGACCTTGCCGCACGGCGGCAGAGCCGTTGCTGATGCCAAGCGAAGTTGGGACGCCCGGCGGAATACTTCCCCCGCCGGTTCGTGCCGACCTGGTCGAGAACTATTGCCGCCGCGAATGGGCCATACACCTCGACGACGTGATGATCCGTCGCACGAGCTGGCATTATTATCATACCGATGCCGCGAAGATCGCCGACGACGTTGCCGGCTGGATGGCCGTAGCGCTTGGTTGGGACGGCGCCGACAGGCGGAAGAGTTGGCGCGGTATCGTAGGTCCCTTCTGCCGGAAGGGGCCCTTGGATGACATGCCGCTGAAAGACGTAGGGTGGGACCAGATCCGGGGCACCCGCGTGCGGGTCGGCAATGCCGGCCCACCATGATCGGCTGGAAAGCATATTTCGGTGGGCATGCCACCCATGCCACCCGCTCTTGCAGCATTTTGGCCTCGCGACCAGAATAGGATTATGGCCAACAAATATGAACGTCGCCGCCGCTCCTTGAAGGGACCCCAAGCCCGAAGAGAGAATCCCTATGCCTCGCCTCGGATATCGCCGACCAACGTCGCCCGGCCGCTGCCCTTGGATTCCGGCGGCCATCGAGCAACCCGCGGCGTGGTGATCGCCATCTGCTGCCTGCTCGTGCTGGGGTCGGCAATGGTTTTCGTGCAGACGGCGCGGCACGGTTTCGTCAATTGCGACGACAACGAATACGTTTACGAGAACCTCGATATCCAGCACGGCCTGACTTCCGCCAGCGCCCGGTGGGCCCTTACCGCGGCCCATTCGGCCAACTGGCACCCGCTGACCTGGATGTCGCACATGATCGATTGGCAGGCTTTCGGCACTTGGGACGCCGAACGGAACCGCTACGTCGACAGTTGGCCGGGCGGGCACCACCTGGACAACCTGCTGCTGCACGCGGCCAATGCCGTGCTCTTGTTCCTTATGTTGCAAGCGATGACGGGCGTCACCTGGCCCAGTGCGGTAGTGGCAGCCTTGTTTGCCATCCATCCCCTCAGGGTCGAATCGGTGGCGTGGGTCGCCAGCCGTAAGGACATGCTCAGCGGACTGTTTTTTTTCCTGACGCTGGCAGCCTACCAGGCCTATGCCGTCCGTACGTTCTCCTGGTGGCGCTATGCCTTGGTCGTCCTCAGTTTCGCCCTGGGACTCGCGGCAAAGTCGATGTTGGTGACGCTGCCGTGCGTGTTGCTCTTGTTGGACTACTGGCCGTTGCGCCGCATCGCCCCACCGCAGGTCGGTGATGCGGCGGCCGGCCGGTTTTCCGGATTGCCGCGCGTGCTTCTGGAAAAGATCCCTTTGTTGGCCCTCTCGGCCTTTTCGTCCTACAAGACCATGTGGGCGCAAAGCCTCGTCGGGGCCCCGAAGTCGCTGGACCTTCCATTCCGCGCAGGCAATGCCATCCTTTCCTATGCCGCCTACCTCGGTCAGATGTTCCATCCGACGACCATGGTCGTACACTATCCGCATCCGGGACCGAACCTGCGGTTGCAAGACACGCTCGTCCCGCTGGCGGTTCTCGTGCTGATCACCCAGGCCGTCTTTTGGCTGGGATGGCGGCGGCGCTACCTGGCCGTCGGCTGGTTCTGGTATCTGGGCATGCTCGTACCGGTGATCGGGTGCTTCGTGCAGGTGGGCGCCCAGGCCCGCGCCGACCGCTATACCTACCTGACGCAGATCGGCCTGTACATCATGATCGCCTGGGGGCTGCGCGACGTGGCACGGGCGTGGCGCGGGCGGACGGCCTTGTACGCTGCCGTGTCCGTGCCCGTGATCGCGGTGCTGGCCGCCGTCGCCTGGATACAGACGTTCGTACTGGCAGAACAGCCTCACCTTATGGGGACACTGCGTTGCCTGCCAGCCGGAAACGAACGATTTTGCCCAGAACATGTACGGCGTCGCCCTGGCCGACGCCGGCCACGTTGACGAATCCATGGAACATTATGCCAAGGCGGTCGAAATCAACCCCAAGTACTTGACGCCGCGAATCAACTACGCGGTCAACCTGCAGAAGAAAGGCAAGTCGCGCGAAGCCTTGAACGTCTGCAACGCTGCCCTGGAGGTAGAACCGGATGACGCTCAGGCCCACTTCATCAGGGCCGTGGCGCTACACGGCGTCGGCGACGTGGAGGCTTCGATTCGCGAATTTCAAGTCACGATCGAGAAGAACCCGAAACACGTGCTGGCCCACAACAACCTGGCCGAGGTCTTGCGTCTGAACCGGCGGTACGACGAGGCCCTGGCCGAATGCCGTGCGGCCTTGGAGATCAACCCCGAACTGCCCGAGGGCTATCGCACGATGGGCAGTATTCTGCTGGACAGGAACGATCTCGACGGAGCGCTGGCGCATTTCCAGACCGCGTTGAAATTCAAGCCGGACGATCCGCTGGTACACGAGGGCCTGGCCAATGTCTTGCGGCGACAGGGCAAACTCCAGGAATCCCTGGAACACCGCCAGCGGCAAGTGGCTCTGCAACCGCAAAGCACGCTTGCCCTGGAAGTGCTGGCGGCGTCCTATGCCGAAGCGGGCGATTTCGCGCAAGCCGAGGTGGCGATCGGCAAAGCCCTGGAGACTCCACTGGGCCGCGATCCGAAAAACGAAGCCGTGCTGCAACAGCGACTCATGCTCTATCGGCGCATCGGAAGATCCCTGTCCTGCCGCCAGCGCCGTGAATCGAGCTGTAGGGTGGGCCGAGTAAGACGAATCCCACCAGCTTCCCGCGTTTCCAATGGTGGGACTCGTTTCACTCGGCCCACCCTACCACTACCACTTACGCCAAATGGCTCTCGCAGCGCGGCAGCGTGCGGTGGTAGATATCAGTCTGCGTGACTACCGCGTCGACCCGCACGTCGTACGGTTGCATCGGCACGGCATCGAACACCTGACACTCGAAGGCCACCGCGGCCAACAGGGCATCCGCCCGCGTCCCCGGCAGCAGACGATCGAAATAGCCCTTGCCGTAGCCCAACCGGCCGCCATGACGGTCGAACGCCAGGCCCGGGATGACCAGCAGATCGAGTTCCTGCACTTTGACGCGCCGCTGGTTCTGCTCGCGCAACTCGGGCTTGGGCTCCAGGATGCCCAACATGCCGGGGGACAGATCGCAAAAACTACTCAAACAAAAAAGTTCAAGATGTTGAGCCTGGCAATACGGCACGACAACCCGCTTGCCGTCCGACCACATCCGCGCAAGAAACGACCAGGTGGACACCTCGCTCCGAAAGCTGACATAGCACAAGACGGTCTTGGCCGAAACATATTGCGGCAGATCAACGAGCCGCTCGAAGATGGCGCCGCTAAGTCGGTCCCCGTCTGGCTGGTGGAGTCGCCGGAGATGGGCCGCAGCCCGAAGACGATGTTTTTCTTGCAAAAGGTCGTGGCGGTCTGTCATCGCGATGCCCAAGGAAACGGCGCTCTACCATTTTCGGCAGCAGGGCTGGAAACGCGCAGATTGGTGTTGGGCATCAAGTAGTTGGGCCGCGCCCTCTCGGGCGCGGCCCGAAGCATGTTTCGCCTTAAGGCCCGTGTGTTGGCGGATGTCGGCCTTAAGGAGGAGGAAACAGCTAATATCATCTTAGCCTGTTTTGCCGAACTGTCTATAACCCAATCTAGGCAGGCGGGAATGCACGCAAAGTGGCAGTCGTGCCCGCTACCTTGCTTTCCAGACCGATTCCAACAGCGGCGCACGATATGGCGGCATGAGCCGGTTCGTATGAACGACTTCGTCAACGACCTGCGGCACCTTCTGCCCCGGCAGTTTGATGACCAGCGGCACGCGTCGCACCCAGTCCGGGCCTTGCTTGAACGCCGCATCGGGCTCATCCCGCCAGCTATGATCGGAAGTAATGATCACCAGCGAATTGTCGTACTTTCCCGTGCGCCGGAGCATATCAACGACCTGCCCCACGAGCGTGTCGGCATAGCCCAAGTGCCGCCGGTAGCCTTCCGAGTTATCCGCGTCTATTGTCTCGTCGGCCGGGTGGTCGCTGCCGTCGGGATTGAAGACGAACGGGGCATGCGGCACGGGCACGTGACAGACGACCAGGCTCCGACGCGGACATTCTGCCAGGACGCGGAACATGTCGTCCCGATAACGATGGACCATCGCTCGCCAGTTCTTTACGTCGAGCCGATCGGCCAGCGGTGCGAGATAACTCCGGCTGAGCGGATCGGTCCAACTGCGAGTGTTTTCCAGCAATTCATCGGCCAGCTTGCTCCGCAGGGCCCGCCTCGTCGCCGGCAAAGTAGGAGCGGCAGACATCGATCTGGCTGCCCAACATGTGCCGATAGGCATGATGGAAGCCCAGCAGATACGTTCGATAGCGTGCATTACGAGCCGCTGGAAACAGGCTGGCACAATCTGGCGTCGGCGTTTCCCTGTCGTCGGCTTCGAACCACGTCCGGCCATCGTGAATCGTCAGTTCTCGGTCGGTCTGAAAGACGAAGCGCGGCAGCGACTGCACAGTCTCGCGGAAGGGCGACAGGGCGTTGCGATAGACCGTCGCCTCCTTGCTCAAGGCTTGCAGATTGGGAAACTCGTCCGTGAACTGCCCGTCGCGATTGCTTCTCGGCCAGGACCATTCATCGAACACGAAGATGAAGACCGAGGGTCCCGAATCGTCATCCTGCACCGACACTGGCAACGGATCGAGTGGCTCGTTCCATCGCGGCCAGAGCAGCATCTCGACGAAGAGGATCGGTATCAGTGGCGACAAGATCAGGCAGAACATGCCGGCGTAATGGACCAACCGCGACTTCCGCCAGAACAGCGAACCGGCGATCACCGTCAGGCCGATGCACCAGGCGGCGGTGACGATCGCCGGATGCTCCGTCGTGTACGCGGGAAATGCGGCCAACGCGCCGCTCAGCAGGGCGACGAGAAAGAGGTGATGGAAGAGTCGCGTCGCCCAGGCCGGCGCCCAGCGGCGAATCGACCAATCGATGCCCAGGGCCGCGCCGGCCAGCAGAACAACGCCGATAGCATCCGCGCCACGTTGCCCAATCCCCAGCGGCCGAAGTAGCGTTCACCGTCGTCCATGTAAAGCGTGATCTGCGGCACGTAGTGCAGGAAGACCACGAATACCGCGGCGACGGCCCGGTGAAGGAGTGAAACGCGAGTCATTGTTCCCACCATCCATACTCCACAGCCCACCACGGCACGGCCCAGGCGGCGTGGGCTTCCAGCAGCCGGCGATAGTCGCGGCCGGGCTCGCGAAGGCATCGCAAGATGGCCTCGCCGCGGACCTCGGACGCATCGTGCGCCAGCAGTTCCGTAACGATTGCGGGTCGCTCATACTCGCGAATGTCGACCATCGCGGCGGCCGTGCGGAGGAGCAGTTCCGGCGAGCCGCGGTTTGCCTGACTTGGAGGCAATTTCAGAATTTCGCGAAGCACCGCGAGCCCTTCCGGCGTGCCAATCTCCCCCGCCCGCCAAGCCCCCGCTTTCCCTGCCATCCGAACGTAGAGCGTTTCCGGCGTGCCGATCTCCACCAGCGCCCGGGGCAGGAATCGCGGGGTCTGAAGGTCCCAGTAGACGAACGCCTGGGGCGGCTCGTCGTCATCGGCCGCTTCGACGCCCGGCGGTGGCTGCCACAGCAGCGCCTCGCGAAACAGAGGCACGGCCTCGTTGACCTTTAGCTGCCCAAGGGCCCAGGCCGACATCGCCCCGTCGACGCCCAACCACATGCCGTTCTTGCCTTTTTCCCGCTGGCGGAAGGTCTGCAACAGGACGTCGTTTACTTCCTTGCCGAGTTGACCCTGGAAGTTCTTTCTCATTTGCCGGCCGAGGAGTCCCAAGGCGAACGCGTACTGCCCGCGAGCGTCGAGGACCGCCCCGCGCTCGGCGGCGCTGCTTGGTTTCGCGAGCAGACTCCGCTCGAGCAGCCGCACGATCCGCGGGCCGGCTTCTTCCAACCCGGCGCGGCGCAGGCGACAGCCGCCTCGGCCCGAACCGTTGGATCGGAATCGTCGAGCAGGTCGAGCAACGGCTGTTGGAGTGCGCCAAGGCGTTTGACGTGCCAGTCCTTCGCGGCGAACAGACCGAGGTTCCGCGCGATCACGCGCCGCGTTTCCGCCTGCGGCGACCGCAGCAGTCGCGGCGCCTGCCTCAGCAACGTCAGGGCATTATCACCCCGCACGATTCTGGCCGCTGCCGACCGGAGCGGGAACTTGTTCGAGCGGCCAAGCAAGACCTGTTCGTATTCGTCCAGTTCGGGAAGCGTGCTCGAAAACTCATGCGTCGAGTTGACTTCACACGGTACATAGAGCTTGGCGTTCTTGCCGAGAAGGCTCAACGCGGCCCGCGGATCATCGAGAAATACGATCCTGCCCGGGCTTTGCGAGTACATGCTTGACGCATTTCGGATCGAGGTCTTTGTGCGTCCCTAGCAATGCTCCCTTGAAGGCGATCTGGGGGATGCCGGCCTGCTGAAAGGCTTCCGAGTTCGCAACCCCGTAACCAACGACGTGATCGAGCATGTCGGCCTTGCGAAATGCCTCCAGGATCGTCTGGGAAAGGCCGGGCGTCTTGACGTCGACGTACACCAGGCCGTCGTGCCGCCGCAATTCCTCCAGGACCTCGTCGAGCGTAGGGACGACACCGGCAAACAACTCGAAGTCTGTGTTATCGTCGCGCAGCGAGGCGAGCAACAACTCGTCGTAGTAACTCGTCTCGACCGTGCCGAACATGTCGAGCCGATTTTCGAGGCGATCGTCGTGATAGAGCACGACTACGCCGTCGAGCGTGCGGCGGAAATCGAGTTTCACGGCCTGGCAGCCGATCTGCATGGCCGCCTCGATGGCGTCGACGGAATTCTCCGTCGCGAAAGTCGCCGCCCCGCGATGGACCAGCAGGATCGTGCCCTGCCTCGCCTTGGCCACGGCCGCGTGCCGGGCGGCCCGCTGGGCTTCGGTCTCCTGCCGCACGGCCACCGGCGGCCCGGCGGCGGGCGGTGGCGGAGCGGCACAAAGCATCACGGCGGCGGTGAATACGGCGAGACTGAGCATGGCTTCATCGTACATCGCCTCTCGGTCGAGCGTCAATCACAGCGGCGTCGATTCGGTGCGCGGATTGCGTGACTTACGACTGTAATCCGTCGCAACATCTGCTACAATTGCACGATAACCCGCCATGACTTCCGCTGTTCCACCAGACTCCGCCCGCATCACCAACCGCCGCTGGCACGCGATCTACGCCGCCATCGTGCTCGGGCTATTCGGCACGATCAGCCTGGCGTGGTTCGGCGTCGGACAACGCGTGGGCGACGGCACGGGCTTCTACGTGATGTTCTTCGCCTGGGCGGAAAACGGCACGCCCTATTCCACGGATCGCGTAGGCCAGAAGTTCGTCGATTATGTCAAGCCGCGGCCGGAGTGGACGGGCCAACAATATTACGCGCCCGGTCGGCCGATCCGTAATGACGGCACCTCCGACCAAGGCCACTTCTGGCTGTACTCGATGATGGCCGCCGTTTTTTACTGGCCGCTGAAGCTGGCGGGCGCCGACGTGGGCCTGAGTTTCAATTGCCTGCACGTCGTGCTGCTTTACGTGGCGGTCGTGCTCGTTCATCGGCGACTGGGGCCGGCAGCGGCCTGCAGCCTCGTAATCCTCGTCGTTGCTTCGCCGGTGCTCTGGTATGCCAACAAGGCCCATACCGAGTTGTTCACCGTCGTGCTGGGCTCGCTGGGCGCAGCGTATCTGGTGGCTGGCGAGCACGCCCCTTCGGCCCTCTGCTTCGCCCTGGTGGCCACGCAGAATCCGGCCTTCGGACTTGTCGCGCTGTTGGTATTGGGGATGGGTCTGGTGCGCGAGGGATGGAGAACATCGCTCGCCCATTGGAAATTGCTCGCCGTGGTTGCCGCGGTGCTGGCCCTGCATCCCGTTTATTATTTGCTGCGCGCGCGGTTGGCCAGCCCGATGATGACCGGCCCGGAACTGCTGATGCGCAGCCATTTCCTGCCCCTGCGGCATATCGCTTCGTTCTGGATCGATCCCGATATCGGCCTATTGGCCGCCTGGCCGCTGGGCCTGCCGTTGCTGGTTGCCGGGATCGCGATGTTTGCGCGTCGTCGCTCCCGGCGGCGGATCGACTACGCCGTATTCTTCGTGCTCTCGTCGCTCATGTTGACCTGGACCTACACGCGGCTTTCCAGAGGCTTTGGCGGCGGCGGCACGGTCGATGTTTCACGCTATTCCATCTGGCTCGTCTTCCTCTTCTTTCCGATCCTCTGGCAGGTGCTCGTTTCCGTAGAACGGAATCTATTCCGTTCGAACGCATTGAAATCCGTACTACGAAGAGGCCGCTCCGCAGTGGCGATTGCGGGCCTGGCACTGCTCGGCTTTTCGGCATGGCTGTATCGACCCTGGCTCGACGAGGGCATGCGGCGGCCGACGCCCGTTTCCAACTGGCTGTATGCGAACCTCAGCCGATGTTATGACCCGTTGCCGAGAATCTTCTACACCAGCCGCGGCGGCCGCCGCGAACTGTGTGGCGACGATGATTTTCGCTGGAGCGATTGGGCCGTCAGCGACGCCTCCGGCAATAAGATCCTCGTCTGGCGAGAGGCTTTTCAGCGCCAGTCGGCCGAGGCGCCAGCGGTGGTCGTCGGCCGGGGATGTCTCGATCCCAAGGCCGTCTACTCCATCGCCGAAGAACAGTTTGCCCGGCATCCTGGCACCGACTTTTGTTACATCAATCATCGCGGCCAAGAACTCTTCCAACCCCCGCCGCTGCCCGTCGGTCGCCAGACACCGTTGAGCAAACAAGGCGACTCCGAACGGTTCTTGGCCACCGGGTGGTATCCGCCGGAGGAAAACGGAACCTGGTCCAGCGGCGAGCGGGCCGAGCTGATCTTCCGTCCCATGGGCGTCGAGGCCGGCCAGACCTACGCCATCCAATTGTACGTCGCCGACGTGGCCGGAGCGGGCAAGCGACTGCAGAATCTTGAGCCGACGTTGAACGGCAACCCCTTGGGGCCCGTCGAACTCCTGGCGCCGGCGATGCTCCACTGGCTCGTACCCGGCGAGAAGTTGCAGGGACCCACGACGCTGGCACTGGCGATTCGCAATCCTGTTTCTCCGCGTCAGGCAGGGTTGGGTTCGGACGCGCGGCAGTTGGGCGTGAAGATTGCGGCGCTACGGATCATGCCGCTGAAGCCACCGCCGGCTGCGACCGTGGGCCACGATGCCCGACAGCAAGGCCAGTCCGCCGCAGAGCAGGAGCGCGGCCCCCGCGAAGGAAAAGCGGCCGGCCAGCATCCACGCGTCGATTCCGGCAAGCAGGCCCAGAAGCGATAGCCCCGCGGCCAGCGGCAGGAAGATTCTCCAGGGGCTCAAGAGGACTGCCAACCGCACCACCAGCAGCAGCGTGCTTGTCCCGTCGCGGAGCAAGCGCAAGCGGCTGCTGCCCGAGCGGGCCAGCGTGGGAATCGGCGTCCAGGCGACCCGGTAGCCGCGCTGGAGCATGACGATGGTCGTCGTCGCCGAGGCGGAGAATCCCTCGGGCAGCAGGTGCAAGTAGCGCCGCAGCAGATCCAGCCGAAAGGCTCGCAGGCCGCAGTTCAGGTCGGGGATGTAGCGCAGCGTGAGCAACCGGGCGAGCCAGCAGAGCATGGCCACACCGCAGCGGCGAAACCAAGGGGCCGGGCTCTTGCCGGTACGTGCTCCGATCACGCAATCGCACTGCGGCAGCCTGGCAAGTAAGGCGGCCACCATGTCGGCCCCGTGCTGGCCGTCGGCGTCGAACCAGACGACATAAGGTCGCGAGGCCGCCTGGCAGGCCGTGCGGATCGAGGCCCCGTAGCCACGATTCCGCGAATGCCGCAGCAGCCGCACGCTTGTCCGATCGCCCGCCCGCAGCGCGGTACCGTCGGTGCTGCCGTCGTCGACCACCAACAGTTCCGCTTCCGGGAATCGCCGCGCAAGCTGGTCGAGCACCGCGCCGATCGTCTCTTCTTCGTTCCAGCAGGGAATGACGATGCTCAGTTCGCTGGAGGGAATCGCAGGGCTGCCGGAAACTTGAGTCACATCAAAACTCGGCCGTGGGGTGGACCAGATCCGGGGTACCTGCGCAGCGGGTCGGCGATGCCGGCCCACCATTCCAAGAACAAATCCTAATACTCCCAATGGACTCGCGCCCCGAAAACCGACACGGGGCCCCGTGCGCTGTTGAACGCGGGATCATCAACGTACTCGTAATCCAGCATGAGCTGAAAGGACTTATCAAGCTGAAAACTGTAATAGGTCTCCAGGACTTTCTCCGGGCTGTAGCTCAGCGCGCCGTCCCCGTTGAGTATGCCCAAGCCGCCTGCCTCCAGGAATTCCTGCTGGTCGTGCGATGCGCCGCTCACGATGCCGACAAGGCCCCAGGTGTCGTCCTTCCGCTTCGGCAAATTCCGCAGCGGGCCTTTGACGCTCACGCCCAGTGAGGCCGTCCAATTCACATCGGTGTACGTCCACGCTTCTTCATGACCGTCATTCCAGCCCACGCGGGAAAACAGGCCGACGTTCTTCGCGATCTCCTGTTCCCAGTTCAGCCCAAGGCCGTGCTTGTTGCGAATGGCGAGCGAGGCGGGCGGGACGTCCGCTCCTGATCCCGGAGGGCCGCCCGAACCCGGAGGGTGTTTCCGCAGAATTGCCGTCGCCACTTGGTAGCTGGCCATGTCCGCCTCGTTGAGCCAGGCCAGAAAGCGAATCGCCCCCTTATGACCGTCGATGCTCCACCGGCGTTCGACTTCCATCGCCATTCCCCAAGATTGGAAGAACGAGCCATCGCTTCCCTGGCCTGGCCAACAAAAAATCCGGTCGTCGGCGGTGAAACCGTTCTGTACGCCCGGCATCTGGAAAAATCCGTAGCGCAAGGCCCATTCCGCCTGATTCAATTCCACTGCAATTCCCGTCGTGAATCCGACTTGATCCGACGCGTAATCCCACGTGACGTTGGTGTTCGTGGCCCAGTTCATGAACTGCGTGTGCGGGTCGTGCGCGTAGGTGTTGTCCTCGAACATGTCCGTGGGGCTGAGTCGGCCTACGGTGAAGGTCAGCCGCGAAATGTCCTGTTTGCCCGCCAGCGTGAATGGGCCGTCGGGCACGTCCTCCTGTTCCCCGCCCAAGCCGAAGGACTGACGGACAAACAAGTGCGCGGCCATGAAGTCGGGAAACGTAGTGCCGGCCTTGTAGGCGTCGCCGTTGGTAAAATCCTCGATGCCAAACGTCTGGCTTAAGCCGTAGCCCTCCCACGCCAAGAAATCCGCATGCACTTCGGCGCCGCGCCATAAGCGCAAGCCGGCATATAAGTCCGCCGTAACCGTGCTCTGGCGCTCGCCCGCGCTGTTCAGGCTATTGGGGCCGGAGTACTGGGCCGGAAAACCGGGGTCGCCTTGCGCAACAAAAGTGGTTTGAGCATGGAAGTTGAAGTTTTGAACCTTGACCTCTTTCTCGTCTTTCTTTTCGTCCTTGTCGTCCTTCTTTTCGTCCTTGTCTTCCTGCTTCGCGTCCTTGCCGCCTTTCTTCTCATCCTTGTCGGATTTCTCGGCCTCCTTCTTCTCCTCGGGCTTTGGCGGCGGGGTTCCCTCGGATGGTTGCGCGGCATCGGCTCCCTGGCCTGGCGCATATTGAGCAAACATCGGAGCACTCGCGCCGTATGCGGGAGACGGATACTGCACCACGGGCGGAAACGCTCCCTGAACGAAGAACGGATCAGGGGGTTGGCCTACGCGCCGCGGATTGAAACGCCGCGGCAGTGATTGCCAGTACAGCGCTGATTCGAAGCCGAGCCGTACCGGCAGCACGATTCCCGCCCATGCGTGGCGGCGGAGCATTCCCGTCTTGGCCATCCGACGGAAGAACTACGGTCATGAACTCGTTAGAAACCATGCCGGTCCAGCTCCTTCCGTGGCAATCGGTCAATCGTCAAGGTGGGAAAGTCAGTGGGCACGGAATTGGCTTCTGTCGCCGCAAACAATGTGGCACCAATGCGGCCGAACGTGTAATTTCTCATGCTTGGAACGTTTATGATCGGTCTTGCGAACTTCGTGATGAAGTGAAGTTTCCGTTCTAACCGAAAACTCTCGATGTGATGCCTGTAGCGATTATCGGCCTTGCTTTCGATAGCGGGCAATTGTTTCCAGGTCGGTAGTGTTTATGATGCCTGTAGCAATTATGATGCCGGCTTTCGACAGCCGGCCCTCGTTCGCAGTTCACTTGCCACGCAGCTTCCCCCTCTTGTCCGCCTGCCAGATCCGCCCGCATTCAACGTCCAACGCGGTCAGCCAGCCGTCGCCGTCACAGTCGGTGTCGATGCACTTGAGGTAACCGAGGTCAAGGACCTTGCCGCTTTTTTGCCTGGAATGGCCGATGATCGCCGTCTTTCCGGAGAAGTGCCGGCGCGGCACGCGGAGTTTGAGCGAGTCCCACAACACGACATAGGGGTCCTGGTCGTCAAGCGGCTTATCGGCCTCATAATTGCCGTGGACGAAAAAGTGGTGTTCGGTCTGGTGGACCAAGCGGCAATTACGGAGGAACTGCAGGTGTGCGGCGGGTATCACTGCGGGGATCTGACGACCGTAGGAGGCCAACGTGATTTCGCCGCCGGCGAGTCGCCAGTCGCTCATCAGTTCTCGTCGCCCGTCGCAGACCCAGAGCAACATCTGTTCGTGATTTCCCAGGAGCGGAATCAAACGACACCGTTTGTGGAGGGCCAGCAGCCGGTCGAGCACGCCGCGGACGTCCGGTCCTTGATCGACGTAGTCGCCCAAGGTGATGATCGTGTCCTCCGGCCGCGGGCCGACCGCCTCGATCAGGGCATCGAGCGCCGCCGCGCAGCCGTGGATGTCGCCAATGGCAATGGTTCTCACGAATCGCAAACCTCACGAAAGAGGATCGTACCCGTGCCGAGGAGTCCTGCAAGGCAAAATAAGCAACGCCGCGCCCGCGCATACCAGGACATTGGTCCGGGGACCCGCCGCGTGCAACTGGAACGCGGCCCGATAATCCGTCAATCTATACTTTTTGCCCCTGCGGGCCGAGCGTGATTCGCTGCACCGTTTCGTCGTAAGCGAACAGATCGCCAAACCGCGCCCAGCGAATGAACGTATTGAAAATCCGCTCGTAATTCTCGTACGGCATCCGCGTGACGATCGTCTCCAGGATGAAATCGCGGTCGATCACGTGCTCGGGGTTAGCCTGGATCAATTCGTAGGCGTCGCGGAACAACCGCAGCGTGAGCAATTGTTCGCGCCACAGCGCTTTCCGCTCCTCCGGCGGGGCCTCGACAAAGCTCTTGCCCTTGAGCTCCAGCACCACCAGTTGCCCCGGCGTCTCGATGAAGTCGAGCATTTCGGCGGCCTTCACCACGGCAATCACGCGGGCGAAATCGCGGTTGGTTTCATCGCAGATATGGAACACGTCTTGCTGGCCGCCGCGGCCGTGGAGATATTCCAGCAGGCTGACGATGTCGGTCGTGGTCACGTCGGGCAAAGGCTCGACCAGCGATCGCGCCTCGGCCTCCGAAGTGGCCGCCGCGGCCTCGGTCTTGGGCAGCGTGGGCACCAGGATGCGGTAGAAGACGGGCACGACGAAGAGCGTGAGGGTCGTCGAGCTGAACAGCCCCCAAACGATCACCGTGGCCAGCGGCCGCTGCACGTCAGAGCCCAGGCCAGTGGCCAGCGACGCCGGCAAGAGGCCGAAGATGGCCACGATCGACGTCATCAGAATCGGCCGCAAGCGCTCCTCAGCTCCCGCCACGATCGCTTCTTCCAGGCCCAGGCCTTGCCCGCGGAGGGTCGAAATCCAACGGACCATCAGCACGCCGTCCATGATCGCCACGCCGAACAGCGCGGTGAAGCCCACGACGCTCGACATGTTCAGGTGCATGCCGCGGACATACAGGGCCAACACGCCGCCGATGCAGGCGAACGGCACCGCCAACAACACGACGACGGCCGCACGCTGCGAACCGAAGGTCACCCATAGCATCACGAAGATCAGGCCGATCGTCAACGGAATAAGAACCATGAAGTGTGTTCGGGCCCGCGCCAGGTTTTCGAACATCCCCAGCCACTCCACGCGGTAGCCCGGATTATCCAAAAGGTGACCGGCGGCGTCGGTCTCGCCTATCGTGGCGGTAAATCGTTGCTGCGCGTCGGCCACGAAACCGCCCTGGTCGCGGCCGCTGATGTCGCAACGCACCGTCATCCGCCGGCTGCCGTTTTCGCGGGCGATGATCGTCTGCCCGTCGACGATACGAATCCGGGCGACCTGCCCGAGCGGCACGGGCGTGCCGTCGGCGGTGTGGACCGGCAAGCGGCCGATGGCCAGGGCCGAAGTCACGACGCTGCGATCCAGCTTGGCGACGATGTCGAACCGCCGGTCGCCCTCGTACAAGGCGCCGACCGGTTCCCCGCCCAGCGCCGTATTGATCAGGCGTTTCACGTCTTCGATGCGGACATTGTGCCGGGCACACAATGCCCGGTCGGGATCAATCACCAATTGCGGTTGCGGCCCTTCCTGCTCGATGCTCACGTCCAGCGCGCCGGGAACCTTGCGGAGCAGTTCGACGGTCTTGCGGGCCAGCCCCAGGAGGACGTCGTTGTCGGGGCCGGAGAACTCCACGGCCAGATTGGCCGAAGTGCCGTTGGTGTCTTCCGTGACGCTGTCGATGATCGGCTGGGTGAAGTTGAATCGCGTGGTAGGGAACTCGTCGCGGAGCCGCTTGCCCAGGGCGGCGACTAGTTCGTGCTTGTCGTGGAACTGCTTCCAGGTCTCGCGCGGTTTCGGCGCGACCATCAACTCCATGCGGCTGGGCGGGAAGGGGTCGGTGCCGCTGTCGTTGCGGCCCGACTGTACGGTGGCACACTGTATTTCGGGAAACTCCAGGATGATCTGCCGGATGCTCTTGCCGAAGCGGGCAGTCTGTTCAATGGAAGTGCCCTCGGGAAAATTGGCGCGGATCCAGATCACGCCTTCATCCATATAGGGGAGAAACTCGGTGCCCAGCCGCGGCAAGACCCGCACGAACACGATCGCCAACAGGCCCACGACGGCCACGGCCACCAGCCAACGAACGTGCAGCATGGTGCGAAGGCTGGCCGCATAGACTGGGCGGAACCAGCGCAACAGCGGGTTTTCCCATTCCTGGTAACCGTGGCGAAAGAGGATTGTGGCCAACACCGGCACCACGAACAGCGCGAAGAACAACGCGCCCACCAGGGCGAAGACCAGGGTCAGCGCCATCGGCCGGAAAAGCAGGCCCTCGATGCTCGTCAGCGAGAGCAGCGGCAGATAGGCGCCGATGATCATCAGCACGGAGAAGAATACGGGACGTTCGACTTCCAGGGCCGCGGCCAACACGGTCTTGTTGATGTTCTGGCGGGTCCGCTGCCGGGCGGCGCCGCCCAAGCGGTGGGCGATGTTCTCGGCCATGATCACCGCCCCGTCGACGATGATGCCGAAGTCGATGGCCCCCACCGAGAGCAACCCGATGGGGATCCCCGTCACGTACATCAGCAGCAAGGCCACCATCAGGGCGAAGGGGATGGTCAGTGCCACCAGCGCCGCCATGGAGGGCCGCCCCAGAAAGAGCAGCAGCACCAGCACCACGAGGGTAATGCCCAACATCACGCTGTGCCCGACCGTGTGCAGCGTGTTCTCCACGAGGAACGTGCGATCGTAAAAGGTGTTGATGTGGACGCCCTTGGGCAAGATCGTGGCGTTGAGTTCCGCAACGGCCTCCTTGACGCGGCCGAGCACCTCGGAGGGGTTCTCGCCGCGGCGCATGAGCACGATGCCCTCGATCGATTCGTCGCGGCAGTCCTTGCTGAAGATGCCCGTCGGCGGCGGATAGTCGAGCCCCACCGTAGCCACGTCGCGGAGGTAAACGGGCGAGCCGTCGATCGACTTGATGAAAATCGCGCCGATCTCCGCCGCGTCCTGCACGGAACCCTTGCCGCGAATCACGAACGACATGCTTCCCCGCGTGACGACGCTGCCGCCGGCGCTGGAATTGTTGCTCTGGATGGCGTCGGTGACGTCGCTCAGCGAGAGGTTGTAGCGCTCGAGTTCGGCCGGATTGAAGGTCACCGTAAATTGCTTCAGGTAGCCGCCGAAGTTCTCCACGTCGGCCACTCCCGCGCAGCGGAGAATGCGCGGCGTGACCACCCAGTCCTGCAAGCGTGCGCAGGTCCATCAAGTCGTGGGTGCCGTCGGAGACCAACTCGTAGCGGTAAATTTCGCCGTAGGCCGTGGCCAGCGGGCCGAGGTCGGGTTTCACGCCGTCGGGCAGGGTGGCCTCGTCGAGTTTCTCCTTGACGCGCTGCCGAGCCCAGTAGCTTTCCACGCCCTCTTCGAACATAACCTCTACGATCGACAGTCCGAAGATCGTCCGCGAGCGGATTTTCTCCACGCGGGGAACGCTGCGCATGACGATTTCCAGGGGGATCGTCACCTGCTTTTCCACTTCCTCGGGCGCCCGGCCGGGGTAGGTGGTGATGATTTGGACCATCTGGCCGGAGATGTCGGGATAGGCGTCGATCTGCTGGCGTTGGAAGGCCCAGACGCCCAGCGCAACGAGCGCGCCGGCCAACATCAGCACGAGCCAGCGTTGACTCAATGCCAGGCGAATCAGCGTGGGAATCATCGGCCCGCGCTCCACGGGTAGGATAGGTTTTCAACCTGTCGTTTCGGGGCAGACCGGATCAGCGTGGGAATCATCGACCGACACTCCCACGGTAGGATAGGTTTTCAACCTGTCGTTTCGGGACAGAGCGGATCAGGGTAAGAATCATCGACCCGCGCTCCCACCGGAAACGGTCGTGGCGGCGTTGGCGACCGCGGCATCGGCCGTCGCCTGCACGTCCTGGACGACATAGGGCTTCAACAAAATAGCCCCGGCCCCGATCACGCGATCGCCCAATTGCAGACCTTCGAGGACCTCGATCTGGCTGCCGTATTGTTCGCCCGTTACGACCTTCGTGACCTTCCAGTCACCGCTCTTGGTCTTCACGAGCACATAGTCGGATTGTGCAACGTGCAACACGCCGTCGGCCGAGATCCTGAAGGTATCGCGGACATCGGTGCCCAAGCCGATCTCGGCGAACATGCCCGGTTTCAGCGGTACTTTGGGATCGTCGAGTTGGAAGAAAACGCGGAGCGTGCGCCGCTCTTTGGAAATCGTGGGAGCGAGACTCCGAACCTGGCCGTCGACGGGGTCATCCGGAAAGGCGAAAAACTTCATGGCGCAGGCCTGTCCTACCTTGACCAGTCCGATGCGGCCCTCAGGGACTTCGGCAGCGACAATCGCCGTGTTCTCGATCGGATTGGCGAGCAAGTCCGGATCCATCCCGGCCTGAAACAGTTGCCGTTCCAAGGTCGCCAGAGTCCGCCGGGCATTGTTCACGTTGGTCTGGGCTTCATGTTTGTCTTTCTGACTCTGGACCATGGACTGTTGGTAATCGGCCTTGGCTGCCGCCAGGTCTTTTTCCGGATCGGTGCCGGCCTTGACCAGGTTTTCCAGGCGATCGCGGACATCTTTCTTGGCCTTCAAGGTTTCCGTGGCTAGTTTTTCGATGTCTTCGAACTGTTTCTCGTAGAAGGGAACATCGGCCCGGGCCTTGAGCCAATCGGCGTAAGCGGATGCCAGGTCAGGCGTGTTGAAATCCCAGCGTCCTTCCGCCGACGTTTTGTCCTTTTCCTTGTCTTTCTCTTTTCCGGAAGGGCGCAGCCGATGCTTCCGCCGACGCTTTTTCCTTTTCCTGGTCTTTCTTTTTCCCTTGCTCTTTACCGGGAGGCACACCCAGTGCTTCCGCCGCTTCCTTCTGTGTCTTGGGAGGCACGCGAGCGACGACCGCACCAGTCACCTTCAGCTTGGGAGCCTTCGTCTGTTGCTGGACGACCGGCGTGACCTTCAACTTCTTTTCCAGCGGGGTGTCGGCGGTGATCCGCAAACAGTGTTGCCCCACGAGCTTCACGATCTCCACTTCCGGAGCGATCGGCGTCGGCTCTGATGCATTTCCGCTAGGCCAAAGAAGGTATGCCAGGACACTGACGGTGATGAGGATCGCCAAGGGCAGTTGCGCCGCCGACAAGAGCCGCGCCGCCGAAGCCGGACGCGCGGCGGGCTTGGTAACCGGTTTTTCGTTGGCGGTTGCGCTCGTGGGAGTATTTTCGTGTTCGTTCATTAGAAGCGATAGTGGTGACTAAAAGCCACCCTAATGGACGGGTTGGAGAACAGTTCGGCTGTTAGACGGATTATTCGCGGCCAGGCGATCACGGCACCGACCGCACTATACTAACCCGATGCGCAAGCGAAGGCAACCATTTAGCCATTCCTCCCGTGCGATTCGGGTCAGTATCAGACTGCGAATAATCCGGGCAAACGGCTTTCCTGACAACTTGCTACTTTATTGTAGCATCTGTTGTCCGACCGCGGCGTTGAGCTTGTGCAGGGCGTGCCAATAGGCGGATTGACCCAAAATGTAGTTTCGATGGGTATCGCGGTACGCCCGCTCGGCGTCCAGCACGTCCAACAGCGTCTTGCCGCCATGGCCAAAGGCGGTTACGGTCCGATCGCGAACGCTCCGCGCGGTGGCAAGCTGCTGCGGACCAATCGAGATCGCATTGGTCTGGGCGGCCTGGAATTCCCCCACGGCCTGTTCGATGTCGGCCTCGGCCTGCACGAGTTGGGCCTGCAAGTTGAAGCACGACTGGGCCAGCACCGATTCGGCCTTGGCAATATTGCCCTGATTGCGATCGAAGAGCGGGACCGAGACATTGATCTGGGCGGTGTACGAGGAGGCGTCGGCCACGCCGTTGCACTCCTGGTATTGGTACTGGTATCCCAAGGAAGGCGCCACGGTAGGACGGGCCTTGGTCCGTTCGACTTCGATGCTGCTACGGGCCTTGGCGATTTGCCGCCGTAAGGAGATGATGTCCGGCCGGTTCCGCTCGGCAACGGCAATCGCCTCGGCCAACGCGAGCGGCGCCGCCGGTTTGGGGACGTTAAGACTACCCGCGGCCTCTACTTGTGCTGCCTGCCGGGTCCGGCCGATCGCGGCCCGCAATTGGGCCTTGCTCGTCGTCAGCGTCGTGGTGCGCGAGCGGACCTCGCGCTGGGCATCGAGCACGGACAGCCGGATGCGCTCCGCCTCGATCGTCCCCGAGCCGCCGAATTTGACGCCCGCCAGAGTAACGCCCTCGACGCGTTTGAGGCTTTCCAGGTCTTCCTCGGCGAGTTTCAGCATGGCGCGGGCTTCGAGCACGTCGTAAAAAGCGCTGGCCGTGTTCGCCAACCGCTGCCGCACTTGGTCGCAGTAGTCGGCGTTGGACACTGCCACGCCGATCTGTGCGTTGGCCATCGCCGCCGCACGCTTGCCGAAGAGATACCAGTCGATGGGGAACGTGGCGATGACGTCCAGTTCCGGCGGTCCACCTGGCCGGTCCTGAGTGAATGTCCGCAACGGGAGAAACACGCCGTTGACCTGCACTGTCGGGTTCGGCAGCAACGAGCTGGTTACGAAGTCGCCTTGCGCCTGGCGGATGGTCTCCATGGCGCCGCGCAGCTTCGCATCGGATTGAAGCGTCTCGGCCATCGCTTGTTCCAGCGTCAGCGAGCCATCCCCAACCGGGGTTTCGGCCGGCATCAACGGCTCCTCGCTGGCGCCGCGGTTAGTCGGCGGCAACGGCGCCGGCGCGACAACCGGTTCAGGAATCGCCGCACGCTCGGCCGGGACAGCCGTACCTTCACTTGAGAAATAGGCGACTCGTTGGATCGGGGCCGCGGGAGCAGCCGGAGGCGCGGCCTGTTCGGGTGGGCGGGACGTTCGATACCGGTGTTTGCGCCTGCCGATGGTCATCCATGGCACAACCCGCCACGGTCAGCAGCGAAATCAGCCAGCACGGCAAGGGTGATGTGTTGCGTCTCATGTCAAACTCCGAACAACCATCGATTTCCGAATCCTCGGGTCATTCCCTATCCTCGACAGAATCACTGCAAGCAATACGGAGAACGTACACGCCATGATACTGTTTACAGCACCGTCAGAATCCGCAGATCCACGCGCGCAAGGCAGATTCGGCATCTTCGGAAAATCCGTACCTGGTTCGGCTCTACGCCGGCCCCGGACGAGAGAGGCCTCTCACCTAAAGGCGGTACCAGTTCCCGGGCCGTTGCTTACTCCACCGTCACGCTCTTTGCCAGGTTTCGCGGCTTGTCGACATCGCAACCGCGGGCGACGGCGATGTAGTAGGCCAAGAGTTGCAAGGGTATCACCGTGATGATCGGCTGTAGGAACTCCTCAACCGCGGGCACCTCGATCACGTCGTCGGCCAGGCGGCCGACCTCGCGATCACCCTCGCCGACGATGGCAATCACCGGCCCGCCGCGGGCCTTGATCTCTTCGACGTTCGACATCACCTTGTCGTAGGTCGGCCCCTGCGGCATGAGGAAGACGCTCGGCGTGGAGCGATCGACTAGGGCGATCGGGCCATGTTTCATCTCGGCCGCCGGATAGCCCTCGGCGTGGATATAGCTGATTTCCTTGAGCTTCAGCGCCCCCTCCAAGGCCGTGGGGAAGTTGAACTGCCGGCCCAGGTATAGGAAGTTGGTACAACCGGCATATTTCTCGGCGATGCGTTTCACTGTTTCATGGCACTGCAAGGCCAAGCGGACCTTGTCGGGAAGCTCCTGCAGTTGCTTGATGATCTGCGTGCCGGCCGTAAAACTCAGGTGCCGCAAGCGGCCAAAATACAAGGCCACCATCGCCAAAACCGTGCATTGCGAGGTAAACGCCTTGGTCGAGGCCACGCCGATCTCCGGTCCGGCGCGGAGATAAACGCCGCCGTCGGATTCCTGGGCGATCGTGCTGCCGACCGTGTTGCAGATGCCCAGCGTGGGATGGCCCTTGCGTTTCATCTCCCGCAGGGCGGCCAAGGTGTCGGCCGTCTCGCCGCTTTGCGTGATGGCGAAAACGAGCGTGTGGTCGTCCAAGGGCGGGTTCTTGTAGCGAAGCTCGCTGGCGTATTCCACTTCCACCGGCAGCCGCGCCATGGCTTCCACCAGGTACTCGCCCACCAGGGCCGCGTGCCAACTGGTACCGCACGCCGTCATCACGAAACGCCGCACGCCACGCAACTGCTGCGGCGAAAGGTTCAGACCGCCGAACTTCGCCGTGGCGGCGTCGAAGTCCAAGCGCCCCCGCATGGCGTTCTCGACGGACTCGGGCTGCTCGAAGATCTCCTTGAGCATATAGTGCGGGTAGCCGCCCGTGTCGATGTCGCCGGCCTTGAGTTCCAAGGTGTGGATCTGCGGATCGACGACTCCGGCGTCGCGATGGATGATCCGCATCGAATTGGCAGTGAGCACCGCCAACTCGTGATCCTCCAGGTAGACGATCTTATCGGTATAGCCGGCCAAAGGCGAAGCGTCGCTGGCCACGAAGTGCTCGCCGTGACCCACGCCCAGCACGATCGGACTACCCAGGCGGGCGACAATCAGCACCTCGGGCCAATCGCGGAAGAGGACCGTCAGGCCATAGGTTCCCTGGAGTTGCAACAAGGCCTGTTGCACCGCGGCGACCAAAGGCCGGTAGTCGAGCGCCGCCATGTCTTCCACGGGCGGTGACCCGGAGTACCGGGTGGCCCGCTTCAAACAGCTTGCCACCAAGTGCGCGATCACCTCGGTGTCGGTGGCGGAGTGGAAAGTATAGCCCTCGGCGACAAGACAACGCTTGAGCGACTGAAAGTTCTCGATCACGCCATTATGAACAACGGCAATCTCGCCGTCACCACCCAAGTGGGGGTGCGCGTTGATGTCGCTGGGCGCGCCGTGCGTGGCCCAGCGGGTGTGTCCGATGCCCGTCCGGCCAACGATTGATGCCCCGCCCAGCCTGGCTTCCAGGCGATCAATCCGCCCAGCCGACTTGCAGACCGTCAGATGCCGTTCCGGGGTGACCAAGGCAACCCCAGAACTGTCGTAACCGCGATACTCCAAGCGGCGGAGTCCGGTGATGAGGTATTCGATGGCTTCACGCGGCCCAACGTACCCGACAATGCCACACATACGTTGATCTTTCTAGAGGCGTTCGGACGGACGATACGACCTTCTAGCATACGAATTAAGTGTATTCAGGAAAAGGGCTAAAACCGGCAAAGCCATTTTTTGCGTGGGCGCTAATTATCTGATATACTTCCCGGTGATGTCGCCAATACCCTTCAACAAGCCGTTCATTGCCGGCAAAGAGCTGTACAACATCGCGATGGCCGTCGCGCAAGGAAATATCGCCGGCGACGGTCATTTTACTCAGCAGTGCTCCCGTCTCCTGGAAGAGGTGTTCCGCGTCCCTCGGATCCTCATGACGACGTCATGCACGGCCGGCTTGGAAATGGCCGCCATGTTGTGCGACCTGGGGCCGGGCGACGAAGTCATCGTGCCTTCGTTTACCTTCGTCTCCACGGTCAACGCTTTCGTGCGACTGGGGGCCGTGCCGGCCTTTGTCGATATTCGACCGGACACGTTGAACCTGGACGAAAACCTGATCGAAGCAGCGATTACGCCGCGGACCAAGGCGATCTTTCCGGTACACTACGCAGGGGTTGCCTGCGAGATGGATTGCATCATGGATATCGCCCGCCGGCACGGCCTGCGCGTGGTCGAGGATGCGGCCCAGGGGGTCAATTCTTTTTACCGCGGCCGGGCATTGGGTTCGATCGGGGACCTGGGCGCGTACAGTTTTCACGAAACGAAGAACTACATATGCGGCGAGGGCGGCACGTTGTGCATCAACCGGCCGGAGATGGTCGAGCGGGCCGAGATCATTCGCGACAAGGGTACCAATCGCAAACAGTTCTTCCGCGGCCTGGTCGACAAATACACCTGGGTGGCAGTGGGATCGTCGTATGTACCCAGCGAGATTTGTTCCGCGTTCCTGTACGCACAATTGGAGATGCTCGTAGAGATCGCCAACCGCCGCCGGGCAATTTACCAATACTATCTCCGCGAGCTTGCGCCGCTGGAGGCGGAATGCCTGTTGCGATTACCCTGCATTCCCCCCGAGTGCCAAAGCAACTACCACATGTTCTATGTCGTCCTGCCCAGTCGGCGGCAGCGGGACGATCTACTCGCGCACCTGCACAAGCACGACATTTACGCCGTGTTCCACTATGTTCCCCTGCATAGTTCGCCCATGGGGTGCGGTTTTGGCTACAAGGATGGCGATCTGCCGCTTACGGAAGATTTGAGCGGCCGCTTGTTGCGTTTGCCCTTCTTCTACGAAATCACGGAAGCCGAGCAGATGCGGGTGGTCGAGCAAGTCCGGGCGAGACTGCAATCGTCTTCGCGGATATAATGGAGTGTCGGGGACCGTGGAAAGGGGCTTTGCGGCCGGAGCTTTTCCCAGCCTGTGGCGGGGCCCGTTTTCCGAAGAAATAAGGAGCTGAGGACATGCCGGTATTGGCGAAAGAGACATATCTGTTTCCGAAAACGCTGTTGGAATCGCCCGATTTCTCGGCCGCCGAGTCTTCAACTCCCGATTCTTCAGCGGCCGACACCCAGTGGATGGTGGTATACACCAAGCCACGGCAAGAGAAGTCCTTGGCGCGGGATCTCTTGCGTCAAACGATTCCCTTCTATTTGCCGCTGGTCAAGAAAACGCTGCAATATGGCCGGCGGCGGATTGTCTCGTTTGCACCCCTGTTTGACGGCTACGTGTTCATGCTCGGCTCGGAAAAACAGCGCATGCTGACGCTGGCCACCAATCGGGTCTTGCGGATTTTGCCGGTCAACGACGGCCGCCAACTCCTCACCGATCTTTGCCAAATCGAGCGATTGATCCAGGCCAACGTCCCGCTGACAGCGGAAAGCCGACTCCGTGCGGGCATGAACGTACGGGTCCGTAGCGGCCTCTTGGCGGGTGTCGAGGGAATTGTTCTGCGGCGGCGCGGTGAAACCCGACTTCTAGTAAGCATCAACTTCTTGCAACAGGGTGCGTCGGTCGAAATCGAAGACTCCCGCTTGGAACTACTGGATTAAGAGGCGGACCGGAAAATTTGGCTTGCAGTCTTGCGGTCCAGAAAATCGAGGCCTTCGGGACGAATTGGGCTCTCCTAGATCGGTTTGTCTCCGTGTGTGTTTTGAGGCACGAATGACTGCGCCGAAGTTGTGCGGCTTGCTCTATCGTCATTCAAGCCATCCGTTTATACTAAATTTTTTGAATAAAATGACCCATAGAATAGAGGATTGTGGGCGGCGTGCTTTCAGAGGCTTGGACCTTCCAGTCGACGCGAAAGCACGCCACTCGCTTACGATTCTATGGAAGTGAACCGCCGGTGGACTCGGCTATGGCGATTTGATCGTGGCGGCCGGCCTTCGCGATGATGTCCACTTCCTAAAGACCGGCGAAGCGGGCGTTGCTTTCGATCAAAAGTCCGCTTGCCGCTTGCCATGCGAAAGAGATCGTGCGCCGCCAGAGGGTAGGATCGGCCGGTGGCGCAGAACGGCTGCGTAACAGGCGCCGCGACGGTTTCGCAAGAGAGAGTTCTCGACCCGAGTTGCGGAGATCAGCCCTCACGAACTGTCCGTCCGAGGAGGAACGGAGTCCTGCGCTTATCAGAGTCTGGCGATCAGAAGGCTTGACCCATCCGAGCCGCTCTGTAGCCCTGAGACCTGCCTAACCGCGTGTCTCACGCCGGTTTGCACCGTCCCCTACGGCGAGCGGCCCCCGGCGTTTCCTCCGAGCCGCCGGGAGGCCACCCCGGCGGCTCGGCCAATATAAATATCTGGATAAATTGTCAAAGAACAAGTGCAGCGCCGATGCGTCTCAGCTACTTAACGGCAAAGCCTTTCGATGCATCGCCGCCCTTCATTCGAGAGAGGCACGGGCGTCGACAACTCACCCCCCCTATTGGTGCAGTGATATGTATCAAGTCTTTAATTCGTCGCTGTGAGCCACGCTGGCCGATGCCTCCAACTCCAAGGTGCCTGCCAACGCCTTGGCCGTTCGCCAGCCACGGACTTCCCACCCTTTCAATCGAAGACCGTAGCGACGGAGTTCGGCATCCCACGCTGATTTGCAGCGTCGCAATTCACGGTCCATGCAGACTCGACGGCGTTCCGCAGCCATTCGTTCCCGCACTGGCCTCTGGGCTTGCTCCAGCAATTCACGAACCCGAGCGGCAAACTGCGAATCGGACCCCAGATACAGCGACCGCTGCCTGCCTTCTTGCCGGAAGATCAGGCTGAAGTATGGCCCCAGACGCCGGCCAGCGTACTCCCGCCAGGTCTGCACCACGGCGCCTTGCTGGCCGAGGATCTTCGTGTACCTGGCAATGAACTGAAGAATCCGTTCATGTTTTTGGTCAGCACATTTCGATTTTTCCAATTTACACCTCACCGCGGCCGTCGCAAGTTGTTGCCGTTCCCGATCGATGACGTGTCCTCGGCGACCTCTTCTACCACGGGCGGATAGGACGTGGCGACGGAAGGGGAACCGATTTCACCTTGCCGCGCAGATGGAGATGCCGGTCGCACTTTACGGGGACCATCGATGGGCGCCCCCACCGCGCCCGTGCTACCCGAAACTGAAGCAGGAACTTTTCAATCTGCTCTTTCCGCGCACTAAGCTTTAGATAGCGTTGCAGCGACAAGCTGTTCGGGAGAAACGCACCGCGGTACGACTTAGTCGCATTCACGGGCATGCCGGCAATCGGAGGCCGTGGTAATCCTTCCTGAATCGTATGTCCAATCTCGAACTGCTCGAGAAGTTCAAGCCAGGTTTGGAAACACAATGTCATACCCGCTGTCCGTTCCAACGAACTCGCGGCCCTGACCACGAGTTCCTCGTAGGCGGGTAAGATAATGTGCTCAACAGCTTCCTGAAAACCGTGGGGCAATTGCCCAAGATCGAGATTTTTCGGAATGAAATAAGGACGAGGGGTAGGCATTGGATGAACCTCCTTGTTAAGTGTGCCTCGCGGGCTCCGCCGCGCACCGAAGAAAAATATAGCTGGGTTTATCCTACACTTGCGCCGGCGGAATGTCAAATATCTTTTTGCGATGCAAAGTTGTTCGGTTTCACTTCTGTGCTTGGGCACGAATCTCTTGTTTCAGCCAATTGAACCGTTACCAAGGCGAAGCGGAGGCGGGCTCTGGGGACGCAACCCACCGAGGAATAGTCAGGCCAAGGTGCGCCAAGGACGCATCGCGCCTCTGGCGGATTCTTCCGCCAGAGGCATCCGCCCCTTGGACACCTTGCCATGCCTCCGAAAATCCGCTTCTGCAAGCCATCGTTATGCGACTCCTTTCCGCGTCGTTCGCGGCTTCCCTGGTGAGGCTGCGATCGTTTGCCGCCTCCCTTTCGCGGGATGGCGCGTCTGGGGTTCCGGCGTCGAGGCCAGGATCGCCCGCCGCTTCCGTCTCGCGGAACGAGGCGGCGTCGGCGTCGGGGACGGAGGCGAGTGCGGTTTTGGTGCCGCATGCGGCAAACCGCCGATCACGTACGGTTGATTGTGTTTGACCATCTCCTCCATCATCGCGATCAGGTGCCGCATGGTCGCGACGCGGGCGATCTTCGCGCCCCGCCGCGCTTGATGCGGAGATACCAAGCCTTCTCGTCTTCCACGGGTCCCATCTGCTCGTCGCACAACTTCCACTGCGCGAGGCGATGGTCCATTTCCAGACGGTCGATGGGATCCAGCGGCAGATCCCGCAGCCACTGCACGGCCTGCTGCGTCTGGATGCCTTTCGTAGGACACTCCTGCTCCAGGTTGTACTTGCGGAGGAGGTGCTTGATCTTGTTGATGATCCGCGTGTGGAATTGTCCTAGCCGCACGCGAAGCGCCGTAATCTGTCGGTTCTCGGCGACCAGCTCGCTGGGCTCGATGTACCCGGCGGATCCCTTGGACGCGATTCCCCGCCAGAAGCCGCTCGCGGTTGACCCAGAGGATCACTCCGAGGGCGTTGGCGTCACGGCGGTCGGTCTTCTTCTTCGAGCGTTTCTCCGGCTGCACGAGGATGATCTCGCGGCAGCCGTACTCCTTGAGCAGCTTCAACAGCCAATCGTTGAAGCCGCAGACCTCCAGGATGGCGACGAAGCCGCCTTCCGTCTCGCTGCGTTTCTGCACTTCGCAGAAAAATTCCCGCACCCGCTTCCATTCAGTGCTGACCTGCCGCTTCAGCAGGATGTCACCATTTTCGTTTCGCATATTCACTGTCAATTACTTGCGATGTTGATCGATGGCAAGGCAAAAAATTTCTTGGTCCTCCCGTTAGCACGCTGAGTAGGCTCACCGCGAGCCACACTGTAAATCGTAGCGGGAGGACCGCTCTTGGCTCTTTCACAGAACCAAAGGACAAGTGCCTTGTCGGTGCGTCTCAGCCCCTTAACGGCAAGACACATTCTGACCACGGGTGGGGTTCGGACTCAATCATTGTCAAGCGGTAACACGTCCAATATTATGTTTCCGTTCCAAACACCGAAGCCCCCTCTTGTGGTTGCTAAGTGGGTATCAAATCCTCAAATCTCCGCTTTGCTCGAACGCAACCGTCACCTTGATCGGCAACGTATCTATCAACGCCCTTGTGCCGCACTTGGCCATGTAAGCGGCGACCGGCACCGGTCCGGCCACCAGCAACGTCGGTACCGCGACCATGGGCGACTTGCATGCCCCGTCTAGGGGGCTTGTCGAAGGGCACCACGGTCGGCCGCCGCTTACCAGCAAATGAGCCGCCCCTTGATCGGCAGGGTGCAAAAGGGTACACTTTTATAGTACACTTCCGCCGCATACAAGTCAACCCACCACATCTTGCAAAAAAAGAGACGAGAGACTATGAGCAACGACGTTGAAAGCACGAGCCAGGGACGCGCCGCCCGATTAGCACAAGTTTTGGAACAGCTTGCGGTGCGTGACGTAAAGCAGCGGGAGGTGGCCTTCGAGCTCAACATCCCGACGCAATACCTTTCCGATCTAAAGCACGGCCGCCGGGCGTTGAGCGAGTCGTTTGCTCGCAGATTTGCCGAGGTCTACCGCATTAGTGCCACCTGGCTCCTCCACGGCGAGGGTACCGGTGACTTGCCAGATCTTAGTGCTACTTTGGCGCAAACGGCCGGGGCTTGCCTGCTCCCCGTGCTCTCCGCTCCCGACCAGGGAGACCCCCGGTACTCCCCGTACTGGGATGGTGGTCTGCTCGCACTTTCCGGTGCTGCCGCGGCAGTGGCCGAACGGGCGAAGCTGCCTTTCGTGCTCCGCATCGGCGCCGATATCTTTTCCGGACGCTTGAAAAAGAACGATTTGGTCCTCTGTTCCCAGGAGCTTCGTGATGACGCTGCGATGGTCATCGTGCGCGCAAAGGGCAAGGTGGTGCTGGCGCAAGCAGTCGGCAACGGTAGTTTTCAAACCCTCCCCAACAACAGTTCCCTCACGGGAGCGGAGCCCATCGGCTGCTGCCTCGGGGTCGTCTGGGCGCCGCTCTAGTGAGACGGCTCGAGAGAATGGATGGCCATCGGGAAGAAATTCGCCATCTTGTCGATGGCCATTAGGAATTGAGCCACTTTGGCCACTAATTATCAACCACCGGCCATACCATCAAAGAGCAGTACGGTAGCGATGTTCCAAGTCGGCCAGGAGGGCGGGGCGGTCCTTTTGGGACCGGGCTTTTCGCATGATGCGGCGGCCCGCTATCGCTGCCTGTTGTGAGGGAGGCGGTTGCGCCGAGCGATAGGGAATCAGATCATCCGCGGCGAATGGTTCGGGATGATGCGTATGAGCGTCGAGCGTCAGAACCAAGGTCGGGCCCTCCTGCACGAGTCTGACGCCAGCGTGGCAACGGCCGTGAATCCGTCGCTCATGACTCTTCGGCTTACGGAACCAAGAATTACGGATCATCGCTGTCATCGCAGCAGAAGCGGGTGTTCTCCGCCATCCAGGCTTGCCGGACCGCGATCCTCGGCGGCCATGTCCGGACATGCGACCAGTGCGATCATCGCGACATCTCGTACAATTCGTGCCGGAACCGCCATTGTCCCAAGTGCCAGGCCATGGCTCGTGCCGAGTGGCTCAAGCAGCGGGAGGCGGAACTCTTGCCGATTCCCTACTTTCATGTGGTTTTCACCTTGCCCGCGGAAATCGCCGCCTTGGCCTTGCAGAATAAGCGTCTGCTCTACGAGATGTTGTTCGAGGCGGCCAGCGAAACCCTGATGCAAGTGGCCGCGAATCCTCGGCATTTGGGTGCGGACGAGATCGGCCTGCTGGCCGTGCTGCACACCTGGGGCCAGAACCTCATGCATCACCCGCATCTGCACTGCGTGGTCAGTGGCGGGGGGCTTTCCAAGAACAGGAAGCGGTGGATTGCCTCCAAAAAGCATTACTTCCTCCCGGCGAAGGTCCTCAGTCGCGTCTTTCGCAACAAGTACCGGGCCTTGTTACAGAAGGCATTCCAGCGTGGCGAAGTGGAGTTCTTCGGCGAACTTCAACCGCTGGCCGACGCGCATGCCTTTCAGCGTTATCTCGACGCCGCGACCAAGCGGGAATGGGTGGTCTATGCCAAGCGGCCTTTCAACGATGCGACTTGCGTCCCGAAGTACCTGGCGGGCTATACGCACCGGGTGGCGATTTCCAATAGCCGTCTCCTCAGTTACCGCGACGGCAAGGTGACTTTCCGCTACAAGGACTATGCCCACGAGAGCCAACAGCGGACGATGACCGTTTCGGCGACCGAGTTTATTCGCCGCTTCCTGTTGCACGTTCTGCCCGACGGCTTCATGCGAATTCGGCACTACGGGTACTTGGCCAATCGTCATCGACGAGAGAAACTGGAACTCTGCCGTCGCTTACTGGGCTGTGCGGCACCTGTAGCAGCGCCCGCCGATATAGAACAAGTGGAGCGCGAGCCCTGCGAACAAAGCATCATTGTGGAGGCGACGATCCCCTGCCCAGCGTGCAAGACGGGGCGGACGCGGATTACCGACTCCTTCGGTCGCGTCCCACGTCACTGCCATGGTCCATCCGCCCCACTGTCCAGTCGCACAGACACTCTTCGGGAGGACAGCTCGTGACGGTCGATCTCAGCAACGCAGGTCAAGCACTCTCTCTTGCGGAACCTTCCCGGCACCCGTCGTGGAGCCGCTCTGCCCTGATTGACCGGTCCATGCCTCTGGCCGGGCTCAATCTCTGCCTGGTAACAAGCGGTCAGCGGACCTTCCATCGAAAGCAACGCTCACTTCGACGATCTTTGCGAAGTTGACGTCATCACGAAGGCCAGCCGCCACTATCAAATCCCCATAGCCGAGTCCACCGGCGGTTCAGTTCAATAGAATCGTAAGCGGCGTGCTTTCGGGTCGTTTGGCAGGTCCACGTCTCTGATAGCACGCCGCCTACAATCCTTCATATTACGCCACACTCTTATCCTAAATGTTCCCCGAAAACGCGTCATATATACAGGGGGAATGTTAGGTCTTGCGGGGTCCGTTCTTGGCCCTTGGCGCCGCCCGCTTTTCCCTTCGTAGTGGCCATGATCTCGTTGCTGGTCATGTAGCCGGCACCATGCGGGAGATTCACGGGTGGCAGGCGCCGCAAGGCACGCCCCCAACTCGCCCCTGTCCGCAGAGCTACTGCGGTTCCTCTCCTGCAGTCGAGAGCTTTGCAATCCGCCACGCGTTTGGCTGGTTGCACAACTTGTTTGTCCATTTCGATCAGCGGCCACGGGCTACGTACTGCGCGCCGCTGACCAATTCGTTGTCGCACCTCGTACGTCGCGGGGTGGTTGTGTTTTCTTGAACATGACCGCCCTGCAAGGGGCGGTCCTATTTCTTGGAGATTGTCCCCTATGCGTTTCTCAGAAAAATCGCGTCGCTGCCAGAAGTCCCCTCCGGCCTGGCACAAGGCATTCATGGACATGGTGCCAAAGATCGAAACCCACGCCAAGCTCGCCTTCCGGGACTTGGCGCCGAGGCCCGTGAAGAGGCGGTCCAGGAGGTCGTCTGCAACGCCTGTGCCGCCTTCGCGCGGCTCGTGGAGTTGGACAAGGTCGAGCTGGCATATCCCACCGCGCTGGCGCGATTCGGCGTCGCCCAAACCAGAAATGGCCGCAAGGTGGGCGGCCGTTTGAACATCCGCGACGTTCTCGTCGCCCTACTGCCAGCGCGAAAAGGACATCAAGGTCGAACGTTTGGACAAATTCGACCAGCAGCAAGAGGCCTGGCTCGAGGTGCTCGTGGAGGACCGGCGCGCGGGACCTGCCGAAGTGGCGGCAACGCGGATTGATTTCTCGGCCTGGTTGCAGTGCTTGCCCCGCCGCCTGCGCAAGATCGCCAGTTTTCTGGCCGGCGGCGAAAACACGACGGCGGCCGCCAAGCGGTTCCGTCTGTCGCTGGGCAGGGTCAGCCAGATCCGCCAGGAACTGTTGCAAAACTGGCGACGGTTCCAGGGTGACGACCTTGCCGGTGCCGTTGCATGACGGATCAGGAGTCGGCAGAATAATTTACTTGGCCGCGGGCGCTGGTCATGGCCGCGCCCGCGGCCAGCGATCGAAACAACGCAGCTCTGGCATGAACGCTTAGGGCGGTGTTTGGAATGTTCGTGCCTGTCGGCTGCGCATTCGCCAGCTGCGGAGGGTTTGCCGGCACCGGCCAAAACCCGCAACTTCGGACGCCATCGCCGTTGACGACGCGGGTGATTTCCAAGGCGGAGGTTACCCTTGTTCCCCATGCCCGACTATTTCTGGCCCCTGGCACAGCAGTGGTTTCCTGGCCCTGCCCAGCCGACCTTTGGCGCCACCGAGAGTCCTCCCACCCAAGCTGGACTGCAGGCGGGGCAGCTGAACCCTGAGTTTCGCACCACGTTGCACCATCTGCTACGGCCGGCGGCCCAGGGCCTTGTGCCTGCAATCGGTGAAACAACCCGCGCGGTCATCACTTTTCGCATGGCGAGGCGGCCCCTGTTTCCCATGACCGTAGCGTCCGGGGCGGTCCCCGCGTCGAGGAAATCGTCCCTGATCAATTCCTGAAGCAAAGTTGCCCGGCTCGTTGCTTGCGCCGGATGAACCCATCACTTAACAATCCCATATGGAGAACAGCTTTATGCCGCTGAAACTTACTGCCGGTGTCTCGAAGAAACTCGGACTTCCCGGGTACAGCAGCGTGGGGGCAATCTGCCACGTGGAGTTGGAACTGGACAGCGGACTGATCCAGGCCGACCCGGAGGCATTTCAGGCCCAAGTCCGTCGAGGTTTACGTGCAGTGCGCCGCGTCGGTCGAGGAAGAGTTGGCCCGCCACCAGGCCCCTCGCAACCCGGCACGGCCTGCCCCAGAAGTATCCGCCGAAAAATTCGCCGCGGTCAACGGTTCTGACCCTGCCAATGGCCACGGGCACGGCAATGGCCACGCCAACGGCAGTGACAATGGCCACGCCAACGGCCACGGGCACCCGCCGAGCCGTATCAACGGCAAGGCCCGTACCCGACCATCGGCCCGCCAGATGGAATATGCCCAAACTCTGGCTGGCCGGATCGGCATGGACGCCGGGCAACTCGAAGGGCTTTGTCAGCGCCTGTTCGAAAAGCCACTCGGCGAGCTTTCCGGCAGCGAGGCGAGCGGGCTGATCCGCGCCTTGCAGGAGATGCAAGAAGGTTGGCTGGGGCCGGACGCAATCTATCGCCCCGCGGGCGAGTGACGCGGATTCGAGGCTGGGCCGCCCCGCACAGTTGTCGAGCGGCCTGCCTTTGGCAAACCGCGGCCCCGGAAGAACCTGTGCCGGCTATGAGCAACCGGCACAGGTTTTATCGTCCTATTGCGGGAATTGGCTGGGCTAGGCAACTCCGCAGCTTGTCTCCAAACCCTTTGACGAATCGCGGCAAAATATCAATGGCCTTTGGCCGCCTGCCGCATGCTTCCCCTAAGCATGCGGCAGGCTGAGCACTTCGTTCTTGAAATACCAGCAAGCCGATGCAGACAAGGTCCCGTTGCACGAGGAAAGCTGATCGTCGGCGGAGTTTGGCCCGGGAATCATCCCGGCACTTGATTTGCCGTTGCCTGGCGGCCGCCGACTTCGCTGGCACCGGGAAGCCGAACGGGCGACGGCCTGACCTGACCCCAAGGAGGTTCTATGCCAACCGAGAAAAGTCCCGAAAATCTTCCGACAACCGCTCTTTCCGACCACCTCGGCGCCGAGGGCCAGAAGTTGTCGAACCAGCGCAGAGGACATCAAGGCTCGCACTGTCGCACGCGTAAACTGAGACCGGCTGCGTACGTGAAGAGCCGCCCCGTGAAGGATCCGGGAGCCGTCCGGCAATGGGCCGATCGACACGACTACTGCCAGGTCTGCGGGATCGAGGAACACAAGGCCCGCTGGGTGTACATCACGGGCTTGCAGACGCATCATATCATCAAAGCCGGTCGTAGCGACGAGGCATGCAACTTGCTGCGGGTCTGCGAGCGGTGCCATCGGATTATCGAGGGCGAGTCCGTGCCCGATGAGAACGGAGGCCATTGGCCCCCTCTGACGCTGGCCCACGTGCTGCACTGCAAGCAGGAACACGACCCCCAGCAGTACGATCCGGACCGCTTGACTGTATTGTGGCGGAACCGGCCGCGGAGCCTCGATTTCGATCCCCTGCCACCGCCCGAACCGCTGCCCGAAGTCTACATCACCGAGAGGCTGCAATGGTTCGTTGGCTGATCGCCTAGGGATCCCAACAGATTCACGAGTGAGCGTTCGTCGGCCAAGCTACGTCTCGAAGTATGCCGAGATAGCGGCACCGACGTACTAATCCGAAGTTCTGCGCCTGACCAGGGCATAGTGTCTTGCGGCGTCTGGCTTTCGGTATTTCGGGAATTTTCTGTTTCTGACTACAGCTTCTGTTGGAGGAGACGGAAGGCTTCGATTTGCAGTGGGCTTGGGTCGGTGGTCTTGCGGATCGGGATGACCGAGTCGCCGAACTGGCATATATGACGGCTTTGCGTAGCCAACGCCGCCAACAGCGTGCGGAAACTGTGCAGGAGGCAGCCCACTTTGCTCCGGTGTGTGACTCACTTCCGGCAGACCTCCTCCGCCGACTCGGCCTGTGCCACCGGATCGCGAGCGGCACGATGTTCGGCCAGATGCTCGTCGGCGAACGATAGCGGGCCCGCGCGTGCTTCAGATGCCACGTGTACGCCAGCAGGCACACGAACAGGTGCGCACGAACACGGTCGACCGCGCGGTGATCACGCCGTGGACCGCATCGCTGTCCATGCAGAGTCGCTTCCCTTACCTGTGGGCCGGGGCCGTTACGTTCGTGTCGGTCGCTTCCCCCTATCGGCTGATCTTCCGGTTAATCGATACACATGCGATCATGATCTTCGCTGTAGCCCACACGAGTCGGCGATCAGGCAATTGGCGACGACGGAAGTGACGGCATTCCGGGCTAGGTCACTTTTTTCACGGATAGGGACGGGGCGAGACACGCTGGCCTGCTCCACTGCATTGCTCGCGCAGGGCAGGACAGGACTACCCCATGCCTGCTCTTGAGTTGCGAATCATCAATTGAGGAGGTTTTATGCGAGCACGAAACGCATTGAACAAAGTCCACATCGTTGGTTCGCGCGGCGCGGCCGGCATCTTGAGTCTAGTGACCGGCTCCGTGGCCGTCTTTGTGATTGCCAGTGCCGCACTGCTTGGCGCGGCGTCTGCCGCGGCGAGATCCGCCCACGCCAGGGCGGATGGCAACAACGCCGCGGCAATCGATGGGGTTTTCGCTTTGCTCGCGCTCCGGGGCATCCTGCCCATGGCGCGGCTGGGATCGTATTGGTTAAGACGCACTTCTGGCCGCTGCTCTTTCTTTACCCATCAGCCCGTTCTGGCCCAGGTACGCCCTGCTCATCCAGCCCAACGGTATCTGCCATTTCAGCGAGCGGCCCGATCGCATCGAGTAGCAAACGTTCTCCCGTAACTTTCAGCATTTCCGCCGTAAGATCCAGACCCCGCGACAGGCCGATATGGAAGTGCAAATGGGCAAAGGGGCGCTGCGCTCATCGGAACCTCCGTGTGATTGAGCCGGACAAGAAACAGTACGAAGTTGTAAGACTTCGCGAAGAGCTTGGCTAACCCTCGCTTGGAAGATTTGCAAACCGCAGCAGGGCGAGGCGCACAGGCAAGGAAATTTTGCGGGAAACCGCGGGATCACCTCAACCCCTTTCCCCGCAGCATTTCAGCAGCCCAGGCCGCTTCTTCCGCGTTCAGGGGCGGATTCGGATCCGCGCGGTAGTCCAAATCGTCGTAGCGGTCGTTGGCGCAACAGCGGTCCGCCAGCGACTGCGCCTCCCCAGGCACGGGTCCATACCGGGAAACAGACTTTTCATCAGCTCCCCTATTTCGGCAGGAAGTCCTGCTCGATGGTGATCTCGCGGATCTGGCGGCTGTCGGGCTCGAAGCAGCGGATCTTGACCTGGATGCCGCGGAGCGCGACCGGATACGGCGGCAAGGTGATGCACTCGCTCACGTCGTCGACGATGCCGTTGCCGTCGTCATCCAAGCCGTTGGTGGAGGTGCCGGGCGGCCATTGGCCCAATCCCGCCGGGTAATACGGGGGCGAGTAACCGTGAATGTTGGGCGAAAGCGCCACTGGTCCAATGATCTTATAATTTAGAAGATTAGGCTGGAAGTCATAGATTCCCTCGTTCTCGTAGCTGAAGCAGTAAGAATCATAGACACGCGGCGTTCCGGGACTCGTTTGCGTTCCTTGGATCGCTGATAGCCCGGACTGCAGAGTTCCGCAACCCCAAAACACGGGCGTGGGAACTACTGCGCCGGTCGGAAGCGACGCGCCGGGCTGGGGGTCAGGCGGGGTCGTTCTCGTGTTAGGATAGTTCGGATCATATATTGCCCAACCTAGGTCCACATACGCGCCGTAGGAAACAATTTGTTGCGCTGGCAAGGGCTTGGGAATAGCGCGGATCGCCCGGCCTTACGATTACCGGCTGATTCGTAGCCGGATCGGTAAAGGAACGAACCGGCGCACCGGGATCCCATGCCTTCACGTCAAAACCGATCACGTTCGTCAAGATCACGTCGTCGGCCATACGAGGGGGGGGCTGCTGGTGCCCGGTACCAGACACCAGTCGGGCAAGGCAGTCCCAGACAAGAGGAGATTGGATGCATAAGCATTAGGAATAGAAGTAGCAAAAGCACTAGCGATGCTGGCAGTTCCAGTCGCGGTGTCCCAATAGTCCATCTGCTGAATTGTTGTCGGCACTGCACTCGGCGGTGGCGGCGTGGTGCCGGCGACCCAATTGGGTGTCGTACCAGTGTACGGATTGATACCCGCCATCCAAGCCGACGAAGAGCACTCGTACAACGTGGGAAGTCCCAAAACTCCCCAGTAACGCGCGTTGAAGGGAAAGTTATTAAGTTGAGATGGCGATTGATTTCCAGCGCCATAAACATGCGCGAAGCGATTCTCGCGCTTGGTCAGGTCGGCCAAACTGTTGGGAGCTAGTTGCGCATTCGCCAATTGGCCACCCGTCAATTGGCCACCCACCAAGTGCGCGGAAATATCGTTGTAGAGATAATAGGTGGACTGAGTGAGACTGCCTGAACCAGAAAAAGAGAAACCTGGATTCTGAGCCACGCCCGGCACCACCAGCAGGACCCGCCGGTGCAACGTCTTGCCGCGGAGGAACCAGGCCACCTCGGCCACGTCGGATTGCAGCGTCGGGTTCGTCGGATCGGTAGCTAGCTGATACCGGCCCAGGAACGGCCGGGTGGCATTGCGGGTGGTGAACATCAGGATGTCGCCCCGCTCGCCCGCATCCAGATCGACCTGGCCGGTTACCTCGTTGATCGCTGCGGGCGTTCCCGAACTGACCATCATGAGAGTTCCCGAACTGCCGGTCGCTTGCCATTGCCACTGGGGAACGCTGAAAATGCCGCCTTCGATATACTCGAAATACCCACGGTTCTCCTCGGGACGCGTCGGATGGCCGTCCAAGGTCACCGTCACGCCTCCCAGATCGGAGCGCAACTGCTGCGCAGCGGTGCGGAGGCGGTCGAACTGCTCCATGGCCCGGCGGGACTTGGCGATGCCTTCGCCGACCCCGCCAAAGACCGTTACCACGGCGGTCATGAGAATCAACGTCAAGGTCATGGCGACGAGAATTTCGACGAGCGTATAACTGCTCCGCCGGCGCCCGGACGCCATGGACTCACGGTCGCGGGAAAGAACACGGAAATGGGCCATAAACGCATAGAGAGCCTCCGATGAACGATGCAACGTAAAATCATTTGCCCCGAATTGCCGGCCCGACCTGCCCTCTCTTTATTCGACCCTATGGGGGGAAATGTCAAGTGTACCACGTACGCATCTGTGATTCCGACGCGTGGCTGGGGCACCGCGGGCTCGTTGTTGCACGCAAGTCGGCGGGTTTTTTGTCCCGTAGGGACAATTGATAATAGCCCAGCAGTTCACTGCTGGGTAATCGGCAATTTACGAAGCTTTCTAGTCCCGTAGGGACGACTGAGTTACGGACCGCCCGTTCATTTCAGTCGTCCCTTCGGGACTGGGCAATTTCATCTCAACCGGCTACCCAGCGACGACCATGCGTACATGGTGCCCCCGTTGGGCTATTATCAATCGTCCCTACGGGACGGAAACACCTGACGACTTGTGTGCAATAACGTGGGTTAAGACCCACGACTTCCGTCGCTACGCGAAGACAACAAACTGAACTCCCCCGCTACTCGATAAACCTCTTCAGCAACAGGCCGTTCGCCTGGTTGATTCCTGCCCGCGGATGAAACCGACGGGGATGGAACGGTCGAAGATGTAGAAGCCTCGATGCCGGACGATATCGCCGCTCTCGCTGCCCAACTCCGCGCCTAGTTGATAGCCGTCGGGGTGCCCCGCGTCAACTCCATTGACACTCGTACCTCCATTGGCGGTCGGACCCCCCGGAGGGTTCGGCAAGACCTCGAAGTAGCCCACGGTGATCCAGATCGCGAAGACGTTGGAGTGGTTGCTGACGACGTTTCCCAACTTCTGCAGGGCCTGGTAGCGGAAGGCGGGATTGCGGTTGTAGTCCATGCAGGCTAGGCCGTTTGGCGTGTAAAAAGGCTGCATCGGCGTCGGGACGTTGCTGCCGAACAAGTCGGGCGTCCCCGCCACGCCCGGGCTTTCCAAGTTGGACGACAGCGTGTTCAGAGTGCCGCCGGTGATTCGCCGCCGCCGAATAGAGAGTCCTCCACTTCGAACAGCGGCCGCCAGTTGTTGTCCGGATCGCCGCGCAAGAGACTCACGTCCGTTTCCCGCGCGGGCGGTTCGCCCCCGTGAAAAATGCGCCGCCGGGTGTGCGGAACGGCCGCATGAATCGGCTGGGCGTCGGCGCGCTCCAATTGATCGAGAACATGTTCGTAAGCGACTGGGACGATGGGTTCGCGCTCGAGCTGCTCACCGCGAGGCCGGCCCCGTCGCTGGCACGGCTGCGGACGAACTTGTCCCAGAACATGGGGTTCAACTGGGAATTCTGCTGTAGCGGCTGGAAATACATGTTCAGCG
>CAWAAL010000037.1:0-159088 GCA_963779975.1 uncultured Planctomycetia bacterium | reverse complement strand
GCTGTGCTGCCGCTAGCACCTTGATCCCGTGTTCCGCGTTCCTTACGCGCAGGGAGTGGGCGCGGAGGGAGTCGAACCCTCGGCCCGGTCCTTATGAGAGACCTGCTCTCACCACTGAGCTACGCGCCGCTACAGGCGAGTGGGGCCGAAATGACTTGAACCTTCACCAACCGGACTAAAAGTCCGGCGTGCTGCCGTCGACCATGCTGCGCACGGTGCCCGCACAACCCCAGAATGTAGGCCGGGCGTATCCGTTTCAATCGTGTCTGGTCCATGCTTTTGCTCCTCGTTTTCAGTGGTAGACGACCATGCTGCGCACGGTGCCCGGAGTCGAACTCAGCGCCACGCGGTTATCAGCCGTGTTCGGGCAACCGGCCCTCGACTACCATTTGCCAACGTCGTTATCTGCCAAGTCGGGATGGCAGGACTCGAACCTGCGATCCTGTGCTCCCAAAGCACATGGGTTCGCCACTACCCTACATCCCGTCATCCAGCCAGAACGGGCGGACTTGAACCGCCGATCTCTTGGTCCCCCACCCTGCTGCGCGGGTACCCGGGCGCGATAACCAGGCTTCGCCACGTTCTGCCGCAAGTAGCTCGTGCGGGAGTCGAACCCGCCTCCACGCCTTGAAAGGGCGTGATCCTCAAACCGATAGACGAACGAGCCGTCTGGAGCGCGTACTTCTCACGCAGTGGGTCGGGCGGTGCTCGAATCCGCCTCTCCTGGTTTTCAGCCAGGCGCTATACCGTCTCAGCTACCGACCCAAACGAAAAAAGCCTGATGTCGTCGTGACACCAGGCTTTTGGTATTCTTCGGGAAAGGTATGGCCTGATGTCACGTACGCAATGGATAGAACGGGAGCATATTCGCCGATTGATCGGCGACGCCCGTCCCTCTTCGCGTTTCGCAACTCTGCCGTATGGAAGTCATGGCTCTTTCTCTCAAATGGGCAGCTCGACAAGAGCTGTCTACAGTTATCTATCGTTTAGACGCCGCCAGGTCTGAAATGGTTCACGAAAGAATTCGAGATTCAGCGGCCCTATCTATAAGGCGCTGAAAACGGCCGTTTTATTCCCGGTCGCCACGCCGGCAGGTCCCACAGGCACGCTTCGCCGCAGTCAAACTGGAGGCGGTGGATCGACTGGCCCGTGTTGATTTCAACGAACAAGGCGTTGTTTCGTCCGGGCTGACCAAGGATCTGATAGCTGATAGACATGTTCTTTGACCTCCTTGTTTACCGCTGGATTCTCCCGGACAATAATATCGTTCCTTGGCCAGAGATTGAAGGACGCCGTCGCATCCTGTTGGCTAGAGAGCAAAGGAGAATTGCCAAATGTCCAGAACCTTCTACCTGTTGACCACCCTGATTGCACTGATCCTCGCTGTGGACCTCTTCCAATGGCCACCCTCCGTCCTGCCGACTTCCCAGGCACGCGATCCTTCATTCCCACCTGCTGCCACGGAGCCCAACGCCCCACAGCCGGTAGAACTGCATCAAGGCCTGGGATCGCTGCCCTACCTGAACCATGCCCGGTCCCGCTCCGTCTGCGCCGAAAACCCCACCGGAGCCAAGGGCAAGGGAGGCATGGCCGTGCCGAATCCGTCCGATCCCTCCCCCGCAGCGTCGGCACGGGCAGCCGACGATCTTGGGCAGGGCTGGAAGGTCCGGCCATTCCTCCGCGTCAACAAGGGGCAAACGGCCACGCTCATGGACGTAGACGGGCCGGGAGTGATCCAGCACATTTGGATAGTGGAAGGGCTGAGCCGTGCAAACGTCCTTCGCTTCTATTGGGATAGCGAGCCGACGCCCTCGATCGAGGTTCCCGCTCCCGACTTCTTCGCGGTGGGCCACGGCAAGTTCGCCGCGGTCAACTCCCTTGCCGTCGTCGTCAATCCCAGCAACGCCATGAACTGCTACTGGCCGATGCCCTTCCGCAAGCACGTCCGGGTCACTCTCACCAACGAGTCGCCCGACCAGGATCTGAAGTTACTGGCCTACCAGATCGACTACGCGGAAATGGAGGTCCCGGCCAACGCCGCTTATTTCCACGCCCAGTTCCGCCGCGCCCGTACCGACCGGCAGAACCCGTACGTGATCCTCGACGGGGTCCGGGGCCACGGGCGGTACGTGGGCACCTTCCTGTCCTGGACGCAGCAATCGAAGGGCTGGTTCGGCGAGGGGGAGATCAAGTTCTACATCGACGGCGACAAGGAGTTCCCGACGATCTGCGGCACGGGGACCGAGGACTACTTCTGTGGCAGCTATGGGTTCCCGCGTCCGTTCAGCGGCCCCTACACGGGCACGACATTGCCCGCCAACGAGAACGCCAATCCGCCCAGCTTCTTGGAGCCTGTACCGCTGGCATATCATGGACCCGATCTGCTTCGAGCAAGACCTGCGGGTCACGATTCAGGCGTTGGGCTGGCAGGGCAGCAAGTACAAGAAGCTCTCGGACGACGTGGCCTCGGTCGCGTACTGGTATCAGACTTCTCCGCACTCGACTTTTCCCACGCTGCCGCCGCTGAAAGATCGCATGGCCCCGGTCTTGGCGGTCCCACCCGTAGAGCAAGAGATGAAGTAGGGATGTTCTTAACGAACCTTGTCGGCCTGAGCCAGGCTCGCACGACGGATGAAGCAATCTGCCGTTCAGGCTTCACCGCGCTGATTTTCCAAAGCACGACGATGAAATGACGCAATAGCAGGAGAGGAAGAATCCCATGACCACGATGAACCGTCAGATCGTACTGGCATCCCGGCCCGAAGGGTTGCCCAAGCCTTCCGACTTCCGGCTCGTCGAGACGCCGGGCGAGGAAATCACCGAGGGGCAGTTCCTGGTAAAGACACGTTACTTGTCGGTGGACCCCTACATGCGCGGCCGGATCAGCGAGGCCAAGAGCTATGCCTACTTCGGCCTGCTGGAAATCGGCAAGCCCAAGCCGGGCGAGACGGTGTTCGTGTCCGGCGCCGCCGGGGCCGTGGGTTCGCTGGTCGGTCAGATCGCCAAGATCAAGGGCTGCCGCGTGGTTGGCTCTGCCGGATCGCGGCAGAAGGTGGACTACCTCACCGGCGAGTAGTGATCGAACCCCAAATTCTCGCCCTCGTGCAACACGACGCCGATCTGTTCCCATTGTCGGTACCGACCGTTATACCAGAGCAGCCATTTCTTGCCGTCGAAGACGGCGTATGGTTTGTAACAGGCATCGTGGTCCCATTTGCCTTTGCCGGGAAAGATGATCGGGTTGGCGGGATGGCGTTGCCAGTTCGTGATGCCGTCCTGGCTGCGGGCCAGGCAGATCCGCGCCGTGCCCTCATCTTCGAATCCGATGTAGAACATCACGTGCCAATCGCCGACTTTCTCGATCTGACAAGCGGTCACCTTATGCTTTTCCCACCGATTCTTCGCTTCGGCGGAGAAGACCGGATTGCCCGCGTGTTTCTTCCAAGTCAGCCCGTCCGGGCTGGTGGCGTAACCGATGGCGTTCGGCTCGTTCTGCTCGCCGCCCGAATACCACATGCGGAACCGTCGCGCCGGCTCGTCCCAGATCACCGAGGGACACATGACGGCGACGCTCTTCTCCCACGGTTGATCGAAGGATAAAACAGGCTTGTCGCTCATCCGCTTCCAGGCGACGCCGTCCGGGCTGGTCGCGTAGCCGATCCACGAATGTCCCTTTGCCTGGCCGGTATACCACATGTGATAACCGTCCTTGCGTTTAAGGACGTACGGCCGGTTGATGACGTCTTCCCAGCCGGTCTCTTTCCGCGGACCAAGCACGATTTGCGGTGGTTCGCTCCAATGAATCCCGTCCTTGCTTTCCACCACCGCCACGGAACTCTTGGGACGCCATGAAAGCCACATCCGATAGCGATCGCCCTCGTGCAACACGGAAATATCGAAACACGTGCCGTACTTTCCGCCCATCACCGGATTGCCCGCGAACTTCTTCCAGCCCGCGGATGTCTCGGCCGGAGTGGAAATATCCGCTGACTTGACGGAATGCGCGGCCCCCAAAAGGACCGCCGTAAGAAGGAGCCATTTGTGTTTCATGGTATTGTTCATGTTGGCGTCTCGATCAAGAGGACGAATCCAGGGGATTACCCGGGCGGCGACGCTGGCGCGTTTCTTACGCCCGCAACGTGAGGATTTGTTCGACCTCTTGCCGGCCGATGTCCTGGTGCTCGCCCAAAAGCATCTTTCGCTCGGCCAAGCGAGCCGCTACCAGCGGCGCTGAATCCGCGGGGATCCGGTAGTCGGCCAGGCGCGTGCCCACACCGAGCGAGCGGAAGAATTCCTCCGTCTTGGCGATCGCCTGGTCGATCCGCGAGTCCTCGTTGCCGTCCGTCAAGCCCCACACGCGCTCGGCGTATTGAAGCAGCTTCTTCCGCTTTCGACGGCGTTGGTGGTGCATGACGCCGGGCATGACGATGGCCAGCGACTGGCCGTGGTCGACGCCATACAGGGCCGTCAACTCGTGGCCGATCATGTGCGAAGCCCAATCCTGGGGCTGGCCGCAGGCGATCCAGCCGTTCAGGCCGTTCGTGGCGCACCACATGATGTTCGCGCGGGTGTCGTAGTTCCGCGGATCGGCCTTCACCTTCGGGGCCTCGGCTACGAGCGTAAGGAGAATGCCTTCGGAGAAGCGGTCCTGAAGCGGCGCATCGACGTCGTAGGTCAGGTACTGTTCCAGGACTTGTACGTAGGCGTCCACAGTGCCATTGGCGAACTGGCGGTCGGGCAGCGTGAAGGTCGTCTCCGGGTCGAGAATCGAGAAGCGCGGGAAGGTATGCTCGGAGAGGAAGAAGAGCTTTTCGGTCGTCGCGTGGCGCGAGATGACTGCGCCGCAGTTCATTTCCGAGCCGGTGCCGGGCAGGGTCAGCACAGTGCCCAGCGGCAGGGCGTCGCGAATGAGCGAGGCGTTGAGCAAGAGGTCCCAGGGCTCGGGTCCTGGGTACTTTGCGGCGGCCGCAATGAACTTGGTGCCGTCGATGGCCGAGCCGCCGCCGGCGGCCAGCAGGAAATCGACGCCTTCCGCCTTGACCTGCGCGACGGCCTTCAGGCAGGTTTCATAATGGGGATTCGGCTCGATGCCGCCGAACTCGATCACGCGATGGCCTTCGAGGGCGTGCATGACTTGATCGTAAACGCCATTTCGCCGGATCGAACCGCCCCCGTAGGTCAGCATGACCTTGGCCTTTTCGGGGATCAGGTTCTTGATCTCGGAAATTGTCCCCTTGCCGAAGACGATTCGGGTCGGATTGTAATACGTGAAATTGAGCATGTAAAGTTCCTTTCGTCTGGTTCGCAGGCAGTGATGCTTCGATCATTCCATTCCTGATCGGGGTCGTTTGCCGACTTTGACCTTCGTGAAGTCGAAGGTGAGCGGCTGTGGTTTGTCGGTCGTCAGCGGCTGGGAGTCGCCGAGTTTCTGTTGCCAGTCCTTCAACAAGCCCGTAAGACGCCCGATTTCGGCCGTATAGGTTATGTCGCCGCCAAGGTCCTTGGTCTCGGCGGGATCGGCCTGGAGGTCGAACAACTGGGTCTTGTTGATCTGCGTGTAGACGATCAGTTTCCAGCGGTCGTCGCGGACGGCGCGGTGGAGGTGACGGTAGGCGGTAAAAATGGAATCACGCAGCCCGGCGGCCTGGCCGTTGATGACCGGGACGAGGCTCCGGCCTTCGTTGCCGTCGGGCGCGGCGACGCCGGTGAGCGCGCCGAGCGTGGGGAAGATGTCGAACAGATAGCAGAACGCGTCGCGGCGTTGGCCGGCGGGGATGCCCGGGCCGGCGAAGATCAGCGGTTCGTGCGTGGCGTGGTCGTAGAGGTTCTGTTTGCCGAACAGCCCGTGGCTGCCGATGGCCAGCCCGTTGTCGCTGGAGAAGACGATGATCGTGTTGTCGAACTGGCCGCTGGATTTGAGGGCGTCGATAATCCGCCCGATCTGGTCGTCCAGGTAGTTGATGTAGGCGTAGTAATCGGCAAGATTTTGCCGCACCACCGCCGGCGTGCGCGGCCAGGGGGCCAGCAGTTCGTCGCGGACGAGGAGTTCGCCGTTGTTGAATGGATGCTGAGGCAGGAAATTGGCCGGCAGCGGCGGCTTGCGGGCGTTGTAGTAATCGTGGTAGGACTGCGGCGCCATGCGCGGGTCGTGCGGGCAATTGGGAGCGAAGTAGCAGAGGAACGGCCGGCCGCCCTTGTCCTGCCGGATGAACCGAATCGCGGCGTCGGCGAACAGTTTCACCGAGTGTTCGCCGCTGACGCGCCGGTTGACGAACTGGCGGTCGGGGCCGATGTCCTGGAGCGGGAGCTGGTACGGGTTGCCCATGCCGCCGAGGAAGACGGCCTGACCCTGCCGGAAGGAGCGGAGGACGGACTCGGGGCCGTTGTGCCATTTACCGGTGATGAAGGTGGAATACCCGGCCCGGGCAAACTTCTCCGGCCAGGTGGTCTGGCCTTTGAGTTGGTTGTCGATGCGGAAAAGCGTGCGGCCGGACATGAGCATGGCCCGCGACGGCATGCAGACGGCGCCGCTGTTGCCGCCCATGATGTAGGCGTTGCTGAACACGGTGCCGGATTGCGCGAGCCGGTCGAGGTGCGGCGTGCGGATGAGGTCGTTGCCGAGCGCGTGGATCGTGTCGAACCGCTGGTCATCGCTGAAGAGGAAGAGGACATTTGGTTTCGCGGGCCTGGCTGGATTGTATTCGGCGCCGTACAACGCGGCCAGCGGCGCCAGCAGCGCGGCGGCGACGGCCAAGCGAGCAAGTCGTGTTGTCGTGTTCATGAGGGCGTTGCCTTCGCACGTGAATGGGCAAGCGTGCTGCTGTTGGCATCCAGCCGACTCGCCACGCCCTATTATAGCCTCGCCGAACACCGTGTCGCGAGTGGCTGGACAGTGGAGCATGCATATATGGGGCTGCCGAGCTAGGCCAAGTCCTGGAGCCAGAGGCGGATCTCGTTGTCGTACTCGCTGGCCAGATCCATCTTGACCAGTTGACGCTGGATGCTCGCCGCGCCTCCGTCGCCCAGGTCGGCGTCTTCCGCGCTGGCGAACCGGCCTTCCGGATCGGGCCAGACGAGCCGCCGGCAGAACGACATCAGTGTGTCGTTATGCGAAAGTTCCGCGGGCAGCAACTGCGGTAAGCGCTCGGGCAGCGTCTGCTTGGCCGCAAGCAATTCCGCGTGGTTGTTCAGGTCGGCGAAGGGCGATTGGCCGCTCAAGAGTTCCACGAGCACGTAGCCGAGGCTGATCAAGTCCGAACGAGGCGCGAGCCGTTTCCCCACGATGCACCTCGGGCGCCGCGTAGCCGGGAGTCCAGATCCGGTGTGGCGGCACGTCATGGATCAGGAAGGCCGCCCCGAGGTCGATGAGCTTGGCATTGCCCGTCCGCTTGAGCATGATGTTGGCGGGCTTCAAATCGCCGTGGACGATCTCGGCCCGATGCAGCGCCGAGAGCGCGGCCAGGCAATTCCGGATCACGGCCAGTGCGATTCCCGCCTTGAGCCGGCACTGCGCGGGTCCCGCGGTGACTACTACCTGGTTGAGATACTGCCAGCGTTCCTCGCTGACTTCGCTCCGCAGGAGATTGAAGGTGGCAGGCGATACCAGATATCGCAGATCATGACCCTCGACCCATTCCATCACCATGCAGCGAATTCCGCGGTGTTCCGCCCAATTCTGCACGTTGAGCAGATTGTCCTGCTGGATGTGGGCCACGCGCATGGCGACCCGGCCCATGTGCAGGGTCGCCTCCTCGTAGGCCTGGCTGTCCGCATAGCGTTCCGGCGAGTATACCTTCAAGGCCACGGGGAAGCAGAAATTGTCGGCGCCTTGCCGCGAACTCAAGTAGACAACTCCCTGGCTGCCGGAACCCAGCACCTGCATCAACTGGTGCTGAGCGACCCAGGCGAGCCGCCGCTGTTTGAGGATCGCCTGATACTGTGCCGACAGGGCTCCAGCATCCGGCGCGGCGGGAGGGTTGTCCCAAGGCTGGGTCAGAAATTCATCAGAACCGACTACCAAGCCTTTTCTCCAGGTTGGACCATCTCCAGGTTTCGCTGTCTCTCGCGATGCAGCCGGATCACTCCGGGCGCGACAGGTCATTTCCACACCCCATTTTAACAGACCGCGAGCGTTTCGCGAAGACGTTCTCGATCAATAATCCATAACTTGTTTTCTATCAAGGAGTTGTGGAGCATCACGCTCGGTGGCATCCGAAGCCGATGCGTCTATTTTTCTAGAACCTTTCACCGTGAACGATTAGGCGCCTTGCCGAAGTCGATGCGGTAGGCGAAGGCGTCGGTCGTGGTACGAAAACGGAGGCGGTCGCCGGTTTGCTCGAAGCGGACGGCGTCAAGATCCTTGCCGGTTTCGTCTTGCGGCTGGATGCGCGAGACTTCCTGCGCCGGCGGCGCCGAGCTGGTCAAGCTTGATCTCGACCGCGAAAGCCAACGAGTCCGGCAGCGGCGTCAACGTCCACTCGGCCGACTTCGTCGCGTCGAGGCGGAACGCGCCGGCGGTGGCGACGGGGCCGAAGTCAATCACCTTGCCGGACAGGTTCTGCCGGCTTTGGAGCAGCAGCACGTCTTCATCGGCCGGGTCGGCCGTCCAACTCAAGGCTCCGTTCTTGGCCTGCTTGACTGTGCCGCAGCGGACGCGGCCGCCGTGGTCGGTATTGCCGGCCATGTGCAACCGCGTACCCTGCTGATGCGGGGCGTAGAAGCCGATGCGGACGCCAAGGCCATCGGGCAGTTTCTCGCCCTGCGGGAACGTGAATTCCGAGCGTGCTGCTGAACTTGCCCGGCTGCCGCCACTGCGCCGCGGCGACCTTACTGTCGCCTTGGAAGACGATGCCGTCTTGCTCCTGGCGCTGCGTCGTGGTGAAGTGGATGAAGGGGTGATAGGCCTCCGGCACCGGCATCGAGCACTTCCCAATCGAGCCGCAGGCGACCATGCCCGCCGCCCAGATCATCGAGACCGGCTGCCTTGACCGCCACGAAGGCGCGGTCCGCGGCTGCTGTCGGGCGCGCGTCCACGAACAGCAGCTTGCCGTTGCGGGCCATCGCGCTGATTTGTCCGTCGCGCCGCGTGATGTCGGCGCTGGCCGTGCCGGCGTGCGCCGCGAAGCCGTAGCGCGGCAACACGATGCCATCGCTGCTCCAGTCGCTCGTGCCGCGGTTGACGACGACGATCGCTCCATCGGCGAAGGTTACCCGCTGTTGGTGGATGCTCGGGCCGAATTCGTGCGACGAGCATTTCACGCCGCGCCAGTTCAGCGCAGAGATCGTGCAGCAGCCAGTAGGTCATCACCGCATTGCGGGAGAAGGGACCGTCGCACATCGGATTGCGGCCGCCGAGGACGGTCGTGGTCAGGTAGTCGTCGCTGGCGTAGCTGTGGACGGCAGGCGCGGGGTAGTTGTCGCCGGCGCCGGCGTAACGGTGGCCGAGGCCGCCGGCGAGCAGGACGAAGGCGCCGTGGCTGGCCATGTCGTGCCACGGCACGCGCTCGGCGTCGGCGGCCGGCAGGTGCCAGCCGAAGTAGCTCTCGCCCGCCGGCATCCAGCCGCCGTGGTCGGATTCGCCCGCGTCGAGGTGGCCGATCAGCGCGTCATGACCGGCCTCGCTGATGGTCGGCGCACTGCCGCCGAGCGTCTGGCGGATCTTGTCGAATGCCGCGCTCCAATGCCCGGCGCATTCGGTCTTGGTATGGAAGCAGCCCGCCTGGTCATAATAATCCATCGGCGCCATGGCGCTGAACACGTCGACGAAATAAGCGGTCGGCGCAAAGTCGTCCTTGACGAGCTTGAGGTTGCGATCCAGCCACGGATCGAAGGCCTGCGGCAGCCAGCGGTAGCTCTGCGCGTCGCGGCCATGATTGAACCACGCCTTCTGCGGCGTGCCGTCGGCATTGAAGACGATATGCCGATAGGAATAGCCGTCGGCGTCGGGATAGAAATCGATATAGTTGTCGTGCGGCGCGAAGAGGATGCCGTGGCGCTTGCAGGCCTCGGCCATGGCGAGGAAGTCGGCCAGGCTGCCGTGCGGCGGGAAAATATCCGGCAGGCGGTAGTCATAGCCCCAGCGCTGCCAGTCGTGCTTGACGAAGACGGCGTCGGTCACGCCGTAGCGTGCCGCGCGGTCGAGTCCGCGGGCGGCCTCGGCGTAGTCGCCGCCCCATTGGTCGAGGCACATCCTGCCCTGGATCCTGGCCACGCCGCCGGCAGGCTTGAAGCCGGCAATCGCGCGGTAGGCCCGCGCCGCCGCGAACGCGCCGCGGGCCGAGGGCACGCAGCGAGATCGTCGCGTCGTGGTGGGTGTGCAGCGAGTAGATCTTCTTCTCGGGGTTCACGGAGAACAGGTCGGGGAAGACATCGCTGGCCTGCACCAAGCGCCAGGCCGCCGGCATAGTCCGCGCCGACGTGCCGCGTGGCGAGCTGAAAACCGTTCGCGTGCAGATCGAAGCGGCCGGGATTCTCGATCACGTTGCCGAAGCCCGCATAGACGCGCGTGGCCGCCTCCGAGGCCGGGCCGAGCGCCAGCAGCGTGAAGCGCGGCGTGCCGCGCGCGTCGCGCTTCGCCTCGGGCATCGCAAACGCGAATCGCAGCGCGCCCTGCTCCGCCCAGACTTCCGTGCGCACGCCAACCGTTTTGCCGAGCACGAATACGTCGTGGTCGAGCACGCCGCGGCCCCGGCGGAAGTGCGCGGCGACCTTGTCGCAGAGCGCGGCGTGCTGCGGCGGGCCGAGCGGCAGTTGATCGATTTGCACCGCAAAGCCCTCGAACACGAGGTCGCGCCGGCCGTCGCTGAACGCGATGAAGGCGTCGCTGATGCCAGCCGGGCCGGGCACGACCGCGGCGCCATGGGTGCCGGCGCCGCTCTCCAGCTTCCAGGCCCAGTCGGGGGCGTTGCCGGCAAGCGCGGCACGGGCCTTGGCGATCGCCTGCTGCGCGGCGGGCCTGCTTCGCCCCATCGGTCTCGACGGCGGGCGGCGCGCCGCAGAAGAGGACCGGCGTGCTCCAGAACGAGCTGTCGCACGTCGTATCGTGCGCCGGACCGGGATCGGTGACGAATCGCAGCGTCACCTCGCGCCCCGCGAAGGCCGAGAGATCGACGCGCGCCGGCTCCCAGCGCGTGGCTTTCGAGAAGCGCGTGAAAAGCCTGGTGAAGCCGGGGCCCGACTTGACGTGAACGTCGAACTGCACGCCGTCGCTGGGCGGCTCGCGCGTCGGATCCACGTCGCGGATCGCGGTGGCGAATTCCAGCGCGATCGGGCCGGACGGCGGCAACTGGATGCGACAGTCGGCCCAGACCTGGCCCCAGCCGCGGCGGTAGGGTGGATGCACGTTGATCGCGTGCCGCAGTTCGCCGCGGTTCGCCTCGCCGAGAGCAAAGGTGCCGCCGGTCTCGCGATCGCTGCCCGACCAGCCCGCCGGCTTGACCTCCGGCTCGCGGCCATGGACGGCGATGGTGATCTGGAACATATCCAGCTTGTCGAGTTGCAGCGCGCCGCGGGCGGGCGCCGCGAGCTGCTTGCGGAGCGGGGGCATCTGCTGCGCCGCGACCGCGGCGTGCGCGACGGAGGCGATCAGGATGGCATGCGCCGTTGCCGGCTGCGCGCGGGCGCGGTGAAATCGGCGTAGGCGTGGACCGGGTAGAGTGCGGCGTAGCTGCCGCGCCCGGCGATCACGCTGACCGGCACGATCAGTTTGCCGTGAGGCGGGACGACGAAGTCGCGGACAGCCTTGCCCTCGACGCGCCAGTCGTCGCACACCGCGATCCGCAACTTGCCGGAGAGCGGCTGCGCGGAACTGCTGTCGAGCGTCACCGGCACGGCGATCGGTTTTTCCAGGGCCTGGACTTCGCCGGGATCGGCAATGGTCATGGTCAGCGGACCGTTGTGATCGGCCGGAGGCGAAAAGCCGCGGGCGACGAGCGCGCTGAACAGGATAACCGCCGGAACGATGGGCAAGAGTTTTGTCATGGTGGTTGCTTCTCATGCTGGAAACGGGTACGGCACGGTCACGTGCGAGTCAACATGAGTTTCGCCGCGGGCCTTCGCATTGTCAAGCGGCCGCGTGGATGGGGATCTCCCGGAGTCGAGATCATCGGGGGCGTTTGGAGTCACAAGGCCAAGGCGCGTCTCGTCCACCGTCGGCCGTTGAGCGAGATTCGGGATGTCTTCCGGGTGTGAAAGCGGTATAATGTCCAGAGGACAAGGGTCAGTCCGCGAAGTCCAATCCAGAACTCCAGCCAAGAAGGAAGACGCCTTATGGCAACCGTCATTCGTGGGACCATCATGCAGTGTGGAGCGGGCGTGCTTGCTCTTTTTGTCGTGGCTGCCGGCATCGCCGCGGAGAACACCGCCGGCGTGCCGAAAAGCGCCATCGACGCCCTCTTGACGCGCCTCGACGGCATCAGCCGCGACCGCGACATGACGACGGCGAAAAAGGCAGTCGTCGCGGCCGACGCGATGGAGAAGTTCAATCAACAATACAAGGGAAAGCCGCTGATCGTCCGGCTCAAGGTCCAGGACGTCATCCCCTCTGACCAGGGACATTACCTCGCGGCGAACCGTCCCGATCTGAATGGCGTGCAATTCAATACGAGCAAGTTCCAGACCAATCTGTCCAGCTCCGAAGTCCTGGCGGTCACCAAGGACAGCGTGCTGGTCGTTACGGGCCTGATGAGCGTCGCCAATCAGCCGCAGGCCCGCGTCAGAGGGTCCGAGATCCTCAAACCGGGCGGCAGCCTCGCTTTTCCTTTACGCGCCAACCCGGCTTGGCAGATCTGCCTCGATAACGTCTCCTATCGGCTTGAAGTCGTGCCGACGACCAGCGCGTATGCCCTGCCCGTAAGTGCGACCGGCGGCAACACCCCCGCCGACAAAGCCAGGCACGAGCAGTTGCGCAGCGTTGACGACGTCAAGTTGTTCTTCCTCAAGGGCGTACTCCAGGCCCAGCATCAGTCGGGGAGCACGAACCTAAGCCCGACCGGCAGGCCGGGTACGGGCCAAAGTCTCGGCCCGAACGCACGCCCCAGTTCCGGCTACGGCGCGAATTCCAGTTCCAGCCTGGGTTCCGCCAAGGTCAAGCACAACCGCATTTATACGGCGGCGGAGATCATCCAGAAGTTCGGCGACCCTTCTTCGCGCAGCAGCACGGCGACAGCGGAACACTGGGTCTACAAGTGCAAAGACGGCGTCGTACACGTCCACTTCACGGAAGTGGGCTACGCCCACAGTTCGTCCGCCTCCAAGTCGGAAACCTTGAGGCTGGAGGTCAAATCCGTGGATTCCTCTTATTCGACGGGCAATAGCCGATAGTTATCCCGACCCGCGACTACGCGGCTTTTCGTCGTTTCGCTGCGGCGTCAACTTCATTCACGGCAAACCTGAAACGGTAGAACTTCCGCCCGCAATCTTGGCAACGAAGACAGACCAGAAACAAGTTCAACGGAAACACGAGAGTCGCGTTGCCGCTCTTGCTTCTGCGAACTTGCCAGGACATACAGCGAGGACACTCAGTCATGATTACGGTCTCCCGATGGTAACGAATATATCGTCGGCTTCCCGGTGAAACCTCCAGGACTTCAAGACACAGGCCCCTCACTAGACAGTACAAATGAGGGGCCAGCCATTCTCGCACGACTACACACTTATCGGCACGTGGTTCGCGCCGTGATGGGTTCTATCGGCGTATAAAGAGCGCCTGAGCGTGATGGAAGTTCGGGCAGATCGCTACAATCGCTATCGCCGTTAAAGTCCTCGATGGACCGGCCGAAGAATAACTTCGCGATTCGCCGCGGGGGGGTGACTGAGCCTCAGTTTTCCCGGCATCCGCCGGGGCTTCGCAAGCTGGCCCGCCGACCACGCCGCCGCTACGATCGCTATTGCCGTTAAAGTCGCCTGCTAAATGACCTTGTACGATTCTGGGACGCATAGAAGCTCGACGGGGCACCCGCTTGCGGGTCAGCGAAGAATGCGCTTTCCAAGAGCTTCAACCCACAATCCTCGCTTGCGCGTCGGGCTTCTATAACCAGCTTCACTCCCAGTATCGTGCAATGTCATTTAGCCCCGCGGGCAAGGGAATTGGCCCGTGCGGCGAGTTCCTTGTTGGCCGTCGTCTTCGCAACTTGCTTCATCACCGCAGTTACTCGCGCATCGTGACCGGGAGCAAGCTTCTCGGCGACGGCCACCGCGGCCACGCACGCTTCCTCTTTCAGGTGGGGATTGTCCAGGTACGATGCGACTAGCGCGAGGGCCTCGGTCGTAGGGACGTTGCCCAGGGCGCTGAGCACGAGTTGCCGCTCGTCGTTGCGATCGGCCAGGGCCATTGCCTCCTTCAACGTCTCGAGCTTCTGCGCATCGGGCGCGTCCTCCTGGGGCACGAGGCGCACGAGACCCCGCAGGGCCAGGATCTTGACCGTCTCCGTCGGGGGCGTCTTGACCAGCTCGATGATCGGGGGCAGTGCGTCGGGCGTGGGCCAGTCGCACAGGATGTGGAGGGCGGTATCCTTCACTCGAGCGTCGTTGTCGGTCATGGCGGCTCGAACGGTCTGGAGGGCCTTGGGCCCGCCCGCCGTTCGCAGCGACCGTAGCAGGGCAAGCTTGGCCTCGCCCGCAGCCGCCGGTATCGTTGCGCAGATTGCCTCGACGATTGCCGGCGGCGTCGAGGCAGTCGTGAACGTGAGAGTCTGCCCTTCAGCGACGGTCTTGCTGGCCTTCACGCCGTTGACGCTGTAATCGACGTGGAGTTGCTTGACATGCCCTCCGGCCGGGTCGCCGAAGGTGTCGTTCGTGGCTTCGATTGCCAACTCGCCGGTCTTGACGAGGGCCGCCACTTTCTTGGCAACGTTGGCGGAAGGGCCCGCCGCAAGGTCGCCGTACTTGGCCTTGAGGATCACGATCTTTCCGCGGAGCGGTTTACTTTCGCGGGCACACAGCGCGATCAACACGCTCTCGCCTCCCTGGACATCGGCAGAGGAACGGGCCTTGACGATGACGTTCAGCAGGGCGGGCAGATCGGCGGCGCCGGCTTGTTGACGCAACTCCTTGAAGGCCGCATGGCGGACGACTTCTTCGGCGTCTTCAGCGGCTTTCAGCAGCGCCGTTGATCCGGCGACGTTCCGCTGCCCGATCATCTGCACCGCCAGGCTGCGGACTTTGGCGTCCTTGTCGGCGAGCATGGCCAGGATCGTGGCGTCGGCATCCTTGCCGGGAAAATTGCCCAGGCAGGTTCTGGCGGCAGTGGCCAGGTCGCCCGCGCCCGTCAGCGACAGCTCGGCCAACAGCGGCAGAGCGGGCGCGTAGCCCAGGTGCGTAAGGTTCTGGACAGCGGCCAGGCGGACTGCATCCGGACCTTTGGCGGCCAACGGCAGCAGGGCGGGGCCAGCCGAGGCATCGCCCCGGTAGCCCAGGGTATTGATCAACAACACCTGCTTGTCGGCGGGCAGCTTGGGCAACTCGGCGGACAGGGCCGCAGTGACCTCCGACCCGGGCAGTTCCATGGCCGCCCGCACGGCTGCGGCGGTCAGGGCATGGTCCGAGCCGCGAATGGCCTCCAGCATGAGCGGAATGCCTGCCTTCCCGCGGGCGAGGATCGCGCCCCGCAGGGCCGCGGCGCGGACCTGCGGCGGCGCCTGCGGCAGCCCGCGCAGGCGGTCATAGATCGCCTGCGACTGACTGCCCTGCCCCGCGGCTGACAACGCCTCGGCACAGCGGAAGAGACCTTCGCAGACGGCGAGTTGCTTGGCGCCCGACGCGCCGGTCAAGGCCGCATCAAGGGCCTTGGCGGCCTCGGGCGTGCCGATGTTGCCCAAGGCGCGTGCGGCGGCCTGGGCAACGTCGGCGTCGGTCTCGTTAAGCAATTTGGCAATCGCGTCAACGGCCTTGGCGTCGCGGCGGACGCCAAGACTGCCGATCACGCCCAGCAGCGGCCGGCCCTTGAGCGGCCCAAGGCGTCGCGCAGGCGCGTCGTCCACCGACGGATCGCGAATGGTCTCCATGGCATACCGGGCCATGTGCGCGAGCTTCTCGTCGCCCAGCAGGGAGGCCAGGGCGGGGACGGATTGCTTCGTGGCGACGCGGGCGAGTTGGCGGCAGGCGGCGGCCTTCTCCTCATGGCTCGCACCGGACTTGAGCACGGCGATGAGCTTGGCCTCCTGCGCGATCAAGGGGCCGGCGGTGGCGGCAAGCAGGGCGATGGCCAGTACGAAAGTCTTATGGTTCTTCCACATGGCAGGAAATTCTCCTTGGCTGTTTGGGGCATTGAAGCTCGACGGGGCACCCGCTTGCGGGTCGGCGAGGAATTCGCTTTCCGCGCTCATGGCGCACGCACCTCGCTTGCGCGTCGGGCTTCAATGCCGATTTGCGGCCCAAAACTCTCCAGACCGCTGTTAATAAATGTACGGTTCTCGCATCGCCCGCGCGCGGAGGCGATTGGCCTCGTCGTCGCCGACGAACTCCTCCTTGACCGGGTCGAACTTGAGGCTGCGCTTCAGCCACATGCAGATGTTGGCGGCGTGGACCGTGGTCATCGAGTGGTGCATCACTTCCGGGTTGGCGACCGTCGGCTGGCGGCTCTTCACGCAGTCGATGAAGTTCTGCATGTGGTTCAGGGCCCTGCCCGTGCGGGCCACGTAGTCGCCGACGACCTTCTTGAACTCGCCCAGCAGGGCCGGCGAGGAGACGTCGGGCTTGGAGTAGCCGTCGGCGGCGGCGGCCCAGCCCTCGCTGCCGTCGAACCGTTCGCCGCACGAGCCGTGCCAGTACTTGTTGCCGCGCGAGAGGATCATCCGCACGCCGTTGGCGAAATGGGTGACCATGCCGTCGCCGGTGTCGTTGGCGACGTATTCATACTCGACGGGCGAGGACTCGCCGCAGCCCAGTCCCGCCTGGGCCTGGGCGAAGGTGTGCGCGCCCCATTCGCCGATGCAACTGGTGTGGAAATCGTAAAGACCCCGCCACCCGCCGGCGACGTAGCTGGGGTTGTAGGGCCGCCAGGGGCAGGCGCCCAGCCAGGCGTCCCAGTCCACCTCGTCCTTGGGCGGCTGGGCGACGGCCGGCAGCCAGTCGTTGGCGCATCTCGGCGGCGTCCCAGGGGGCGATGTGGGCGTAAGCGGTGTGGATCTTGCCCAGGCGGCCGGTGCGGGCCATCTCGATGGCGAAGACGTGGTTGGCCTCGCTGAGACGCTGCGTGCCGGTCTGGTAGACGCGGCCGTAGCGGCGGGCCGTCTCGACCACGGCGCGGCCCTCGGCGATCGTCATGCAGGAGGGCTTCTCGGTATAAACGTCCTTGCCCGCCCGCATCGCCAGGATCGACGCCAGCGCGTGCCAATGGTCGCCCGTGGCGATCAGCACGGCGTCGATGTCCGGCCGCTCGGCCAGGAAGCCGTTGATCTCCGGGTACATGGCGCAGTCCTTGCTGCCGTAGTGGGCGTCGACGAAGTTCTTGACCGCCAGGCGCTGTTTCTTCTGCAGGTCGCAAATCGCCACGAACTGGACTTCCGGCAGGCCCATGATCCACTGCAGGTCGCTCATGCCGCGGTGCTGGATGCCGATGCCCCCGACAAACGATTTTCTCGCTGGGCGGCACGGCCCCATTCTTGCCCAGCACGCTTGCCGGGATGATCGCCGGCAGGGCCAGGACCGCGCCCGCCTGGGCCGCCGACCTGAGCAACGCGCGTCGTGTTAGTTTGGTTTTTCCCATTTTTTTCTCTCCTGGATGAACGCCTACCTTACTTGACCGATCGGCGCTTGTCAAGCATTTGGTTAGGGAGGCTTTAGCCCGTATGATGCAGGGTGGGCTTCAGCCCGCCCCCACAGACGGTGGTGGGCTAAAGCCCACTCTACCGGCGTCTGCGATCGGAATGGGACAATCGAAGCCGCGATTCGATTTCTGTCGCCGCGTTTTACCACGGATGGGAGAACGCGATTTCACCACAGGACTTGGACACCAGTCGGAAAACCCTGCAAAGACCGTGGGTTGACGCTCCTCGGAGTGTCGATCGGCATCCAGAGGAGCGGGTGCCGTCTGTCCCATTCCGTCCCGTTTCTGAGCCGTCCTGGTCCGTATTCTTGTCTTCTTTCTTGTCTGCCTGCGAGCGCCGCCAGGCCTCCAGCGCCTCGCGGTAGAGCGCGTCATAGCGGGCCAGGGCGATAGCGATCATTTCCGTGCTGTCCGCCGCTTTCTCAGAACGCTCTTGGCGCAGTTCTTGCAGCCAGCGATGGACGGTCGACTTGCGCAGTCCGAGCGTTGCGGCGATCTCCCGGCAGCTCTGGCCCTCCAGGGCCAGGGCGCTGATTTGCGGCAGCACGGCCTGCTTCCGCGGGCGCGGGGCCGAATCCCCGCCGTTCTTTATCGCGGCCCGGCGCGAGGCCGGCTGCGGGCCGCCGCTGGCCGGATGTTCGGCGGGGGCCGGCGCTTCAGCAATCAGAGGCATGGTCGATCTCCCTTGCGTGGTTGTCGTTGGTATTCATACGTGCGGTCGAGTATCTATAGTTACGGAATCGTGTCAAGAGGCGGAAACGATAATTCTGGAAAGATTTCGGGGCCAAGGCGGGTCCGCGCGCCGTAAGTGCCGGTGCGACAACAGTTTGCGGCGCGGAAAAAATGCGGGAATCGCTGCAAATAACGGCAAGAATCTTCGGACCCTGAAAACCAGGGCCCGCCGAGGAACGAAAAACTCATCGTAACGTCAAGGCCGGCAAGCACTTGAGGTTTCCGCGTCGCGGTAATGCCGACATTCCGCTTCGGAACCAGGCCCAAGACCGTGTGCCGCCGGTCCAGGGACCGGCAACGGCCCGGACCACGCCGATGCGGTCCGTTTTCACCGCCGCTGTCGAGTATCACAAAAAAATGTCCGCATCTGCCTATCAGCAGATTATCGGCATGGGCTGGGAGGCGTTGCCTTTGATCTTGCGGGATTTGAAAGAGTTGAAGGCAGACTGGTTTTGGGCCTTGACGGCGATTACCGGGGCAAATTTAATTTCCGCGGAAATGGCCGGCAACATCGCCCAAATGACGGAGGCCTGGTTACGATGGGCAAGTCTCTTGCCGGCCGCTGAAAAACAGACGTCCTCGGCCACGCAGATGGCGGTCAGCAGGGTCCGTTTCTGGTGGCACGAGGGGCAGGTGCAACGCTGCTTGCGGGAGAAGGCCACGAAAACCTCGTGCTGGCAGTCCGCGCAGCGGAGGCGGGCGAAACCCTGCTGCAAATCGCCACACGGGAGGAAGGCCGCCACCGATCGCGCGACGACTGGCGGTCTCCGCTTGAGAAGCTGTCCGCCAGGGCCGGTTGACGACGGTGGCTTGAGCCGTAAAATACGGGCTAGGAGACGTTTGGGATGAGTATTACGAAAACAGAGCTTGATCGCTTTCATGACTTCGCGGTTTCGCTGGTGTCCGGCGCGGAAGCGGATGTGACGTGGCTTCAACTGTTCGAGTTGTGGCGGATGGAGAATCCGTCGGTCGCCGAATATCGGGAGAACGTTGCGGCCATTCGGGAATCGCTGGAGGCGATGGGGGCGGGACAGATGCGACCGCTAGCCGACTTCGACGCCGAGTTTCGCAGACGCCACGGCATAACGAGCGATGCATGAACCATCGACTCGTTATTGTTCAGCCGGCTGAAATCGACGTTGAGACGATATACTCCTACCTACTTGAGCGGTCCCCGCAAGGTGCCGCCTCTTGGTATCGCGCATTCCTATCCTGTACCGAACGGATTACCCGGCAGCCGTTGGCTTGCTCGTTTGCGCCGGAGAACGCCGAATTCGACTTCGAACTGCGTCAGGCCCTGTTCAAGACCAGGTACGGAGACCCCTACCGTTGTGTTTTCACGGTCTCGGACGACGAGGTCCGGATCCTGCGAGTACGAGGCCGCGGCCAAGGACTGCTTAAGGCTGCGGATATCGTTGAACGTTGATGCACAACTTCTTGGTCATTTCGAGTTCGCCATTCGCTCGCCGCCGCAATGCTCATGGAACTCCCCTTGAGCAAGTCAACGCTCAATTCTGCAGTTTGGCGCCGCTTGCAGAAACTGCTTCACGCCCTCGTCGCTCACCTGTGTGCCGCCCAGGAACAACCGCCTTAGGTTCGGCAAGTCCTCGAGGTGTTCCAGGCCCGCATCGGTCACCGGGAGTCCCCTCAGGTCGAGCGACCGGAGTTGGGGCAGGCCCTTGAAATGCGCCAACCCGGCGTCGGTGACCTTGGTCGTCCGCAGGTTCAGCGTGTGGAGCTGGGGCAAGCCTTCCAGGTGCTCCAGTCCGGCATCGGTGATCCTGTTGCCCAGGCTCAGCGAGTAGCGACCACCAAAGGGTGTGCTGGAACCAACGGCGTTTGGGAGCGTCGTCCATGCAAATCAGCGTTTACCGTGCCGCGGTCTTGGCCTCGCCGTCGCTGCCGATCTCGATCAACACGCGGAAACCGACGTTGTAGACCGGCTGGTAAGGCTGGTACCGCCAACGGGCCGACGAGCTGGCGTCCTTGGCCAGATCGTTCCACGACCCGCCGCGGACGACCTTCTGGCCGGCTACGGCGGGGTCGTCGCGGCCGTCCCGCGGATCGTAGGGATAGGGCGCGTAGTTGCTCAGGCACCACTCGGCCGCGTTGCCGTGCATGTCGGCAAGGCCCCAGGCGTTGGCGGGCGTGCGGCCGACGGGGGCGGTGAACTGGAAGCCGTCGCCGTAGTTCGGCTCGGACCGGCCGTAGTTCCAGCCGGCGATGCTGCCGTCGGCGATGTTCATCGCGCCGTAGTGGTTCGCCAGCGTGTCGCCGAAGGAGAACGCCGTGGCCGTGCCGGCGCGGCAGGCCCATTCCCATTGGGCCTCGGTCGGCAGCGTCGCCCGGCAGCCGGTTTCCCGCGAGAGCCAGCGGCAATAGGCCATGGCCTCGTTCCAGGAGACGCGGACGACCGGCTGATCGGGGGCGTTGATGGGCGTTCCCCGCGAGGTGCGGTCCTTGCCGCGGCCCTCGATATAGCCGCTGTCGTGGTCCGGATCGAAGGCGGCGTACTGGGCGTTGGTCACTTCGGTCATGCCGAGGTAGAAAGGCCGGGCGATCGTGACGGCCGTTTCGGGCGACTTCGTTCGCCGCGCCGCGGCAGGCTGCCCATCACGAAGCGGCCGGCGGGAATGACGGCAAACTTCATCTTCACCCCGCCGGCCAGGGTGAGCTCCTTGGGCGGCGCGTCGGCCATCGCGGTCTGCTGGAGCTTCCGGGCCGCGTCGGCCGTCAAGGGCCAATCGGCCAGTTGCAGCGGCTTTGCGGCCGCGACGGGCGCAGGGGCCGGCGGCTCGAACGCCGCCACCGGCGGCAGCGGCAGCGGCTCCTCGTCCTTGTCGTCGATGCCGGCAAACAGCTTCTGGTGCTTCGCGCGGCGCTCGACCAGTTCCTGGCTGGGCGGCACGTGGCTCTCGCGCCAATTGGCCGGGTACGGCACGTTGAAGTCGATCCACGTATAGAGCCGCTCCCACTCGTCGCGCGCTGAGCTGGACGTTGTAATGGCCCTTCTTGAGCATCTGCACCAGCGGCGCTGGTGTCGGCCTCGAACTCCGACGGCACGTGCATGTGGATGTCCGACTCGTAGCCGGCGCGGCGGACGTACTTTTGCAAGACCATGTAGGCCGGACTGTAGCGGCCGCTGTAGTCCGGCCGGAGCTGCTTCGCCCGCAGGTCGGGCGTGGCGACCGTCCGGTCGCCGTCGTGGACCGGCTTGCCGTCGTGGCAGCCGACGCAGCGGCGGTCGAGCACCGGCTGCACCTCGCGGTCGAAGCTGAAGCCGCGCGTCGGGCCGTTCCAGGGCGTGATCTCGGCCGGCCGGGCGCGGGCCGCGGCGGCCAATTTCGCCGGCGGACCGCTGTTCTGCCGCTCGTGGCAGCCGACGCAGGAGGCCGTTTCGCCCGGCATGGCCGTGTACCAGCTCCGCATGATGTTGCTGGGCCTTGCCCTTCGGCGTCCAGCGGCTGGACGAAGATCGGCGTGTTGGCGGGCACGCGGAACATGGCCGAGCCGTCGTCGTGCACCGGCACCGTGCCGAGGATCTTCTTCACGTCCCAGCCGCCTTCGTGCGACGAGGCGTAGGTGTCGCCGTTGCCGGCGAAGCGGAACTCGTAGGAGCCGATCCGCAGTTGCTTGATCGAGCCGCGGGGATAGCCCCGCAGGCCGTTGCCCTGGTAGATGTCGGCCAGGAGATGATGCCGTCCGCCTGGCCGGGCGTGAGGTTCGAGGGGATGACGGGCGGCTTCGGGCCGCGGCCGCAAGGGAACGCCGTTGAGGTAGCCGCCCTTGAGGATCGGCGTGATGTTGTCGAAGATGTCGACCAGGCAGAGGTCCCACGTCGCCGACTCGTCCTGCTTGACGCTGACGAGGAAGTACTTGCCGGCGCCCCGGTTCGTCTTCGGCTCGGCCAGCGGCCAGGGGCAGGCGAACTTCGGCCAGGAATGGGTCACCAACTGGTCCTCGATGATCGGCTCGACCTTGCTGGCCGTAGCCGGGGATCCGCTGCACGCAGCCTTCGGCCTCGTGGCGTCCCAGGGCCGGGTCGAGCAGCACCAGCTCGCCGGTCCGCGCACACGCCGTGGTGGCCCGAAACGACGCACACGACCTCCGTCGGATGGCCGGGAATCGGCCGCGGCCAGTACATGGCGTTCGGCCAGTAGGAGTTGCTGCGGTAATACTCCATCTGGCCCGAACCGTCGGGGTTCATGCGGAACAGCAGCCGCGAGAAGTAGTGCGGCAGATCGGCGTATTCCCAGCGGGTGTAGAGGATGCGGCCGTCCTGCATGACGGTCGGGTTCCAGTCCTGGTCCTGCTCGAAGCAGACGCGGTGGTCGCCGCTGCCGTCGGCGTTGAGGATGTGCAGGTTGCCGACGTTCGCCCCGCCGGTGCAGGGCACGGCCTGCTCGCAGGCGTTGGAGACGCAGACGATCTGGCCGTTGGGCAGGTAGCAGCCGTCGTAGTGCCAGACGGGCGGGTCCTTGGCCGAGACCTGCCGCAGGCCCGTCCCGTCGGCGTTGATCTCGAACAAGGCGTTGCCGTTGGAGAACAAGATCCGCCGGCCGTCCCAGTTCAGGTCGAAGTCGGAGATCCGGCCGTCGTGGTGCAGCACGGTCTGCTTGCCGTCGGCCCGGACCGGCGAGACGACGACCAGGTCGGAGCCCAGGCTGTTGGGGCCGTCCCAATTCGTCTGGAAGCCGGGGTTTCCCTTGACTACGACGAGCTTCTCGAAATCCAAGAGCGGGTTGGCCAAGAGGATTTCGGCCGCGGCCTTGTCGACCTCGGCTGCCAGCGCGACCAGGTTGGCCGGTGGGGTCCCGGACGAGGCCAGCGCCGACGCGACCGCCGCCGCGGCGGCCTTTTCCATTGCGTCGACCTGGGCTAGATACGCAACGCCCTTGGGATAGCGGTCGCCCAGCGTGCTCCGCTGGTCCTCGACGGCCAACCGCAGCGAGCGAACCCGGCCGGCCAGGTCGCCCGCCTCTTTCACCACGGCCAATTGATAGTACTTTGTCCTCAGCGCGTCCACGCCGAGTGACGGCGCAAGCGTCTGGCGCAATGCCCCGATCCAGTCCGACAACCGCTCTCGCATCGGCGCCAAGGCCATCGCCTGGACGCCCGTCTTCGCGGTGAGCAGGGTGTCGAACTGCGCCAATCGCCGTTCGATGCCCGCCCGGTACTTCAGCTTCAGATAGTCGTCCAGGCAGCCGGGGGCCCAGTCGGCCGGCATGTTGCGGTCGCCGAGCCAGATGTCGCCTTCCCTTTCCCACTTGATCTGCAATTGATCGACCGGATCGGTGAATTTTTCTCGCACCTGTTCGCCGAAACGGTAGCGACGCTGCCACCGCTGGTCGATCGAGCCCGCGCCCGGACCGGAGAGATTCGGCTTGAGCGTGAAGCAGAATCGCCGCCGGCCGTCGGCGCCGGCGGTGAGTTGCATGACGCACTGACGATCGGCCTCGTCGCGCATCATGTTCGACCTGCCGCCCAGCAGCGGCAACGAACTTTCGATGCCCGGCCCATGATGATCCGGCAGCCACCAGGCCGAGCCGCCGTCGGCCGCGAGGTCCAGGTAGACTTCACGGGGCGGCAGGGCGCGCGCGGACCGCCAGGCTGCGGCAAAGGAAGATCACGCCGTCTTTACCGTAGGTAGCCAGGTCGTTGACCTGCCCGTCGGCGAGATTCTCGCACTTCTGCCAGGCGAACTGCTTGCCCTGCTCGTCGGCATAGCGGGCCGTCACGTCGAGCCGATTGGCCGTTTGGATCTGTCGGGCCACCTTGCCGCCCTGCGGGACGGGGCCCAGCAGGTACCATGGCCCCAACGCGAAGCCCGCTTTGTGCAGGGCCAACCGGTCCTGGAGGCATTCCCATTGGAGCAGGGCCTCGCGGGTGGCGATCAGCGATTCGCGCCAGGTCGGCCGCTGGACCCATTCCGGTTGTCCCAGGGCGGCTTTGGCCAATTTCAGGTAGGCCGCGTCTTCGGCCGTGAGCGGGGCTTCGTGCTCGTCGCCAAGGACTTCCAGCTCGATCATCGCCGTCGCGCCGGAGGGCTTGCGGGTCCGCGCCGGGTGGCCGGCCGCCACGCCGTAGGTCCGCCAAATCCGGAACTGGACCCAGTCAAACTTGCCGGGTAAGAGCGGCCCGCCCTTGTCGTCGACGAACCGCGCATGGAACCCGCCATGGTCCTTGCCCAGGATCTGGTCGCCGGTGGTCAGTTGGGCCTTCGCGGGAAAATCGGGGACCACGCCCGGCGCGGAACTGTTGTTGGCGAAGCGGACCTCATAGTCCTGGTTGCTCCGCGCATCGCCGTTGAAGGAGTAGGCGCCGACCTCCTTGATCGTCTTGGGAGTGCCCAGGAAGAAGGTAATCACGCTCGGTTGGCCGTCGACGAAGACGCGGCCGCGGTCGCCGCGGGTGCCCGCGTCGCCGTCGATCAACATGCCCGCGTCGGGAACGCCGCTCTGCCGATCGATGACGGCGTGGACGCCGTCTCTTGCCAGCAGGTTGCGATCGTGGGTCGAGCCGATTCGCGTGGCGAACAGGGCGAAAGCGGCGTCGGTGTCCGCCCAGCTTTCCGTTTTCAGCAAGGAAGCCGCCGGCAAGGGCAAGGCCGCAGCCAGGGCAAAAACAGACACGAGGGCCATCGTGGCCAGGCGATTCTTCCGATTCATGTCGTATCTCATAGGTGGGGAGGTGGGGTGGGAGGTAGGCGGGAACTTGATTATAACATGCGGCGGCGCGGGTTACACTACGGGTTTCGCGATTTGAGGGGTGGCATGCCTTCACGGCGTAGCCGGATAGGCATGATCCCCAGCCGCTTAGTACCGGCGAATCAATAAGTGTCGTGTTTTCCAAAGTAGCCCGCACACGCCGTGTGCGGAAGACGGCACACGGCGTGTGCCGGCTACTATTCTTGCGAAAGTTATTGCTTCGCCGGTCCTTACCAACATGCCTACCCGGCTACGCCGTGAAGGCATGCCACCCAAATCCGGAAGCCTTGCCCCAGTTGCTGGAAAACGCCCGGTCGCCATGTTACCATGGGCAAGATCGCCCGCCACCATCCTGCCAGGAGCCTCCCTCCCATGAAAACTGTCCTCGCCGGTCCTCTGTTCCTGTTCTTTGTCAGTATCTTCGCCGCGCCGATCATGGCCGACGACTATATCCATGAGCGCGGCGGCTGCCCGAATGCCTTCCGCAAGTTTGCCGAGAGCCAGAAGACGGCGGTCTATACCAAGATCACCTTCTTCGGCGGCTCGATCACCGAAGGGGCGGGCGCGAGCAAGCCGGAAAACTGCTACCGCGAGTTGACGATGCGGCAACTGCACCAGGATTATCCCGGCGCCGTGCTGGCGGAGAACAACTCGGCCATCGGCGGCACCGGGTCGTGGCTGGGCGCTTTTCGCACCACCGGCGACGCCCTGTACGGCGGAGCGGCCCTGGTCTTCGTCGAGTTTGCCGTCAACGACGGCGGCGACCTGGAGCCGCAGGTCTATGCGTCGATGGAAGGCATCGTGCGGCAGATCTTCGCCCGCGATTCGTCGACCGACGTGGTGTTCCTCTATACGCTGGTCAAGAACCATATCGACGCCTACAAGCAGGGCAAGTTGCCGGACCGCGTGGCCTGGCATGAGAAGATCGCCGCACACTACGGCATCCCCAGCGTCAATCTGGGCCAGTATGCGGCCGAGAAGATCCTTAAGGGCGAGCTGACCTTCGACGAGTTCGCCAAGGACGGCGTGCATCCGACCGACCGCGGTTATGCATTATATATGGACGCGTTGCGGCCCTTTCTCGCCCGTTGTAAGGCCGCGGCCGGTGGCCCGGCCCGGCACGCGCTGCCGAAGCCGTTCAGCCCCGCGCCGATGGAGCATGCCCAATGCGTGCCTTATCAACTGGCAAAGCTCGACGCCAGTTGGAAGATCGGCCAGCCGAGTCCCGTCGACCGCTTCATGCATGTTCTGCAATGCGATCAGCCCGGCGCTATGCTCACCTTGCGGTTTCAGGGCAGCCAGGTGGGAATCTTCGACGCCATCGGCCCTGATTCGTGCGATTACGAGGTGTCGCTCGACGGGGGCGCGTGGAAGGCGCAGCCCGATTTCGATTCCTTCTGCCTTAAGTACGCGCGGCCCCACGATCGCGCGATCGTCACCGGGCTGGACCCGCAGAAGTGGCATGAGTTGCGGCTGCGGATCGCCGAAAAGCAGCCGGCCCAGAGCAAGGGCCGCGTGGCGCGGATCGGCTGGCTGCTGGTCGATGGCCGGGTCGAAGATCCGCTTCAGGGTCTCGCGCCGCTGGCCCGGATCGATGCGATTTACGCCGCCATGGACCCCTTGGACTACACGCCGCCCGCCGACCGCTGGCACAACCTCGACCGCACCATGCAGCGGCTCCGCGAGGGCGGCAGGCTGAAGATCGTGATGCTCGGCGACAGCATCATCGGCGACACGTCGTCGTCGCAATACGAGTTGCTGCTGGGCCGGATGTACCCCAAGTGCAAGATCGAAAAAGTGACCTCGGTCCGCGGTTCGACCGGCTGCTGGTGGTACAAGCTCGACAATCACGTGGAGGAGTACGTGCTCCGCCACCAGCCCGACCTGTTGATGATCGGCGGCATCAGTCAACGCCAGGACGTCGACTCGATCCGCGAGGTGATCCGGCAGGTTCGGGCCAAGCAGTCGCCGGAGATCCTGCTCATGACCCCGGCCTTCGGCGCCACGCAAGACCCGCACATCAAGAACTGGAGTTTCGAAATCAAGTCCGACCCGGCCGATTACCGGGCCGGTTTGAAGCGATTGGCGGAGGAGGAAAAGTGCGGCTTCATCGACATGACCGGGCCGTGGTGGCGGTACGTCCAGAAATCGGGCAAGACCTACGGCTGGTTCCAGCGCGACCGCGTCCACGCCAACGACCGCGGCTTCCAGATCCTCGGCCGGATGTTGGAGAAGTTTTTCGGGCCGTGAGAAATGAATCAGTAATGCTCTTTTGCCCCGGAGGGGCAGTTGAGAATAGCCCAGCGATTTATCGCTGGGTAGGAGAAGATCAGGAGGCCGATAGTCCCGGAGGGACGATTGAAATACGGCGACGGTAGGCGATTCAATCGTCCCTCCGGGACTGCAAAGTGTTCTCGTTTCCCGGTCCCAGCGACGACCATGCTGCGCACGGTGCCCGCGCTGGGCTATTGTCATGTGTCCCTCCGGGACAAATGCATGTTGCCACAACGTTAACACTCCCCATGTAGCCGCTTCCATTTTGCGTTTGAAAAGGCTTGTCCCCCCGCACTTTTTACCCATCCAGGTTCGCCATGTTCTTTCGACCATCCTGCCTACTGCTTCTCTCCCCCCTGCTCTTTACCGCCTACGCCACGGCTGAGGAGCCGCTTTTTCCCTTCGTCGTCTCGTACGACTCGCCGGCGAACGTGACCAACGTCGCCGACCTGCTGGAGCGCCCGGCCGGCAAGCGGGGATTCGTCCATGCCGAGAACGGCCGACTCGTCGTCGGCGCAGCGGGCGCGACGAAACCGATCCGCTTCTGGGCCACCAATATCTGCTTCGAGGCCTGCTTTCCCTGCCCACGAACAGGCCGAACGCCTGGCCGCCCGGCTGGCCCGGCTGGGCATCAACTGCGTGCGGCTGCACCACATGGACAACCGCTCGATCTGGGGCGATAGTCCCAATCACTTGACCATCGACCCCAAGCGGCTGGAACGGCTGGATTACCTCATCGCGCAGTTCAAGCAGCACGGCGTCTATGTCGACATGAACCTGCACGTCTCGCGCTGGTTCGACCAGGCCGAGGGATTCACGGCCCGCCAACAGCGGCCCGAGTACGACAAGGGGCTCGACAACTTCGAGCCGCGGATGATCGAATTGCAGAAGAAGTACGCCCGCGATCTGCTCACGCACGTCAATCCGTATACCAAGAACAGCTACGCGACGGAGCCGGCGGTGGCCTTCGTCGAGATCAACAACGAGAACGCGCTGTTCTCGCAGTGGAGTTGGGGGCAGCTTCGACGACCTGCCCGAGCCGTACGCCGCGACGTTCCGCAAGCTCTGGAACGCCTGGCTGCGGAAGAAGTACGCCGGCACGGCCGCCTTGCGCCGGCGCGTGGAAGGCCCTCGATCGGCCGCTGGGGGTGGAGATGATCGCCAGCGGCGACTTCGCCCGCGCCGTGCCCGGTCACTGGCACCTGGAAACCGACGAGCAGACGAAGGCCGGCTGGACGCTCGAAGCGGGCGGGCCGGACGGCCGCCGCGAGTTGAAGGTCGTCGTGACGCAAGGGCGGCCGCGTCGCCTGGCATCCGCAGCTCATCGAGGCCGGTTTCGGGCTGAAGAAGGATTCGCCCTACACGCTGACCTTCTACGCGCGTTCGGCGACCGGCCAAGCGGATGAGCGTCAATTGCATGATGGCCCACGATCCCTGGGAGCGGATCGGGCTGTGGGTGCAATTCAACGTCGGCCCGCAGTGGAAACAATACCGCTACACGTTCCTGGCCGATCGCGACGATGCCGACGCCCGGCTCACCTTCGGCGAGCTTCAAGCCGGGCAGCTACGAGCTGGCGGCCGTCTCGCTCCGGCCCGGCGGCACGATCGGCATCGGCGCCGGCGAACGCCTCGAGGACGACACGGTGGCCGTGCTCCGCCACGACGACCTCGGCGCCTCGGCCGCCCAGCGCAACGATTTTCTCGATTTCATCTACGACACCGAGCACGGCTATTGGTCGGGCATGTACCGCTTCCTCAAGGACGAATTGGGCGTCCGCTCGCTCGTCTCCGGCACGCAGTTGGGCTATAGCCCGGTGGGGATCCAGGCCGGGCTCGACTACATCGACGCGCATGCCTACTGGAACCATCCCGTGTTCCCCGGCCGCGAGTGGGACCAGGGGAACTGGACCGTGCTGAACACGGCCCTGGTGAACTCGCCGGGCGGCACGCTCTCGGGCCTGGCGGCGCGGCGCGTGGCCGGCCTGCCCTTCACGGTCAGCGAGTACAACCATCCGCAGCCGATCGTCTATGCGGGCGAGGGCCTGCCGATGATCGCCGCGTTCGGGGCGTTCCAGTCGTGGGACGCCATTTTCAGCTTCGCCTACAGCCACGATCAGGATTTCGAGCCGCGCCGCATTCCCAGCTTTCTTCGACGTCAAGAGCGTCACGCCGCAGATCGTCCACATGCCGGCCTGCGCGGCGATGTTCGTCCGCGGCGACGTGGCCCCGGCCCGTGCGGTCGTGCTCGCGCCCGTCACGCCGGAAAGCGAGCGGAGCAAGGTGCATGAAACGCGCACGGCGTGGCAGCTGAACGCCGCCGAATTCGGCCGCGACGCCAACCAATCGCTGCTGCACGGCCTGGCCATGGACCTGGGCAAAGGGAAGGCATTCGCGCCGGCCATCGAACCCAAGCCGATCGCCAAGGGCACGGCCCGCTTCGTTTCCGACACCGGCGAACTGTGCTGGGACGCCTCGCGGCCCGGGGCGGGCTATTTCACGGTGAACACGCCCCGCAGCAAGCTCTTCACCGGGTTCGTTCGCGGCCGGAGTTTCGACCTGGGCGGCGTGGGGCTCAAGATCGGCGCGACCCGACTTGATTGGGCCACGATCTCGATGGTCTGCCGCGACGGAGCTGGTTTCGATCAGCCCGGCCGGATCCTCGTGGCGGCGACCGGACTGGCGGAGAACAAGTGGGCCAAGCTGCAACACCTAACCGACGACAAGGTCACGTTCGGCTATCAATGGGGCAAGGAGCCCGAGCTTTGCGAAGGGGTCGCGGCCGAGGTCCTCTTGCCGGTGGCCGCGGACCGCGTGCGGTTCTATCCGTTGGACGAGTCGGGCCAGCGCCGCGCCGCCGTGCCCGTGGAAGCCAGTGGCCCCAAGGCCATGCTCCGCCTCGGTCCCCAGCATCACACGGTGTGGTACGAGGTGGAAATCAGGTGAAGATGTTCGTGAACGCTGAACCGAGACCCGCGACCGGGGCCCGAACGTTCGTGGCGGGATTTCCTCGCGCAAGGATCGCTTCGTCCGGCAGCATGCTCTTGGTGCTGGTTGTCTCGGCAACCGCCGCGTGCGCCGCGGATTGGCCGTCGTGGGGCGGGCAGCCGTCGCGCAATATGGCCTCCGAAACCGAGAAGGGGCTGCCGAATTGGTGTTCTTTCGGGAAAAAAAGTCCCCGCGGCGAAATCGATCTGTCCACGGCGAAGAACATCAAATGGGTCGCCAGGCTCGGCAACCAGACCTTTGGCAGTCCGGTAGTGAGCCAAGGCAGGGTTTTCATCGGCACGGCGGGCGACTCGGCCTCGGATGCCGCATTGTTTTGTTTCGATGAACAAACAGGGCGTGAGCTAGGGACGTTCGTCTGCGGTTCGTCGCACACCGATAACTATGGGGTCTGTTCGACGCCGACCGTCGAAGGCGACCGCCTCTACTTCGTGACGCCGGACGCGAAGGTGGCGTGCCTGGATCTGACCTCATGGCTTGAACCGTCCGCCGCTGCCGGTGGCGCGGGTTCCGCCCGGCACGCGCATGCCCCCCAACACGTCGTGTGGCAGTACGACATGGCGAAGACATTCCGGGTCATGCAGGATCACGTCGCCAGTTGCTCCGTTCTGGTGCATGGCGACTTCGTGTATGCTTGCACCGGCAACGGGCGATACAAGACCACGGACAAGCCGTTTTATCCCCTGACTCCCAGCTTGATTGCGCTCGACAAGCATAGCGGACGGCTCGTCGCGCGCGACGACGAACAGATTGGCGAACAGCTTTGGCGCGGGCAATGGTCGTCGCCGTCGCTGGCGACGGTACACGGAAAAGCGCAGATCCTCTTTGCCACCGGGAATGGCCTCTGTTATGCGTTCGAACCGGTCGATCCTGCGGCGAAGGTCATTGCCGACCGTTGGATCACGACCACGCTGCGCGGTCCGATCGTGTGCTATATCGACGTCAAACACAAGGACACGGCCGGACTCTCCCCCGCGGAATACGCCCGGAAGTTCAGTCCGTTCTCCTCCGCGCAAGAGCCGGCGCTGCCGCTGGAATTCCGTTATTCGATCGACATGCCGGTCACCACGCCGATCGATTCCCGGCCCACGGCCAAAGTGCCCGACGTGCCGATCCTGAAGAAGATCTGGTGGTTCGATTGCCTGCCGCCGGAATACAAAAATGCGCCGTTCTATGCCCGCGGAGCCACGGGGGACGGCCAAAAGCATCCCTGCGACATCATCGCCACGCCGGTCTATTACCGCAACCGGGTCTACGTGGCGATCGGTGGCGATCCGGTCCATGGCAGCAAGAACAGCAGGGGAAACCTGGTTTGCATCGATCCCACCAAGACCGGCGACGTCACGCGTAGCGGCCAAGTCTGGAATTACGACAAATTGAACGCGACCCTGACCAGCGTATCCATTGCCGACGGGCTGGTGTTTGTCATTGACGAAGCCAGGGTCATCCACTGTCTGGATGCGGACACCGGGCAGAATTACTGGACCTACACGCTCAAGAGCGATCGCGGCCAGTTGAATTCCGCCATGGTGGCAGCGGACGGTAAACTGTTTGCCGGCAAGACCGTCCTGGCGGTGAGCAAGACGCTGAAAACGCTCGGTGCCGTCAACGGATACAGCTTCACCAGTTGCACCGTGCCGTGCGTCGCCAACGGCGTTCTCTTCAAGGTGCATGGCACCTGCTTATGGGCGGTGTGCGACAAAGGGGAGAAAATGCCGCAAGCGGAATAACCAGAGAGCAACCAGGCGCGATCACGACCGATGACCAAGAGGCTGTTTCAAAATCGGGCATGTGGCGTAGGCTTCCAGCCTGCGTGCCCGATTTTGGAATAGCCTCCAAGATCACCAGCGTGATCCTCAACGCGGCCGCGATCGGCGCAGCCTGCACAGGCGAGACGCCCGCAGGGCAGGCATACGCCAACCTCAGTGCTGCGCCGTCTCCAGATGGATCACGCTATCGTTGTGCTCGTCGATCGCGAAGGGATCGGCCTTCATCTTGACCTTGACGTGATACTCTTTCGCCCGATGGGATGGTACTCGCCACGAGTACCGGCAGGTGAAACCTCAGCCATACTCGAAACTGCCCTGCTGGACGACTTTTCCTGCAGGGTCGGTGATCGTGAATTCGGGCTTGCCGGGCCGGTCTCCCTTGACCGTCATGTCGCTAACGGCTTCGCCGCCCACGCCGATCAAGGTCATTTCCAAGTAAGTCTGCTCCGCCTCTCCGGCGGGCGCTCCGTAGGACATGGCCGTCACGGTGGGCGTATAAGGAGGGCCGAAGGGCAACTCGACGGTCTCGCCCTTGCGGACCGTAACGGCCTTGTATTTTCCCGTCGCCGTGGCGGAGACCAGGGAAGGCGCAAACGGCGTGCCGACAGGCGGCGCGACGGGGCCGCCGCCGATGCCGAACGACTCCGCAATGCCTGCCAACAGCGACCCCGTGCTCGCGTGCGCTGCAGCCGGCTTCTCTGCCGCTTTCTCTGCCACTTTCGGCGTCTCGCGGGTGATCGAATAAGAATACAGCTTCCACTGGCCTTCAGGCATCGAGATCGGCTTGTCCTTCGTGCCGCGAATCTTGAGGAAACCCTTGTCGCTGCCGTAAACCAACGCAACGAAGGAATCGTTGCGATTCGTCACGTTGCCCGTGGCGACCGCGGAGCGAGTCAGGGTAAGCTGGTCGCCGGTCGGCGAAACCTTCAAATCGTACCAGCGGCCTTCGATCTGGATCATCTCCGCAAGGTAGTAGCGGAAATCGCTGGTCGTCGGATCGTAGGGCGAATCACCGGCCGTTCCGCCGGGCGGAGGATCGATCAGCAGCACGTCGCCCGTCTCGGCATAAAGCTGGCCCGAGGCGAGGCGGATGTTCTCGGACAGCTTGGTCTTGTCGTCGAACCGCCCGTTGCTGTTGAAGTCGATCAAGACGAGGTGGTGCCGCTTGCCTTCCAAGGTGATGTCGCCTTCGCGGCAGACCGCCGAACTGAAGGAGATCATCACGCGACAGTTATCCTTGGACGCGTACACATATCCGTTCACGTAAAAAGAATGATCGACCTTGGTTCCGTCCACGCTGATCGTCAGATCGAGGCGCGGAAACTCGAAGGGCTCGGTACGACCGGTCGGGGGACGTGTACCCGACGGTCCGCCTCGAGTCGGCCGAGATTTCGACGACCTTGTCGTCGGTCAGGTCGCCGTTGTGATTGAAATCGAAATACAGCCGGTTGTAGGTGAAGTCTTTGACAGGGGCCGGATTGGCCCGGGGATTCCCGGCAGTTGCCGCCCGGTCGGACGCGGGCGTGCCGGCCACCGCCGCGGCCAGCGCGGCGAGCAGCGACGACGTTTTCTTCGCGGCCTGCTCGGCATTTTTTTTCTCCGGCTGCTTAGCGTCCGGAGGTGGTATTGCGTCCAGCGCGAAGGCGTATTGTTCCTTCCCCAGCTTGAGCACGCCGCGGTAGGGATGGTCCGAGGCGTACTTGGGCTCCTTCTTGACGAGCCGCTTGAAGGCAGCGGCCGATTCGTCCGCACCCTCCGCGCGCCACCGACCTTTTTCGTCGGCGATCATCTGCACGAAGAAGTACTGCGGCTGCACCGTCCAATACGTAGAAGACGTTGGGTCGTTCGCCGACCTGGTTTCTCGCCGTTTGGGCTGGAGCGTGCAGGTCTCAGCCAGGGCTGCCACGGTGGTCGCCAGCAGGACGCCCACGCCGACAAGGGCGCCGAACAGCCTTCGTCCGGATCCTGACATGACATCGATCCTCCAGAGTTGCGGGTGGCACGATCAGTCGCTCTAGCGCCGATTCTAGCATATCCCGGCGACCCTGTCTACCCACCACGGCGGGGGGCGGCAACGTCAGGCGCGCCGCAGGAAGTACAATGCCCGTAGGATAGATTTGTAATCTGTTTTCGATCGAGTCTCGATAATCCTCAAAAAACGCGTATCGCGTCTCGATTGGTCCTTGTCCTACGCGAAAAAACCGGCCTGCGACGTAAGCGTCGCCATGACATTTTCCTCGTCTGGATGGGTAAAGCAGTTATCGCAGCACCCGCAGCATCTCGTTTCCACCGCGCTGGAACTTATAGTCCACGGCCTCGCTCGAAACTTTGCAGCCGTTGTCCTTGAGAAGACGACGTACCGGTTCGACGTGCGGCGATGGTTGCCCGCCGTGGTCAAGCAAAGGAAAGACTCGCACTTCCTTGGCGACCCGGCACATCTCCAGCATGGCTTGGCAATGGAATTCCCGCGACAACTGCTCGGAATACGTGAAAAGGAGATGCGAGCACAGGGCCAGGTCGAATTCACCATCGGCAAACGGCAACTGTGGCAATTCGCAGGATAGATACCGGCCTTCGTCCTTTCCTCGCTCGAAGTCCCGCAGGAACGCTTCCATCGTTTTCATGCGAATATGGCCCAGGTCTTGCGGCGAGCGAATCGTCGTCCAAACATACGCCGATTGGTTGGCGACGAGTTGCTCGATGATCGTCCTGCACGCATCCTGCACTCGGCTGCGAATCTGCTCTGCCGAGAACTGGTAGAGAGGGTCAACCGAGACGACCCGCCTGCCCCGGCGGAACATGGCGGCATTGAAACTAGCCGGGCCGTCGCCGCAACCCAGAATTCGTCTTTCCAGGTCCGGTTTCGTCAGGGCAAACATGCGCACGTATTCACCGAAGGACCGGCCCCAAGGCATGATTTGGTCGAGAGTGAAAGCCATGGCGTCGAACCTTTGTGCGTCTGTCCGTTTCTGCTGGAGCGGCCACTCGTAAAGTTCGGGGGTGTTGTAGGCTTTCGTCGATGATAACACAGCGTCAGCCCGAAGGCCAGCCGACCGTGCGTGGCTGGCTGGCGTCGGGCAAACCAAGCGGGTAAGATGGACGTTTCTTGGCATCCAATCGACGCCGGCAAGTGGGACATTCCCGAGTACAAGCGGCGTGACGCCTGAAGGAAAGAACGTCGGAATGATTGGCGTCCTTGTGCGGCAGAGAATGGCGGTAATCGTGGCCCTGCTTCTCGAAATGGGCGTGGCCCAGGCTGGCGATGCAGTCGTTCAGCCGCCGTGGGAGTGGGCAGTGGCCTCACGCGAGAGCCAAGGAGTGGCCGCCGTCGGATTGGAAGCCGCCTGGGCTAACCTCAAGAACCGACGTACCACCGCCTTCCTGGTCGTGCGTAACGACAAGATCATCTTCGAGAGATATGCCCCCGGTTCCAGCAGGACCAGGCCGCACGGCACGGCCTCGATGGCCAAGGCCCTGGTCGGCGGCGTGAGCCTGATGCTCGCCATGAACGACGGGCGGATCATGCCCGATGACCTGGCCAGCAAATTCGTGCCGCCGTGGCGCAATGATGCGAAGCGCAAGAACATCACGGTGCGGCAATTGGCCACGCACACCTCCGGCATCGAGGATGCCGAGGCGGGAGATCTGCCTCATGCCCAGTTGACGGGCTGGAAAGGCGACTTCTGGAAGCGACCCGCTCCTCCCCACGACCCGTTCACCATCGCCAGGGACGCCGCGCCGGTTTTGGATCTGCCGGGAACGAAAGAACGATACAGCAATCCCGGCATGGCGATGCTCGGTTACTGCGTCACCGCCAGTCTCCGCGGCGCCGCGGACACCGACCTGCGATCTCTGCTGAGGCGGCGCATCATGGGGCCGGTCGGCGTCCCTGACAGCGAATGGTCGGTCGGCTATGGCACGACGTTCCGGGTGGACGGTCTGCCGCTGATCGCCACCTGGGGCGGCGGCGCTTACAGCCCGAATGCCACGGCCAGAGTCGGTCGGCTCATGCTCCACGGAGGCAAGTGGGAAGGAAGACAGTTGGTCTCGCCGTCCATGGTCGGAGCGGTTACAAGGCATGGCGGACTGCCGGGGCACTCCGGATTGGGCTGGTGGGTGAACGCCGTATTCGACGGTCACAAGTTGTGGAAATCCGCACCCGAGGACGCTTTTCGGGGCGCCGGGGCGGGCCAGCAATTCCTCCTGGTCGTCCCTAGCCTGGACCTGATCGTGGTCCGCAACGGCGAGCAACTGGACGAAAGCCTTTCGTTCTCGGAAGGACTGGAAAAACACGTCGTTGCTCCGGTAATGCAAGCCTTATTCCGCTGACGGCGACAATGCCTGCAGCGAGTCCTGGGATGTCGGGCCGGGGGAAACGAGCAGTTTTCCCACGAAGTAGATGAGCGCCGACGGGCGGACGCTGCACAGGGTGTTTTCCGGCGAGGACTGCTTCTCTGTTCGCAAGGCGATTTTGCAGGTGGCAGAGTAGCGGTAATTGCGAAGTACGGGCTGCACGGGGCGCTTCCCATCCCCTGGTAACGGCAGAGATACGCGCCCTTGCCGCCGTCGTCGAGTTGAAAAGCCCCGCCGCTTCCATCACGCCGTCCCACGTGACCGCCGAGATGCCGTCAACGCGGCGAAGAAGCGACTGGGAGAGCTTTCGGCGCTGGTTCGAGTAGATGCATGCGTTCTTGGTCAGAAGCTCTTGGTTGAGGTCGACGGTTCTATCGCTATCGTTCATCCTGCTAGCATCCAGCGGTTCCCTGGCGGAACAGTTCCTCCAGTCGTGCGCGAAAACCCGGTAGTACCTGCTCGCCGCTCAGTTCCTGTCCTTCCGCCACCAGCCTGGCGGGCCGCCATTTCGGCCGAGACATACTGCCACCATAGGAAGTATTGTCGCCCACGCAACATGACCAGTCAACTCTGACTTTTCCCGTTCGCAACGTCGCCCGCCGTTGGCTATAATGATCATTGGCGAAAAGGAGCGATCATGTCAGAACCGGTTGTTGTCGGCTGGGAGAGGGCGCTGATGGCGGCGGAACGGGTCAAGCAGCGGCTGCACAGGGCGACGAGGGCACTCGACGGAGCGGGCGTGCCTTATGCCGTGGTTGGCGGCAACGCGGTCGCCGAGTGGGTGGCCCGTGTCGACGACGAGGCGGTCCGCAATACCCGCGATGTCGATCTCCTGGTCCGCCGCGCCGACTTTGCCGCAGCCCGATCGGCACTCGAGGCGGCGGGCTTTGTTTATTACCAGCTTATCGACGTCGTTGTCTTCATCGATGGGCCGCAAGGCAAGCCCAGCGCCGGGCTCCATCTCCTGTTTGCCGGCGAAAAAGTCCGCGGCACGGATGAGCACCCCTGCCCCGAACTCGACGAATCCGAACGCGCGGCCGAGTTTCAGGTGCTTTCGCTCGATGCCTTGGTGCGCATGAAGCTCACCGCCTGGCGTCTCAAGGACCGCGTGCATTTGATCGACATGATCCAGGTCGGCCTCCTTGACGCAACCTGGCCCGCACGTCTGTCGCCGCCGCTGGCTGAGCGATTGCAGGAGTTGCTGGATAACCCGCATGGATGAAGGGATTTTCCGGCGCACGGCTCGATCTTCCCGAAGACGCGAAGACCGCGCGGTCAACTCACTACGTTGACGGGTTCGGACAAAATCCGGGGACGCATCCAAGTTCGAGAGGGACTCGCCACCGGTTTTCGACCGAGCCTCGATAATCTCTGAAAACGCGTATTGCATCCGCCGATTTCTCCTCTTCGCCGATACACGGATCGTAACCCCGGGCAGAGCAACGAGTCCCCCAGTCGACACAGAAGCAGCGATGATCATCGAAAAGCGCACTATAATGCGCATGGCACTTGACAATGACCGACTACTTCGTTCCGTTCGCCTGCATGCGTTTTGACGTGGCAAGGGCTATCACGCGTCCCTCGCTGCCCACAGCAAGCAATAGAGAAGTGGTTGACCACGCCGTCGTGTTTCAGAACCCAGGGTTTGTGGGCGTACCGAGTGTCCCGCGGTTCGGAAGGCTCGATCAGGCCACGCCCTTGCCGTCCTCGTTCCGCATGGTCTTCGTATTCGGCCAGCGTTTCGACCAATCCGTCCGCGTGGCGACGAAGGCACCCTCCGGGACCGGCCCATGGCGGTACTGCCGAACTCCTGCCGAGCCGACTTGTCGCTGAACGCGGCTCCTTTTCGTGACCAGATTGCCGCGTCTTCGTGCATGGTTCTTACCTTTCAATGGCGATTTCCCGAACTCTTCTCCGGTTTTTCGACGAGCATCCCTACCGCTTCCGGGAGCCACCCGCTATGCCAAGAATGCTCACGATTGGGACCATCTCGATACTCGTGGGCGATCTTCAGTTCGTCCATCAGCCTGTGGGCCAACTGATGATGTTCCCTGAAGTTGCCGTACCCAAAGTGAATAAGTCGAACGGACTCGGGTAGCTTGGCGGCATGTTTCTCCAATAATGCCGAAATCCGATACTTTTCGAAATTCTCCTGCGTCCCAAAAATATCGGCCATGCCGTACTTGTCAGGTTGTTTCATCATCAGCGGTGCATCCCAGGCAGCGGCCTTCCCGAACAACTCCGGGTGACGCAACAACAAGCTGAACGCTCCCCATCCCGATTTGCTGAAGCCGACCAACAACCGTCCCTCTTGTTCGGCCAGCGTAGGATACGTGTTGTCGATGAAAGGCACGATAACGTTGCGGAAGTGACTTTCCTGCCGAATTCCGGCATTGGTCGGATGATCGGCGTACCAAGGCATTTCCGAAAAAGTCGGCTGGACGCAGATCATTCCGTACTTATTGTGGAGATCGGCCTTCTTGACCTCCAGCAGTCCATCGCCCCATTTCACGCCATCGAACGGCTCCACGGGCAATACATAAAGAACTGAATATCGTTTGCCTTTCTGCAAGAGCCTTGGCAGGAGCACACGAATCTTGGTCTTCGCGGACTGGTACTCCGATTGGACCGCGTGGGCCAGAATGCCCGCCGCGTCCGGCACGGCGGGCGACACAATAACCTCGTTGGGCCAGGCAAAAGATGCAAGGCTCACGACTACAAGGAAGCTGCCAAGGGCGAAGAATCCTGTGGCTGGCATGGCTTTGCACCTGGTTTACCGGTTAGCGGCCCGCTTTCTCTCCGTGGCGTTGTTTTATTTCTTGAACAGTCTGCCATGCAATCTCTTGGAGTGCCGCAGCTTCGTCCGGGGCAACCCGAACGAGAACCCGCCCTCCCTTCCTGAGTTCGCCGGGCAGTCCCACCGGGCTCTTGTCGAAGAGCGTGGCATAGAAAACGCAGGCCGCCAAATAGGAACCCGTGGGATTGGGATGGCTCTTGTCGGGCTGATGAAGGGCGAGCTTGGGATCGGCAGCCAGCGCCTTCTTCCAGGCCACGCCGACCGGGGCAACCTGGGCGTTCAGTTCCTTGGCGATGTCAAAGTATGCGCCATCGATCCCACCGACCAGACCAGCCTTGTGCTGCCCGCTCCACTGCTCCAAATCGATGTTCTTTGCCCCGCTCGTCTTGAACATCGCCTTGGCGTAGTCGGGCGACGTTGCCGGATCTGCGCCGTCCTGCATTTGCGGAATATGCTGCCGTGCCCAGGTCAGGTAGAGGACGGTCTTGGCCCGCTGTTTCTTGATCTCCTCGTCGAGGATTCGGGCGTTCTTTTCCATCGATTCCCGGTTGAGGACCGCCTCCAAGCTGTACCCTTGGAGGACCACCACGTCCCACTTCTTCTCCCGGATCTTCTCGATGGCCTTCTTGCCCTTGACGTGCCCTTCAAGACTACACCCGCCAACGAGGTGTTGGCCGGTTTCGATCTTTCGACCACCCGCAGCATCGGCAAGACCGACGACAAGCGAAGGCAGATCATTCACGTAGGTGTAGCTGTTTCCGATGAAAAACACCTTCAGCGACGGCTCGGCCACCTGCGCCGTTGCCCAAAGCGGGACGAGCAGGAAGAGGATAAGGAGGAACAATCTGCGATGGATCGCATAAACGCCCGCTGTCGCCATCAACACCGCCACGCCGACACGAAGATACAGTTTCATGCAACTCTCCATCGCTTGCCGTCCTGCTTCTATAAAGCAAGCTCTCGCCCTCTAATGACGATCTTATTGCTTGTTTTTCGATTGGTCCATGCCCCTAATAGGCAGATGATCGCCTCACTGTCTCCGCCATGGAACCGATTTCCTATATGCCTTGCAACCTCTTCCTCAACGCCGTAAATCTTCGAGTTGTATCCTGCCGCGGCACCGCCATGCCCAGGGCCTTCGCGCTTCCCACCCAGCGTTCTTTGCGTTTGGTCGAGTATTTCGGATCGAGAAAGAAATTGGCCTCGAACTCGCCATCGGTGAGCGGCAGGGAGCGAATGTCCCGCTTGTCGGTAGACATTTTCGTTTTCCCTTGTACAATTGACCGCCGTACGAGGATTATGCTGCGTGCAGTTGGCAAATTGCATTCGGCGATGTCGCGGTCGAGGAATAGATGGCGAGCGAGGCCGAGGAAGCCGCAAAACTCGTCCACAGAATGCCACTCGAACCTGTATCCGACTTGAATTTCGATGTCCGATTATTGGAACGAAAATGTCCGATAGGGAAGAAATTCCAGACAACTCGATGTTGACGTTTTTTGGAGTTTCTCCTGTCGAAGTCATCTCCGTCATTTCCCTGATCGCCTTGATCGGGTTGCTTGTCTGGGGCACAAGGAATCCACAGGGAGATCGCGCAAGACCGATGCTCTTACAATCCGGTCCCCGCAGGCTCAGGGGTTGAAGGTGGCGCTGGCAATGAAGGTGGCGCTGGCAGCGAGGGCGGCGCCGAATATGTCGGCGTCGAACCGGACGGAGACGGGGTATAGTAGTACTGCTGGGGGACCGGCGCCGATTGCTGGTAAACGGGGGCGGGTGGCGCATAGGTGGGCGCCGGCTGCACGTAGACCGGCGCCGGTTGAACGTAGACCGGACGTGGATAGTAGTATGGGTACGGATAGCCGTAGTAATAGTACGGAGGCGGGTACGCCGGACCCACGCCAATGCCGATCGGGATTCCGATGCCGATCCGCACCCCTACTCCCCCTGCCTGTGCCGACGACCAGGCAAGAGTTCCAATCGCCAAAAACACACAGAGGAACAAAGCCGTTTTCGCCCGCATCACAATGACCTCCTTGAACGATATCCTGCACTTACTACGTAACCGCCGAAAGATTGGATCTTACCGCCGTCTGGAAAGTCGGTGAATGCCAATTTCGGCTCTATCTCCATTATCGGCAAGAATTGCCGATTGGCACAATGCTTACCGAGTTCGTGACCTTTGGCCGACGCCAAGAAGATTGAATCCGCCATCCGCCGCGTTCGCAACCAGAAGGCGTTCATCGAGGATCTCTTGATCGACGCCTTGGGCTGGGACATCGACCAACAGGCCGCAGGCGTCGAGAAGATCGGCTGCGAGCGGTCGGCCGCGGAACTCCGTGCCGAGGGCCTGGAAGAACATCTCGTTGAAGGAACCATTCGGCAGATCCGCCTGTCCAAGGGTAGCCCTTGGGGCATCTTTCTTCTGGACTTCAAGAACCCCGACGCGTTCCTGGCCGGCCGGGGAACGACCGGTACGCTCCGCAACGTGCTGCGGTGGTTGGTTCCTTCCCGGCGGAAGCGGTCGACGCTTGCCGCCTTCCGCAACGAGAATCTGCTGTTCATTTGCAACCACGACTACCAGCACTACCGCTTTGCCCATTTCCGGACAACCGACAACAAAGGCCGGACCGCGCCGCTGGCCACGTTCGGTTGGAATCCGGACGACCCGCTCCGCGCCCTTTGTGAATACAATCTGAACGCCTTGGAGTGGCCTGCAACCGCACTCGATGCCCAGGGCTGGATCGAGGCCTGGAGCCGGGCGTTCGATGTCGAAAAGCTTACGAGACGGTTCTACGAGGACTACGCCATCGTCTTTGCTCGGGTCGAGAAGCTCATCGGGCAGCATTGTTGCCCGCACACGCCATGTGCGAAGGACGGCACGCGGCGCGTGCCGACTACATTGGAAACCGGCACGCGGCGTATGCCTGCTGCGTTGCCCGGCGACGGCCTGCGGATGTTCACGCAGACGCTCTTCAACCGGTTGATGTTCCTGCGTTTCATGGAGTGCAAAGGCTGGCTGACCTTCGGCGGGGAGAAACACTACCTCCGTGCCCTGTACGCCGCCCATGGTAGCCCACACGCGCCGTGTGCGGAAACCGGCACGCGGCGTGTGCCGACTACAAATCAGAAGTCGTTCTATCAAGGCAGGCTCTGTCCGCTGTTTTTCGAGGGCCTGGCCATCCAGGGCAAGCAGCAGAGCGAAGCCTATGGCCAAGTACTTTGCCTTAACGGGGGACTTTTCGAGCGGTCGGAACTCGACAAGCAGGTGACCGACCTGCCCGACGAAGTATTCGCCGGCATCCTCGCCGACGAACCGGCGGGCGGCCTGTTCTACCGCCACAATTTCACCGTCGAGGAGTCCACGCCGCTGGACATCGAGGTGGCGGTCGATCCCGAGATGCTCGGCAAGGTTTTCGAGGAACTGGTGACCGGCCGCCACGAGAGCGGCGCCTATTACACGCCCCGCCCCGTCGTCTCGTTCATGTGCCGGGAAGCCCTCAAGGGTTACTTGTGCGACAAATTACTCCCCTCTTTCTCCGGGAGAGGGGCCGGGGGTGAGGGCGTTGGCGCGCTGGCCGTCACCACCCTCGTTGACCGCCACGACGCGAGCGGCCTGCAGGAGACGCATGTCCGCGAGATCGTCGCCGCGCTCGACGACCTGAAAGCGGTCGATCCGGCCTGCGGCTCCGGCGCTTACCTCTTGGGTCTGCTCCAAGAAATGCTGGTCCTCTACCGGCTGCTGTACGGCCGGAAGCTGGTAAAGGACGCCAGGACTCCCTACGACCTGAAACTGCGGATCATCAGCCGGAGTCTGTACGGCGTGGACCTCGACCCGTTCGCCACGAGTATTGCCCGCCTGCGGCTCTGGCTGTCTCTGGCGGTCGAAGCGGACAAGCCGGCGCCGCTGCCGAACCTGGACTTCAAGATCGAGACGGGCGATTCCCTCTTGGGGCCCGATCCCCAGGATCTGCCCGACCTGTTGCGGGCAAAACTCCAGCGTGCAGCCGATGTCGCGGCGCTGGTCAAGAGCCGGTTTTTCTTGTCGCATGGCGAAGAGAAGGACGCCTGCCGGAAGACCATTATCGACCACGAGTCTCGGCTGCGGAAAGGGCTGGCCGCCGAGTACGGAGAAGGCGTGGTTGATTGGCGGATCCGGTTCGCCGAGGCGTTCGCAGCCGGGCGGGACGGCTTCGACGTCGTGCTCGCCAATCCGCCCTACGTCAGAAAAGAGAACATCGACAAGGCTTCGAAGCCGGCGCTTCGCGCGCTTTACGGAGATGCCGTGACAGGGCAGTCCGATCTCTTCTGTTATTTCCACGTCAGGGCCTTGCAGTTGCTTCGCCCCGGGGGCATGCACGTTTTCATCTGTTCCAATAGCTGGCTCGACTCGGGCTATGGCGCGGCTCTGCAGGGCTTCCTTCTCCGCAGTTCTCACGTCCAAGCCGTCTATGACAGTGCGGTGGAACGGCAGTTCGTCACGGCGGACGTCAATACGATCATCAGCGTGCTGCGGAAGGGGCCGCCGTCGAGCGACGCGGCGACGCGGTTCGTTTCGCTGCGGGCTCCCTTCGACGAGGCGCTGGCACGGTCCGACGGCCGGCGCGAAATCGCCGTCGCGCAGCAGGACTTGTGGCAGCGGGGACTCGCCGTCGACAAGGCGGGGCGACCGGCCTACGCGGGCAATAAATGGGGCGGGAAATACCTGCGGGCTCCGGACGTGTACCACGCGGCGTTCGAGCGGGGGCGTTCCGTCCTTACCAGGCTCGGCGCCTGCGCCGACATCCACGGCTATATCCACGACAACAACACCGGCTCTCGATTCCCGCCCGTTGATTTCCTGAAAAGCGTCAAGCATGCGGAAACCATCCAAATCGGCCGCCATTCGCCGGGAGTCGTTCGCTGCGGCGTCAAGGAAGAGGGAAACTCCCGGTTGGCGGCGTCGATACTTTTCCCCCGCACTTTCGGAGCGCGGCACGTCGTCGTCTGGAATCCCGAGGGCGTGCTTGGCAAGGAGTTTTATAAGATCATCATCGAATCCCCGGAACTCGCCCTGTCCGTGGCGGCCCAACTCAACAGCACGCTGGGAATCTTGCAAAGGGAGATTCTCGGGCTGGTGAACCTCGGCGACGGCGCAATCAAGTTCTCCGCCGCTGACGTGGCCATGTTCGAGGTGATCGAGAGTCTTCCCCGGTCCAAGATCGCAAGTCCCTTCCTGTCGCTGGCGACCCGGCCCTTGCTGGACATCGCGGATGAACTCAAGCAGCCCGATCGCGCGCGATCGACAGCGCGATCTTCGACTGTCTTGGCCTTGCGGCGGACGAGCGAAACGAGGTCTACGGCGCCGCGTGCGGGCTCGTGACCGCGCGAATCGAGAAAGCAAGGACTGGCCGCTAGCGCAGTGATTTGGACAGATGGTCTTTCTGGTGGCATGCTTTCACCGAGCGCAGCGAGGGGTAAGCATGTTCCGACGCGGGAAACATGCCGACCCGCTGCTGCGCAGCGTGACGGCATGCCACCCAGATCGTGACTCTTAATTCTGAATCACTAGACTAGCTGTTCTCATTCCTCTGTATGCGCCCGTTCCCGCTTCCATTGGACGTATTTGCCGATCTCCGCGTGGGCGAGGAGCTTTTCCAGGGAATGGTAATGCCTGCCCAGCTTCTTTTCATTGGGCTCCAGGTCGTGGATCGCCCGGTGGCAGGACTTGCAGACCTCGATCCCCGCGCGCATCTGCTCGCGGGTGTACCGCTTCTTGAACCACTTGTTGCCGTGCAGGGTCCGGGGGATGAGGTGATGGAAGTTATGGGCGTTCTCGGATTGGCAAAGTTGGCATAACACGGTGGCGGTTCAACCTTTATTTCATGAGAACCTGTCCCAAGACAATTCCGCCGTTTCCTTGGCCCGTAAACCGCAATCCGTCTGCTGCGCCTACGCCGGGAAGGACATTTCGGCGTACTTCTGCACGATGCGTTGCGCGATGCTTGAGCCGCCGAGGAAGAGCGGATGCTGGTCGTGGATGCCTTTGAACGTGGAGAGGATGTACTCGACGTCGTCGCGGGGGATGCCGTACAGGTGAAAGAAGGCGGCGTCGAGTTCGGCCATCAGTTCGGCCCGCTCGGCCTCATCCCACTTGTTGAGTCGGCCGCCGTATTCCGCCTGGAAACTGCCGCTGGTGAAGTTGCAGGCGTCGGCCAGCGGCAGCATGTCTTCGGCCGTGCAGGTGAGCTTGAGCACTCGCTCGGCTGATCCACGTTTCCAGCGTCGTGCGGTGGTCCCACGGGCAGGGTTTGTCGTAGGTGTCGGGCGGCAGCGTCGGAACTTGTTCGACGATGAAAAAGTTGAGAGTAACGCCGCCAATTTTCTGGCGCGTGCAATAGTCGTAGGCGAATGCGTTGAGATTGGCCAATAGACACGCTTGGCGAACCGGCGCCAGTTCACTCCGAACGATAACGAAGTGGTTCGTGAAACCAGCGATCGGCGCAAACGCGGCAATCATCGTTCGCTGATTCGTCGGGCTCGTGATGTCCTTGAAACCGACGCTCCCCCACTCAGGCATCTCGACTTCGTGCCCATCAACCCAGAACCTGGGCATCGCCAACTGTTCCGGATTCTGATAACCGACCAGCGATCGCTTTTCGGTTTGCCCCTGCCGCACCCAATTGGATTGGTCGGTCACAACGTCGGCCGCACGATGGTCGTAGCCCTGAAGCATCTTCGCTTCGTAAACCGGCAGAAAACCTGTTCTCCCTTGATCCACCGATTGCCTTTCAGCTTGAAACCGTCCGCTTTGAGCGTGTCGGCCTCGCGGAACAGTTCGGCGTCGTTCGTTTGATCGAACATCGTCTTGAACTGGATGCCCCACGGGTTGCCGGTTGGTCCCTCTCGGTTCGCGTCGATCAAAACGGGAACGCGGCGGTAGATGGCCTTGGTGATTTCCGCGTCGCGTCGCGTGCGAAAGATCGGGCACGTTCGCGTGTTGGGATTCAGCAGCCGGATGTCAGCGCCGCTGAGCGCAATGTGCCGCTTTCGGTCTTCCAGCTCTTCCACCCGGTGGGCGAAGAAAACGAAGTCGGCTTGCGAGGCTGCCGCCTGTTCGCCGCCAAAGTTGAGGATGCAGAACTTGAAGCGGCCATCCACTTCGGGAAAGAACGTCTTCGTCGATTCTCGAAGTCATACAAGCGAATCAGCCGGTTCGACTCGGCGACCGCCGCGAAGAAATCCTTGGTCGTCATGTCGGAGGCGATGCCCGACGGAACGAGCAATCCCACGCGGCCGTGCGGGGCGACCAGTCGGTAGGCGAGTTCGGCGAACACCGCGTAGGTGTTGATGTCGCCCTTGCCGGTAAGCGGGTATTGGCCGCTGGTGCGGCAGTAGGTCAGCAGGGAATCCGCCGCGGCCAATGCCTGCTGATAGCGCTCGTGCAAGGCCGGATCGTCGGATTCCAGCTTGGCGACAAGCTGCCGCCGCTTGGCCGCATTGGTGGCGGTGGCGATCTCCGGGGCGGGCAGCGAAAAGAACTCGCGTTCCTGCAACTTCATTCGCTCCCAGGGCGGATTGCCGATCACGCAATCGAATCCGGCCTCCTCGCGGTTGAACACGTCGGGGAACCGCTCGCGCCAATCGAAACCGGCCGGGTGGATTTCGGGATCGTGAACCAGCGAGTTGCCGTGGACGATGTTCTCCGAGAGCTTGGCGAGCAGTTGGCCCGGACTGGCCGAGCGAATCCAGAGGGCCAGTTGCGTGATCTCGACCGCCTCGGGCGAGAGATCGACGCCGTACAGGTTCTCCTGCAGAATGAACGTCGGAACCTGTTCGGCGAGTTTCTTCGCGTCGCGCTTCGCCCAACTGGTCGAGGTGGCCGATGACTTCGTGGTAGCGCGCTTCCAGCACGTCGTAGGCCTGGAACAGAAACGCGCCGCTGCCGCAGGCCGGATCGACGATCTTCAGGTTCCGCAAGATGGCCAGGCACCGCCGCCAGTATGCGGCGTCGTCCGGGGCCGTGCCCCGCCGCGCTTCCTTTTCGGAGATCCCGAACTCGACGGCCGCGGCCGCGAAACGCTCGGCGATCAGTTCTTCGACGGTGTACTGCACGATCCGGCCGGTCAGTTCCGGCGGCGTGTAGTAGATGCCAAGCTGCTTGCGCTTGACCGATTGCGGCATCGCGGCGTATCGACTCGGCCTTTTCGGCGTCGCCGAACACGCCCGACTCCTTGAGCTTCTCCAATTCGGTGATCGACCGCTCGAACAGGTGCCCCAGCACGTCGAGGTTCACTTCGTCGGCGAAGTCGTAGGTGCTGATCGCATTGAAGAAGGTCGTCCAGGGCATGTCGGGCAATTCGAGTTCATCGACCGCGTGCGGCGCGAACAGCCCGCCGTTGTACTGGGGAATGCCGTAGGTCTCGTTGCCGGCGTCGATGAAGCGGAAGAGGTTCTTGAAGTTCTGCCAGCGGGGATTGGTGACGGCGTGAAAGCCGGCCACGGTGTAGGCGTTGGGGATCGTCTTCTCGGGCAGCAGCCGGCGATCTTCGCAAAAGGCGATGAACATGATGCGATCGAAGAGGCGCTGGGCCATTTCGATCGCCTCGTCCAGCGGGCGCTTCTGTTTGAAGTGCAATTCGGCAATCAGCGCCGGTGCGGTTGCGCGAGTAGGCATCGTAGAGTTTGTCGCCGACCTCCCGTTGGCGTTCGGCTCGATTTTTTCAGCAAGGCCACGGCGCGGGGCGGCCCGAGCAGCGACTCGTCGATCAAACCCTGGCGATGAAAGAGCACGTAGAACTGCTTGAAGAGCTCGAAATCGCGCAACGATTGCAGCGTGAAATGCTCGTAAGCCCGCTTGGTCGAGGCCCGCTCGTAGAGCCGGAAGCTGACGATGTTGGAGACGATGCCCCAGCGGCACTCGGGCGGCGTATTCACCAGGTAATCCCAGCATTGGGCCACGGCGGTCCGGCCGTTGCTGCGGTCGCGGTCGAGGTGGACTTTCGGTCCCTTCAGTTCGATCACGGCCAGCGGCCTGTGGTCCTCCGTCTGGCGAAAAAAGCCCAGGACCGCATCCGGCGTTTCACCGCCAATTTGAAAATGCTGCTCCCGGTGCCAGACCTCCTTGCCGTCGAGAGGTCCGGCGTAGCCCAGCGCATCGCCAAACACCTGGGCCAGAAAATCGCCTTGCATCTGCGTTTCGTTGAGCTTCGCGAGGCGGCCCGAAGTCTCCAGATCGGCCCATTTTACGAGCACGGCATGGGCGGCTTTCAGCACGTTCTCGTCGAGCCGCGGTCGTCGTCGCGTCCTTGAGAAAACGCGCCAAGATCAGGCGGTCCGTCTTGGGCTGACGCTGGGCAACCGCGGATTCGATGGGCAAGAGGTTTTGTTTAGCCATATTTCTCAAGCGTGTCGGGCGCGGGAGATTCCGTCTTCGGCGCAGGAACTTGGCCAGGTTCACCCCGTTATCGCTGCCGCTACGGATGCGTTCGTGGCTCATGTTCGTCCTCGATCACGGGTCCTGGCTTCCTTCCAGGTAGGTATACCCTTCCAGGCCCTGGCGATAGAATCGCATGATGCGGCCGGCCTGTTGCTCGTCGATGCAATTGCGGCGGACCGCGGCCTCCACGGCCGCATGCATGCGGTGCGTCAGCACGTCCGGGTCGTACTGCATGTAACGCAGCACTTCCCGCACCGTGTCGCCGTTGACGACCTCTTCGATCACCAGGTTTCCTTGCGGGTCGGTGCTGACGTGGACGGCGTTCGTGTCGCCGAAGAGATTGTGCAGGTCGCCCAGGATTTCCTGATAGGCGCCGACCAGGAAATGCGCCGAGGTAATACGGCTGGCCGTCGAAGGTGTGCAGCAGCAGCGTGCGCTTCACGTCGCGACGGTCGATGAAGCGCTCCACCTTCCCGTCCGAATCGCAGGTGATGTCGCCCAGCACGGCGTGATGCACCGGGCGCTCGCCCAGGCGATGGATGGGCATGATCGGGAAAAGCTGCTTGACGGCCCAACTGTCGGGGATCGATTGGAACAGCGAGAAATTGCAGAAGTACGTCTCGGCCAAGAGGGCATCCAGCGTGTCCAACTCTTCGGGCACCTCTTCCGCCTGCCGCAGCAGGCGGCTGATCTTGTGGCAGATCGCCCAGAACAGGTTCTCCGCCTGGCTGCGTTGTTCCAGCGGCATGTAGCCGCCGCCGAAGAGCTGCATCGCCATGTCCAATGCCTGCTGGGCATCGTGATAGGCCTCCAGCATGTTGCGCTGCGCCAAGTCCTTGTAGGTCTCCAGAAGGTCCCAGAGCGGCTGCTCCGAACTCTCCGGCAATTCCGTCGGCACGTTGTTTTCGCCCTGGCCGACCGTGCCGAGCACGTTGAAGATCAGCACGCTGTGGTAGGCCACGATCGCCCGGCCGCTCTCCGAAAGAATAGTCGGATGGGGGACCTTGGCGTCGTCGCAGACGCTCTGGATGTGAAACACGACGTCGTTGGCATACTCTTGCAGGGTATAGTTGACGCTGGACTCGAAATTGGTCTGCGAGCCGTCGTAGTCGATGCCCAGGCCGCCGCCGACGTCGAGGTACTGCAAGCCGGCGCCGTGCTTGGCCAGATCGACGTAGATCCGCGCCGCCTCGTTCAGCGCCAGCTTGATCATGCGGATGTTCGAGATCTGGCTGCCCAGGTGAAAGTGCAGGAGACGGAAGCAGTCTTCCATGCCGCGGGCCTTCAATTCCGCCAGCACGCGGAGCGTTTCGCTCGCGGAAAGGCCGAACTTGGAGCGGAAACCGCCGGAACCCTGCCAGCGCCCGGCCCCCAGCGAAGCCAGCCTCACCCGCACGGCGAGCATCGGCCGGACGCCGATTTTCTCCGCCGAACGGAGGATCAACTCCAGGTCCGTGTACTTTTCGATGACGATGAACACCTGCCGGCCGATTTTCTGGGCCAGAAGCGCGATTTCAATGAACTCGGCGTCCTTGAAACCGTTGCAGATGATCGGCGCGTCGTCCTTGGCCATCGCCACCACGGCCAGCAACTCGGGCTTGCTCCCGGCCTCCAGTCCATAGCGGTACGTCTGGCCGAAGCGCACCACCTCTTCCACCACCTGCCGCTGCTGGTTCACCTTGATGGGGTAAACGCACTGGTAACTGCCCTGGTATTGCTGCTCGGTGATGGCGGCCTGAAAGGCGGCTTGGATCTCCCCCAAGCGCTGCTTGAGCACGCCGCCGAAACGAATCAGGACGGGCAGTTCGATCTGCCGGGCTTGGAGTTGGTCGACCAGTTGCTTCAGGTCGATCTTCTGTTGGGGATCCTTTTCCGGATGGACGCAGACATTCCCCGCCTCGTTGACCGAAAAATAGCCCTTCCCCCAGCCGTCCACCTCATACAATTCCGTCGAGTCGATGACCGTCCATCGGCGCGTTTCCTGTTCGTTCATTCTCCGCTTTCTGGCAAGTCCCGCAAACCCCGCTAAGTGTCCGCTGCAAAGGAGTATTCTAATGGATGCAGTCCGAGAGGGAAAGGGCGGCCGATGCTGCCTGGCGGTCACCCCCTGCGTGGATTGCTAAAAACTTGTTGAGTTTGGCTTTGGTCCTTATTCCTATTTCTGTCCGCCGCGTGCCATGCATGGGCGTTTACGCCCATTTCCGGCGCAGCCGGTATTAGGCCCGTGCTTTAGCACGGGTAGGTAGACGGATCGCGACATAGATATTGTCCGCCTCGCCGTCCGTCCGCCGTCTTCGGCGGCGGACGGCGAGGCGGAGGGGGTGGTGCGGCAGCCTGCCGACCCGTGCTAAAGCACGGGCCTAATTCCGGCTGCGCCGGGGAATGGCCATAAATGGCCATCGTCGTGAACGGAACAAAAACGATGTCAAAAATTTGCCCTCCGCAGACTCATCCAAAATTTGTTCCTCTTGCGCGAGCATTCTCCACGAATCTGTAGTCCAGAAACCTTCGTCGGTGGGAACAATTCCGCGATAGAAACCGCTTCGGATTTTTAGCAATCCACTCCGTGCGTCAGCCGAAGAGGCTTTCCGGAAAATTTCCCCGGGTCGGGCTTCGATGCCGAGTTACGGCAAAAGACTTTCCTCATAGCCTCTCGGTAACTACTATTCCTTCGGCGGCGGGCCGCCGCACTCCAGCGAAGCGATCTTCTCGACCTGCCGGGCATAGCAACCGCCGTCAAAAGGAACCTTGAGCCAGGTCGCGACGATCCGCCGGATGAAACTCTTGCCCAACATGCCGGCCGCGAGACAGAGGACATTGGCGTCGTTATGGCGTCGGCTCATCTCGGCCGTCATGTCGTCGTGGCAGAGAACGGCCCGAATGCCGGGGAATTTGTTGGCGGCGATGCACATGCCCAGACCGGAACCGCTGATCAAGATGCCCCGATCGGCCTCCTTGCAACCGACTTTTCCGGCGACGGTCGCGGCGACGTTGGGATAGTCCACCGGGCTGGCGTCATAGGCACCCAGATCGACGACGTTGTGACCGAGTTGCCGGAGTAATTCGATAAGCATTTCTCGTACCCGATAACCGTGATGATTGGCGCCAATCGCGATAAGCATCGGAATTCCTCCAGTCTGGATACTGCCATCCACAGATTATAGCAGATTTCCTCGTCCATGATGGGGGGGACTGCCCGTGGACGAATCATGCGCGAGAAGCTTTCCGGACGCCATCCGTCATGCTAAAATGGCTGCCTATTGGCTACCTCCGATCCGTGCGGCGTTCGCACGTCGAACCGCGAGGGCCGGAACCCCACCCATGGCGGACCGCTTCAGGCCCGCAGATTGCCATGAAGACTCCCATCACCCGTCGAAAACTCCTCCAGGCTGGCGCAGCGGCGTCCGCGTCCGCGCTGATCGGTCCGGTGCTGATCGGCCCGGCGGCCATGGCCCGTACCTACTCTGCCAATGAGAAGATCCGCTTTGCGCTTGTCGGCGTCGGCGGCATGGGCGGCAAGGGCGTGGGCGTGGCCTCCGGCGAGCAGATCGTGGCCGCGGCCGACGTGGACGTCAACCACGCTGCCGGCTCGATCAAGACCATCAAGGGCCGGTTCGCCGACGCGAAGATCTACAGCGATTACCGCAAGCTTTTCGACGAGCAGAAACATCTCGACGCCGCCTGGGTGGCCACGCCCGATCACAGCCACTTTCCCGCCAGCATCCGCGCCCTCGACGCCGGGCTGGCCCTGTACTGTGAAAAGCCGCTGTGCCACGACATCTACGAGGCCCGCAAGCTGCGCGAGGTCGCCAAGGCCAAGAACGTCGCCACGCAGATGGGCAACCAGGGCCACTCCGGCGAGCACGTTCGCCTGTTGTGCGAGTGGATCTGGCAGGGGAGCCTCGGCGACGTGACCGAAGCCCACGTCCGCCCGCCCTTCAATCAGATGGACTACGGCTCGCGCGGCCCCGGCCAGCCGGCTACCGTGCCGGAGAGCTTCCACTGGAACCTCTGGCAAGGCCCGGTCAAGGTGCGGGAGTTCCGTAGCGGCATCCATCCGGCGGCCTGGCGCGGATGGATCGACTACGGCACCGGTTTGCTGGGCGACTGGTTCTGCCACAACGCCGACGGCGCGGTATGGGCGCTGAAGCTCTACGAGGCCGACACATGCGAAGTGGAGTGCGAGGGGGAGGAACCCAACTCGACGAACTGGCCGCACGGCGTCCGCGTTTCCTGGAAGTTCCCCCAGCGCGGCGACATGGTCCCCTGCACTCTGCGGTGGAGTTCAGGCACGTACAACGACAAGCCGATGCCGGCGACGGTCGATCCCGAGCGCGTGGCGGCCGTTGCCAGTCATCCCAGCGCCTACTTCGGCACCAAGGGCACGGCCGTCTCGGGCTGGTGGATGAACGACGTGCGGCTCTTCCCCGAGAGTTTCATGCGGCAGGTCGGCAAGCCCAAGACTGTCCTTCCCCGCTCGAAGGGGCACGAGGCCGATTTCCTCGCGGCCATCCGCACCGGCAGCCGCTCCTCGGCCGACTTCGATTACTCCGCCCGCCTTACCGAGATCATGCTGTTGGGCAACGTTGCCTCGCGCGTCCGCGAGAAGCTCGCCTACGACTTCCGCACGGGCAGGTTCACCAACAGCGACAAGGCCAACGCGCTGCTCATGCGCGAGCCCCGCAAGGGCTGGGAATTCGGCTACGCGTGACTCCAGATTAGGACCGGCCGAAGAATAACTTCCGCAATTAAGCGGGGTGGCTGGTGGCTGAGCTTGCGAAGCCCCAGTTCCAACTCTTCCGGCATTGGCTGGGGCTTCGCAAGCTCAGCCACCAGCCACCCCGGGCGGAAAATCGGGAAAGTATTCTTCGGCCGGTCCTAAGATTGCCGGCCAAGCCAACCGCCTCAGAGACGATGACCGTGAACCAAGCTCTTGATTTCCGCAGCGATACCGTCACCCGGCCGACTCCCGCCATGCGGGCGGCGATGGCCCAAGCGGCCGTGGGCGACGACGTCTTCGGCGATGACCCCACGGTCCACGCGCTGCAAGAGCGCGTGGCCCACCTGCTCGGCAAGGAAGCGGCGCTGTTCGTCGCGTCGGGCACGATGTCGAACCTGATCGGCGTCCGGTCGCACTGCCGCCCTGGCGATGCGCTGATTTGCGAGGCGGAGTGCCACCTGTACTATTACGAGCAGGGCGGCCACGCGCAACTCGGCGGCGTGGCGGCCCGGCCGCTTCCGGGAGAGCGCGGCCTGCTGACCCTGGAGCAGGTCCAGTCGCAACTGTTGCCCGACGACCAGCATTTCACGCGGGCCCGCTTGCTCTGCCTGGAAAACACGCACAATCGCGGCGGCGGACGCGTGCAGCCTTATGAAACCATCGAGACTCTCTGCGGCTGGGCCCGGCAAAACGGCTTACGGACGCATCTGGACGGCGCGCGGCTCTGGAATGCGGTCGTGGCCAGCGGCATCGCCGCCGCGGAGTGGGCCCGGCACTTCGACACCGTGAACGTCTGCTTCAGCAAGGGCCTCGGCGCGCCGGTGGGCTCGGCCCTGGCCGGTCCCGCTGATTTGATCCGCGAGGCGGTTCGCCATCGCAAGGTCCTGGGCGGCGGCTGGCGGCAGGCGGGCATTCTGGCCGCGGCAGCCCTCCATGCTTTGGACCATCATATCGACCGCCTCGTTGAAGATCATCGCAACGCCCGCCGCCTGGCCGACGGCATCCGCCGGATCGACGGCCTGCGCTTGGAGAGCGAAACCATCGACACGAATATCGTGGTCTTCCACGTCCCACCGGAGTGCTCGAGCGCTGCGGATCTTGTGCGGCGGCTCCGCGCGCAGGGCGTCCACGTGCTGGCCTCCGGGCCGACGAAGATTCGCGCGGTCACGCATCTGGACGTCACCGCGGCCAACGTCGACCGGGCGGTGGAGATCCTGGCCGGTTGCATGAACCCGTGAGAAGGAGACCAATCATGTATCGCTTGATCACCGTTGCCCTTCTGTCATGCCTGACCACATCGTCTTCACTGGCCGCCGAGGTTCCGCTCAGCGTCGAGGAGCCCTCGGGCGTGGATCGGCAGCAGTGGCCGGTCACGTCGGGAATTCCCTTGGCTGCGGGCGCGCTGCGCGACGAACGGGCTGCCGCCCTCTTCGACTCCGCGGGACGTGAACTCCCCTTGCAGACCGAAACGCTCGTCCGCTGGCGCGACGGTTCGGTCCGCTGGTTGCTGCTGGATTTTCAGATCGACCTGAAGGCGAAGGAAAGGAAGGCCCTCCGGCTGCGCTACGGCCCGGAAGTCCGCCGGGCGGAAGTGCCGAATCCCTTGAAGATTACCAAACGGGCCGACGGCGCGATCGTCGTGGAACCCGGGCCGGTGCGGCTGGAGTATGGTTCAAAGCACGACGTGCCCTACTTCTTCCCGCAGGGCGCTGCCTGGCTCACCGGCACGGCGGGCGACCGGAAGACGGAACGCCGCCTCACCTTCAATTGCGGTGTGGATACGATCTCGCTCCTCAAGGAAGAGGTTAGTTATTATGTCCCCTTTCTGGAGACAATCGCGATCGAACAGGCCGGCCCGATTCGGGCTTGCATTCGCTTTTCTGAATCTCATGATCGCACCGGCAAAGAGCGAATGTTCCGCTACATCGCGCGGGTTCATGCATGGCGAGGCCGGCCTTACGTTCGCGTGTTCTACACGATCATTAACGATCGCCAGGACCAGTTGATGAGCAAGTTCCAAAAGCTCTCCATCGAGTTCGACGTTCTTCCCGGCGGAGAGGTTTCGTTACTTGATGGCCGGCGTGTTGATGAGGAATCGCGGCTCTTTCAGGTCGACGAGAATCATTACCTGGTCGATGACAAGCCGGCTGGGCGGCGGGCCAGCGGCTGGGCGGCATCGGGTTCTGAGGATGGCGGGCTGGCGGTTGGCCTGCGGGAGTTCTGGCAGAACTGGCCCAAGGCGTTGAGCGTTGGAGATGGTCCCATCGTCTTGGAACTCTTCCCCGAACTGCCCAAGGGCCTCTACGACGGCAAACCGCTGGAAGAGGAGAACAAGCTCTACTACGCGCTCCGCGGCGGCCAATACACGCTGAAGGTCGGCGTGGCCAAGACCCACGAGTTCTGGATCCGCTACCTCGACGCCAAGCCCGACGCCCGACAACTCGGCGCCTTCTTCCAGGCCACGGAAGACCCGCTCTTGGCCGTGGCCGACCCGGCCTACGCGTGCGCGACCAAGGCCCTGGGCGACTTCCCGCCCTCCCCCCCTGCCCTTCTTCGGAGCGTAGGGTGGGACCAGCGAGCCTCTGGCGATGCACGGCCCACCATTCTCGACTTTCCGCCAGTAAACCAGCAGCCCTCCCCCCTGCCCCTTTTCCAAAAGGCGCGGGGGAATTCGGACAGCAATACGCCGGCTATGACGCCTGGTTCGGCCGTGCGATGGATGCCCACCTCGCACGGCGCGAGAAGGACCGCGAGTATGGAGTGCTCAACTACGGCGATTGGTTCGGCGAACGCAAGGTGAACTGGGGCAACCTGGAGTACGATCTGGCCCACGGGATGTTCGTCCAATTCCTCCGCTCCGGCGAGCGCCGCTACTTCCTCCGCGGCGAACAGGCGGCCCGGCACCACGTCGACGTCGACGTGGTCCACGCCGTCAATCCGCTGCTGAAAAACCCCTGGGGCGAACCGCCGCAGGTCGGCGACGTCTGGCTGCACTGCCTGAACCATACGGGCGGATATTACGAGAATGCCCCCCTGCCCGTCGATCGGACCTACCAGATGGGCCACAGCACGAACTTCGGCCACGTCTGGGTGGGCGGCGATCTGGAGTATTACTACCTGACCGGCGATCGGCGGGCGCGGGAGGTGGCCGTCGAGATCGCCGACGCCATGGTCCGCCACTGCCCGACCAGCTACGGCACGCACATTCGCGTGCAGGGCTGGCCGATCGTCCTGCTGTTGAACGCCTACGAGGGCATCGGCGACAAGAAATATCTCGATGCCGCCACGGTCGAGTGGCAGGTCCTCAAAAAGAACATTGACTGGCAGCGGGGTTGGGTCGTGCGTCTGGCGGGCGATCATTGCCGGCATCCCGGCCGGACCTGTTATGGCAACGTGCCTTTCATGGAAGGGTTGACGCTGTCGGCCCTAGCCCGCTATCATCGCATCACGCAAGACCCGGAGGTCTTGCGGGCGATGGGCGTAGGCGTGGAGCAGATGATCCGCGAGTGCTGGGTGGAGCAGGACAAGGCGTTCCGCTACACGGCCTGCCCCTTGAGTCCGCCGCGGGCCTACGACAGCATCTGCCTGGCCGCCGAGGGCATGGCCTACGAGGCCGCGCTCAACGGCAACCGGGAGCATCTGCGGATTCTTCAGGCCGGCTTGCGCGAGGCATTGCTGAAAACGGGGTCCGGCGACGGCAAGAGCCTGGCCCAGTACATCCACTTCACGCCCTACGCCTTGCGGGCGCTGGAGGGGAAGTAGTATCATTACAGAGATTGTAAATGCCCCCGCTGGGCTTGCCCCAGCGGAGCGCGGGATTGGCCACTAGGGGCGAACATGCGACTTCATCTCACCCCCGCTGGGCTTGCCCCAGCGGAGCGCGGGATTGGCCACTAAGGGCGAACATGCGACTTCATCTCGCCCCCGCTGGGCTTGCCCCAGCGGAGCGCGGGATTGGCCACTAGGGGCGAACATGCGACTTCATCTCGCCCCCGCTGGGCTTGCCCCAGCGGAGCGCGGGATTGGCCACTAGGGGCGAACATGCGACTTCATCTCGCCCCCGTTGGGCTTGCCCCAGCGGAGCGCGGGATTGGCCACTAAGGGCGAACATGCGACTTCATCTCGCCCCCGCTGGGCTTGTCCCAGCGGAGCGCGGGATTGGCCACTAGGGCGAACATGCGACTTCATCTCGCCCCCGCTGGGCTTGCCCCAGCGGAGCGCGGGATTGGCCACTAGGGGCGAACATGCGACTTCATCTCGCCCCCGCTGGGGCAAGCCCAGCGAGGGCGGGACGACGTTTACCGCTTTCAATATCAATTATTCGCAACGAACGGTCACCCCATCATGAACAAAATCCTCTCGCACGGACTTCTTTCCGCCTCGCTCCTCGCCCTTGTCGCCGCCGTCGCACCGGCCGCCGACGCCCCGTCGCGGCCCAACATCCTCTATATCATGGCCGACGACCACGCGGCGCACGCCATCGGCGCCTATAGCGGCCGGATCAACAAGACGCCGAACCTCGACCGCCTCGCCCAGCAGGGCATGCGCATGGACGCCTGCTTCTGCGTCAACTCCATCTGCACGCCCAGCCGGGCCTGCATCCTGACCGGCAAGTACAGCCACAAGAACGGCGTGCCGGTCTTCAACCGCTTCGACGGCTCGCAACCCACCGTGGCCAAGTACCTTCAGGCGGCCGGTTACCATACCGGCATGATCGGCAAGTGGCATCTCGGCAGCGACCCGACCGGCTTCGACCGCTGGACGATCCTGCCGGGCCAGGGCGTTTATCACGACCCCGACTTCCTCGAGCCCGGCGGCCGCCGGCAGATCCGGGGCTACGTGACCGACATCATCACCGATCTGTCGATCGAGTTCCTCAAGGACCGGCCCAAGGACAAGCCGTTCTTCCTCATGTGCCACCACAAGGCCCCGCACCGCCCGTGGGACCCGGACGACAAGCACTTCACGCTCTACGACGAGGGCGACATCCCCGAGCCGAAAACCCTCCGCGACGATTACGCCACGCGGACCGACGCCGCCCGCGAGGCGACGATGCGGGTCGGCCGGGACCTCACCCGCCGCGACGTGAAGGCCGATCCGCCGCCGGGCCTCAGCGGCGACGCGCTGCTGAAGTGGAAGTATCAACGCTTCATCAAGGACTATCTCCGCTGCGTCGCCTCGATCGACGACAACGTCGGGCGGCTGCTGGATTTCCTCGACCAGGAGGGCCTGAGCAAGAACACGGTGGTGATCTACACCAGCGACCAGGGGTTCTTCCTCGGCGACCACGGCTGGTTCGACAAGCGGTTCATGTACGAGCAGTCGATCCGCATGCCGTTTCTGATCCGCTGGCCGGGCGTCGTGCCTTCCGCTTCCGCACAGGCGGCCATGGTCTTGAACGTCGATTTCGCCCCGACGCTCATGGAAATTGCCGGGCTGAACGTGCCCGCCGATGTGCAAGGCCGCAGCTTCCTGCCGTTGCTCAAGGGCCAGCGCCCCGCCGACTGGCGCACGAGCTGGTACTACCGTTATTACCACGACCCGGGCGACCACAACACGCGGGCCCATTACGGCGTCCGCACCGAGACGCACAAGCTGATCTACTTCTGGAAGAAGGATCAATGGGAGTGTTACGACCTGGTCCACGATCCGGACGAGTTGCACAACCTGGCCGGCGATCCGGCCCACGCCGACCTGGTAGCGAAGCTCAAGACGGAGTTGTATCGGCTGAAAAAAGAGGTGCAGGACAACGACGAATTCGCCGAACACCAGCCCACGACCAGTTCCGCCGGCCCGGGGCCCAAACCCGGCAAGGCCAAGGCAGCGAAGGCGAAGAAGTAAGGATTGGCCGAAGAAAAACCTCTGTATCTGTGCGAGGGTGGCATGCCTTCACGCGGCCGTCACGAACTCACGGCCACAGCGCAATCGTAACCGGCCGCGGGTAGGCATGTTGGCCGGTCGCGTAACGTGAGGCATGGCAGCCCCATGGCAATCATGCCTACCCGCGGCCGGTTGGCGTTTTCCCGCCTGCGCCAAGTCTCTGACGGCCGCGTGAAGGCATGCCACCCTCGCAGAGGCACGGAACGTAGTATTCGGTCGGATGCAAGTCGATAACCGAGGAACAACCATGAAACGAACACACATCATTCTCACTGCCCTGCTGTTGGCGCCGCTGGCCGTGCTGCACGCCGCCGAGGCGTCTAAGCCGCCGACCAAACCCAACATCCTCTACATCCTTTGCGACGATCTCGGCTACGGCGACGTGCATTGTCTCGGCGGCGAGCGGAGCAAGATCGCCACGCCGCATATCGACCGGCTGGCGGCGGCCGGCATGACCTTCACCGAGGCGCATGCCAGTTCCGCCGTCTGCACGCCCAGCCGCTACGGCATTCTGACGGGCCGGTACAACTGGCGGACGCGCCTGCAGAGCGGCGTGTTGCAGGGGTTCAGCTCGCCGCTGATCGCCGCCGGCCGGCTCACCGTGCCGGCCTTGCTGAAGCAGCACGGCTATGCGACGGCCTGCATCGGCAAGTGGCATCTCGGCATGGGAATTTCCAAGCAGCATCTCGACTTGCCGATCAGCGACGGCCCGACAACGCGCGGCTTCGATTATTATTTCGGCATCAGCGCCTCGCTCGACATGCCCCCCTTCGCCTTCATCGACAACGACCGCTTCACGGAATCGCCCACGACTGAAAAGAAGTGGCTTCGCAAGGGCCCCGCGGCGCCGGGATTCGAGGCGGTCGACGTCCTGCCGGCGCTGGCGCGGAAGGCGAGCGAATTCATCGCCCGGCAGGCCAAGGCCGGCAGGCCGTTCTTCCTCTACCTGCCGTTGAACTCGCCGCACACGCCGATCGTGCCGACCAGCGCCTGGGAGGGCAAGAGCGGGCTGGGCGCCTACGGCGACTTCGTGATGGAAACCGACTGGGCCGTCGGCGAGGTCCTGGCGGCGTTGGAGAAGAACGAAGTCGCCGGCAATACCCTGGTGATCTTCACCAGCGACAACGGCTGCTCGCCGGCCGCCGGCATCCCCCATTTGGAGCAGCAAGGTCATTTCCCCAGTGAACACCGTCGCGGCTACAAGGCCGACATCTGGGACGGCGGCCACCGCATACCGTTCCTCGCCCGTTGGCCGGGCAAGATCCAGCCTGCCAGCCGCAACGACCAGCTCGTCTGTCTGAACGACCTGCTGGCGACCTGCGCGGACCTGTTGGCCGTGAAGCTGCCGGACAATGCCGGCGAGGACAGCGTGAGCATCCTCCCTGCCCTGCTGGGCAAGGCGGACCAACCGTTGCACGAGGCGGTCGTGCATCATTCCATCAACGGCTCCTTCGCCATCCGGCAAGGCCGTTGGAAGCTGGAACTCTGCGGCGACTCCGGCGGCTGGAGCGCGCCGAAGCCCGGCAGCAAGGAGGCGCGGCGCCTGCCCTTGACCCAGCTCTACGACATGACGAAGGACGTCGGCGAGCGCGTCAACGAATACGAAGCACACCCGGAAATCGTCGCGCGGCTGACGAGGTTGCTGGAGAAATACGTTGCCGACGGCCGCAGCACGCCCGGAACGCCGCAGAAAAACGACGCCCCGATCGTGATCCGGAAAAACGGCCCCCGCAGGGCGGAAACACCGGACTGAAGAAGTGGGTAATCACGAAACCCCGAAAGTACGAAAGCGCGAAAAAAAGCCAGAATTCAGGGAAGGGTCTATCGTCGGCTGAGTGCGTGCCTTTCGTGTTTTCGTTCTTTCGAGATTTCGTGGTCTTTTTTCACGCCTGGCCACGAGAAGACCCAAGTTTGTCGCTTGGGTCTCCAGGAACTGCAGAAAAGGCGCCTGCTGATCACCTGGAACTCGCCGGTGGACTGAATGGCGTCGATTAGCCAGTGGCCATAGTGATGAAGTCGAGCCCCTTGGCGGCATGGTTGAACGAGGTTTCCGCATAGATTGGCCCGATTTGCACGGCTAATCATCGGAATACCCGACATGAACGAACTCCATTCCGGTGATCTCAGAAACGATCTCCCATTCTCTCGCATTCGTCGAGAGCGCATGGCTTGCCTGTCCCATCCCTTCAAGGGCGATGAGAAAGTCCCCCGCACGTCGACACTCGCGGTGCGAGAGTTCAGCGTGCGGATCCTCGATTACAGATCGAACCAAATCGCAGGTCGCACTTAGCTGTGCGGACTCCGACTCCGACATTCCCCTAACGCGTTCTTCAAGGCGGCTCAGCAGAGGCCCGGCCTTCGTTCTAATGAAATCCTCGATTCGGCAGAACTTGTTTTCTCCCCGTCTGCATTCAGGCAAGTTCACGGCAAAGGCAACTCTCTTTTTTACAGGCGGTTCGTCCGCTCGCGTGCAATTGACCTCCACCTTAAGGACCGCCAGAACGCTGCCCGTAAACCAGTTGTATAGTTTCGGAATTACGCTCTCAAGTAGGAGACGACACTTGTCCGCCAGCCTACGATCGCGCTCCGCAGTAATCTCGAACGACGAGGGCGCGAATACGTTCACGAGGTTCCTGAAGACGTGACCTCGAAGCTTCGCTTGTCTGTGACTCGATTCCGTTAGTTCGTCAACGACGCGAGAATACCGCCCGACGGAGCGCAGTCTGTCGTGTATCGTAATGCACTCTTGAATCAGCGTGGCCTTGAATTCGAGAAGACAAATGCTTGTAGCGATCGCGTGTTCGAATTCCTTCAATGTCGCCTCGATCTTGACGCAACGACTGGCCGACTTCTTGCGGTCAATTTGTACCGTACTGTCCAGAAGTGCTATTCGTTTCGGCATCGCTGGCTGAGGTCACCTAGGATTACTCGATTTTCTCGACCCGATACCGCGCGACAAAACCATCGTCTGTTACCGTTCCCCTGAAGGGGTCAAGGCCATATTCTTCGATCATTGCGCCGATTTCCGCAACGGTCTGATCGTTAACGATTCGCCGCACTCGCAAGAACTTGATTGCGGATCGCAAAAACGACACATGTTTCGTCGTCCATTTTGCGTTGTTCAGTTGCGACTGGATAACCACGACGACGGACTTCAGACTTTCGCCTTCTCCGAACAGACAATCGTATAGCCGCTCCAGCAAGTCCTGAATTTCGGCAACGGTTCCAGAAGCCTCTTCCTCAATAACGTCGTGTACCAAAAAACTCTCGACAACCTGGATTTCAGCGTCCAGGTCGTCGCAAATCCGCTTGAACTTCGCTCGCCCGTCCGCATCATCAAGCTTCGGCTGATAACGACAACCCCACCCTTGCCTCTCTCGTTCAAGTCTTGCTTGTTCGCTTGGCCGAAGGCCCGGGAATTGAACCTTGGCATCCCCGGAAAGGGTCCCTAAAGGGTCGGCGGAAAACGACGAGGGTCCAGGCTGCGTCGTTCCCTCTTCGTGAGCAATGATGCCAGAAGTAGAAAGAACGTCTCTTATTTGTCCCGACATGGGGGTTTCATCCTCGCAAGTAAGAATCTCTTGTTCTTTTGTGTCCAGCCATGAGCCTTGGAAAGAAAGGCCGGCAGATCAAAAGTTGCACTACCGAACTCCGTTTCAAAGGAATCCTCAAGATCGAACTGGACCGCTACGTCAACAATTCTGGGATGCTGCCGACGAAGCGCTCTCAGTTTCGCCAGCGCGTCGTGGTAACGTTCCGGCACCTGAGCAAGCCGCAGCATTATTCTCTCATCAAAGAAGGGCTGCCTCTCTTGCTTGACGACTTTAGCTTCAAATCGCCGTCGTTCGTTGGCTAGGCCATGCGTTCGTAATTGCTTTGCGTCTCGCTCATGTCACAACGTTATGTGAAAAGACGACGCAGATCCATGCATGACATTGCGAATCCTCAGTATGGCGATTCGGCATGGCCGGGTCAACCGCTTTATTATAATCAGCCGCGATCATACGTCTGTTGCGAATTATCGTGGCGCCGAATAACTCGCGGGCGGGGGGTGGTGCGGAATCTCTTGCGGCGTAAGCACTTGCGGCCATGATTGGACCGCGGGGATTCTTGCTTCTCGCTCATCGGCGGAGCTTCAGGGGGATCTGCGTACACATTTCCATCGGACTCGTGATCATGGTCAGCCAGGCGAAAATCCACCCCCCCCTCGTTTCGTATTAGTCGATGAATCGCGTCTGCAACCGAAGCGCGCACCGCCGGGGGTCCGTGTAGCGGCTGTATCTCCGCTTTTTCTCGGCCTCCTCGCGGAGCAGAGCCGTTTGCTGTTGCTGCCAGGTGAGCGGGGGCGGATCCGCCTTTTGCGAGTGTTCGACCGGTCCGCAGATCGCAGCGCCGGCCCCGGCCGGCTCGGCACCAGTCGTTTCGGCCCCAGCGGGTTCGGCCCCGGTCGGTTCGGGTCGAGGCGCCTGCTCCGCGAGATGCGCTTGCGGCCCCGCCTCGCAGGGCGACGGTCCCGGGTCGCCGGGAGCCATCCGTCCCGTCTCAGGCGTTGGAGCTTCTCCGTCAAGGCCCTCGATTTCGCTTTGCAGGCGGATCTCCAGCGCGGTGAGCCTCCTCGTCGGTCATGTTGCGCAGGTCTTCGTTGGTCAGCAGCGGCCGCTCGATCTTCACGCCATTGCGTTCGGATTTCGCCCGCAGCCGGCATTCGATCACGAAGAGCTGGTCGTCGCTGAAGCTCTCCAGATCGTCGGGCGTGAGCTGTTCCAAATCGTCGTCGGTCAAGTTCGCCAAGGAGAGCGGCCGGCCGGCGGGGTCCCCGGCCTCGGGCCGCTCAAACGCGGCAAGACGCTGTTCGAGGACGTCGATCTTGTGCTCGGCGTCCATGGCCTTGGCCAGGTAGGAGGCGTTGCCCGACCGCGTTTCGGTGCGCAGCGACCGCTTCTGCTTGGCGGCGGGGTCGTCGGCCGGGCCGCTCTCCTCGACCAGCCGGACCTGCTTGTCCGTCTGCGAGAGGCGCCAGGCTTCGAGCAGCTTTTCGGAGATCGAGCGGTAATAGTCGATCTTCTGGCGAATGGTTTCCGCGGGATCGGGAGCCTGCCGTGCCGTGGGCTCCCCCCGGATCGTTTGCAGCCAGCGGCCGACGGTCGACTTGGAGACCGCGAGCTTCTCGGCGATTTCCCGAAGGCTCAGGCCCTTCGCGGCCAGCCTGGCAATCTGCGGCCGCAAGGCTCGCTTTCGCTGACGGGAAGCGGCCGAGAGAGGAGGGGAGTGTTTCATGGTCTTGCGCCTTTCCGGTGGTTGGTTGAGTGTGGTTAGTTATCCAACGGTGCCCACATAATAAGTACGGACAACGCAGGCCGCGAGACGGTCGGCCGTCGCTAAACAGGCGGTCACAGGCAAGATTCCTCGGGAAAAGCGCGGTATTTTTTCCGCCGGGAGGGTGCGGCAAGAAAGGCTGAAAACCGGCCTTGGTGCGCTTTCACGCGCCGGTTGCGCCGCGGCGGGCCGGCAGAGACGGATGTCGGCCGACGCTGTGCGCATGCTCCGAAACGAACGCCAAACGCTTCCTCATGCCGGAAAGTCGCAAGCCCAGCCGGCGATTGGACTTGCAACCGAATCGGGCCCGCCGGACCGTACTTTTTCGAGTCTCGCACGTACTTATTAGGGTGACAGTTTAGCGACAATCTCGGGTAATCACGAAACTACGAAAAGACGAAAACGCGAAGGAGGGAAGATTCGGTGAATGGTCTCCGCTCGCCCGCCTGCCTTGCTTTCGGCCTTTCGTTCTTTCGGGATTTCGTGATTCGTTTCCTTGCCATGCTGCGAGGAGGCCCAAGCTTGTTGCACGAGTCGCCGTTCTTTGCTCTTTGACAATTCGGTTCTGCGACGCGGCAGGTCAACCGCGTCGCCCGGTCCGGGGCAGGCTCGTCGCCTGCCGCGGCCAAGGGAGGAGTGCGCCTTGAGGGACGGGCGCACGCGGTTCCCAACGTCTGAAACCAGACGACACGGGAACAGCCGCCTTGTGGCAGAAGGAAAGCGGTAGTGAACTGCCGCGGCCAAAGTCCGCGCGCTCAATTCCATACATTTGGGATCGAATGGAAAAAATGGAATTTCTTGACAGCGCGCTGCGGGCCTTCGCATCAAGACGGTTGCGGGTTTGCCCATCCTGCCAAAAAGGGACAAAATGGGCCGAAGTGGGCCGGAAAACCACGAAAACGGGACAAACATGGGACAAAACGGGCCGAAATGCCACCCATCCAAGCCGTGTATTGTCGCCACTCGCTGGAGTGTCAAGCCGTCGTTTTCCCCGTGTTTTCGTCGTCCCGGCAATGCCCTTTGGGGAGTGGAATTGTATCCATAAGTGTGGTTAAATGGCGATAAAATCCGAAAAATCGCCGTTGTGCCCGCCAAGTGTCCCGAAAACCACGCGTTTCCACCCGGATTGGTGGTGGGGTGGTCGGACTGGCCGGGCTGGGAAAACGCGGCCGGTGTACTTTTTGGGATTTAGTTCTTGCAGGGCGAACGGCTTCGCCCGGATTATTCATGAACTGGAACGAATTGACAAGGGCAGCCGCTGCAACTTAGACTCAAGGGCGTCGTGCCGCCGTTGTGGGGCCCCGGCGGCCACGAGAAAGGCAACGACCCCGAGGATTGGAACCCCGCACGATACCATGCGCGGAACCTCTCTAACACTAATCTGACCGGGAGCAAGATCATGTTTCGCACTGTACTGGCCGTTTTCGGCTCGTTCCTCGTTCTCCAAGCGGTATCGGCCGCGCAATCGGCCGAGGCCGACGCGCCGGCCGTCAAACGCGGCGACACGGTCGTCGTCTCCGAGGCCAGCAAGCTCTGGGTCGGCGACAAAGCGGTCGCAGAGCTGTCCAAAGGCACGGAGTTCAAGGTCAGCAACGTCCAAGGCAATTGGATCGGCGGATCGGCGATCGTCAACGGGAAAAAAACGGCGGGGTGGCTGAAGAAGAGCCGCGTGACATCGGCCGGCAGTGGCAAGTCCGCCGCTGCGGCCACGGTCGACGCCCAGAGCGAGACGGCACGACAGGACTGGCCGCAGTGGCGCGGTCCCAACCACGACGGCAAGTCGCCCGATACCGGCCTGCTCAAACAATGGCCGGAAGAAGGGCCGAAGCTGCTTTGGCAAGCCGACGGGATCGGCGTGGGCTTCTCCAGCGTGGCCGTCGCGGGCGGGAAGATCTACATCACCGGCGACCAGGACGGCAAACTGATGCTCTTCGCCCTGGATCTCGACGGCAAGCAGCTTTGGAAGAAGCCGCACGGCGATGGCCGCGGCGGGCCCGACGGCTCCCGCGCCTCGCCGGTAATTGACAACGGAAACGTCTACCTCCTCAGCGGCAACGGCCTGGTGGGCTGCTTCGATGCCAACAGCGGCGAGCAGAAATGGTCCAAGACGGCCCACGACTTCGGCGGCTCGCCGGGAGGATGGGGCTACGCCGAGTCGGTGTTGATCTACAAGAACCTGGCGATCTTCAAGCCGGGCGGCAAGAACTGCATCGTCGCACTCGACAAGACAACCGGCGAAACGGTCTGGAAGAGCACCGGCTTCGACGCCGGACCCGAGTACGGCTCCTGCATCCCCGTCACGTTCGAAGGGCAGCCGATGATCGTCACCGGGACCAACCGGGGCATCGTCGCCGTCGACGCCCAGTCGGGCAAACTCCTCTGGTCGAACGACTGGTCGGCGGGCAACACGGCCAACTGCCCGACGCCCGCCTATGCCGACGGCCACGTCTTCTGGTCCAACGGTTATGGCAAGGGCGGCATCTGCCTGAAACTCGGCAAGGACGGCGACAAGGTCGTGGCCGACGTAGCCTGGAAGACCAAGGACCTGATCTGCCATCACGGCGGCTACGTGATCCACGAGGGCCACGTCTACGGCAACCATGAAGGCGGCTGGACCTGCCTGGATCTGAAGAGCGGCGAGAAGAAGTGGCATGAGAAGGCGGTGGGCAAGGGATCGCTCTGCTTTGCCGACGACATGCTGTACCTGTTCGGAGAGAAGGGTGGCGAGGCCGGTCTGGCCACTTGCTCGCCCGATGGCTTGCAACTCAAAGGCAAAGTGAAGGTCAAGGGCGACGGCCCGAGTTGGGCACACCCCGTGGTCATCGGTGGCCGTCTCTACCTCCGTTACGATAAACACTTGTATTGCTTCGACGTGAAGAACGCCGGGTAACGCCGCGGCAAGACAGCGGAGGTGACAAGAAGTGGAAAGCGAACCAATGGGTGGGCCGGCGCTCGCCGAACCGCAGGCGGGTGCCCCGGGTCTTGTCCCACGCTACGAATGCTTCTTCGTGAAAGGGCCATCATGAGTTTCTGCGAAAAGTCGCTGGGAAAACTACGATCGGCACTGCTCCGGACCCGTTTGGGTCTGGCATTGTTCAAGTTCTACCACGTCGGGAAGGAACGCTTTACCTGTCCTGTTTGCAGCTACATGGGGCCGTTCGCCGATGTGTCGCCCGAAACGGGAACCAGAAAACATGCCATGTGTCCCGCCTGCGGTTCGCTTGAGAGGCACCGGCTCCAGTGGTTGGTCGTCGACACGTTGGCGCAGCGGCACGAACCTATCACGCATGTCCATCCTGCACTTTGCGCCGGAACCGTTCTTTGCCGACAGGTTCCGCAAGCTCTTTGGCAACTACACCTCGGCGGACCTGTACATGGAAACCGCGGACGTGAAGGCCGACTTGCGGCATCTGCCTTTCGAGGCGGACGCCTATGATTTTGTCTTTGCGTCCCATGTTTTGGAACACGTCCGGGAGGACGCGCAGGCGCTCCAAGAGATCCGCCGCATCCTGCGGCCGGGCGGCATTGCCGTCCTGCCAGTGCCGATCGTTGCCGATCATACGGTTGAGTACGCCGAGCCGAATTTGCAGGAATCGGGCCACGTCAGGGCGCCGGGTCCCGATTACTACGACAAGTATGCCTTGTACTTCAAGACGGTGGAGCGGTTCGAATCATGCGGCTTTCCCGAGAAGTATCAGCCGTTCATCTATGAAAACCGAACCACGCGACCTCCGAGTTTGGCAAGGCAAACAAAAACGCCGGGATACAGACGCGTGGACATTGTTCCGGTGTGTGTAAAATGAGAGGCCACCGCCAAACGGAGGATATCGTTCCAGATTTGTTCGTCGTAATATGGCAGCGGCGCGGCGCCGGGCAACATCCCACGGGGGCGAAAAGAGAAGCCTTGCGTAACTCGTAGTCACGCAAGGCTTTAAGAAACTGGGGAATAGGGATTTGAACCCCAACTAACTGATCCAGAGTCAGTCGTGCTACCGTTACACCATTCCCCAAGTCGTTGTTATTAAAGAAGTTGCGAAAATACGTCGTAGACCAATCTGACTGATTTTCAGCACCTTGGTTTACAAAATGCAGGCAGCATGGGGAACACAACAGTCCCCCGAACCGACCGCCTTGTAAACCGTCCATAAACTATAACCCAAGTTTAGCACCGTTCCAGGGTTGTGACAATGCCATCGCCGGGACAGATGGCGTGGAATTCGACCCGGGAGCGCTGGCTCAAAATGTACACGGGGAAGATGGATTCTGCCAGCCCCGTCAACCGAGAGGAACCATGCCATGAGACGACTCTTCTTTCTGACCATCCTGCCGGCCATCTGTGCCGCTGCTGTTGCCGCCACGCCCGAAAAACGGCCAACAAAGATCTGGAATCGCACAGGCCCGCTTGGCGACACGCCCAAGCACGTCACCGACGCCTTCCCCCTTTCCGACCAACAGAACCAAGGCGGCTGGGTCAAGTTCGAGCCGATGAGCGATGAGTTCGAGGGCAAGGAACTCGATCGCAGCAAGTGGACGTTGGGCATGGAGTGGTGGAAGGGCCGTCAGCCTGCCTTGTTCAGCGCGAAGAACGTCACCGTATCGGACGGCAAGCTCCACCTGACCATGCGGAAGGAGAAGCTGCCGCCCGAAGCGGCGAAGCAGGGCTACCATGACTACACTTCCGCCGCCCTGCACGCCAAGGCCCGCACCGCCTACGGCTATTTCGAGGTCAAGGCCAAGCCGATGAACTCGGCGGGTTCAAGTTCCTTCTGGTTCCAGCAAGACGACAATCCCGCCTGGGGGACGGAAATCGACGTGTTCGAGATCGGCGGCAAGGCCAAGGGTTTCGAGGACAAATACAACATGACCTTGCACGTCTTCAAGACGCCCGCGGAGAAGATACATTGGAGCGTCGGCGGCGTGTGGAAGGCTCCGTGGCGGCTGGCCGATGACTACCATGTTTATGGCCTGGAATGGAACAAGGACGAGTTGAAGTTCTACGTCGATGGCGTTGTGGTCCGTACCGTTGAGAACACGCATTGGCATCAGCCGCTCTTCCTGATCTTCGACAGCGAGACGATGCCCGACTGGTTCGGGATGCCCAAGGACGAGGACTTGCCTTCCACGTTCAGCATCGAATATGTGCGGGCGTGGAAGAGGAAATAGGAAGACATCATGCCGAACCGCAACTGGACTCTTCTCCGCAGCCATGACGTGACGGACCACCATATCTTTCGCCTGCGCCACGATCTGTACCGATTTGAGCCGAGCGGCCAGGAAAGAGATTTTCTCGTCATCGACACGGTTTCCTGGGTGAACGTGGTCCCCGTGACGACGGAGGGCAATGTCGTGCTGATCCGCCAATATCGCCACGGCATCCGAGAGGTGACGATGGAGATTCCTGGCGGGATGATGGACGAGGGGGAAACGCCCGAAGCAGCCGCTGCAAGGGAACTGCGGGAGGAAACGGGCTATGTGGCCGAGAAAATCCGCTTTCTGGCACGGGTGCTGCCCAATCCCGCCGTGCAAAACAACTTTCTCTATCTCTTCGCCGCCGAGGGATGTCGCAACACGGGCAAGTCCCAGCTTGACGCCTTCGAGTTCATCGACGTGTTGGAGCGGCCCCTCGAAGCCATCCCCGAATTGATCCGCAGTGGGGAGATTGCCCACAGCATGGTCATCACGGCGTTCGCGTTCCTGGGCCTGGTGCCGAAAGTCATCGAGTTGGAGTCGTCCAGTCCAGTCTAGCACCATGAATGTCGTCTATACCGTTGACCAAGGAACGCTCGTCTTCGAGGCCGAAAGAACCGCCGTCGATGTCGTCTGCTCCGGCGACAGTCTGACGGGATGGAACAATTTCGGCCCCCCCCGAACTTGGCCTTATCGCACCTATCCAGACTTCCTCCAAGACCTCTGTGTCCCGCTTGGCTTGCGGATCGCCAATGGCGGCATCGCAGGCGAGATCAGCGACAACGGGCCGCAGCAAGTGCAGGACTACCTTGTGCTCTTCCCCATTGCCCGCTACTTCGTTTTCGGCATGGGAACCAACGACCTGGGAACTTGGCCCGACACGGCGGCGACCAGCAAGAAGATCATCCTCAACCTTGGCAAAATGGCCCAGGCCGTGAAGGATCAGGGCAAGCAGGCCGTCCTCTTCAACGTCCCCAACGCGAACGAGGCCATGTTCCTGCCCTACGTCGTTAGGGAACTTCGCGCGAAGCGAGATTACCACAATTCGCGGTTGCAAGAGTTCTGCGGCAAACAGGGCATCCCGCTGGCCGACATCTGTTCGCGTCTGGGGGACGGACATTTTGCCGACGAGTTGCATCCGAACGATGAAGGTGCGAAGATAATCGCGGAGGAAGTGTACAAGGTTCTGGCCCCGCTTCACAAGGCAGGACAGGAGTCTTCACGATGATCCGTCGAGCCGTTCTTTCCAGCCTCGTTATTGGAACGCTGCTGAACATCAAAGTCGTCTTTGCCCAGCAAATGGTCATCGTCAAGCCCGAAGAAACGGACGAAATCCTCGCCAATCCTGGCTGAGAGCGTGACCGACACGATCGACTACACACACGTCAAGCAACTCTTCGCGGACGGCATCCATTTGAACAACGTCGGCTCCTATGGATGGTCGGCATTTTTTTGCTCCGACGCTACCATTCACAGATCGTAGAGAGTCTCGTCGACGCTGGGAGGTTTCATTCGCCTCGACAATTGGCGCAACGTAGAACCGCCTTCACCGGTCAGGGGGCCTTCTCCCTCCAGTACGTCGCCCATCTCCTCCTCGACCTTATCGGGGTCTTCCCCGGCCTCGATTCGCCGCATGGCCTCTTCCATGTTTCCGCCCAGATGCATGCCCGTGCTCTCGTACAACTTCCGCATCAAACGGGCCGCCTGCCGGGGATCGTCCTCGTTCATGCCCTCGGACTCCTGGGCCATTTCCGAAAATGCCCGTTCCATCTTGGCTTCGTCCACGTCTGCCAAAGGTTCATTTCCCGGCTTGGAGTCGGCGGAGCGCCTGGGGATGGCGACCGGGGAGAACTGCCGATCCAGGCGTGCTTTTCCACACCGGGGACAGGCGGGACGCTTCGTGGTATCCGGGGTACGGGCGAAGAAGTTGAAAACCGTATGGCAGTCGGGGCAGTAGAACTCGTAGATGGGCATGGCTGGTGTCCTTATCGGTTCCTCATCGGGTAAAGTCCTATTCTACGGCTTTGCGGGGCACTGGCAAGCGACTTGGCGAAGAGGCGTCGCGTCATGCCGTCCGTCGCAACTGTGTTGCGGCCTGCCGCTGCCGCTGTTCAGCAAACAATTCGTCAACGAGCGTTCGAACGCGAGTTTCGCAGATTGGCAGGGCCTCATCGGCCGTGGCACAGTCCATGTCGTCAATGTGCCAATAGGTGATGCGGTCTGCCCACTTGGGAAACTGCTCCACCATCATTGCATGGTGCTCGGCCCTCTTGAGGGCAACGACGAGATCGGCGTCTTCAAGGTCCACTTCGGAAAGCTGAAGAGGAAATCGCCGATGATCGAAGGGAATGTCCAACGCCGTCAACCGATACGCCGCAAATTCAGAAAATGGGCCTTCGTGCGCCCCCACTGTCCAAGTTTTCAAGCCTCGGGAGGTTGCGCGCGAATACAGCCCCCGCTCCTTGGCCAGGGCATTGAAAAGGTACTCGGAAAAACGAGAACGATAGTAGTTGCCCGTGCAGATGAAAACGACGGTTTTGAGATTCGTGGGCATCTTCGCTGAACTCCATGGTCCGTGGAATGAAGGATCGCGATCATACGAAAATTCGGGCCGGAAGAACAGAGCGATTTTGATCAATAAGAGGCTATTTAGGAATCGGGCACGCAGGCTGGAAGCCTACGCTACACGTCCAATTTTGAAATAGCCTCTTAGCCGGAGTCACCGTAGATCTCTCGTGCCCTGGCAATCAGGGCCTCCAGCCGGTCGACAATGCTCATCCATTCCCGGGGAATGTCCGTGCGGGAGGCCGCGTTGACCCGCAGCGCCGCGATGCGGGCGTCGAGGGCGGCCAGATCGGTGGCCGGACGACGCACCGCGACCCGCTCTCGCTCGACGTGCTCCAACGTGGCTTGGATCGCTACGGCGACCATGGGGCCGAGCAGCAGCCCCAGGATCCCGAAGGTCTCGGCGAGGGCTATCACGGCCAGCACGATGAAGAGCGAATTGTATCGCCGCCGGTTGAATATCCGCGGTTCCACGACCGACTCGAGGATCCCAAACACCAGCACGGTGAAGCACGCCGCCGTGGCAACGGACAAGACCGAGCCCGGCCCGTTAAGGACTAAGGCCGGCAGTTCGGCCACGACCAACGTCGTCAACGCGATGATTGCGCCGAGCCAAGGAAGCAACCAACTCAAGGCGGCGACCACCGCCAATAGGGCAGGATAGTCCAGTCCCAGCAGATAGAAGCCGGTCCCCAGCACGATTCCTGCCAGAAGGCTTTGGATGATCTCGCTCCGGGCATACGCGCCCAGCTCGGTTTCGAGCATGCGCCATAACTGCCGAGCCGAGATGCGTTGCGGCAACGGCAAGAGCGCGAGCCACAGACGCTCGAAATACGCGCGGTCGGCGGCCCAATAAATGCTCAGAACGATCACGAACACGACATCCACCACCGTGCTGACTACGCCGAACGCCGTGCCCAGCACGAGGCGAACCGCTTGTTCGCCATGGTGCCCGACCAACGTGGTCAGCAGTATCTCGGGGGGAGGGAATCGCTCGCCGACGGTATGCTCGATCCAATGCACGGCCGACGAATGTTTCGTAGCATATTCATAAAGTCGTTGAAAGTCGTCCGCAGCCCGGCCCAGTTCACCGCTCACCAGACAAATTGCCGCCAGCACGAGGCCCGCAACGACCAGCACGCTCACCACGTAGACGGCGGCCAATGCCACCGATCTCGGCAGGCCGCGGCCGGCAAGGTAATCGACGGGCTCTCTTGCTGCGGCCGCAACGATCAACGAAAGCAGGAAGATCAACGCTGGATTGCGGAACTCCCAAAGCGCCGCCAGACCCAAGAGCGTTGCCACGACGAGTGCGGTCACCTTGGCCAGATGGGTCATGGCACGTCCTCCGCCGCGACTTGTCTCTCGACCTGCTGCAGTTCCTCATCCAGGTCGCGGGCGATCGCTTCGAGGGCTTCCGCAAAAGGGTCGATCTTTTCGGCAGAGGTCTCCCCGGCCTTGTCGTGCAACCGCACGTCGCGCAGCAACTGCTGCGAGTCATAGTGCAATACGCTCACCGCACCGCGTCCGCATGGCTGTCGTGGCTGCGAAGCAGTCGAGCCCAGCAAGTAGCGGTTCAACACTACCTGGATGACTGCGGCCAAAGGAATCGCCAGGATCGCCCCGGTAAGCCCCAAGACCGACCCGAATGCCGCGATTGCCAGAAGAGTCACCAGCGGATGAACGCCGACCGACTTATCCATGATCCGCGGAACCAGGAGATAGCCTTCGGCCTGCTGCATGACAACGGCTGCCAGCAGGACCCACGGCGTTTTCCCGTGGTCGGTGAAGATGGCCACGCCCAGCGGCGGGACGGCCCCCAGGATGGGGCCAAGCACCGGCAGCACTTCCATGAGACCAGCGATAAGGCCCAATACGACCGCATAACGAAGTCCCAGCAGGCCATATACCGTCGTGGCCATGGCGGCCATGGCCAGGCAGACGACGCCTTGACCGCGAAGGTAGGCGCCGACCTTCCCTTCCATTTCGGCGATCGTATCGCGCACGCCTTCGCGCATCTCGACTGGCAGCAACAGCAACAGCCAGCGGATGGTTCGATCTCCCTGAAGCGACCAGTAGAAGGCCAACAGCACGACCCCGCCGGCCACCAAAACTCCGCGGACCGCCATGGCGAGATACGACGCCGTCTGACCGACGGTTGTCAACGCTGGCTCCAGTTCCGCAGGGGCTTTGCTGGACGAGACCTCAGCCACGATTCGCCGGGCGACCTTTGCCCAAAGAACGTCCCCGGCGCCGCCAGCCATTGCTGGGCCTCTTGACTCGCACGCGGAACCTCGCTCAGCAGTCCTCGGAGTTGTTTGACCACGTAAGGGCTGCCGATGGTAATTACCACGGTTAGAACGAGAATGACGCAGGCATACACCGCACCGACGGTGACCGGCTGCGGGATGCGGCGGCGCTGGAAGGCCACGATCAGCGGCTCCAGCGCGGTCGCCAGCACCACGCCGACAAACAGCAAGAACAGGACGTCGCTCAGCAGGTAGGCGACGGCAAAGCCCGTGATGACAGCCGCCGCGACCAAAGTGGCGGCGACCACCCGCCGCGGCTGCTCGGAATAAGAACGCCGGGAAGCCATTCACTCACGCCTTCTCCGGTAGGTTTCAAAAGTCATGCTGACTAACTTCCATCCACTCTGGCTGCCGGGTGACCAATATCCCTTCGACGACTTGCTTTCGGCGGCGAGGACTCGTACGGCTGCCGCGGCCGGCGACGATGTCGGAGTTGCAAAGCGCGTGCCGTGGCTCCTGCGCGTGCTGGCATCGGTCTCGCGGAACCGGCCAGCGGCAAGCCGGGATGGGAACGCGATTTGCGTCATTTGCGTCATCGGATGAGACCGGCAAATAATGCCGAGCATCTGCTCGCTGCGCCGCGGCTGCAGAGCGGAGAAGTTCGAAACACTCGAAGTCAACGCAGGCAAGCGCACCGTGGGTGGGACCTTTTTTCTCATCAACCCGGCTAGGCATGATGTTCGTTCCGGGGTGTACCGCCCCAAGGGAAACGGGAAATGTGGCGAGACGCCTGGAATCTGGCGAAAGAAACAGCGCAGAGTTTTGCCGAGGACGACGTAATGTCCAAGGCCGCAGCCCTGGCGCTGTATCGCGCATTGGGGCTATCACCGCTTGCCCTCTTGATGCTCACCATAACCACCTGGCTAGGCCCGGGCAGCGAAAAAGCGGTCATTGGCCAGGCTGAGTCCATGGTGGGGAGCCAAGCAGCACAAGGGATCACGGAGGTCGTCAAGCACGCAGAAAACGAGCAGCAAAAGGAGTCCTCGGGCACGTTCTCCGCAATTGTCGGCTTAGTCATGGTGCTCTTCTCGGCCAGCAGCATTTTTTCGCAGTTGCAGACGTTGCTGAATGATATCTGGGGCATAAAACCCAAGCCGGGAAGAGGGCTTTGGAATTGGCTGCGGGGGAGGCTGCTTTCGGTGGGAACGTTCTCCTCGGCGCTCTTTCTTCTCATGGTTTCCCTGGTCGTCAGCGCCGGCGCCGCGATGGCCGTGGGTCGGTCAGGGGCCCTTTGGAACCTTCTCAACCTCGGGGTTTCTGTCGTGCTCTACGTCGTGCTCTTCGCGTTGCTCTTCAAGTTTCTCCCCGATGCCACGATGCGTTGGCGCGACATTTGGGTTGGCGCGGCGCTAACGGCCTTCCTGTTCGCCATCGGAACGTACCTGATTGGCCTTTATCTGGGCCGCAGCGCGATGACTTCCAGCTATGGAGCGGCCGGATCGCTCATGGCGCTCATCGTATGGGTCTACTATTCGGCAATCATCGTTTTCGCCGGCGCCGAGATGACACAGGTGTATGCCCATCGCTACGGCTCAGGGATCGAACCCGTCGAATATGCGATGTCGAAAGCAAAGAACGGCGACTGCCGCGATCAAACGTCTTAGTGCTGAACGGAGACCATTCGCACTTTGTCGGCCGCAAGCTGCTCGACGCGTTCGATCAGCTCTTCACGGTTGATCGGCTTGCTGATATAGCCGTCCATGCCGGCGTTCAAACAGCGGTCGGCGTCGCCCGTCAGCGCGTGGGCTGTCAGGGCGATGATCGGCACGCGGGCCTTCTTGGGGTCCGCCAGCTTGCGGATTGCTCGGGCGGCCGCAAAACCGTCCATGACCGGCATCTGGATATCCATGAGCACCACGTCAAAGTCCTCCCGGCCGAGGGCTTCCAGCGCCTGTCGCCCATCGTGGGCCACTTGGACGGAATGCCCGCGCCGGCTGAGAATATAAGTAAGTAATTTCTGGTTCGTGGGCATATCTTCGGCCAGCAGGACTTGCAACAACTGCGGCGGAATCTCCGCAGCGGCTGCCGGTCCAGCGGCCTTCATCGCCTGTTCTTGGATTCCCATGCGTGCCGTGAAGCGGAAGATGCTCCCCTTGCCCGGCGTGCTCTCGACCCAGATCCGCCCGTCCATAAGATCAACCAGGCGCCGGGTGATCGCCAGTCCCAGGCCCGTTCCGCCGTATTGACGCGTGGTCGAGGCGTCTGCCTGCGTGAACGGCGCAAAAATTCGTTCTTGGTCCTCTGGGGAAATGCCGATGCCGGTGTCCGCCACGGCGAACTGCATTGTTACGGTCTCCTCTCCCTCGGGGCGAGGGCTTGGCCCCGGGGAAGTCACGTCCTTGGCGGCGGTTTCCACACTGAGGCAACCCTCACCCCCCGCTCCTCTCCCAGCGGGAGAAGGGAGAAGTCCTTCCGCACTCACGACCACTGATCCCTTGGAGGTGAACTTGACGGCGTTTCCTACCAGGTTCACCAGTACCTGCCGCAATCGCAAGGGATCGCCCACGAGTTGACTCGGCACGTTTCCCAAGTCGCAGGTCAATTTCAGGCCCTTCTCGTTGGCCCGGACACCGAGCGTCTTGACGACCTGCTCCATGGTCTTGCGGAGGTCGAACGGCGTTGATTCCAGTTGGAACCGGCCCGCCTCGATCCGCGACAGGTCGAGGATTTCGTTGACCAGTTCCAGCAGGCTATCGGCAGACTGCTTGCAGGTTTGCAAATAGTCGCGGAGCGTCGATGACAGTTCCTCGCCGAGTGCCAGCTCCGTCATGCCCAGAATGGCGTTCATGGGAGTGCGCAACTCGTGGCTCATGTTGGCGAGAAACTGAGTCTTGGCCACGTTGGCGGCCTCGGCCGCTTCTTTCGCCGCTTTCAACTCGCGCTCCGCCCGCTTGCGGTCGGTAATGTCGCGGGCGATCTTGGAGGCCCCGATGATCCGGCCGTTGCGGTCTTTTACGGGGGAAACGGTCAAGGCAATGTCGAGCCGTCTCCCATCCTTGGTCACCCGCACCGTCTCCATGTGATCCACGCGTTGGCCGCTCCGCACTCGAGCGAGAATCTGTTCTTCCTCATGAATCCGCTCCGGCGGCAGCAGAAGCGTGATCGGTCGGCCGATGACCTCCTCCGCCTCGTAGCTGAATAGGCGGCGTGCGCCGGCATTCCAGGTCTGGATGATGCCGTTGAGGTCCTTGGACAGGATGGCATCGTCGGAAGACTCGATGATTGCCGCCAGTCGCGCTTGCAATCTCTCCGCCTGCCTATGTGCCGTGAAATGACGTTGCAGGAGGCAGGCAAGCGTCGCGACCATCCCCAGGCCGAAGGCAAAGGTAAGCAGCGTCGTCAGAACGGCCACCAAGTAGCTCTGACGGGATCGTTGCTCACGGACGGCGAGCAAGTCCCGTTCTTCTCGTTGCATTGTCTGGACCTGTGATCGGATCGCATCCATGAGCTTCTTGTCTTTACCGCTCAAGACGTTTTGCAGAGCCGTCTCGGGGTCTTGCTTCTTCAGGGCAATGGCCCGGTCCAGTTCCTTCAGCTTGGCCGAAATCTGTTCTTCCATGAACCGGATGCGGGCTTGTTGGCCGGGATTATCTTGCGTCAAGTGCTTCAATTGCTGAATTCTATTTTGGATGGCGGCGACGGCCGCGTTATACGGTTTGAGATAGCTGTATTCGCCCGTAATCAAATAGCCGCGCTGGCCCGTTTCGGAGTCATTCATCGTCGAGACGATGCCTTCGAGGGCCTCCAACACCGTTTCCGCGTGAGCGACGCACGCGTCATTCTTGCGCAATTGAAGCATGTTCCAATAACCCAGTCCGGCGCTAAGGACAAGCAAAGCCACAAGTGACCCCGAGCCGATTGCAATCGACGTTGTAACGGGCGTGCTGCTCGGAGGCTTGATCTTCTTCATTTGCTTTCCCCCATAAGGCTGGATTCGAATCAGCCGTCATGCTCGCGCTTCAATCAGGAAGATGCTCGGGTTTCGGGGGCTTCCACGCCTTGGATCGCCTTGCCGTGAAAGAAACGGCGGCGATGGAAGACGGGCTGCTCGTGGAAGACCCGCACCACGCGCCGTACGAACTTCAGGAGTTCCGTCTTGCGTTCGTCCGGTTCCCAGTGCAGCCACGTCAACTCGTTGTCGTGGCAGTACGGGCGTCCCGGCCATACGCGCATCTTCATCGGTTCGTTCCTTGGGGCTTCCTAGGGGGAATAGAACCACCGACGACCGGCAAGGAGCGACACGATGAAGAGAAGCAGGAAGACCACGAAAAGGACGCGGGCGATCTCCATGGCGACACCCTCCGAGCCCCAAAAGCCGAAGAGTCCGGCCACCAGCGCCACAATCAAAAAAGTCAATGCCCATCGCAACATGATCTAGCCCTCTTCAATATGCTCGGCTTGCCGTTTTTGCTTCTCGGTATATTTCGATTTGTCTCCGCGTGGCACAATTACTCTCCTCTGGTTATTATTGGACTTCAGAATGATCTTTCCCTGTCGGGCGTTTGCAGGAGGGAGCAAATGGTGCGCCGTTCACCCGCCATCTCCTATCCGGGTCTGCAAGCGGAATCCAATCGTCGTACATGCGAAGTGAGCAAGAGCCTCCACGCGAGCGACCATGCGCCAGAAAGATTCCGGGAATCCAATGAGAACCTGCCCTCGAACCTGAGATGCCCCTGACTTTTGCCGTGGTTAATCCGGTTCTCGGGTAGTTTCTAAGCCGCGAACTAGCTGGTAGCACGTTTTACCAAGTGTCCTGACACGGCATCCAGATTTCAAAACAACCACTTTGGACGATATTCTGCCAAAGAGGTGTTCGCGGGGCTTTTCTCGCTCAGGCAGGCGTACCTATACTGAAATAACGGACCTCGCGAAGACTCTCTCCTCCCCTTCCTGGGATGTTTCCGCTTGCTTCGTATTGAGGAACCTAGGGGCCTACGAGGCTATCAAGGAACTATGCCATGCCTTCGCTCTTGATCGTTGACGATGATCGAAGCGTTATTCGCATTTTTCAGCGCTGCTTTGAGAATTCGGACATTACCGTCTTGTCGGCCACGTCGGGGACCGAAGCGGTGAGACTCGTGAACGCGTCGCACCCCGACGTCGTGGTGCTCGACATCGTTCTGCCCGACCAAAGCGGTCTATCCGCATGCGAAGAAATCCGCCGCTTGAATCCCACGATTCCGATCGTCATCGTCACGGCGTCGCAGACCAGCGAAACGGCGATCGAATCGATGCGGCTGGGCGCGATGGACTACTTGAACAAGCCGTTGGACATGGCAAAAATCCGTGAGGTAGTCGGCCATGCGGTGGGGATCAGCAAGCTGATCCAGGTGACGGCCACGAACGGTGAAGCGGGGAACGCCGATACGACACCTTCGCCCACGATATCCGCGGAGACCATGATCGGGCACTGCCCGGCCATGCAAGAGGTGTACAAGGCAATCGGCCGTATCGCCGATCAGAACGTCAACGTGCTCATCCGGGGGGAGAGCGGGACCGGGAAAGAGCTCGTCGCGCGGGCGATTCATCACCACAGTGTCCGCGCCGGGAAGAAGTTCCTTGCCGTCAACTGTGCCGCCATTCCCGAGTCGCTCTTGGAGAGCGAACTCTTCGGTCACGAAAAGGGGGCCTTTACCGGGGCCGTGAGCCAGCGGATCGGAAAGTTCGAGGAATGCGACGGCGGCACCCTGTTCCTGGACGAAGTCGGCGACATGCCGCTGCTCATGCAAAGCAAGGTTCTCCGAGCCATTCAAGAGAAAGAGTTCCAGCGCGTCGGCGGAAACCAAACCATCAAGTCCGATGTCTGGATTGTCGCGGCCACGAACCGCGATCTCGATGCCATGGTGGCCGCGGGAGAATTCCGTGCCGATTTGGGGTACCGCTTGAATGGTTACAGTATCCTCCTGCCCCCCTTGCGAGATCGTCGCGACGACATCCCGCTGCTGGTCGATTATTATCTCCGCGTCTTCAACGCCGAAATCGGCAAAGCGATTTCCGGCCTTGCGCCGGAAACGATGGAGATCTTGAAGCAGTATGCATGGCCGGGAAATATCCGCGAATTGCAGACGGTGCTCAAACATACGATGTTGCACGCGATCGGGCCGGTCCTGATTCCGGAGTTCTTGCCACCGGAATTGCGGGAAACGGCCCCAGCCGTGCCGCCACCGCCGGCGCCCGCCATTTCGGCAAACGACGTTCTCTCCGTTCTCTCCCGGGAGCAGGTCGTTACGGGTCCTCCGCTCGAACACGCCGCCGCCGCGCTTGATGAATTCATTGCGGAGCAACTTCGCCGCGGGACCAATTCCCTTCACGCCGACAGCGTCAAGTACATGGAATCGATCTTGTTGACGCGGGTGCTTCGCTACACGGGCGGAAATCAATCGCAGGCGGCGGCAATCCTGGGAATCACGCGGGGCTGTCTCCGCAATAAACTACGGCTTTATGGAATCATGATCAGTTCTTCCGTCGCCATCCGGGACCCGATGAGCGGGCCCGCGGGGGAACTCGCCGCTTCACGGAACACGACTGCCGTGGCGGGCCATCGAGCGCGGCCTCGTTAGCTCCAGACCGGCGCCTGCTTTGGCGTCTTGTCCGCCACCTTGATTCGTGCCACGCCAGATCGTCGCGGACAAGGCCTGGACCTGCTGAGATTGACGTGAATCTCGACGGGAAAGTCTCTTTGGCACAAGACTCGCAGGAGATCCGATCATTGGCACTTCTTCATCAGGGACGCGTCGAGGCCCGAGAAGTGCGTGTCCGTATTCTCTGGAGCACAGTCATGAACCAACAGACCTTGGAAGGCAATTGGAACGAGATCAAGGGGAAGATCCGCACGCGGTGGGGGCAGTTGAGCGACGACGATCTGGCGCAAGCCCACGGGCAGGTCGATCAACTCGTGGGCACCATCCAACGCAAAACGGGCGAGGGACGGGACGCGATCGAGAAGTACTTGAACGAACTGTCCGGCGCCGCCGCCTCGACCTTGGGGCAGGCGGCCGACAATGTTCGGCAGTATTCGAACCGCGCCGCGGAGACCGTGCAAAACACCGCCCGCCAAGCGGCAGACCAGGTTCGCAGCGGCTACGCCGAGGCCCAACGCTTCGTTCACGACCGGCCCCGCGAGTCCCTTGCCGTGTGCTTCGGCGTGGGCCTCGTTGCCGGCGTGCTCATCAGCATGATGCTCAGCTCGAAGTGATTGCAGCGGCAGTCGGCGTTGGGCTTGGACTCGGGGATAAACTCTGTGGACTCATTACGGTTCTCATGTCGGCGCGCCGGCGGCGCGCCGTCTCAAGGGAGATTCGCGCATGGTATCTCAGAACTCACCTGTGAAATTACAGCGACAAATGCGCAACGTTCGGGGCGACTTGTCCGAACATGCCGACGAAGCGGTCAAGAAGGCTCGCTGGCAGTTTGATTGGCGGCGTTTTGTCGCCAATCATCCGTGGGTCTCGCTGGGGACGGCAGCGGCGGTCGGATACTACCTTGTCCCGCGCCGGGCCTGTTGCAAGGCCCGCAGTGCCGAGGCGGCCGGCGACCGCACGGAAGCGGCGGTGCGTCCCGCGCAACCGACGCCGCTGGCCGGCATAGCAACGGGCGTGTTAGGCGCAGTTGCGGCGACAATCGCTCACGAAGGCGTAAGTTTGGCAACGTCTTTCCTAAAGGACGTTTTCGCGCCACGCAGCGAGTCATTGGGAATGGTGTCTACCGAGAACTCGAGCAGGGACGAGTGGGAGCCCGGCCATGCCGTCGAGTGACGGCATGGCCGGGGGACCGGGTGATTGCAGAAAGGACCACACATGAGTCTATTCAACGATAATAGGATGAACGGGACCGTCAGGGACTATTGGCAATCGATCGGTGAGCAAGTTCAGCGTGCCGAGCGAAAGATAGCGTCGCATCCGGAAGCGGGGCTGCTCCTGGCCACAGTGGCCGGACTATTCATGGGAATTTGGGTAAAACGCTCATGATCGAGTCAAATTCAAAAGCGACCGGACCGGAAACTGTTTCGCAGAGCTTCGAGCACGTGGCCCACGATCTCGTAACCCTCGCAGAACTGCAGGGGCAACTCCTCAAGAGTGACGCTCGTGAGAGCACGGCACGAATCGCACGGCCTCTTGCTGTTTTCCTGGCGGGCGCACTGCTGTTCGTGGCGACGGTTCCCATCGGTTTGTCGGCGATAGCCCAGGGACTGGTCGTTGCGGGAGTTCCCCCGCCGGCCGCCTATGGGCTTGTCGCCGTTACAAGCTGGCTTGTCGCGGGAGGAATGACGATCTGGGCCTGGCAGCGCTTTCGCGCAATGCCTCCCGCGTTTGCTCGTTCACGGGTGGAACTGGCTCGCAACCTGTCCTGGATCAAGGACATAGTTGAAAACGTTCGCACGAAACCATCAGCGGGAAGCCCGGAGAATACGGGTGGTTCCGTCATTTCTTCCGCACGATCGATGGACTTGGAGGCCAGGCCGGACCATTATCCGCCCAGCGACGGACAAAACTCCGCCAGCTAGTAAATCGGGCCGTAATCGTGACTTCAGCCGCCGTCGTTCGGCCTATTCCAGGCTTGTCTCATCCGTTTTCACGTAGGCCCTGAGGACCTCGGCCACGCTCCATGCCTGGGCGACGCAGCCCCGCGGCGTATGCGGCGGTTCCGCGTCGAATACCTCGCTGATCGTACCGATGCAGGCCTCGCCCAGGTGCTGCTCGAAGCCTTGCAGCAGTTTCCGGGCGCCATGACGGTCGTCGGGATGGACGCGAAGCCAGGCATCGATGAACGGCCCGATCAGCCACGCCCAGACCGTCCCCTGATGATAGGCGGCGTCGCGGGAACGCAGATCGCCGTCGTACTGGCTGCGATAATCGGGATGGCCGGGCGCCAGCGATCGCAAGCCTACGGGCGTGAGCAACCGCTGCCGGACCACGTCGAGCACGGGTTCCCAGTATTCTCGCCGGAGCACGGGATAGTCCAGGGAAAAGCTCAGAATCTGGTTGGGGCGGCAGGAAGGGTCGTCGCCCTGCGGACCATCGACCACGTCGTACAGATACCGGTCCTGCGCGTTCCAAAAACGCTCGATTGAACGATGCCTCCGCCCGGGCGGCATGCTGGCCAAAAGGCCGGGCGGCCTCTTCGCCCTCCTCGGTCCTGACCCAGCGCTCCATGAGCCGCAGGGCGTTGTACCACAGGGCATTGATTTCTACGGCTTTGCCGCGGCGCGGCGTCACGACCCAGTCGCCCACCTTGGCATCCATCCAAGTGAGCTGATAGCCTTCGGCCCCTTGCCGCAGCAGACCGTCGGCCGGATCGACGCCGATGCCGAAGGACGTGCCTCGCAGGTGATGCTCGATGATTTCTCGAAGCTGCGGCAACAGAAGCTGCAGCGACGTGCGGTCGCCGCTGTAGGCCAGATAACGCGCCAGGGCGTGAAAGAACCACAAAGTCGCATCGGCCGTGTGATAGAGCCCTTCCTTCTGTCCCTCCGGAAAGAGGTTCGGAATCAGGCCGTTGCGGATCGAGTGGGCGAACGTCCGCAAGATGTAGCCGGCTTCGACGACCCTGCCGGTAATCAGCGTCAGACCTTCGAGGCTGATCATGGTATCGCGGCCCCAATCCGTGAACCAATGATAGCCGGCGATGACCGTCCGCGCTTCATCGCCGGCGGCCTGCACGCGGGCAGCGTCCTGCACGCGTCCCAGCGGCACGATCATGAATTGATCGGCGGCCAGGACCAATTCGCTTGCCAGCGAGGAATGCGTGAGCTGCCGCGCGGCGCCCAGCAGCCGGGCGCGTCGTTCCGTTTCCGCTTGAATCACGTCGTCCGGGGAAAGAGCCAAGATGGTCTCCCAGGATTCCGTCGACGCTACCAGGGCAACGTCCTCGCCCCGGGCGAGATCGACGCGAAAATAACCGGGACTCCACAGATCTCCCTGCGAATCGTAGCCGCGGCTTTCCTCCATGCGATAAAGGAGTTGGGTAAGGTGCTGCGGCTCCGAGGTGAAGGCCGGCCGTTGTCCGAAAAGCTTCATGCGCAAGATGGGCAATTCGGGACCGGCCGAGAGCTCGTGGCGGCCATTCTCGCTGAAAAGACGGAAACCCTTGGGCAGCGGCGTGCTCACCGGCCCGTCATGCGAGCGAAATTGGACCGACGGGCAGAAGTTTTAGGCGGACGCAGTCCGGCCCTTCGATCAGGCGGTAGATCACGAAGACCGTATTCTGCTGATGGGGCAGCAAGACTCGCTTCTCCAGTACGAGTTCGCCAACCCGATAATGCCACACCGGCAGGCCCGTTTCCAGACGGAACTCAGCCAAGTAATTCGCGCCGTAGACCGTCAAGGGGCTGCCCGTCCGCTCTTCTCCGCTGAAACGGATGTTCTGCCCATCGGGCAAGCGGATCTGCTCGGAAAGATGCGGGAGCATCATCATGCGTCCCACAGGCGCCGGCAAGGCAGCGATCAGAAGTCCGTGGTAACGGCGCGTAACTACGCCCGCCACGGTTCCTGAGGCGTATCCGCCGAGCCCGTTGGTGATCAACCATTCGCGTGTCAGCAGCGGTTCCAACCGAGCCACCTGGGCTTCGCCCCAGGGCATTTTTCGAATAAGTTCTCTCAAGCGGGTGTCTCCTGGCGGTAATCATTATCATCTTAGAGGCACTTTCAAAATCGGGCACGCAGGCTGGAAGCCTACGTTACAGGTCCGATTTTGAAATAGCCTTCAGACCTTACCGTCCGCCCGTTCCACTTGCTCGGTGGTTTTTCCGCAGGTTACGTTCGTTTGTCGTGCCTCTTTGGGAATCAGCACCACGGCGGAGTGTCCTGTAATCGTCCACTCCGCATCGGTTTCCAGCGGACGAATCCCAGCACCTCCGTAAGCGGGATCTTCGCTCGACCACCGCAACTGCCAGCAACATCCGTCCGGCGGGGCCAAAAGCGGTTCGGGTGCCGGGCTAAGGTGCAGGTCCACGCCCAGGTTGACGATGAGCATCCGGTCGTCACCTGCCTTCCCGAAGTAGCGCAGCACGAACGCCGCGGCTCCCAGCACCGCTCCGTCCAACTCGCCGCGCCGCTGCCGGCTAAAGACGCGATCGTCGCGTCGCAATCGCAAAAGATCGCGGTGCAAGGCGTAAACGTTCCGCATGCGTCGCGCGTTCGGAAAAATCAAGCTTGCAGCGTTCGAAGGTCTTCGGATCGGCGGGATCGGCCAGGCAAGCCTGCGCAGCGGCCGAAAGCAGGCTGGGAAATTGGGACAGGAACTTCGCGCGGCTGGCGCGGGTCAAGGGCCCTTGACTCCGGGCTCAGATCGGCGAAGTAGCAGAACGGCCGCGAGGAGGCAAACTCCTGGCCTTGGAAGAGCATCGGTGTTCCCGGCGCCAGGAGCAAGAGGGCCGTCATTGCCCGATAGCATCCCGGGCTGCTGAAAGCGTGGCAGCGCTCTCCGCGGATGGAGTTGGCCACCTGGTCGTGGTTCTGGATGTAGTTGACGAAGGCCGCCGGAGGCAAATCGAGAGCCGCCGCGCCGCGTCGTTTCTTCTGCCATTGGTACCATTGGCCCTGGAAGAGATATCCGTACTTGGCCGCGGAAATGAACTCCTGGGGCGTGCCGCGATAGTCGGTATAGTAGGCCTCGCTTCGCCCCGACAACGCGACCTGCGCGCTGTGGTGGAAGTCGTCGTTCCATAAGGCGTCGATGCCAAAGCCGCCCTGGTCCGCGGGGCGGACCAATCGCGTATGCTGCGGTTCGTTTTCCGCAACCAGCAACGTGGCCCGGTCTCCTGCCGAATCGCGAACTTGCCGGGCAAGGGCCGCCAAGATGTGCTCCTGCGAGGAGTCGTGAATGTCCTGCGTGGCGTCGAGTCTCAATCCGTCAAAATGGAATTCTTCGATCCAGTAAGCCGCGTTCGCCAGAACGAAACGGCGTACCGCGGCAGACTCCGGCCCGTCGAAGTTCAATGCCTTGCCCCAGTCGGTTGTGTGGTAATCCGAAAAATAGTAGTCGGAGAACAATTTCAGAGTCTGGCCCTCAGGTCCGAAATGGTTGTAAACGACATCGAGGATCACGCCCAAGCCGTGACCGTGGGCCTGATCGATGAAGCGACGGAGATCATCGGGGCTGCCATAAAGCCGAGTTGGCGCAAACAAGCACACGCCGTCGTACCCCCAGCCGAAGCGGCCGGGGAAGTCGGCCAACGGCATCAGTTCGATCACGGTCACGCCCAGTTCGGCCAGTTCGCGCAACTGCTCAGCCGCAGCCGCATAGGTTCCCTCGGGCGTAAACGTGCCGAAGTGCATTTCGTAGATCACTTGGCCCTCCCGACAGACACCTTGCCAGTCGGCGTCCGACCATGGGAATCGGCCGGGATCGATGACCTGCGACGGGCCCGACGGTCCTTGCGGTTGAAATCGCGATGCCGGGTCGGGAAGGAGTTCTGACCGAGCGTCGATGCGAAATCCGTACAGCGTGCCCGCCGGGGCCTCGGCAACCCATCCGGCATAATAGCCTTCTCCCTCCGGCTGTAAGGGAAACTCCGCTGACACTTGTTGTAGCTTGTCGCATAACACCACCATGACGCGATCCTTGCCGGGGGCCCAGACTCGGAAATGCGTGCCACCCTGTGGCAGTATTTCCGCACCGACATCCCGGCAGCGGCGAACCCCGTTGGTCAGAACGGCATCAACGTGCTCCATGGATGCCCCCAAGAGGAGTAATAACGCGGCTTGACGCCTTCCGTGTGATCGACGCGCTCACGATGGTCATAGAACAGCCACTTTGGTCATCGGACTTCATGGGGACTTCGCCGTGCGATTGGGCGTTGCGGCCGATGGCAAGGCGTAACTCGTCAGCATGCATCGCAATGCTTGAACCTTGGTCTCCAGATCAAGCAGAGCGGCGGGCACCGCTCGTAATTCGCCCCGGGAAGCCGTTCGCTCGATAGAGGCCGCGATGGAAACGACTTGCTCGGCCTCAAAGTTAGCCGCCAGGCCACGCAAACTATGGGCGGTGCGCCCGATCGACTCGGCATTGCCCTCGGCTAAACCCACTCGCATCGCCCTCAATAGTTCGCCAGCGTCCTCAATGAAGTAAGTCGCTAGCTCTTGAAAGAGTTGTTCGTCCCCCCCTAGGCGTTGCAAGGTCCTTGCAAACTGATCGCTGTTTTCCATCGTCGACTACTCCTCGTCCAAATCGTGCGCCAACTACTCATGCAAGCGATGTGCCACAGGGACTCATTTGGTTTCCGCTCACTCATTTAGTAAACAACCTCAACCGCGGCCTAGGCGTGCCGGATGGTTATCCGTTCGTTCTCTCACCGCCCGCGGTGGCGAAACTGCGGTTCGTTCATGACACGATCGCGGCGATTGGCATCGGCGACTCCGGGGGACGCGCGAAGCGAAATAAAGCCGCCGCCGTCCTTCCGTCTGTTTGAATTGTTGACCGGGAATCAAGGAGATGGGATACTCACGGAATGTCGGGCAGACTTGCCCCCCGTCGGTCGCGGCCGGGCAAGCCAGGCCTGTAAATCGCGATCGTCTCCATCTCATGAGCACAGGTGCCGCAGTGAACCTCAGCTTTCCGTCAGAGGGGTACTCGAACAGCAAGAAGTCGTCAAGTCATCCACTGCCCGGAATGACCACCCTTCTTCTTGTCGCCACGATCGTCGCGTTGTCGGCAGCGTCGGGAAGGACAGGGCTTTGCGCAGCCAAACGCGGTGTACCGAATATCGTCTTCATCCTTGCCGATGACATCGGCTACGGCGACCTCGGCTGCTACGGCGCGAAGGTCGTCAAGACGCCGCATTGCGACCGGCTGGCGCGCGAGGGACTCCGTTTCACCGACGCCCACGCCACCGGCTCGACCTGCACTCCCACCCGCTACGCCTTCATCACCGGCCAGTACGCCTGGCGCAACCCGGCCGGCGCCGGCATCCTCAACGGCGAGGCGCCGTTGGCCATGGACCCCGCCAAGCCGACCACGCCCTCCGTCCTCAAACAAGCCGGCTACCGCACCGGGCTGGTCGGCAAATGGCACATCGGCCTCGGCAAGGGCGATCTCGATTTCAACAAGGAAATCAAGCCGGGCCCCATCGAACTGGGCTTCGATTACGCCTTCTTCTTCCCCGCCACCGGCGACCGCGTGCCCTGCGTTTTCATCGAGAACCACCGCGTCGTCGGCCTCGACGCCGGCGATCCCATCCGCACCAGCTACAGCCGCAAGATCGGCGACGAACCGACCGGCAAGGAACACCCCGAACTGCTGAAGATGAAGCCCAGCCGCGGCCACGACAACACCATCATCAACGGCATCAGCCGCATCGGTTGGATGAGCGGCGGCAAGTCGGCGCGGTGGGTGGACGAATTGATGGCCGACACGCTCACGAAAAAGGCCGTCGGCTTCATCGAGCGGAGCAAGGAGCAACCGTTTTTCCTGTACCTCGCCACGCACGACATCCACGTCCCCCGCGTTCCCGGCGAGACCTATCGCGGCAAGAGCGGTTGCGGCATCCGCGGCGACGTGATCGAGGAGTTCGACGGCACCGTCGGCGCCGTGCTCGACACCCTCGACCGCCTCAAACTGGCCGACAACACGCTGGTGATCGTCAGCAGCGACAACGGCGGCGTCATGGACGACGGCTACCAGGACGGCGCCATCGCCGACGCGCACGGCCACAAGTGCAACGGCCCCTTGCGCGGCTACAAGGGCAGCCTCTGGGAAGGCGGCCACCGCGAACCGTTCATCGTCCGCTGGCCCGGCCGCATCAAGCCCGGCGGCACCTCCGCCGAACTCATCGGCCTGGTCGACATGCTGGCCACTTTCGCCGCCGTGGCGGGCGTCGCTGTGCCGCAGGACGGCGGTCCCGACAGTTTCAACGTCCTTCCCGCGCTGCTGGGCGGCAAATCGCCGCGCGACCATCTCGTCGTCCAAAGCAACGGCATCGATCGCCAGGCCATCCGCGTCGGCGCTTGGAAATACATCCCCGGCAAACCCGGCGTCCGCGTCCGCGCTGCCCGCGGCGGCAATTACGGCACCAGCCCGGAGGTCCAGCTCTACGACCTCGCCGACGACTTGGCCGAGGAACGCAACCTTGCCGAGAAACAACCCGGCAAGGTGCAGGAATTCCAGTCCCTGCTCGACAAGATCAAGGCCGACGGCCGCAGCGTTCCGTGAGCAAGACGGAAACCGCACTTTCCGGAATCGGTTGCAAGCGTGGCAAACACATTTTAACCACACGTATGTATACTATTCCAGTCCCCAAAGGACGTTGCTGAAACGACGAAAACACGGGGAAAACGACGACTTGACACTCCATCGCGTGGTACCACTACACCGCCGGGTGGGGTGGCCTTTCGGCCCGTTTTGTCCCGTATTTGGCGCGTTTTCGTGGTTTTCTGACCCACTTCGGCCCGCTTTGTCCCTTTGGACCCGGTGGCCACGGGCTGCTGCCGGCGGCTGATGGTCATTAAACGACTATTGTACAATAATAACCCGTCATGTGGATGTTTCTGGTTTTGTTCCAAAGGCAGGGGATGCGGGCAGGATGGTTTTCGACCATTCCAGTTGAGGGGCATCCCCTCATCAGGCCGACCGAATTGAATAAAATCGCAATTCAGGCAGGAGGACCATCCCGAGATTGCCCACGCCGAGTTGCAGTTGCTTGTCGGGAGGAGCAGGCCGCTTTTGGCAGATCTCCACGCCCTTCCGCTCGCCGATGACTTTTCCATCGGGCGTAAGCATGCTGATGTCGGCGACCACGTCGGCCAGGCCTTGCTTAACCGCCCCGCAGCCGGTGAACACGATGAAGGCGACGCATGGCGTGCCGCGTGCGACCGAATGCGAACACGACGCCGCGACGTTCGCGGTCTCGCCCGGTTTGCACCAATCATCCACAAACTGTTGCGGCTTGTCGGAAAAGTAGAGCATGGCTCCGAAACGTTGTTCCGCCTTCGTCCACTCGCGCACGAGGCCGGGGTTTTCCGCCGGATCGCCGGGGGACGGATTGTTCTTCGCATCGGTGTGGGCGTTGAGGTTCGCCAACATGGCCTTGAGGCATTGCGTTTCGGTCGGGTTCAGTTCGTTGCCGTTCAGCAGCCCGTCGCATATTTCCTTGATTGCCTTGTGCAACGCTGTCTTGTCTTTGTCGGGAAGGTCGGCCAGCGCAGCCATCCAAACCGCTATCCGTGCCGGATTCTTGGCCAGCACGCGGCTCAGAAACGCCCCCGTAACCGGTGCCGAGAGGGTTCCCCGGTCGCTCATCTGGCGGACCTTGGCGACGAATTGATCGGGCTGCGGATTCTGGTAATAGGAGGTCATCCAATCGGGCAACCCGGTATCCTGCTCGTGCGAAGCAGCCGTGCGCGGCCCATCGCCGGGTGACGCGGCCGTTTCTGCGCGACCGATGGAACTGCCCAGGTAAACGGCGACCACAAAGAACGTGACATACTTGGTCATGACTTTCTTTCCCCTCGGCTCGAATGTGGACCTTGCTCGGATCTTCTGCGTCTGGGGCGGCATTTCCCAGACGTTCAGGGTCGTGTCCGGCCCTTGAAGCAATCTTACGTCATTCTGAGCGCTCAAAGAGCCGATGACGGGGGCCCCACGGATATATGCTTGCCGCTCCCGTGCCGAATATTGCATGGCGAAGAAGCGTTTTGGCTTCCGAAAGACGGAGCGTCACCGTTCTCCGTATCGCAGTCGGACGTTCCGCCCGACCTGTTGCCTTTTTCCGCCTCTCCTTGTTGCGGCGGTGGCGGGGCAGGATGCCCGGCTGTCCCCAGCGGTTCCTGGCACGCGCTGGCCGATTGCGAGCCGTGTCGAATTCGGGCGGCGCTGGCGCAGGTGCTTTACAACTTAAACGCCGCCGCGCGGCTGCTTCAAATCGATCGCCGCCTCTTGGTCCACAAGGCCGGCACGTACGGCCTGCCTCCCGTGTGGCGTCAACTCCGCGCCGCCTGAGAGACCCCGCCCTGCTTGCCAGAGCGGTGAATCAGGCTGGCCAGCTAAAGCCACCCCTGCTGCCAGTGGCAGACCCCGGCCTGCTTGCCAGGGCGGTGAATCAGGCTGGGCAGCTAAAGCCGCGCCTGCTGCCAGTGGCAGACCCCGGCCTGCTTGCCAGGGCGGTGAATCAGGCCGGGCAGCTAAAGCCGCGCCTGCTGCCAGTGGCAGACCCCGGCCTGCTTGCCAGGGCGGTGAATCAGGCTGGGCAGCTAAAGCCACCCCTGCTGCCAGTGGCAGACCCCGCCCTGCTTGCCAGGGCGGTGAATCAGGCTGGGCAGCCAAAGCCATCCCTGCTGCCAGTGGCAGACCCCGGCCTGCTTGCCAGGGCGGTGAATCAGGCTGGGCAGCTAAAAGCCACCCCTGCTGCCGGTGGCAGACCCCGCCCTGCTCGTCAGGGCGGTGAATCAGGCTGGGCAGCTACGGTTCGCGTTAGCTTTCCAGTCTCGTTCACCGCCCTGGCGAGCAGGGCGGGGTCCCGTACTTTCGGACGGTGTCGCGTTAGCTTTCCAGTCTCGTTCACCGCCCTGGCCAGCCCGCGCGGGGTCTGCGCGATTCTGGCCCGCGCCGCGTTATCCGGCCACGAACAGCCCCACCTTATGTGGCATGCTTCAAGCTGAGTCAAGCGCCATGCGCATTGGGAATCGCAGTCGCGAAATCAGGGCAACCTACGGCTTTCCGCGTGAAATCCGGCTGGCGTCAATTGCGCCGGCCGCGGCTGACACGGCCGCGCGTCGAGCCGCCTCTTCCGAGGGATAACGATCGTCGGAGCCTTTTCCGAGAGGGGTTCTGCCCCCGGAATCCAGCAACTCTGCCCGCGACGTCCATTCGCCGCCGGCGTGTTGTACGGTGGTTACAATGATCCGCCGGCCGTAGTACGTCTCTTCGTATTCCATCCCGTAATTCTACCTCCGCCCCGGTCGGCCGTGTTTCGCCAGCAATCGGCAAGACGCCGCATGCCGTCCGCGACTTCCGCCCATTTCTTCCGAACGTTCTAACAGTTTCCGCCCGGGCCTCCGAACCACAAAGTCTCAAACCAGGGCGAGCCGTATAGCGTGACTTGAGCCGTATAGCAGCCTGGCCATTGCTGCGCAGGCGTCAAGCTGGCGTTGACCATCGCCCCGCCCAAGGGAGGCCAGTAGGCGATGGTGCGCTGAAAGGCCGCTTTCTGCCACCCGGCGTTGGCAAACGCGCCGCTGCCCATGGGCGGAAAACTGGTAGTGCCCACCACTTCGCCGCCGTAGTCGATCTCGGTGGCGTTCGACGCCAGCGCGCCGCCCTTGTATTGCGTGTCCGGGTAATATCCGATCGCGTTGGCCGCCGAGGTCCCATTGACGTACAGCCACCAGCGGCCTCCGCTGTGGCAATAGGCCAGCTCGATCACGTACTGTGCTCCGGAACTCACGCTGGCCGGGGCAAGGGCCATGCCGGGCGTGTACGCCGTTCCGGTCTGAACAAACGCATTGCAGGTCATGTTGTAACAGCCCGTCGTGCTATAATCATCCGCCGTCCAATAGGTAAACAGGTGCGGCTTCGCGTCGCCATACATCGCCGGATAGACCTGCCACCCGCATTCGGCGGTCTGCAAGTTCGCACCACTGCCGCCGACGTACCAGTGCTGGGAGAGCGAAAAGACCTGGTTGACGCCGATTGGAGGGTCCCAAAGATTCAGGAAACTGTGCCCGCCGCCGTTATTCGTTACCTGATAGGCATGCGCCCAGCGGTGGGTTGCCGGAACTGTGGCCGGCTCGCTCGCCCGCGGGGGGCGGCCCGCCCCTCGCGGCCCCTTTCGGAAGAAATCCCTCAAGTTCGCGAAGCGGGTCAGGTTCTCGAGAGTGACCCGGCGCATGGGGATCGTGCCCGGCGGGCACGCCATTGTGTTCCCGTGCCAGTCCGTCCGGTCAGGGCCGAACGGCGAGGGAATGAGAGAGTCTCTGCGTTCATCCGCATCCTGCGGCCCGCCGGCCACGTCGCGCTGTGGCAGGTCCGGCGCGGCGGGCACGGATTCCGCCGACCCCTTCAGGGCCGGTTGCTGCTCGATCGGGATGCAATCGAAAATCGCGCCGCTCCCATCCAGGAAACTGTGCGGTGATTCCGTCTTGTCGTAGAGTTTCAGAATATGCGCCCGCATGTCGGCAAAAGCGTCTTCGTGAGCCACGTTGCTTTCGGCTCTTGCCGCGTAGTGAGCATGTTTTGCCGACTCGATTGAGTCGACAAACGCCTTCAACGGTTGAATTCCTCTGGGATCGGCCATTTGCTTGCTCCTAACTTGATTGTGACGGTGCTTGAATCCTCCGACGCGCGCATTCTAGTTTTTCGTAATATTCGATCAAACCGCAATCGCGCTTCGATCTGGTTTCGATCGCAGGCCGCTTCCTCAAAAACGTTCGGACGAAATTGGTGCGAGTCCCGCGTTTTCCGGCGCTTCCGCTCATTTCTTCCGAACGTTCCAAGCTTGGCAACCCCTCTCCCCACGGAAGATGCGCAGGCCGCGAGGGCACTTCGCTCCGCTTGCGTTCTCGCATCAGGCATCTGAACACGATGAGGATTGCACGCGTCGGACATATCAACCGAGGCAACTTCCGTGATTGTCTGCCCGCGATGGGTGTGTAAGAAACTGACTCGATGGGTAGACAGCCGAGCCGTATTTCACGCCGCCCTGACATCCTGCCTTATGGTGGCCAACTTCCTGATGGCCATCGCAAGCAGCGATGCCCGTTGTCGTCGTCCCGAAATTAGCCGCTGGGGGCCTCGGTCGGTGCGGGTGTCCTCTGGGGACAACTCTTGCCTCCGCGGCGATGGGGACCGCAACTAGATCGGAGCTAGATCGAAGCCAGATTGAGTGTAGACAAGTCGCAGGAAGAAAAGATAGAGTGTCCGTTGGAGTATGCAGGACTCGTCGGCGTGCGCCACCGACGCAGGTTTCCTGCAGCCAAGAACCACGGAGGGGTGTCGCTCCAGAGCGAGCAAGACTCTGTTCCGCACATGTGAGGCTCCCACCTGTCAGGGGATATCCTCGCGGATGGCCGAGTCCCATTTCCTCTGTTTTCACGGCTTTCGGGTGATTTGATTTCCGAAATGGTAATCTGGGAATGGCTGGGGCCAAATTGCAGTTGTCGGGGTTGGCCGAGCGCGATTCCTGGAAAACGAACGTATCTTGACACGCTGGCACCACCCGCTGCATTGAGGGGAGCGGATGAATCGTGGCATTCCCGGGAACGAAGTGGATGCCGGCAAATACCGCACGCAGAAGTGTTCGCGGAGATTAGACATGCCAATTGCGGATTCCAGGGCTGTTCTCTTGCCGGGGCGGGTTCTGCCCCAGCATCAGACAGCGGTTAGTCTGGTGAAGGTCATGACGCAGGACCCCCTCATCAAACGCATACGGTGGCTTGACCTCGCGTGCGGACGGGGGCAGATTTTCGCTTGTTTTATAACCAAGGTGGCATAGATCCGAAATCGGGGATGCCGGCCCGACAAGTCGATGGAAATTGGGGACTCGTCGTCCCACGAGAGGATGGTCGATTCCTCCAGGCGGAGGCCCGAGAGCCAAAGGCCATTGCCGTATTCGGTCCACATCGATGGATTCCGCGGCCGGACCTTGGCTACGGCCGCCAGCAGCCGTTCGAATTCCTCGGTGGTGATCGGCCGGCCGCGCATCAGCTTGTACCCCCTGGCGCTTTTCGGCCGGTGCATATCGGGGACTTTGGGGAGCATGCCCATCGACACGGCCCAACTCAGGGCCGGCCGGAGATGGCTGAGCACGACACCGATCGTCGTTTCCTTCATGCCTTCCTTGCGAAGCTTGGCCTGAAACAAGGCGAGCGTGTCGGTCGTGACCGAAGCCAAACGCTCGGGATTGATAACCCTCTCCAAATGGTTTAGCGCCGTAGCGGCCGTTCTCTGGGTGGACTCGGCCAGGCTGGAGAGTTTTTCGGATTCATACCGCTCGCGAAACTCAGCCCAAAAAATCTTGCGGGGCCGCTCGTAGCGCCCCTGGAACTTCTCGGCCTGCCGGCAAAGTCCCGGGCAGTGCTGGCCCACAAGCTCATCGAGAGCCTGGAGGAAGAAGATTCGCCCGATACCACGAACCAGTGGATCGAAGTCGCGAAGCGGCGCGCCAAGGAACTGGACGACGGAACGGAACCGGGTATTCCCGCAGAGGAAGTCCTCCGCCAATTGGAAGAAGAGCTAGGATGAGGGCCGTATTCCACGCGGAAGCATCATGTCAGAACCGGTTGTTGTCGGCTGGGAAAGGGCGCTGATGGCGGCGGAACGGGTCAAGCAGCGGCTGCACGGGGCGACGAGGGCACTCGACGGAGCGGGCGTGCCTTATGCCGTGGCTGGCGGCAACGCGGTCGCCGAGTGGGTGGCCCGCGTCGACGACGAGGCGGTGCGCAATACCCGCGATGTCGATCTCCTGGTCCGCCGCGCCGACTTTGCCGCAGCCCGATCGGCACTGGAGGCGGCGGGCTTTGTTTACTACCAGCATATCGACGTCGATGTCTTCATCGACGGGCCGCAAGGCAAGCCCAGTGCCGGGCTCCACCTTCTGTTTGCCGGTGAAAGAGTTCGTGGCACGGATGAGCACGCCTGCCCCGAACTCTACGAATCCGAACGCGCGCCCGAGTTTCAGGTGCTTTCGCTCGATGCCTTGGTGCGCATGAAGCTCACCGCCTGGCGTGACAAGGACCACACCCATCTGCGCGACATGATCCAGGTCGGCCTCCTCGACGCAAGCTGGCCCGCACGTCTGCCGCCGCCGTAGGCTGAGCGTTTGCAGGAGTTGCTGGATAATCCGAATGGATGAAGGTATTTTGCGGCCCACGGCTCGATCTTGCCGAAGACGCGAAGACCGCGCGGTCAACTCACTACGTTGACGGGTTCGGACAGAATCCGGGGACACGTCCAAGTTCGAGGGGGACACGCCACCGGTTTTCGACTGAGTCTCGATAATCTTCGAAAACGCGTATCGCGTCCGCCGATTTCTCCTCTTCGCCGATACCCGGATTGTAACTCCGGGCAGAGCAACGGGTACCCCCAATCGACACCGAAGCAGCGACGATCGTCGAAAAGCGCACCATAATGCGCATGGCACTTGACAATAGTGATTTACCATCGTACTATTTACTCAGAAGCGCATTATGATACACATTCGATCTACGGTCGGCTAGTTTTCATCCAAAGGCCAACTAAAGGCGCACTATGATGCGCCTCGACGATGATGTCAAGCGCGAAGATCGGAAAGCTCGTGCGTGCTCGGCGGAGGTTTCTCCAGCTTCGGCAGCGCGATTTGGCGGAACTGGCGGGGGTCACTTTGCGCGGGCTGACCGAGATCGAGAATGGTCGGGGAAATCCGACCATCAAGCAACTTTCCAAGATCGCGGGCGTTCTCGGGTTGGAAGTAACTTTGAGCATGAAGCCACCTTATGCGGCGGGCTAACGTTTATTGCCGTGATATTCTGGCCGGGATCCTGAGTCAGGACTCGGGCAGGATATGTCTTCGAGTATTTGCCCGCCTATTTGGGGAATCTCACCTTGCCGGCAATCAGTCTGACTCTCCCCAAGCGGGCGGCAGTTTTCCAATCCCCGGTGCTATTCCCATTTTTCTTCGGCTTGCTGGCGGAGGGAGAGAACAAGCTGCTGCAATGCCGTCTGCTTAGAATCGACGAGGACGACCACTTCATGCGCCTGCTGCGGACCTGCACGACCGAAACGATCGGCGGAATCACCGTCAAGGAGGTCTCATGACGAATTGTCCGGGCTGCTTGCGAGAAGGACACTCCACCTACTGCCAACCATGCCGAAAACGGTTATTCGGCGGCAAGAAGGTCTCCCACGTGCTGTCTTTTTCTCGGCCCGTCTACAATCAAACCAGGCTGGCGGTCGCGGGGGAAAGACTGTCTATTTCCGGTATCCAGACCAAAATGCCGCTTGTCCTGCGCGGGGACGGCTGGAGATGACCGAGGCGGGCGGCCAGTACATTCTCAAGCCGATTCCCCACGGGGAGTTTCAACATTTGGACGCGGTCCCCGTCAACGAGAACCTGACCATGCAGATTGCCCGACAGGTGTTTGGCATCCGCGTCGCCGAGAACGCGCTGGTCGAGTTCGAGGGCGGCGAGGCGGCCTATCTGGTTCGCCGGTTCGACGTTCAGGAAGACGGCTCGCGATACCTGCAAGAGGATTTCGCGCAAATCGCCGGGCGATCCGAGGAATCTCACGGGAAAAACTACAAGTACGATTTCTCCTACGAGGAGATCGGCGACCTGATTCGCCGACACGTTGCCGCTTATCAGGTGGAGATGGAGAAATTCCTGCACCTGGTCGTGTTCAACTACCTGGTCCATAACGGCGATGCGCACCTCAAGAACTTTTCGCTCATCCGCAATGAAGAGTGCGGCGACTACACCTTGACGCCGGCCTACGACCTGTTGAACACCCGGCTGCACGTGCCTCACGAAACGCGGACCGCGTTGGCGCTGTTCAAGGATGATTTCGAGACGGAAAGCCACCGCATCAACGCCTTTTACGCTTACGACGACTTTCAAGAGCTGGCTGACCGCTTGGGGCTGCACCCGGCGCGCTTCCAGCGATTCATGCGATCTGCCGTCAATAAGGAGCGTGAGGTCTTCGCGTTGATCGATCGCTCGGCGCTGGCGGAGGAATGCAAGCGAGTATACAAGGAGAGCGTGCGCGACTCGATGCGGGCCCTTTCCTACTCCCATGCCGAAGCACGGCGAGGAACAGGCGGCCAGGGCCTGTTACGAAACGTCTCGGATACTTCGGCAGCCGATCCAGATCCTCTGCCCCCGGCGGACGACCAGACCTGACGCAAGGCGACGGCGACGGAGGACCGCCATGCTATCGAAGTTCATCCTCTCCCCCGGCCCGTCGCGCAGGTTCCGCTGGGCGACTTGCAGCCTGGGGCCAGGCAGGCCACGAAGGCAGCCTCGTCCCGTTCGCTCTCGTCAATACCAGGTCGGTCGTGGCGGATTCAGATTCAGACAGGTTGGAAACCTATCCTACAGCCTCGTCCCGTTGACTTTCGTCCACGGACTGAACGCGCCGAGGGCGTGGACCTTCACTTTGCGTTTCCAGATCTTGTCGCCGCAGAAGGCGAAAAGCGTGTCGAGGTCGCGCCCGCCAAGACATACGCCGATGACGCGGCCGCGGTCGGGCATGGGCAGAATCACCTGGGTCGGGCCGTCGTCGGCGCACACCTGGATGCCCCACCGCGTGGCAACGAACATCGGGCCTTCCTTGGCGTAACAGACCGACTCGGCCCCCGCATCGTCTTCCCAATCGGCAACGTGCAACCAGAAGAAACGCTCCTTGTTGGCAAGCGTGCCATCGGCGTTGATCTGGTAGCTGTAAGCCCATTTCGAACGCCCATCGGCGACCGACAACAGCCACTGGTCGGGCCGGTAGGCCAGCCCGGTGGCGAACTTCAAGCCCGAGTCGACCACGCGTCTTCTTGCCGTCCTTGACGAACCACACCGTGCCTGATCGTCCAGGGCTTGTCGCCGGCGCCGGTGACGTACAGGCCGCCGCCGGGCATGGCGAGAATATAGCGGCCGCGAATGCCGTCGACGACCAGGCTGCCTTTGCCCGACGGGTCATAGCTCATGATCCTTCCCGTCGTGCTCGAAACCGCGTAGAGTTCGCCTTCCGGGCCGAAGGAAAGACTGCTGGCCTGACCGGCATCGGACAAGAACTCCTGGACGTTGCCGTCGAGATCGATGCGGCAGATCTTGTTGTCCGCAGCATCCACGAAGAACACCTCGCCGCGGGCATTGCACGCCGGACCCCGGGCGTCGTGGCAGTCCTGGGCGACCAGTTGCCACTTTTCATCGGGAAGGATGATGTCGCGGACCCGCGGGGCGCTCGGCCCGGCCTGGACCGGCTGGGGCCAATCCTTCCAAATAAAGCTCATGGCCTCCGGAAAATAGTCGTAATAGCCGGCGACGTGCCCGCCGTTGATGATGCGGAAGAAGTAATCGTAGCCCGAGAACCGCAGGGCCTTGTCCATTTCCTGGTCGAGCAGGAACCAGTCTCCGGCGCAGTTTTCCATGTCCCGCGTGCCGGTGGTGAGATAGGCGCGAATCGGCTTGGCCTCGAACTTGCGGACGAGCGTGGGGAACTCGTGCCCGCCGCGAAAGGCGACGAAGCTGCCGCTGTTGGCATAGACGCGGCTGAAGGCGTCGGGACGTTCCCAGGCCGCATTGAAGGCCGTAATGCCGCCGCTGCTGCCGCCGGCGATGCAACGATCGTTGCCGCTGGCGGACAGTTTCAGATCGAACTTCTTGGCCACGAAGGGCAGGACCTCCTCGACGAGGAAGCGGACGTTGTTGTCCCCCATGCCATCGTATTCGAAACAACGATTCCGGCGGCCCATCGTGTTCTTCACCGTTGCCGGCAAATTGCCGGGCGTGACGAAAACGCCGATGGTCACGGGCATTTCCTTGGTGGCGATCAGCGTCTCCAAGAGCGGCTTTTCGCGCGGGTTATAACCGTCGGTCTTGACGTAGACGCAGGCGGGTTTCGATCCGTCGTATTGCGCCGGGATGAAAACCGAAACCTCCCGCACGGTTCCCGGGAAAATGACGCTTTGGGAAAACGGACAGCTCTTTATTACGCCTGGAAGAACATCCTCTGCTTTGATGCTCGGCGCAACATAGGGAGCCGGAGTCGCGTCGGCGGAACGGTTGGCGGCAGGAACCGTCGCGCCGGCCGGCGGTTTCGTCGTCCCTTGCGGATGGGAATCTTGTGCCAGAGAGATGTTTACTGCGAGAGCAGCGCAGAGGACCGCGACGAGGTGAAGGATAGGCTTGGTTCGTGACTGGATCGTCGATTGGGTTGTTTCCATTGCGTTCCACTTCGTGATGATTTCTATTCAGGACGGCCCGGCTGACATGCCGGGCTGATGAAGGAGTTTTATCAACCGCCCGCCAAGATATCAAGTGGGTCCCTCTCGCCGAGAGGGGCGATTATGTCCCGAGGATCGGCAAAGTAATGACTGTCGCCTTTCGCTCCGCGAAAGTCGCGTTCTTTCGCGGAGCGAAAGGCGACTATGCGACACTTATTGATTCATCGATCCCAAGCCGCTGGAAAATCCTGAGCCTTTCACGAAGAGGCTATTTCAAGATCGGGCACGCAGGCTGGAAGCCTACGCTACATGCCCGATTTTGAAATAGCCTCTAGATCGGCGCGAATTACTCCCTTCCGGAAGAAGAGACCTGCTTTCAGATCGACCGTGATGCTGGCCTGGACGCTACCGCTGACGGCCCGCTGCGAAAACGGTCTCCACCTCGAAATCTGTGGTCTCCGCCGCGGACTCGTCGGGGCGAACTTGCGGAAATCTCATGGCCGGCACGCCTCCACCCAGTTCCTCCAATCGCCAGCGGAGATCGGGGTCGTGTTGATCGCGGGCGACTGAGGTCACGGCGTTCATCAGGCCGAAAGCCGAACGATCGTCGGCCCCCAAGAATCTCTCCATCATCTGCTCGAGCAAATGCGCCGGAACTTTCCGTCGGAAGGACGAGATCAGCAGCAGGTGAGAAATGTCGCTCGGGACTTGCATGGTCATGGCGGACCTGACCTGCCGGGCGGCGTCAGCAAACACATTGACCGCAGAGCCGGCGCGCACCGCCTCGCGCAATTGTTCGTGTACGGCCTCGACCGTCTCGAACGGGGCATCCACGTCGACCCGCTCGATATGTTCGATCTCCGCCACTTGCGGCATGATCGCACCGTTCCGGCACACCTGGCGGAAGATGTAGGGGCAGACTTCGATCTTCTGCCCGACAGTCCGCACGGCGATGCCGCCCTCGACAACGTCCTTGGGACACACTTCGTCGCTGATGGGAAGAAGCGCCCGCAGGAACAAGCGTTGGCCGTCGTCGAACCTGTCCGAAACCGTCCCTCCCAGGAAGGCCAGTTCCTCGACGACGGTCGCATCGATGTCTTGCGTGGTTGGAAGCAGCAGGGCCATAAACAATCTCCTTACGTCTCAGGGACCAAGGCGGGCATGTCCAAAGCTACGCGCATCGGGCTGATTCCCGCCCGGAAGCCAGAATCTCTCCGAACCGGTTATTATACCGCTTGCCAGGGCCGCAGCCAAACAGGATAATACGCTATGCTACTCAACTTTTCCTTGTGCGATCCGCACGGCGACCCCCCCTCCAGGTCGAACACGGATGGAACTCGATCGAAGGATACTTCTCATGGGTCTACATCGTGCATGGTGCTCCGGTCGGCTGCGGGCCGCGGTTGCCATCGGGCTCGTTTGCCTCCTCGTGCCGTGCCGCGCAAGCCTGACGCAGGCTGAAACGCCGGGAAAAGGCAAGAAAAGCCAGATCACAGCCCGCTCGGCCCGCGACGTTCGTTCCCGCAACTTCCTTCTTCATACCGATCTTTCGGATCGCGAGGCCAACGACCTCATCGAGGAGTTGGAGGTCATGCTCCGGCAGATTTCCAGCTACTGGGGCCGGCCGATGCAGGGCACGATCGAGTGCTACGTCGTCCGCGACTTCGACAACTTCCCCCCGGCCGCGATGGACGCGGCGGGGATCTCCGGGATCAAGACGGCCGGGGGCGTGACCCTGATGCGCACGGCCACGGCCGGGAATCGTTTCCTGGCCAAGTCGGTCGTCTATGCCAGCGCCCGGTCGGAGGTCGTCCGACACGAGTCGGTCCATGCCTATTGCCATCAAACCTTCGGCCGCATCGGCCCGGTCTGGTACTCCGAGGGGATGGCGGAAATGGGCCATTACTGGAAGGAGGGAGACACCGCGGTCCGCGTCGGGCAACGCGAGATCCGGTTCCTTCACGAGAACCCGCCGAAATCGCTTGCCGCAACCCTTTCCCTTTCGCAGGTCAGCGGCGATTCGTGGCAGAATTACGCCTCGCGCTGGGCCCTCTGCCATTTCCTGGTCCATGACCCCAACTACGCTCCGCAGTTCCTCGCGATGGGCCGGGGGATCTTGGCCGGCAACGACATCAGCTTCGACCAGACCTACGGCTGCGACGTCCCGAGAGCTGTGGTTCGAGTACCTGCTCTTCCTCGAGCACATCGACCGGGGCTACCGCGTGGACCTGTGTGCGTGGGACTGGAACAAGAAGTTCGCCCATCTGCGGCCCGGACACACGATGACCGCCACGATCAGGGCTGGCCGCGGATGGCAGCCCACCGGCCTGACGGTCAGCCCGGGCGTGCAGTACGAATGCGTCGCCACGGGCAACTGGCGGATCGCGCAGCGACCTCAAGGCCGTCGACGTCAATGGCGATGACCAGGGACGCGGCCGGTTGGTGGGCGTTTTGATGAAAGACTACCGACTCGGCGCCGAGTTCGACGTTGGCGGCCAAGGCTCGCTGCAAGCGGCATCCGGCGGCAACCTCTACCTCCGCTGCCGCAACGCCTGGAACGAGTTGGCCGACGACTCCGGCCGCATCGCCGTGAAGTTCAAACTGGGCAAGGCCGTCGTGCCCGTCGCGGCCGTGACACGAGGGGAAGCCGAATAAACCGATTGACCTGTATCACGTAGCGACGATACGATGATAGCCGTGGGTTTGAACTTTGGAATGCGGTGAGGGCACCATGTACTCATGGCCTCCACGGCTTTTTAACACGGCCGCTTCCGCGCCCGACGACACCCATCGCGTTATGGAAAGCGGTGGCAAGCCACCGCACTCCAAAGCGCAAACCGAATTTGCACGAGTGAAACCATGAACAAATTCATGCTGCGAATCGTGACCGACTGCTCAATCCTTGGCGCCTTGTGGCTGGCGGCGTGGGCCGCCTATCCCATCAGCCCAAGGGCCGGCGCTGCCGAGCCAGCCGCGGAGGCCGGCGGGGATGAGCCGGCAAAGACGGCCCAGAAGCCATCCGCCGCGCGGACCCCCGATCCTTATGCCGAAATGCGGAAGCGCCTGGTCGAGTACGAAGTGGTTGCCGCGGGCGTGAAGGACCGTCGGGTCTGCGACGCGATGCGCGCCACCCCGCGGCACGAGTTCGTTCCCGCTCGCGCTGCGGCGCTACGCCTATTTCGATATCGGGCATGCCGATCGGCGAGGGCCAGACCATCTCGTCGCCGTTCATCGTGGCCTACATGACCGAGCAACTCCAGCCGCAGCCGACCGACAAGGTCCTGGAGATCGGCACCGGCAGCGGATACCAGGCCGCAGTGCTCAGCGGGCTGGTGGCGGAAGTCTACTCGATCGAGATCGTCGAGAAGCTCGGCCAGCGGGCGGCGAAGACGCTCCGCCGGCTGGGTTACGATAACGTCAAGACGAAGATCGGCGACGGCTATCAAGGATGGCCCGAACATGCGCCCTTCGACAAGATCATCGTCACTTGCTCGCCGGAGAAGGTCCCCAAGCCGCTCGTCGAGCAGCTTCAAGGAAGGCGGCCGATTGGTGGTTCCCCTCGGGCAGCGCTACCAGCAGACCCTGTACCTGTTCAAGAAGGTCAAGGGAGTCCTCCAGGCCGAGCCGTTGCAGCCGACGTTCTTCGTGCCGATGATGGGCCGTGCCGAGGAAGAGCGGGCCGTGCCGGCCGAACCGGGCAAGCCGGTGCTCGTCAACGGCGACTTCCAGGACGCCCCGGACGGTCAGCCGGCGGGCTGGTACTACGTCCGCCAGGGCGAAGGTCGAGAGCGACAGTCGGACGAAAGACGGCAAGTGCCTCACTTTTCACAACGACACGCCGGGCCGCGCCGCACAGGCTTTGCAAGCGGTTGGCGTCGACGGCCGGCAAACCCGCGAGATCGAAATCTCCGTGTGGGTCCGCGGAGTGCATGTGAAACCGGGCGCACTGCCCGAACAAAACGCGGGCCTGCTCGTGGTCTTCTTCAACAGCCAATCGCGAACCGGTTTCCAAGCAAGGGATCGGGCCGTGGTCGGGCAGCTTCGATTGGGTCGAAAAGCACCTGCGCATGAAAGTGCCCCCCTTCGGCCCGCCTGGCGAGCGTGGAGGTAGGTCTGTGGGGCGCGACCGGGCAAATCTCGGTGGGCGACGTGGAGATTCAAGGTCATCGTTTCCAAGCCAGTCCCGTAGCGCAGGCATCCGGCCCGCGTTCCGTCGCGTCAGCCGACGCTTTCAACCCGGCTCCGAAGTCGGTAGTCTTCGGACTACCGAGTTCTCCCGGAGTAGTTTCCATGGCCGACCCCAAGAAGATCGAGAATGGCATCCAGCGTGTCCGTAATCAGAAGGCGTTCATCCAGGAGCTGCTCATCGACGCCCCGGGCTGGGACATCAATCAACGGGCCGAGGATGTCGAGAAGGTCGCCAGGCGGTTCTACGAGGACTACGCCGCCGTCTTCGAGAAGGTCGAAACACTGATCGCCGAGCATTGTAGTCCGCACGAGCCGCGTGCGGAGGACGGCACGCGGCGCGTGCCGGCTACATGGCAGGGCGATGATCTGCGGATGTTTACCCAGACGCTCTTCAACCGCCTGATGTTCCTGCGGTTCGTGGAGTGCAAAGGCTGGCTCATGTTCGCCGGGCGCAAGGACTACTTGCGGGCCCTTTATGCGGCCCATTGCAGCCCGCACGCGCCGTGTGCGGAAGACGGCACGCGGCATGTGCCTGCTACAAATAAGAAGTCGTTTTACAAGGGTCGGCTTTGCCCCTTGTTCTTCGAGGGTTTGGCCGTCGAGGGCAAGCAGCAAAGCGAAGCCTATGGTCAAGTGCCCTATCTTGGCGGCGGGCTCTTCGAACGGTCGGATCTCGACAAGCAAGTGAGCGACCTGCCCGACGAAGTGTTCGCCGGCATCCTCGCCGACGGGCAGGCGGACGGCCTGTTCTACCGCTATGACTTCACGGTCGAGGAGTCCACGCCGCTGGACATCGAGGTGGCCGTCGATCCCGAGATGCTCGGCAAGGTCTTCGAGGAGCTGGTGACAGGCCGCCACGAAAGCGGCGCCTATTACACGCCTCGTCCGGTTGTTTCGTTCATGTGCCGGCAAGCCCTCAAGGGTTACTTACTCGAGAAATTGTTCCCCTCTCCTTCCGTGCGGGGGGAGAACACTGAGCAGGCGATCGTTGCCCTTGTAGACCGTCACGACGTCGGAAGGTTGGAAGAGACGCAAGCGCGCGAGATTGTAACTGCTCTTGACGATCTGAAAGCGGTCGACCCGGCGTGCGGCTCCGGCGCCTACCTCTTGGGTCTGCTTCAGGAGATGATAGCGCTCTACCGGCTGCTTTACAGCGACAAACTGGTCAAGGATGCCCGGCCGCTCTACGACCTCAAGTTGCGGATCATCAACCAGAGCCTCTACGGCGTGGACATCGACCCGTTCGCCACGAACATCGCCAAGTTGCGCTTGTGGCTGTCGCTGGCGGTCGAGGCGGACAAGCCGGTGCCGCTGCCGAACTTGGACTTCAAGATCGAGACCGGTGATTCTCTGTTAGCGCCGAATCCGCAAGAGTCGCCCGACCTGTCGCGGGGAGTGCTCCAGGCGTCTGCCGACGCGTTGGCGAAGGCCAAGCAGCAGTTCTTCGTGTTGCATGGCGCGGAAAAGGAGGCGTGCCGGAAGAAGATCGTCAGCCAGGAATCCTATTTGCGCAAGGAGTTGGCCGCCCGGCCCGGCCAGAGGGTCGTCGATTGGCGAATCCAGTTTGCCGAAGCCTTTGCCGACCGGCGGGGCGGCTTTGATCTGGTCCTGGCCAATCCGCCCTATGTTGATTCGCATACCATGGTCAAGAACCAGCCCGATTACCGCGTTGCTCTCGCGGCGCTATTCAGCACGGCAAAGGGCACCTGGGATTTGTACGTTCCCTTCTGGGAGCGGTCGCTGCAACTACTCGCGCCGGGCGGGATCGCTACGCTCATTACGCCCAACAAGTGGCTGTCCATCGGATATGGGAAGGCGCTCTGCGCGTTGTCGCGAGGGATGGTGTATCAGATCAGCGATTACTCGAGTTTCCGCGCCTTCGCGACGCTTGGCGTGGCGCCGATCGTCGTTTCGATGAAGAAGAGAGGGAGCGAGCAGATCGAACGTCAGGCATTTCCGCGATGGCCACCTCCTGACGCACCGCTGCGCGGTCCCCGCCGCTTGCACCGCCAAATTCGAGAGGTGGGGCGTGCTCTTGTCCAAGAACCTCGATCTCATCGTGCGACTGATCGATTCCAATCTGCAACTTGCGGACGTTTGTGATGTCGAGGAAGCGTTTGCCGTCGCGGAGGCCTATGCGCTGGCGCCCCACTTCCATGAAGATGCCGACGTTCGCGGCAGCCGGTTCAAGTTCATCAACACCGGTACGATCGATCCCTATGTATCGCTGTGGGGTATCCGTCGCACGACTTACCTCAAGTCGCAATACGACAAGCCGGTCATCGACAAGGCGCGGTTCCGGGAACTGTTTCCGCGTCGTTACGAGCAAATGTGCTGTCCCAAGATCGTTATTTCCGGCATGCGCCATTTCGAGGCGTTCCTGGACGAGACGGGCGACTGGGTTGCCGGCATTTCGACGGTCATTCTGCGGAACTTCCACGGCCCCTATGCTCACTTGGCGGTGCTTGGCATAATGAATGCGAGTTTAGTGCGGTTCTTCTTGCAGGAGTGTTTCGGCAGTCTGGGCATCGACCAGGGAATCAACTTCTCGCGACTGAACGTCGCGGAGATCCCCGTGCCAAGATTGTCGAAGTCCCAACAAGTCGATCTGGTCGAGACCGTTCAACAGATCATTGCCCGCAAGCGGCATGATCCGGCGGCGCCGATCGTCGACCAAGAGAAACGCGTTGACGCACTCGTGTACAAAATGTACGGCCTTGACCGGGAAGAGATCGCGGCAGTCGAAGCAACCGTCGTGCATCGCAAAGGCAAAGCGACGCCATGAATGAAACGATACGACACACTCTCACGGCCTTCACAACCGCCCTGTTGGTGGCGTCCTTGGTCATGCTACACGGCTTGGGGCGGCGAACCCAAGGCGCCGAGCCGCCACCTGCGGGACGGATTGTCAATCCGTCTTTCGCTGAGCGGCAGCCGGCCACGAGTCACGTGGTCCCATTGCCGTCCTCCTACGTCGAACTTTACCGGCAGGTCGTCGCACGGCATTCGTCCGAAAGACATGGCAGCCTGTTCGAGACGTTGTCCGTGGGCGAGGCTGCTCTGAGGCTTTGGCGGCAGACCAAGGAGCCCGCTTGCCTGGCCACCGCCCAACGCTGCTTTGAGGCGGCGTTCGAACACGGCAAACCGGATCTGCGGGATTTTCACCTGCTCATGGCGTTCGCCCGACTGGCACGGCTCTTGAAACAGGAGGGACACCTTCGCCCCGACCTCGCAGGGCAAGTCGGCGAGATTGCCGAAAGCCAGTTGCGGGCGTTCATCCGATCTGCGGATAACAGCGACAACAACATCCGCATCGCCCAGGTGCTGGCCTACGCCTGTCTGCTTCAGTGCCGCGACGGCATGGCATATCCGGATCGCGAGGCGGCGCGAAGCGCCTGGACGAGTATTGGTCGCTCCGGCGGCAAACGGGCGATCTCGACGAGGACGCGGCGAATTACGACAGCCTGGGAATGGCCTTGCTCGTGGAAATGGCCCGCCTCGCGGGGCGCGAGGACGACCTGAAGCGATCGGCGGGCTTCCGCCGCGTGTTCGAGCGGTTTCGCGACGTCGTCTCGCCCGCGGGGCTCGTGCCCGAGTACGGCGACTCCTATTTCAGCACTTCGGCCTGCCTGCTCGATCGCGTCTATCTCCTGGAATACGCCGCCAAGACCTACGAGGACCCGACGTTCCTGCATGCCGCGCGAAGGCTGTATCCGCGCCCGGCGGCCGAGTTTCCCGCAGTCGATCTTTGGTTTCGCGGCCTGGGACTGATCGATCTGGAGGTCTTGCCAGCCGGCCCGCGGGCGTCGAAAACCGTTTCGCTGGTCACGTCGCGCATCTGCCGGGGCGAGTCGCATCCGCTCGTTGACAAGCTGATCCTGCGCACGGGCCTGGAGCCGGGGGCAGCCATGGTGCTGATGGATCTCTATGCCTCCGGGTCGCACGCCCATCTGGAAAAAGGCCCGTCGATCGCTTACTTCGAGGCGGACGGCGTGCCGCTGTTTCACAACATGGGACGTCACGGGACCGAATCGGCCATTACCGGCAATATCCTTTGGGCCATGCCCGGCACGGCGCGGTTTCCCGGCTGCTGGAATCGCGCGGACGAGTGGTTCACGATGGCCATTCCCACGGAGTATCTCCAACGCGAGGGCGACCGCTACTTGGTCGCGCCCGTAATGCTGCTGCGGAATTTCCAGGAGCGCTCGCGGAGTTGCAGCGAGTTGTTCTTCGATAACCTGCGGTTGGAAGGTCCGGCCGGCACGTGGTTGGTCGATGGTTTCGAGGACCCCACGCGCTGGGATGCCAGGCTGCCGAAGCTGACTCGCGTCCGGCTCGCAGGAGACTCCTCGCAGGGACAGTTTTGCGAAGGCGTGCTCTGGAAGGCGGTTCCTTCGGGGCACGTCGCGCGGAAGTTGGCCTCGCCGCCGGAACGAAGTTTCAGCCGGGAAGACTATCAGTACCTGAAACTCGACGTCAAGTACCATGGCGGCCGCCCGGTGATGCACGTCCGCGGCCTTGGCCGCCAGGTGGACCTGGGCGACCAGTTGTTGGTATCGCGGCTTGCAGAAGCCCGGGCCGAGCAGCGCGGACGCGATGCCTGCGGCGCAGTCGCCTACAGTGCGTATATCACGCCGGACACGTCGCTGACCCGCTATCTCGTCTTGACCGCCGAGGGCTGCCTCGTGGTTCATGACGTGCTCGTCCCCGGGCCGTCGATGAAGGGTTGGAACGCAGGGCAACTCTGGCAAATGTACGAGCAACGCGCGGCAGGCAAGGATTGGTTCCTCTCGGATGACGACGGCCCCTACCCCGCGGCCGATGGCTCGCTGAAAACGCGACGGATGTTGGTCCGCTTTGCTTCGGGGCCGTCGGCCGCGGTTGGCAGCGAGGAAGTCCGGCAGAGTTACCACGGCCCGAATCCCAAGGGGCGGAAGGCGGAGCGGTTGTTCACGACGCATAGCCGTGCCCCCCTGACGCCGGGGCGAAAGGAACATTTCGCCCTGGTCGTCGTACCTCAGGAGCCTCGGCCTTCGGGTAACGCCGATCCGGCCGCCGTGGTCGCCATCGGCGTGGAATCTGACGGAACGGCCGTGGCCGAAGTTCGCGCGGGTGATGGTCATGGCGTGGTGGTGCGAGTTGCCGAGTCGGCGTGGGGAGTGACCCGTCGGCCGTAATCCCGAACATCGGAGAGGAGCCTATTCGTGAGAATTGAAGAAGACGCCAAATTGGTTACCATCTACGTGAACAGCACCGACCAATGGCACGCACAACCCTTGTACACGGCGATCGTGCAACTTTGCCGGGAACGGGGCATTGCCGGGGCCACCGTGACCCGTGCCGTCGAAGGTTACGGCGGCAGTGGCCGTCTGCACACCACGCGGCTGCTGGAACTGAGCGAGAATCTTCCGGTGCGGATCGAGATCGTGGATCTGGCCGAACGGATCGACCCCCTTTTGCCGGCCTTGGAACCGATGATCGGCGCGGGCCTCTTGACGGTCTCGAAAGTCCATATCCTGCGTTTCCTGCCCGACCCGAAGAAGTAGACAACGTGTCATCCCCCAACGATGGTAATGTAAAACGAGTAGCATGATTCCAGGAATACTAGGTCATGAATTTCTCCATTTGGGGCTTGTCATTCTGTAGTGCCTGCGTAGCATTTACCGCGATGCTGGTTGCGTATTCGGGCATGGTGTCCGGGCAACCTAGTCCCTGGTCCCCCTAATGGAGGAGATTGCGATGAAGTTTGCACTATGGTCCCTTGTTACGGCCGCCGCGTTGCTGGCGGTCAATGTCGCCTTGGCTGGCGATTGCGGTTGCGGTTGCGCCGCACCGTCCGCATGTGGTTGTGCCGCCCCGTGTGCGTCGTGTGCTCCACAGATGGTGAAGAAGACCATCTTGGTGCCGACAATGGTCACCGAAGAGCGTACCGTGTGCGAAACCCAGTGCGTGGCGGAAACACGCACGCGCAACTACACGGTTTGCGAGACCGTTCCGGTCATGAAGACCGTACAGCGCTGCTACACGACGATGGTTCCCGAGACGCGCATGCGGACCGAGACGTACTGCGTTTCGGTTCCGAAGACGCGCGAAGTCACCGAGACCTACCAGGTCCAGGTGCCGACGACGAAGACCGTCGAAACCCAATATACGGTTTGCGTGCCGGTTTGGGCCGACAAGACGGAACAATACACCGTGATGGTTCCCGCTTGCGAGACCCGTCAGGGGATGCGTTGCGTGCAGCATTGCGTGCCGGTCCAAGAGACGGGTTGCCGCTGTGTGGATAGGGGCCATTGGGAGGAGCATCAGGTTGCGGTTTGCAGCTCCTGTTGCGGCTGCGGCTGTGGTTGCCGTCGCCACTGTGGTTGCGGCGGCGCGAGCGCCTGCGACAGCGGTTGCGGCGGCGGTTGCGGCGGCGGTTGCGGCGGCGGTTGCGGCGGCGGATGTGGTTGCGGCGGCGAAGCCTCTTGCAGTGGCTGCGCCCGGCCCCGGTTTGCACCCAGACCGTGCGCTGCTACGTGCCCAACTGGGTGAACGAGACCTACCAATACACCGTCAACAAGATCGAGACGGTTCAGGAGCCCTACACCTACCAGGTGCAGGTCTGCCACCCTGAGACCCGCACCTGCACGGTCAAGGTCTGCCACTATGAGAACCAGGTCCGCACTTGCTCGCAGCAGGTCTGCGAGTATCACTGCGAGAATCGCACGCGCACGTACCAGGTTACCGAGTGCTCGATGGAGCAGCGCAGTCGCGAGGTTCCCTATACGGTCTGCGTGCCGAAGACCGAGACCCGTGAAGAGCAAGTCACGACCTACGAGACCCACCAGATCCCGAAGACCGAGAACTATTGCGTGATGGTTCCCCACACCGTCCAGAAGACGGTCCAGGTCCAGGTCTGCAAGATGGTCGAGCAGACGGTGGAAGTGCCCTGCGAATCGAGTTGCGGTTCGTCCTGCGGTTGTTCCTCTTGCGGCGATTCCTGCTGCACGCATTGCCGTTGTCGGCGTGCCCGTTGTGGCCGCGGCTGCGGCTGTTAACCGATCGAGGTTTCTCTTTCGGCAGGTGCTATCCAGTGCGGGAGGCCGGGCTTTTTGCTCGCCTCCCGTTTCTTTGCGCCGCCAGTCAAATGCCATCTCCTCCTCCTTCACGATCGCCTACCCGACAACCAGTCGGGCCCGCTGCCGTGCAACGCCGATGCGTGCCGTTGTCCCGCTGGAGAATTCCAGGAAATCGGCTTCGACCCCATCCGAGAAAATGACGCCGCCGGACGGCATCAGTGATTCAATGACTAATTCGTGGCCTTGATCGAGCCACCCTGCCACCAAATCGGCTCCCGATTGCTTGCTGCGGAACGGCTCGCGCACCACCCAAACCAGGCGGCGGTCCTCCCACGCCAACTGAATGCCGTGTTGCAAACCTCCTCCCGTCCAATGGGCGAAGCCCTGGGCCATGTTGTAGACCGAGGAAAGCCAACCGGTGGACCCGGCCCCGGTGGAAACGATAAGCCCGCTGGAAGACTGCGGCTCCTCCTGGTTGTCTGCCCGGAGAACGTAGTGGGCGGAGACATGGCTTTGGCAGCCGACGAAGAAGTCGTTGAAGGCCAGCATCCGCTGGCCGTCGTTCAGGTTGACCTCCGCCAGCGTGACCTCGCGGATCCTGGCGCGGTTCTCGGCGGCGCGTTGCACCGCCTGCCTGGTCTGGCCGACGTGGAACGGCAGAAGCACGCCGTCGATCCGTTGCGGATCGGGGTTGACGGCCACGATGGGCAGTTCGCCCACGTACTTGGCGGCGTTCGCCACCAGTCCGTCGCGACCGACCACGACGATGGCGATGCATCCGCGGAAATCGAACGTCGGCAGATACTCCCGCTCCACGAACTTCAACGGGTAACCCAGGTCGAGTTCCTGCTTGAGCTGGTCGAGCGTGCCGTGCTGGGCGCGGTCCTCCTGCTCATAGGATGCGAACGCGGCTTCACCGGCCTTTTGGTCCTCGGCCAACTCGGCGGTCGTTTCGGCCGTGCGCGTGCCGCGCCGATTGAGAGTGGCACTCCGGGCACGCTCGTGTACGACGGCCTGACTCAAGCGGAACTTGGCCGCGCTGCGCGTGGCCCAGCGCCTTACCAGCCCTTCCAGACGCGTCGGCTGCGTCACGACCGCAATGGTTGGCGGCAAGAGTCCCATGGCCTATTGCTTTCCCTCCGTCGCGAGCAAGGCGTTCAGCAGATCGGGCGAGATGTTCAACTGCCCGATCTTCTCGGCGTTTTCCGCCAGGTCGCGGAAGGCCATGGCCACGAGCAGCCTGGGATTGACTTCGCCCGACGATGCCGCCATCAGCGTCCGCCAATCCATTTCTTTCAAGGGTTCCAGCGTAGCCCGCAGGGCCTGACCGCGGGCCTCCGCCTCCTTGCGCTGATTCTCCACGCGGTGGTTCACCAGTTGGCTGCGCTGTTGCTCGATGACGACGTCCGCCTCCATCTGGGTTTCCCGCACCTGCCGCTTCTTCTGCTCGATGGCGATCTCGGCCTCCATCTGCGTCTCGCGGATCTGCCGCTTCTTCTGCTCGACGGCGATCTCCGTGTTCAGTTCGTTTTCCTTGATCTTCCGTTCCAGTTCCAACGCCGCATTGCGGCGGACGAAAACGGCCTCGTCGGCCTTCCGCAGCAGTTGTTCGCGGGCATCCGCCTGGAGGGCTTTGGCCATTTCCGGCGCTGCCTTGATCGACACGATCGACAAGGCGAGTACTTCGACGCCCAGCATCGTTACCGTCTCGCAGAGCCTGAGTTTCTCGATCATCTCCTGGACCAACGTATCGGAACTGACCAGCAGTTCCGCCAGGGTACGTCGTTGCGTGAACGACCGGGCGAGGATTTGCGCGGCATGGACGAGCCGGTCGTTGAGTTTTTCCACGTCGCTGGAGCGATAGCGGCCGTGGAAATCCAGGCTGAAGTCCAAGAGCGCGGCGATTCGCTTCGGATCGCTGACGCGATAGGTCAACTCGCCCTGGATGGTCGCATCCTGGAAGTCCGCCGTCATTTCGTTGAACACGAACGGCACGTCGGCGCTGGCCATCGGCACCTGGACCAACATCGAGTTCGTCGCAAAGTAGAAGAACGACAACCCCGCGCCCGCCCGCACGATCTTTCCCGAGCGGAACTGCATCACGAACGTGGTCGGTGGGACCTTGACAAATCGAAAACCAAGCATGGACGCCTCCCGAAACATTGGAATATCATTGCGCAGCAACACCCAAGAGTATAACATACTCTGGTTCTGGCGGAGGGCCGCAAGAAGACGAGCTGGCCGGCTACTCAGCGGGGCGCATTGGAACCGCCCGACATTTGCGACGCGATCTGCCGCAAGGTCTGCGCGGCGAGTTCCCTGACGCGCGGCTCCCTGTCGCGAAGGAACGGCACCACGCAAGGTACGGCCTCCGGACCCATCGCGACTAACGCGTGGGAGGCGTCCGTGGCGACGTATCGATCCGCGTCGCGAAGCAGTTCGGCCAGGGCCGGAATCGCGGCCTTGGCCACCGGTCCCAGCTCCCGTAGAGCCAGCACCGCCGCCTGGCGCACGGAAACATCGCCATCCCGAAGCCGTTCCGTCAGCGCGGGTATCGCGGCCTTGGCGTCCGCCGCGAGCTGCCGCAGAGTCCGAACGGCGAGTTCCCGGACCCGCGGGCATTCGTCGCAAAGCAGCGCCGTGAGGCAAGGCACGGTCTCCGGCCCCATCTTCCCCAAGGTCTGCGAGGCGTCGCTGGCGACGTAGGGATCCTGGTCGCGAAGCACTTGAGCCAAAGCGGGAATCGCGGGCTTGGCTGCCGGCCCCAGTTCCCGCAGGGCAAGCACCGCCGCTTGGCGGACCGAGGCATCCTCGTCCCGAAGCTGTTCCGCGAGCGCGAGTGCGGCTGTGTCGCCGGGAAACGGAGATGCGGCGGGTGCGGTGCGGGCGAGCCCCCCGACGGCAGCCGCGAGAATGATTATCGAGAATAACGTATGCCGCTTCATCATGGCTCTCCCACAATCCCCCGAATTGGATACTCCTCGTTTTATCGTCGGGCGGCCAGCCAGTCGTTCTCGCCCAAAAACCAGTCGATCCTGAACTTTCGCCGTCCGCCGGCCGAGAGCAGTTGATGGCGGATCGCCAAACACGCCACATTTTGCCTGAATTGCCACAACCGTCGCTGCGCCACTTGCGAGGCAATTCGCCCTGGCATAAACTATTGCCGGGAGACTTGAACTAACCACGTAGGGAGAATCTTATCATGAAGACAGTTCTAGGCGGTCTTGTCGTGTTCGTTCTTACCACGGCCGCTTCGGCCGATGATCTGAAGACGGTTACCATTTCCCATGCCGGTGCGGCCGTGATGACGATCCGCGTTCCGCAGGCCGCCAAGGTCGCCACGGACAAGGAAAAAACGGTAATTGATACCAAGGACATGGTCTTGGACCTGTGGGTCGTGCCGAAGGCCAAGACGGTCGCCGAGGCCATCGCCGGCTTGGACGACGTGATCAAGAGCGAGGTCTTGAAGTTTCACGCCATCAGCAGCGAAGCAATCACCGTTGCCGAATCCGAAGGCAAACACCTGATGGGCAAGGGGATCGAAGCCGACGATCAAGATCCGGCCACGGTCGACGTGGTTGTCTTCGCGGTTGACAAGACGGTGTTGGTGGCTTGCGTCCATGGCGAGGGAGAAGCCGCCGTGCGTCAACGCCAACCGATGCTCAACGCCTTGAAAACCGTCAAGGCGCCGTGACGGCGCAGGCCTCGCGCCTGCGCAGGGGACGTCGTTGCCGATCGAGGTTTTCTTGATTTCCGTGGCTGCCTCCTCAGGCAAACAACATTCCGGCATAGCCCACGCAGCGTTGCGTGTCATGGGAAACCGCGGCACTGGTCGTGTAACCAACTTCCTGACAGCGGTTGAGGGCGTTCAGGCGGCCCAGAGCGCTCAGCACCACGACCGCCGGCAAGACACCGCACATGCTGATCCGGTTGTCGCGCACGGTCCGATACAGCCGACTGGGATCGAGCGACGCCAGGGCTTCCAGGGCCATCCGGTCGAGCCGGCGGGTTTCGCGCTCATCGGCAAAGTGGTTCATGTCGCTGGAAATCACCAACAACGGCCGCTCGCTCAGTCCGGCCAGCACGCCCGCCATCTGCTCGCCGAAGCGTTGCAAGGCTTCCAGCTTGCCGGCGTGGATCGTGATGCCGACCACGCGACTCTGGGGCGATAGCCGGGCCACCAGCGGCAATTGCACCTCGATGGCATGTTCGTAGGCGTGGGCCGCCGCGTCGAGTTCCAGGCCCGGAATGGAATCGGCCAACATCCGGGCCAACTCCGGATCGGAATCGAGACACGCGACCGGGCAACTGCCAGGTGCGATGCGGGGCAACGGCCCACTCGGCGCCTTCCGGGCGGTGCCGCGGCGCAAGCACGATGACTCGCTGGGGAAACTTCACGCGGCTGAAGACATCGGCGGCCAGGCGGCCCGAATAGATCCAACCGGCATGGGGAACCATGGCCGCCGCCCAGGGTTCGGCTTCCGGCTTGTGCGCGAACCATTCGTCCAGCGTGCGGTCGATCTCTTCCGCCTGAGGGGGATAAAACGTGCCGGCCACCGCCGGCAAGCGAACGTCGGGGCCGATGTCCGTCTTGGGAACATTGGCCGCTAGGATCCGATCGATGGTCGAGACGACTGCCAGACTGAACACCGAGCCCCCTGGACCGCTTGGCGACCGCAGCGAATCGACCGCCTCGCGCAACAGGTCTTCGTGCCCTGCTTGGGGGTTCCAGGCGAGCGCCCAGCGACTCTGCTGAACCACGAAAAGGGCGCGCTGACGAGGATCCAGTCCTTGCAACTGCGGCGTCTCCGGCGTGCCGTGCATGGCTACGTCCCAGAGGACGGTAAGGCCCACGCTGGCCGCGGAGATCGCCGCGGAACGGACGCCGCGCTGTTGCAAGAGCGCGGCAGCGGCCTTGGCCAGTTCGAACAACGTTGACTGCAGCGGCATTTGTCCCAAGATATTGATCTGGCTGCAATCGAGCCTTTCCGTGCTGCCGGGCAGTTGCAGCGAAAGCACGATTCCCTGCACGCTGCCGTCGAAGGCGCCCGGCACGTACAACGCGGGCGTTGCCCCCAGCATCATGGCATGCAGGTTCTGGCGACAGATATCGGCGAGCATGGCCACGTCGGCCCGCCCGGGACCCGGCTGTAGCGTTGCCCTCGCTCCCCGCTCCCCGCTCCCGCTCCCTGCTCCCTGCTCGTCGAACACCGCCTTCAGCGCGCCTTCAATGGCATGACCCTCGAAGGTCATCAAGGCCGCATCTTCATCCCGCCAGGCATCGGCCGGCAGCCCGGCCTTGCGGCATACGAGTTCCAGGAAACCTTCGGCATCCACATGGTGCTCTACGGCCACGCCCGGGCAGCAGAAGCCCGCGGCGATCGCCTTTGGCGATTTGCAAGCCGTGTTTGCCGATGATCACCGCCTTTCGCCGCTCGGAACCTCGGGCCAAGACGGGCTCCATTTCGCCGAGCAGCCAAACGTCCACGTCGAGATACGGTAACTCGGCGGGCGAGATCGGCGGAAAACGTCGATCTTCTTTCGCGGCGGCAATGGTCGCCTGCTCGAGCACCTTGTAAAGCGGCGTTGCCGATCCCAGCGAACCACAACAACTCCGCAACATGCCCGATCGCTTCAGCGTCACGAATGCGCCGGCCACCGGCATCCGCGCCAGATCGGCCAGCGATTGCTCGATCGGATCGGCGACCTGCCCGAGAACGACGGCAATCAGCCGGTGGCCCGTCGCTTGGAAAATCAGTCGCTCCTGATCCGGCGTCAGTGTTGCGTAGCATGGGCTTCCAGCCTGTTGCATTTCGTAGCACGGGCTTCCAGCCCGTTGCCGGGTCTGTTCCCGCTCTCCCGACCGACCTTCGGTCAGTGCCTGGCGCGGGCCGGGCTGAGGCGTTTTCGATCTGGCGTACTCCGCGATCCGCACTGGCAGGCGGCGCGGCCCCCAATCGCCCGGGCCGTCGCCAAAGCGACCTGCGATCTCCGTGCCGCAGTGGCTGCAATGATCTTGCTTCAGCCCGTAGACGCTCAGACGGTAGCCGTCGCGGCCGACAAGCACCTGCCCGCACCCGGGGCAATAGGTGCTCTGCCGAGTGCGGTCGCTCGTATTGCCCGTGTAGACATACTTCAGCCCGGCAGACCTGGCGATCTCGTGCGCCTTGATCAGCGTGGCGAGCGGTGTCGGTGGGACGTCGCGCATGCGGAAGTCGGGATGGAAGGCCGTGAAGTGCAGCGGCACGTCGGGCCCCAGGCTCTCGACGAACCACTCGCACATGCGTTTCAACTCTTCCTCGGCGTCATTCTTGCCGGGTATCAGCAGGTTGGTCACTTCCAGCCACACGTTGCTTTCTCGCGCGAGCCATTTGAGGGTCTCCTGAACTGGGGCGAGGCGTGAGTTCGTCAGTTCCCGATAGAAGTCCTCCGTAAAGCCTTTGAGGTCGACGTTGGCCGCGTCCATCACCTCGAACAGCGGCTTCCGCGCGGAGAGTGCGACAAAACCGGCCGTGACCGCCACGGTCTTCACGCCCGCCGCACGGCAGGCCTTGGCGCAATCGATCGCATACTCGGCCCACACCACGGGGTCGTTGTAGGTGAAGGCCACGCTTCGGCAGCCCAGCTCCTGGGCCGCACGGGCCACGGTTTCCGGGTCGGCCCACTCGCCCAGGGCATCGACTTCGCGCGACTTGGACATTTCCCAGTTCTGACAGAACTTGCACCCCAGGTTGCAACCTGCCGTGCCGAAGGAAAGCACCGCGGTTCCGGGATAGAAATGGTTCAGCGGTTTCTTTTCGATCGGGTCGATGCAGAAACCCGAGCTGCGGCCATAGGTCGTCGTGACCAACTGCCCGTTCAGGTTCCGGCGGACGAAGCAGAATCCCCGCTTGCCGTCGGTCAGCGAACAGCCGCGGGGGCAAAGATCGCAAACGACTTGGGCGCCGTCTTCTTCTTCATGCCACCAGCCTCCGGGCTTGACTCCATCGGCGGCAGCGGCGTTTTCCGGCGGAAGAACGGTGATTCGCGACATATTGAGGTCCCTCACAAGAGTCCATTGTAACCGAGATTTCGTGGACCGCAGGGTTGACGCCATAACTGCTTATCTGCTAACGCCTTCCATCCAAAAAAACCGGATTTTCCGGGAGCCCGTGGTCCACAACGGTGTGGTCCAAAAAGGAGGCTCGTCGAACGGAATATGAAATCGCTCTTCTCTGTCGTCTTCTTTGCCGGTTTTTCCTTTCTTTGATCTTCATTTCTATTTCAAAATCGGGCACGCAGGCTGGAAGCCTACGCTACATGCCCGATTTTGAGATAGCCTCCAAGTTTCCACTCCTTGTGATGGCACGCATATTGGAATGTTCCAAGAGGCGGAGACGATTGCGCTCGCGCCTCGCGACGCCGGCACGATCGGCCGGATTCTTTGCATATTAGTACGTTTGAGCGGCCGGTTTGAGGCAGTGGACGTCGCTCGCATGCGGGTCGGGCGGCTCGTGGGCGCGTCGTAAGGCATTGATTCCTATCAGGTTAAAGCCACCGGACAAAAAAACCGGATTTCGAGAAAAAGGGGGAAGCGAAAATGCGCGAAGCTCCCCCACTCGTTAGTTAGACCAAGACGCTTTTCGGAGTTGCATTGTCCTGTCTTTCCGCAGCTTGGTAAGACCGCACCCGGTACTCCGGCTCTCCGCTCCATTCTCGGTACTCTCCGCTCCGTGCTCCGTACTCTGCACTCGGTACTCTGTACTCCGTACTTTGTACTCCGTACTCAGTACTTTGTACTCCGTGCTCCGTACTCCCCGCTCCTGGACCACCATCGGTCCGGTCCACACACCGGTGCGAGGCCAGAAGGGGACCAGTTATTGACGAAATGAAAGACGGAAACAAGTAACGGGTCCCCTTCCCCGCTGACCACGCGCAGTAGTTCGGCTACGGGCGAGGAAATGCAGCGCTGAAGTGCTCAAGGATCTCGATGTCTTCCGCTGGCACTTTGCTAATGGTGTGATTACCCACGAAGCCGTAGTAGCAGTGCCATCGGCCGTCGACCAAAGTCTCTTCTGCCTGCCAAACAAGGCCCTCACGGTCGAAAGCCTCTTGCGGCAAATGGTTCGCAGTCGGACCATTCTCGGGCCATTCCAGGGAACGAGGCTCGCGGAGTGGAAACTGCTTGAGCGATTTCCATCTCGCAATGCACGGAAGCCGCTTCATTTGCGCGACGCGGACCTGCGCATCGGCCCGGCCGCGGAGCGAGAAGATGGCCCGGCCCGCGGCAACGTCTTCGGGCGTCGCCGGCCGTGAAAGCCGTGGAAGGCGAAACTGCGGCCTGTCGAAATCCAAGCAGGTGGCCTCAAAGCTCTTGCTGGGCACTTGGAAGCAAGGGCCCCAGCGATCGAGGTACGCGGCGATTTCCGCACACGCCGTATTCCGCTTCTTCTCGGGCCAATAGAGTTCGAATCGCGGTGAACCGGGCAATTCCGAAAGGAAATAGGCACACTTGTCACAGGCCCGCAGCGGCTGGCTATGTGCCTTTGGCAACGGCATATCGGGAGCAAGAACTGAGCGCGGGCCATTCACCGTTAGCCCAGACATGGTGATTCTTGCCGTGTCGTGATCGAACGTAACCGCACCAAGGCTGGTGACGTCGACGAGTTCACGTTTCAGTACCTCGCGGAAAGCCGAGACAACCAATAGCGGCGGAAGCGGACCTCTCCAGCCGTTGCGACCCACAGCGAGACGGCGGTCGATGGGGGCGTTGGCGGAGAGAAAGGCCCAACGGGCCAACTCGGCCAGCCTGGCGTTCTCGGGATGGTGCCACAGAGGCAAGAAGACCGATACTCCGAGGCCGTCCGCTTCCCGCACGGGCAGTGCCCGGACCCACGCGGCATAATCGGCGATCACGCCGGCATCACCGGCCTGGGCGCCGGCCTCGGCAAGCAAAGTCAGCGGCTTGCGGAGATAGGCGAGAGCGTGTTGGTCCTTGCCGTCGTCGCTTTGCAGATACCTGCGATAGTCGGCGAACCGCCGCCGGATGGCGGGGATAGCTGCCTGGCGGTCCCACTTGGCGAGCAACAGAGTCAAGTGGCAGGCGACCGCCGACGGTTCTTCCGTGCAAATGAGGTCACCTGCATCGGCATGGTCCGCGACATCGTCGGTTCGCTGGATTATCAATTCGGCCACGCTCGGGTTCTTCCGGCTGCGCAATGCCTCGCCGTTCATTGGGTGGTCCTCCTGATCCAAGGCGCAGCCCAGTTCTGCATCCGCAATCGCACGAGCAATATCAGCCGGCGCCCGCGGTACCGGCTTAGTGATCTTCTCGGCAACCTCCAGCCATTGCGCCGGCATCGCCCCGCGGTCGGCCAACACGGAAAACCAGACGTCCTCGCTTGTCCGGCCCCGGTGCTTCTGCCAGAAGTGGCGGATTTCATCGGCCACCGCATGGCGCTCGATCGGGCTGGGCTTCTCTTCTCCCCGGTAACCGTCCCGGGTCTTGGGCCCGAAAATGTCGACCTTCAAGATGCCGCGCAGAGCGGCAAACGCCGCTTCGTCCACGCCGATCAGACAGCAGCCGTCCGGCGTGAACTTCCCGTGGTAAACGATAGCGCGGGTCAGCCGGCGATCGCTTGCCAGACACTCCAGCAACGGTTCGACCGCAGGCGTTGCCTCATCGATGAGGGCCTTAATGATCGGAGACCGCGCCACTAGTTCGTCGCGATTGCAGTAGTATCCAAAGGGAGGGAACTCGCTTGCGTCCACCACTTCCAGGTCGCGGACCAGCGCCGCGATCCGGGCGGATCGATCCGGGAATTTCCGCAGCCCGACGTCCAGCACTGCGCAGCACCGGCTTGGCCCGAATGTGGTAGGTGGCATCTTCCAGCAAGCGGTCCAACGGGTCGTGGAACACAAGGTACGGCAGCTTCTGGTCCGTGCCAGGGTCGAGCGGGGCTCGAACCCTCGCAGGGGAGCGGTGCGTTCCACCGCCGCCTGCAACGTCAGCAGCATTTTGGCGCTGGTCATCGCGATCACGTAGTCGCCGCACTCGTGCGCGCCGACGGCACGTTTATACAATGCCCAACCCCATTCCTCAACGAAGGTCAGATAGGGGTCTTCGGCAGCCGCGGCTCGCATTCGCGCCTGCCACGCATTCCACACTCGTCGCGCGAGGGCCGCTTCGCCCAGGCGGCAGAGCAGGCAACTTTTCAAGGCCAGCAGCGAGTCGTAGGACAGCGACTCGCGCGGCTGCGATGCCTGCACCGTTGGGGGCGTGACATCGGTCCCGTCCAGATCGGGGCCGCCGCCGTGCGGTTCCGTCACGCGCAACTCGGTCAGCATGCCCTCCATGTCGGCTTTCAGGTCCTTCGTCGGACCCAGTTTCACGACGGGATATACCAGGCCGTTCCACGCCACCGCGAACCGCATGGGGTCCGATCTCTCGCCATGTGCCATGGGCATGACCCAGGCGTGCGTCGTGAACAGCTCGCCGCCGCAAGTCACTTTCACTTCGCGGTATTCGCATCCGCGGGATCTGCAAACCCATGCGCGAAAAGCTGTTCCAGGGCACTAATCCACGTCTTGGAAAACGTATCGGCCGGCGGTTTCCAAGGCTTGCCCTGCGCGGGCGGCGCCGGCAGAGTGGCCCCCGTGAACAAGACGCCCCGCTCGGGTTCCTCCGCGGGTTCGTCGGTAAGAGCGTCCGCGCCGGCGTGAACAAGGACGAGTATTGCCCAGAACAGACTTCTCTTTCGGATCATAGTCGTGTCCCTTCAGGCGGCCGGCAACAAGACGGGCGGTCGCCAGAAACCGCTGATCGTCGTCTGGCCGTCACGATCTTGCTCATACTGAAAGGTAGTCAAACAGCCTTGTCGTGTCAATTTGGTAGGTACGGTGCCGACTACTACGCCAAATCGCCCGCAGACGACCCGGCCGGTCCAAGCTCCGGAGATTACCGCGTGCTCCGTGGTGGCTCGTGGGGCGTCAGGCCGAACGGCATCCGGTCTGCCAACCGATTCGGGAGCGCCCCCAACCTCCGGAACAATGACGCAGGTTTCCGTGTTGCCAGGACTCAGTAGCAATAGGCACGCTGTCGTTCTGGACCGCGTGCGCATCATTTCCGGACCCCTGGCGGACCGGTCCGGTCCATCTGGTTCGACGTACGCTTTGGCGAAACGCCGTCAACCGTCGCTTGGCGGCCGCCAAATCGAGGGTATGGGCGAAGGCATGAGGTTCCCACTTGGCAATGGCGGGATCGTCCGGGGCAACGTTGTTCATGATGGCGATAAGCTGCCTGCGTAATGCGTCGGCGCGGCGCCGGGGTCAAGTTGCTGGTGTTGCCGGAAAGGTTCCCGTCCCCCCTGGCCCCGTGCCGGGGGAACGCATGTTTGGCCACTACGGCGGCGCACCGCCACGCGACCCGTCCCCCCCGGCCCTGTGAGACCACTGAAGAAGTCTACTGCTATCACAACGTATAGTACTGATTACTGAGTACTCAGTACTACATATTGTATCCGTTTGCACTTTTTCAGCGGTCTCCCCGTGCCGGGGGAACGCATGTTTAGCCACTACGGCAGCGTCCGCCACGCGACTCGTCCTCCCCAAGCAAGCCGAGCGGGGGCGGAACGGCGTTTACTTGAGGAATAACGTCAACCACGCGCCACGATGTCAACGGGAATCTCGCTCAGCAGCGTCGCCAGGGATTGTTCGTAGTGCCGCCACCTTCCCACGGACGTCGCGTAGAGCGGGCGCCGCACCTGGACCGCGCTGGCCGTACTGACCGGCCGCTTCGCCTCGTGGAATTCCAGGCACCTTGGCTCCCACTCCAGTCCGCAGAACGCAACGAGCTTGCGGGCCACGCCTTCCAAATCGGCCACCGTCTCCTCGTAATCGACCTCCAACAGGGGCGCCGGCAAAACCGTCCGCCAGTGCGCCATCAGCCGTTGGTACTGGCGAAATCGTGAAGCGATGTGCTGTTGGTTGTTGGCCCAGCGAATTTCGCGAAACTGCGTCATCCAACAGGAGACGGCCACGTCGCGCAAATCGCGGCGACAATGGATCAACTTCGCCCGCGGAAAGAGGCCCGCCAACAGACCGAGGTACAAGTAGTTGTCGGGCATCTTGTCGACGATGCGGAGCGCGGCAGGAGCGATTGCGCGAAGTTTCTCCAAGTGCCGCGACGCGAGGCGGCGGGCCGTCTCGCGGTCCAACCAGCGAAGGTTCTCGAAGAAGGCTGCGCCTTGCCCGCCCAGCGCGGCCATGGTGTCGTTAACAAGTTTGAGTTCCCCGCCGCCGAAGACCTGGGAATGGCTGGCCAAGATCTGCTCGATGAGCGTGGTACCGGATCGCGGCAACCCCACGACGAACACCGGGAGTTCGCACTCCAACCCAAAGCCGCGGACCCGCGCAAAGAAATCCGGCGCACACGCCGCGATCATCCGGGTGGCAAAAGACTCGCACTCTTGCGGGTCGTACTCCCGGCCGCACCTGCGCCAATCGGATAGTTGCAGCGCGTTGCCCCGATCGAGGTGCTCGGCGGCCTCGGCATACTCGCCCCGCGCGTCGAGGACTTGGGCCAGGCCGAAATGCAGCCACAAGCGTTGCGCGTCGGTCAACTCGCTTTGCCGCCGGAGGCAGTACACGGCTCCAGCAAGCGGCGCTGCGCAGCCAGGTCCTCCTCTGGAAGTTTGCCGCGCAGGAGTCCCGCCAATTTGTAATGCGCGAAGGCGAAGCGGGGATCATGCCGCAACGCGGTGCGGAAACAATCTTCCGCGCCCCGCAGATCGCCGATCTCCTCCAAAGCTCGGCCCACGTTGGCGTGCGCCTCGGCAAAATCCGGCTTCAGTTCCAATGCCCGGCGGTACGCGGCAAGCACTTCGTCCTGATTGCCCTGGTCGTTCAACGCATTGCCCAAGCTGACGTGCGCCTCGGCAAAATCCGGTTTCAGCTCCAATGCCCGGCGGTAGCAGGCAAGCGCTTCATCCAGCTTCCCCTGGTCCTTCAACGCGTTACCCAGGTTGTTGTGCGTCCCGGCATGGTCCGGCTTCAGTTCCAGCGACCGACGGTAGCAAGCGACCGCTTCGTTCACCTTCCCTTGGTCCCGCAGCGCATTACCCAGGTTGCTGCAGGCCTCGGCATAGTCCGGCCTCAGTTCCAGTGCCCGGCGCCAGCAGGCGACCGCTTCATCCAGCTTCCCTTGGTCCTTCAAGGCAACGCCCAGGTTGCTGTGGGCCTCGGCAAAGTCCGGCTTCAGTTCCAATGCCCGGCGGCAGCAGGCGATCGCTTCGTTCAGCTTGCCCTGGTCCTTCAAGGCGATACCCAGATTGACGTGGGTCTCGGCAAAATCCGGTTTGAGTTCCAGCGCCCGGCGGTAGCAGGCGATCGCTTCGTCCAATTTTCCCTGGTCCCGCAAAGCATTGCCCAGGTTGTTGTGTACGTCGGCAAAATTCGATTTCAGTTCCAGCGAGCGGCGGTAGCAGGCAATCGCTTCGTCGGGTTTTCCCTGGCCCCGCAATGCATTGCCCAGGTTGCTGTGGACCTCGGCGAAATCCGGCTTCAACTCCAGCGCCCGGCGGTAGCAGGCGACCGCTTCGTCCGGTTTCCCCTGCCCGCTCAACGCATTGCCCAGGTTGCTGTGTATCTCGGCGACATCCGGCTTCAGTTCCAGTGCCCGGCAGTAGCAGGCAATCGCTTCGGGCATCCTGCGCAAGGCACGATACGCTTCCCCCAAGTTGTTATGAAAGAAAGCCGCATCCCCTTTCCGCCCGATCGCCCGTTGAATGTATTCCACGGCAATCTCGTGCTTGCCCAACTGGGAAGCCAGCAGGCCGAGAAGATGGAGCGCGTCCGGTTGATTCGGATCGACCGCGAGAATCTGCCGGTAGATCTGCTCGGCGGCTTGCAGCCGGCCGGCTTGATGGTGGCGGGAGGCAATCGCCAAAGCTTCCCCAATCGTTGCCATGCAGCCTTCCTATCGGTTCACGTCTTGTTGTTCTCTGTATCCGAGTCGCATGGCCTCCGCGTAGTCCGCTTCCGCCTTGCTCTTGTCGCCCTTGCGATCGTAGGCCAGGCCGCGGTTGCGATACGCCTCGGCGTAGTCGGGCTTGATTTCCAGGGCCGCCTGAAAATGGGCGATGGCCTCGTCGATCCGCCCGTAAGCGGCCAGTGCCAGGCCGAGGTTGTTGTGGGCTTCGACGTAGTCGGGCTTGACCGCCAAGGCCATCTGGTAATGGGCGATGGCCTCGACGAACTGTCCGCGGGCGGCCAACACCAGGCCGAGGTTGTGGCGGGCCTCCGCGTAGGCGGGCTTGAGTTCCAAGGCCTTGCGGAAATGCGTCATGGCGTCGTCGACCGCTCCGCGGTTGGCCAACGCCAATCCGAGACTGTAATGCGCCTCGGCGTAATCGATATTCAATCGGATAGCCTCGTTGAAGTCCGCGATCGCCTTGTCGTAGTCGCGGTTGACAAAAGACTCCTCGCCTTGCTGGTACGCCTTTTCGGCTTCACTCTGGCAACCGACAAGGGCCATGGCAGACAACATTGCGCCGCCGACGAAGAGGACACGCATCGTCGTTCGCATAGGTCAGTTCTCCCTTTTCAGCAGTTCCAACCCGGAGCTAGCTTCCCGATGGCCCCCATTCTACCATTTCCCGCGTCGAAATGCATGGGGTAGTTTAGCCGTACGGATTCGATTTTCCTTCGCCGTGAGTTAGAATGGATTTCAGCGGGTCGGGGCGTGCAACCGGACCCAAACTCTCTCTTTCATGGAGCCACCGGAGATGAAATACCTTGGCCGGACGATTCTCGCCGCGTTATTCCTCTTGAGCCTGGCTGGCTGCGGGCGGCAGCCGGCGGCCGCGGCGACGCAGAAGGAGTCGAAAAGGGTCCTTGGGCCGGCGGTGGCCGGAATGTTCTACCCGCGGCACGAGACGGATCTCGCCAAGCAGGTCGATCAAATGCTGGCCGAGGCCAAGTCGCAGGGCATCCAGAGGCTGCGGGCGTTGGTTTGCCCGCATGCCGGGTATGAATTCTCCGGCAAGATCGCCGCCAGCGGATACAAGCAACTCGAAGGGCGGAAGTTCCGCACGGTGGTCATTCTGGGGCCCAGCCATACGTCGCTCTTCCAGGCCGCTGCCGTAGCCGACGCCGACGCCGTGGAGACACCGCTGGGCCGGATCCCCATTTCGGCGAAGGCCGCGGAACTGGGCAAACTCAAGCCCTTCGATCTCCATCCCCAATGTAAGGTCCAGCGGCCGCAGTGGTGGCAGTCGGCGCCCAAGGAGTTGCCGGCATTCGGCGACGAGACCCCCTTCACCTGGGAACATTCCGTGGAGGTTCAGTTTCCCTTCCTGCAGCGCGTGCTCAAGGATTTCGAGGTCGTACCGGTGGTTTTCGGGCAGGTCGATCCGGAGGAAGCCGCCACGGCGCTCTTGAAGGTCCTGGACGACGACACGCTGCTGGTGGCCAGTTCCGATCTGACGCATTACCTGCCCTACGACGTGGCACGCGCGCTTGATACGACCACCGTTGCGGCCGTCTGTTCCTTGAGTACGGATTGGCTGGAGGAAGAGGAGGCAGCGGTCGAGAGTCAGGCCCGTATCTCGCTGGCCTGTGGCAAGGACCCGATCCTGACCATGATGCACGTTGCGCGGCAGAAAGGCTGGAAGGCCAAACTGCTGGACTATCGCAACAGCGGCGATACGGCGGGCCGCAAGGAGGCCGTGGTCGGTTATGCGGCGATTGCTTTTTATGAACCGGCCGAGACCAAACCCTCCATTCCACCGAAAGAGGGGTCCCGTGCGAACGGAGATTCGACTAAGCCGGCCGATGGCAAGCAGAACGAGTTCACGGCCGACGAGCGGAAGATCCTGCTGGAACTCGCGCGGAAGTCAGTCGCTACGGCCGCCCGTGGCGAGGGACCGCCGCAGCCCGACGCCAAGGACCTGGCCGAGAAGCTCACCCAACCCCGCGCCTGTTTCGTTACGCTGAAGAAGGACCATCAGCTTCGGGGCTGCATCGGCACGATTTTCCCGCGGCACCCGCTCTGCAACGCGGTCGTCTGGGCGGGCCGCAGCGCAGCGGTCGAAGACCACCGCTTCCCGCCCGTGAAGCCGGAGGAACTGCAGCAGATCGAGATCGAAGTCAGCGTGTTGACGCTGCCCAACCGGTTGAAGTTCAAGTCGCCCGACGAATTGCTGGCGAAGCTGCGGCCGGACATCGACGGCGTCGTGCTGCGCGTGGGCGGCAATCAGGGACTTTTCCTGCCCCAGGTCTGGGAACAGCTCCCCGACAAGCAGCGGTTTCTCAGCCGGCTGGCGGAAGAGAAAGCGGGGCTCGATCCGGCCGCATGGAAGCGAAGTGACGCGAAGATCCTGGTCTTTCAGGTCGAGGCATTCCAGGAGCAGGGCCATTGAGGGGCAGAACCGACCTCGCGGCCGCCGTGTGCTGTCTGGGCGTATCGGCCTTCCTGACCCAAGTCACGCTGATGCGCGAGTTGCTGAGCGCTTTTTCGGGCAACGAACTGGTCTTCGGCATCGTGCTGGGGAACTGGATGCTGCTCACCGGGCTTGGCTCGGCGCTGGGCAAGGCGGCCGGCCGGCTGAAATCGCCGCAGACCGTCTTCGTCCTGGCCCAGGTGCTAGTGGCCGTCGTGCCAATCGGCGAGATTTTTCTCCTCCGGACCATGCGGAACGTCATCTTCATCCGCGGGTCCGAAGTCGGCGTGGCCGAAACGGTCGTCACTTGCGGCGTGCTGTTGGCCCCCTACTGCATCGTCCTCGGCTATCTGCTGACGCTGGCCTCGTGGCTTCTCCGAACTCATCACGCTCCGCGTGATACCGTTCATCACGCGGAGCGTGATGAGTACGACGAGCAGGACGCCGCGGGCATCGGCCGTGCCTATTTCCTCGACAACCTGGGATCGGTCCTTGCCGGGCTGCTGTTCAGTTTCGTGCTGGTTTTCCTCTGGAGCCATTTCGGCATCCTGTACGCCGCGGCGCTGTTGAACCTGCTGGCCGCCGGCTGGGTGGCCGTCCGCTGCCGGAGTTGGAGCATGCTGGGTGTCGCCATGGCGGTCGCCGCAGCGCTGGGCGGTCTGCTCGTGGCCGTTGATTTGGACGAGTTGTCGACCGCCATCCAGTATCCTGGCCAGCGGATCGTCGAGCGCGGCCAATCACCTTACGGCAAACTGGTCGTGGCCGAAATGTCGGGGCAGTACAACTTCATTGAGAACGGCGTCGTGCTCTTCTCCACCGACAACCTCCAGCGGTTGGAAGAAACGGTGCATTACGCGATGTCGCAGCGGCCGCAGGCCCGCCGCGTCCTGCTCGTGGGCGGCGGTGTTTCAGGCACCGCGAAGGAAATCTTGAAATATGGCGTGGAAGCGGTTGATTACGTGGAGATGGACCCCTTGGTACTGGAAGTGGGCCGGCGCTGGCTGCCCGCCAATTTGGCCGATCCGCGGATCCACGCCGTGGCGACCGACGGCCGGCTCCACGTCCGCGAGACGCCGGAGCGATACGACGTCGTGATCCTCGACGTGCCCGATCCGTCGACCTCGCAGGTCAACCGTTTCTTTACGCGGGAGTTCTTCGCGGAAGTCCGCCGCATCCTCGCGCCCGACGGCGTGCTCTCCCTGTCGATCGGGCACTACGACGAAGGATACATCGACGCGGAAATGTCGCAGGTGCTTGCCACGGCGCACCGTACGCTCCAGGACGTCTTCGCCAACGTGTCGGTGATACCCGGTGGGAAGGTCTTCTTCGTGGCCTCCAACGGTCCCTTGACGACGAAGATCGCCGAGCGGATCGAACGTGCGGGGATCGCCACGCGGGTGGTGACCCGCCCTTACCTGGCGGCCATGCTGGCGCCCAGCCGGATGGCCGAGATCGGTCGCGCCCTCGGCGTCGATGCGCCGATCAATCGCGACTTCAGCCCGGTCCTGTACCTTTATCATCTCCGTTACTGGATGAGCCAGTTCAAAGTCCGCTTCGGGCTGTTGGAGGCAGCCTTGCTGCTCTTGCTGGCGGTCTACCTGGTGCGGATTCGGCCGGTGCCGCTGGCCGTCTTTGCCACCGGCTTCACCGCATCGTCGTTGGATGTCGTGCTGCTGATCGGATTCCAGATGCTGTGTGGAAGCGTGTACCACCAGGTCGGCCTGGTCGTGACCATGTTCATGCTCGGCTTGGGAGCCGGGTCGTTGGCGATGAATCGGAACCTTGTCCGTCGTCGCTCCCGCGACCTCGCGTGGCTGCTGGGCGGCCTGGCGGTTCTTGCCGCGTTTCTGCCGGCGGCGCTCATGGGGCTGGGCAGCTTGGGCATGACGGCCGTGTCGAAGGCGGCCATTCCGTTCTTGACTTTGCTGGTGGCGGCCCTGGTGGGCATGGCCTTTCCGCTCGCCGCGAAACTTGAGATGGCCCGGCAGGCCGACGGTCCGAACGTTGCCGCCGTCGCATCGCGGCTGTATACGGCCGACTATCTCGGCGCATCGTTGGGGGCACTCTGGGTCAGCACGCTCCTGATTCCCCTGCTCGGGGTGACTGCGGTATGTCTCCTGACCGCCGGCCTCTGCGTGCTCTCGGGCGGCATTCTGGCCGTGACGGGCCGAACGTAGTCACGCTATTCCAACACCGTGTCCTCATCCTCGTAGGCCGGGGCGCAGCAGCAGAGGAATTTCAGCACGACCGAGCCGATGTTGCGAATCTGATGCCGGGCGCCAGGCGGGATCGCAATCGCGTCCCCGGGGCCGACCGGGCGGATCTCGTTGCCGACCTGCATCGATCCATGGCCTTCCAGGATGTAATAAATTTCTTCCGTGCGGGGATGAAAGTGGGGCGCGGTGGCGCCGCCGAGCGGCAGCCGCGCTTCGGCCAGCGATTGCTGGCGAATGCACGAATTCCGATGCGCCAACAGCTCGCGAATCTCCGAGCCGTCCTTCGTGGTGAAGGCCGGCACGCGCTCGATATTAGTAACGTCCATGCATAACCACTCCTATTGGTCCTTGGGCGCTTCTTCGATCATGGCGACGGCGTCTTCGGGCGCCATGTCGTTCCAGAGGAAGCACATGGATGCTCGACATGATTGCTCTATAATTGCTCTCGTCCTGTTCACTCATTACAGTAGGTTATCCGTGCGCAACCTTGGGATCAAGGCCACGGACGAGGAACAACTTCCGTAGGGTTGCAACGGTCGCCCTCGGCATCTGGCCAAGGGACCGGCCGAGCGATAGGATAGCAAATCCGATCCCTCCCATTTCACGAGGTTGCCATGCTTCCCAAGACGCTGAAGTGTTACCTGGTCGCACGCGACAGTTCGGGTACCGTCACATCCGGCATTGCGGAGCGATCGATGGACGAACTGCCCGCGGGCGACGTGCTCATCCGCACGGCGTTCTCCTCGTTGAATTACAAGGACGGCCTGGCCGCCACGGGGCATCCGGGCATCGTGAAAAAGTTCCCGCACGTGCCTGGGGTCGACGTGGTGGGCACGGTCGCGGCCAGCGATGCGCAAGAATTCTCCACCGGCGACCAAGTCCTCGTGACCGGTTACGACGTCGGGGCCACCCGCTGGGGCGGTTGGTCCGAGTTCGTCCGCGTGCCGCACGAGTGGATCGTGCCCCTGCCCGAGGGCCTGACGCTCCGCGAAGCCATGATCCTCGGCACGGCCGGGCTGACCGCCGCGATGTGTGTCGACGCCTTGCAGAAACACGGCCTCCAGCCCGGCAACGGACCGATCGTCGTCACCGGGGCCACGGGCGGCGTGGGGAGTGTGGCCGTGGCGATCCTCGGCAAGCTGGGCTACGACGTCGCCGCCGTGACCGGCAAGGTAGCGGCCCACGAGTACCTGAAACGGCTCGGGGCGACGCAGATCCTCGCCCGCGAAGAGGTCGACGACCGCAGCGGCCGGCCGTTGCTTTCCGGTCGCTGGGCCGGCGGCGTCGATACGGTCGGCGGGAACATCCTGGGAACGCTGCTGCGTTCGCTGCGGCACGGCGGTTGCATCGCGGCCTGCGGGCTGGCCGGCAGCAACGAACTGCCGGTGACCGTCTACCCGTTTATTCTGCGGGCGGTCACGTTGGCCGGGATCGATGCCGCCTGGTGCCCCAGGTCTTTGCGTCTGGAGGCGTGGGAGCGACTGGCCGGGGCCTGGAAGCCGGAGAACCTGGAATCCATGGCCCATTTCACGACCTTGTCCGGAATCGATCCACATGTCAGCGACATTCTTGCCGGGAGGATTCGCGGGCGGGTCGTGGTGGCGCTGGCGAACGAGCCTTGAACCTGCCGCGGCGGCGGCAGCGCGTCGCTCGTGGTCACAATCGCCCGCATTCACCGTAAGACAGATTGGCAATCCGTCCGGGAAAAAACGACGGATTGCCAATCCGTCCTACGAACAACTGCGCAAGTTATTCTCTTACGGCGCAGTAGCCCTCCAAGTCGGTCCGAACAGCCTTGCCGGGCTTCGAGCCCGGAGAACTAAGAGGCTTTCAAAATCGGGCACGCAGGCTGGAAGCCGACGCTACAGAAGAGCCCAACCGCCTGCCGCTTTCTGGCGGCAGGCGTCAGGCATGATCGTCCCTTGCCCAGCACGGCGCTCATTTCTTCGACGAAACCGCCGGCCGCGGCAATGCAGTTTCGCCTTTGGGAGCTTCCTTACGCGGAGCCGTGCCTTGCGGGGTTGCCGCCGGTTTGCCCTTGGCTGGGACAGGCGTCCTGGCGTCCGCGGCTGCTCCGGGAGCGCTTTGCCCGGCGGCAGCGCCGGTGGCCGGAACTACCGGATCGCCTGAAAAACTCGGAACTATGTGTGGAAGGCACGACATGGGAAAATTCACGGAGGCGGCCCCCAAACCCGACATCGCCATCAGCCACAGCGGACCACTTGCCCCGCCCGTCGGCAGGCAGTAGCGGCTGGTGAGTTCCAAGCCAAGCGGCATCCGCTTGACGGTGGTGATTTCCGGCCGCAAGTGAGAACGAATCGCCGGCGCCGACGGCCAGAAGGTCGGATCCAGATCGAACTTCTCGTTTTGTGCCGCGGCCGCGCCGAGGTTGGCATACAGCGAACACAAGGGATAGACAAAATCGAACAGCCGCGGCGTGTCGCAATAGGCCAGGGCCACGGGGCGGTTGGGATCGTTCAAGGCCAGCGCCACGCCGGGAAGCGCAGCCAACGAACGATGATCCTTCCGCGCCAAGTAGGCCTTCATGGCCGGCATGTTGAGCGTCATCACCATTTCGCGATCGGAGAAATAGATCGCCGGCGAGATCGGCTGCCCGGCCACGTAATTGATCTCATGTCCGGCGAAGCGGCACGTGCGGACGTTGATCGGCGCGTCAGCCGATTCCTTGGCGCCGTCTTTGCTCTTGAGCTTCGCATCATCCTTCCGGGCTTGCTTCTTTTGCTGCGCCGCACGGAATTCGGCCCAGGTGTCCAGCAGCGCGGCGCGGTCGCGAACGGGCACGACCACCGTCCAGCCGAAGAGCGCCAACTCGCCTTCGGCCGGCGAGTTGTAAACGCACCACGTATCGCCGACGGCGGACAGGAAGCGACGGACATCAACACCATAGGCTTTCTCGATTTCTTCGATCGCTTTCCCGTCGGCGTCGCCCGCCTTCGCATAGGTTGCGATCAACACTTTGAGCATCCGATCGAAATCGACCCGCGCGACCAGGCCCAGCAGGGCATCGTGCGGGATCGGCGTAAGGTCGTTGGCCGCCAGCGGCCGGTCGGAAGCCATTTCCAAGAGGCCGCGCGGCTTGTCGTCCAGGGCCAGGAGTACGCGATTGATCATGCCGTCATCCACCAGGCCGGTCGTCGAGACCAGCGAATCGACGTTGTTCAGTCCCAGCAGTTCCAGCACCGCCAGGACGTTTTCCTTTATCTTCTTTTCCTTCGGCGGGACCAACGACAGATACAGCTCGCGAAGCGACTTGAGATTGAGATAGACGATGCCGGTGCGGCGGGGCACCTCGGTTTGCTCCAGGGCCTTGGCGAGCCAAGCCGGCGCGGGGCTGTTCCAGCGCGCCAAAATGCCTTCGACCGCACGCTCGCCATAACCGACGACGAAGTACGTTCCGTGGAAGCCGAAGGTCACGAGATTCCTGTCGCCGGGCTGGGACGGCTTGCTGCGATACCAGGTGTGGCCGTCGATCTGGATTTGTTCGAACCCGCTGTCCGCCCCGTCCTGGTGCGCTTTCTCGAGATATTGGACGACCTTCGCCTGTAGGCGGGCCGCATCGGAACCCAACGAAACGACCATGCCGCCCTGGTATTCCATGTCCGGCGCGGCGCTGGTTTCCGCTTCTTTTTCTTCGGACTTTTTGCCGCCAGGCTTGTTCGCGATGACCTTTTTCTCGGTCGGCTTGGCCGGTGCTATCTTCATCGTGGCGAAGACGGCTGTCGGGTGCGTCAAGAAGACGTTCAAGAAATCGCCGTAATCCTCGGCCGAGATCTTGAACGGCGGCTTCTCCTGGGATTCGTGCGGGTCTGCTTTGGGAAGATTACTAGCCGATTCCTTGGCTGGCGGCAGCGAGGTGGATTTTTCTGCCGCTGGATTGGCGGATGTTCTTGTTGCCACCGCGTCTGGCACGGCGGGGGGGCCGCCGGCGGTCACGGTCGCTGCTTTCTTCGCCTCTTCGTCCTGTCTCCGCAAGTAGGCAACGAAAACCTTGCTCAGACCATTGACGAACTCTTGCACTTCCGGTTCGGCGAGCAATTTCTCCGTCTGGCTGCCACTGCCGGCATTGGGCGACGCCGTGCCGGCCCAATTGACGTAGAACTGGCACTGCGCGGCGCGACGTGCGTGATAACCGCATCTTCCGGCGCGGGCGGAAGGCCAAACGGCAGACCCTTCAAACCAGGATTCGCGGCCAAAGCAATGGTCGCTACGACACACGTGAGAACCGAAGTCATGACAATGCTCCTCCGTGGCAGTGAGTGACGAAATCGGACAAATGAGGGGGACTACTATAACAGGCAGCAGATCATGGGTAAATGCCAATGGGATCGGACACGGTCTCGGATCTCCTCTCATAGTCTCCAGACGCCTCCCACTGCCCACTGCCCACTGCCCCCTTGTTGACATCCCCTCTGGCTGTGGGTAGGCTAATAAGATTATTGAATCACCCGCCGCTGTCCACTATGTCCTGGCCCCTCGCCTCCCATTTCAGCACCATGTTGCAGAACCCGCGGGTCGCATTTCGCGATCCGCGGCTGCAAAGGGCCGTCATCGAGAAGAACGAGCAAAACCAGCCGCGGCCCTGGGCGGGGGCCTTCGCGGTGGTCTATAAAGGGGTCGATCCCGACGGCCAGATCCCGTTCGCCGTCCGTATTTTCACCACCGAGTCGCCCGAACGCCGCGAACGCTACGACCTGATCAGCGCCTATCTGCAAGGCCGGAAACTTAATTGCCTGGTCGGTTTCGAATACCGCGACCGCAGCATCCGCTCGGCCGGCGACGGCAAGTGGTATCCGGTGATCATCATGGAATGGGTCCAGGGCGAGACGCTGTTCCAATGGCTGCGGGCGCGGTGCATGGAAGGCAATCGCGACGCCATCGCCGCCGTGGCCGACCGCTGGCTGGAAGCGGTCCAGGAACTGAACGACAATTCCGTCGCTCACGGCGACCTGCAGCACGCCAACGTGATGGTCGACTCCGCCTGGCAATTGAAACTGGTCGACTACGACGGCATGTGCGTTCCGCCCTTGGTCGGCCGGCGGAACCTCGAGGTCGGCGTCGAGCCCTACCAGCACCCCCAGCGCGGCGCGGCCACGCTGCTCTCGCTCGACCTGGACAACTTCTCCGCCCTGCTGATTTATGTCGCCCTGCGGGCGCTGGCCATTCAGCCGGGGTTGTGGCTGAAATACGTCGAGCAGGCAGGATACGACAAGCTGCTCTTTCGCCGCGAGGATTTACAAGCCCCAGGCCAGTCGCCACTGTACTACGACCTGCTGCAATTGGGCAATAACGACCTGCGAAACCTTACGGAAAGGCTTTTCGCCCTGTCGCAGGCGCCGATGGAAGACGTCCCGCCGCTGGGCCAGTTGGCCAACAGCTATGCCGAGGTCGAGCGGCTGCTGGCCGGCCGGCAGTTGGAAGCGGCCGTCGATCTGCTCAATCGCCGCGGCCATTTCCGCGATGCCCCGGCACGGCTGCAACCGCTGATCTACCAGGCCTACGAGCACGTCTGCCGCCAGCAGGCCTGGACCAAGTTCCTGCGGATTCCGGCCGAAGTCAGCGAGCCGGTCGATCGGCAATTGGTCGAGGCCTGGAACGAATCGCTGTTCGCCAACTTTCCCCCGGCCGAGCAGCAGCGGCAGCGGGTCGTCGACGCCCGGCAACACGTGCAACTCTTGGATCGGCTGCGGCATCTCATCCAGCGGTCGGCGGGCAAGATCAGCCTGTCGGGCGAAAAGGGCCTGGCGGTGACGGCGGCAAGCTTGCCCAAAGGGTATCGCCATAGCCTTCGGGACCGCGTCCGAATGGCCGTGCGGCGAGTGAAATCTTTCACCCGGCTGGAAAAGGCGTTGAAGGAAGGGACCAGCGAGACGGCCATCGTGGCGGCGTGGAAGGCGATGGTCGAGGCCCAGTGCGAGCAGTTCGTGAGCATCGAATGGGGCATGCGGATTGCCGTGGCCGAAGAACGGCTGTCGGTCTTCAAGGCCTTGGCAAAGATTACCAGCGACCTTCCGCCGGACGAACGCGACCGGCGGATCCTGGCCGTTTGGAAAGAAAAACTGATGGCCGACTGCCCCGAGGCGGACAAGTGGCGGCCGCTGTACCAGATGGCGGCCGTGCGGCGGGAAGTGCTCAAGCGGCTGCAGGCCAGCGTCGACGCCCATGACGACGCCGGCATGGTGCAATGGGGCAGCAAACGCTGCCTGGCGAAGTATCCCCTGCCCCAACCCCTTGCCGAAGCCATTGCCGCGGCCCGCGAGCGATTGGGCCGCAGCGAATCGCTGCTCACCGCGCTGGCCAATGCGGCCGAGGGAAACGGGGAGGCAACGGAGGGATCCGACCGGTCCGACCGATCGAAACGCCCCGCCGGATCCGACCACGAGCCAGGCCAGGCGGCGGAGGAAAACGAAGAGGACGAAACCGCCAGCGGGCAGGAGGACGCTCCCGGCAGCGAGCCGCCGCGCTCGAGGAAGCGACGGCGGAGCCGGCCCCGCCGCCGGGGCTCTGCGAGCAGTTCGACGCCCGCGCGGTGCGTGCCCAGGCCGAGCGTTTCGCGCCGTACCAGGCGATTCTCGAGCAGTGGCTCCAGCAGCGAGGTGCTGCCGCTGGAGAAGCTCGGGCTTGCGCCGCCGGCCGATCAGCCGGCCTTGACGCCCGTGGAAGAGCCGGAAGGACATCTCCGCGCCGCCTGGAAATGGCCGGAGACCGCGCTTCTCGGAGCAGTGCATTCTGGCCGTTTGCCCCGCGGAACCCAAGCCCGGCGACGACCCCGAGCAGCTTGCCGCCCATTGGCGCGAGTACGTCACCGCCGCACAATGGACGACGGACGGTCCGGGCCGGTTGATCCCCGTCGAAAAAGGCTGGGAAGGAAGCAGCGTGGCGGTCTGGGCCGTCGTCGACCTGGGCTTCCAGAAGCTCTTCAGTCCGCCCTTGATCCTAGGTCAAATCGAGTCCCGTTCGCGTTGGAAGTGGCCGCGGCTGTTCGCGCGGCGGAGCGAACCCGAAGAACCCACGTGAGCATACCATGTATCGCGCACCGTACACCCAATCGATCAGTCGCCAGAACAAGGCCTGTTTCCTGTTCCTCCTGGACCAATCGTTCTCGATGGAGGAGCCGCTGGGCAATTCGTCGAACCGCAAGTGCGACGAGCTGGTGGCGGCCATCAACGGCTGGCTGCAGAACATGGCCATCCGCGCCAGCGGCGACGAAGGCATCAAGGACTGGATGGACATCGGCGTCTTCGGCTATCGCACCGACCAGCAGGCCAACCCGATCATCGAGTCGGCCCTGCAAGGCCCGCTGGCCGGGCGGATGCTGGTTTCGATTTCCGAGATCGGCGCCGCGCCGGCCCGCATCGACACCCGCATGCAGTACCTGCCCGACGAAGAGACCGGCGAGATCTTCCAGGTGCCCTGCGAGATGCCGGTGTGGGTCGATCCGCGGGCGGAAGGCGGCACGCCGATGTGCCACATGCTCTACCTGGCCCACCAGATCCTGGCCGACTGGATCGCCCAGCATCCGCAGAGTTTCCCGCCGATCGTCGTCCACATCACCGACGGCGAATCGCAGGACGGCAATCCGATTCCCTATGCCGACGCCTTGAAGGCCCTGGCCACGGAAGACGGCAACGTGCTGCTGTTCAACTGCCACCTCTCGATGACGGCCGCCGACCCGTTCATGTTCCCCGCCAGCGACCAGGGCCTGCCCGACGAGTTGGCCCGGGCCTTGTTCCACATGTCGAGCGTGCTGCCGGAGCCGTTTTTCCGGCACGGCCAGGCGGAAGGATTTCCCTTGCAGCCCAACGCCCGCGGCATGGCCTTCAATGCCGACATGGTTTGTTTGATCCAGTTCCTCAACATGGGCACCCAAGCGGCGCCGGGATTGAGGTGAACGCGAGAAGCTGTCCGCAAAGCAGCCTACTGTGGCACCCAGAGCCGAAAGCGCCGAAAATGGCCCCAATTCCTTCCACGAGCGAATCCCGCGTCGGCGGCCGCGTCGTCTTCCTGATCGACGAGTCGGAACCGCTGCGCGAGTGCATTGCCGGAGGAACGAAATCGAAGGCCGAGAGCATCGCCACGGCCCTGAACTCGCTCTTGAACCAACTCGTCGGCGTGGCCGATCTGGAAGTGGCCGTGGCCGGTTACCGCGGCGATCCCAACGGCGGGGCCGACGTCGGTTGCCGCTGGGGCGGGCCGCTGGCCGGACGCCGCTTCGTTCCCACCACGGCCCTGGCCGACGCCCCGCTGGTCGTCGAGAACCGCGTCCGCCGCCTGGGCGCGGCCGACGGCAGGCCAGCCGGAAGAGACGGTGCGGTTCCCCATCTGGTACGTGCCGCAACTCGGCGGCAGCATCTTTTCCGTGCTGGGCTATGCCTATTGCCGGCACCTCGTCGTCGCCGGAACGACGCCCCAGACAGTCTGGAGCAAACCACCCTTGGTCGTCAGCTTTCGTGGGCGACCTGGTGCCGCAGGAGGGAGATATAGCCGTGGAACGGGTCCTGGGGCTTTCCTCACCGGGCGGCCCGCCACTGGTCTTCCACGTGCATCTCGGCGGCGTCGCGAGCGGCCGGCCGGTGCTCTATCCATCGAACGACGTTCATCTCCCGCCGGGCCCTCCCTGCGACTTGTTCCGCTGGTCGAGCGTGTTGCCGGACTATATGATCGCCGTCCTCCGCGATGCCAAAGTGCCGGTGAGCATCGGGGCCCGCGGCATGATCTACAATGCCTCCGTGGCCGACCTGATCCGCATGTTGTCCCTGGTCAAGGCCTACGCGCAGGAACAAGGCGGCAGGAACAGTCCGAGCCTGCATAAGACGCTCCCCTCTTTCTCCAGGAGAGAGGCAGGGAGTGAGGGCGATTGGCAGCGCGCGGCGGCGAAATGTGACCAAACCGGCTCGACGCCCCCTCCGTCCCACCCTCTCCCGAAGGGAGAGGGGGACCAATTTGCAGCACCAGCGGACCGTACAATAACTCTGCCTGCTGCTTCCGCCGCGCTTCTGGTCTTTGTCGCCGACCGCTCGGTTGCCAATCCGGCCGACGAGGTTTCTCGGAAGAATTGGTCGCGCCTGCAAGACCAGGCCAACGACTTGCTGAGCCAGATCGCCAGGCGCGCCGATGATCGGCCGCTCGAAGTGGCCGCGGTGACTTTCGGGGCGGCCGCCGACGGCTTGCCCGAGGTAGGAAGTTTCGATGGACCGCTGACTGGCCGCCAGTTGGTCGCTGCGGCCGATCTGGCCGCGGGTGCGGCGCGGGTTGTCGAGTTCACGGAAACCATGTCCAACGGCATCGGCGGCCTGATCACGGTCAACCGCAAGCGGTCGATCTACTTGGACCAGCCCGCGTCGGCCGTCGCTCCCGCAGCGCCGGCCGTCGCCGCAGTCGATCGGCTCGCCGCGTCCTGGCGGCAGGACCACGCGGGTTGCCCCGTCGTGGTCTTGCATCTGTGCGGCAGGTGTTTCGACCCGGAGACCACGCTCTCCGCGTTTGAAAGCCTCTACCGTTCCGGCACGATCCTCTACCATCTCGTCATGACCGAGACGCCGCAGCGCTCGCAATTGTATCCCGCCACGCCGGCGAAGATCGACGACCCAGTGCTGCGCGAGCTTTGGGGGTGCAGCAGCCCATTACTGGCCGCGCCGCGGTTGGCCGACGAGAAGCGGATCGGTTCGCCCAACGCCCGCGGCCTGGTGATCAACGGCCGCTTCGACCTGTTGCTGGAGGGAGTTCTCGACGTTCTTGCAACCCGCGGGCGAAGGTGGGAACTGAACGTTCGAACCATGACCATGCGATTCGACACACGACTGTTCACGCTGGCCAAGGACCCCGAGCAGCCCGGGGCCTACCAGGACGCTTCCTGTGTCGATACGGTGCATCACGTCGCTGCGATTGCCGACGGCGTATCGTCGTCGCTGTTTTCCGGCCCTTGGGCCGCGATCCTGGCCGAGGCCGTGGTGGCCGACAGTCCGAATCCTGGCGAGCCGGAAGAGTTCGCCGCCTGGCTCCAGCAGCAGCGGGCACGGTGGGCCGCCAGCATCGACACCAGCAGCCTGGCCTGGTTCCAGAAGGCGAAGCTGCCGATGGGAGCCTTCTCCACCTTGCTCTACACCCGCGTCTGCCCGATCGACGACGCCCATGCGGGGGCCTTCGGCGGTTGCCGCCTGGTAGCCTTCGCCCTGGGCGACAGTTGCCTCTTCCAGGTCCGGGGCGGCGAACTGGTGCGCTCGTTTCCGCTGGAGACTTCCGCCCAGTTCGAGGCCGATCCGATCGTGCTGGGCAGCGTCGATCTGAAACGCGACCACCTGCTGGAATTCGCCATTCTCGACGAGATGTGTTATCCTGGCGACGAGTTGATCCTCTGTACGGATGCCGTGGCCGAATGGGCCGTGCGCTGCTACGAGCACGGCGAACCGCCTGTCTGGAGCGACTTCTGGCCGATGTCGGAAGACGACTGGCGATCGGGCGTGATCTGGCTGCGGCAGCAGCGGCAGATGCGCATCGACGATGCCACGATGCTCATGCTGCGCGTGGTCGACGATCGCGTGGACACGCCTGCCGCCGAGGAACAGCCGCACCAACACGGGGCCGAAGCGGAAGGTCACGCCCATTCCGAAAGCGGCCAGGAAGCGGAAGAGTCCTCCGCGCTGGGATGGCTGCAATCGGCCTCCAAGGACCTGAAGTCCGTTTCCGAGCAAATGGCCGAGCAAGTCGACCACGCCTCGGAGCAGGTGCTGAAAGGTCTCCGCGATCTGCGCGACCGGGCCTTGCGGAAGTGTCGCGAGACCTTCGGCAAGAAACAGGATCCGCCAGAATAGGCGCATTGCCGTTATTACATGGCCACGGATGGAACACGAATGGAACACGGACGAAGAAAAGACCAAGACAGCTTCAAGAAGATCGAATTGAGTCGTTACGATTCGGTCATTTGAATTTGACAAAGATTTTGTGCTTCGTATTTCGCCATTTGTCTTCTTTGTCCGTGTTCAATCCGTGTTTCATCCGTGGCCAATCATTCTTCGTACCCTTCACTTTTTCACCCACCAGGAGCCTTCACCATGCAACGTCCCCTCCCCCGTCGTCTGATTCGTTTCGCCAACTTCGCCTTCGTGTTCGCGGCCGTGCTGGCCATTTCCAGCCACGCCGGCGTGTTGCAATTGTTCGGCCGCATCGTCGAGTACGTCGCCCCGGTCGTCTGGCCGCAACCGCCGTTGGTCCAGCCTGGCACGGCCGGCGGCCCGCCGTCGGATGCCATCGTGCTGTTCGACGGCAAGGACATGTCGGCGTTCAAGAACGGCGACGACTGGAAGGTGGAAGACGGCTGTGCCATCGCCGCCAAGCACGACATCGACACCAAGCAGGCCTTCGGCGACTGCCAGGTACACGTCGAGTGGGCCGCTCCCGAAAAGGTGGAAGGCCGCGGCCAGGGACGCGGCAACAGCGGCGTGTTCCTCATGGGCCTGTACGAGATCCAGATCCTTGACTCCTGCAACAACGACACCTATTACGACGGCCAGGCCGCCGCGGTCTACAAGCAGCATCCGCCCATGGTCAACGCCTGCCGCAAGCCGGGCGAGTGGCAAACCTACGACATCATCTGGGAGACCCCCAAGTTCGACAAGGGCGGCAAACTCCTCAAGCCGGCCTACGTAACCGTGCTGCACAACGGCGTGGTGGTGCAGAACCACTTCGAACTGACGGGCGGGACCTCGTTCGTGGAAAAGCCGCATTACACGCCCCATCCCGACAAGCTGCCGCTGCGATTGCAGTTCCACAACAACCCGGTCCGCTTCCGCAATATCTGGGTCCGCGAGATCAAGGACATCGTCGGCAAGCCGGGCCAGCACCCGCATCATCCGGACTAATTGGCAGGCCGTAGGGTGGGACAAGCGCAGCGCCGGCCCACCAGGGTACTCACCGTTTGCTTGCATCGGTCAGTGGAGCAAGCGCAAAGCACGGTTCCGCGCATCGATGACCTTCGGCTTGACCGGAAGAACCTCCGTCAGCGCGTCGAGATCCACATTCGGTGAGACGCCGATCGTCTTCGTCCGTCGTTGCGACTTATGCGTGTACCAGATGCGGAGGCGAATTCGACTCGCCGAAAACACCACCAGTCGCACGGCATGAATGGACTGCGAGTCGATTCGCCAACCTGCCTGTCCATCAAACCAGCGAACTCGTTCGGGCCGTACACATACATTCGGCGGAATCGCGACATGCGCTCCAAGCTTAAAAAAAATGAATGCAAAAACTGCCGCTACGCACCCCGGCGCCATCCACAGAAAGCCCAGTTGAAGGAACGGGAACAAGGCTTTGGCAGCGAGCACCATCGCCGCGAAGACGAGCAACGCAATCGATGTTGCGCGAATCATGAATTCTGGCCGAAACACGATCCGGAATTCCCGCCACATTCGGGGCACATAGGCCCAGCGCGGCTCCCACCACGAGATTTCTCGCTTTTTCTTGCCGCCAAACCACAACATTTGAGTCTGCCGCGGTCGCAGGCGCCGCCTTACGACGACGCTTACATCTCAAACGGCTCGATTTGCATGATATGAATGAGCGAGACCGTAACCAGCCGATCAAACACCGGCTCGGATTCTTCGGGAGCGGGAAGGCCGATTACAATGGCTGATCGGCCTACCATCACGAGTTCCGGATGCCGAACCTCGTAGCTCCGACCGTCCGTCAACGTAATTCGGAATGGCTGAAAAGGACGCTTATTCAGGAAGTTACGAATGTCTTCAGGCCGCATGGAAGCTCCCCCTCCAGCAGGATTGAAACGGAATTATAGCCTTTCAATGCAACCGATTCAACTCAGGCGGAAGCTAACGCATCCGACTCGCCTACCGCCCACCACCTTGACACCCGCCCTGCCCTGACCAATAATCCGTCCATCCGTTTTCCCTTCTGGAGGTTCATCCATGGCGAATCAAGGCTGGCAGAGATTACTGACGGGCTACCCGTGGTTCGAGGGCGAAGGCAACTACCCGATTGCCGCCTATAGCGAATTCATGCCGCCGCCCCGCGTCGGCCGAAAGCCCTACGGCAGCATCGATCATGGTCTCTATCACGAAGGGGACCCCTTCGGCTGGCGTATCACCGAATATGAAGAATTCCTGGAACTCCAGCCGGGACTGGAGATGATCGCCAAGGAACTGATGCACGTCGCGTATCATCTGGGCTGCTGCCATCCGGCCCATGGCATTGCCTGCAAGAAGCTCGAGGGCAACCCGTACTGGCCGGACGATTTGCAGGCTTCCGGCGCGCCGCCGCACGAACGCTACGTGCTCCTGCTCCCCCTGGCGCTTTCCAAGACCCAGGACGACAAAGGCCGTGTCCGCTGGACCTTGTTCGGCGGCAGCGAACAGGGCCCGGCCAAGCCCTTTTGGAAGAGTTTCTATAGCGCGCCACGGCGGGAAGTGCCGCGGGAATGGTCCGAAGGCATTCATCCGCCGGCTGCTGGCCGCGGCCTACGACCGGAAGCCGGAAGAACTCGCCGATCTTCGCAAAGCGGGCTTCCGCGTGTACACGAATCCGGCCGCCGCGCTGCTACCCTCCTGGAAAGAAGAGCCGCTGCCCACATGGACCGAGCCTTACCGCTGGGAAAAGGGTTCGCTCCGCGGCGTCCGCTATCTGTTGACCTTTTGCCCGTGGAAGTTCCTGCCGGCGGCGGTTCGCAAGGCCTATCTGGCCGGCGAGTTGAACTTGCTGCCGTTCCCAGGCAGCCTGGTCTTCTTCGGCGCGCCGCCGTACCTGGAACTTCAGCGCGAGCTGCCGCTGGCCGGGCAGATTCCCCTGCTGCAATCGCTCTTCCGCCACGAGGCCCCGCATTCGATCCGCATTCCGCAGTCGGGCTGGCTGCACGAGGCGCGCCCCAACAACGGTCACGAACCGCACGTCTATGGGCCGGTCCGCGACACGTTCCGCCGCTCGCACCGCTGGCAGCGGATCCATCGCCACGAAGACGAGCTGGCCGTCGCCGGCACCGAGGACAAGCTGACCCACGTGCTCTTGAGCACCGCTCCGGACGACATCAGCCTCTATAACAAACCGATGGCCCGCAACGCCCAGATCTGGAGCCACGAGTACGATCTGTTGCTGGACGGTCCGCGGGCGACGCCCGACGATTTTCAGCACGTGGCCGACCGACTGGCCGCCGGCGGGCTGTTCGGCTATCGCATGATCTATCCGGCCATGCGCGTGGGCGTGCACGAGGTCTATTGGCATCGGCCGCTGGTCGCCTTTCGCTCGCTGGCGAGCGGCGAAGCCGTCTTGCTGCCCGATGCCCCGCGGGGCTATCTTACGGCGTACCCGCTGGACAAACCGCGGCTCGATCGGGCCGTGGAGTTATGGCCGCGGCTGCTCGATCGGCCGTTGCACCGCGCCGCCGTGCGGCTCTTCTCGCACGTCCACGAGAACCACCTGCGGCAGACGCTTGTTCAACGTCCGCAAGCTCTTGGACACCCGCGACTTGCTCGGCCGGCCGCTGAGTCGCAGCCTCGCGCGGCAATTGCTCACGCTCCCCAAGCACGAAACGCTGGAAGATTGGTTGCAATCGCTGCCGGCCCATGCGAGCGACGCCGCAGAGGCAGTTGCACTCGTCGAGCAGTTGCGCGGGTGTATTGATAGTAGGGTGGAACAAGAAAGTAGGGTGGGCCGAGTAACGCGAGTCCCACCAGAATTGTCCACGTCGGATATTGGTGGGACTCGCGTTACTCGGCCCACCCTACCCACTCCCCTGCCCTCTCTGACCTACGACCGCACGGCCAAGCGGTCCTACGAAAAGGCCTATTGGCAGACGATCGCCAGGCTTGCGACCGGCCGCTTCAAGAACAAGGACAACGCCGATTGCGTGCTCGACCCGGAGACCCGCAAGCGGCTGGTGCATCACCATCGCGACCTGGAGGCCCTGGGCGATTATCTGCTGGCCCACTATGCGAAGGTTGCCGCGGCGGCCGGCATGACCGAGCAGGTCCTGGTGGGCGAACTGCCGTTCCGCTGGCAGACCGATTTCCATTTCTCCTGGTCCGGCGGCTGGAAGCTGAACCAGGACGGCGAGACCTACGAGCGCGACCTGGTGATCGTGATCCCCGGCAAGGATCGCCGCCGGGCGGTGATCATGGCCGACCACTACGACACGGCCTACATGGAAGACGTCTACGGCTACTCCGACAAGGGCGGCGGGCCGCGGATCGCCGCCGCCGGGGCCGACGACAACCACTCGGCCACCGCCGCCATGATGCTCGCCGCCCCGATCTTCCTCGACCTGGCCCGGCAGGGCAAGCTCGAAACGGACATCTGGCTCGTGCATCTCACCGGCGAGGAGTTCCCTTCCGACTGCATGGGCGCCCGGGCACCTGTGCCAGAAGGTGGTCGAAGGCAGCCTCAAGATTCGCCTGGCCGACGGCCGCTGGAAGACGCCTGGCCAAGACCCGCGTGGAGGGCGTGTACGTGATGGACATGATCGCCCACAACAACGACCACGAGAAGGACGTGTTTCAGATCGCCCCCGGCGTGAATCAGCGAATCGATGCTGTTGGCCGAGGAGGCCCACGCGGCCACGGAGATCTGGAACGCCTCGACGCCCGCCTGGAACCGCCGGCCCGATCGCCGCGGCGCGTCGCGCGGCAAGCGCTCGGCCGACGGCGCGCACGATTCCCGACGTGGCCTTGCATCTGCCCTTGAGCGGCGAGGTGCGGCCGCCCTACTATCGCCGCAGCGCCCTGTACAACACCGACGGCCAGATCTTCTCCGACGCCGGCGTGCCCGTCGTCTTGTTCATGGAGAACTACGACATCAATCGCCAGGGCTATCACGACACGCACGACACGATGGAGAACATCGATCTCGACTACGGCGCGGCGCTGAGCGCGATCGCCATCGAGTCGGTGGCGCGGGCGGCAGGGAGGAAGCAGGAGATAACAAGAAACGCCATTGGTTGACAGATTTTATTTCGCGAGCATTTTCGCGACGTTCCGTCCCGCGGTTGGAGGCGGTAGAGCCCGGCCATCGCGGCGCGCGAGTTCAATCCATTCATCGACGATCTGGCACAGTTCCCGGTAGACTTCGGACTCGTCCGTGCCGTGGCAGCACGGCCCAATGATGCCCGGACATTGGCCGACAAAGGCCTGATCCTCCTCGGACCATTCCACGATCTTGACATAGCGCGCGCTATCGGTCATTGCTGCGACTCCTCAATCGCTTCTTTCACTTCACGTTCCTGGTAGGGCTTGGCATCGTCGCCAAGTTGACCCGAAATCGTGACTCGGGAACCTGTCGGATGCTCGTAATTCCGATGGCTACCCTTGCCGCCGCGATTGGCAAAGTCCGCTCTCTCCAGGTCTCGGATCAAGTCACGAATCTTACGTGGCATTGGATTGATACTCGCGCGTGACTCAATAAGCGGCGTCTTCAATCCGGTTAATTATTGACGAACTGCACAAAAGTGGCAAGCCATGACCAAAGGAAACACTGTTGGGCCGGCGCTCGCCGATCCGCACGCGGGCGCCCCGGATCTGATCCCACCCTACGAAGTCCGTCTCACTACCAAATCAATCACCAGCACCACCAGCCCGGCGCCAAGCAGCCAGGACCACACAAGCATCGTTCGCAAACCGGTCTTTTCGGCCGACTGGACCGCGCCGTCCACCTTGGCCGCAACGACGGGCATGCGTAGAACCACCGTGCCGCTGCGGACGCGATCGACCAGATTGCCGTCGCGGCTTACTTGCCCTTCGAGCCAATAGGTCCCCTGCCCCGCCGGCTGCGACCCGGCATAACGGCCGGGGGCGATCTGCGTCAAGGTCGTAGTCGAGGGCTTGCCGTCGCTGCCGGTGGCCGTCACGCTGGCCTCGGCCCCGTCGATGAAATGGCCGTCGCGGTCGGCGGCGTCAAGCGTGAACAACAAACGGCCATCGGCGGCGTCGGCCGCGAGCCGCATTGTCTTCGGCACGTCATGCCGCATCGTCTGCCGCACGAGTTGCACCCAGAACTTGCCGAAGCCAGGCCAGGTCAACCAGGGCGCGGCCCAGCGGCTCTGAATGTCGGAAGCGAAGGCCGCCGTGACACCGCCGCCATAACGCCAGAGGGCCAGGATCGGCTGGCCGGTCTTGCTCGCCAGCACGACGTGGCTCTCCGGCTTGGCCACCGTCTCGACATACCCCAAGAGCGTTGGGGCCTTCGCCATGTCCAGCCCGCGAAGCACCTGTGTGGCGTGAACCACCTTGGGGAAGAACGCTTCTTCGGTAATGCCGATCTTGGCGGCCATGTGGGTATCGGTCTCGAAAATCCGCGGCACGTTCTCCGCGTCGGGGCAGAAATAGGCCCGGCCCTTGGCCTTGTCGGCGATCGATTGCAGGAACGGTCGGGCCGGCTCGCTGCCCACGCCCACGGTCGTCATGGTAATACCCTCGGCGGAGATCTTTTGCGCCAGGCCGTCGAAATCGCCCGGCTCGCCCAGGCCGTCGGTCGTGACGATGATATGCTTCAAGTCGGCAAAAGCCTCGCGGAGCGAGAGATAGGCCTGCTCCAGCGGCGGATACATGTTCGTGGTGCCCTTGGCCTGGATGGTGTTGATCTTGTCGATGATCTTCTGCTTGTCAATCACCGGCGCCAACGGCCAGATCCAGCGGCTGCTGTCGTGGAAGACCAACACGCCCACCTGGTCGCGCGGCTTGAGCATGTTCACCGCCGTCCGCAGGGCCGTCTTGGCCAGGTCGATGTTGCGGATCTTCTTATTCGCGCTCGGGTCGTTCATCGAATCGGAGATATCCAGCACCAAGACCATCGCCAGGGTCTGCGGGAGTTTGTCCGTCCGCACTTCGGAAATCACCGGCAGGATCTCTTCCAGCAGCGTGTTACGGTACCCACCGGACGGGGTCGAAAACGAGTGATTGCCGCCGACGGCGATCAAGCCGCCGCGATCGTCACGCACGTAGGTTTGCAGGGCCTTCATCCGCTCCGGGGGCAAGGCCGTGGCCGGCACGTTGCAGAGAATGATCAGGTCGTAAGAGGCAAGTTGAGCGGAAGCGACGGGCACTTCCGGCTTCACGTCTACGTCGATATTCTCGCCGGCCAGCGCCTTTTTGAGGTGTTCGGCAAGCACTGCCTGGCTTTCGACCAGCAGCACTCGCGGCAGCGGTTCGACGTACACCGCACAGGCACTCCCATTATCATCAGGCCAGGCGGCGCCTCGCTCGTCTTTGACGCGAACGGAGTAAACGACCTGCGAGGGATTCAGCACGGTGTCGCGAAAGACCTCGTGGTTCTCGCCAACAGCCAGGGGAATTGTCTCCGGCTCCTTCAGCAGCGGCTGAGAATCGCGGAGCAGTTGCACCGTGGCCTTGCCGGCCGTCTTCGATCGCAGGAGTACCTTCAGCGCGAACGGCTCGCCGGCGCGAATGTGGTCCGGCGCGACGATCTCGACCACCGGCAACGAGACCCCGCCGCCGCTGACTTGCCACTGGACATCAACGGTCGGCTGACTGTCGGGCCCGGTCGCCTTCGGTCCGGCCAGGCCCGTTGCCACGAGCAACAACAGCAGGCTTCGCAGCAAGAGTGACACAGTCTTCCGCAGCGGCGAGGCATGCACCAGCGACCTGCGCCAGAAGATCAAGAACAACGGCAGCGCAGCCAGCAGTGCAAACCAGATCGGCCGAACGAATTCGATTTGCCAGGAGGATAATGTGGTCATGTCAACTGGTCCACCGCCGTTGATACAGGCACCATTCGATGATCAAGAGCACTGCGGCCAACGCGGCCGGAACAATCCACAACGGCGGCCACGGCTCTTGCACGACCACGGCCGACGCCGCGCCGCCAATGTCGTCGGGCACGCGAATATCAGTACCACAGGGATCCCCTTGGCCGTAGGATAGGTTTTCAACCTGTCCCGTCATGAACTTCTGGAGCGTGGACTGGCCGACGTTGCGATCCCTTTGGCTGTAGGATAGGTTTTCAACCTGTCTCGGCGGCCTTTCCCCCGGTCGGGCACCATTGTCGCTGGTCCCGGAAGAGACCGCCAGAATTGGTGGGCCGGCGCTCGTCGACCATGAGTACATGGTGCCAGCTCGCTGGTCCCACCCTACCACTTCATCCTTCCATGGCTGTTGCCCATCGAGCCAGTCCAGTGCCTGCGCAATCAACCGCGGAAAGCCCGCTTGCAAGGCCAAATTGCTCGTAGCCAGGTCGCCGGCGATCACCACCACGCGGCCTTGCGGCCGGTCGATCGCATAGCCCAGCGGCGTTGCCTCGGCCATGAGGATCGGCCGCGCAACAGCGCGAACCGACTCGGCGATTCTTAGCTGCCGGGCCTCGGGCAAATAGGCGTTGACCAGCCACACGTCCGCCATGATCGGCGAACCGTCGTCCACGCGCGTGACCGACGGATCGGCTACCGCATCGCCCAATTGCCACAGATCGCAGTCCCCCGGGGTAAAAATCAGCGCCGGGCCGGCCGGCAATTTTTCCGGCGTCTGGCCGTCGATGACCTGAATCACCTGCCCTTGCGTATCGCCCTGGACCAATTCCACTCGCCGGTTGGCCGCCAAAATCTCCTTCAAGCAAGATCGCTCCTCGCCCGCGAGCTTCACGCGGTGCCCGGCCGGCGCCGCGGGCACGTCGAGCACGGCCGTGTCGTCGAAAATGTAGGCGTCGCCCGGCTCGATCTTGGCCGACAATCGCACAGCCGCGGGGATGTCCATCGGGAAGACATGCTGCCAGTGGCCGTCCTTGGCTATCAAGAATTCGGTCGTTGCCATGGGCTTCAACCCACTCCCCCCCCTGCCCTGCTTGGCACGGTCGGGGTTGGCACGGTCGCCGCTGGCTCCGCGTTAAATGCAATCGTCACGCTACCCTTGGCCGATTGGTCGCCCTGGTTTCGCACTTCGACCAGGACCTCGCACTTCGCCGGTTCGGCCTTGCCTCGCCGCGCGGTGATGCGAGTAATCGCCACGTTGCCCGCCGCGGTGCCCACGCGCAGCACTTCCACGCCGTCCTCCTGGGCACGCTTCGCGGCTTCCTTCGCGCAGGCGTCGGTGATCAGCACGACATGCGGCTGGAGTTTGTCCGGCATAGGAATCTCGCCGGCCAGTTTCACGGCCCACTCGATCGCCGGCGGCGCGCCGCTCGCCTGGACGGAATCGACCGCCGCGGCAAGCAATGCATGGTCGCTCGTCAGCGGCTGAACCAGGCTCGGCGCCGGACTTACCGTTACGACGGCCATTTCATCGCACGACCGCAGGCTTTCGATCATCCGCCGGGCCGTCTCTCTGGCCGCATCGATGCGTGTCGGGTACGTCGGCTGCACGTCGGTTGCCCGCATGGTAGCCGAGTTGTCGATGATCAGCACCACGCGCTTCGCGGCGGGAATCTGCAGCCCCGCGGCGGCCAAGGCGATGAGCACCACGATGATCATCTGCAGGGCCACCGAGACCTTCGTTCGCCGGCTTTGCCACCGCCAACGGACTTTCTCCTCGGCCAGGGCCTTCTGCCAGAACAGGCCGGTGCCGATGGTATGATGCGGCGGGCGCATCCGCAGCCAATACAACAGCGCAACGGGAACCAGCACGAGCAGCAGCAGCCAGGCCAGCGGATGGGCGAAGTTCATGGGTAGGATGGGCTTAGCCCGCCTCCTCTTTGACAGGCGGGCTAGAGCCCACCGTACAATCGCGGCGGCAACCTAGCACCCGCAGGAAGACCTCGTCCTCGGCCATGTCGCAGGGGATCGGCATGTAGACGACGCTTCGCCGCCGGCAATACTCGCGCACCGACTCGTGAAACTCGGCCACCAACGCCCGGTACCGCCGCACGGTCCGTTCGGTGATCGTGACGCTCGCGCCGGTCTGCGACTCGACGTCGATGAGTTCCGCGTCGCCCAGCAGTTCCGGCTCGCCGTCACTGGGATCGATAATATGCACCAGGCGCGGGTCGTAGCCGTGGAATCGCAGCAGATCGAAACCACGCTGAAAGCCGGTTGCATCGTACAGGTCGCTGATCACCACCGCCGGCCCGCTGCGCTGCGGCCGCCGCACGAACATCTCGATGGCACGCAGCAGGTTGGTCTTCTTGCCCTGCGGCGACAGTTCTTCGAGAAACCTGAGCAGCCGCAGGACCCGCGAGGGATGCCGCAACGGCGGCAAATCGGCGGCCAGCCCGTCGGCAAACGCGGCCACCACCAACCGATCGCGATCCATCAGGCTCACGTAGCCCAGGACCGCGGCAATCTGCCGCGCCAACTGGAACTTCGGCGGCCGGCCGAGCCCCATGCTCGGCGAACAGTCCAAGAGTAGATGGACGTCGCGGTCCGTCCGGCCTTCGAACAGCTTGACGTGCAGTTCATTCCGCCGGGCGCACAACTGCCAGTCGATGGCATGAAAATCGTCGCCGGGCGAATAGTCGCGATGGCCCGTTACTTCCGTCCCGCCGCCGGGCAGCTTCTTTCGCGCCGCAGCCAGCATCCGACTGCCTCCCGTCCGCGCAGCGGACAACGAGAGCAGTTCCGTGCGCTTCAACAGTCCGGGGGAAAACAACGTCATGCTATTTTATGCTCTTCACGATGCTGTCGATGAGAGCCTCCGGTCGAATGTTCTCGGCCTGGCCCTCGAAATTCAGCAGGATGCGGTGACGCAACGCCGGGGCAATGACGGCCGCAAAATCGTCCTTCGCCACTTCGGTCCGCGCGTTGGCTGCGGCACGAACCTTGGCCGCCAAGACCAACGCCTGCGCCGCCCGCGGACTGGCCCCGTAGCGGACGTATTGCTTGACGGCCTGTGGGGCCTGCGGGAAGTCGGGATGCGTGGCCGCCACCAGCGAAGCGACCCAGCGGCGCCCCGGGACGGGCAAGACCACGTTGCCCGCGATCTGGCGCATTTCCAAGAGTCGCTTGCCATCGACCACCGTGCGAAGTTCCGCCAGGGCGCTTTCCGTGGTGCGGGCCAGGATGGCGTCGATCTCTTCGACAGCTGGGCCCCTTGACCAGCAGCTTGAAGAAGAAACGGTCGATCTCGGCCTCCGGCAAGGGGAACGTGCCTTCCATCTCCAGCGGATTCTGCGTGCCGACGACGAAGAACGGCTGCGGCAGATGGAACGTCTCGGTCGAGACGTTGATCTCTTCGCCTTCCATCGCTTGAAGCAAGGCCGACTGCGTTTTCGGCAGGCCCCGGTTGATCTGGTCGGCCAGCACCAAATTGGAAAAGATCGGCCCCTGCTGAAATTCGAACGTGCGCCGTCCGGCGGCCGTTTCCATCACCACGAAGGTGCCTAACAGATCCGACGGCGTGAGGTCGGGCGTGAACTGGATGCGGCTGAAACGAAGCTGCAAAATGTCGGCCAGGGTCTGTACCAACAGCGTCTTGCCCAACCCGGGAACGCCTTCAATAAGGACATGTCCGCCGGCCACGGCGGCGATCAACACCTGCTCGATCACGTCGGCCTGACCCACGACCACCTTGGCCAGCTCGTGGCGCAAGGCATTGAAATCTTCCTGGAACCCCGCCAAATGGGGTTCGACTAAATGGGCAGTGCTCATCGAAGGGTTTCCTGTGAAAGTGAAAAGTCGTGAGGCGGGGCGTGGGTCTTAGATCTTAGGTCTTAGATCTTAGGGGCACCCGGTACGCCGGGTCGTGGTTTCCAAGACCTAAGATCTAAGTTCTAAGACCTAAGACCTAAGTTCTAAGACCTAAGATCTAAGTTCTAAGACCTAAGATCTAAGATCTAAGTTCTAAGACCTAAGACCTAAGACCTAAGTCCCAAGACCTTCCCCCCAATATCCCACCGAACCGCTTGCTAGTCAAGGATTTACTCCTGGGAACGCGAAAAATACCCCAAATACCCTAAACCACCCCCGCCGAAGGGAATTTATTCCGTTACCGTATGTCTTTTCCAGGGAAACGGACTAAATCCAGTTCTCCTTGAGAAGAAATCTGCTTGCAATCTCTTACCAACCGGGAATAATAACCAAGCCGAGGCCCGATGAGATATTAGATCGGTCCAGAAGGCGGGTTACGAGTATAGCCTTTTGGGTGGAAATTCTTAACTCGTCAGGATTATTGTGCGATTGATTCGGATCTGGTAGACTACGGGTGTAGGAGTCTGCATTAAAACGAGTTAACCGTGGCGGTCCTAGAACGGTCGCGACGGAAGGTTTTGAAAACCACAGTTCGTATCGTCATGAGAGGGCCGGCTAACCGGCAGGAACCAAGGGCAAACCACAAGTCAAGGAGTCATCGGATGAGGAGCGGTCTTTCGCTATTCTCAGTGGCAGTAGTTCTGTGTGGCATGACTGTCGCACAGGCCGCAGATCCAGGCACGAGCGTTCAGCTCAGTCCGCCCTGGCATCACAAGGCTGTAGCGCGGCTTGATCAGGCCCGTCCCGGACCGGCCGCAGCGGCAGAGGCAGGGCCGCAAAAGTACCTGCACATTGAAATGCAGTTCAACGATCCGACCGTACTGCAGAATCGCGAGAAGTTCCGTATCGTCGACGAGCGCGGCAACGAGGTCGGCGACAACTGGGGCTACAACGACGAGAAGAAGCTCCTGATCTTCGAAGGCCAATGGGGAAGCCTGGTTGGCTTGTACCTCGACGGCTTCGGCCATCGTGAGCCGTTGTTCGACCAGGTGGTCGTCGCGCCCCGTGCGGTCGTAACTCCGCAACCGATATACGTCCCACAGCCCGTCGTGCGGCAGGACGTTGTTCACCCGACGTACGTTCCGCATGATGTCGTGGTCGAGCCGCGAAGAGATTATGTGGTCCACGGCGACGTGACTTACACCGGTACCCGTGACGTGGTCGTTCGCGACGAGCGTGTTGTCTATGACGATCGTCCCGTGGGCCTCCGCGAGTACGTTGGCGTTGACCGTGACGTGGTCGTACACCATGGCACTCGCGACGTCTACGACGACGACAACATTGTCGTACATCACCACCACGCTCACCATGGCGGTGGCAGCGGCGGTTCCGGCGGCGGTGGTAGTGGTTACGGCGGCGGTAGCGGCAGTGGCAGCGGTGCTGGTAGCGGTAGCGGTAGCGGTACTGGCAACGGCAGCGGCAGCGGCAATTCTTCCGATTCCGAAAGCAACGACGACGTGACCGTGGCTGCGCCGGCTGACGCGGGCAGTGCGATTGCCGCCACGGTTGGCGTTAATCCGAGCAGTGGCCCTGGAAGCGGCACCGGTAGCGGTCCTGGCTCTGGCACCGGTAGCGGTCCTGGCTCCGGCGATGGCAGCGGCACCGGTTCCGGCGATGGCAGCGGTCCAGCCTCCGGCGACAGCCCGGCGGCTTCCGGCGACAGCCCGGCGGCTTCCGGCGACAGCCCTGCCTGCCCATGCCAAGATAGTGGTGGCACCGCTTCCGGCGACAGCCCGGCCTCCGGCGATAGCCCGGCTGCCGGCAACAGCCCGGCGTCCGGCGATGGCGATACTACACCGGGTCAAGACCCTGGCTCCGGCGATGGCGATACTACACCGGGTCAAGACCCCGGCGGCGATAGCCCCGCCTGCCCGTGCCAAGACAGCGGCACGGCCCCTGGCGATGGACCTGGACCTGGACCTGGACCCGGACCTGGTACGGGACCGGGGCCTGGACCGGGACCTGGACCGGGACCTGGATCGGGACCGGGACCGGGACCTGGACCGGGACCTGGACCGGGACCGGGATGTGGACCGGGACCGGGAGGCCCTGGAGGCCCGTGCCCGTACGGATATTACGCGCCCTATGGCTACACGCCGTACAGGTACTATCCGTATCAGCAAACCTACCAGCCTGTTACCGTTGCCTATCCGAAGATCCTCCCGCTGGAGCCCAAGTTGGACAAGATCCCCGGCTTGGTTGTCTACGGCATCGGCGGCGACCTCGCTGGCCCAGGCAAGGTTTATCAACTCGAAGGCAGGGATGGCACGGTGATGGGCAAGGCCAATTTCGACCAAACCCCGACCGGCATCAGCATGTATCGCGACAAGGGTCTGGTGGTGACTCTTCCCCGCGACGGCGGCAAGATTGTCGAAGTCGACGATACGGGCAAGCAGACCACAATCCTTGAGAAGGATCCGTCCCTGCCGCACCCGGTCAAGGTTTCGATGCCGGGTGATTCCAACACGATGGTCGTGGCCGACGACATCGCCGACCAACTCGTGATGACCACCATCGGCGGCAACAAGACGAAGATCTATCAGAAGTTCCCGTCGAACTATAGCTCGCAGACCATGTCGGTGGCCGTGGCCAACGACAAGGGCGTCGTGTTCAGCAGCGATGCCGCTCCGGGCGTCCATAAGTTCATGGGCGACCAGGCGTCGGCCAGCGGCGATAAGCCCGTGCTGCCGGCCAGCGGCGGCGTTGCCGCGGATCACAGTTCGTTGCGCTGGGCGGCCTCCCAGGCCCCGAACAAGATCGCGGTCTACGAGGGAGATCAGTTCCTCAAGAACCTCCGCTTGCCTCCGAACTATAAGTTCTACAAGGGCGGCTTGATGTCGTTCGGGCCTGACGGTTCGCTGTGCGTGGCCGCGCAGAACGAAAAGGACGAGGTTTGGATCCTCTGCTTCCACGTCGACAAGGCGCGGGTTACCAACTCCTTTAAGTGGACGCACGAAGAGTTGCAGGACTTTGCCGTAGGAACGCGGATGCTGTGGGAGCAGCATGCCAAGGACACGTATAAGAACACGTTCTAGTTCGCGGCAAGTCGATTGTCATTGAAGAACGGCCACTGGTCGGGGGTTTGCCCCGGCCAGTGGTCGTGTTTGTGTACCATAGGGTACTCATCACGCTCCGCGTGATGAAACCAGTTAGCCGGAAGGATTTGGCCATGTATCGACATTGAAGCCCGACGCGCAAGCGAGGAATTCGCTTTCCGCGTGTTTGGCGCATTTCCTCGCTTGCGCGTCGGGCTTCAATAAACTTCATCACGCGGAGCATGATGAGTACGAAAGGAATGCCTCCGATGCGAGTTTCAGCACTTGCCGTTGCGTCGGCCACGTGTCTGTGGCTGGTGGCTCTTGAGGCCGCGGCGCAGCGCGCCGACCCTCCAGTTGCCCACTTTCTCGTTCGCCACCGTCAGCACGACGGTCATGGTGCCCGACGGCGGCGCGGCCTATCTCGGCGGCATCAATCGCGTGTCGAGCGGCCGTTCCGAATTCGGCGTGCCGGGGATGCCATTTCCCGGTTTTCAGAACCGCGCCATCGGTCAGGACTGCAGCGCTACGAGCTTCTGGGCCTCGGCCAAGATCCACGACTTCGACGCCATGGATCAGGCATTGCTCAACGCGCCTTCCCCCGACGGCCTCGCGAGGACCTATCCCGATATCCCTCACGGGTTGCCGGAAACTCCCGCGGCGGTTGCAGGACGGACGCCCCAGGGCAACTCGACCAACTTCGCGGGAAACTGGCGGATCCAACCGGACGTAGCGGCAGACGTGAGCGATGCGGCGGCTGAGCACGCCAAACGCGTAGCTCGCCAGGCCGTTCGGGCAGAGGAGGCCGAGACTTATTACGCCAACGGGCAAAAGGCCGAAGCCGACGGCAAACGCGGCGCGGCCAAGATCTATTACCAGATGGCTGCTCGGCGTGCCACGGGCGACCTGAAGCAACTGGTTCAGGCCCGGCTGGACGTGCTCAGCGGTCGAAGCAGTGCATTGGCGAAGAATACGCCGTGATCTGCCGAAAATGAGCGAAATCAGCGAACTGCCTGGGGGAACTTCAGACACGGTCTTCCGTGCGCTGGTGGAAAACGTTCCCGATTTCGTTTGCCTGGCAACCACTCACGGTGAGTTGTTTTATTTGAATACGGCCGCCCGGCGCTGGATCGGACTGGACGAGGACGCCCCGCTGGCCGCGGTCACTCTGCACGACTTCTATACCGACGACTCCTGGCAAGAACTCCGCGACGTGGGCGTGCCGGGCGTGAACAAGACCGGCCAATGGGAAGGCCGCAGCCGCCTGCGCAGCCTCAAGACCGGCCAGGAATCGAGCGTCTTCACCTTCATGTTTCGCGTGAAAATGTCGTCGGGCGAGCGGTCGAGTTGCCTGGCCATCGTGCATCGCGACGCGGAAACCTCCAATCGTCTGCGAGAAAGCCTCTCCGAGGCCCAGGCGCGAAAGAATTCCATTCTCGAATCGTCGCTCGATCCGATCATCACCATCAATCACGAAGGGGCGATCATCGAGTTCAATCGGGCCGCGGAGCAGACCTTCGGCCACTCCCGCGAGAAGGTCCTCGGCACGCGGACTTCCGACGTACTCTTCCCGCCCTCGCTGAGCGCCGAACATCGCAGTCGCATCGAGCGTTACCTGGAGGCCGGCGAGGGATCGATGCTCGGCAAGCGCGTCGAGGTGACCGCCTCGCGGGCCAACGGCGACGTGTTTCACGCCGAGTTGGCCATGACCATCGGCCAGATCAACGGCTCGCCGGTGCTGACCTTTTTCGTCCGCGACATCAGCGCCCGCAAGAAGGCCGAAGAAGAGCAGGCCCGCTATGCGGCCGAACTGGAGCGATCCAACCGCGATCTGGAACAATTCGCCTACGTGGCCTCGCACGACCTGCAGGAGCCGCTGCGCAAGATCCGGGCATTCGGCGACCGGCTGGAAGTGAAGTGCCAGGACCTCTTGGATGAAACGGCGCAGGAGTGCGTCAGCCGGATGCAGAGCGCCGCCGCGCGGATGCAGGAATTGATCGAGGGCCTGTTGACGCTTTCCCGCGTCACCCGCAAGGCCCGCGATTTCGTCCAGGTCGATCTGGGCGAGATCGTCGCGCAGGTGGTGGGCGACCTGGAGGCGCAGATCGAACGCGTAAATGGGCAGGTGGAGGTGGGCAAACTGCCGACGATCCAGGCCGAACCGCTGCAAATCCGCATGCTGCTGCAAAACCTGATCGCCAACGCCCTGAAGTTCCACCGCCCCGAGGAGCCTCCGGTCGTGAAGATCGAGGCCCACTACGTCCTGCCGCGCGAGCAGCGCCAGTCGCGGAAATCGCTGACCCAGGAGAAGTGCCGCATCACCGTCGAGGACAACGGCATCGGCTTCGACCAGCAATATGCCGAACGGATCTTCGGCATTTTCCAGCGGCTGCATCCCCGCGACGTGTATGAAGGGACGGGCATCGGGCTGGCTATCTGCCGGCGGATCGTCGAGTATCACGGCGGCCAGATTTCGGCCCAGGGCACGCCCGGCAAGGGCTCGACTTTCGAGGTGTTGCTGCCGGTGGCCCAGGCGAAAAAGAAACGCAACGAGGCTCCGTGATGGCGAAACAAACCGGGCCTTGCACGATCCTCATGGCCGACGACGACCCCGACGACTGCCTCCTCGTTCAGGATGCCTTGCGCGAGTCGAAGCAGCCGCACGACCTGCGGATCGTCCGCGACGGCCAGCAGTTGCTGGACTACCTGCGCAGGCGGGGCGAGTACCAGCCGCCGCCCGAAGTCCCCCGCCCCGACCTGATCTTGTTGGACCTGAAGATGCCGCGAAAAGACGGCCGCGAGGCCCTCAGCGAACTGAAGGCCGATGCCCGCTTGCGGAGCATCCCGATCGTGGTCCTCACCACTTCCACGGCCCGCGACGACATCGGCTTTTGCTACCGCATG
>CAWAAL010000036.1:0-26479 GCA_963779975.1 uncultured Planctomycetia bacterium | reverse complement strand
GGACTGATCGAAAAGTTCGCGGGCTACGGATTCAACAAATCTCACAGCACGGCGTATGCGCTAATTGCTTACATGACGGCCTACCTCAAGGCCCATTACAAGGTCGAGTTCATGGCGGCCTTGCTTTCCAGCGACATTCCGGGCCGCAACTTCAAGAAGAAGGACGCGCTGGTCGAGCACATCGAAGACTGCCATCGCATGGGCATAGAGGTCGCGGCGCCGGACGTCAACCGCTCGGACGTCGAGTTCGCCGTGGGCGACGGCAAGATCTTCTACGCCCTGTCGGCCATCAAAGGCTGCGGCGGCGCCGCCTCGGCCGCGATCGTCAAGGCCCGCCACGCGCAAGCGGGCGCCCCGGGCGGGCCCTATCGCAGCCTCTTCGATTTCTGCCAACGGCTCGACCCGGGCCAGGTCAATCGCACGGCTATCGAGTCGCTGGTCAAGGCCGGGGCCTTCGATTCGCTGGGCGGGCGGCGCTCGCAATGGTTCGCCGCCATCGATCGCGGCCTGCAGGCCGGGGCCGCGGCGGCCTCCGACCGCCGCAGCGGGCAAAAGGGACTGTTCGACGACGAGGAAGAGGAGACGGTGGAAGCGGTCATCAAGGACCTGCCCGTCGTGCCCGAGTGGGAGCAGAAAGACCGGCTGGCCAAGGAGAAGGAAGTGCTGGGCTTCTACCTGTCGAGCCATCCGTTGGCCGAGTACGCCAACAAGCTGCGGGCCTATTGCTCGCACGCGACCGTCGAAGCGGCCGCCTTGAAGCACCGCACCGAGGTCATGATCGGCGGCATGATCGCCGCCATCAAGCATGCGCACGTCAAGAACCCCAAACCGGGCGCCCCGAGCCGCTATGCCATGTTCGACCTCGAAGATACGGCGGGCATGATGCGCTGCATCTGCTGGCCGGAACAGTTCGCCCAATTCGGCGAGCTGATCCAGCCCGATACGATCTGCGTCCTCCGCGGCGCGATCGACAAGCGGGCGGGCAGCGAAGAGGCCAATCTGATCATCAATGAAGTCATTCCCATCGGCGATCTCGAAGCACGCTATACCCGCGGCATCCTCGTCCGCGTGATCGAGGAGTCGCACGGCCTGAAGAAACTCGAGATGCTGTACGAGATTCTCCGCGGCTACCCCGGCGAATGTCCGCTGGAACTCTGGCTGTGGCTTGCCGACGGGCGGAAGATCTCCTGCCGCTGCGACACGTTCCGCATCGCCAACAACCCGGAGATGCGCGGCCGCGTGGAGGAACTGCTGGGGGCCGAAAATTTCCGCCTCATGACTGCCAAGCCGAGCGTCGGCAATGGATCGCGCGATTCGGGAAGGCGATCGAAGTAGGGTGCCAAACCTACGGCTACCATCCTACTCCAACCACTCGACCGCCTTCCGCCGAAACTGTTCTTCGTCCGGCGGACGGCCGTTGCTGCGGATCTCTTCTGCGACGAACGCCCGTGCCTTCTGGTAATACCGGCGGTGGGTCTCATAGATCGGCTGGTTGACGCCGTGGTCGTCGATCATCCAGAAACCTCGTTGCCGTCCCTGGGGATCGACCTCGTTGTTGTAGAACTCCCAGTAGAGCACCATGGGGCAGCCCCATTGCAAGGCGGCCAGGATCACGCGGCGCGACATTTCCGCCTGCTTTGCCGGCAAGAAGCGGTCGGCCGGAAAGCCATATTCGCCGATGAACACCCGCCGGCCGGCAATGCCCGGCTTGGGGGTCAGCTTCGACTGGATGAAATCCAACGCCGCCTTGAGCCGCTGGGGGTCCTCCTGGGTGTCGTAGCTGGAATAGGAGACGAAATCGACCGGCACGTGCGGCAGGACCATGTTGGCCACCGCCTTGCGGCCTTCGATAGCCAACTGCACGTGGTTGACTTCGGTGTAATGCCAGACCTCGACGCCCTTGTGCGGCGTGTCGCGCTTGGCATCGTCGATCGCCCGCTGTCGGCAGTTGAGCCAATCGATCATTCCCTGAATGGCCTTGGGCGTCGCCCGCGCGTCATCCTCTCGCTTGACGCTGTGGCGAAGCAAGCCATCGCCTTCCCAGTGGCCGAGGAAGAATGTCTTGCCGCTGCCGCCGTAGGTCATGAGCAGGTAACGCGTGAAGTCGTAGATCTCGCGATATTCCTTTTCCTGCTGCGGCTTGGGAAAACCCTCGCGGAAACCAACGTCGCAGGTGAAACTGTGCGCCCAGAGCACGAAGCGGGAAAAAGGCATGTCCAGCACGCGATGGAATGAAGGCTCATCGCGGGCCAGTTCCGTGAGCGAGTGGATTTTCGGATTCGCCTGCGCGTCGGCCGCGAGGTCTCGCGGGTAGCTCCGCAACATTTCGAACTTGATCACCGTCGCGCCCATGGCTTGGATGGCCTCGGCCGTCTCGACCAGTCGGGTCTGTCGGGTGAACTGGTAACTCGGGTTGATGGTCTGCACGCCGAGGATGTAGTTGTAGGCGGCAAGGGGATCGGCGGGAGGGTCGCCTGCGGACGGGCGGACGGGACCAAGGACGAGGGCAATCATCGACAACAGACAAGCAAGACGCGGCATAGGTGGGGCAACAGGTCGAGAAACTTTCGTGTGGGATTAATCTGACGATTTTACTGGCAAACCGACTGCTAGTCACCACCTTTCTGGGAGTAGTTACGTTGCTGTACAATGCGGACACGCCGCAATTTGGACACAATTCTACCGAAATCATTCGTGCGAGGCTGGATACCCCCCCAGAGAATGGGGAATGTCCCGCGAAGTTCCTGAAAGAGCGATTGACGAGATAACACAAACGCCGTAAAACAAGGGCTTTAAGGTCTGCGTTATAAGCCCGAAGGGCCGGAGCCTAGGTAAATAGACTTCGTATCGTCGCGGATAGTATGCTTGACGGAGTAGATTCCGTTTTGCGAAGATCGCGCAGGGAGAAATCTCATGTCGATTAGCGAATGGGCCGGTGGGCAGTTCTTCAAGCTGGTCCACGGCCACAATCTGGTCTACAACACCTGTTGGGAAGATCCCCGGTTGGATCGCCAGGCACTGAAACTCACGGCCGACGACACGATCCTGGTGATCACTTCCGCCGGCTGTAATGCGTTGGATTATGCCTTGGCCGGTCCGAAGCAAGTCGTGGCCGTCGACATGAATCCGCGGCAGAACGCCCTGCTGGACCTGAAACTGGCCGGCATCCGCAATCTGCAGTACGAGGACTTCTTCGCCATGTTCGGCAATGGGCGTCTGCCCGGTGCGAAGAAGATCTACGAGGACAAATTGCGGCCCGCGCTGTCCGAGTGGCCGCGCTGCTACTGGGACCGTTGGATCAATTTCTTCGATCCGCACAACCGCCGGCCGTTCTATTTCCGGGGCACATGCGGCACGTTTGCCATGTTGATCAACCTGTATATCAACCGCGTGGCCAAGTTGCGGTCGCAGGTCAACGACTTGCTGCAATGCGCAACCGTCGCCCAGCAGCAGGAGATCTACGATCGGCACCTCCGCGAGCGATTCTGGTCCAAGTCGATGCGGTTTGCCATGCGCCGCGATTCGATCCTCTCGCTGTTAGGGGTTCCGCGGGCCCAGCGGCACCAGATCGAGACGCAATATCCGGGCGGAATCGGCCGGTTCGTCCAGGACTGCGTCGAGGCGGTTTTCGCCCGGCTGCCGCTGAGCGACAACTATTTCTGGCGGGTCTACATGACGGGCCGCTATACGCCGGCGTGTTGTCCGGAATACCTCAAGCCCGAGAACTTCCAGAAGCTCCGCGACGGCCTGGTCGATCGCGTCCAGACGCACACCGATTCGGTGGAAGGATTCTTGACAAACGACTCGCGGCCGATTTCGCGTTTCGTGCTCCTGGATCACATGGACTGGCTTTCGACGCGGCGGTTGCCGCTGTTGGCCCAGGAGTGGCAATGGATCATCCGCCGGGCGGCGCCGGCGCGCGAATCCTCTGGCGCAGCGCCGGCCTGCGGACCGAGTTCGTCGATCAGACCGAGATCGTGGTGGACGGCATGTCGCGCCGTGTCGGCGAAGTGCTGACCTACGATCGCGCCTTGGCCGACCAGCTTCATCCCCAATGCCGCGTACATACCTACGGCAGCTTCCACATTGCCGATTTGGCCGCATAGCAGAAAGGAAATCCGAAATCCGAATATCGAAATCCGAAACAAATCAGAAATTCGAAGAAGGAATTCTTGAGACGAGTTTGGGACATTCGTTTTTTAGACTTGAATTTGTTTAGGATTTCGAAATTCGGATTTCGGATTTCCACCCCTATGTCACTGCTTTCCGATTTACGGGTTCTTTACCACATCGTGGCCAAGCCGGTCCGGGGCCAGGACCATGCCGCGCGGCTGGAGTCGTTTTACTCCGGCCAGGCCGAGGCCTACGACGATTTCCGCCGCCGGCTGCTGCAGGGCCGCGAAGCCATGTACCAATCGATCCCCGTGCCGGAAGGCGGCGTATGGGTGGATCTCGGCGGAGGCACGGGGGCGAACCTGGAGCCGATCAGCGCCGAGTTGCACAAGGCACGGAAAGTCTACCTGGTCGATTTGTGCGACTCGCTGCTGGCTGTCGCGCGGAAGCGGTGCGAGGCCCGCGGGTGGAAGAACGTCGAGGCGGTCGCCGACGACGCGACGACTTTCCGGCCCGGCGACGGTCCCGCCGACGTCGTGACTTTTTCCTACTCGCTGACGATGATCCCCGATTGGTTTGCCGCGATCGACAACGCCCTGTCAATGTTGCGGCCGGGCGGGACGGTCGGCGTGACCGACTTCTTCGTCGCCCGGAAGTATCCGGCCGACGGCCGTGCCCGGCATTCCTGGTGTACGCGGACTTTCTGGCCCGCCTGGTTCGGCTCGGACAATGTTTTCTTGTCGCCGGACCACATTCCCTATTTGCAGCGGAACTTCCGCACGCTGCGCTTGGAAGAGAAGCGGGCGAAGGTGCCCTACATTCCGTTGATCCGCGTGCCGTACTATACGTTCGTGGGGCAGAAAGAGAAGTAACGCCTTAGAGGCTATTTCCAAATCGGGCATGTAGCGTAGGCTTCCAGCCTGCGTGCCCGATTTTGAAGTAGCCTCTTACGAGCACTCCACGTCGCCCAGTTCGGCCATGGCCTCGGCCCAGCCGTGTTGGGCGGCGCGGAGCAGCCAGCGGCGACGCTCGTGCAAGGCGACTGACGCCAAGCCCAAGTCGTGCATGGCGGGCACGTGGCCGCGCTCGGCGGCCATCGTCAGCCAATGAATCCGCGCGACCCGATCGTCGCACTCCTGGGCCAGAAGATACATCGCCTCCAAGTGCCCGCGCTCGGCGGCGACTTTCAAGTGGCGGAGTTTCACGGGGACCTCGTGGTCGCCGGCAGCCCCGCCCGGCCGGGCCGACGAAGCGGTGTCAACGGCGTGTGCCGCATCATCCCGTCCGCCGGGCCAGTCGCCCGAACCGTCCTCGGCCTCGTCGTCTTCGTCACGCACCGGCAGTCGCGGAAGCTCGCTGGGGCACGCATCATTCTCCAGCCCGAACTGCTCGCGCCAAGCAGCCGGCTTGCGGATGCGATGGATTCGCGAAGGTCTCAGGGACATCAGGGCCTCCTTTCCGTCATCTTCATCAATGACGCCATACGGTTCTTGCCATGCCCGATGCCCAACCGCGACCACGCGCCCTTGGCAAGCTGAGGGACGTGCCACTCGATGGCGATCAGGCCACTTCCATGGCGATCACGCCGGGTGCGTTGCGGGCATCGAGCGAACGATAGGTTTCCAAGTCCGTTTCACCGGAGTCGCCTTCGTCGCGGCTCCAGAATTCCTCCAGCACGTTTTCCCACTTGCTCTCGGCCGCGTTGCGCAGTCCCCGGTTGCGCAATTCACGGCGGAGATCGCCGTCGAGGATGATCTTCTCCATCGCGTCAGCCAGGGCCTGCGGCCGCGACAGATCGACGACGATCCCCGAATCGTGCCGCTTGACGATTTCCGCCGGACCTCCCTGGTCGGTCACGATGACCGGCAGCCCGGAGGCGTGGGCCTCCAAGACCACGTTGCCAAAGGTGTCCGTCGTCGAGGGGAAGACCATACAATCACCGCTAGCATAGGCCTGGGCCAGCTCTTCGCCTTCCAGCAGGCCGGCAAAGGCAATGGGCCGATCCTTGCAGCGCGACGCCAATTGCTGCCGGTGCGGTCCGTCGCCCACGAAGGTCAGGCTCGCCTGGTAGCCGCGGCGGAGAACTTCGTCCAAGGCGGCGATCAGGGCGTCCACGTTCTTCTCTTTCGATATTCGTCCTACGTACAGGAAGTGAAAACGGTTCGCCTGGCCGTACCGGTCGAAGAACGTCGGCATGGCCCGCGAAGGATGAAAGAGCAAGGTATCGACGCCGCGGGCCATGACGCCCAGCTTGGAAGGCTCGAAACCGTTGTCGATGAGTTGCCGGCGGTAGGTCTCCGTGGGCACCAGGACCGCGGTACACTGGTCGTAGAACCAGCGCATATACTGCCAGGTCAGGTCGGCCAGGTCGTCGTCCTGGGTCAGGTGACGAACGTACTGCACGAAGTCGGTGTGATAGATGCCCGTGGTCCGCAGGCCCAGCAGGCGGGCGGCGGCCAGGCCGGTCAAGCCCATGGGGCCGGGCGTGGAGATGATCAGTTCGTTGAAGCGGTGCCGCTCGATGTACTCGAAGATTTCCAGGAACGGCGGAAAGGCGAGCGTCTGCGATTCGTACTCCGGCATGGGGAAGGTCCCCACCGGCTGGAAGTTCTTCAGATCGGCCTTGGTCTCCGGCGTCTTGTCGATGCTGGTGAGCACGACCAGGTTCCGCCCGGTCTTGCGGGCGGTCTGGGCCAGGACTTGGATGGTGCGGCTCACGCCGTTGACTTCGGCGAAGGTGTCGGTGATCCAGGCCTTGTGGTCGCTGGCGCGGCGGAGGTGGGCCGCTGCGAGGAAGTTGGCCGCGATCGCCTTGTGAAACGGTTCGTCTTTATGCTGCGTGTTGAAGGCCGCCAGGTAGGGCGCCATGCTCAGGGCCACCGGGGCCAGCGAGGCGACCGTCTGCAGACTTTCCAGCAGCTTGCCCTGCCGCGCAAACTCGATCAGGCGCTGGAGGAAATTGTAGCCCAGCATGTGGCTGATGTGACAGGCGATGCGGAACGTGCGGCGGTCGTCCATGAGCGGCTGGGCCGTGTGCTGTTCGTGCTGTTCGGCAAACAAGCGGCGGAAGTCGGCTACCAATTGCTGCTCCGTTTCGCTGAGCTTGCTCAATTTCCGCGACACGAAGAACCGCGTGGCGAGCCCCTTCAGGCTCCAGCCGGAACTTTCCTCGGTCGGCGCTTTCAGCAACCGCTCGAAGAGCTGGCCCACCAGCGTCGGCTTGCCGCCCTTGTTGCCGCGGACGAAGCGGTCCTGGTAGTAACTGTAAGCGATGTGGTAGAAGGCGTGGCCCATCAGCACGCTGCCGCCGCAAGCGCCGTCGGCGTCGTGCTCGCCGCGACGCAAGTAGGCCAGGTATTCGTCAACACCGGAGGCCAGCGGCGTCTGCGTAAAGGCCGTGGCCGTGTAGGCCCCGCTATGATCGTCACTGCCGGCGGTCACGACTTTTTTCCAGGGCTGCGGCCCGTACGGATCGAGCCCCTGCCGGTCGGACATGGCAGCGATCATCTCGGGCGTAAGATTGCCAAGGATGGCCTCCAACAGGTCCGCGGCGCGGCGGTCGCGCGATCCGTTGATCAGCTCGAATCGCGGAAAGAGCAAGAGCAACCGTTCGAACTGGTCGATGGTCAACCGCCCGTTGACCCGGAAGAGCACGTGGGCCACCGAGCAGATGATGTCCTCACCCATCAGGTATTCGTGCAGGCGGTAAATATCCGCCCGCAGTTCCTGGATCATGTGGAACTGCTCTTCGTTGATGCCGGCGACAAGGATGTGGACCTTGCTGCCGTTCTCCGGAAAGTAGGTCGTGACTTCATTGGAGATGAACGTGCCGGGCAGGTGGGCGATCTCCAATGCGCCGCGAATGCAGTTGTGGTCGGAGATGGTCACGAAGTCCATCCCCTTCTGCCGCGCGTTGCGATAGACTTCTTGGGGTTCGACGAACGATTCGGGAGTGCCCATGCGACGGAGGAACCATTCGCTGGGTCGATCGGAATACTTGCTGTGAACGTGGAGATCACACTTCGAGACGCGTGCATCATGCATAGCTAGTGTCCTTCCTGGAATCGTCCGCGGAGAATGCATCGTTTCTCCAATGGAGGGGTTTAGATGGTACGAAACGCTATGAGCCGGCGGCCCTTACTTATCTCTAATTATCACGTCCGCCTGTTAGCCCTGCGCAAGCTTTCTGTAAGAAATTGGTTAGCACCAACATTCCATCAACATTTTGCCACGTCCTACCAACCCAATCGTTGCACGTCTTCAATGCGGTTGTCGTGCGGTGAGTAGTCCCCCGTGGCCAGCGGCTGGTAAACCCAGGGATAACGATCGACGGGCTCCGACGACGAGGCCGTTTTCAGCCACTGTTCGACCTGCTTGCTACGGCAAAAGAGCCGCGCGACGATGGCCGTGCCCTCGACCGGCCGCGAGGCGAGCAGCGAATATCCGGAGGAGGGGACTGTGTCGTCAGTCAGCACTAACGGTCGCAATTCGAGCGGCCGTGATGTCACCTCCGAGTAGATTACCCATGTCCAGGCATCACAGTTCCAGCCCATCTGGCGCCCATCGCGAAGCACGCGTCGCAGGCGGGCCCAGGTGGCGGCCGAGAGATAGCGGTCGGTCAAGATCGTGGTTTGTCGTCCGAGTTCGCGGTTGAGCGTGAAACAAGCGCGCTGCCTTGGCCAGGAGACGCCGATACAGATGAGAATCGACGCCGTCGCAACCAGCGATCGCCGGATATGGCTGACGTACAGTGCGCGAAGCGAATCGGCAGCACCATGGTGCGTTTCGCACGGCGCTGAACCATCGGGATACTCTCCGCTAGTGTTGACCTGGTTCGCGCAACGCACCGTCCCCGCTGCGTGCCCGTGCTTCGCGCACCCTACAAGATCCATCGATTCGTTGCCATTTCTTGCCCGCAGGAACAGAATCAGCGGGACCGGCCAGAGGGGCGCCAGCCAGTGCAAATTCTTGAAGCCCGAACCCAGCACGATCGCCAGGTAGAGCAGCGTAACCGTGGCCACAGTCCTCTGCCAGGCATCGCGGCGGAGCGCCGCGACGATTCCCACGGCCGTAATCCCGCCGGCTCCAAGCACGAAATATCCCAAAAAGAGCGGCGCGGAAATCCAGCGGGAAACGTGAACGAGTTGGCCGTTGGCGAACTGCTGGGCCAGGTAGTGGTTCACGTACTCTTGATCGAGCGTGTCGATCCAGTAGCGGAGCGAGTCGTCGTGCCAGCCCCAGGCTGTGTAAAGGACGGCTGTCGTCAACAGCAGACCGCCGGCAGTCGTCGCCCAACGGAGCGTTTGCCGGCGGGGAATCGGCTGCCATAGTACCATCGCCCCCACGTTGAGCACGAACATCACCGGCCCCGCATAAAGCACTAGCGCGGCCATCAGGATCGATGCGGCCCAGGCCCAGCGTGTACCGCGGGCGAGGCTGTCATAGCTCATCAGCAAGAACATCGTACACAGGGCATCCGTCACGCCCGGGTTGCCGATATCCGACATGTAACGATCGTAGCCGACATAAAAGGTAAAGTGTACGGCCGCCAACAACATCAGGGCCGCTAGTGGCAGCGCGGCCCAAAAGCGTCTGCCCTGCGGCCGGGCGAGCCGCACCGCGACGAGGAACCCGCCCAGCGACCAGATCCAGAAAGACAGCCGCGTGGCCGTCTCACGCTGGTCGATAAGCATCAACAGCCCGAGCGTCCAATAAGAGTTGATCAATGAAGGATTGACGACGACGGTTCCCATCCGCCCACCGGGGATCGGATCCCAGGTTTCCAACTCGCGATAGGGGAGAAAGTGGTCGTGCAGGCTTTGGGCTAGTTCGTAGGTCTCGGTCCCGTCTTCGTTAAAGCACTGTTGGAATTGCTCGGGAAACATGAGAAGGACGCCGACCAGGCTCGCCGCCAGCCCGATCGCCGCAGCAGATCCGTAGCCTCGCGCCCACTCGGCCAGTCGGGCAAGCGATTCTCCGGGGCGCCAAGCGGCCACGAGCAGAGCGAGGGTCCAGGTCAGCCATGCCGCGAGCAGCGAAGTCCGACCAATGCCGACGGTCTGGCGAAGCAGCAAACAGACGATCACCAATGCGGCGCTATTCAGTGCCATGCCCCAAACCGGGGCTGCGGCCCGCGTGGCCGGCCGTCGGTAGAAGGTCATTACAGCCAGAAGAGTGGGTACGACGAGGAGCAGGGCCACGGCAGCGGCAGCGGCCAGAAAGACGAGGCCCGCTCGATTTGCCCCCAAGTAGACCACCAGCGGTACAAGCAGCAGCGATCCGATCGCCACGGCCTCGAAAAGCCAGCGAATCGGAGCGGAGATAGCTTGTTGGACGTCGAACACGGATCAATCCTCACCTTCCGCTCATTGTACTACTCTGACGCAGGGTGAGACCAGCGACGGGGCATCTGGAGTACTGGCCTGCGGGTCGCGGGTCGGCGAGTGCCGGCCCACCCTTCCCGTTCAATGTCAAATCATGGTGGGCCGGTGCTCGCCGACCCGCGCAGATGCCCCGTCGCTGGTCCCACCCTACGCGCCTTGGTTCGTACTGGTTAGAATAAGGGGAAATTCAGGGGAACCGATATGAGAAACGTGATTGCTTTGGTGTTGGGCGGCGGGCAGGGTACGCGGCTTTACCCCTTGACCAAGGTCCGCTCCAAGCCGGCCGTTCCCGTGGCCGGGAAGTATCGGCTCATCGACATCCCCATCTCCAACTGCATCAACAGCGGCCTGAACCGCATCTACGTGCTGACGCAGTTCAATTCCGCCAGCCTGCACCAGCACATCCGCAGCACCTATATCTTCGACGCCTTCGACCGCGGCTTCGTCGAAATCCTCGCCGCCCAGCAGACGCAGGACAACGCCAACTGGTATCAGGGCACCGCCGACGCCGTGCGGCAGAACCTGCGGAACATCGAGCAGCCGGGCATCGACTACGTGCTGATCCTCTCGGGCGACCAGCTCTATCGCATGAATTTCCGCGAGATGCTCAAGACGCACCAGGAGAACAAGGCCGACGTGACGATCTCCGCCCTGCCGATCGACAGCAGCCAGGCCTCGGCGATGGGCATCATGCGGGTGGACGACACGGGCCGGGTGGTCGGCTTCCTGGAGAAGCCGAAGACCCAGCAGGAACTCGATCTCGTGCGGACCGATCCGGCCTGGATCGACGCCCAGGGCGTCGCAAGCCAGGGCCGCGACTGCCTGGCGAGCATGGGCATCTATCTGTTCAACCGCAAGACGCTGGTCGACGCCCTGGAAAAGACGCGCCTATCGCGATTTCGGCAAGGAGGTCTTTCCGGCCTCGATGCGGACGCACCGCGTGCAGTGCCATCTGTTCGACGGCTACTGGGAGGACATCGGCACGATCAAGTCGTTCTTCGAGGCGAACCTGCAGTTGGCCGACCCGAGCCCGGCGTTCGATCTCTCGCGTGCCCGGCGCCCCGATTTACACGCAGGGCGCGGTTCCTGCCGCCGTCGCGGATCGACCGGGCGACGATCCGCGGCAGCCTGGTGGCCGACGGCTGCCGCATCGAGGAAGGCGCCGTGGTCGAGAACAGCATCATCGGCCTGCGCTGCGTGATCGGCCGCAATGCGACGATCCGCAATTCGATCCTGATGGGCAACGACTTCTACGAGTTGCCGCACGAAATCGCGGCCGACGCGGCCGCGGGCATCGCGCCGCTGGGCGTCGGCGCCGGATCGCACATCGAAGGCGCGATCATCGACAAGAACTGCCGCATCGGCTGCAACGTCCGCGCGGTCAACAGCCGCGGCGTCGAAAACAGCGAAGAAACGCCCTTCGGCATGATCCGCGACGGCATCTTCGTCGTTTGCCAAGGGAACGACGTTGCCCGACGGCTGGGTGCTGTAGGAACGAAGGCGGAAGGATGAGAGATGAGGCAACGGTGCGACAGCGCTCACCAAGCCGCGGCGCGGGCCATCCGTCTTTCATCCTTCATCCTTTATCTCTCATCTCTTATCCCTCATCCTTCCGCCTTCATCCTTCCGCCTTCGTCCCTCACCTCCCGGCGGGGAGCGTGGCGCTGAGATAAACCCGCACGGCCACGTCGGCCTCGGAAGAAAGCGCCCCCTTGTTCTCCTGGGCGTTGGCCGGCAGGACCGACAACCGCAACCGTTCGGGCTCGATCTTCAACGCGGTAAAGAGCTCGGCCGTCTGGCGGCAACGGGCGTAGCCGAGTTCCCAGCGATCGCGGAACAAACAGCCAGGCGGCAGCGGCTGGTTCGAGGCCGTGGCCACGATCTCGACCTGCTGCGGCTTGCCGGCCAGTTCGTCGGCAATCTTCTGGAGCGAGCCGTCTTGCCCGGGGACAAGCTCCGTGGTCGCCCGGTCAAAATAGACCATGCCGCCGATGGCGATCTGGTCGCCCTGTCCCGGCACGCGGATCCGCGCCTTTTCCACTTTCAGAACGCGAACCGTCCCTCCCGGATCGCCCACGGCCGGCATGAGGGCAGGACTGCCCAGGCCCTTGCCGCCGCCGGGCAGCAGCGAGTTGCCCGGCATCAAGCTCCAACTCATGAACGGCTTCCACTTGGGGCCGAAGCGGTACTGCAACGATTCGATCGCCGCCTGCTGTTGCTGGGTCCGCTTGCCCTTGGCCGCCTCGCCGGAGGCAATGGAAAACATGACCACGAAGAACGACATGATGATGGTGATCATGTCGGCGTAGGAGACCATCCACTCCGGGAGCGCCTTCGGGCTTTTCTTCGGGCAAGTGTCGCATGGGGATCAATCGACCTGGTTGAACGGCCGCTCGCGGAGCCGCGGAGGCAGGAACATGTCGAGCTTCTGCCGGACTACGCGCGGATTGTCGCCCGCCTGGATCGCCAGCACGCCGCGAATGACGATCTGCCGGGCCAGCAGTTCCTCATGGCTCAAGTAGCTCAGTTTCTCGCCCAGGGGAATGCAGATCAGGTTGGCCAGCAAGGCGCCGTACAGCGTGCCGATCAAGGCGATGGCCATCGAGGGACCGATCGTGTCGGGGTTTTCCAGGTTTCCCAGCATGAGGATCAGGCCCAAGAGCGTGGCGATCATGCCGAACGCCGGTCCGCAGCGGCCGACCAACTCGACGATCTTCTTCGCCTCGCGGTGCCGAGCGGCGCGGGCTTCGACTTCGTTGTTCATGATCTCGGCGACGACCTCGGGCCGCGTGCCGTCGACCGCCAGTTGGATCCCCAGGGCAATGAACGGATTGCGGATTTCCCGGGCGCGGGCCTCCAGGGCCAACAGTCCGTCTTTCCTGGCCAATTCCGCCAACAGCACCAGCTCGTTGATCAGTTCGGAGGGTTCCTCCAGCCGGTTGAGAAACGGCTTCCGGAGGATGGAAAAGAGGTTCTGCAATTGTCGCGACGGAAAGCCGATGAGCGTGACGGCCGCCGCGCCGCCGAACACCATGAGCAGGGCCGGCGGGTCGATGAACGTAGTGAGCGAGGCCCCCGTCTTCCCGAGGACCAAAACGCCGCTCATGGCGGCGAAGCCCACGATCAGTCCGAGGATTGTAGTCCATTCCATACAGTTGGCTCCTGCACCGTGCGTGCGCACCCGGCGCGTTACGACCTATATCGTGAGAATCTTCAACAAGATTTGATACTGTCGGCACAGACGGCAATATTCACGGAAAAGGCAAGGTCGAGGCAGGCGACAAAGTCGGCGCAGTTTATCGGGTTCAAGCGGCGGTTCAAGGTCCGTGCGTAACGCTGTTCATCCCGCCGCTGGCACCGCTGGAAAGTATTACGCAACTATTACACGACGGCAAGCACTAGCGAAAACACCCCGTTTTTCCGGGAAATAGTAGGGTCTTGTGCTCGGTCCGCGACCCGTTTCCGGCCGCACTGCCGGTTTGCGGGCCCTGATTGTCCTTGCTTCACAAGATCGATTATTAACAATGAAAGCAGACACTAATGAAGGGACAACGGAGACGAAGGTCATGGCAAGAATTCTTGACAACGTGAAAACGATGATTGATGCGAACACTTTGACGATCGATGCAAACGAAGGGGAAATCCGCAGGGCCGCGGCGACGCCTGCGGCGGGCAAAGACTTTGCCGCCGAGCGCGAGATGATTCGCGTTTGGTCCAACGGACTCGATTGGCCGGTGATCGGCTGGTTCGTAGTTTTGCACGTCGGCGCTCTGGCCGCGCCGTTCTGTTTCACTTGGGTCGGCCTGTTGACGTTTTTGCGCGTTTTCCTGGGTGAGCGGCAGCCTGGGGGTTTGCTTGGGATACCATCGGCTATTGACCCATGGCAGTTTTCAGACATTCCCTTGGGTCCGCCGCATGTTCGGTTTGCTGGGAACGCTGGCCGGAGAAGGACCCCCGATCACCTGGGTTGCGGTGCATCGCCAGCACCATCGCTTCAGTGACAAGCCAGGCGACCCGCACTCGCCGCACGATGGCGGCTGGTGGAGCCACATCCTTTGGATGTTCCCGCGGCCGAAGGATCCGCAATGGCAACAGATGCAACAGACCTATGGTAAAGACGTGCTCAAGGATCCGTTCTTCCGCTTGCTCGACAAGACGTTCCTGCTCTGGCACTTCGCGATGGGAGTAATTCTGCTCGGCGCCGGTTGGTTCTGCTGGGATCTGCGGACCGGTATTTCCCTGCTGGTCTGGGGCATGTTCCTGCGGCTGGTTTACGTGCTGCACATCACCTGGCTGGTCAATTCGGCCTCGCACATCTGGGGCTACCGCAACTACGAAACCACCGACAACAGCCGCAATCTCTGGTGGGTCGGTCTGCTGGCCTTCGGCGAAGGATGGCACAACAACCACCACGCCTTCCCGGGCCGCGCCGCGCACGGCCACCGTTGGTGGGAAGTCGACGTGACCTATCTGGCAATCCTCGCCATGGAAAAAGTCGGACTCGCCTGGAACGTGATCCGCGGTCGGGAAAAGTAGACGAATAATTCGTGCTCATGCCTGCGCACCTTCGAAGGTGCGCAGGCATGCCAACCTGCGTTCCGTTTATGCAGCCTGGGGGGATTTGTGCCGCCGCGATTTTTCCGTGTCGCCGCCGGACGGCTTGGACCGCTGAAGACCCGTGACGCAAAGACCGAAACCTAGGAAATGAGGATCAATATACGGAGTTTTCCAGATCAGGAGGCGTTAGGCATGTTGCGGATTAGCCTGGCAACGTTTATACTTGGTACTGGTTTGTTGATTGCGGTCCCCAACATGGCTTCGGCGGCCGGCGACGAGCCGGGTTGGCTGGGCATCGTCGTGGCGCGTGGCGAGTTGAAGCAGCGCATCGAATCAACGCCCATGGTCGAGCGTCCCAACCGACCCTTCCACTTCTATGGCAACACCGTTCGCCGCGAATATTACCGCGGCAACCCGCTTCCCCGGCCCGACGACCTGATCAAAGGCGGCGCAGCGCCTGATTTTCAAACGCTAGATTTGCATGCCCAGTACCGCCTTCCCCGACCCAGGACTTCCTCAAGCCGCGGCGGCCTGGGCACTGGATCCAGCGGTCACGATGCTCAACCACGGATCGTTCGGCGCCTGCCCGCGCCCGGTGCTCCAGCGGCAGCGCGAGCTGGGCTGTGAGCTGGAATCGCGGCCCGTGCAGTTCTTTGCGCGGCGGATGCCCGAACTGCTCGACGCCGCGCGGCGGCGGCTCGCCGAGACCGTTGCCGCCGATCCGCAGGACCTGGTCTTCATTCCCAACGTAACGGCAGGCGTGAACAGCGTCCTCCGATCGCTGCGTTTCCGCAGCGGCGACGAGATCCTCATAACTGCCCACGGCTACAACGCCTGCAACAACGTCGCACGGTTCGTCGCCCGGCAGAGCCAAGCAACCTTGGTCGTTGCCGAAATCCCCTCTCCCGTCGAATCGCCGCAGCAGATCGTCGACGTTGTCATGTCGCACGTTACGCCGCGGACGAGGATAGCGCTGTTCGATCACATCAGCAGCGCGTCGGCCTGTATCTTTCCCGTCGAACAATTGGTGCGGCGGCTGCATCAGCAGGGGATTGAAACCTTGATCGACGGCGCCCATGCGCCCGGCATGCTGCCACTCGACTTGCGGCGGATCGGCCCGACCTACTACGCGGCGAATTGCCACAAGTGGCTCTGCGCACCGCGAGGAGCCGGGTTTCTGTATGTCGAGCGCGCTCGCCAGGAGGAGATCTTTCCGCCGGTCGTCAGCCACGGCTACAACCGGCCGCGGCCAGGCTACAGCCGCTTTCAGGACCTTTTCGACTGGCCGGGCACGAGCGACCCGACGGCCTGGTTCTGCGTGGGCGCGGCCATTGATTTTCTGGAAGGCATTCTTCCCGGCGGGCTGAATGCCCTGGCGCAGCGGAACCACCGCTATGCCATGGCCGCGCAGTCCTTGCTCGTGCAAGAACTTGGCGCCCGGCCGTTGTGCCCGCCGGAGATGCTCGGATCGATGGCTGCCGTCGAGTTGGGCGACGATCGGGATCCGCCGGAAGGACTTCTCGATCAGCACCCACTGAATCAGGAGCTGTTCGAGCAGTTTGGCATCGAGGTGCCGGTATATTTCTTCCCGGCGGTCCCGCGGGTCGTGTTGCGGGTCTCGGCGCAGGCCTACAACGAGCCGGGGCATTACCAGCAGTTGGTCGAGGCGGTGCGGCAGATCTGGCGGTAACGCAGCGGGTGGCATGCCCTACACCTTCTCCGGCACCACGTACGGTGCCCGGTACTCCTGGGTCAGCAGCTTGTCGGCCTCGGGATCGCCGATGAATCGCTCGGCCTTGGGGTCGATCTTCAGCGTGCGGCCCATGCGGTAGGTCGTCTTGTCCAGACTCACGCCCACGCCCTTGAGATTCCGCTTGATCATCTCAAACGACTCGGCAACCTGCGGATTGCTCATGCCGTCCGGTTCCTGGCTGAAGGGGACCTGCTTGCCCAGGCGGTAAGAAATGTTGCCTAGGTGGCAGAGAGCGGCCGCGTAATGACCGTCGAGGATCGGGGCGTTGACCGCCTTGGGCGCGTGGTTGCGGACGCAGGCGATGAAGCTGCCGAACGCCCCGCCCGGCGTGACGTGGATCGGTTCGACCGCGACGTCGTGCTCCTTGCCGCCTTGCTTGGGAAAGAACTTGCCGTCGCGCACCAGGCCTTCAGACGTGTAGAACTCGTTGGAGACCTTCGAGGGAAAGTCGGCCTCGCCTTTACTCTTCTTGCCCTTTTCCACCAGGCCGCGAACCTCGACCACCACGGTCATGTCGCCGAACTCGTAGACGGCCAGTTGCATGTTGGGCGTCTGACCCTGGTCCTCGAACCCCAAGCGGCCGCCGAGGCTCCACACACGGGTGGGCAGCGTGGCCGCGGGTCCCAGCGACCAGTGCGCCACGTCAGTCTGGTGCACGCCCTGGTTGCCGATCTCGCCATTGCCGAAATCCCAGAACCAGTGCCAGTTGTAATGCACCAGGTTGCGGTTGAACGGCCGCAGCTTGGCCGGGCCGGTCCAATGGTCGAAGTCGAGCGTCGCAGGCGCCGGCTCGTCGGGCTTGAAACCGATGCTCCACCGCGGCTTGCAGACGTAGGCCTTGCTGACCAGCAATTTGCCCCACTTGCCCGCCTGGAGGGCGGCCATTTCCGCAGCCCGGTGCTTTTCGCTGCGTTGTTGGGTGCCATGCTGGACGACGACGCCGTATTTTTCCGCCGCTTCCACGCACTTGCGGCCTTCGAAGATCGTATGGCTGCAAGGCTTCTCGACGTAGACGTGTTTGCCCGCCTGGCAGCCCCAAATCGTCAGCAACGAGTGCCAATGGTTGGGGCTGGCGATGGAAACGGCGTCGAGCTGCTGGTCTTCCAGGGCCTTGCGGAGGTCTTGTACGCACTTGGGCTTGTGGCCGGTGAGTTTCTCGATGCTTTTTAACCGCCCCGCGAAGAGCGTGCTGTCGGGATCGACCAGGTAGGCGATTTCCACGCCCTTCATGCTGGCATACTCGCCGATATGCGACCCGCCCCGACCGTGGATTCCGGCCACCGCTACGCGGATCGTATCGTTGGCCCCCAGGACTCGGCGGGATGATTTGGTGCCGGCAATCACGAAATCGGCGTGAATACCGCTGGCCGCGGTGGCTCCCAGTCCGGCGGCGGCAAGTTGGACGAAACGGCGACGGGTCAGTCGAGACATGGTCAGGGCTCCTTGAAACATCGATAACTGCCAATCCGCATTAAACCCCGCGATCGCTCGCAGGTTTCGGCGGTGGCCTTTTTCCAGCGACGCAGGTCGAGTAAAATCAACCGGTTCCGACTTTATTCTGTCGTCATCCGAGCCCCACGACGCGTTTCATGGCCCAACCGCCGCAGCCCGACAACAACCCTTATTCCTCGCCCCGCACCGATTCCAGCATCTCTCCCAGGGCAGCCGGCGACGCCGACTCCCTCCATCAGAAATGGGTGCAGTCGCCGATGGTCTTCGGCCATCCGGCCGGGCTGTTCACGCTCTTCTTCGCCGAGATGTGGGAACGCTTCTCCTACTACGGCATGCGGGCCTTGCTCGTGTTCTACATGATGAAAGGTTTTCTGCGGTACGGCGATAAAGACGCCTATGCCGTCTATGGCGCGTATACGGCGCTGGTCTACATGACGCCTTTTTTCGGTGGTTGGCTGGCCGACCGGCTCTTGGGGCAACGGCGCGCCGTGATCCTTGGCGGTATCTTGATGGCCGCCGGTCACCTGCTGATGGGTGTCGATCTCACCGGCATGCTCGAAGGCCACAAGTACGTCATGGTCGTCCAGCGCCTGACGTTCTTCACCGCCTTGGCCTTGTTGATTTGCGGCAACGGTTTCTTCAAGCCGAATATCTCCACCATTGTCGGTTCGCTTTACCCGCCTGCCAGCGGCAAGCGCGACGGCGGTTTCACGATCTTCTACATGGGCGTGAATCTCGGCGCGGCCATTGCCCCGTTGCTTTGCGGCTTCATCGGCGAAACCTGGGGTTGGCATTGGGGGTTCGGGCTGGCAACCTTCGGCATGCTCGTGGGCGTGGCCACCTTCGTGGCGCCGAAAATAGCCGCGCAGATCCTGATCCTTTGGACGGCGCTGGGGGCAGCGGGGGCGCTGCTGGTCTATCGACCGGAAAACCTCTTCTCGATCGGCGTGAATGTCGTCGTGGCGGTCGCGTTGATCGTTTCCGGTATGGTGGCGATCATCGCTTTGGGCCGCGGCGGAGTTCCGGCGGAGGCCGGCGCCCCGCCCGACCGCGAGCGGTTGACAAGGCCGGTGGCCGGCCCGTTCTCCCGCGAGTGGCTGGTCTATTTCGGCGTCGTGGCGGCGATCGCGATCTTCGTATTGCTCGTCTCCGGATTCGCGCCGCTCAGGGAAGACCATCGCCCGATGTCGCTGATCAGCGACGATACCGTCAAGCACATGGAACACAGCGACAACAAACTGGTGAAAACGCTGGCCGTCGTCGTCAAGGAGAGCAGTCGGCCGGCCGGACTCGTGTTGCTGCTCGCGGGGGTCTTGGCCTTTGGGTACTTGATCGCCAAAACCTTCGGCCTGGAGCGGATTCCACGCCAACGCATGTACGTCGTGTTGATCCTCACGTTCTTCTCCATGCTCTTCTGGTCGTTTTTCGAGCAGGCCGGCAGTTCGCTCAACAACTTCACCGACCGCAACGTCGATCGCTTCTTCAGCTTCGCGGGCCTTGGCAAGTCCGGCCGAATCGTCGCCGACAAGGACGTCGATCAGACCATTCGCCTTCAGCCGACGCAAAAGCAACTGGGCTACTTCAATGGCGACCAGCCGTTCACCATGGATGTCTTGGACAAGTTGCGTGAAGAGAACAAAGACCAGCCCGACTTCAAAATCGACTGGAAGGTGACCGACAAAGACGTCGGCATGGAGATCGCCCAACGAAAGGCGGAGATTCCCGCCAGCACCTACCAGTCGATCAATGCGATTTGCATTCTCGTTTTCGGCCTGGTGTTTACGGCGCTTTGGGGATTTCTGGCCGCGCGAAGAATCGAACCGAGCACGACGGTCAAGTTCGCCCTGGGGCTCTTTCAGTTGGGTCTGGGCTTCGGGGCCTTCTGGCTGGGAGCCCGCATGCACGACCCGCGGGGAATGGTCGCCATGAGCTGGCTCTGCTTGGGTTACTTGCTGCACACCACGGGCGAGCTTTGCTTGTCGCCGGTCGGTTTGTCGATGGTGACTCGGCTCTCGCCCGCAAAACTGGTCAGCACCGTGATGGGCGGTTGGTTCCTGGCGACCGCATTTTCCCAGTTCCTGGCCGCGATCATCGCGCAGTTCACCGACGTATCGGACGGCGTGGAGGGAGCAACCGCCGTCCCGGTGCCGTTGCAGACAGTCCATATCTACGGAGATATCTTCGGCAACATCGCCGTCTGTGCGATCATTTCCGCGGTCATCTGCTTTGCGTTGGCCCCGATCTTGAATCGCTGGATGCACTCCGAAGTCGATACGGAAGTCCCGCCGGTGGCCGCCGGGCATTGATGACCGGCCGATTGGCCCTGGCCCCCGCGGCACGGTAGAATTACGGGTCTTTCCCGTGACGCATCGACCCGCCGAGGAGCCAATTCCATGAGCACGTTTCGTAAACTTGCGGTGCCGACAACCGGCGTTCTCTTCGCAATCCTCGTCCAGACCACGCTGGGCGACGACTGGCCGCAGTGGCGCGGCCCGCGACAGGACGGCATCTCCCGCGAGACGGGCATCTTCGACCAGTGGCCGGAAAAGGGACCGGCGGAACTCTGGCGGGCGCCGCTGGGCAGTGGTTTCTCCGCGGTCTCCGTGGTGGGTGAAAGGGCCTTCACGCTCTATGGCACAAGCGACGGCGAATTCGCCGCGGCTATCAGCGTGGCCGACGGCAAGCCCCTTTGGCGAAGCCGCCTGGGTGATCTCCTGAAGAACGACTCCTACGGCGACGGGCCGCGGGCAACGCCCGCCGTCGATTCCGGCCGGGTGTATGCCTTGAGCGGGAACGGGGCGTTGCGGTGTTTGGACGCGGCCGACGGGCATGCAGTCTGGGGGTGTGATCTCCTCGACAAATTTGGCGGCAAACCGCCCGAGTATGGCTTTGCGGCCTCGCCGGTCGTGATGGGCGACATGCTCGTCGTGGTCGTCGGCGCCAGGAATAGCAAGTCGCTCGCGGCCTTCGACAAGGCCAACGGTACGGTGCTCTGGACTGCCTTGGACGACAAGATCGGCTATTCCACGCCGCGCGAGGTCGCGATCGACGGCGTGCGTCAGATCATCGTGCTCATGGGCGAGGCCCTCGTCAGCGTCTCGCCCAAAGACGGCAAGGAGTATTGGCGGCAGGAGTGGAAGACGGAACTCGACGCCAACGTGGCCACACCCGTGATCTCCGGCAACCGACTCTTCATCTCCACGGGCTACAGCACGGGCTGCGCCCTGTTCGAGCTTTCCGTCCCGGACGGCAAGCCGGCGGCCAAGAAGGTCTGGGCGAACAAAGAGATGAAGAACTATTTTTCCACGTCGGTGTTGGTCGACGGTTATCTCTATGGGTTCAATAACACGAAGTTGACGTGCCTCGACTTCCGCACCGGCAAGCCCAAATGGAAGGCCGGCGGCTTCAACCGCGGCAGTCTGATTGCCGCCGACGGCAAGCTGATCATTTACGGCGACCAGGGCCTCTTGGCCCTCGCCGAGATCTCGCCCGATTCCTACAAGGAGCTTGCCAAGTTCAAGTTCTGTGACGAGCGGACATGGACCGTGCCGACCTTGTCCGGCGGCCGGTTGTTCTTGCGGAACGAGAAGGAGCTGGCCTGCTTGAAGCTGGGAAAGTAGGGGTGTGGTGGGTGATGTTGGGGTGGCATCCTGGGGTGGCATGCCTTCACGCGGCCGCCAGAAGGTCGGAGCAGCAGGAGAATTCCAACCGGCCGCGGGTAGGCATGTTTTGGCTGGGCGCGATGGCGCCGCGTAGGCATGTTCCTGGCGGCATTTCCTGTTGACGGCCGCTTTCCTTCGGTTACAATCGAGCATAGATGACCGAGCCGTTACCCAGGTTAAGGTATCATCATGGGAGAATTGCGACGATCCATAGGACTTCCCGTCCTCCTGGCTTCTGCGTCATGGATCCCGGCATCTGTCTTTGCCAGGACTAGGCATGTCGGCGCGTCGGCCTGCAAAAAAGCCAATTCAGGGAGATCCTTCTTATGTCCACACCTCCCCAGCGTCAGAAGTTGAAGACGTGCAAACGATACAATGTTCCGGGCGATGCGCACGGACTTACGTTCAACTGTTTTCAAGGCCGTACTTTTCTCTCCAAGCCGCGGACCTGCGAATGGATGATCTCGGCGCTGGAGGACGCTCGCGCCAGTCTGCGATTTGACATCTGGGCCTACGTCATCATGCCCGAACATTGCCACGTTCTGATCTTTCCGCGCCTGCCCAAGTATGATATCAGTTCGATCTTGATTGCGATCAAACTTCCGATAACGCGAAAGGCAAAGGTGTTCTTGCAAAAGAACGCCCCGCAGTCGTTGGTCCTGATGCGCGACAGGCAGCCGAATGGGAAGGTCGCCTATCGCTTCTGGCAAAGAGGCGGAGGGTACGATCGCAACTTCAAAGAGCCCGAGTCCATTTACGCGGAGATCGAGTACATCCATAACAATCCGGTGCGTCGCGGCCTGGTTGCCCGAGCCGAGGATTGGCCCTGGTCCTCGGCGGGATGGTATGCGGGAAAACGGGACGTTCCACTGGTGCCGGACGTGGGATCGTTGCCGACGTTCTCGCGGAAATAGCAACCACATGCCTACCCGGCTACGCCGTGAAGGCATGCCACCCACCTTCGCGAACATGCCTACCCGCGGCCGGTTGCGATTTCCCTGCCGCCATAACTTTCCGGCGGCCGCGTGAAGGCATGCCACCCCCGCTATACCGCTGCCTCCACGGTCTTCTTCTCTTCTTCTTTCGCAAAGAACCTCTCCACGACTTCCTTCGCCGGCGGCTTCGTCACCAGCGAGACGACGATGATCGTCGCGGTGGCGGCGAAGACGATCGTGGCGGCGGGCAACATGCCCAGGAACAAATAATCCTTGTTCGCGCCCCAGCCCGATTCACGGAACAAACAGCCCCAGGCGGCCAAGGCGGCCACGATCGAAGCGATCGCGCCGGCGGCGGTCACGCGCTTCCAATACAGCGAGGCGAAGACCAGCGGGAAGAGACCGGAAAAGCCCGTGAAACACCAAACGCCGAGCGTATAGACCGAGCGCGGCGCCAAGAGCGAGAGGAGGTAGGCCAGCACGACGATCGTCACGACGAGGGAACGACCCAGCAGGATCCGCTGCTTGTCGCCGAGGCGTTTTTCACCCATGGCGCGGAGGAGAATATCGTGCGTGAACATGCTGGAAAGCGCAAGGAACTGCGAGTCCAACGACATGGTCGCGGAAACGATCCCCACGCCCAAGAAGCCGGCGACCGTGGGATTGGTCAGCTTCTTCACGAGGATCCCCAGGACCTTGTTCGGCTCGTCGAGATTGGCGGGGATGACCGGCATGCCTTTGAGCGTGGCGATCGAGGCCCAAATGCCCAGCAGGACGCAGGGCGCCCAGACGAGCATGATGAAGATCGGATGCAGGATCACGACGGAACGGAAAGTCTTCACGTCCTTCGCGGTCATCCAATGTTGGAAAAGGTGCGGGAACATGCCGACCGACAAGGGCACGAACATATAGGTCAGGAACTCCACGTGACCAATGCCGTGTTCGCCTGCGCCGCGGACAAGCAGGTCGTGATGGTCCTTGGCAACCAGCGCCGAAGCCGCGTCGGCGCCGCCCAGTTTGCCGACGACCAGGAACAGAATCACGCCGCCCAACAAGATGAGCACGCTGGCATGCACGGCATTGGCGAACGACAGGCTGCGCATGCCGCCGCCGAAGACGTACGTCAAGACCGTGACGCACACCAGGGCCGAGCCCAGCCACGGCGGAATGCCGCCGCTGGTTTCCGGCTTGTCGGTCTTGAAGATCTCGAAGGCGCCCGCCGTCACCGTTTGAATGATGTTCCCGGAGCCCAACACGTTGATCACCACGTACGGCACGACCCAGCCCACCAAGATCGGAAAGAGAATGAAGCCGATCGCCGGGCTTTGGAAACGATCGGTGAAGTACTGGATCTGCGTGCTGTAGCCGAAGCGCTTGCCGTGGTACCAGAGCTTCGTGCCGATCAGGAAGAAGCAAGCCGAATGGATCAGGCCCGACCACGACGCCATCTGCCCGAAGACGCCGATGCCGCGGCGGTACGCCTTGCCCGTGCTGCCGACCAGCGCGAAAGAGGTCATCGTGGTGCCGAAAATGGTCATCACCAGAAGGAACGCCCCGCAAGTACGGCTGGCCAGGAAGAAATCGACCGCCGAGTTCTTCTTATGGCCGATCGAGCCCGACAGCCCGACCGTGACAAGGACGAGCAGATAACCGCAGATCATGCAGAAAGGAATCACGGCAGATGGGGAGTATGGGTCGAGGGAGGGAGGTAAGAGTCAGGCACTTCGGATTTGTGTCCGTTCAATGACCGCGCACGTCGTCCACCGGAACGCGAGCGGTCAGTTGGTTGAATTGATCGGGCCAGGCATGGAACGCCGCCCAACCCCAGAGAGCCGAAGCGGCCAGCGAAATCAGCATCTGGTAGCCCAGCCCGATCGGCAGGAAGCCGAACACGAGCGTGGCGTTGTTCCAGAACCACCAGTCGTGGTGCAGGACCACCAGCATCGCGAAGAGGATCCACATCAGGGTTCGGTTGCGTTGGTAGCGTGAGGACATTGGTGTTTCCTTTGCGGTCAACCTGCTGCAACTGCGAAGCGTTCCCGTTGGAACGCCCGCTGTTGATACAAATGCGTGAAAATGTTTCCTTCGTGCGGCTGGTCCCATTGCAATACGCTCGTGGGCACGGGCCCCAGGTTCAAACGGCCGATCTCGTGCCGGCCCAGCAGGTCGCGCTCGATGCGCGGGTCGTCGGTCAAGGCCGTGACCACGAGACTCGGTCCCAACGTATCGATCAGTTCGGCGGCAGGCACGTCGAGCACGCTGACGAATGGGAACAGGTACTCCTGGTTGGCCAACGGATGCTCCCTGTCTTCGCAGTAGATCACCGTCGGCAGCAAGTACGTGCCGCCCTCGAACTCGACGCGCCGTTGGGAACCGCGGACTCGGGCCGAAACATCCTCGGCGCCGCCCTGGGCCAGTCCGCGTTCGATCGCCGCATCGATTCCTCGGGCCGTGTCCGGATCGGGAAAGGCCGCCAGCAAGGCCGATACGTCGTCGCGCGCGCGCGGCCGGATCTCCGCCAGGCGCCGGGCCAGGGCCTCGGCCAAGTCACGGCCCTGGGCCGGCGTTCGCACGCTCGAAGCGTTGATGCACGAGCGGCCGCCGTTGGACGACACCGACGTGACAATCAGATCGAGGTAATCGGGCCAGGCGTCGGCCTTGTCCGGCCCGAGCAGCACCTTGCTGAAGCCGGGGCCGTGAATCTCGATCCGCGGGTCGCCGAGCCAGGGACGGACCGATTCGCCCGAGCCGAAGATCATCGCCGCGCCGCACTTCCGCAGGATCACGCCCGCCCCGTCGTGTCCGGAAGGATAGAACCCGAAAGCGGCCTCGGGGAATCCGGCCGCGCGGAGCGATTCGAGGATCCGCAACGGCGTCCACGGCTCGCGCTGGCCGGGCTTCAGGGCCAGCGGCATCTTCAGGGCGATAGCCGGCAGCCACAAGGCATGCACGCCGGGCGAATTGGCCGGCAGCACCGCGCCGAACCGCCGCGCCTTGGGGGCATAGCTCACCACGTGGCCGTCGCGCAACCCGTAGCCGCTGTCAAGGACGTTGAGATCGAGTCCGCCGGTCAGGCCGTCGAGGATCGCCGCCATGTTGCGCATGGCCGACTCGATCTTCGCCATGTTCTGGCGGCAAAGCGATTGCGGCAGGCCGGTCGTGGCACACTGCGCGGCGACGAATTCGGCCGGCGACTGAATCCTCTCTCCAATCGGCAACTCCCCGGTCATGAAGCGGTCGGCCGCCTCGCCAAGCATGCCGAGAATATCTTCGACGCGCAAATCCTGCAGCGGCGTCCACGCATCCTGGAGCAGGTCGCGGGAGATCAGCCCCGGATTGGCGATGCTCAAGCGTGCGACGGGTTGGCCGCTGGCATAGTCGCGCAGATCGAGCGTTTCCTTGCTCGCATAAGGCCGGCCGCCGCGTAGAATGGGGACATCAATCATTTACATTCACTTCCAGTTTGCAATGGGTGGCATGCCTTCACGCGGCCGCCAGAAGGTCGGAACAGCAGGGAAAATCCAATCGGCCGCGGGTAGGCATGTCTCGCGGTTCGTGAAACATGCCTACCCGCTGCGCGTGAAGGCATGCCACCCCCGCCACAAATTGGGACGTTCTCGCATC
>CAWAAL010000035.1:0-116897 GCA_963779975.1 uncultured Planctomycetia bacterium | reverse complement strand
TGGCGGCATTTCCTGTTGACGGCCGCTTTCCTTCGGTTACAATCGAGCATAGATGACCGAGCCGTTACCCAGGTTAAGGTATCATCATGGGAGAATTGCGACGATCCATAGGACTTCCCGTCCTCCTGGCTTCTGCGTCATGGATCCCGGCATCTGTCTTTGCCAGGACTAGGCATGTCGGCGCGTCGGCCTGCAAAAAAGCCAATTCAGGGAGATCCTTCTTATGTCCACACCTCCCCAGCGTCAGAAGTTGAAGACGTGCAAACGATACAATGTTCCGGGCGATGCGCACGGACTTACGTTCAACTGTTTTCAAGGCCGTACTTTTCTCTCCAAGCCGCGGACCTGCGAATGGATGATCTCGGCGCTGGAGGACGCTCGTGCCAGTCTGCAATTTGACATCTGGGCCTACGTCATCATGCCCGAACATTGCCACGTTCTGATCTTTCCGCGCCTGCCCAAGTATGATATCAGTTCGATCTTGATTGCGATCAAACTTCCGATAACGCGAAAGGCAAAGGTGTTCTTGCAAAAGAACGCCCCGCAGTCGTTGGTCCTGATGCGCGACAGGCAGCCGAATGGGAAGGTCGCCTATCGCTTCTGGCAAAGAGGCGGAGGGTACGATCGCAACTTCAAAGAGCCCGAGTCCATTTACGCGGAGATCGAGTACATCCATAACAATCCGGTGCGTCGCGGCCTGGTTGCCCGAGCCGAGGATTGGCCCTGGTCCTCGGCGGGATGGTATGCGGGAAAACGGGACGTTCCACTGGTGCCGGACGTGGGATCGTTGCCGACGTTCTCGCGGAAATAGCAACCACATGCCTACCCGGCTACGCCGTGAAGGCATGCCACCCACCTTCGCGAACATGCCTACCCGCGGCCGGTTGCGATTTCCCTGCCGCCATAACTTTCCGGCGGCCGCGTGAAGGCATGCCACCCCCGCTATACCGCTGCCTCCACGGTCTTCTTCTCTTCTTCTTTCGGAAAGAACCTCTCCACGACTTCCTTCGCCGGCGGCTTCGTCACCAGCGAGACGACGATCATCGTCGCGGTGGCGGCGAAGACGATCGTGGCGGCGGGCAACATGCCCAGGAACAAATAATCCTTGTTCGCGCCCCAGCCCGATTCACGGAACAAACAGCCCCAGGCGGCCAAGGCGGCCACGATCGAAGCGATCGCGCCGGCGGCGGTCACGCGCTTCCAATACAGCGAGGCGAAGACCAGCGGGAAGAGACCGGAAAAGCCCGTGAAACACCAAACGCCCAGCGTATAGACCGAGCGCGGCGCGAAGAGCGAGACGAGGTAGGCCACCACGACGATCGCCACGACCAGCGAACGGCCCAGCAGGATCCGCTGCTTGTCGCCGAGGCGTTTCTCGCCGAAGGCGCGGAGGAGAATGTCGTGCGTGAACATGCTGGAAAGGGCCAGGAACTGCGAGTCCAGCGACATCGTGGCGGAAACGATCCCCACGCCCAAGAAGCCGGCGACCGTGGGATTGGTCAGCTTCTTCACGAGGATGCCCAGGACCTTGTTCGGCTCGTCGAGATTGGCGGGGATGACCGGCATGCCTTTGAGCGTGGCGATCGAGGCCCAGATGCCCAGCAGGACGCAGGGCGCCCAGACGAGCATGATGAAGATCGGGTGCAGGATCACGACGGGGCGGAAAGTCTTCACGTCCTTGGCGGTCATCCAATGCTGGAAAAGGTGCGGGAACATGCCGACCGACAAGGGCACGAACATATAGGTCAGGAACTCCATGTGGCCAATGCCGTGTTCGCCTGCGCCGCGGACCAGCAGGTCGGGATGGTCCTTGGCAACCAGCGCCGAAGCCGCGTCGGCGCCGCCCAGCTTGCCGACGACCAGGAACAGAATCACGCCGCCCAACAAGATGAGCACGCTGGCATGCACGGCATTGGCGAACGACAGGCTGCGCATGCCGCCGCCGAAGACGTACGTCAAGACCGTGACGCAAACCATGGCCGAGCCGAGCCACGGCGGAATGCCGCCGCTGGTTTCCGGCTTGTCGGTCTTGAAGATCTCGGAAAGGCGCCCGCCGTGACCGTTTGAATGATGTTCCCGGAGCCCAACACATTGATCACCACGTAGGGCACGACCCAGCCCACCAGGATCGGAAAGAGAATGAAGCCGATCGCCGGGCTTTGGAAACGATCGGTGAAGTACTGGATCTGCGTGCTGTAGCCGAAGCGCTTGCCGTGGTACCAGAGCTTCGTGCCGATGAGGAAGAAGCAAGCCGAATGGATCAGGCCCGACCAGGAGGCCATCTGCCCGATAGACGCCGATGCCGCGCCGGTACGCCTCGCCCGTGCTGCCCACCAGCGCGAAGGAGGTCATCGTGGTGCCGAAGATGGTCATCACCAGCAGGAACGCCCCGCAAGTGCGGCTGGCCAGGAAGAAATCGACCGCCGAGTTCCGCTTGTGGCCGATCGAGCCCGACAGCCCGACCGTGACCAGGACGAGCAGATAGCCGCAGATCATGTAGAAAGCAATCACGGCAGATGGGGAGTCATGGGTCGAGGGAGGGAGGTGAAGAGTCAGGCACTTCGGATTTGTGTCCGTTCAATGGCCGCGCACGTCGTCCGGCCGGAACGCGAGCGGTCAGTTGGTCGAACTGATCGGGCCAGGCATTGAACGCCGCCCAGCCCCAGAGGGCCGAAGCGGCCAGCGAAATCAGCATCTGGTAGCCCAGCCCGATCGGCAGGAAGCCGAACACGAGCGTGGCGTTGTTCCAGAACCACCAGTCGTGGTGCAGGACCACCAGCATCGCGAAGAGGATCCACATCAGGGTTCGGTTGCGTGGGTAGCGTGAGGACATTGGTGTTTCCTTTGCGGTCAACCTGCTGCAACTGCGAAGCGTTCCCGCTGGAACGCCCGCTGCTGATACAAATGCGTGAAAATGTTTCCTTCGTGCGGCTGGTCCCATTGCAATACGCTCGTGGGCACGGGCCCCAGGTTCAAGCGGCCGATCTCGTGCCGGCCCAGCAGGTCGCGCTCGATCCGCGGGTCGTCGGTCAAGGCCGTGACCACGAGACTCGGGCCCAAGCGTATCGATCAGTTCGGCGGCAGGCACGTCGAGCACGCTGACGAATGGGAACAGGTACTCCTGGTTGGCCAACGGATGCTCCCGGTCTTCGCAGTAGATCACCGTCGGCAGCAAGTACGTGCCGCCCTCGAACTCGACCAGCCGCTGGGAACCGCGGAATCGGGCCGAAACATCCTCGGCGCCGCCCTGGGCCAGTCCGCGTTCGATCGCCGCATCGATTCCTCGGGCCGTGGCCGGATCGGGAAAGGCCGCCAGCAAGGCCGATGCGTCGTCGCGCGGCGCGGCCGGATCTCCGCCAGGCGCCGGGCCAGGGCCTCGGCCAAGTCGCGGCCCTGGGCCGGCGTTCGCACGCTCGAAGCGTTGATGCACGAGCGGCCGCCGTTGGACGACACCGACGTGACGATCAGATCGAGGTAATCGGGCCAGGCGTCGGCCTTGTCCGGCCCGAGCAGCACCTTGCTGTAGCCGGGGCCGTGAATCTCGATCCGCGGGTCGCCGAGCCAGGGACGGACCGATTCGCCCGAGCCGAAGATCATCGCCGCGCCGCACTTCCGCAGGATCACGCCCGCCCCGTCGTGTCCGGAAGGATAGAACCCGAAAGCGGCCTCGGGGAATCCGGCCGCGCGGAGCGATTCGAGGATCCGCAACGGCGTCCACGGCTCGCGCTGGCCGGGCTTCAGGGCCAGCGGCATCTTCAGGGCGATAGCCGGCAGCCACAAGGCATGCACGCCGGGCGAATTGGCCGGCAGCACCGCGCCGAACCGCCGCGCCTTGGGGGCATAGCTCACCACGTGGCCGTCGCGCAACCCGTAGCCGCTGTCAAGGACGTCGAGATCGAGTCCGCCGGTCAGGCCGTCGAGGATCGCCGCCATGTTGCGCATGGCCGACTCGATCTTCGCCATGTTCTGGCGGCAAAGCGATTGCGGCAGGCCGGTCGTGGCACACTGCGCGGCGACGAATTCGGCCGGCGACTGAATCCTCTCTCCAATCGGCAACTCCCCGGTCATGAAGCGGTCGGCCGCCTCGCCAAGCATGCCGAGAATATCTTCGACGCGCAAATCCTGCAGCGGCGTCCACGCATCCTGGAGCAGGTCGCGGGAGATCAGCCCCGGATTGGCGATGCTCAAGCGTGCGACGGGTTGGCCGCTGGCATAGTCGCGCAGATCGAGCGTTTCCTTGCTCGCATAAGGCCGGCCGCCGCGTAGAATGGGGACATCAATCATTTACATTCACTTCCAGTTTGCAATGGGTGGCATGCCTTCACGCGGCCGCCAGAAGGTCGGAACAGCAGGGAAAATCCAATCGGCCGCGGGTAGGCATGTCTCGCGGTTCGTGAAACATGCCTACCCGCTGCGCGTGAAGGCATGCCACCCCCGCCACAAATTGGGACGTTTCGCATCATCAATACACGCCTTCCACGACGTTCACTTCCAGTTTGCGGAACGGACGGACGTCGGCCACGCCGTCCCAGGGATAGGCCGGCACGGGCGGCGTGCGGATGGCCTCGTCGCGCTCCAGGAAACCGGGCACGAAGAACTCCTTGGTCAGCGTGGTCAGCTTCACCCGGCCCCACTGGCCATACTCGACAAGCCGGTCGGGATGCCCGGGCTCGAACCACCTGCAGCACGGCCCGCGGTTGCGGGGCGTGATAGATGATCGAGTAGTCGTCGGTCGGATCGAACGGCTTGTTGCAGGCCAGGCCCATCAGCGTGTTGCCGTAGGTCGGGGCGAAATCGGCCCCTTCCAGCAGTTCTTCGCGGGCGAAGCGGTGGAACTGCCGCGTCATCTCCGTGCCGCCGCAGAAGACGCCGGTGATGCCCGCCTTCTTCAGCGAGATCTTCTCGCAGAGGGCCTCCAGCAGCTTGGGCGTGGTGAACATGCACTTGATTTCGTGGTTCGCCCGCAGGATCGTCAGGGCCTGCTGGATGCAGTGATCCTTGTAATCCTCCAGCACGGCGAACTGTCCCTGCTTGATCAGGCGGATCACCCAGCGGGGATCGAGATCGATGCAGAAGCAGATGCCGCCGCGGACCTGCGCCAGGTGCTCGACGGCCAGCCGCAGCCGCCGCGGGCCCGAGGGACCGAGCATCAGCCAATTGGCGCCGCGGGGAAAGTACCGGTCGTCGAGCGTCTCGCTGAACATCGAGTAGTCGATGCGGAAGTCGTCGATGTTGATGCGGCTCTTGGGGATGCCCGTACTGCCGCCGGTCTCGAAGACGTAGACCGGCCGATCGGAGTATGCCTTGGGGACCCACCGCCGCACCGGGCCGCCGCGGAGCCATTCGTCCTGGAAAAGGCCCAGCTTGGCCAGATCGGCAAAGCACCGGATCTCCTCCCGCGGGTCCCAATCGAGCTTTGCGGCATAATCGAGCCAGAAGGGCGTGCCGGTGGCCGGATCGAAATGCCAGGCAACGCACTCGCGGACCCAGGCGTCGAGGGCATGACGGGCCTGGACCACGCGGGTGGAAAACTCCCCGCCGGCTGTCGGCGTTCTTTCAGCGAGCGCTGTTGTCATCAGTTTACTTTCTTGATCCTGTAGGGTGGGCCGAGTGAAACGAGTCCCACCATCTTCCCGCGACTATCTTGGTGGGACTCGTTTCACTCGGCCCACCCTACGTTCCATGCTCAGTTCACCTTCTTCACGTCGCACGACGCCCCTTGCTGGATGGCGTAGAGCTTCTCCCGCGTGCTGATGTACAGCACGCCGTTGGCCGCCACGGGCGTGGTGTAGACGGAGCCGCCCATGTCGATCGTGTTGAGGATCTTCTTCTCCTTCCCGGCGGCGAAGACCACGACGTGCCCGTCCTCGTCGCCCATCAAGACCTTGCCGTCGACATAATACGGCGAACTCCAGACCGCCGAGCCCATGTCGTGTTTCCAGAGGACCTTGCCGGTGTCGGGATCGATCGCGCGGAAGTTGCCGGAGAGATCGCAGTGATAAAGGACATTGTCGTAGATCGACACGGTGGCCAGGCCGCGGTTCACTTCGTCGTTGCGCCAGAGGGCCCCGCTCTTGCTGATGTCGCCGCGGCGCGTGGCGTCGATCGCATACATGTGGCCGGGCCCCTCGCCGTGCTCGGGATCCTGGCCCATGGCGATGAACACGCGGTCGCCGTAAATCACGGGCGTGGCGATCAGTTCGTTCCGCGTGCCCCGTCCGCCGAGCTTGTAGACCGTGCCCTCCGGGTTGCACTGGAAGTTCCAGAGTTCCTTGCCGGTTTCCGGCTCGTAGGCATACAGCCGCCCGTCGCCGCCCGGAAAGATGATCTGCTTCACGCCGCCGATCACGCCGATGGCCGGGCTGGACCACTGGCCGTGCAGGATCTTCTCGCCCGGACCGACCTTGTCCCAGACGACTTCGCCCGACTGTTTGTTCACGGCGATGAAGCTGGGGGCGTCGGGGGAGGGGATGACGACGTGGCTTTCATCGACGCCGTTGCTGGTGACGACGTAGACCAGTTCGCCGTCGATGTTGGGCGAGCTGGCCGACATGTTGTGGGGGAAGACGCCCAGTTCCTTCATCATGTCGAGTTTCCAGACGATCTTGCCGCTGCCGTCCTTGGCCCCCTCGACGTCGGCGCAGACCAACTCGCAGCGGTTGCTCACGTAGTAGACGCGATTGCCGTCCACGTTGCACGTCGAGCAGATGCCCTGCCGGGGCCAATCGTTGACGCGGCCCGAGGCAAGTTTATCGTGGGCGTTCTGCCAGAGGAACTTGCCGTCGGCCTCGCGGAAGCACATCACGACACCCTTGTCGCCCTTGACCTTGGGCTGGCGTTCGAACTGGTTGTTGGTGCCGACGAAGATCTTGCCGCCGGCGACCACGGGGTTGCCGAACGACTGCGAGCCGAGCTGCGAAACCCACTTGATGTTCTTGCCCGTGGCAACGTCCCAGGTGTCCGGGATGTTCTTTTCCACGGTATTGATCATGTTCCGCTGCGGCGTGCCGCCCCACATGTGCCAATCGGCGGTGAAGGCGGGCGAAGCCGCCAGCGGCAGGAGAGCGACGGCGAAAAAAATGCGACGTTTCATGCAAATGCTGTTCATGTTAAGGGTGCGCGGCACGCGGCCACGGATGAAACACAGTCGTCTAATTTGGCCACCGATGAAACACGGATCTTTTGGAATTCGAATCGCAATTTCTTGCTTTCTTTCTCATCCGTGTTTCATCTGTGTTCCATCCGTGGCAACACATTGTCTTCATCTGTGGCGTACGTGCCTTACCGGTAAACCTTGATATTGTCCAAGTACAGCGGCGCCATGGTGCTGTTGGCGTAGATCCCGGCGGCGCCTTCGTAGTTCGGCTGCGGATCGGTAGCCTCGATGGTCCACTCCTTGGGCTCGGCCTCGTTGCGCGGCCAGACCTTGGCAAGAATCTTGCCCTGGTTGTCGACGACTTCGAATTGGAACTTCATGTGGTACCAGACGCCGGGCGCCCAGGGGAATTCGATCTGCTTCTCGAACCGCGGCCCGGGGATCCACGACATGACCCGCAGCTTCTTGCCGCTGCCGTACAGTTCCAGGACGTAGCGGCTGTTGACCACGCCCACGTCGCCGACGACCATGCGTACATGGTGCCCGCGGCCCTCCTTGACTCCCATCACGTCGGCCTCGACCGTGTAACCGGCGGGCAGCGGCGGCGTGATGAAGGCCAGCGAGCGATTGAGAATCGGGCCCTTGTCGTCGTGCAGTTTCTTCAGGACCTTGGAGCCGTCGAGCGTCTCGATCACGTGCTTCACCTTGGAAACGCCGACCCACCAGCCGATGACGTCGCCGTCCTTGAACGACTCGAAATCCTCGCTGATCGGCAAATCGGGAACGACCCGCACTCGGGCCGTGCCGGCGAGTTTTCCGATTTCAGCCCGCACTTCGCCGATGCCGCCCCGCTTGCCGGCAATGAACCGGCCTTGGGCATCGAGCGCACCGAGTTTGAGCGGGAAGGAGCGCGCCGCATCGGCCGGGCCGATTTCGCGGCCATGTCGATCGTAGGCGGTTACCTGGAACTTGACCGACTCGCCCGGCCTGAGCAACACCTCCGCCGGCCGGATCACCAGCGAGGCGGGCTCTTTCTCCGTAGCGGCCTCGTCGGGCAGCTTCTCGGCGGCAACCGTTTGCGGCTTCGCGTCCTTTCCGAAGCAGATCATCTCCGTCGTGGTAAAGAAGGCGATGCGGCCGTCGGAAATTGCCGGCGAACTGAAGATTTCAATGCCCTCTTCACCGCCCGTGTTGAAGTCGAGGCCGTCGATCTTCCGGCAGGAGTCGCCTCGGTCTTCGAGGATCACGAACGTCCCGTTGGCCGTCGTGAGGTAGATCTTGCCGTCGGCCCAGACGGGCGAGCCTTTGCCGATGCGTCCGGCGACGAACTGCCAGTACTTCTTGCCGCTGACGGCGTCGAAGCAGTGCAAGACGCCGCTATTGCTCATCACGTACAGCCGCCCGGCGTGCAACAGCGGCGAGGCGAAGCCGGCGTCGATGCCGTCGCAGCGCCACAGTTCGCGAGTCTTGGTCACGTCGCCCTGTCCGCGGCCGTCGATGCAGATTACGCGACCCATCAAGGTGCTGTCGTAGTTCTCCTCGCTGTGCGTGATGTAAACCCGATAACCGTCGACCACGGGCGACGAATTCAGCCCCCGCTGACTGGCCGCGAAGCCCCAGACTTTTTCTCCCGTCCGGGCTTTGACGGCATACAGATAACCGTCGGCATTGCCGGCGATGATCAGCCGCTGGCCGCCGATGACGGCCACCACCGGGTTGGAGTAGGTGGGATCTTCCGGCCGGCCGCCCGGCGTGCTCCACCAGACGATCTCGCCGGTCCTCTTGTCGAGAGCCAGGAAGCGATGGGCCCCCACGGCATGCGGGCCGAAGCTGGAGTTGTTGAAGGCCACGATCACGCGGTCTTCATCGATGATCGGGGTGTAGGTCCGCCCGCCGTAGCCGGTGACGCGACCGAAGAGTTCGACCGTCGACTTCGACCAGAGGAGCTTGCCGTCGCGGTCGAGGCAGAGCACGAGGCCCTGCACGCCGTTGGCATAGACATTGCCGGTCTCGGGATCGACGGCCACGCTGGCCCAGCCGACGCGGCTATTGGGCACGTCGGTGTGGAAGCAGTTGAACTTGTAGTGCCAGAGGTCCTTGCCGGTGGCAGCGTCGAGGGCGAAGATCTGCTCCTGCTCGGTGACGCCCTTGCCGCAGAGGTTGATGGCAAACAGCCGGCCGTTGAAAATGACCGGCGTCGAGCGGCCGCCGGTGGGGATTCGCCAGAGGATGTCTTGGGTGGAACGGGTGAGTCCCGTTTCCAGCGAGACGCCGTTCTGGTACGGGCCCCGCCATGCGGCCCAATCGCCGCCGAAGGCCGACGCTGCCGAAAGCAAGCCGGCCAGCCAGAACCCGCCTAGCCGGGTCGAAAACCGTTTCATACCAAATTCCTGTCGAGGTTGCCGGACTGGCCGGCTCTTATTTATAACAACTGGTCCTGATAATAATCACAGGGATTCTTATGGAGTCAAGTGGGGGCTGGCAGCCGCTTCGACCGAACTGTCCCGAGCCGTCCCGCCCCGGTCGTTTGTCGTGCCGTTTTCGGTCCATTCTTTTGGGTGGTTTTTGCCCGAATTTGCCCGCGACCGTATTTATCGGGCGTTTTTTAACCATTTTATACCACGTACGGCTGGATGCGATTTGACTAGACGACTGGCATCGCTCGTCATCGCTTTGAAAAAACTGCGGGAAAGACATGGTTATCCACTCTTCAGGGAATGACATATTTACAACACGGAAGGAGGGCAAGAATTCTGCATGAACTCGACTCTTTGGGCAATTCTACAAATCACGTCACAGTTCCGCGCGCAGGCCGGCGACCGCCGGCCCACCGTTGGGGGCTATTTCGAAATCGGGCATGTAGCGTAGGCTTCCAGCCTGCGTGCCCGATTTTGAAATAGTTACTAAGTGTCGCAAGGATAGTAGCCGGCACGCGCCGTGTGCCGTTTTCCGCAGACGGCGTGTGCGAGCTACTTTGGAAAACACGACCGTCATCGCTTCGACGCTCATAACTATTGGCAATTATCCATAGTTACACACTCTTGTCAATAGGTGGAATCGATTATTCGGGAAGAATTCCGCAGCCGCGGCCGACGGCATTGCCGCAAGTGCTTATTCGGCAATCGCTTGCGGCGCTGGAAAAATATGGAATGCGCGACGAATAACCGCAAAAATCTTGAGCCTTGTACACCCGCCGGCGCCAGCGGCAAGCCGCCGTAGTCGCATTTACAACACTAGTTGCTGCCGCTGCGGTGAGCGAATTATTAGAACGATTGATCGGTTACGGGCCCGAACCGAGGCCAAGTGAAGTCTTGCTTCGTTGCCACGAACGCGAGATTTCAACGAACGTGGCGCTACCCAGGACGGGCCATTACTGCCACCCGTCCAGTTGCAAACTTGGACCGGGAATAACGCAACCTTTTTTGGAACAAACATGGCCGACTCAATGAAGATTTCATGGTGGCAATGGCTACCCTTCTTCCGGTGGCGGATTGTCGCAATCGTCGACTCAGCAGACGACGTTCCACGACGGCTGCTAGCCGAGCGTCAGAAATGCAACGTTTGCCCTTTGCAGTTCTCCCGAAGTATTGCTGAATGTCGGCCGGAGTTCTAAACTATTCGCGTATGACCTTGCTTCCCCTCCCGGCACTACGGCTGACGTGAAAGGGAGGCGGGGTTTCCGTTGGTTTGCAGCGAAGGAGGACGCGATGAAGGCCCAACGCGTTTGCGAAACAGAAGTCTGGCGACCGTTGCTTGCCGTGCTGCTCGGTTGCGGGGGCTTGCTCGCGGGGTTCATGGGGATGGGCGCCGCAGCCGAACCGCAGCCGAACCGCTCCTCGAAGAACGGCGTGTCGCAATCGATCGAAACCACGCTCACGCCCGCCGAACGAACCGAGAAGCTCGACGCATGGGAACGCCTCAAGCGGGAGGCGGCCGCGCTGTGTACCCAAGGCGATTACGACAAGGCGGCGCCGGTTGTTCTCAAGGCGCAGGAACTCAGCAAGCTGCTGTTCGGCGAGAACGGCCCGGAATACGCCGCGTCGCGGTTGCCGGGGGCCAGGAAGCTGATCTCCGTCCCCGGTCGATTCGGTTGGTCGCCGGATGGAACGAAGGTTGTTTGCCTGAAGCCCGCACCAGGTTCGGGATTGCAAATTCTGGACGTCCACTCAGGCGCCGTGATGGATCTTGTTCCGTTCGGAAAAGACCCTGCCTGGTCGCCCGGTACCAACTGGATCGTCTTCGTGCGCGAGATACCCGGAAAGGGGGCCAACGGGGAAGAGATCTGGATCGTGGAGGCGGATGGCGGCAGTCTCCGCAAGCTCTGCGACGGCGGTTTTCCCACGTGGTCGTCCGACGGGAAGACGATCTTCTTTCACTCCCGCAAGGAGAGAAAGATCATGGCCGTTGAGCCCGACGTGGCGGGCAGCGTACCCAAGCCGCTATTCACCATGCCCTGGTCTTATTTCCCCGCCGTTGCCCCCGACGGAAAGCGGATTGCCTTTCTGAAGGGCGGCCGGCTGATCGTCGTCGACCGCGAGGCCCGCACCCTTCTGGCGACGTGTTCCCTGCCGGGCTGGAACGGCGCATTGTTCGGCTGGTCACCCGACGGGAAACACCTGACGATGGGGAGTTACGCGCATGCGAACCGCGTGGGGTTATGGATCCTTGATCTGGCGAGGGAGCAGTTATTCCTCGTGGCTTACGGCCCTTGTACGCTGGCGTCCTGGTCCGCCGACGGTTCCAAGTTCGCGTGGTCTTACCGCGACGTGGGCAAGGAAGAAGTCTGGGCGGTCGGGGCGAATGCCTCGGGACTTCCGGAGTCGCTTGGGGCTGGGGCCGCGTGGGAGCGAACCGCCCGGCCGGCGAACGTCAACGCGCCTGAATTGCTGTCGGGGAAACTCGATCTCCAGGGTCGGCGGCAGTTCTACGACTCGCTCGAAGCGGAAGTGAAATCCGATCAGCTTACCACTGCGCAGCAGGCGACAAAGGTGGTTGCCGTGTCGCCGCCCGCCGGAAATCCGCCCTCAAACGAGCTTTCCCCCGCCGAACGAACCGAGAAGCTCGACGCGTGGGAACGCCTCAAGCGGGAGGCGGCCGCGCTGTGTACCCAAGGCGATTACGACAAGGCGGCGCCGGTTGTTCTCAAGGCACAGGGACTCAGCAAGCTGCTGTTCGGCGAGAACGGCCCGGAATACGCCGCTTCGCTGTTGCCGGGGGCCAGGAAGCTGATCTCCGTCTCCGGTCGGTGGGGTTGGTCGCCGGATGGAACGAAGGCCGTTTGCCTGAAGGTCCCGTCCCGTTCCGGATTGCAGATTCTGGACATCGGCTCCGGCGCCACGACGGACCTTCTTGCCTTTGGAAAAGACCCTGCCTGGTCGCCGGCCGGCGACCGGATCGTCTTCGTGCGCGACTCTCCGGGAAAGGGCGCCGGCGGGGAAGAGATTTGGGTCGTGGGGACGGACGGCGGCAACCCCCGCAAGCTCTGCGACGGCGGCTTCCCCTCGTGGTCCTCCGACGGGAAAACGATCTTCTTCCACTCCCGCAAGGAGAAGAAGATCATGGCCGTCGAACCCGGCGTGGCGGGCAGCGTACCCAAGGCGCTATTCGCCATGCCCTGGTACTATTTCCCCGCCGTCGCCCCCGACGGAAAGCGGATCGCCTTTCTGAAGGGCGGCCGGCTGATCGTCGTCGACCGCGAGGCCCGCACTATTCCGGCGATCTGTTCCCTGCCGGGCTGGAACGGCGTATTGCTCGGCTGGTCACCCGACGGGAGACGCCTGGCGATGGGCAGTTTTGCGGAATCGAACCACGCGGGGTTATGGGGCCTCGACCTGGCAAGGGGGCGTCTGCTCCTCGTGGCTTACGGCCCTTGCACGCTTGGATCCTGGTCCGCCGACGGCTCCAAGTTCGCGTGGTCTTACCGCGACGTGGGCAAAGAAGAGGTCTGGGCGGTCGGGACGAATGCCTCCGAACTTCCGGGGTCGCTTGCGGCCGCGGGGCTGTTGGAACGAAGTGCCCGGCCGGCGAACGTCAACTCGCCTGAATTGCCGATTGCGCAGCCAGCGAACATTAAACGCCCCGGGTTGCTGTCGGGGAAGCTCGGGCCGCAGGACGAGCGGGAGTTCTTTGACGCGCTCGAAGCGGAGGGAGAAACCGATCGGCTCATCGCTGCGCACCAGACGGCAAACGCGGTCGTGGCGTTGCAGAAGATCGTCGCAGTCGAGCGGCGCGTCTTCGGGCCGGAAGACCTGGAGCTTGCGGCCAGCCTGGAAAAACTGGCCGCACTGCATTATTCCATGGGCGAGTACGCCAAGGCCGAGCCGCTCTACGGCCAGGCACTGGAGATCAAAAAGAAAGTCCTGGGGGAGAACCACGCCGATTACGCCCGCAGCCTGCACGATCTGGCCAACCTGTATGTTGAGCAAGGCGACTATCCGCGGGCCGAGCCGCTGTACCGCCGGGCGCTGGCGATCAAGAAGAAAGCCCTGGGCGAGAACCACCCCGATTACGGCGCCAGCCTGCACAGTTTGGCCACCCTGTACAATGCGCAAGGCGACTATGCACGGGCCGAACCGCTTTTCCGTCAGGCATTGGAGATCGCCAAGAAAGCCCTGGGCGAGAACCACCCCAATTATGCCGCCTGCCTGAACAGTCTGGCCGACCTGTATTCTGAGCAAGGCGACTATCCGCGGGCCGTGCCGTTGTTTCGCCAGGCATCGGAGATCTACAAGAAAGTGCTCGGCGAGAACGACCCCGCCTACGCCGCCGGCCTGAACAATCTGGCGATCACGAGTGAGCACCAGGGCGACCTCCTGCGGGATGAGCCGCTGTTGCGTCAGGCATTGGAAATCAACAAGAAAGTCCTGGGCGAGGGCCACCCCGCGTATGCCGCCAGTCTCGAGAGCTTGGCCCTCCGCTATGCGAACCAAGGCGACTATCGGCGGGCCGAACCGCTGTTGCGCCAGGCATTGGAGATCCGCAAGAAAGTCCTCGGCGAGAACCACCCCCTGTATGCCGGCAGCCTGTACGGTCTGTCCTACTTGTATCACGCCCAAGGCGACTATCGGCGGGCCGAACCGCTGTTGCGCCAGGCATTGGAGATCTGGAAGAAAGCCCTCGGCGAGGGCCACCCCATGTATGCCCGCGGTTTGGATGGTCTGGCCGGCCTTTATCAGCACCAAGGCGACTATCGGCGGGCCGACCTGCTCTACCGGCAGGCATTGGAGATCAATCAGAGGGCCCTGGGCGAGAACCACCCCGCCTGTGCCTTCAACCTGCATAGCCTGGCCACCCTGTACCTGATCCAAGGCGACTATTCGCGGGGCCAGCAGGCGATCCGCCAGGCCGTGACCATCATCCGCGAGCACCTGGAGGCCGCCGCCGTAATCCAATCGGAACGGCAGCAATTGGCGATGTACCAGGAGAATCGCTGGTACCTCGATCACTACCTGGCACTTGTGGCGTACAACGGCAAGTACGCGGAACCGGCCTATCGGGAACTGCTTGCCTGGAAGGGCATGGTGTTGCGGCGAAATCGCCTGGCCCGGGCCGTCGCCCAGAGCCCGGAACTGGCGGCCACCTTCACGCGCTTGCAGGGCGTGGCAAGGCAATTGACCGCTGTGGCCTGGGGCAGCCCCGATCCGCGGCAAGAGGCGACGTGGCGGCAACGGGCGGCGAGGCTTTCCGCCGAAAAAGAGGAGCTCGAGGCGCAACTCTCGGCACGCAGCGCGGAATACCGCCAGGCAAAGCGAACGGTTCCCGTGGAAGACCTCCAGGCGGTCTTATCCGACGATTCCGTGCTGGTCGACTTCGTCGAGTGCTCGATTTCGCCGTCGAGGCCCAATGACGCTTCCAAGCGCGTGCTCTTGGGTTTCGTCGTCACGCCGGACCGGCCGGTGGAAACGGTCTTGCTGGGGGCCATGCAACCGATCAACGAGGCGATCCGTGCGTGGCGCCGGACGTTTGGCATGTCGGCCGAAGGGGCCGCCGCCGCCAGTCTGCTCCGCCTGCGGTTATGGACGCCGATCGAAAAGAAACTCCACGGGGCGAAGATCGTGCTCATTTCGCCCGACGGCGCCCTCGGCCAGTTGCCCTTCGGCGCCTTGCCGGGCAAGACGCCGGGAACCTACCTGGTCGAGGAGCGCACCTTTGCCGTGGTTCCCGTACCGCAGTTGATCCCGCAACTGGCGCAACAGGAACGACGCACGCCGTTGCGGGGGAAAGTGCTGCTCCTGGGCAACGTGGATTATGACGCGCCGCCAGACAAAGGTAGGATAGGTTTTCAACCTGTCTCGAAGGATCCATCGAACGAAAAGAGCGATAGTCCCCGCGCCACGGAATGGATGGTCTCGCCCCGCAGCCTGCCGCCGGGGACTTTGCACTTCGATCCGCTCCCCGGCACCGAGAGCGAGATTGCGGCGATCGAAGAACTCTGCCGCCGCGACGTTGGTTCCGACGAGGTCGTGATACTGAGGAAGTCTCAGGCCAGCAAAGAGGCCTTTCTGGTCGAGGCCCGGCGGCACGGTTATCTGCACCTGGCCACGCATGGCTTCTTCATCGAAGAGAAAGTGCGCGCGCCGTCATGGGTTCCCGCGAAGCGCGGTTGTTTGGTGAAATGCTCCATGGGCGGGAGGCGGGCGGGACCTATCCGGCGTTGCTCTCCGGCCTGGCGCTGGCCGGGGCCAATCGCGCCACGAAGCAACAGCCCTCACCCCCTGCCCCTCTCCAGGCACCGACCGAAGGTTGGTCGGGAGAGGAGAATGAAGGCATCCTGACCGCCGAGGAGATCGGCACGCAGAATCTCGACGGCGTGCAGATCGTCGTCCTTTCCGCCTGCGAGTCGGGGCTGGGCAAGCAGGCCTCCGGCGAAGGACTTTTGGGGCTGCAACGATCGTTCCAATCAGCCGGCGCACGGAGCGTGGTGGCCAGCCTCTGGAACGTGGATGACGCGGCCACCAGGACCCTGATGGTGGCCTTCTACACGAACTTGTGGGAACAGAAACTGCCCAAGCTCGAGGCCTTGCGCCAAGCCCAGTTGGCGATGCTGCGAAAGTATGACCCCAAGGCGGGCACGTGGCGCGGCGCGGGAGGCGTACGGCCCGTCGATCCCGCTAAACTTGCCCAGGCGAAGGAGGCCGGCGGGGCGAAGGCGCTCTCGCCTTTCTACTGGGCCTCGTTCGTCCTTAGCGGTGATTGGAAATGACCCATGTGGTCGTCGCAATTTGCCATACGTTTTCTCGGAGTCCCGAAATACGACTCTATTTTCGGAACCTCCGCCCGCCGACTTGCCTGCAGCGGCCACCCCCACCGCAGCGAAACGCCAAAAGACGGGGCTCAAGCCGCAGGAATCTCGTTTTTTCTTGACTCTTGGCTGTTTTTTATGGCCATTCGCGGGGATGAAGTCGCATTTCCTTGCTTGCGGAGGAGTGCCCATCCTCCGCGCAAGCACTCGCGAAGCCGGGCTTCTGTGGCCAGCAGTTCCGCTAAGAGACACGTACGTATAATGGCGGGTGAACCGTTACTGGAAACCTCATATTTTATGGCTTTCCAGCGGTTTGAATTGCGAGATGGCACTCTCGGAATGATGTAGCTGGAAAAGTACGGGGCGGTGTCGATGAATTGCTGGTCCAGCCTCAAGAAACCAACGATTTGTGACAGGGCGTGTGGCGTGATTATAATGGGGACCAGCGAGTCGGTCAGACACCAGGACTGCACGGTTGCCGATCCACATGCAAAGGAAAATCGCCACCAATGAACAGAACCACACGACACGCCGTTATCGCCTTCCTCGCCACCCTGCTGCTGGCGCCGCTGGCCGCGCTGCACGCTGCCGACTAACCGCTCCAGCGTCGAGTCGGCGTCCCGCCAGCTTAGCCCACAGTCCGAGGTGGAGTTGGACGCCTTGCGTCGGTGTGTCCGCGGCGGCTGTCCCTTCGGCAACGCCGACGGGGCCGCGCGGACCGCGAAACAGTTGGGAATCGAGTCGACGTTACGGGCGCGGGGGAGGCCGAAGAAGGAACGGGAAGAGGGCAAGTGACCTTTTGCCTTTCTAAATTCCCCCAAAACCACAAATTTGCTGGGTGGCGGCTTTGTTCTTCTGATTTGGCCAGGGCTTCGCGGGCCCGCCGCCCGGCTTCGGCTTTGCTTCCCCTGCTCCACGCCGGGCGGCGTCCCGGCCCGTTTGCAGCGATACCGCGGTTCCTCGTGCGCAAGGTCTTTTGGTTGTAGCGGTTGTATCGCTTATGCCGATAATACCGATGCAGGCGTTTTTGGTTCGACTTTCCACCGGGGGGTGCGGAACATGAAGCGGTGCGCCAAAAAACTCATTTGGCTGGCGAGCTTTCTGACTATATTCTTGGCAATTCCAGGCAGGAGCCGAGGCGACGATTCGGCCGACGCGGGCAATGACCCCAGGGTCGCTTGGCGCATGCGGCAGAGCTGTCCCCTGCCGCCTTGCCCGGGACCGGCGACAACGCCAGCGGTCATGCCGCCGGCCACTTCGCCGGCGACGGTGCCCGCGGTGCCGGGCGCCACAAACTCGCAACCTGGTGCGGCGCAGGGGGCGACACCCCAGGGAACCGCGCCAGGCCAAGGCGCGGGCGCCGCGGAAGGGACTTCCAACGCCGCCGACGAGGCGGGACGCGGAGAATCCGTAGGAAGCGCCGGCGAGAGCTTCGCTCCCAACATGATCGGCGACATGGGGAGCGGCCGAACTCTGCATAGCGTGCTCCAACTGCCATCTTACCTGGGGCCCACGCAAAGCGGCTCGATCGTGTTCAGCACGGTCAACCCCACGTTGGCTCTGACCGGACTACCGCAGAGCCCTATCCAATTCAATGTTCAGAACTACACAATCCAGGCGACACCGGGCAGCTTGATCGCGCCGACAACCTACACGTCGACGCTTTCCAGTACCGCAACGGCTACGCTGGCGCAAGTCCAGAACCTCGCGTTGACGAATTCCGACTCGGCCGCCATGATGCAATTGGCCAACTCGGTCAGCAGCAGTCTCAGCCTTTCGAAAGGGTCGGTCGTAAGCGTTCCGAACAGCGGGGCATCCGCATCGTTGACGTATACGGATACGGGCACGACTTATGGCGGACCTTATCCGCGGCCGGTTTCTCCGAACGACGGTTTTGCCGTCGCCCAGCCGTTCACGTATAACGCACTCGTCACGCCGCCGCCCATCACGATCAACCTTCCCAGCCCGAGCAGCGGGTTCCTCGGCTGCCAGAGGATTGCCGACAACGAGAACGTGATTCCCACGGACCGCGTGTTCTGCGATTACAGCTTCTTCCACGACGCGTACTTGACGTTGGTCTCGGACGTCAATCGCTTCGTTCCCGGCTTCGAGAAGACGTTCCTCGACGGACGCATGTCGCTGGAGATGCGACTTCCCATCGGCATCCTGGAAGACAACAACGTGGTTGCCGATCAAGCGAGCTACGGCAATACGGGCCAGGTTGGCGACCTGCAACTCATTCTCAAGGGCATTCTCGTGCAAAGGGACGATTGGACGTTGAGCGCCGGACTGGGCGTCTCGGTGCCCACCGCTCCGGACATCAATGTCGGCCTTTCCGACGGCACGCCGCTGCTGAAGATCGCCAATCAAGCGACACACCTGCAGCCTTTCGTCGGCGTGCTCGCCAAGCCCGGCAACGACTGGTTCGTCCAGGCCTTCCTGGAACTGGACGTTGCCGCCAACGGCAATCAAGTCTCCGCCAATCTGACGGGAAACGGCTTGACATACATAGGAGACATCTACGATCAGACGTTGTTCTTTGCCGACGTTGAGGTCGGACGCTGGTTGTACCGCAATCCGGCCCAACCCTCTTCCGGCATTGCTGCGGTCGTTGAAGCGCATTACACGGGCGGGCTCAACGCACCCACGGCCCTGCAAGCCGGCAACTACCTAATCGGCGACAACGGGGGAGCGTACGACGTCCTGGATCTCACGGTCGGCCTCCATGCGGCCATCGGCAAGACGACCGTTACCCTGGGCTACGTGGCGCCCATCGCCAACGATCGGGACTTCGAAGGCGAGGTCCGCTTTTTCGTGAACCGGAAGTTCTAAGGGCCGTTAACGGACGCTGAAATTGACCGTCTGCAAGGCATTGCTCAGGTAGGAGTGCTGGCCGGCATCATCCACTTCCGGGACGAGCAGCAGGTCTTTGTCCTTGAAGTTGGTCCACTGCTTGCCGCTCTCCGACCGGGCCCAGACCCGGACTTTGACGGCGTTGATCTGCCAGTCGCCGTCCTGGATGTCGGCGGCCTCGCCGGCGGCCAGTTCGAACGTCATCGGCTGGGTATCCTCGGCTCCGGGCTTGCCCGGCGTCCAACTCCATTTGCCCTGGTCGTCGCAGGTGTAGTACTCGACGTAGAACGTCACGTTCTCTTTCGTGGCGTTGCCCAGGCGGAGGTAGCGGGTGAATTGGACCGTGGGTGCGGCTGCATCGGAAGCGTCGCTGTTTGCGTCGGACGGCTGACCTCCCTGGTTTTGACCGTCCGCTTGCAAGCCGAGCACGATCCCGTGGGAATCACCCAAGGGAACGTTTCCTTGACCTCCCGCAGCGGGCTGCGGGATGAGGGCATTCGCGTCGGCAATGGAACCGGCGGGAACGCCCAGCGACTCGCTGGTTGGGACGTCAAGCACCGCCGGCGACCCGACCCGAATGCGCGATCTCGGGCCACCACCGACAATTCGCTGCATGGAGCCGCCGCCGGCGCCGACGACGATGGTTTGCGGCACAGGCCCGCCGCCACCACCAAGCTGACCACCACCGCCGCCACCTTGGCCACTGCCGCCCTGACCGCCGCCGCTGCCGAACTGGCTTCCAATGTTACCAGGTGTATTGGACTGGGCTACACCGCTGCTGGACTGGACAGCAGCAGTGCTCGGCGTGCTGAGCTGGCCCGTGCCGCTGCTGACAGACTGCGCCGACGACGCTGTCGTGTTTCCAAGCGTTTGCCCTGCGGTAGCGGTGATTATAGTAACGCCCGATGGGAACTCGATCACAGTTCCAGGCGGAAAGGACCGGGGCGAAGCGTTATCGGAACTGCCGACCAGAGACATTTCTGCCGGAGGGGTTGCTGGTTCATCCTGTACGGGTGTACCATTGCCACTGGAACCGCTCCCGTCGCCACTGGAACCATTGCCGTCGACCGGACCACAGGCGCTTGGCGGACCTTCCGCGAGAAAAGCCCCGGTGACGTTTGAAGGCATTTGAGCTGGCGGATCTCCAGGATACGTGCGCTGGGGAGTGAGGGTGGTAGACGGAGTAGAAGTAGGAGTGGGAGTGGGAGAAGGACTAGGGCTTCGAGTTGGATCGGCGGCTTGGCTGCCGGACGAGTCGCAAGTCGCTTCGGAGGATTGTGTTTGGCCGTCGACCGGACCACAGGCGCTCGGCGGGCCATCCGCAAGGTACGAACCAGCAGTTGTACTGCCGACACAACCCCCGTCACCGCCGCCCCCGCCATGAGGCAAACTCCAGCCGTCAAAAATTTGAGCAAACGTTGGAAACTTAATCTCCATACCGCTTCCACCACCGTCAATTACGGCCGCGACATGCGCTGGGTTAAGATCCGGGCTGACACTGATCTTCGGGACGTGGACGCCATTGAATGGCTTACTGGGGTTTGTCGGCACGCCGATCGTCTTCAAGCCGTTCGTGAGCGTTTTGCCGATTGCCGACAGGGCGGGTCCGTGGGGGACACCACCTATCGTTATGGTCGTACCCTTGACTGTCGGCCTCGTGGGCAGGACCTTTGGACCTTCAGACGTTATCGTTACTGTCGAACCCTTAGTCGACATGCTGACGCCTGGGAGTATGCTGCCGGGGGCGGTCAGGGTCTGGACGACTGTCGAATACGAGATTCCCGACTTGGTGCCCGTCGCCCCGCCGAACGACGGACCGCCGTTCCATCCGCGAGTGATCGAGTGACCGATCGTCTTTCCAATCTCTCTTCCATCATTGACTACTGTACTGGCCTGGTTGGGCAGCAAGACGCTCAAGCCGCCGCTCACCACGGCCTCCAGGGTCGCGCCCTTGCCGCCGCCGCCCGTAATCTTCTTCAACTCACCGTTGCCGCTGCCGCTGCTGAACGGATTATCGAATCGATCACGCGACTGAAATTGGGAAAATGGCGTCGCGGCGCCGTTGCCGGCGGAACTGGGCTTAGGATCCACCAGGTACGCGCCGGCGACGTCATCCGCCACTTCCGCGCCCTCGTCGGGCTGAACTTCATCCCCCGTCGGTATTTGTCCAGCCTGAGCGGATGTCGTACCACCGGATGTGTTGCCGGCAACGGGACCGCAGGCGCTTGGCGGGTTCTCCGTGAGGTACGCGCCGGCGACGTCATCGGCAACTGTCCCGTCATCATCCGCCTGAACTTCATTTCCCGTTGGTTTCTTACCTGCCTGAATGTTAACGGTACCACTGGAAGTGTCGCAGGTCGATTCAGATTGTTGGTCGGTGGCGGACTGTTGTTGTTGCCCGCTAGAATTCGAGCCAGGCGTGTTCGATTGGAAGTGCATGGGGGGGAACTTGACTCCTGTCTGTGGCGGGTCCCCTGAACCAGTGTAGATTTGGCTAAAGAATGGGATGTTATTGCCAAACAGGTATGTTAACGTGGGTATGTCGCTAGCCATAACGAGATGGCTTGGGGAAAGATCGGGGTTGCCACCGATCCGCGGGAGATGCATGCTGCCGAACGTCTTGCCGGGGTTTGTCGGCACGCCGATCGTCTTCAAACCGTTCGTGAGCGTTTTGCCGATTGCCGCCAGGGTGGGTCCGTGGGGGACACCACCTATCGTTATGGTCGTACCCTTGACTGTCGGCCTGGTGGGCAGGACGGTTGGACCCAAAGCCGTTATCGATACCGTCGAACTGTTCTTTGTCGGCACGCTAACGCTCGGGAGGATCTTGCTGGGGGCGGTCAGCGTTTCGACGACTGCTGAAAACGGCGATCCCGACTTGGCGCCCGTTGTCCCGCCGAACGACGGACTGCTGCCTCCGCCAGTGATTGCGTTCCAGGCTTTCGTTCCCGCATTGCCCAAGGTGTTGGCCACTTGCTGGATCTTGCTGCCGCCACTACCGCCACCGCCACCACCGCCAGTTATTTTATTCCACTCGCCGTTCTCCCGAATGCTCTCCTTGAAGCTCGTTTTCGTCGAACCGTTGTTTGTAGTTGCGTCACGGGTCATCTCGCTCGCATCATGGCCGCCGGTCAGCCGAGCGATGCTCGCCGCGAAGTTGGCGGACTGAGTTTGCCCGTTCTTCGTGGACGACAGATTCATGGCTGTGCCGGTGACCGTCTTCTTCGCGGCCAGTTGCCCGGTGGCGCCCTTCGGCCGAACGTGCATAGAACTGCCGCGCGTCTTCGTTTCAGCGTGCGCCGTGCTCCTGGATTGCAGGTAGGGACTATAGGCCTTGTAAGTCTTGTTGTCGCCAGAAAGACCACCGAGCGCACCGATCCTGTTGCTGGCCGCTTGCAGGTGGGGATGGTAGGTATTAGGAGTCATGTCGTCGTTCGGAGCACCGCCGATTGGTTGCGGACGAGGGACCTTCGCGCCAAATGGACTGCCGCTCGACAACATCGGTGAATTGCCGGCCGTAGCAAGGGTGTTCTTGTTCGATCCCAAATGGGGCGTGTAATGGTTGCCGCGCGTACCGAAGGGATGGGCGGCGGTCCAGGACGTTCTGTGAGTTCCCTGCGCCACTACTTTTGGGGAACGTCGGGTGCAGTATCTTGCCCGGCCCGCCCGTCTGAATGGGTGTAGTAACTCCACCAATTCCGATGACTTGGCCGTTGGGAAGGCGCAGCGCTTTTCCGGATTTGAGCGCAGGCGCTAAGTTGCGAGGCGTTCAAGGTCGGGTTGTTGCGCGTGCCGGAGGTGGGCTTGTACTTCTTTTGACCGGCCGGCGTAGTTCCTCGAGGGATGACGGTCCCGTTAGCGGGCGTGTTCCTTTTCCAATTCATCTCTTCCATCATGAGAGCGTTCAGCTTCGTCTTCTGGGAAGCGACGGGCTGAATCGTTGTCCTCCGGGGGATCTGGGCGGTCGAGTTTGGCCCGGTCTTGATTGCCCTTTCCGGCAAGGCCGGGGCCAGTTGCTTTCCCGGCGCAGGGCGCGGGCCGCCGGTCTTGGATTTGGCGCTGCTATACCGCGCGAACGGCTGAGAACTGTTCGGGTGCGCATAGTGCGACTTCGTGGTATGGTGACCGCTATTGTTCCACGAACTGTAGTGCGATCCGCCTCCCTGATTCTTGTGTGAACTGCCGCCGTGCGGGGTCGAACCTTTGCCGCCGCTATGGGCGAAGGCTAGATTCCCGGTTGCCAGAGCCAGGCTCGCGGCCAGCATCAGAGCGCCTGCCACGGCAGGCCAATGGACCCACGGCCGGGCCGAACAAGTCGTCGCGTTCATGTTCCCATTCCCTTCGACAAATCGTGTTTTTGAGTTCTTGGCGTTACAGCATGCATTAAGACTTCCGTCCGCGTCAGCTGGCGCGACTAGCGGACTGTGAAGCAGACCGTCTCCAAGGCACTGCTCAGGTAGGAGTGACGGCCGCCATCATCCACGTCCGGCACCATTTGCAGGTTCTTGTCCTTGAAGTTGGTCCACTGCTTGCCGCTCTCCGACCGGGCCCACACCCGCACCTTGGCGGCGTTGATCCGCCAATCGCCGTCCTGGATGTCGGCGGCCTCGCCGGCGGCCAACTCGAACGTCATGGGCTTGCCGTCCTTGTCGCCGGGCGCAGCCGGCGTCCAACTCCACTGGCCCTTGTCGTCACAGGCGAAGTAGTCGACGTAGAACGTCACCGTTTCCTTGGTGGCGTTGCCCAGGCGGAGGTAGCGGGTGGATTGGGCCGTGGGGGCTTCTCGGACCGCCGATCCGTCGGCCGACGGATCGTCCTGGTTCGGCTTCCCCGCCTGCATGCCGAGCACCACGCCGCTACAGTCGCCCAGGACCGTCTTTCCCTGGTCGCCGGCACTTTGCGGAATCAAGACGTTGGAGTCCGAACAACAAGCGGGGGGAAGGCCGGCGGCCTCGCCGGTGGGCGCGTCGAGGACCGATGGCGATCCGGCAGGAACAAGCGAGTTCGCGTCACCCCCGACGACTTGCGGTACGGACCTTCCATCGTCGCCATTGTCCTGGCCACCATCGCCGTTCTGGCCGTCGTCACCGCCGTATTGACCGTCGTCGCCGCCGCCGGGACCGCCGCCGCCGGGACCGTCACCACCGCCGGGACCGTCACCACCGCCGGGACTGCCGCCGCCGTCACCGCCGCCGCCAGGGCCGTCACCGCCGCCGCCAGGGCCGTCACCGCCGTCGTCGGAACCGTCGTCGCTGCCTGGGTCATCTTTTTTCTTGTGATGTCTCTTCTTCTTGTGGTAACCGTTATTCTTGTTGCCCTGGCCTTGGTACTTACCGGTTTGACTTTGGCTGTTGCCGCCGCTCGTCGCGGCAGAGTTCGCCCATTGTTTCTCCTGGCTGCGATCCAACAGTTTCTGGAACGTTGACGCATAGGCGGGATTGAGCGTCGGGTTTGCCAAGCAGGCATTGAGATACTTCTTGTCGGCGGCCGTCAGGTTCCCTTCGCGCATGTCCAGTCCCAGGTTGGGATCCTTGGGATCCGGGTGATCGATAAAATTTTGTATCCTTTTCTCGTCGCTTGGGGTAAGGGTCGTCAGATTCATACCGGCGGATTGCTTGCTGATCTTTCGCATCTTGGGAGTCAGTCCGTTGGCAGACTGCGGCCGATTGGGCTGAGAGGTCCGGGACTTGCTGCCCGCACCGAGGGCCATTTTGGACGACCTCCGGTAGGAGTGGTAGCTTGAGTGGCCGGAGTTGCCGCTGGTGGCGGTGGAATTGCCGGTATTGCGATTAGAGGTCTGGGAGTTGCTGTCCGCAGCAAGGCTCTTGTTCGGCGACTTCCTGTAGCGAGTGTAGGTGGAACCGGTTCGGCCAGCCGCAGTACTGGATTTGACTCCGCTGTTGTTGGAGTTGTGGGAATTGCTCCACGAATTGACGCTCTTGTTGGCAATTTTCTTGGTAGCATTATAGTGCTGGTAGCGACTACCCTTGCTACCGGGACTGCCGGCGAGTTGCCTGCTAGTCTTGTTCTTTTTCAGGTCCGCTTGCGACTGCGCCGCATGTTGCGCCTTGGGGTCCTTCGTGCCGCTGGCTGGGCTGGATTTATTCCGGCCGGCGAGTTGCAAGTTCGGACTGCCACTCGACTTGTTGTTGCCGGGCCGATTCGTTTTCGTAGGCGAGTTGCGATTGGATTGCGCAAAATGCTGAGAATTCTGGTAGCGCGACGCAAAGTCGTGTTGTGCCGAATGGTTCGAATGCCCCGCGGAGGATCGTTGGCCGCTGCCGTTCCATGAATTGTTCGCCGCTCCACTTCCCCGATTCTGGTGGGAACCGGCATTGCCACCCCATCCGCCCTGGTATCCGCCATAGCCGCCGCCGAATCCGCCGCCATTTCCACCATGGCTATGCCCACCACCGTATCCGGCGCTGTGTCCGCCGTGCGGAGCCGAACCTCCGCCGTGGCCGCGGGCAAAGGCAAAACTGCTGGCATGGAGAACCAGGCTCGCCGCCAGCACAAGAGCGCCTGCCGCCGCAGACCGTCGCATCCGCGGCTTGACCGAAAAAATACTTGCGTTCATGTTTCGATTCCCTTCACGAAGTGTTCTTGAATACCGGACTAAATGGGTCTGCGTGATTTCCGAAGCCGCGCCGTAGGGTGGGACTGGGCCGCGCGAAACTCGATGATGCGGCTCAAATCGCAGGGGGCCAGTCCCACCTGCAGTTTGCGAATACTCCGCCCTTAGCGCGTGGCGGAGACCTTATTCAGGGCCGCCTGGGCGGTTTCACGGACGTGCCGGGACTTGTCGTTGCTGAGCCCTTGCAAGGCCCGGACCACGTTCTCGGCAGCGGGGGCAATGGCGCCCAGGCTCTCCGCGGCCTGGGAGCGGATCCCCCGGTTCTTGTCGTTCAAGACCTCGAGGATGGCGGGAACGGCCTCTTTGGCGGCGGGCCCCAGGTCGCCGAGGGCCTGCAACGCCGCCTGGCGGACCTCGCCGTCCGCGTCGTTCAGGGCCGCCGTAAGGGCGGGCACGGCTGCCTGGGCCTCGCGACCCATGTCGCCGATCGTGCTGATGGCCGCCAGGCGAATCTCGGGCGTTTCGTCTTTCACGGCAACGATCAGCACGGGCAGGACGACAGCCGAGTCGGGCGCGAGTTCGCCCAGGGCTTGCAGCGCGGAACGGCGGACGGCCACGTCCTCGTCTTTGTTCTTCAGCACTTCAATCAGGGTCTTCGTGGCCGAAGCTCCCCGAGAACCGAAGTCGGCTAACGAGTCTGCCGCCGCCTGGCGGATTTCCAGATCGTCGCTCTTCAAGAGATCGACGAGGACTTTCGTCGCGGCATCCGCGTCAACGCCCAGCCGTTCCAGGACGACGGCCGCCCGCAGACGCAAGTTTTCCCGCTTATCGGCCAAGATGCCGCGGACCGCGGCGGCAGCCTCTTTGGCGCCGGGGCCGATCTCATACAAGGCATGAATGGCTTCTTCGCAGAGCACGGCGTCCTTGCCGTCCTTCACGGCTTGGGCCAGGGCGGGCACCGCCGGCTCGGCGTCCGGACCGATGGCCTGCAGTGCGATGGCGGCCTTGATGCGGACCGCTGTTTCCTTGTCGGCCAGCGCACCGCAAGGGCAATCACGGCCGGCTTGGCACTCTTGCCCTTGGCTGCCAACAAGTCGCAAGCGGCTTCACGAGTCGTCTGTCGCGGATCGGTCAAACTGGCGATCAGAACGGCAATGCCGTCAATATCCGCCGGATTGAGGGCATCCAGCGATTGCAGGGCCTGGATGCGGACCAGGCCGCTGCTATCGGCGAAGCACGCCTTCAAGCCCGCGGCGACTTGCCGAGAGTTGACGCCGATCGCGCCCAAGGCCTCGACGGCCGCCAGGCGCGCGCCTTCGTCCTTATCGCCCAGAGCCTTCAGGAGGGCGGGGACCGCCTCCTTGGCGTCGGGACCAATCTGGCCCAGCGATTCGGCGGCCAGGACGCGGATACCCGGTTCCACGTCGTCAAGCGCCTCGCTCAGCGGCAGGATCGCCCCGCGGGCATTCTCGCCCATCGCCGCCAAGGCGCCGGCCGCTTCCAGGCGGATCTTCGCGCTCTTGTCCTTGAGAGCTTTCCGCAGCAGGATCACCGCCTGCTGGCTTCCCGAATCGAGCTGCCGTACGGCACGCACCGCACGCCAGCGCATGATCATTGCTTCGTCCTGGTCCTGGTAAACCTTGATCCAGTAACTCAGGGGCCGGCCCAAGTAAAGGCCGCCCGATTCTACCACCGGCGCAGTACTGGCCGCTGCCGTCTCGGCGCTGGTCGCGGCGTCTTCCGCCGCGAATAGCGAAACAGGGAGTCCCAAGAGTGCAATCGCAACTCCGAAATAGCTGGCTGTCTTCATACGGTTTCTCGCTTTCGAATGTGTCATGTTTGGTGAATTCGCTTATTTGGGCAAACTGTAGTACCGGATAACCAAGGCGTCGCAGGGCGGCCCCGACTGGAATTCCACGAAGTTGAGGCCCGACGCTTTCTTGTGTTCGATATCGCCGGCCATGAGACCACGCGACGATCGGAGACTGGCGCTGCGTGCCAGGTTCCTCTGCAGATCCTCCAGCGATTTGGCGGGACCGGCGGGCACGTCATCTCGCGAGGGGCGCCGCATGCTCCGCGAAAGCGCCATGGGCTGCGAGCCCTTGCTGCCGGGCTGGATCACGAAGATTTGGATCAATCCGGCCGACTGTTCGCTGCCAAGATCGGCGAGGATGTCTTTCGTGGCTGACTCCTCAAAGCCGACGATGGGGATACACGTTTTGCCATCCTGCTGATGGAATCCCTCGATCATGCACTGCTTGCCGGGAGCAAGGACCCAGGGGCGCATCTGCTGGGGCTCGCCCGTATCCTCGTAAAGCGTGCTCACGCCGTTGACCGTCAGCACCAGGCCGATCGGTGAATCGCCGGTGTTCTTCACGCCGAACGTGACTCTTTGCCCCGGCTTGGGATCCCGGATTATGAAATTCCGGTCGCCCGGATTCTCCGGATCAGGCTGCGGGGCCTGGGCCGCGCCGTCGTAGCAGACGCTCCATTCCACAGGGAAAGGTTTGCCGGCGTTTCCCACGCTCAACACTTCCTTGGTGGGCGAATCAGGGGCGGCACTCGAGTCAGTCGCGTCGGGCGACGAGGCGACCTTGGACTCCGGCTTCGAGTCCGGCGTCTTCGACTGGCTTGCGGGCGCGGGATCTTCGTCCTCGACGATAACGATATCGCCCGCCGGCGGAACTCCACGGCTGAGCCTGGTCTTTGTCACCGAGTAACCACGACCCAAATCGGCGAGGATGGAACGGTCGGATTTCACGCTGAACGAGGTCACCGGGGTGATCTTGGCGGTGCGATCGATGGCCTCGATCGTGACCGTCGTGTTGCGGTAGTCGGTGCTCACGGCTACCTTTCCGGTGAGGAAGATATCGATGGGCACCTCCGGTGGAGGGCATCCCCACAGGAGCGGGTAATTGACCTTAAAGAGGTTCTTTCGATCCGTGGGCGTGCGGTAGCTGGCGGCATGGCCTTTCTTGGCGGCGAAATTCGCGATACCGATTGGGGGCACCTCAGGATTTGCCGCAAAGATCAGCGAGTGCTGCAGGCGATCGACCATATTGGTCACGATCAATCCACCCCGAAACTGCGGCAGTTGGTCGCCCTTCTGCACGCGGAAAGGCAGAACTGCCACATTCCTGCACCCTTTCTTGACCAGGTAATTCGTGATCTCCGGGGCGCGGCGGATGAGCGATTCATCGATCCGGTCGGCCTGCGACACGGCGGGGAATCCCGCAGGCCACCCATGCGACGACCATCGCCCAGCGCCGCCGTGTCTTCGACGGCCAGGCATCCGGCCGCACTCGATCCAATTTAAGATCCATGTTCTTCTCCTCTGAAACTGGGGCATACGATCCGGGGATTTCGATCCCGCGGATACAAGGGACACAAAAATTTCACAAAGCGAGGGCCGGCAACGGCTGGCGCACAATCCGCATGTCCTTCACGGTTGCCGGAATGAAGGCCGCGGGCGTTTGTACTGCGTCGTCTCCCAAGAACGACCGTGACAACGCAACGATCTTCGGCACTCTTTGGCTGACGTAGGAAAACAACTCGTCCACCGTAAGCATTCCATCCTTGTCCATGTCCGCGGCGGCAAACCGGTCTCCCAGGGCCTCGATCACGGCAGCAGTGAACGCTCCGTGGGCAAGGTAGGGAATATCGTGCGATTCTTCGTTGGCGCCGCAGGCCGTGAGGATGATCGGCCCCACTCCGTCGGGCGTCATATCCCGAGCCGGGTTTGCGCTGCCCGAGTGGCAGCAATCCAGCAAAACGAGTTTTCGACAAGGTATTCGTGCGAGGAGCTTGCTCAAGTCCGCGAGGTGCAAGCCCGTCGTGTAGGGGCGACTCGTATCAAAATCGGGACAGACAAAGCAGAACGTCTCCGGCATGTAGACCTTCGGGCCGGCCGGCTTCGCGTAGCCGTGACCGGCGAGGAACAGCACGAACAGATCCTCGGGCGCGACGTTCTTGCTCGCTTCGGCAATGCATTCACCAACGTCTCGCGGTGAACTTGTTTATCGAGGAGTTGCGCGGCAGAGATCTCGCCGTAGAGTCCGGCTTTTGCCTGCCTTTGCCAGACGTTCCGTACGGCGTTGGCATCGTCGACGGGAAACAACAGATCGGGCACTCCCTGCCTGATCTTGATGCCGCGGTCGTTGGCGACGACAACGCCACTGTAGTCGTGAACGCCGACGAACAGGCCGCAGATGCGCGGACGCCTGGCGAGCGACGGCCCGGAAATCGTTGCCCCTGCGGAATCTGCCCGCACGCCGTCCGCATTCCGCACCTGGGCCATGACGACATTCTTCCCCGGCCGCAGTCGATCTCGCGGCACCTTGACCGTTTCCGTGCCTTGCGGATCGATCGCAGACCAGGGCTTGACCTGGAACTCATTGTTGAGCCACAGCGCCACCACGGTTGGCTGGCCGGGCTTCGTCTCGGCGCAGGCGACACGCGAATTTCGACCTCGATCTCTTTTTGTTCCGCTGGGAACGGCCGGACCGAAATATCGACCTTGGGGGGCAAGAATTGCGGGACGGAGACGCGTTCGGATGCGAAATTCGCCTCGCGGAGCATTTCCACGACCTTGTCGGGACGGTGGAACAGCCGCCGGAATCGCTCGGCCTCGTGGAACTCGGGCGTCTGCCGGACACTTTCGATGATCTCCCAGCCGATGTAGAAATCGCCGTTTGTCGACGTATCGTAGAAGTAGTCGCGCCAGCGCCACAGGACCCATTCGTTGTCCTGCGTCGCGAAGAACTTCCACAGCGGCCGCTGACGGACCGTGGTCAGCATGTCGATCGGTTCCCGCTGGCCCGGATGCACGACTTTCAAGAACAACTCCTTGCCCGGCTCGGGATGGCGGAGGCGATCCATCCAGGCATTGGCGCCGCCGGCAACGGGTTTGGCCGCGAAGGCCAGAAAGGTGACAACATCGCCCGGATTCAAGCCGGCCTCCCACGCCGGGCTTCCGGAGGCGACATCGCCCACGCGAAGTTCCTCGCCCCGAATCTCGAAGGAAGCCCCCAACTCCCCTTGGTAGGGCCAATCTTCCAGGCTGAAGCAAGCGGTCGTCTGGTCCCTCGAACTGGACACCAGGTATTTTTGATCTGCGGACAGACCCGATCGACGTTACGTCGTCGGCATGGCCCACCAAGATTCGCACCCGCTCCGGGCCCGACGGCCGAAGTTCGAAGAGACTGATGCCCCAACGATGCCCCACGGCCAGCCGCGCCGGCTTGTCGTCCGTGGGACGAAGAAACGTGTAGCAGCGCGGCAGGGCGTCGAAGAAGCGATCGAACCGCAGATCGAAGTCTTGCTTCTTTCCGTGGAGAACGTGCCACAAATAGGGGTTTGCCGCGTCGGGCTCAACCGACCATCCGTCGACGGTCTCCAACGTCGGCAGCGGTTGGAATCGTTCGGGCGTGGCTGCCCAATGACGCTCGACGAGGTCGAAGACGCGCCATGCCCCTGCCCCCCAGTCGTTGAATCCATGGGGATCGGCGTTGCGCTGCCAGCGGAAGCCGAGAAAACGCCGATCGGCCGAGAAGGCGGTCTGCCAAACGCATCGTCCCGGGCCGCGGATTTCACTCTCGGCCAGGCCGGTTTCGGTGTTCCAGAGCGTGACTTCGAAATCGTTCCCGCCGGCAACCGCCAGATGTTTGCCGTCGGGATGCATCGCAACCGCGTCGGCCAGATAACTGCATGGCGGTCGGAAGGCACGGAACTTCCGCTCCTTCAGGTCGTACAAGCGCACTGCGGATTGGATCGGCTTGAACAGCCGCGATTGCCCGGGTACGATGTCCGCCACGATCGCCAGGGTCAGGCCGCCTCGATCGACCGACAAACGGGAAGCCTTGGCGCCCTCCTCCATGGGGATTCCCAGTATTTTCGTCCCTTGGACGTTACAAAGCTCGACAACGCTTCGCGGACCTTGCGGGTCTTGACCTGCGACGGCAAACCACGTGCCATCCGGTCCGAGCACGGCGCATTCGACGTCGCGAACATCCAGGCGGAACGACTCCGCTTGGGGTTGGTTGCCCGGCGGCAAGGCCCAACGTCGGACCGTGCCGTCACGGGCCACGGCGATCGCCTGCCGCGGATCGAGAAACGCGGCTAGGCGGATGCGGTTTTCGGCGGCGCCCGTCCGCGGCGACAGTTGGGTAAGCTCATTCTCCTTGCCTTCCAGATTCCAAACCCACACCGCGCCAGCGGCGTTCCCAAAGACGAGTTGCGTCCCCGACGGCGAGAATCCGATCGAGGTGACGATTTCACTGCTGTCGGGCTTCGTCAGGGCATGAACGACTTGCCGCGTTTGCCGATCGAGGACCACGACGGTTCCCGTAATCAGCCCGTACCCTCCAATGGCGACGTGCCTTGCGTCGGCGTCGGGTGAAAGGGCCATGGTTGCAATCACGCCCCGTTGTTCGCGCCAGGTAGCCCAGCGCAAAGTCTCCACCTTGTCCGGCGCAAGCCGCCCGCCCCGGAGCGGCCAGGCCCTGACCACTTTGTCGGCCCCCGCCGCCATCAACCATTTGCCGTCGGCGGTAAAAGAAAGGGCGTTGCATGGGGCCGTAGCCGTCTGGGTTTCAATAACCAAGCCGGGTGTCTTCAGCGCCCCGCGGCGATTCTCTTGAGCGGAAGCACATTTCCCCCGGCCAGCAAGTGCGAACAGCATCGCCAGCAGCGATGCGACGTGGATTGCTCGCATCGGAAACCCCCGCAGTTTCAAGCACAATTCCGTGGGCTTCAAGGAACGATCCAGGAATTAAACAAAGTGCAAATGAATTTACGTCATTTATTACTGTCAATAACTGCAATAAGCTTACGCGAAGAGACAACCCCCTCTTGCAGGCTATGCTTATTAACTGCATCTGGCGCGAGGTTATGTGCCTGATTGCCATGGCTAGGCGCGAGTTGAAAAAGCGGACGCCGATGGGAAAATCAGCAAGCGAAACCGGATCTTCCCGGTTTGCTTGCCGCGGATGTTGGGACGGCGCAGGATCAGTGCCTGATGTCCGTTTTTGATGGAGTCGCGCGTGCCGCCGTGGTCACTGTCCGCCAGGAATCACGCTCAGCAGCGTTGCCAGAGATTGCTCGTAGTGTCGCCATCTTCCCACCGATGTCGTGAAGATCGGCTGACGCACCTGGACGGCGCTGACCGTTCGGACCGGCCGCTGCGCCTGGTGGAACTCCAGGCATCTTGACTCCCACGCCAGGCCGCACCAGGCCACGAGCTTTCGGGCCGCGCATTCCAAATCAGCCACGGTCTCCTCGTAGTCCACTTCCAACAGAGGAACCGGCAAGACCTTCCGCCAATGCTCCATGATCCGCTGGTACTGGCGAAAGCGGGAAGCAATATGCTGCGGGTCGTTGGCCCAGCGAATTTCCCGGAAGTGCGTCATCCAACAGGAGACGGCCACGTCGCGCAGGTCGCGGCGGCAATGAATCAACTTCGCCCGCGGAAACAGGCCCGCCAGCAGACCTAGCAACAAGTAGTTGTCCGGCACCTTGTCCACGATGCGCAGCGCCGCGGGATTCAATGCGCGAAGTCCCTCCAAGTGCCGTGCAGCGAGACGGTGGGCCGTCGGGCCGTCCAACTGGCGAAGGCCCTCGACGAAGTCCGCGTCTTGTCCGCCGGGGTGCCCGGTACTCCGGGTCCCAGCCATCGTGTCGCTGGAAAGTCTGGTCTCCCCCGCGCCGAAGACCTGGGAATGGCTGGCCAGAATCTGCTCGACGAGCGACGTGCCGGACCGCGGCAGTCCGACGACGAACACCGGGATCTCGCTTTCCAGTCCAAGGTCCCCTAGCCCGAAGCCGCGCACCCGCTGGAAGAAATCGGGCGTGCAGACCCCGATCATGCGGCTGACGAAAACCTCGTGCGCTTGCGGGTCGTACTCCCGGCCGCGCTTGCGCGATTCGGACAGTTCGAGCGCGTTGCCTCGGGCCAGGTGTTCGGCGGCCTCGGCATACTCGCCCCGCACGTCCAGGACTTGGGCCAGGCCGAAGTGCAAGAACAATCGCTGCGCGTCGGTCAACGCCCTTTGCACGCCGGACGTAGAACCCTGTTCCAGCAAGCGACGTTGCGCAGCGAGATCCTCATCCGGAAGTTTGCCGCCCCGGATTTCCGCCAATTTGTAATGCGCAACGGTGCAACGGGGATCATGCCGCAACGCGGCGCGGCAGGAAGCTTCCGCGCCCTGAAAATCGCCCATTTCCTTCAAGGCGTCGGCCAGGTTGGCGTGGACCTCGGCGTAGTCCGGTTTCAGCGCCAAAGCCTGGCGGTAGCAGACGACCGCTTCGTCCAGCTTCCCCTGCTCTTTGCATGCATTGGCCAGGTTGTAGTGCGCGTCGGCATAGTCCGGCTTCAAGTCCAGCGCGCGACGATAGCAGGCGACCGCCTCGTCCAGCTTCCCCTCGTCCTTCCACGCATTGCCCAGGTTGTAGTGCGCCTCGGCAAAATCCGGCTTCAAGTCCAGTGCCCGACGATAGCAGGCGACCGCCTCGGAAGTCTTGCCCAAGGCGCGATACGCCTCTCCCAAGTTGTTGTGGAAGAAAGCCGCGTTCCCTTGCAACTCGATCGCCCGCCCGATGTATTCGACGGCAACCTCATGCTGGCCCATCTGGGCAGCAATCACGCCGAGAAGATGAATCGCATCGGCATGATTCGGCTGGACCGCGAGAATCTGCCGATAGATCTGCTCGGCCGCTTGCAACCGCCCGCCTTGATGATGCTTGATCGCGATCGCAAATGCTTCGGGAATTGTTGCCATGACGCAGATTTTTTTGGCAACACGACCTGCCGGATCAATGTGTTTCACGAGAACGGGCGACTTGCTGACAGTTTCTGGAGCACCGGTCTCAATACCCCTCCTCGGGTGCAAAGATCGCCCTGCGCCCGCTAGGGACCGGCGAAGGAATAACTGTCACAAGCCGGACATGGCAACTTAGTATACGGCAAACGGTCCAAATAAGAAAGCGCGTTCACGGGACCGGCTGGCCAGCGAATCGTGGAGGGAGGACGAAAATCTTCAGTTCGAGTGACTTTTCGTGCCGCGATTCCCCCCTAAGATACGGACTAAGGCACATCAACGGCGGATCGTTCATAACCGGCAGAATGAGCATTTGCCCGTCAGCCGGTAAAGGGCCGGAAGGAAACGGAATCGACCCACTGTGTCCGCCGATTACGATTATTGGAAAATGAAACTCCGATCGATTACACTAGATGAGTAAACTTCGCACAGCACAACAGAGGCTCGGGCGGCTGACATCGAGGCGGGCCTTGATCGTCGCTTTTCGCCGGTGGCATTGGCATCCGTGCGGAAACTTGCGATCAAGACGTGGGCAATGCCTCCTGTCGGCGGATTCTTGTCTCCATGCATGACCATGGCGGACCAGGCAAGGCCCTTCCCCAATGGGATTTTCTTTTCTTCGCGTCCCCCTAAAAACGGAACACCATGAACACTCGCTCGCGTAGTGGTAAAATCGGTTCGGCATCGCGGACCAATCGCACGAAGAAGCCAGCCCGCGTTCTCACGCGGCGGCTTGGTTTCGAGAGCCTGGAGCACCGCCGTTTGCTCTCCACGGTCGGCTTGAGCGCGATTTCCAACGTCACCCTGCCGGCCGGCACCTCGGTCCTGGTCCCGCTGAATGGCAGCGACTCGGGCCAGACCATCACCTTCGGCGCAACCACGTCCAGCCCAAACGTGGTTACGCCGATCATGATGCCGCAGACGAACAAGAGCGTGCAGTTCACGGTCGATGGCTCGGGGGTCTCGGGGACGATGACCTTCCAGTTGTTCGACAACCTGACCCCCACCACGGCGAGCCACATCGAAACCCTGGTGAACGACGGATTTTACAAGGGTGACTACATTTATCGAGCCGAGACCGGGTCCTTCGCCCTGATTCAAGGCGGGAACAACCCTCCTCAGCTCAACAGCGGGGCGAATGTCAATTCACTGCCGTCCGGCGTGCCGTCCTCCATCAACGAAGAGTTCAATCCGGATCTGAACTATACGACGGCGGGCGACTTGGCGATGGCCCGCACCAGTTCGCCCAACACCAGCGGAACGGAATTCTTCATTAGCGATGGGGCGACGCGAACCCTGGATTACAGCTATACGCTGTTCGGCTTCCAGACGCTCGGTACCAGCGTAGTCCAGGCACTCGATGCCCTGCCGACGACGGACAATGGTGGCATAAACTACTTGAACACTCCCGTCAAGATCACGCAGGCCAGCATCATCACCGATACGCAGGACGGCGTTTTGATGCTCAGGGCGCCCACGGGTGCCACGGGTAGCTACACCGTGACCGTGACCGCATCGGACGGCACGAACACGCCTACCACCCAGACCTTCACGGTAAACGTCGTGGCCGATACGGCTACGAGCAACGTGGCCAACCCTTGGGCCGCCGATACGCCGACGGCGCCGACTTCCGTCGCTTTCCAACCGCAGTCCGGCCAGGGGACGACGACGATCACGTCGGCGAACAATTCGTCGGCTTCGACGAAGCTGCAATTCCTCGTCAAAGGCGTCACGTCCGGCGACCAGGTGACGATCTACGCCAACGGCATCGCGATCGGCTCGGCCGTTGCCGCGGGAAGCTCGACGACGGTCACCACCGATGGCTCCACCAAGCTGATCAATGGCACGTACACCATCACGGCCACGCAGACTGCGCTGAGTGTGTCCGCAGTTGACAGCGGCGATTCCAGCCAGAGTGAGAAGGCCAACGTGGACAGCCTCAGCTCGGCAGGCGTCCAACTTCAGGTAAATCCCAGTCTTGCCCTGACCTCGGTTCCTGGCGCGTCGGCCGCGGTCGGACAGACCTACACCTATACCGTGGCAACCAACGCCCCCAGCGGCGATACGGTCACGGTCACGCCGGGCACGATGCCCACCGGCATGACCTTTGATGCGGCGACACAGACTTTCACCTGGACGCCCACGGCCGCCGAGGAGGGCACGGCGGCTTTCACTTACTCGGTCGCCGATGCCGCGGGCAACACCACGCCGCTGGAAACGGCGAGTGTCGACGTGGCGGCGGCGCCGACTCCCACCGCCCCGTCCGTGACCACGAGCCCGACCAATCAGACGGTCAATGCGGGCAGCACGGTAACCTTCACGGCGGCGGCCAGCGGCAGTCCCACTCCCACCGTGCAGTGGGAGGTGAGTACCGACGGCGGCACGGCGTTCAGCGCCATCTCGGGTGCAACCTCGACCACCTACAGCTTTACGGCCACCGCCGCGGATAACGGCAATCAGTACGAGGCGGTCTTCACTAACAGCAGCGGTTCGACGACTTCGGCCAAGGCCACGCTCGATACGACCGCCACCGGCACTATTTCCGGATATGCCTATCTCGACACCCAAGACGCCGGTAAATGGAGCGCCGCTGAGACCGGGTTCGCCGGGCTAACCGTGCAATTGCAAAGCGTGGGCAGCCAGGGGAGCCTGGCCGATGTTTCCGGCGTAGGACCGGTGCAAACCGCCGCAGATGGGGCGTATAGCTTCCCCGCCGTGCCCGCCGGTACCTACCAGATTCAGATCGAGCCGGCGCCGTATGTCATGGTGGGCCAGTTGTCCCCCGGCTCGGAAGGCGGCACCGCCGGCACGAACGAGATCCAGGTGACGTTCGACGGCCAGAACGCCACGGACTACAATTTCGCGATCCTTGGCGCAAAACCGAACTATCTCTCGCTGCAGATGTTCATCTCGGCGACCGACTCGCTGGCGACCTATTTGCCTACGCTGGACATCGCGCCTGCCGTGGCAGCGGGCGGCAGTAGCAGTGCCACCAATACAACCACGTACAGCACCGGCGCGGCCGCGGTGTTCGTCGCCCCCCAGGCCACGATCGCTCAGACCGACAGTCCCACGCTGGCGTCCATGACCGCGACCATCCAGGACCCCGTGGCCGGCGAAGAGTTGTCGGTCGATTCCACGGACCTGGGCACGGCGCTGACTGCCGCGCCCTACGCCAACGGCGTGTTGAAGATCACCGGCGTGGCCAGCGTGGCAACCTATCAGGCGCTGTTGCAAACGTTGCAGTACAGCGCCCCCGTGTCGTCGGCCGGCATCGGCAATCGGATGATTTCCATCGTCGTCAACGACGGCACCGCCAGCAGCACGGTCGCCACCTCGACCGTCGCCGTCGCACAAGGCACGCAGACCGCGCCCGCGGTGACCACCAGCCCGACCAGTCAGACGGTCAATGCGGGCAGCACGGCGACCTTCACGGCTGCCGCCAGCGGCAGTCCCACCCCTACGGTGCAGTGGGAGGTGAGCAGCGACGGCGGCAAGACATTCACCACCATCTCCGGCGCGACCTCGACCACCTACAGCCTCACGGCCAGCAGTGCGGACAACGGCAACGAGTACGAGGCGGTCTTCACCAACAGCGTCAGTACGGCGACCAGCACTGCCGCCACGTTGACGGTGGACTACGTCACCACGCAGCCCGCCAGCCAGACGGTCAACAGCGGCCAGAACGTGACCTTCACGGTGGCCAGTTCCAACCCCAGCAACGCCGATAAGGTCCAGTGGCAGTTGAGCAGCAACGACGGGCAGACCTTCACTGCCATCTCCGGGGCGACCTCGACCAGCTACAGCTTCACGGCCGCAAGCTCGGAAAACGGCAACCAGTACGAGGCCGTCTTCACCAACAGTCTCGGCACTTTGACCAGCAGCCCCGCCACGTTGACGGTGGACTTCGCGCCGACGGTGACCACGAACCCGGCCAATCAGACGGTCAATGCGGGCGGCACGGTTACCTTCACGGCGGTGGTCAGCGGTAGTCCGACTCCCACCGTGCAGTGGCAGGTGAGCAGCAACGACGGGCAGACCTTCACCCCCATCTCCGGCGCGACCTCGACCAGCTACAGCTTCACGGCCAGCAGTGCGAACAACGGCAACGAATACGAGGCGGTCTTCACCAACAGCGTCGGTTCGTGCGACCAGCACTGCCGCCACCTTGACGGTGGATTCCGTCACCACCCAGCCCGCCAGCCAGACGGTCGACGCCGGCCAGAACGCCTCCTTCACCGTGGCCAGTTCCAACGGCAGCGCCGATACGGTCCAGTGGGAGATGAGCACGGGCAGCGGATTCACTGCCTTGTCCAACGGCGGCGTCTATAGCGGGACCACCACCGACACCCTAAGCATTACCGGCGCCACCGCGACCCTGAATGGCGACCAGTACGAGGCCGTCTTCACCAACAGCGTCCGGCACCCTCACCAGCAACGCCGCCACGTTGACGGTGGACTACGTCAAGACCGAGCCGGCCAGCCAGACGGTCGTCGCGGGAAACACGGTAACCTTCACGGCGGTCAGTTCCAACCCCAGCAGCGCCGATACGGTGCAGTGGCAGATGAGCAGCAACGGCGGGCAGACCTTCACCGCCATCTCCGGCGCAACCTCGACCACCTACAGCTTCACGGCCGCCGCCGCGGAAAACGGCGACCAGTACGAGGCCGTCTTCACCAACAGTCTCGGCACTTTCGCCAGCAGTCCGGCCACGTTGACGGTGGACTTCCCGCCAACCGTGACCGCGAGCCCGGCCAGCAAGACGGTCAATGCGGGCAGCACGGCGACCTTGACCGCGGCGGCCACCGGCAATCCGACGCCCACCGTGCAGTGGCAAGTGAGCAGCAACGGCGGGGCGACCTTCACCGCCATCTCCGGGGCCACCTCGCCCACCTACAGCTTCACCGCCAGCAGTTCGAACAACGGCGACCAGTACGAAGCCGTCTTCAGCAACGGCATCGGCACCACGGCGACCACGGCCGCCGCCACGTTGACGGTCGACTACGTCAAGACCCAGCCAGCTAGCCAGACAGTCGTCGCGGGAAACACGGCAACCCTCACAGTGGCCAGTTCCAACCCCAGCGGGGCGGATACGGTGCAGTGGAAGGTGAGCAGCGACGGCGGGCAGACCTTCACCGCCATCTCCGGTGCCACCTCGACCACCTACACCTTCACGGCCACCCCCTCGGAAAACGGCGACCAGTACGAGGCCGTCTTCAACAACACGGCCGGCACTTTGGCCAGTAGCCCCGCCACGCTTGACGGTGGACTACCCGCCCACCGTGACCGCAAACCCGGCGGCCAATGAGACGGTCAATGCGGGCAATACGGCGACCTTCACGGCGGCGGCCAGCGGCAATCCGACCCCCACCGTGCAGTGGCAAGTGAGCAGCAACGGCGGGGCGACCTTCACCGCCATCTCCGGGGCCACCTCGCCCACCTACAGCTTCACGGCCAACAGCTCGGAAAACACCTACCAGTACGAAGCCGTCTTCAGCAACGGTATCGGCACGGCGGCGACCACGACGGCCTCCACGTTGACGGTGGATTACGTCAAGACCGAGCCGGCCAGCCAGACGGTCGTCGCCGGAAACACGGCAACCCTCACGGCGGCCAGTTCCAACCCCGGCGGCGCCGATACGGTGCAGTGGAAGGTGAGCAGCGACAGCGGGCAGACCTTCACCGCCATCTCCGGCGCAACCTCGCCCACCTACACCTTCACGGCCACCCCCTCGGAAAACGGCGACCAGTACGAGGCCGTCTTCAGCAACACGGCCGGCACGCTCACCAGCACCCCCGCCACCTTGACGGTAAACTACCCGCCGACCGTGACCACGAACCCGACCGCGCAGACGGCCGATGCGGGCGGTACGGCCACCTTTACGGCAGCGGCCAGCGGCAATCCGACCCCCACCGTGCAATGGCAAGTGAGCACCAACGGCGGGCAGGCGTTCACCCCCATCTCCGGCGCGACCTCGGCCACCTATAGCTTCAGGGCCGCCACCGCCGAAAACGGTTACCTGTACGAGGCCGTTTTCAGCAACGGCATCGGCACGGCGGCGACCACGACGGCCGCCGCGTTGACGGTGGACTACGTCACCACCCAGCCGACCAGCCAGACGCTCAACGTCGGCCAGAACGCCTCCTTTACGGCGGGCACCGTCAACCCCGGCGGGGCCGATACGGTACAGTGGCAGGTGAGCAGCGACGGCGGCAAGACCTTCACCGCCATCTCCGGCGCCACCTCCGCCACCTACACCTTCCCGACCACCAGTGCGCAAAACAGCGACCAGTACGAGGCCGTCTTCAAGAACGCGGCCGGCACGCTCACCAGCAACCCCGCCACCTTGACCTTGGACTATGTCTCGACCGAGCCGAGCAACCAGTCGGTCGTCGCCGGAAACGCGGCGACCTTCACGGTGGCCAGTTCCAATCCCGGCGGCACCGACAAGGTCCAGTGGCAGGTCAGCAGCGACGGCGGCAAGACCTTCACCGCCGTCTCCGGCGCGACCTCGACCACCTACACCTTCACGGCCGCCAGTGCGGAAAACGCCAACCAGTACGAGGCCGTCTTCACCAACAGCCTGGGCAGTTTCACGAGCAGTCCCGCCACGTTGACGGTGGGCTACGCGCCCGCCGTGACCGGCAGCCCGCAAGCGCAGTCGGTCGTGACGGGCGGGGCGGTGACCTTCACGGCAAAGGCCAGCGGCAATCCGGCCCCCACCGTGCAGTGGCAGGTGAGCAGCGACGGCGGCAAGACCTTCGCCCCCATCTCCGGCGCCACCTCGACCACCTACAACTTCACGGCCACCAGTGCGGAGAACGGCAACCAGTACGAGGCGGTCTTCACCAACACCTTCGGTTCGGTGACCGCCACGGCGGCCAGCCTGAGCGTTCAGCCCTGGTCGGTCGCGGCCGACAAGGCGGCCGTGAACGCCACGACCGGGAAGACGGCCGGATTCACGATCACCAGCGTGGGCAGCGGCACCTACAGCTATTCGGTCACCAGCAGCGGCGGCAGCAGCACACCACGGCCGTCACCGGTTCCGGTTCCATCACCGCGGCCTCGCAAGACATCACCGGCATCAACGTGACGACGCTCAAGGACGGCACCTTGACCTACAGCGTCACGCTGACCGATGCGGTGGGCAGCGGCACGCAGACCGCCACCAGCCTGCTGGAGACCGTCGCTCCCGCCGGCTACATCGTCACGCCAATTCTAAGCACCTACAACCTTATTACTGGTAAATCGGCCGGTTTCCAAATCACCGGTGCCGAAGTCGGCGCGACCATGCAATATGTCGTCACGGGCCAGTTAAGCGGTGTCGTGGTTGAGGATGTCAAGATCACTTCCTCGACGCAAAACGTCACGGATATCGACATTACTTCGTTCACCCCCGGCAAGATCACCTTTGACGTCAAGCTTACCGACGCCGCCGGCAACGAAGGGTACGAGGCGATAGCTTTCGCGACGCTGAACGCGACCGCGCCCGCCGCGTTCTCGATTTCCGCGTCTCCCGCTACGATCAACAAGTCCGCCGCGACAAGCACCAGCTTCAGCTTCAGCGGCGCGGAGGTCGAGCAGCCCGCCGACACGTTCACCTATAGCGTGACCAGCAGCGGCAACAACGGCGCCACGTCGGTCACCGGCAGCGGCACGGTTACCACGGGCAACCAGTCCGTCGGCCAAATCAACGTCTCCAAGCTGCCCGACGGCACGCTGACCTACAGCGTGACGCTCACCAATTCCGTCGGCAACACCACCACGGAGACGGCGACCGCGACCCTCTACACGGCCGTTCCCAGCGCTTTCACGGTCACTCCCGACCAGGCCGTGATCGACGCTGCCCAACTCGCTTCCACCGGCTTCACGCTGGCCGGCGGCGTGGGCGGCGATCAATACAGCTACTTGATCTCCGACAGCGCCAGTCCGGCCCACACGGTCAGCAACAGCGGCAGCCTGAAGTCGGCCACGCAGGATATCAGCGGGATCAACCTTGCTTCGCTGGTCGACGGCCAGGTCACCTTCAGCGTGACGCTCGCGAACGCCAACGGCACGACGACGGCCACGGCCACGGCCACGATCGACCACGTGCCGCCGGCGGCCATCGAGTTGTCGACCAGCGTCGCCGTGCCCGATTCGGTGACGGGAGCGCAGGTGTTGTCGGGAACCGAGATCGGCCTGTTGCAGACCATCGGCTTGCAGACGACCGGCAATTCGCAGCCCACGGGCATCAAGTACGCGCTCGTGCCGGGCAACAACACCACCGACTACCAGTTGTTCACGTTCAGCAAGACTGAGCCGGATGAGTTGGTGGTCGGGGCGACTGCGCTCGGTTCCAGCCAGGCCGGCTACACGAACGGCTACAGCATCGGCATCCAGAGCACCGATGCGCAGGGTGTATCGGTGACGCAGATCTTCACGATCACGGTGGGCACGGGCACTACGCCGGACCCGATCACGCCGGTGCTGGGCCTCAGCAACTTGACCGTCGCCGCGGGGGCCAAGGCCAATACCCCCGTCGGCACGTTGACGACGACCGCCCAACCCGGCTCGGCGGCGCCTTCGCAGAACAGTTACAGCGTGGTTTCCGTGAGCGGCGCCGGCAACAGCGGCTTCACGGTCCCCGCCGGCAGCAATCAACTGGAGACGACGGGACCGCTCGCCGCGGGCACGTACACGGTGGTGGTCAAGAGTTCCGGCACGTTCCTCATCAGCGACGTGGTCGACCTCACCGGGGTGAACGGGCCGTATGCCTACCAGCTTTCCTACGACCCGTCGCAAGTGTCCAGCACCTATCTGGCCGCGGCGGTCAACGCCGGCCTGGTTTCCCTGGCTTCGGACTCGACCGGCGCCTGGCTGCCGGCGGTCAGCAGCAACAAGGAACTCGCCGGCAGCCTGGCGCAGCCCAACTACCTCGGCCCCTACGGCAAGTTCTGGACCGCGGTCACGACGAAGAACCCCTTGGCCACGCTGGCCAAGGTGGTCGGATCGTCGGGCGTGGACCAGGCGTCGAATACCGTCTGGGCCGTCATCGACCAGCCGGGCGAATATGCGGTCGGCGTCCAGGTCTTTACCGAACAGACCTTCACGATCACGGTCGGGCCTTGAGGAACCTATTTGATGCGGGCGAAGAGCGGACCCAGGACCTGTTCGTAGTGCTTCCATCTTCCTACCGAGGTCCTGAAGACCGGCTTGCGCACCTGGACGGCGCTGGCCGTGCTGACCGGCCGCTTCGCCTGGTGAAACGCCAGGCACGCCGGCTCCCACTCCAGTCCGCAGAACCCGACGAGCTTTCGGGCCACGCCTTCCAGATCCGCCACCGTCTCCTCGTAGTCCACTTCCAACAGGGGCGCCGGCAAGACCGCCCGCCAGTGCGCCATGATTCGTTGGTAGGCGTGCAAGCGTGAAGCAATGTGCCGTTGATCGTTGGCCCAGCAAACGTCCTGGAAATGCGTCATCCAACAGGAGACGGCCACGTCGCGCAGATCGCGGCGGCAATGAATCAACTTCGCCCGCGGAAAGAGGCCCGCCAACAGGCCCAGATACAAGTAGTTCTCCGGCATCTTGTCCACGATGCGCAGCGCGGCGGGACTGAATGCGCGAAGCCGCTCCAAGTGCCGCGCAGCAAGTCGCTGGACCGTCGGGCGGTCCAACCGGCGAAGGCCGTCGACGGCGTCGGCGCCTGGTCCGCCGGGGTACCCGGTGCTCCGGGTCCCGGCCAGGGTGTCGCCGGCCAGTTTAGTCTCCCCCGCGCCGAAGACTCGGGAATGACTGGCCAAGATCTGCTCGATGAGCGTCGTGCCGGAGCGCGGCAGCCCCACGACGAACACCGGGATCTCGCTTTCCAACCCGAAACTGCGCACCCGCGCGAAGAAATCCGGCCCGCAGGCCGCGATCGTGCGGGTGACGAAAGACTCGTGCGCTGGGGCGTCGTACTCCTGACCGCGCATCCGCCAATCGGCAAGTTGCAGCGCGTTGCCCCGCTCGAGGTGCTTGGCGGCTTCGGCATACTCGCCCCGCGCGTCGAGGACTTGGGCCACGCCGAAGTGCAACAAGCGGCGCTGTGCGTCCGTCAATTCCCCTTGCCCGCCGGAGTCCGTGCCTTGCTCCAACAACCGGCGCTGCGCAGACAGGTCGTTTTCCGGTAGTTTGCCGCCCAGAAGTTCGGCCAATTTGTAATGCGCGAAGGCGAAGTGGGAATTGTGCCGCAACGCGGTGCGGAAGGAGTCTTCCGCGCCCTGAAGATCGCCCATCTCTTCCAAGACGTTACCCAGGCTGCCGTGTGCCTCGGCAAAGTCCGGCTTCAGTTCCAGCGCCCGGCGGAAGCAGACGCGGGCTTCGTCCAGTTGGCCCTGGTCCCGCAAGGCAACGCCCAGGTTGTTGTGGGCCTTGGCAAAGTCCGGCTTCAGTTCCAGTGCCCGGCGATAGGAAGCGATCGCTTCGTCCAGTTGGCCCTGGTCCCGCAAGGCGGCGCCCAGGTTGTTGTGGGCCTCGGCATGGTCCGGCTTCAGTTCCAGTGCGCGGCGGTAGCAGGCGACCGCTTCGGAAGTGCGATGCAAGAGGTAATACGCCCCCCCTAGGTTGCTGTGGAAGGCAGCCACGTTCCCTTTCAACCGGACTGCCCGTCCAATGTATTCGACGGCCGCCTCGTGCTTGCCCACCTGGTGCGCGATCACGCCGAGCAGGTGGATCGCGTCGGGCTGATTCGGCTCGACCACGAGAATCTGCCGATAGATCTGCTCGGCAGCCTGCAGCCGGCCGGCTGCATGGTGTTGGATCGCAAGGGCCAATGTTTCGGGAATGGTCGCCATCGATGAATTATGACAATGCGACGTGCCAGCCGCAACGTGCTTCACGAGACCGGCCAACCCTACGCGGGGCGTGCTCCCCAATCTCCTGGAATCACGCAACTCTATTTAGGTCCGGCCGAAGAATAACTTCCCGGTTTTCCTCCTGGGGTGGCTGGTGGCTGAGCTTGCGAAGCCCCAGCTTATCCGGCATCGGCTGGGGCTTCGCAAGCTCAGCCACCAGCCACCCCCGCTTAATTGCGGAAGTTATTTTTCGGCCGGTCCTTAGCCGAGGACATCGCCGCACCGCCGATACGAAAGGCATTCTCCCCGTTGTCCACCTGTCCTCCGGATAGGACTGGTCCAACCATGTCGGGCGACAATCGGGCGAGGAGCGGACCAAGGACTTGTTCATAGTGCTTCCATCTTGCCAGCGAGGTCCGGAAGACCGGCTTGCGCACCTGGACGGCGCTGGCTGTGCTGACCGGTCGCTTTGCCCGGTGGAATTCCAGGCACGTTGGCTCCCATTCCAGACCGCACCAGGCCACGAGCCTTCGGGCCGCGCCTTCCAGATCGGCCACGGTCTCCTCGTAGTCCGTTTCCAAAAGGGGCGCCGGCAGGACCTTCCGCCAGTGTTCCATGATCCGTTGGTACTGGCGAAACCGCGAAGCAATGTGCTGTTGGTCATTGGCCCAGCGCACTTCCTCGAAACGCGTCATCCAGCAGGAGACGGCCACGTCGCGCAAATCGCGGCGGCAATGAATGAACTTCGCCCGCGGAAACAGGCTCGCCAACAGGCCCAGCAACAAGTAGTTGTCCGGCATCTTGTCCACGATCCGCAGGGCCGTGGGATTCAAGGTGCGCAGTCTCTCCAAATGCTGGGCAGCGAGACGGCGGGTCGTCTCGCGATCCAACTGGCGAAGGCCCTCGATGGAGTCTGCGCCTTGTCCACCGAGCGCAGTCACGGTCTCGCCGGCCAAGTGGATCTCTCCCGCGCCGAAAACCTGGGAATGGCTTGCCAAGATCTGCTCGACGAGCGTCGTGCCGGATCGCGGCAGCCCCACGACGAACACCGGGAGTTCGCTCTCCAACCCGAAGCCGCGGACCCGCTCGAAGAAATCCGGCGTGCAGGCCGCAATCATCCGGGTGACGAGAGATTCATGTTCCTGCGGGTCGTATTCGCGGCCGCGCTTGCGCCAATCCGCTAGTTGCAGCGCGTTGCCTTGGGCAAGGTGTTGGGCGGCCTCGGCATACTCGCCCTGCGCGTCCAGGACTTGGGCCAAGCCGAAGTGCAGAAACAAGCGTTCTTCGTCCGTCGGATCCGTTGGCGCGCCGGAGGCGGAGCCCTGCTCGAGCAACCGACGCTGCGCAGCCAGGTCTTTTTCCGGAAGCTTGCCGCCCAGAAGTGCCGCCAATTTGTGATGCGCGAAGACGAACCGGGAATCATATCGCAACGCCGCCCGGTAGCAATCTTCCGCGCCCTGTAGATCGCCCATCTGCTCCCGAATGTTGCCCAGGTTGTAGTGCGTCCCGGCAAAGTCCGGCTTGAGCTCCAATGCACGGCGGTAGCAGGCGACCGCTTCGTCGAGTTGCCCCAGGTCCTTGAAAGCGGCGCCCAGGTTGTTGTGCGCCACGACATAATCCGGCTTCAGTGCCAGTGCCCGGCGGTAACAAATAACGGCTTCGTCTAGCTTCCCCTGGTCCTTGAGAGCGACGCCCAGGTTGTTGTGCGCCTCGGCATAGCCGGGCTTGAGTTCCAGTGCCCGGCGGCAGCAGGCGACCGCTTCGTCGAGCTTTCCCTGGTCCTTCAACGCATTGCCCAGGTTATTGTGTGCCTCGGCATAGCCCGGCTTGAGTTCCAGAGCCCGGCGGCAGCAGGCGACCGCTTCGTCGAGTTTCCCCTGGTCTTTGCAGGCGATGCCCAGGTTATTGTGCGCCTCGGCATAGTCCGGCTTCAGCGCCAGTGCGCGGCCGTAGCAGGCGACCGCTTCGACGAGCTTCCCCTGGTCCTTCAAGGCGACACCCAGGTTGTTATGCGCTTCGGGATAGCCCGGCTTCAGCGCCAGAGCGCGGCGGTAGCAGGCGACCGCTTCGTCGAGCTTCCCCTGGTCCTTCAAGGCATTGCCCAGGTTATTGTGCGCCTCGACATAGTCCGGCTTCAATGCCAGTGCCCGGCGGCAGCAGGCGACCGCTTCGGGAATCTTGCCCAAAGCATTATATGCTCCCCCTAAGTTGCTGTGGAAGGGGGCCGCATTCCCTTTCAACCGGATTGCCCGTCCGATGTATTCGACGGCAATCTCGTGTTTGCCCACCTGGGAAGCAATCACGCCGAGAAGATGAATCGCGTCGGCGTGGTTCGGTTCGACCGCAAGAATCTGCCGATAGATTTGCTCGGCAGCCTGTAACCGACCGGCCCGATGGTGTTGGATCGCAATCGCCAATACTTCGGAAATTGTTGCCATCAAGAAATAGCCCTGCGGCGGCGTGGAGAAGTCTGCGAAGGGCCAACAGGAAGAACGGTCGGAAGAAATTGGTGCGAGTTCCGCATTTTTCCAGGGCTTCCGCTCATTTCTTCCGAACGTTCTAAGGGCATGGCCCCGAGGCGAATGCCGTTTTGAAGGCTCGCTATTCGCAATAGTGTGCCGTCGCGGCCATGAAACTCTACGGTTCCGCCCTCGAAACACCACGCGACATCCCGGTCTAGCCAATTGCCAGCGTTTGCGCGGTTGTGAGAATACCGAGAAAGCGGGGCGCGTTGACAAGACCATCACCTGTCTTCTTAGGACGAAAGCGGTCGGGCGTTGTCACGCTAGGCACCGATTATTTCGGTTTTTGATGAGTTCAAGCGATGCCCCGTAGTCCGGCCGGCAGAAAGGACCTACGGCGCCAACAACCGCGAATTCAGCAACGGATTGAGCCGGCCGATCAACGCCGCTTGCAGCCCGAACGGCTTGCCGTCGTCGGGCAGGATCGTCACGGCGGCGGGCTGCATCCGCTGCCAGGCGGGAATCTGCATCGAGAGTTCGATCCGCCGGCTGAGGTTGAATGTCTCGCCCACGTACAGCCGCGCGTTGCCGGCGGCGTGCAACACGTACACGCCCGGACCGCTGGAATTCGACCACTTGCCTCCCTGCAGCTTCGTGGGATTTGGCAACCGTCGCCGCAGCCAGTCGTGATACTGCGTTTCGGCCAACCGCTTGGCCGCCTTGGCCCGCTTGCGCAGCGCCAGCGCGGCCCAGCGATACTCGAAGGGCGAATGGCCGGGCGCATAAGCGGCCGCGAGCTCGTCGAAGCGGCCCGCCAGATCCGGGTTGCAGAGCAGTGCGTCGAGCGTCTCGCCGAATTCCACGCTGAGCTGGTGCATGGCGACTTCGGCGGCGAAACTGTAGCCGTCCATTTGCTGGAACGTGCAAACCTGATTGCGGTTTTCGCCGTGCGGCAGTTTGCCCGACTTGCGGATCCGCATCAGGCCCAAATTCCACTGTGCGGGGAAGCCCGGCACGCCGCTCTGCTTGCACGCTTCGAGGAAAACCGCATTCCGCTCAGGGTCGGCCACGAGCTGATCGACTGACAGGCCCTGACGGGTCTTCTTGTAGGCCTCGATGATGCCGCGATCGATTTGCGCCGATTCTTCGGACGTCAGGCGGCGGCGCGGCCGCAGCGGCTTGGCCGTCGACGGGGCGCTGGTCGCCGGATCGGCCGCACCGTCCAGCGGATCGCCCACCGAACTCTGCTTCAAGCGGGCTTGGATCCTGGCGACGTAGTCTTTCGACAACTCGAACCCCAGCCACTGCCGCCCCAGCTTCTTCGCCACGCTGAACGTCGTGCCGCTGCCGCCGAACGGATCGAACACGACGTCCATCGGGTTCGAACTCATGCGGACGATCCGGCCCAACAACTGCTCCGGCATCTGGCAGCCGTGGAACCCTTCACGCTCCTTGAAGGTACCGGCCACGCGGGGGAAGTACCAGGTGTCGTGATCGGGGCGAAAGCCGCCGGGCAGGTCTTGCGGACGCAGGATCCAGGTGTTGTCGGGCAGGCGGCCCTTGGGGTTCGCCCGCAAATCCTGATAGACCAACTGCCGCGCCGACGGCACCCGCACGGCCGGGTTGTCGGCGTTGAAGGTGAAATCCAGCGGGTCGCAGACGAAGTGGAACAGATGCGTGTGCGAGCGGCTGAATCCGCGGACGCAATTCACGCCGAAGGTGTAATACCAGATCACCCAGCTCCGGCAGGCGAAGCCGAAATCGCGCTGGGCGATGAGCTTCAGTTCGGCCGCGTATTCGTCGCCGATCGCCAGCCAGAAGGTGCCGTTGGGCTTCAGCGCCCGCTTGACCCCGCCGATCCATTTCCGCGTCCAGCCGAGATATTCCTCGTCCGCCCGCGCGTCGTGGTAGACATCGTATTCGTAGCCGATATTGAAGGGCGGATCGGCAAAGACCAGGTCGACGCTGGCCGGGGCCACTTGCTGAAGCCCTTCGATGCAACTGCCTTCGTAGATATTGTTGAGTGCGAACATTTGGAGTGCGGTGGCTTGCCACCGCTATTCAAAACGGTGGACCCTGCGTTAGACAACTCTCTGTGCGTTATGAAAAGCGGTGGCAAGCCACCGCACTCCAAGTCGCTGCACTCCAAGATACGCTCTTGGCCCGTTTTTGCAAGCGCCACCAATGGCGGAGCAAAAAATGTCACCGGGCAAGCCGGCATCCGAACTCAGCAAAAGATGTCTCGCGCTTCAGGATCACCGCCTCGGCTTCTTCGCCGCTTCTTTCGACTGGGCTTTCTCGCGGTCCGGATCGCGGTGGCCTATCACTTCCTGCAAGATCCCCTTCATCTCCTCGTCGTCGGTAAAGATGCCTTTCCGCACGAGTTCCTTCAATGCCTCGAACGTCGGCCGCAGACATGCTCTTCAAACCGCAGAGAGTGGAAGTGGTCAGGCCGACCACACCATTGAGCCGCTCGATGATCGCCGTCTTCTTGGAACATAAATTGCTTTGAGTAACCAGCGGGTCCTGGCCGATGTAGAGCCGATCGCCGGGGAAGATTTGGTAGTTGGTGGCCGTTGCCGCATGGCCCGTAATGCCGTCCCAATCGACGGACAAGATCCTCTCCTTCTTGGCGTCGGAGGCCGACGGTCTTGCGATCCAGATATTCTTGCTGGAGATCTGCGACAGCCCGTTGACCTGGCTGACGGCGTCCAAGACCGTCTCCTTGCCGGTGATCGGCAGGCGGCGGACGTTGTCTCCCAAACCTGCGCCCTGCGTGATTATGTAGTACACCTTGCTGTTGTAGGCGACGACATCCACCGTTGGCTCGGGCGCTTGCAGATAAGCGGCAAGTTGTTTCTGGATTGCCAGGCGGGCCTCGGCAAGCGTCATGCCCATCACGCACGCGCGTCCATACTGCCGCAGATTGACCGTGCCGTCCGGACCGACCAGATACTGGCCGCTAACCGGTTGCGTCCCGGCGACCTTGGCCGATTGCAAGGGGACCGGTTTGGGCATTTCAATCTGGATCACGTCCGGCGGTTCGATGCGGTAATCAGGCAAAGGCCGCAGGGCGAGTTCGTGGGGCAGGGCCTCACCGGCTGCGTTTGCCCCCTCTCCTTGGTCCGGCTTCCGCTCGACCGTTGCTTTCGGGCTGGCTGTGTTTGACCCCTTTCCTCCCTGGTCCGGCTTCTCCTCGACCGCTGCCTGCGGGCCGGCGGTGTTCGACTTTTCTTCGCCTTGACTTGCCTTCTGCTCGGCCGCTTCTTTCGAACCGGCTTTCGTGTTCGCTTGCCCGCCGAGGTGTATCATGTCCAGCATGAGCTGCTTGAGTTCCTGGTCGTCGGTGAATATGCCTTTCCGCACGAGCTCTTTCAAGACCTCGACGTCGGCAGCGGACATGGTGCTCAATCCCCTGAGGGTTGCAGTGGTCAAGCCCGTAATGCCCAGGATCCGCTCGATGACGGCCGTCTTCCTGCCCAACAAATTGGACCGCGTAATCAGCGGGTCCTCGCCGAAAACCAGGCGATCACCGGGCAGGAGCTTGTAATTGGTCGTGTTGATCCCACGTTTTGAAATGGCCTCCCAATCGACGGGGAGAACGGTACTCTTGTCGTGGCTGGTCGGCGACGGCCGGGCGATCCAAATCTTCGTGCTCAGGGAGACTTGGGAGATGCCGTTGACGTGACCGACCGCGTCCAACACCGTTTCCTTGCCGGTACAAGGCACGCTATGCACGCTGTCGCCCAGGCCCGCTCCTTCTGTAATGATGTAAAAAACCGGACCTGCGGGAATGAGTGTCGTCGAAGTCGGCGCGGCGCATCGACCGACGCTGAGGCCGAGCATTGGGGAAGATGATTCGGCATACACCTCGCGCACCATCAAATCACCATTTCCAAACTGGAGTGTGCCGGCGTCGAGCGTCGTGCCACCCGAATAGGCATTGTTGACCGAAAACGTGCCGGTGGCGGTGGCGCCCCCCTGGTTGAAAGTTACCCCGCCCAGCCTCACGTTTCCGCTGATGACGCCATCGACCGTGGTGCTGCCGAGCGTGCCGCAGGGCCCCGGAGCAGCCGTGAAAATCGGCCCGCTGAACGTCGGCGCCGGGGCCAAAATCAAGTTTCCAGCATTTTCCAACTGCAATGTGCCGGCGGTGATCGTCGTACCGCCCGAATAGTTATTGACGCCCGTAAGCGTCAACGTGCCGCTGCCCTGCTTGACCAGTGTCCCGCCTTGCATGGTGGGGTCCTCCGCTCGAGAGGCACACGGGACGGCGATGACAACCAGCAGAAACGTGAAAACAACGCGCGACATGGTCTGATCTCCCTTGGGGTTGGTAAATGGGCACCTCGAACTACCAAGGGAGTTGCCATCGCCGCGACAATCCTACAGCCCCTGCGAGAATATTCGCGTAGGGTGCGATGGTCGGCGAGGACTTGCCTATTTCAAAAGAAGAGGGGCCTCGGGAAAATGAGTCGCTGCGGCGGAGGAGCCTTGGCCGCGCGCGGACTCAAGTTCACGAGACCCGGGGGAGGGTCCATAAAGACTCAATGAGGAAACGTATTGATTAACCGGCCACGCGGAGCAGCACCATGCGGCTGCCTTCCTCGGTGCGGACCGTCAACAACAGACCTTCGCTCAACGGTCGGGACTCGATCGCCTTCCGCAAATCGGCCGGCGATTTCACCGGTCGGCGATTCGCGTGCGTGATCACCATGCCCTTCGCCAGGCCGGCCATCGCGGCCGGGCTCCCCGGCCGGACCTCGGTGATGACCACGCCCGCGTCGGCCTTCACGCCCAACTGCTCGGCCAGCGAACTGGTGAGCGTCTCGGCCTGAATGCCCAATGGATCGAAGTTCGAACCGCTGCCGCCCTCGCCGCGGCTCGACGGGCTTGCCATCGCCGTCGCGTCGGCTGGCAACTCGTTGCAGGTCACGTTGATCGTCATCTGCTTGCCGTCGCGCAGCAAGACCATCGGCTGAGAGCTGCCGATCGGCGAACGCTCGACGACACTCTGCAACTCCCGCGGGTTGTTGACCGCGTGACCGGCGAACTGCAGGATCACGTCGCCCGGCTGCACGCCGGCCTTCGCGGCGGGCGTGTTGTCGCGGACCTCGCGGACCATCACGCCGTCATGGACCTTGACCTTGAACTGCTCGGCGACCTCTTGCGTCACGGGCTGGATCAACACGCCCAGGTAGGCCCGGCGCACGCTGCCACTTTGCTCCAACTGCCCGCCGACCCACTTGGCCAGATCGATCGGCACCGCGAAGCCGACGCCCTGGTAGCCGCCCGAATTAGTCGAAATGGCCGTGTTGATGCCGATCACTTCGCCGTCGAGATTCACCAACGGCCCGCCGCTGTTGCCGGGATTGATGGCCGCGTCGGTCTGGATGAAGTCCTCGCGGTCGGTAATGCCGAGGCCACGGCCCTTGGCGCTGACGATGCCCGCGGTCACGGTGCCTTCCAATCCGAAGGGCTGCCCGAGGGCCAGGACCCAATCACCGACTTCCACGTCGCTGCTGCGTCCCAACCGTGCTGCCGGGAGCGAGCCTTTGGCGTCAATGCGGACGATGGCCAGGTCCGATTTGGGATCGGTCTTGATCTGGCCGGCCTTGAATTCCCGCCCGTCGCTCAGCCGGACGGTGATGTCGCCGCCGCCGGCGACGACGTGGTTATTGGTAAGAACGATGCCGGACGGATCGACGATCACGCCCGAGCCGCTGGAAACACCGTGCGGGATGTTCGGCATGCCATGAAACTCGTGGAAGAACTTCCGCATCTGCGGATCCTTGAACATGTCGCCGAAGGGAGTGCCGTTGAAACCGAAAGGCGTTTCGTCCGCGCTATCGTCGCCCTCCTCGGGATCCGACTTCATCCCCTTGGAGACCTTCATCACGCTCGGCCGGCTGGTGATGGTCACCACTGCCGGCAAGACCTGCTCGGCCGCCGCATGAAAGGCCCTGGACATCGCTTTGGCCGACTGTCGGGCGTTGTCGATCGCCGCCTTGTCAGCCGCCGAGGGCTCGCCGGCATTGCTGCTCGGAGGCGGCGACATGGAGTACCAAGCCATCGACCCCTGCGGGCTATTTTTCGCATAGGCTGAAATGCTGTTCCAACCAATTGCCATCGCGCCGGCCAGCACGGCCAGAACCGCAAACCCGAAACAAATACCTCGACTCACACCCCATTTCGTTGTCATAACTCTACTCCTTGTGACGTGTGTCAAAAGAAACGGGAACCTCTGAACTCTGTTGGAGTCCGCCCACCGCCGAGACGTTCCGCGGCCCCACGCGGCAGGTTGTTACCCAATACGATTGATCTAAAGGGATTGTTTCCGTAGCCCCGGCAATCTTACAGCCGGAGTTGTGACAATTCCCGACAGCCGTAACCCTACGGCCGTGCAAGAAATCATGGCTCGGTTTCTATCACCGCCAACGGCTGACCCACGATAATCGGCTCATCTTCGTCAACCAACCTTTGGATAAGCACGCCATCCACCGGCGAAGGGAGATCGACCGTGGCCGGGCCGGTCAGCACCTCGGCCACTCGTTCGCCGGCCGTCACTCGGGCCCCGCGCGGAACGAGCCAGCCGCTCAGCGTAATCGGCTGATCGTCGAGACCAAGGTCCGGCAGGCAAAGTTCAATTCGCGGCATGGCCCCACGTCATGTAGGATAGGTTTTCAACCTGTCGTTTCAAAATAGGTTGTTACGCGCCGTTTCGAGACAGGTTGAAAACCTATCCTACGACCATATCATATCCCTTGCGTGATAGCTCGATCGTACGAACGGCCCGCTGGCCACTTGGGTGAAACCGATCTGCCGGGCCATTTTGCCCAACTGGTCGAACTCCTCGACCGACAGATAGCGGACCACCGCCATCTGCTTCAGCGATGGCTGCAAATATTGACCGAGCGTCAGCAAGCGGACGCCCGCGTCGTGCAAATCGGCCAGTGTATCGAGCAGTTCCTCGTGCGTTTCACCGATCCCCAGCATCAGGCCCGACTTGATCTTGATAGCCGGGGCCCGTTGGGCGATGCGGCGGAACATAGCCAGGGTCCAGGGATACTTGGAGCGCGGGCCTCGGACCGAGCGGTAGAGTCGCGGCACCGTTTCCGTGTTGTGATTGTAAACCTCCGGCGCGGCGTCGATGACCCGATCGAGCGCGGCCGGATTGCCGTTGAAGTCCGACGGCAGCACCTCGATCACGGCGTCGGTCGCCGCACGGATGGCTCCGATCGTTTTCACGTAGTGCTCGGCGCCGCCGTCGGGCAGGTCGTCACGGGTGACGCAGGTCACCACGACGTGCTTCAAGCCCAGGCGGACTACAGCTTCGGCCACGCGCCGCGGCTCGTCCAGATCAGGCGGTTTCGGCCGGCCCTTCGCCACGCTGCAAAAACGGCAGGCCCGGGTACAGGTGTCGCCCAGGATCATCAACGTGGCCGTCTTCTGGGCGTAGCATTCCATGCGATTGGGGCATTTCGCATGATTGCAGACGGTTTCCAGCTTCAGTTCATCGATCAGTCGGGCGGTGAAGTGATTGGCGTTGCCCTTGGGAACGTTGCGTTTCAGCCAGTGGGGCAGTGGGGGCGATTGGGGCATGGGGATCGGGAAAAGAACTTATGACAGAAATATGATTGACAGAAAAATCACCAAAACAAGCTCATTACCGCAAGACATGGTATTCATCTATTTTTCTGTCAAACATATTTCTGTCAAATTTTCTAAGGGGGAGAGTTTGCAGCTTAGGAACGGCAAATTGTACGAGTAGCGACCCCAAAGGCCAAGAGACTATGCGGCTTCTCCTTGTGCCCTCAGCCACGGGTGCCCCGTGTAAAGATGATATCGGTCGCAGCCAAAGGCCTCGGTCAGACGCTGCACGAGCACCGCCCGCACCGTCGCCATTCGTGCCACGCCGCAGCGCTCGGCGGCGATGCTGCCCATCGGCGCATGAGCCAGCGGATCGCTCTCCACGAGGCGAAACAGGCCCAAGGCGGGCGATACGTTCAAGAAGGCCCCGTGCCAGGTAACCCAATCGCGAACGGCTACCCCCAAAGCGGCGATTTGGCCCGTTCGCCCCCAAACGCCATACCGGCCCGGCCGCGGCTGAACCTGCACGCCCAAGTCGGTCAGCGTTTCCGCCAAGGCCGCCTGAAATCGCTCGAGATACTCACCGAGCGAGAAATCGTGCCAGCGAAGTGGTAAAATAGGGTAAATTGCCAGTTGGCCGGGACAGTGTACCAGGCATCCGCCCCCTCGATTGATCCAGTGCGTCTCGATCTGGCCGGAGCGGAGCAACCGGCTGCCGCCTGCCACTTGCGATGGCCGGCCGCCGCGGCCGATCGTGATGACCTCCGGGTGTTCGCACATCAGCACGACGATTTGGCCGTCGTCGCGCCTGGCCACCTGCCCCAGCAGGCGCTGCTGGAGTTCCAGGCAGCGCATGTACGGAATCCGGCCCAGCAGAAAGGTTTCCAGGGCGGGCGACTGCGATTCGGCGGATAAAGGGCCGTGCGGCATGGGCGAACCAAGGCGGAAGGAATACAATGAGGCGGAATTATCCACGAATCGAGCTTTGACGGAAGAGCAATCGGCGTCCAGCGAGCATGGCAAAATCCCCCAAGAAAAAGAAAGCCGACGACCCCAACGAGCGGGTGATCAGCGAGAACCGCAAGGCCCATCACAACTATCTCGTGCTGGACGCCCTGGAGTGCGGCGTGATCTTGCAGGGGAGCGAGGTCAAGAGCCTCCGCGAGGGCCGGATCTCCCTGGATGAGTCCTACGCCCGCGTCAAGGACGATGAAGTCTGGCTGATCGGCTGCGACATCCCCGAATACATCGACGCCAACCGCTTCAACCATCGCCCCAAGCGGCCGCGGAAGGTGCTCATGCATCGCCGCGAGATCAAGCGTTTTGCCGATCGGGCGATGGAAAAAGGCCTGACGCTGGTGCCGCTGAAGCTTTATTTCAAGGAAGGCAAGGCCAAGTTGCTGCTAGGGCTCTGCAAGGGCAAGGCCAAGCACGACAAGCGCCAGGCCATGAAATCGGCCGAGGCCAAGCGGGAAATCGCCCGGCAGATGTTGAAGCGGCGCTAGGCTGTTGGTCCTTGATCTTCTTGGCCTGCGCCTTTGGTATTTCGTTTTTCGTCTTCCTCCAGAAGTTCTTCAATGAGGTCCACGGGTACACGAAAGTTCGTTTGCCGCAGTGCCGCTATGGCCGCCGGCAAGGCCAGCAAGTCTTTTTCAGCGGCCAGACTTAGCACGCTCAGCGTACCGGTGACCGTCAAGCCAAGCCGCCGAGCCACTAAGGCTGCCTTGCGTTCGTCAAGGAGGAGCCTATCTGCCTTAAGTTCCTGGGCGAGTCCAATGGCTTCGACTTCGCCAGCGCCGAGCGGGAGGTTGGTATCAACGGTCGTCGGCGCGATAACTTCGAGCCATTCGGGCGGTAACGCGGCCCAGTTGGCCACGACTTGCGGTGCTCCCGGTTGAAGCATTTCCGCGACCACGGCCGGTGGTGCGACTACTCGGCTAAAGAGCGCCGGTAGAACGTCCGCCTGTCCGATGAGGATCAAGTAATTCAACGGAGACGTGTCGGAAACAACAATCATTGACTCAGCAACTCGCGCAGGCTGCTAACCTGCTGCAGGAAATCATCGCGGGACAGGAGATCCTCGGTGACGTTATGCCGTTTGAGTACGGCATCGGTTTCGTACCGGGATATTCCTAAGCCTTCTGCGAGCTTGCCATGGGAAAGTTGTCCTTGCCGATAGAGTTCCACCAAGGTCGCTTCCTTCGCGGCGGCGTCCAGGTCGCCTAACGCCAAGCGAAGTTGCCGTTCGACGTTGTCCGGCAATTGGAATGAAACGGTTGTCATGGTTTCCACCTCCTACGTTATATTTTAGCACAGGTCGGCCGCCGGTCCTAGTTCTAACCCTGCTTCGCTCGAAACCACCCGACGAATGGGCTCCGCCGAACCAAACCCTGGCGGCCGGCGTAAAAATATGGGATAATCTAGCCTTTATTACCCAGTCTTGAGTTATTTCCGCCGCACGAACTGTCACTTCCCCGCTCATGCTGCTACTCCGAGACGTCAAAAAATCGTTTGCCGAGCCCGACGGCTCGCCCCTGCCGATCCTCGACATCGAAGAGTTCCACGTCGCCCCCGGCGAGCAGATGGTGCTGGTCGGCAAGAGCGGCTGCGGCAAGACGACGCTGCTGCACGTCATCGCCGGCATCACCCGGCCCGATTGCGGCAAGGTGCGGGTCAACGACTGGGACATCACCCTCATGCCGGAGGCCGAGTGCGACCAGTTCCGGGCGGAACACATCGGCTATGTCTTCCAGACCTTCAACCTCCTCCGCGGGTTTTCGGCCCTGGAAAACGTGATGCTGGCCATGCGCTTCGCCCGATTGCCCAGCGAGAACGCCGGACCGCTGGCCCAAGTGGGGGCCGTCCTGCTGGATCTTGGGGCCGGACTGCCGCTGGTCGATAAGCTGGCCAAGTGGCTGAACTTGACTTCGCCGCTGGTGGACCGCCAACGGGCCGTGCATTTGCTGGAGCGCGTCGGCCTGGGACATCGCATGACGCACAAGCCGACGCAGCTTTCCGTGGGCGAGCAGCAACGCGTGGCCGTCGCCCGGGCGCTGGCCAATCGCCCCAAGCTGCTGCTGGCCGACGAGCCGACCGCCAACGTCGATTCGGGCCACCAGCAACAGATCCTCGACCTCTTGCGCGAGACCTGCCACGAGGAGAAGGTCACGCTCGTGCTGGTCACCCACGCCCCGCAAGTGGCCGAGCAGTTCGATCGCGTCGAACGTTTGGAAGAATTCAATAAGGTGGGGAACAAAGCGTAAAATGAGCCTCTGGAAAATCGCCTGGCGTAGCATTCAACAACGGTCGCTGGCCTCGGTGCTGACGGCCATCTCCATGGCCCTGGGCGTCATGCTCGTGGTCGCCGTGCTGGTGATCTATAGCGTCGTCCACCAGGCGTTCCACCGCGGCGGCGAGGGCTACGATCTGATCGTCGGCCCGCCCAAGGGCAGCAACCTCGAACTGGTTCTCTCCAGCATTTTCTACGTCGGCCAGCCGATCTCCACGCTGCCGTACAGCGTCTACCAGGATCTCTACCAGAACCACAACGGGATGTTCTCCGTGCGGATGGCGGTGCCCATCTGCCTGGGCGACTACCTACCAGGACAAACGCGTCGTCGGCACCACGTCGGACATGTTCGACGAGCTGACGTACTATGGCAATCAGACGTACAAGTTCGCCGAGGGCCATAACTTCGGCTGGACGGAAGACGAATGCTTCGACGCCGTGGCCGGGGCCGCCGCAGCCAAGCAGCTCGGCCTGAAACTGGGCGACCAGTTCCGCCCCACGCATGGCATCGCTGGCAAGAGCGAACACAAGCACGGGGCCTTTACGGTCGTCGGCATCTTGAAGCCCACCGGCACGCCCAACGACAACGCCCTGTTCATCAACATCGAGGGCTTTTACCGCGTCGGCGGGCATGCCGGCAAGTTGGAGAACAAGTCGGCGGCGACCCCGGATGCCAAGCCCGAGAAAAAACCGGAGGCGAAGTCCGACGGCAAAGCCGAGAACAAGCCGGAGACCGAAGCCGACGAGGCCGCCGAAGAATACGAGGAAAAGCACAAGAAGATCGACTACAACCAGCAGCGTGTCAGCGCCGTGCTGGTCTGTCTGCGACGAGTCGCAAAGCCGGGCTTTGGCGGCCAAAATCAACAAGCGGAACGATGCCCAGGCGGCCATCCCTGCGGAAGAGATCTCCCGGCTCTTCGAAAAGATCGTCGGCAACATCGAAGTGGTGCTGCTGGTCTTTGCCGTGATGATCGTGCTCGTGGCCGGCATCGGCATCATGGTCAGCATCTACAACTCGATGAACGACCGGCGGCACGAGATCGCCATCATGCGGGCCTTGGGCGCGCGGCGGAGCACGGTGATGATGGTGATCCTGCTGGAATCGATCCTCCTCTCGCTGGGCGGCGGATTGTTGGGCCTCGGCCTGGGCCACGGCCTGCTGGCGATCGCCGGTCCCTGGATCGCCGAGAAGGTCAACCTGCCCTTGAGCATGCTGGACTTCCAGCCCGTCGAGTTGATCTTGATTCCCGGGCTGATCGGGCTGGCCTCGATCGTCGGCTACCTGCCCGCCGTGGCCGCCTACCGCACCGACGTGGGCAAGTCGTTGATTGCCAACCCGTGAAACGGTACAATGGTCGGGGCGTGCGCAAGAACAACGATTTGGGCAGAAATAACTTCCCTTTTCAATGCCACCGGTTTGCGGTTTGTCGATTTGGTCCCGCCCCCGCTGGGCCTGCCCCGGCGGGGGCGGAAAGGCAGTATTCGACTAAATCGACAGACCGCTTGCCCGGTGGATGTTTACGCTCGTTGCTACTACACACGAAAGCCAACAACAAAACCACTTTTGTGCCTATTTCCCAGCGACGGCAACGCCGTCGCTGGGGAATGGGCACAAGAACGCGGTTAATGGGCGGATCGACTGTAGCAGCAAACGTGATACTCCGCCGGGCAAGCCGGTGGCATCCGACGTTCAGAACGGGGAAATTACTTCCGACCGTTCCGCTATCATCCTGCGAGACAACATTATCGTGCCAGAGGCCAATTCCATTTCGCCGACGACCGTAACCCAAACCAATCACCCCGGCCTTCGCCGCGCCCGCATTGCCGCGCGCGTGGCCGCCGAGAATCGCGGTCGCGACATCGTGATCCTCGACCTGCGGGAAATAACCTGCATGTTCGACTTCTTCGTCCTGGTCAGCGGGGCCAGCCGGCGGCAGTTGCATGCCATCAGCGAAGAGATCGATCGGGTCTTGCAGGAAGAACTTGGCGACCGGCGGATGGGCATCGAAGGTTACGAAGAAAGCCGCTGGATCCTCTTGGACTACGGTGACGTGGTGGTCCACATGTTCGAACCCGATACCCGCGCGTACTATGCGATCGAGGAACTCTGGGCACAGGCCAAGCGCGTGCCGCTGGAAGGAAGTTCAGAATCATCTTGACGGAAAAATGATGACAAAAAGATAAGACAGCGAACTAGACTTGGCCTATGTTTCTGTCATCATTTTTCTGTCGTTCCTTCTTGCGGTTCGCCATTCGTTATGACTCTGCTTCCCCATCTTCAAGCCCGATTTCGCCAGGCGCTGGCCACATTCACCGATCAGCCCGAGCCTTGGCTGGAAATGATCCGCCGCGCCCAGGACGCCCGCTTCGGCGATTACCAGGCCAACTTCGCCATGGCCTTGGGCAAGCAATTGAACAAGAAGCCGCAAGAGCTGGCCGCCGAGGTGGTCGCCCGGCTCGACGTGGCCGATCTCTGCCAGCCGCCGGAAGTCGCCGGGCCGGGCTTCATCAACCTGCGGCTGCAAGACCAGTGGCTCATCAAGCGACTCACGGCCGCCGTCAACGATCCACGCTTGGGCATCGAGCCGGTTGCGGCTCCGCGGACCTGCGTGATCGACTACTCCGCTCCCAACGTGGCCAAGCCGATGCACGTCGGCCATATCCGTTCGACCGTGATCGGCGACGCCTTGTGCCGCACGCTCCGGTTCCTCGGCCACCGGGCGATCAGCGACAACCACGTCGGCGACTGGGGCACGCAGTTCGGCATGATCATCTACGGCTACAAGCATTTTCTTGATCCGGATGCCTATCGCGACCGGCCGGTGCTGGAACTGGCCCGCCTCTATCGCCTGGTGCGGCAGTTGGTCGATTACTTCGCAGCGAAGGAGAGCCTGCCCGAACTCCAGCGGCGGTTGGAAGAGAAGCAACAGGCCCTGGCCGCCCAGCGCCAGCTTGCTACGCCGGCTGCAGGACAAAAGGTCGACAAGAAACTTCGCGAAGCGGTCACCAAGCTGGAGAGTTCGGTCAAGGAAGCGGTCGAAGAAGTCGCGGACGCCCGGAAGAAGATTGCCGCTATCGACGACGACCCGGCGCTTGCCCAACTAGCCGCCGAACACCCGCAGATCGGCCGCAGCATTCTGGCCGAAACGGCCAAACTACATACCGGCGATGCCGAGAATCACCGGCTGTGGCAAGAGTTCATGCCCTATTGCCTGGAAGACATCCAGCGGCTCTACCGCCGCTTGGGCGTCGACTTCGATCACGCGCTGGGCGAGAGCTATTATCACGACATGCTGCCGGGCGTGGTCGAGGAGTTGCGTCGCCGGGGCATTGCCCAAGAGAGCCAGGGGGCGGTCTGCGTGTTCCTCGAAGGCCAGCCGGCGCCGATGATCGTGCAGAAGCAGGACGGCGCGTTCCTGTACGCCACGACCGACCTGGCCGCGATCCGGTATCGCATGGAGCAGTGGCGGCCCGATGCCATCCTGTACGTCGTCGATCATCGTCAGAGCATGCACTTCCAGCAGCTTTTCGGCACGGCCCGCCTGTTGGGCTACGACCAGGTCGAGTTGCAGCACGTCAGCTTCGGCACGGTGCTGGGCAAGGACGGCCGGCCGTTCAAAGCCCGCTCCGGCGACACCGTGGGGCTGGAGGGCCTGCTGGACGAAGCAATCGTCCGCGCCGCCCGGATCGTGGCCGACAACGACGACGCCAAGCCCGACGGGCCCGAGCTTTCGCCCGACCAGCGTGCAAGCGTGGCCGAGACGGTGGGCATGGGGGCTTTGAAATATGCCGACTTGTCGCAGAATCGGACCAGCGACTACGAATTCGACTACGAGAAGATGCTCGCCATGAACGGCAACACGGCGACGTATATGCAATACGCCTACGCCCGCGTGCGGAACATCTTTGCCAAAGGCAACATCGACGTTCCACAGCTTCGCGTCTCCGGGGCGGCCATCACGCTGGGCACGCCGGCCGAGCGGGCCTTGGCCCTGGAACTGCTTCGCTTCGGCGATGCCTTGTCGCTGGCCCTGATCGACTACCGTCCCAACCAGCTCACCGCCTACCTGTTCGATTTGGCCAACAGCTTTTCCACGTTTTATGAGAAGTGTTCGGTGCTCAAGGCGGAAACGCCCGCGTTGCGCGACAGCCGCCTGCTGCTCTCCGACCTGACGGCGCGGACCATCCGCCAGGGGCTGGAACTGCTGGGGATCGGGGTGGAGGAAAAGATGTAAGTCATTCCTCCCTCGTCATTCCCCCGTATCCTTCCTTCTCTAATCTTTCCGCCAACTTCTTCCACTCTGGCGGCGTGGTAACATACTCCCGCGCCTCGTCGGTCGCGCCGAGATCGGCCAGCACGCGGGCGGCCGCGTAGCAGGCCGGCGTGGGATCGGGATCTAGCAGTCGCCAACGGTCGGCGGCATCCATGACCCGGGCGACCAGATCCCTGGGCGGGGTGGTGTGCAGCCCGGCCGTTGCCAGGGCCAGCTTGTGGCACTCGTCCAAGAGCCAGCCGTAATCCCGTCGCATAGCGTCGATGCTCTGGATCGCCGCTGGTTTCGCCCTCGCAAGCTCCAGAGCCTTTTCCCAGCAGGCGATCGCGCGGCCGAACTGACCGCGCTCATCGGCCAGCCTGGCGGCCAGTCGCCAAAGCAGCGGACACCGTGCGGCCTGGGGATCAGTGAGCAAACGTTGGAACCGTCGATCGGCCTCGGCCAGCCGGCCCGAATGCCATTGCCAGCCGGCAAGAAGAAGCTCCTGCGACACCTTCAGATCGCTCATGACGAAGCGGATCGGGCCAATCCGCGGCAACAGGTTCTCCCATGCCAGGGCAAGCAACTGTGTAGCGAGTCCCTGCGGGCACCATGCTTGCATGGTCGGCGAAGGGCGTGGACGCGCGGTCCCCACGCCCGTCGCCGCAGGGACATGCCATCCGGCGACCAGATGGTCAGGCAACGCCGGTTGATCCATGGCGTCGAGCAGTTCGATGACCGACGCGCGGATGTCGTCCTCGGGACCGATCTTCACGGCCCGACTGCCGGGCTGCCGGGCTGCCGCAGCGATGAACTCCGGCCACTTCTCCGCGGTCGCGGCAATGCCGAGGTAGCGGACCGAGCCGGGGATTTTCGCGAGCAGGGCCTGGGGATCGTACTGGCCCAGCGACGCATGGCCGGCGCCGACGTGGACCAGCACGGGATTCCGGGAGGCAACAAAGAAAGGCTGCGCCGCCTCGATTGCCCGTTGCAGATTCAAGCCGCCGACCAGGTGCGCCTGCTCGAGCATTTCGACCACTCGCAGGGTCGTCTCCGGCGTGGCATCAAGGCGGTAGGGGGCCAAGATCCGCGGCCGAGCGCCGGCCACGATCAGGGTCGCCGTGTCGCCGTCTTCCGCAAGCTCCAAGAGATTGCGGACGATCTCGATTTGGGTCCGCGCCGCCTGCGGCGTCCGATCGCCGGAACATTCCACGAGGAAGATCCAATCGCGGGGCATCGGCGACACGAAAAATGAATCCGCCTTTTCATCGGGCTGCGACGGTCCCGCGGCGTGCGGCGGGGCGACATGGTTCGCACCATAGGTCCACGCGATCGCAGCCAGCGGCCGCTCCACCACCTTGCGCATCGTGCCGGCAATCTGCTTGTCGCCGCGATAGACGAAACTCTGTCCGGCCAGGATCGGCGTCTCGCCCACAAGGACCTTGCCGCGAACGACCACGATCCGCACGCCGTCGCCTTTGATGCGAAGATCGACCTTGCTGGTCCAGGTCACGACCTCGCCCTTGGGCAGATTGACGACGAAGCCCACGGGCGGTTTCTCCGCGGCGCCCTTGCTGGCGACGTTGCGGGACGGCACGAACCGCCGTTCGACGTAGATTTCGCCGCGATCCAGCGTCAGCTCGCCACGGCACTCATAGGTCACCGCCGAGTCACGGTTCAAATAGACCGGCGTGCCGTCGTCCAGCAAGACCGCGCGGGGTTGGTCGCCCGCTGCCAGCTTCTGGCCCACGGCCAATTTCTCCCGCGCGTCGGCCGCAGGCGGCGCGGCGACTATGCCGCCGCTCGTGGGCATTCGCGGGGCTTCGACCGCTTTCTTCTCTTTCGCCAAGGACCGAGTCAACTCGGCGCGGACTTTATCCTCCAGCGCTTGCAATGTCCGCGTGGCGATGACATACGACTCGTTGTCGATCCAGACCAGCGATCCTTGCTTGTGATAGCCCGGCCGGCCGAAGAATTGGCTGCCTACGACACCGCCCAGAACCAACAGCCCAGCAGCCCAGACAGCGCGGAGGATCCAAGGTCGAGAATGACGAAGGACGAAGGACGAATGACGAAATTCCGGGTCGCGAGGAACCCCTTCGTCATTCGTCATTCGAGCTTTGTCATTTCCTGTTGTCATTCGTCATTCGAGCTTCGTCATCTCTGCTCTACGGCGTCCTCCCCGTACAGCGGCATGAAGCGATAATAGACTTCGAGAATCATCGTCGCCACTGCCGTATTATACAGTCTTCCGCCCGCCGCGCTCTGCTGGCTTTCGAAATACCAGCTTCCTGACGGGTGCCCCTCGCGTTCCTGGGTGGAAATCAGGTGTTCGCGCATCTTCGCATTCCAGGTGTCCCACTCCGGCCCGGCCCAGTGAAAAAGGACTTGCGTGGCGTAATAGTCGTAATACAGACTGTCTTTCAAAGGCCCCCAGGCGTTCAGGTTGGCGACCCCTTGGACCAGGCCCGGATTGTCGCGCCGCCAGCCGGTATACATGCGGCACAACAGGGCGACGGCCGTCGTCGGGGGCCGGCACTGCCGCGACTGATAGCCATACTGCGAGCCGTCCTTGTTTTGCACGCTGTCGAGGAACCGCTCGACGCTGATGATCGTCGGCGACTTGACTTCCAGCCGCGCCATCTGGCCGCTCTTGAGGGCCATCAGCATCCAACCGGTGACCGTCGTATCGCCCGGCTCGCCCGGATTGTAGCGCCAGCCGCCCGTGTTGCCGTCCTGGGCGTAGGCGATATAGTCCAAGCCGCCCTGGGCCGCCTCCTTGAGATCCGCATCGCGGGTCATGCCGTAGGCTTCGCACAAGGCGATGGTGGCCAGGGCATGGCCGTACATCGAGCCGTCGCGGAGGTCGTTGCCGTACGAGATGCGGACGCCGCGGCTCTTCAAGTAATCCAGCCCGTGCTGCACCACGTCACGGAACGTGCCCTCCTTGTGGGTGTAGCCCGCGCCGAGGAAGGGCAGCAGCGCCAACCCGGTGGACGCCGTCGTGCTGCCCTCGCTGCCGGGATTGGTGCAATAGTGTTGGCAGGCTTCGGTCAGATGGTTGAAGTTCCAGCTTCCGTCCTGGCGCTGGTGGGCCGCGAGCCAGCCGAGCGCCCGCTCGACGGCCTCTTCGCTCTGCGTCGTGCCGCCCTTGTAGCGCACGCCCTCGCTGCGACCGCCCGGCGTGCGGCGTTTGAGTTTCCCCTGCATCAACGTGTCGATCGCCCGGAGCAGGTCGGGCGGCATGCCCGATCCGCCGGCCATCCCCGGCACGGGATCTTGTGCCGCACCGCCGGGCGGAAGCGTCGGATGGGCTTCCCAGCCCGTCTTTCCCATAGGATGGGCTTCCGAGCCTGCCTCCCCCGTAGGATAGGCTTCCCAGCCTGTCTTTCCCGTAGGATGGGGTTCCAAGCCTGCCTCCCCCATGCGACGCGGCTCCGAGCCAGTCTGCGGGGCGTTCGATTCTGCGGTCGTTTTCAGCGGAGGCTCGATCTTTGCTTTCTGCTCGTCGGGCCCCGGTGCCGCGGTATTCGATTTCAAATCTGAAGTCTCAGATCCCAAATCGGCAGGCGGTTCGATGGCCACGGTTTCCAGCGCCCCCGCGGTTAGTTGTCGCACCATGGATTCGGGCATCTGAACAACGCGATCCTGCTTTTCAGGGGCCGTCTCCCCACCGGCCGGCTGCACCGTCCTAGCCTGAATCGGTTCCGTCGCCGGCGTTCGCGTGGGTACCCGCAGAACGAGGGCCAACAACACGACGATCGCGACGTGGATCGCGAGGCTCAATCCCACGCCAACACTGTTTCGCCGCTGGGGATCGGCCAGCCACTGTTCCCAGCGCGGCGGGATGCGAACGCCGCGGCGCAAGAAGTTCCGCTTTCCCGGCGTGCGGATCTGCAAGGCGCCAAGTTCGATCGACGGTTCCGGCGGCCTTTCCGGCGGCGCCGTGAGGCCCTCGGGCAACGTGTCGCGATGCCCGTCGTCGGTCTCCGCGCGATCCGGCCGGGGCGGTACGATGACCGGTGGCGGCGGAAGTTCCAGCACTCGATACGATTTGGAGATCACCCGCGACGATTTCAGCCGTACTACTTCGTCCTTCGCCGCCGGTTCCAACCGCTTGGCGACGGGGAGCTTTGCCGTAGGATAGGTTTTCAACCTGTCGCTTTCCAGCCTGTCGCCGCCCTTTTCCGGCTGCTCGACCGCAGGCCGAGACGGATCGGGCCGTATTGGCGTAGGCTCAGACACGGGGATCAACTCCGGTTAAGGCGGAAAAGGCGTAAAATAACGGGTTTGGGGTGCTTCTAACAATTATAGCCTACGGAGCGGGCTAGAAGATATCGTGCAATCTGGGACCAGGCGTCAAACGGCTGGAAGGGCTCACCCTTCCGCCGGAGCACGTCGGCCAGGTCGCCGCGGGCGAACCGCAGGCTGCCCGACACGAGCAGGGCGGCTTCTTCGTCGGGGAAGCCATCGCCGGCAAAGGCCACCGTGCGGCCTTGTGCCAAATGGCGCCGCACGATCCGGGCCTTGTCGACGCCCAGTGTCGGCGAGAGGAACGGCGAGCCGACGGGCATTTCCATTTGCAGCCCCAGGCCGGACACGAACCTGCCCGGATTGGAATGAACTTCCAGGTCCACGCCCGCCTGGGCCAGCAGGCGGCGAATATACCAATCGCAGCCGGCCGAAGTGACTACGATCCTCCAGCCGGCCTGCCGCAACTCGGCTACGGCCCGCGGCAGGCCGGGATCGAGTTCCATCTGATCGACGACCGCCAGTACCTCGGCCTCGCTGGCCCGGATTTCAGCGAAGTACCGCCGCAGGGCCTCGAAATGCGTGATCCGGCCGGCGCGGTACTCGCTCCAGAAGTCCGGGCCATCGGCCGGCAGCAGTTGCTGAATGGCCAGTTTGAAGAAATCGCGGCGGGTCATCGTGCCGTCGAAATCGGACACGAGGACGTTGCTGGCGCGATCTTCCGAGTTGTTTTCGTTCATCGACCACCGGGGGTTCTGTTGCCTCGTCGCGAAATAAGCGCTCGATTCTGCCATGAATTGCCCGGCTTGCCAATGCACCCGCCTTTTCGACCCGTCTGTGGTGGGGGACAACCGCTCGCGCCATCGGTTTTGTTATGAATCTCTGGAATTTAATTCTTGCATGGCGAGCCGATCAAGCAGGCGGAACTCGACACCCACCCGTTCCCAAATCGCCGCCATCGTGTACAATAGCCTGTTTGCCAACCAAGCCAGTTCTGAATTAGGTGTTTCCTCCGATGGCCAAGAGTAAGAAGAAATCGGAAACGGTGTTCCTCGTCTGCAAAGAGACCGGCGACCATAACTACACGCTCAAGCGCAAGCCGGGCGGCGAGAAGCTGACGCTCAAGAAGTACTGCCCGACGTGCCGGAAACATACCGAGCACAACGAGAAGAAGAAGTAAGCCGCAGACATCGTAGGGTCGCGGATTGGCACGCGCTGCCCACTATTTCAGCGTTCCTGAGGGCTCGTGCCTGACCAACGCACCTCAGCTCCCTGCCCTTCTCGTCGGAAGAGGGGGTGAAGACTGGCCGCCAACGACGGATCGTTCATCATGGCCAAACGCTGGCATATTCGTGCGCATGATCCCGTGAGCATCGCCTCGTTGCAGCGCGCGGCGGGCGTGCCGGACGTGGTTGCCCAATTGCTCATCTGCCGCGGCATCACCGATCCGGCCAAGGCCCGCTCGTTCCTCGATCCCAAGCTCTCGGATCTCTACGACCCCGAGAGCTTGCCCGGCTGCCGCGAGGCGGCCCAGCGGATCCATGCGGCCGTCCAGGCCAAACAGCGGATCGTGATCTACGGCGACTACGACGTCGACGGCATGTCGGGCACCGCCGTGCTCTATCTCTGCCTGAAGTTGCTGGGGGCCGAAGTCAGCTACTACGTGCCGCACCGCGTCGACGAAGGCTATGGCCTGAACTGCGAGGCCGTGCAATCGTGGGGCAACGGCCGGGCGTCGCTGATGATCACCGTCGATTGCGGCATCAGCGGCGTGGACGAAGCCGTCGCCGCCCGCGAGTGCGGCCTGGAACTGATCATCACCGACCACCACACCATCGGCCCGCAACTGCCCGAGGCCGCGGTCATCGTCCATCCGCAGTTGCCCGGCGATTATCCCTTCAGCGGTCTGAGCGGTTCGGGCGTGGCCTTGAAAGTCGCCTGGGCCGTCTGCCAGCAGGCCAGCGGGGCGCAGAAGGTCAGTCCGCGGATGCGGGATTTCCTGGTCCAAGCGGTCGGATTGGCGGCCCTGGGGACGGTGGCCGACGTCGTGCCGCTGGTGGATGAGAATCGCGTGCTCGTGCATCATGGACTGGAGAGTCTCGCCCGCTGCCCGACGCTGGGGCTGGCGACGCTCATGAAGATTGCCAAGATCGAGCCCAAGATCAACGGCGACGGCAAGCCCCGCTTGGACAGCGAGGACATCGGCTTTTCGCTGGCCCCGCGTTTGAACGCGGCCGGCCGGCTGGCCCAGGCCCAATTGGGCGTGGAGTTGCTGGTGACCGATCGGGCCGATCGGGCCTTGGAACTGGCCCAATACATCGATCAGCTCAACGGCAGTCGCCAGACGCTGGAACGGAGCATGCAGCTTGCCGCGAAGAAGCAGATCGACGAGCGTTTCAACGAGGCCGACGATCCGGCCTTCGTGCTCGCCGAGCGGGGCTGGCACGCCGGCGTGATCGGCATCGTGGCCGGGCGGCTGGCCGAAAAACATCATCGCCCCGTCGTGCTCATCTCGCTGGACCAGATGGGCACGCGGCCCGGCATCGGCTCGGCGCGGAGCATTCCCGGTTTCAATCTGCACGCGGCCTTGGAAGCCTGCGACGAATGCCTGCTGGCCCACGGCGGCCACGCGGCGGCGGCCGGGCTGAAGATCGAAGAAGACCAGATCGACGCCTTCCGCACGGCCTTTTGCGAGGTGGCCGCGGCGGAGATCAGCCAGCAGCAGCGCGTGGCCGACTTGCTGATCGACGCCGAGTTCCCCTTGAGTGCCTTCACCACCAAGACCGTCCACCAGATCGAGCGGCTGGCGCCCTTCGGGCAGCACAACGCCCGGCCCTTGCTCTGTGCCACGGGCGCGACGCTGGAGGGCCCGCCGAAAGCGATCGGCGCCGGCGGGCGGCACCTTTCCTTGCGGCTCTCGCAGCACGGCGTGAGCCTGCGGGCGGTGGCCTTCGGCGGGGCCGAATGGGCCGAACCGATGATGGCCCTGAACCGGCCCTTCGACATCGCCTTTCGGCCCGTGATCAACACCTTCCAGGGGCGGCACAATGTCGAGTTGCACCTGGTCGATTGGCGGGAAGGGGGATGAATGCGGAAGGCGGAAGGCGGAAGGATGAAGGCGGAAGGCTGAAGGATGAAAGGCTGCGAGTGAACCGGATTTGCGTCCGCTCTTGCCGCTCCGCAGTGAGGTGCCCCGGATCTTGCTCCGCCATATAATTCATCCTTCAGCCTTCATCCTTCGTTCTTCGTCCCATGTCCGACGCCGCACTCCAACGCGACAAGCAGATCATGCTGCGGCAGCATCTCAAGGCCCGCGGCATCAGCGATCCGCGCGTGATCGACGCCATGGCGCGGATTCCCCGCGAGCGGTTCATCGACGAGTCGCTGCGGGCCGAGGCCTACGCCGATCGGGCCCTGGGGATCGCCTGCGGGCAGACGATCAGCCAGCCGTACATCGTGGCCCTGATGACGCAGGCCCTGGCCTTGCGGGGCGACGAGCGGGTGCTGGAGATCGGCACCGGCAGCGGTTACCAGACGGCCATTCTCGCCGAGCTTGGCGCGGGAGGTCGTGAGCATCGAGCGGCACGAGGCCCTTTCGCAGCAGGCCGCGCGGCGGCTGGCTGACTTGGGCTACGATCGCGTCAAGCTGGTCGTGGCCGACGGCACGCTCGGCTGGCCCGCCGACGCCCCCTACGATCGCATCCTCGTTGCCGCCGCCGCGGCCTCGGTCGCCGCAGCACTTGATCGAGCAACTGGTCCCCGGCGGAATTCTCGTGATTCCCTTGGGCGGCCGCGATCAGCAGATGTTGCAAGCGATCCACAAGGTCGGCGACGAGGCCCGCATCGAACCGCTCTCCGCCCTGCCGCTTCGTGCCGCTGGTCGGCGAGGAAGGCTGGCCGGAGGGGTAGAGTTACGCTAACATATCATTTTCGGCTTCTTCCGGTTCTGGGTGCAACTCGTTTAACCCGGAGCCAACGGCGATGGCGATAGATCAACGAGCCGTCGTCGCCGTTGGCTCCAGGTTAAACGAACGAGGAGAAACATTCGCACCCGAAACCGAAAGAGCCAATCTCCCTTCACCTTGAACCACTTTCCAGGAACCCGTCGATGGAAATTCGCAAAGCCGTGATCACCGCGGCCGGGCCGAACCAGGACCGCCTGCCGCTGCAACGCTTCGTCGATCTGGACGGCGTGGAAAAGACGGCCCTGCAGATCATCCTCGAAGAGATCATCGCCGCCGGCATCGAAGAGGTCGGCATCGTCGTCCGCCGCGGCAGCCAGCAGGTCTATCGCGAAGCGGCCGGCGACTACTCGCGGCTGCTGGTCTTCGTCGAACAGCCCAGCCCGCGCGGCTATGGCGAGGCCTTGTATCGCGCGGCCCCGCTGGTCGGCGGGCAGGCCTTCCTGCACCTGGTGAGCGACCACCTCTACGTCAGCCGGCAAGCGCGGCGCTGCACGCAGCAGTTGGTCGAGGCGGCCCGGGCGGAAAACTGCTCGGTCTCGGCCGTGCAGCCCACCCGCGAGAGCATGCTCCGCTACTACGGGGCCATCGGCGGTTCGCCCATCGCCGGCCGCAGCGGTCTGTATCGCATCGAGCGGGTGCTGGAAAAGCCCACGCCCACCTGCGCCGAGCAGCAGTTGGTCGTGCCGGGGCTGCGGGCCGGGCATTACCTCTGCCTCTTCGGCATGCACGTGCTGACGCCCCAGGCGATGGAGTTGCTCGGCCAGACCGTTGCCGAAGCGCCCACCGGCGACGGCAGCCCGCCGATCATGCTCACGCCCGCCCTGGAGAAGCTGGCGCAGTGCGAGCGTTACCTGGCCATGGAACTCGACGGCACGCGCTACAACATCGGCGTGAAGTATGGCCTGCTCACCGCGCAGCTTGCCCTGGCCCTGAGCGGCAGCGACCGCGAGGAGATCCTGGCCAAAGCTCGTGGAACTGCTGGCGGCACGGTGACCCTTTTGAGAACTTGCCATGGACAAACAACTCGTTGCAATCAGCAAGTTCCTTAGTTTCGTACTCCGCCACAAGCCGCAGGCGATCGGCATTACGCTGGACGCCGAGGGCTGGGTGGCGGTCGATGAACTGTTGACCGCCGCCGCCCGCCACGGGCAGGCGATCACGCGGCTGCAGTTGGAGGAAGTGGTCGCCACGAACGACAAGAAGCGGTTCGCCTTCTCGCCAGACGGTCAACTTATCCGGGCGAACCAGGGGCATAGCGTCGCGGTGGATTTGAGCCTCGTGGCCGTCGAGCCGCCCGAGTTGCTTTACCACGGCACCGTGGAGCGATTTCTCGATTCGATCCACGAGCAGGGACTGGTGCGCGGCAACCGCCACCACGTTCACTTGTCGGCGGACCGTGAGACTGCCGCTCGCGTGGGGCAGCGCCGCGGGCGGCCCGTGGTGCTGGTGATCGAGGCTGGGCGCATGTACTGCGAGGGGCACGCGTTTTACCGGTCTGAGAATGGGGTTTGGCTTACGGAGGCCGTGCCGCCGGAGTATCTAGGATTTTGCGAGGCCGAATAATCCATGGGCCTTAACGAGCTAACGCGTGTCGTTGCGTCTTCGGGGTCATGGCCTGGGACGGCATCCTGCCGGCATGTGTCGTCGACTTGGTTTTCCCGTCCCGGAGGGACGTTTGAGAATAGCCCAGCGATTTATCGCTGGGGCAGCGAAGCGATGAAATCGGAAAGTCCCGGAGGGACGATTGAAAAAAGAGACCCAACCTTGCGGTTCAGCCGTCCCTCTGGGACTTTCGGTCTCGATTGCCTTCCCAACCCAGCGATAAATCGCTGGGCTATTCTCAGGTGCCCCTCCGGGGCAGGAACCCGCGCAAATCAGGAGTCGCAATCGATTGCGTGCTTCCCGAGCATAGCGGCCCTCATTCCCGAAATTCCTTCCAATCGATCTTGAGTTTCCGCATTCGCCCGCGCAACGTGTGAGGATTGATCTTCAATAGTTGCGCGGCGCCGCGGGGACCCTCAATACGGCCGCCGGTCGCGGACAGCGCCGACTCGATGTGCCGGCGGATGACGTCGTCCAGCGGTCCGATTCCGTTCGCCGAGGCGGGCTGCACGGGCGAAGGTCCGACCACGCTGGAAACCGCCGCGTTGGGATGCGTCGGCACGCCGAGCGACTTGGCCATTTCCAATTGCTTGCCGTCGCCGAGGATCGCCGCGCGATCGATCACCGTGGCCAACTCGCGCACGTTGCCGGGCCAGGCATACGACATCAAGAGTTCGATATCCGCCTCGGTCGGCTCGGCCGGGTAGAGTCCGAACCGCGTGGCCGCACGCCGGGCAAAATGCCGGGCCAACTCGGGGATGTCCTCCAGACGCTCGCGCAACGGTGGAATGACGATGGGAAAGACGGCCAGGCGATACCAAAGGTCCTCGCGGAATTGGCCCGCCGCCACCATGCCGGGCAGGTCGCGATGGGTCGAGGCCACGATCCGCACGTCGACGCTAATCGGCCGCTGGCCGCCGACGCGGTCCAGCCAGCCGTCTTGCAGGATCCGTAACAAGCGGACCTGCGCGGCCAGCGGCAGTTCGGCCAGTTCATCCAGCAACAACGTGCCGCCGTCGGCCCTTTCGAACCAGCCTTGCCGCGTCTCGGTGGCGCCGGTGAACGCGCCCTTCTCATGACCGAAGAGTTGCGAGTCGATCAACTCATGCGGGATCGCGCCGCAGTTCACGCGTATGAACGGCCGCTGCGCGCGGGGCGAACCGTTGTGGATCGCCCGGGCGACAACCTCCTTGCCCGTGCCGGTCTCGCCGAAGATCAGCACCGGCACGTCGGACTTGGAGACCAGTTCGACACGTTCCATGACGGCGCGGAGCCCGGAGCCGATGCCCACGATCGTATCGCCCAGTTTGTCGCGCCCCAGGCGTTTGAGCAGCGAGCGTTTGTCGGCCTCGGCCGCTTCACGGAGGGCCGCCATCTCGGCCACGTGGCGATCGTTTTCCAGGGCCGCGGCGAACGGCTCCAAGAGGACCTGCATCAACTCCACGTGCTGCGGCTCGAAAGCGGCCGATGGTTTGGCCACCAGCAGCAGCACGCCGAAACGATCGTCGTGCAGCGCCAGCGGACCGGCCAACACGTCCGCGTCGACCGGTCCAGGGAGGATGGCCGCAGGCAACGGTCCGGCCGCGCGGCCATGGCCTTGGCACACTTTGCCGGCCCGGCACCAATTCAGTACCGTTTCCATGTGCCCCAGCTGGCATTCGCTGCGGGCGTCGCCGAGCCCCCGATCAGCAGGCAGCGGCCCGACGGCCACGGTTTCGACGCAAGACCGCTGAAGGTCGATACGGCGGACCAGGATAGACTCGATGGGGACATGCGGGACCAAGAACCCGGCGATGGTTCCCGTAGAACGGGTGATTTCGATATGCCGGCAGGCCTCCCGCCAGACATCCAGCAATAGTTCGCGGAATTGGTTCATGGCTTTGGAGCGCGGCGGCTTGCCGCCGTTTTCCAATGCGGCCTCTCTTGGATTAGCACTAAGTTAATAACTTTCGTGGTACGGGCATCGCGCCTGCCAAGGCAGCCGGGACGGCGGCAACAAAAAACACGGAGTCATTCTAGGATTAGCACTGATCCCGCGCGTTTTGAAAAGCGGCGGCAAGCCGCCGCACTCCAAAAAGGCATCGGACTGCTACTGTATCCCGTAAAGATTCTGCAATTGCGTCGGCTCGCCGTCGGCACGGGCACCCAATTGCTGATGGACGGTCGGATCGATCGTGTAACTGACCTTTCGTACCGCGCCATCGCAGAACGCCATGTTGAAACCGGCCGCGTGCGCACTGCCGAAATTCGTCATACATCCGCTTACACCAGGCCGGTCCTGGGAGGGAGCAGTCAACGTCCCGCGAATGGTGTCATAATCATACCCCTCATCCCATCCCTGATCGTTATCACAACAGCCACCAGTATTGTAGCAATCCGGACAGAGATAACGTTCGCCAATCATGTACGTATTGGATGGTCCATCTTTGATCAAGGCCATGGACACGGCACTGGCTCGAAAAATCACCCCGTTCGCAGCTTCCGATGTCGAGTTGATTGTTCCCGGCACGGAGGACCAATCGAAAGTGAGGGAATAACCTGTATTCGGGTTCCCGGGCTGGACATTCGACGTATACAGACTCCCGGCGTTGGCGGCGTAGTCGCTGCGGCCGATGACCGGGTAGGGCTCGTTGATGTTGACATAGGCAGCCGAATGATTGTAGGGGTAAACTTGCAGCTTGCGCCGGGTCGGACAGACAAACACCGCGATCGGCATTTGCGCTTGCAGCGTACCTTGCGCCTTGCGAGTGGCATCGTTGCTCGCCCCCAACCCCTTGCCCATGTCGTGTACGTCCGCCTGGTCGATGAAGGGAAGGACGTTGAAGTGCCAGCCGCCGGGCTGCTGGACGCCGTATCCGCGATTAGGATCGCCGGCCCACTGCCAACCCCAGCCGCCGCCGGGGAGATGGCCATATTTCGCTTCCAACTCCAGACAGCCTAGCGCCATCTGGTGCAGATTATTGGAGCACTGGGCACGCCGCCCCGATTCACGGGCCGAATTGACCGCCGGCATGATCAGGGCAACGAGCACGCCGATGATGGAAATCACGATCAGAAGTTCCACGAGCGTGAAACCGCGGCCCTGACCGGTTTTGTTTCGACGGGCATCCCAAGAAATCGTACGCATGGCAGCGCATCCTCAATACTGAAGTTCGAAACTCAAACCGCTTTTCGCCTCAAAACCACTGACCGCCTCCGCACCCAATGTGGTTTCCGTATTGTACTTGGCCGGGATCCTCTCGCCGTCCTTACTGATTTCCACGCGGTAGAAACCGGGCGAGAGGCCTTGGACCGACGAATCGGCCGAATAGGGGCAGGAGATATTGGCAAACCCGGCTTCGGATGTCGTTCCCGAGCCGGATTGAAGCGTGCCGCCGAGAAACATTTCCGGCACGAAGACTACCTTCGCGCCCGCCAGCGGCTTACCGTTGTGGGTCACGCGGCAACTGACCGGTATTCGCCCAGCCTGCGAATCCGCCCAACTCTTGATCCGGTCGGCAATCTCCTGCTCGGAAATCTTGCCGTCGTGGTCGGTGTCAACCCGTTCGATCGCCGCCTTAAGTCCCGGCACCTGGTCCAATTCCTTGGCGTCGAGGAAGCCGTCGTGGTTCGTATCGTAGAGTTCCATGGCCTTGCTGGCCGCGGAAGCGTCCGGCCGATCGGGCAAAACGCGCGGCGGGACGGAATTCCCGCAGCCCACCAGGCCGGAAAACATCAGCAATCCACCGCAAACGCATGCGCGCATGAAATCTGGCATGATGGGTTCTCAGTAATCAAGATCGAAGATAATGCCGTTTTCCAGTCCTTCCGAGCCATGGGCGATTTCCACGCCCAAACAGGTCTCCCGGTTGTACTTGGCGGGGATGCTCTCCCCGTCCTTGGTCACCTCGACGCGGTAAAATCCGGGCGGCATCCCTTTGACCGCCGGATCCTGGGGGTAAGGCGAGGAAATCAGCGCGGAACCCCTGACGTCGGTGGTGCCGCTGCCGGGCTGGAACGTGCCGCCCAGAAATGGCTCCGGCGCGAAGACCACTTTGGCGCCGGTCAACGGCTTCCCCTTTCGCGTCACGCGGCAAAGCACACGCGTGCGCCCAAGCTTGGAGTCGGCCCAACTCTGGATCCGGTCGGCAATCTCCTGCTCGGAAATCTTGCCGTCGTGGTTGGTATCGACCTGCTTGATCGCCACTTTCAGCCCCGGCGCCTTTTCCAGCTCCTGGGCGTCGAGGAAGCCGTCATGGTTCGTGTCGTACAGCTCCATGGCCTTGCTGGCCGCCGAGGCGTCCGGCAGATCGGGCAAAACGGCCGACGGGCTGGAATTCCCGCAGCCAACCAGGCCGGGAAACATCAGCAATCCGCCAAAGACATAGATTCGCACGGAAGACGGCATGATCGAAGCTCCCAGAATGATGGTTATATATTGCATGATAGCAGTTCCTGCCGGCAAGAGCAACGAAGGGTTTCCCGCGGTTTCCGGGAAAAGGCAGCTTCTGGAGGCTATCCGAAAAGTCCCGTGCCGCAAACAACTGGGCAAAGTCTCCGCAAGGCTCTTTATTATGCCAGTCCAAAACTGCTCTTGTAATCACCCCCTTTTTTTGGCAATATTCGCCTGAAACTGGAGCCTTACCCCCCGGCGAAAAGGGAGCTTGCAATGTTCGGCTTGCTGCGAACGGCGTTTACGCTGCTGATCTGTATTTTGGCCGTCGGATTCTATCTCGGCTGGTTTACCTTCCATCAGGCTCCGCCCGACCCCAAGTCGAACGACATGAATATCAATGTCACGGTGAACAAGAAGAAGATGGGCTCCGACTTGCACACGTTGGAACAGAAAGTGGCCAAGCAGATTCAGGACATCAACAACCAGCCGCAAGGCAGCACTCCGACCCCACCTTCGGGTCGGCAATCAACCGCGCCTCGGTTGAATTTCGGGCCGATTTCCGTACAGCCTTCCGGCCAACCCTTCCCGCCGACCAACGGACAGACCGCCGTACCAGGCTGGCCGGTAGGGCCGATTTCCGTACAGCCCTCGAGCCCGCCGGTGGAACCGCCCAGTGGTCAACCCGCGGGTCAATCGCCGGACTATCAGTTTACCGTGCCCTTGGGTATGCCGCCCGCGGGCGAAGGAAGGTAAGTTCAGATAGGTCTGCAACCCGTCATTTTCCTCTTCGCAGGTGGCCGGCGCTGGACTGAAAATACTTCCGGCGACGATCCTCGGCACTGGCCTGGGCCTCGGCCTGCTGGTTCTTCAAGTCGGCCAGGTTGGCCTGGCAATACCGACAGCCGACGACTTCGACGTGAAAAGCGACGTAATGCGCGGCGTCGTCGGGCAGCACGCCCAAGAGGAAGCTGCCCAGTTCCTGCCGCGTCGGGCAGCTTAGCCGATGCCGGCGCCAGACCTCACCCAGGGAAATCACGCCCGAATCGCGCCGCGCAATAATGGCCGCCAATTGCCCGGCCAACGACCGGTCGTCGCGCAGGGCTTTCTCGATGCGCGCCATTTCCTCGACGGGCAGGGCCTCGTCCAGGTAGGCTTCGAGATCGGGTTGGCGGAAGGGGTCGGCCATGGTCTCGTGGTTACTGGTACAACTCCGGGAAGACTTCTTCGGGCAGCCCTTGGCCGCGGAGGGCGGAACGCAGCCGGGCAATGGTCTCGAACTTGTAGTTGGCCACGGTCTGCTCGGAAATGCCCAGCCGCGCGGCGACCTCCTTGTTCGACCAGCCGCGGACCCAGAGCAACTCGATGCATTGCAGCCGCTCCCATTGTCCGCGGCGGCGCCAATGGGCGATCATCTCGCCCACCGCCTTGACCAGCGCGGTTTCTTCCAGGCCGTGCCGCTCGCGGCTGCGAACGATGCTGCTGGCGCGGCGCCCCCGGTCGGCCGGTTGCCAGCCGTCGCTGCTCTCCTCGTTCAGCAGCGGCAACGTGGGCCGGCGCCCTTCATGACGCAGTAGGTCGGTCAGCTTGTGGGCGGCGATGGAGAACAAATAGCCCTCCAGCGATTGATCCGCGTCGTAGTTCGGCAGGCTGTTGAGGAAGCCGACGAAGGTTTCCTGAACCAGGTCCTCGGCCGCGACCCGATTGGCCACCCGGCGGGCGACGAAACCCAGCAACCGGCCTTCATAGCGCGCAATGACTTCGTTCCAGGCGTCGGGCTCGCCGGCGCGGATCCGAGAAATCAGCAACGCTTCGGAACTGCTGGTAGACATGGCGGACGCGATCAGCATAGCATTGGCAAGATGGATCTGGCAAGCGCCCGTCCCTCCGGGGCAAAAACAGTTTCCGCTAAGGTTGGGCCCACCCTGCCACTGATGTTTTTTCCCCCGCTAATTGCGCCTCGTCGCCCATTTCAAACCGCCCCAGGCCAGGGCCAACACGCCCAGCAGTCCGCCGCAGACCACCGCCGCGCCTGCTACCCGCCGATCGGTCTCGAACCGCTGGGTCTCGGCCTTGATCCGCTGCTGCATGGGCACGTCGAAAACGACAAGGGCATGCATCGAGTACATTTCGTGACTGCCGTCGCCGATTTCCATGGGCCGCTCCTCGGTCCAGCGGTCGCGAACGAGTTGCAGCAAGACATCATCCGGCAGACGTACCGCGGCCGCTTCGTGTCCCAGCAAGAGCTCGGCATATTCGGTCACCGCCCCTTGCACGGCACTGGGCAATACATGCTCGCACTCCAAGGGCGTCGTGAAGGGGCCCACCAGCACGCTCATCGTATAACAATTGTCTTCCATCTTCGCCTTGGCATTGACCCAATCCGGCGGTCGCGGCGGCGCCTCCGCCCGGCCGATCTTCACCGGCTTCGCCGGGGCCTCGGCGACTGGCGGCAAGTCGCGGGCATTCAGGGCTTGAACGATGGCTTGCCGCAACGCGGCCATCACCGTCATCTTCGACCGATGGATCTCGGCGGCGGAACCTTTTGGCGGCGCTGGAACGGGCGGCAAGGCGATCATCTTCACGCGTTCCTGGGCCTGGACCGCTTCCTGCCTGGCCCATTCCTCGAATTGGACCGCCTTGAACCTGGTCGAAACGGCAAGAAAGATCCCCAGGCCGACAAGTACTGCCAGGCCGATCCGAAAGGGACGCGTGTGGGGATTGGCAAGTCCGTTGACGAGGACGAAGAGCAAGACCACCACCGCCACAGTGCTGAACGGGGTCATTAACCCAAAGAGCATGATCGTCTTCCTCCGCTAAATGACCTTTTTCCGTTGGGGACGCAGGCGGGCGTAGGTCGGCACCCAGGGGCTGGACAATTGCACGGAGACCGACATGCAGGCGGCAACCATCATCAGCCACGGTTGAGGGAACTGCCACGCCGTGGCGATGACATTCGCGAAGACCACGGTAACCAACAGCGACCACAGGCTCAGGCGCGTGCCGCGCAGGGGATCGGCGTTGAGCCACCACCGCAGTACGGCCAAAAGCGTGGCGAAGGCCGCCATGTAGGCCATCGCCATCGGCTGGCCGTCCCGATAAAACGCGGAGGGGACCCAGTGAGCTGCCGCATGATGGGAAAAAGCAGGGTCGTTCGGCAGCCGGACCATGAGCACGTCGGCCACGCCGAAGGCCGCCAGACCCAGGCCGAAGCCGATGGTCATGAGGCTGAAGTGCCGCAGCATGCGTTCCCCACGCGAGCCTTCCCAAACCTTCGCGACCGTTAGCACGATCCAGGCGCCGGCGAGACTTACCAGGTAGAGCCACGCGCACTGCTCGCTTTGCAGCGGTACGCCGCGATAGCCTTCCATCAGCAGCACCGCCACGCACATCACCGCGGTGACAGCCGCCGCTACCAGCAGCGAGCCGACCAGGTCGCTCGCCCGCACCGCCAGCGGCTTGAGTATGACCGCCGCCGCGGGTGGCTCGCTCGAAACCGCCGACCGCGGAACGTCTTGCTCGACAGGTTGTGCATCTGTCCTGCCGCGGGCCACCGGCGATGCTACCGGCAACGCGGCCGGAGTGGGGCCAAAACAGAGCCGGTAGACGAAGCGGACGATGCGGTATCCTCCGTAGGCGAGCAACAGGAATGCTCCCGCCGGCAACCAGAGGTTGGCCGTGACCAAGAGCGAGAGTATACAGACCGCTACGATCAATCGCTTGGCCCCAGGATGCAAATTGGAGCGCTGCCAGCGCCGCCGGAGCCTTTGCCATTGCTGAAGGACGAACTGGGCGATCGGCTCCTGGTCCGCGTACTCGCCCGCGATGCCCGCCGCAGCAGGCTGATAGGGCAACGTGACACGTCCCTGAGCTTCCGGTGAAGGGCATGAAAATGGCGCAGCCACGCTCTTCGCCGGAGGCTCAGGGACGCGCCACCCGACACTGCCCATGCCACGGCTGCCGACCGCGGCCGTCGGCACCGCAGTCGCCATTTCGCCCACCGTGGCAAATCGCCGGGCAGGGTCCTTCTCCAACGCCCGGGCCACCACGCTGCGATACGGCTCGGCGAGTTTCGACAGATCGGGCTGGGCCGTGAGGTGCTTCATGAGCACTTCGCCCACGCTTTCGCCGTCGAAGGGCACGCGGCCGGTGAGCAATTCATAGAGGATCGCGCCAGGGCGTAGACATCGAGTTCCTTGCCGTAGCGGCCGTGGGCCACCTCCGGCGCCATGTAGTGTACGGTGCCGATGCTTTCCGTGTGCCCGCTGCGACGGCTGCACGAGATGAATTTCGACAGGCCGTAATCGCCCACCTTCACCACGCCTTCGTCGCAGAAGATATTTCCCGGCTTCAAATCGCGGTGGACGATGCCGTGGTCGTGCAAGTAGGCCACGCCGGCCGCGATGCCATGGAACCAGGCCAAGGCCTCATCCAACGGCAGGCCCTGGGGATGATCGGCCAGTTCGAACTCCAGGCACCTGCCCGACATGTACTCCATCACCACCCAAGTGTCGCCTGTGTCGTCCTGGCGGATGTCGTACAGGCTGAGCAGGTTGGGATGTTTGAGGTTGAGGCACTGCCGCATGCCGCGAAGTTCGGTATCGAGATTGCGGCGGATGAGCTTCAGGGCGACTTCCTTGCCGGCGTCGCTGGTGGCGTAATAGACTTCACCGAAGCCGCCGCTGCCCACCCCGCGCTTGATGACGTAGCCGGCAAGCGGCCGGGCCCCGCTGGCATACAAGAAGGGCCCCCCGCCCCGCTGCCCTGGCCTGTCGGCGGAAGGCGTGGCATGGTCGGTAGTATCGCCCAATCGGTCTTGCACGGCAATCACCTGTGAGGACATGATTCTTCAGCCGCCGTAAGCTGGGCTTTAGAGGCTATTTCAAAATCGGGCATGTAGCGTAGGCTTCCAGCCTGCGTACCCGACTTTGAAATAGCCTCTTAGGACCGGCCTGCGCAGTCCCTTCTATTCTAATCGATAACGAAACTAGCGTTCCACCGGTTCCAAAGTGAAGGAAAACCCCTCCCCACTAACGTGGGAATTCGTTTGCAACTGGCCACGGTGCCTGCATGCCACGCCATCGATTTCCAATTGGCCGGCGGCGTGGCAATAAAACTTTTCGTCGTGGCGGAAAAGGATGACCTCGCGGCTCCATTCGCGGCAGACGATATGGCTCTGCGGCTTGGGGCCCAGCACGCATGAATCGGCCAGCAGCAACACCGCGTCGGCCGCCGGCTGCGTGCGATGCCGGCTGAGGAAGTCCAGTCGGGCGGTGAGGCTCAAGGGATGCGCAACGCATCTGCAGCTTCACGCTCGGGCCGATCTCGATGCGGCTGCCGTCGCCGAGCAGCTCCGTCGCATCGACCAGCCGCCCGCCCACGCGGACCTCGCGGAAGGCATCGATCAGGTAGCCTTCGCCGTCGCGGCGGATGCGGGCGTGCCGCGCGGAAATGTCGGCCAGGATGGGGATATCGGCCCCGCCCCGACTGCCCGGCTGGCCGACGATCAGTTCGTCGGCCAGACAGACCCAGTACCCGCCCACGCCGTCGATCCAGAGCATGAACCGGTCCGCGGGTTTGGCATCGTGGTGGACCATGGTCATGGACTCTCGAGTGCGTCGGGCAAATGGGAACATGGTAGCAGAACTTAGTTCTTGGTTCTTAGTGCTTAGTACCAAGCTCTAAGCTCTTTCCTTTTACTTCTTCTCCGCAGTGGCCAATGCCTTGCTGTCCGGCTTCTTCTCTCCGAAATAGTCACCGACCTGATCGAGGATGTTCTGCGGACAGGCCTTGTCCAAGGGGATTTCACCCTGAAATTCGCTTTCCGCGTTGACCAGCTTCTCGGAGACCTCGAGGCGGGTCTTCACGTTCTGGACCAGTTCCTTGGCGCGGCCGAGCTGGCTGTCGTCGAACTGGTAATTGCTGGTCGCCTGGGCCGCCGCGACCATCTGGTTGCGGGCTTCCAGGTTTTCGACCTCGACCGCCAACTGTCGTTTCTGGGCCAGCATGCCTTCAAGCTTCTGCCGGGCCGCGGCCAGGCTCTTCTCGCGGGCGTCACGCACCTGCTTGAGGCTGGCCAGCGTGGCTTCGCTCGTCTTGTAACGCTCGAAGCGGTTGGCCAGATCGGTCTTGACCTCCGCGGCCGAGTAGTTCCTGCCGCCATACTGATACGTGTCCTTGGCCCTGGCCAGATCGGTCTTCAGCCGCAGGATCTGTTCCTTGTCCTTGGCCAGCTTCGACTCCAAGTTGGCGATCTGTTCCTCCAGACGCTGCACCTCGACCTCCTCCTTGGCGATGACGTGCATATTCTTGCGGACCTCGGGCACCAAGTCCTGAATCATCCGCCGGGCGTGGTCGATTTCAAAGCCGACGGGCACGCTGTTCTCCACGGAATCGTGGACATAGCCCAACGAGGTGCGGATATAGCCGACCGTATTCCGTCCGAAAAGCAGGACACCAGCCAGTAGAATGGCTGCGGTGGTAATGAGGGTTTTCTTGATCATGATCGTGATCCTCCCTATAGGGGTGTTGTGGGATAATGCGGGGGAAAAGTCCTCGAGGCTATCTGGAAAATTCTCGGCCGCAAATCAACATCGAAGCCCAACGCAAGCACCGTGTTTCCACGGTCGGCCAGGAATGTGTGTCAACGAGGGGGGGAGCCGTTTCCTGGCTGACCCGCAAGCGGGCGCTCCGTCGGGCTTCAATTCACGGCAAGCACTTTCCCTTTAGCTACAAAGGGTCATTCGCCGTGGCTAAGAGGATCTTGGAAAGAATTTTGCTCTGGGCGGGAGGGGGTTGCCACCGCAGATCAACCCTCGGACGGTTACCTCCGGCGGCAGCTCATAACGCGACTCTAAGAGGCTATTTCAAAATCGGGCATGTAGCGTAGGCTTCCAGCCTGCATGCCCGATTTTGAAATAGCGTCTTAGCCAATTCCGCCAACTTATCAAGAACGCGGCATTATAACTTCGATGGGCTTTAGCCGGTCGTGATTTACCGTAGACGGGCCAAAGCCCATCTTACGACTTGTCAAACTTATTTCTTCGCTCTGACTTACTTGGCGCCGACCAGGTGCTCCTGCTCTTCGGCCATGACCTCGCTGGTATCGTCTTCGTCTTCCTCGTCAAGGAGATGTTCCAGGGGACCGGCCGCGCCGCGGCGACTGCCCGGATAGAACAACTCGATGGCGGAAAAGAACTGCTTCAAGTTGGGGGGAGAGTCCAACTGTTCCGATTCTTGCACCAACTTCTCGCGCAGCTCGTACATTTGATGACGGCCGTTGGGCCAACGCACGGCCATGATGTCGTTGATCTCGTTGAGCAACTGGTAAACTCGGGCCCGCGTCAATCCCATGGCCCGCGCCGCCTGGCGCACGCTCGTGATCGGTCCGGAAATGCCCAGCCGATTCTCCGCCAAGCTGGCAATCTGCTGCGTGGCATCCGTGCGGACCTGCTCCAGCATCGGGCTGACGACGTGATCGAACAGTTCCTGCGTGGTCGAAACGCCCGGCGTCTGCAAAGCCCGGCCAATCCATTGCTCGACCTGGTCGATCCGCCGGGGAAAGATGCGCACCACCAGATGGTCTTGCGTTCCCATGTTGGCCACGAGCACGTGGACGCTGTGGAAAACCTCGAGGATCGCCCGCACGCGTTTCTCGCCGTGGGTCTTCATCGAGCGAATTTCAGCGAGCGTGAACTGGGTATAAGCCTCTAAAGGCGTATTCCAGATCACGCGCGTCATGTTTTGCAGGGTTGGTGCGAAACGGCCGAGCTTCTCTTCGCCCAAGCCGTGCTTCACCACGCTCGCCCTCCACTGCCCCCAAACAACCTCCGAGACGGACGACGGGTTAAACCCGTCGGGCAGCTCGCTCTCGCCCTCGGCAGACTCGATTTCCTTGTCAGACTCGGGGATCAGATCCGTGGGCAGTTCGGAGGGATCGGTGTTCGCCGCTCGAGCGAGCAACTTCACGAACGAGCAGATCTTTTTCTGGCCGATACCGGGTGTATTGGAAAGCTCCGAGAACGGCACCTCCAAGAGATTTTCCAGGGTCCGCCCCAGGAACGCCAAGGGCAACCGCCGGTCGGTGGGCAGGGCCCAATAAGCCAAGGGCTTCTTTAAGTGATCGGCGTATTGTTCGGACAGCAGGATCTTTCGCAAACCCTCGAAACGACTAATAACTTGCAACTCTTCGACGGAAGCAGATTTGGTGAACTTCATTATTTCCTCCAGGGGAACAAAAACTTCAAATGGCCCCCACGGTCGCCGAAATCTTGTTCCGAAGCAGTGTGGAGTCCTCTTCTTTTCCTAACCGAATTTTCTCACTCCGACCCCTCGATAGTCAAGTGGGTTGACCAAAATTTTTTGAAATTTGTGAAATTCGGCAATATAGGGACCTTCCAACCCTCTTAATTCCACCCACATGCAGATTCATGCTTGAATAGTCGGGGGGGGCGTGACGTGGAAATCGAACGCCTTCCACTGCTGAATTCTATGCCGGAACTCTTCCGCGGCTAGCCTTACTGCCGCATTTCGCCACGATTTTTACTATGACGCCGACCACCGCGGATCGGGCTGAGCGAGGATTTCGGCGGACGCGGCCTGTTGCAATCGTGCTATTGCCAAGCCGGCCGCTTGTACGCGGGCCGCGTCGGTCAGCGGTTCCAACTCGACGGCGAAGCTTCGAGATTGGCCCGGGCCGATCTCGACGACACGGCCCATGCGCTTCTCGAAAGACTTGGTGTTGGGGAAGTTCGTCGCCGGTTCCAGCCCCGTGACGTAGCCGTCGCAGGCCGCTTCCCGATTCTTCCAGAGGGAAAAGCAGGGCAATTGCCGCGTGTTGAATTTCAGGCTCACCCCCTGCGTTGCCGCCGAATCGTGAAGCAGCACTTGCGTGTTGCCGTCCGCATCGCCGGCCAGTTCCGTGAAGAAACAAACTTCCGCCGAACCGGGCGTTTCCGGGCCATAGTGGTTCCAGGTCGGCAGATCGCTGACGGCAACGGCGTCGCGCGGGGCAAGTTTTTTCACCGGCAGCGAAACCTTCGCTCCCGGCTGCAACAGCGGCACGCCGAAGTTGATGTGATAGAGCAACTCGAAATCGCTTGCCGCGGCAGAGAGATTCGTCACCTTGTCGTACACGACCAGGCCGGGCCGGCCGGCCTCGGTTTCAATCGACGTTTCCAGGCGGAGCTTACCACCAAAGAGGCGGGTCTCGTCCACCGTGCCGCGAATGGCGATGCGGCCCGTGTCGCCGTCAATCGCCACTTCCACCTTGTGGGCGGGAGTGTTCGCAATCTTGCCGTGCAAGCCATAGCGCAGCCGGCCGTCAGACTGGAACTCGGGAGCGCCGTTGCTCTCCAGACCGCAGCGGACCAGCAACTCGTCAAAGCCATTGAGCCAGCCCAGCCCGTCGGGATGCGCCAGGCGGACGTACGCCGGATGAACCGGTCCCCGCACGGGCGATTTCCAGCCCAGACGCAGATCGCCCAGGCATGCCCGCCAGACGCCCATGCCGCGCGTCGGCACGACGACGAAACGGAAATCACCATGCCGAACTTCGATCACGTCGACGCCTTGAGACAGACCGGCCCGCAGGGTGCGCTTGACAACGCTATAGCCGTCGGCCGCGCCGCCGACCTGGCCGGGCCCCAAGGCAATCTGATCGACATAAAGATCCTGGTCATGGTCAACAAGCGTCCAAGTTCGGGTCGGCATGATGGTGGCGTCCTGGCGGAATGAAAGGATGGAAAGCGGCAGAGGCTTCCTCGGGAGTGGAATGGAGACGGGCAAGATGCCCGTGCCACGGCGCTAGGCGGCTGCCATCAATTTACAACGAATGCCTGCGGCGAGCAATCGCCCGCGGATTGACTTTACCCGTAACCCGCTCTCACGCGTCCCAAGCGATGGCTGAATCGGAAACCAGACCCTGCCGCCGTTCTTCGAAATAGCGAGCCAGCGCCGGAGAGAACTGGTAACGCACCGTCTGCCATGAATCGCAATTGCCGGCCGCGAGCACTTCCAGGTCGTCGATGACTCGCTGAACTCCCGGGATGCGACTTACGATCGCCAGGACCGCCCGCTTGGCGGCCAAAGTGTCGATGTCCCCGCGCAAGGTCACCGTGCCACGGTCTGCCGTGACTTGTAGCCGAGGAAGGATCCTAGCGTGACTCTCGGACAGATAGTCCACGACACGGCTTTCCAAACCCTGATTGACAGACTCGATGACATCGTACGCTGGTTCGAACATTCGTTTTTCTCCTTATTTCTCCTAGAGTTTGATTTCGTTGTTGGTTGATGCATGGCAACTCCTGTTGCTTGCAACGTCCATGCCAAATGCTCCTGTACGATCAGTTTAGAGGGCGAATGTTTTGAAAACGTGAGAGTTTGCCTAGAAATGCGTTAGTCGTCGGAATTGTCGGTCGGGCCGAATTTTTCGCAGCGCGGGCGCCTCCCGTGAAGAATCACGGCAATCCGTGGTCGGAAACAGCCGTGCCCTGGGTTCCGACCTCTCGCAGATCATGGACATCCTCGTGCTGAGTTGCGTTCCTCAGCATGCCCGCCTATACTGCCGAAGGGGAAAAGGAAATCAGGCTCTCGGGTACATGGATGGGCGTTTCATGGAATTAGCACTGACTCCGTCCGGCCGGATTACGGTCTGCCAGACGACGGACCCGCAGGACGGCCCGGCGACGAGTTCGCAGGCGGCCAAGAGCGATGGTCAAATAGGCCGGGTGGCAAAGGCCTTTGCGACCAGTCAAGGGGAGGGGCTTCTTTTGCTGGCGACCGAGCGTTTCGATGGTCCGTTGGCGCCGGCATGCTCCTACTGGCGGGAGTTCGCGGTTCGCTATCTGACGGCCCTTTGCCATACGCCCGAGATCGCCGGCCTGGAATTGGAGGCGATTCCGCCGCCAACTTCGGCCGAATTGGCGACGCTGGTTCTGTGCCTGCCGCCGATGCAAGGCGCCGAGTACCTCAGCGAGGCAACCCTCGTCGAAGTTTGGAACGACTTCGACGCCTGGACGCGGGACGCGATTGCCGCCGGCGGCGAGGGGTTGTCGGGCTTCTTGAAGCAGCGGGCGCCGCTCTGGCACCAGGTCGGACGGGTCTGCTTTCACCTGGCCGAAAACCGTCGCAGTGAAGACCACCCCTTCGCCTTTCTGGCGACCTACGCGCCGAGCGTGCTGTCGGGTTCCCGCGTCCAGTACCAGCCGCTCAGCCGGGCTCTGCAAGAGATGGCGGGCGTCAAGAACAAGACTGCCCTGGTTCGCCTGCTGTCGCCGGTGCAAACGGCCTCGCAACAGAGCACCCTGGTGAAGGAACTACTCGAATCAGGCGACATCTATCAACCGCTGGTCTGGACGCCCGCTGAGGCTTATCGCTTCCTCAAGGACGCGCCGCTCCTGGAAGAGAGCGGCATTCTGGTGCGGTTGCCCGATTGGTGGAAAAAACGGCCCCGCCCCCGCGTCGGCGTGAGCATCGGCGACGCCAAGCAAAAGAAATTCGACGCCGGCACGATGCTCGATTTCAAGGTGCAGCTTGCCTTAGGCGACCAGCAACTCAGCGAGGCCGAATGGCGGGAATTGATGGCCGCTGACGACGGGCTGGTGATGCTCCGCGGGCAATGGGTCGAGGTCGATCGCCAGAAATTGCAGGAAGCGCTCGACCATTGGAAGCAAGTTGAAGAGCAGGCCCAGGAGGGGATATCGTTCCTGGAAGGCATGCGGCTGTTGGCGGGCGTGCCCGCCGACCTGCGCGAGGAGGCCGGCGGCGAGGAAGATCGCCAATGGTCGTTCGTGCATGCCGGCCGATGGCTGGGCGACGTGTTGGCGAAGATGCGAAGTCCGGAAAACCTGCAATCGGCCGGGCACCATGGAGCCATGGTCGCCGAGACCCTGCGAGCGACCCTGCGTCCGTACCAGGTGACGGGCGTCAACTGGCTGTGGTTCCTCTCGGGCCTGGGTCTGGGGGCCTGCCTGGCCGACGACATGGGGCTCGGCAAGACCATCCAGGTCCTGGCGCTGTTCCTGGCTGTCAAGAACCGCAAGGGCGCGAGCGTGATTGAAGCCCGAAGCGCAAGCGAGGCCGTGCAACACCAGACCTCGCTTGCGCGTCGGGCTTCAATGGGCCTTACGCAAGACGTATCGAATGTGACCACGAGCAGTATAGTACCAAAGCCCTCGATCCTGGTCCTTCCGGCCTCGCTGTTGGGCAACTGGAAGGCGGAGATGGCCCGCTTCGCACCCACGCTCCGCGCCGCATTCCTGCATCCGGCCGAAACGCCCAAGGACGAACTCGACCGGATCGCGGCGGACCCGGAGGGCGCGTTGCGAGGACATCGACGTCGTTGTCACCAGCTACGGCATGCTCTTGCGTCAGGACTGGCTGATGAAGATTCGCTGGCGGTTGGCGGTGTTGGACGAGGCGCAGGCCATCAAGAACCCGGCCGCCCGGCAGACCAAGGCCGTCAAGCAGCTGCAGGCCGAGGCCCGCATCGTCCTGACCGGCACGCCGGTGGAGAACCGCTTGTCCGATCTCTGGTCGCTGTTCGATTTTCTCTGTCCGGGCTTGCTGGGCGGGCAGGCCCAATTCAAGGAGTTCGTCAAGAAGCTGGGCGACCGCCAGGAGAACCGTTACGCGCCGCTGCGGAGCCTGGTGCAACCCTACATCCTGCGGCGGCTGAAGACCGACCGACGCATCATCGACGACCTGCCCGACAAGGTCGAAGTGCGGGCGTTTTGCGGACTTTCCAAGCGGCAGGCCGCGATGTACGCCAAACTGGTCCAGGAGTTGGCCGACTTGTTGAAGAACGTCGAAGGCATGAAGCGGCGGGGGCTGGTGCTGGCCTACCTGATGCGGTTCAAACAACTCTGCAACCACCCCAGCCAATTGTTGGGCGACGGCCGATACATTGCCGAGGAGAGCGGCAAGTTCGCCCGGCTGGCCGAGATTTGCGAAGAGATCGCCTCGCGTCAGCAGCGGGCCCTGGTCTTCACGCAGTTCCGCGAGATGACCGAGCCGCTGGCGGGGTTCCTGGCGCGGTGTCTTCGGCCGTCCGGGGCTGGTGCTCCACGGCGGCACGGCCGTAGGGCGCCGCAAGGCCGTCGTCGATCAGTTCCAGCGCGACGACGGCCCCCCGTTTTTCGTCCTCTCGCTGAAGGCGGGCGGAACCGGCCTGAACCTGACCGCGGCTTCCCACGTCATCCATTTCGATCGCTGGTGGAACCCGGCGGTCGAGAACCAGGCGACCGATCGGGCGTTCCGCATCGGCCAGCAGCGCAACGTGCTGGTCCACAAGTTCATCTGCCGCGGGACCATCGAAGAACGCATCGACGCCCTGATCGACGAGAAGCGGCAACTGGCGGCGGACCTGCTGGAAGGCGGGACGGAGAAAATGCTCACCGAAATGAGTGATGCGGAGTTGATTCGTTTCGTTTCGCTCGACGTGGCGCGGGCCAGCGTGTAGACGGCATGCTATATGGTCCAGATGACGTTTGCTGCCATATTTGTGCGCTATCACTGGCGTTTACAGCAGTCCCACTGGATTAGAACGCCGAGCGAACAACTCCGCCATCCACCCGCAAAGCCGCGCCGTTGGTCGCCGAAGCCAGCGGGCTACACACGTAGGTCGCCATCGCAGCCACCTCTTCGCTGGTGGCGAATCGTTGCAGCAGCGACGATGGACGCACATGCGCAAAGAAATCCTGCTCCACTTCTGCCGCAGTCTTACCTTGGCTCCGGGCCAGTCCTTCGACAAATCCCTCGACGCCCTCGGAGCGGGTCGGCCCTGGCAGCACCGAGTTCACGGTCACACCGGTTCCCTTGGTCATCTCCGCCATGCCTCGCGAGATGGCAAGTTGGGCTGTCTTCGTCATGCCGTAGTGAATCATCTCGACGGAGATATTGATGGCCGATTCGCTGGAGATGAAGACGATCCGGCCCCAGTTTCGCTGGAGCATACCAGGCAAGTAGGCCCGGCTGAGCCGCAAAGTATTATACGGCCTATGGGCAAGCGAAGCATGGAGCGAGCCGTCGTTGCCGATTCCGTCGATTGCGCCATTGCCCCTGGCCACGGCAGCTTCAAAGCCTCAACATTCCGAATGTGGCGACCGGCGCACAATAGGGGGACTTGTCTCATGGGAAGAGCCAGAGGAATCGTTGGGTCGCGCATCGGCCCTACCGCCCGGTTAGAATAGTGAACAGGGATCACAAGGGCACCGGTCGAGGGTCGGACTCTTGTGGCTTCTGGAAATGGAACTCGCTCAACGCCAATGGACAATCAACCTCCGGCCGGTCCTGACGGACTTCTGCGGCAGGTCATAGTTCGCGAAACCGTCTGCAAGTCGATTCTCAATCGGAGTGGGCTGAGCGACTACTCGCTGAACTGCTATACCGGCTGTACCCATGCCTGCGTCTACTGCTATGCCCGTTTCATGCAGCGGTTTCATCCCCATGACGAGCCCTGGGGAGCGTTCGTGGACGTGAAGGTCAACGCTGTCGAGACGCTCAAGCGGCAGTTGCGTCGGGCCTCGCCGGGCACGGCCTTCGTGAGCAGCGCCTGCGACGGCTGGCAGCCGGTCGAAGCCAAGTGGCGACTGACCCGCCGCTGCTGTGAACTGCTCCTGGAACATGGCTTTCAGGTGCATGTGCTGACCAAGAGTGCCCTGGTGCTCCGGGATCTGGACGTATTTGCCGGGCACGCCGCGAGCATCGGTATCACGCTGACTACGCTCGATGAGCGGCTGCGGGAGCTATGGGAGCCGGGGGCCGCCCGCGTCCCGGAACGGCTGGCGGTAATCAAGGGGGCCGGGGACGCGGGTCTCCAGACCAGTGTAATGTTCGGTCCCTTGCTGCCGTATCTTTCCGACAGCCAGGTGGCAGTCGACGCCCTGCTGGAACAGGCCGCTGATCTGGGCGTTGACCGGATCTGGGTCGATGCGCTCAATCCCCGGCCTCGGGTTTGGCCCGCCGTGGCCGAGTTGCTTCGGGCGAACTTCCCGGAACTGCTGCTGCCTTATCGAAAGATCCTCTTCGACGGGGCTTCACGGACACAGTACATGCAGGAGTTACGGGCTCGTATTGACGACGCGACCCGCCGAAAGTCGCTGACGGATCGGGTTGCCGCCTGCATGTAAGGCACGGCGTTGATGATGGCGATCTGGATCGACCGGGGCACCGTCCGATTCCAAGGGTTTCAAACCACGGACATCGTGTCCGTCTTGCTCATTTAACGGGCAAAAACCGCTTTTGTGGTCATGCGCGACGGAGCCTGCCAGGCAGTCGTTCGAGATTCCGAAAGAATACCGGGAATAATTTGGCCGTTTTCAGCGTCTTCTATATAGGGCCGCAGGTTTGCAGAATTTTTCCGTGAACCATTTCAGCTTGAGTGGCGTCTAAACGATAGAATACATGTAGACAGCTCTTGTCGAGCTGCCCAGTTGAGAGAAAGAGCCATGACTTCAACACGCCTGAGTTGCGAACTGCGAAGAGGGACGGGAATCGCCGATCAATCGGCGAATATGCACCCGTTCTATCCATTGCGCACGTGACATCAGGCCGTACCTTTCCCGAAAAATACCAAAAGCCTGGTGTCACGACGACATCAGGCTTTTTTCGTTTGGGTCGGTAGCTGAGACGGTATAGCGCCTGGCTGAAAACCAGGAGAGGCGGATTCGAGCACCGCCCGACCCACTGCGTGAAATGTACGCGCTGACACGGCTCGTTCGTCTATCGGTTTGAGGATCATGCCCTTTCAAGGCGTGGAGGCGGGTTCGACTCCCGCACGAGCTACTTGCGGCAGAACGTAGCGAAGCCTGGCATCGCGCCTGGTCGGGGACCAGGAGATCGGCGGTTCGAATCCGCCCGTTCTGACTGATTGACGGGATGTAGGGCAGTGGCGAACCCGCGTGCTTTGGGAGCACGAAACCGCAGGTTCGAGTCCTGCCTTCCCGACTGGTGCGACAAACGACGTTGGCAAATGGTAGTCGAGGGCCGGTTGCCCGAACACGGCTGATAACCGCGTAGCGCTGAGTTCGACTCTCAGGGCTACCACTAGAAATGAGGAGGAAACAAGCATGGACCAGACACGATTGAAACACATACGCCCGGCCTGTATTTCGGGGTCGTGGTGTAACGGCAGCACGTCGGACTTTTAATCCGGTTGGTGAAGGTTCAAGTCCTTTCGGCCCCACTCGCCTTTTGACGGCGCGTAGCTCAACGGTCAGAGCGGGCCTCTTATCAGGGTCAGACTGAGGGTTCGACTCCCTCCGCGCCACTCCCTGCGCGTAAGGAACGGAGAACACGGGATCAAGGCGGGCACCATGTACTCATGGTCGACGGCAGCACAGCGGACTCTTAATCCGCCAGGTGAGGGTTCAAGTCCCTCTGGTCCCACTGAAACGATTGATTGCACTGGTCGTCCAGCGGCGAGGATACCGCACCCGTAATGCGGCGACGAGAGTTCGAGTCTCTCCCGGTGCTGTTGTTCATTGACAATTCGGCACACCACAACGCGCCCATGATGTAGCGGTAGCCTATCGCCTTGCCATGGCGGACGTGCGGGTTCGACTCCCGCTGGGCGCTCTTCAGAATCCCGAACGAATCGGTTCACTGGCGAACCTCACCAGCGACACGGCTTGTTTCGGGCTCGCAGGCAGGACGTAGGAAAGCCTGGTATTCCGCGTGTTTCGGGAGCACGAGATCGCCGGTTCAAATCCGGCCGTCCTGACTTTGATTGCGGTGGGACCCGTGTTGGTACGGGTAGGCGGCTGTTAACCGCCCCGACGCTGGTTCGATTCCAGCCGCCGCAGCTTCGCGATACGGAAGGTCAAGCCAACTGGCGATGGCAGCCGCCCCGAAAGCGGTCGAGCGATGAGTTGACCACGCTTCGCGCGGTGCCCAGAGTTCGACTCCCTCGCCTTCCGCCTTGTGCGCCCTTGGCCGAGCGGCAAAGGCGCCGGACTTCCAATCCGGCCAGGCGAGTTCAACTCCCGCAGGGCGCTCTGAAATGTGATTGGGGATCGGCTAGTGGTAGGCCGTCTGGCTTTGGACCAGAAGACGGAGGTTCGACCCCTCCTCCCCGAGCTTGAACAACACCGATGCGGAGTCATCTAACGGTAGGATGAGACACTCTGAAGGTCTTCATGTTGGTTCGATTCCAGCCTCCGCAGCTTGACTTTTGGAAGCCATCCGGCCGGATGAGGAGCCTGTCTTGAAAACAGGTGACGGCGAATAGCCGTTTGTGAGTTCGAGTCTCACGGCTTCCGCTTTCGCAGACAAAATAACGGAAGCTATCCGAATGGTTGAGGAACCTGCTTGGAAAGCAGGCGGCGGCAGAAATGCCGTTTGTGGGTTCGAGTCCCACGGCTTCCGCTTCGGGGTCATGGTCCAACAGGATGACGCCAGCATCGCACGCTGGAAATCCGGGTGCGACTCCCGGTGACTCCACTTAAGAAACACGGTCCCGTGGTCCAACGGCTACGACACTTGGTCCACACCCAGGAAACGATGGTTCGATTCCATCCGGGACCACTGCGGCTCGGTAGGCAACTGGCCGACCACCTTGACTTAGAACCAGGGATGCTGTGGGTTCGACTCCCACCTGAGCCACTGCAAAGAATTACGAACGATCAATGGCCTCGTGGAACAGCCTGGAGTGTTCGCCTGCCTGTCACGCAGGAGATCGTGGGTTCAAATCCCATCGAGGTCGCTTGGAAAAAGGGCGTGGTACGCAAATCGGCAAAGCGGCGAAGCTCAAACCTTCGTGACTGCGGGTTCGACTCCCGCCTGCGCCACTTGAACAACATGCGACGATTGGGCATTGGCAAGCCTAACTGGCCGTAACCCAGCCATCCCGCAAGGATTTGCAGGTTCAACTCCTGCTCGTCGCACTGAAATATGGCTCGTTCGTCTATCGGTATAGGACGCTGGCCCCTCACGCCGGAAAGGCGGGTTCGATTCCCGCACGGGCTGCTGAACATGACCATGTGGTGGAACTGGCAGACACGCGACGGTCAGAACGTCGTGCCTTTGAGGCGTGGGAGTTCAACTCTCCCCATGGTCACTGACACATTGCAGGCGCGGCAGGTGCCCAACTGGCTTTCATACGGCCGGTGCGCCCGGTTCGATACCGGGGCCTGCAACTTGCGGGTGGGCGTAGGCTCAACCGGGTCTCATAAGCCTGGACCGCGGGGTGCAACTCCCCGACCCGCCACTTACGACCGGGTACGCAAATCGGCATAGCGGCGAGGTCGAGAGCCTCGTGCCTGTGGGTTCAAGTCCCACCTCGGTCACTGAATTAGGAACACGATCCCGTGGTCCAAGGGCAAAGACGCCTGGGTGACAACCAGGAAAGTGCTGGTTCGATTCCAGCCGGGATCACTGACGCAAGATGGTCTGTAGGTGTTTTGGCAGCACACCTCCGTGGTAAGGAGGAAGACCCGGTTCAACTCCGGGACGGACCTCTGATTCGACGGGCTGGCATGTTCCCAGGAGGCGACTGACCCCTGCAAGGTCGGTGAGGTGGGTTCGACTCCCATCCAGTCCACTCGGTGTTTCGGGCTCGATGGTCCGAAGGGACGACACCGTCCCGGCGTGGCGGAGAAGCGTACTGGAACGTGACGCTGAAAGAATAGTTGTTGCGCCAAAAGCCCCCGGCCCTTGTGGCCGAGGGCGATACAGGAGTGTCCTCCTGGGAGAGGAAGCGGCCTCCAAAGCCGCCCGACAGGGTTCAAATCCTTGCACTCCTGCTGATTGCCGACGTGGCTCGATTGAGAAAGGCGGCGGTCCTGTAAACCGCTCGATGCTGGTGCACATTCAGTCGTCGGCTCTGAGAAGTTCGTCCCGATGGTGTAGCGGATCGCATAGGGCTTTCCTAAAGCCTTGGATCAGGTTCGACTCCTGATCGGGATGCTGAACGTCTCGATGGTGCAAGGGATCGCATAGGACCCTCCGAAGGTCCAGATCCAGGTCCGAGTCCTGGTCGAGACGCTTTGAAATCAAGCCCTGCGGGTGTGCCGGAAGTGCATGGCAGTCCTCGAAACTGCCGGACGAGGTTCGATTCCTCGGCGGGGCGCTGAATGGAAACATGTTCTCGGAGTGTTGCGGATCGCACGCGACCCTGCGAAGGTCGAGGACCAGGTTCGACTCCTGGCGAGGACACTGAATGACTTGGCGCTGGAGCCAGACGGTAAGGCGGCTGCCTGCAAAGCAGCTTCAAGTGGGTCCGACTCCCACCGGTGCCTCTGACTATCCAACTGCTTGGTTTGGACTACATCCTGTTAAGATGACCCCGTCTGAACCTTTTACTTCGTTGGATGGTCATAGTACAAGCCCAACTGCCTGCCGGGACTACATTTGGAAATGAACGTCTCGGTAAGAACCTCGTTGGGCCTTGATGAGAAATACAAAGGGCGACTGCCGGTCGGAGTACGTGGATTAGCTGGCTGAAATGCAAAGCACGGTGCTGAGGGCATCGGAATCGCGATACTAGAGACCGTATCCGACTTCTCTGACCAACAACTTCATCGCCCATTGAATACAGACCGACTGCCGGTTCGGAGTACATGCTTACGAAGCCGTGGTTGTGGGTTCGAGTCCCACCGGCGCTACTGACAACTGTTGCGCCGTAGCTCAATGGCAGAGCACGAAAAACCTCTGGCCACAACTTCGTCGGTCTTTTTGAAACATTACGAGACACGCTCGACTGCCGTCGTGGAGTACATGGCTAACCAGGTTCGATTCCTGACCGGCCCACTAGTTAAGCCTTAACATGGGCCGGGGCTCCGCCCAACACTTCGTCGAGTGCGTTTGAAACACGATCCGACTGATCGAGTGGAGTACATCCCACCCACGCCAGGGAAGTTGGAGCTTCCCAGTGCCGAAAGGCACGGCGACTCTGCTCACCCCTCGTCGGGTCTTTTTGTGAAGGAGGTCATCATGGCCAACAAGAGTTTGTTCGCAAGCCTGAAGAGCCGGTTGGTTCCTGCCGACACCCGCAACGAGGCGGGCGGCCGGGCCTACACCTTGGAGCCGAAGCACGCCCTGGCGCAGCTTGCTGCCACCGGCTGCTTCAACGGCACCTACTACGCCCAGGCCGACGAGCAGCTTGCCGCGCTCAAGACGCTCGTGGACCAGGTGACCGATAATACCTTCCTGGCCAAGCTGGCGGTTTACAGCCGCGAACGGGCCATGATGAAGGACATGCCGGTGGCCTTGCTGCTGGCCCTGTCGAAGCGCGATCCGGCCTTGTTCCGCAAGGTCTTCGACCGCGTCGTGGACAACGGCCGCACCCTGCGCACGCTGGTACAGTTCATCCGGTCTGGCCAGTTCGGCCGCAAGGGCCTGTCGTACTCGCTCCAGCGGGCCGTGCAGCGGTGGCTGAACTCGGCTTCGGTCGAGAAGCTGCTGTCGGCTTCGATTGGCAACGATCCGAGCCTGCGGGACGTGCTGCGCCTGGCTCGGCCGACTCCGGCCGATAACGCCCGGCGTGCGCTGTTTGGCTGGCTGACCGACAAGCCGGTCGAGAAGTGGGCTCCGGCCACCGAGGCCGACCTGCCCGAGGAGGTCATGGCGTTGGCTGCATTCCGCAAGGCGGAGTCGGCCGAGGCCCAGATCCTGATCCTCGGCAACATGCACGCCCGCTGGGACCTGCTGGCCGACACGGCCAAGGGTTCGACGGTTTGGGCAGTGATTGCCCGGAAGATGGGTCCGCAGGCCCTGCGGATGAACCTCAACACGCTGGTGCGCCACGGCGTCATCGGCCCGGATGCCAACCGGGAGATGGTCGATTACGTGGCTACGCGGCTGGCCGACCAGGATGAGATCCGCCGCTCGCGGCAGTTCCCGTACCAGTACCTGGCCGCGTACATGCACGCCAGCGACGAGGTTCCGCAGAAGATCAAGACCGCCTTGCACAAGGCGGCGGAGATTGCCTGCGGCAACGTCCCGGAGTTGCCGGGTCCCGTCGTGATCGGTCTGGACGTGTCGGGCTCGATGAGCATGGCGGTCACGGGCAACCGTGGTCGCGGCGCCACGAGCAAGATGCGCTGCGTGGACGTGGCGGCCTTGTTTGCCGCCGCCATCCTGCGGCGCAACCCGGACAGCGTGATCATTCCGTTTGACACGGCGGCCTACGAGGCCAAGGTTGATCCGACCGATTCGGTCCTCAGCCTGGCCGAGCGGCTGGCCAAGTACGGTGGCGGCGGTACGAACTGCTCGCTGCCGCTGGCGGCGGCCAACGCCCGGTACACCAACCGGAAGTTCGCTGGCTGCGTGCTGGTGAGCGACCAGGAGAGCTGGGTCGGCGCAGGCCGCGACCACGCTGCGCGGTGCCCGCTCGACGGCCGTCGTGATCGAGTGGCAGACGTTTGTCCGCAACCAGGTCCGGTTGCACGGCAAGGGTTTTGCAGGCCCGAAGCTGGTCTGCATCGACCTCCAGCCGTACACGACCACCCAGGCCCCGGAGCGGAGCGACATCCTGAACGTCGGCGGCTTCAGTGACGCCGTGTTCAGCGTCGTGGCCGCGTTCCTGGCCGACGACGGCGGCCGATTTGTGGCCGAGGTCGAGAAGATCGAGCTGTAATCGACCGAGCCCCCGCGTCTCGCATCGGGACGCGGGGGCATTTTTCGTGCTTGGGATTCACAACCTGTCTGCGTTTGGATTGGACCTGCGTGCCGCAGATGGGCGTGGAGCGGAAAGACCAGTATACTGATTTACTGAAACCCACAAGGACCAGAGGTGCCTTATGAACGCACGCCAACTCGCCAAGCTCGGGATTCCTCACGACCGTGTTCCGCAAGCCCTCCAGGTAGTACAGGTAGCCCATCGACAACCAACCGACACACCCGCAGCACTGTTCCGTGCCGCATCCCGTGGGGGAAGCCGTTTTCCGACCAGCGCTACCGTTACGACCGAATGTCGAGCCCCGCCAATCTCCGGGCCAGGACCACGATCTCATCCCGCCCACGAACGCCATTCTCGATGTTGTCGCGCCAACGGGCCGGAATCCATAAGCTGCCACGCAACGCGCCCACGAGGGTACCGGCCATCGCCGCCACCAACGCCAGAGAATCACTTGTGCTTGGCCTCGGTTACACCAACGTCGAGACCGCAAGCACCACCCGTATCATGGGCGTGAGCTGCGATCATGTTCACCCCGGTCTTAAGCGCGGCCCGGCCCGAGACGGTTACCGGGATGCGTTCGTAGTTGATTCCCGCGCCTTTGGCCGATCCTGCCAGCACCCCGTTGAAGTAGACTTCGGGATCTTCGTCATACAGCAACAGCAGATCGAGTGTGGTAGGTATGTCCTTCGGCAGGATGACCTTCCGGCGAATCCAGAGATCGGGTTGCGAGGGTGAACCCTTCCACTCTGTACGGCGATTGATCAGGCCGAAGGTGCCGGGACCACTTCTCCAAGCGGAGTCATCAAAGTCCGATTGAGTCCAGGTGTCGGCTGGCTTCTCGGTGGTGTACTTCCATATCTGCGGGTCGTCAAGCGAAGTCGGCACAAGATCCGGTTTCCAAACCGGAAAGTGCCCGCTGTTCGCGGCGGCGACCTTCTCGGGATCGAACTTGAAGACCGCTCGATCAAAGGTAAGAACCCCGTTGAGTTCGTGTTCCACGTCCGTGAGCTGCGTGTAGACTATCGTGCTCAACCCTTCATGGTCTTTCAAGCGATATGAACGGGCCATGAGTTGCATATAGCGATCCGTAACTTCGTCGGGATCAGTGAACCATCCAATGCCTGGGCCATCTTGCCAGGTGTTGCTCTTCCACCGGATCGCCAGTCCCCCCATTTCGCCGTTGGCAGTCGCCTGATACGGACGATTCCGCGACTTGTCGGCGACCACGGAGGCCGGACCAGGGTAGGGATGGATGTCATTGATGTCCCCATAGCCCTTGTTTTCCCAACCGCTGCCTTCGTTCACCAGTCGGGAAGAATCGTACGCCCTGGTGACCTCGACGATGTGTTTCGTGTCGTGTTGGCCCCACCCTTCGTTGAAGGGCGTCCAGACGATGATACTCGGATGGTTGTACCGCTCGACGATCTCTCGCCGCCATTCGGTCTCGAACTGCGTCTTACCCTCGGCCGTCCATTTGCCAGCTTCGGGAAGGGCCAGTCACCTCGTCTGCCACGCCCACGAAGGCAACGTAAGCGCCGATCTTGCCGCCACGGTTGTACTCGTCCTTGATCCAGTTATCGGCGGTGAAGATCAGGTAGAACTTGCCACGACGTTTGTGGATCTCCGGTGCCCAGAAGCGATGCTTGTAGGGGCAGTCCTCCGGGAGAGTGGACGACTTGACCAGCCATTGCTCGAACTTCCATCGCTTCAGATCAGGCGAACTGAAGAGCATGATCCCCGGCGACGAGTTGTAGTCGATCTTGCCCGCCTTGCGGCTGTCGCTGTGGGTGAACGGGAACGCCGTGAAGGTCAGGTAGTAAAGATCTCCCTCGCGAATGATGGCGGGGTCGCGCAGCTCCGTGACCGTTTTCTCTACGGTTCCGTCGAAATACGAGTACGAGAAGTCGATGGGGTTCTGGTACGTGAAGGAAGACCCAAAGACTGCTGCCGCCGCGTCGGCTTCAGCTTTCTCCGCGAGCCGCCGTAGCGACGATGGCCGGATCGACCTTCCATACCGCCCGGTCGTAGCTCAAGAGCCCGTTGCTCTCGGTCTCAACGTCGTAGAGCTGGACCTTGAAATCACCACTGGTGCCGGTCGTTTCGCGTTTCCTCCACATGTCGCGGTAGAAGTCGCACATTCGGCGCGTGTACCAGTTCTTCGATGCCTCATCAACGGGATACAGCTCCTTCGCGGCGATCTCGCCGCCGGTCTTCGGATCGTAGGTCCCGGTGGCCCAGAGTTTGCCCGGCCAACTGTGGCCAACGGCCTCCAAGCCGAACCCGGCAGTTTCGCTGTCCAGCGAGATACGCCGCCCGTCCTGGGGCGCATCGCCGCCGTGCGTATCATGGATGTCGCCGCCGCCATGGCGAGGAAAGCCGCTCGCTTCGTCGATCAACCGCGTGGGATCGAGTTGCCGGACCCAGCGCACATGGCGCAGCGTATCGTGCTGCCCCCAACCTTCATTGAACAGAACCCAGGCGATGATCGAAGGATGGTTCCAGCGGCTCTGGATCAGGAGCCGCCGTTCCATTTCGCAGGCGGTTGAGGCTTCGGGCGACGTGGGAAGGTCGGTGTACGGATCGCCGTCCTTGCCACTGGGAAAATCCTGGAGGATAAGCAGGCCCAGGCGGTCGGCCCAGTAGTAGTATCGCTCCGGCTCGATCTTGAGGTGTTTGCGGATCGCCACGAGGCCGAGACGTTTGGCCGCCTCGATGTCGAAACGCAGTGCCGCATCGGTCGGCGCGGTATAGACGCCATCGGGCCAGTAGCCCTGGTCCAGAGCACCGGGAAGCATGATCGGTTTACCGTTAAGCATGGGCCGGGGCGTGCCATGTTCATCCTTGCCGACCGCGATGCTCCGCATGCCCACGTAACTCGTGACGGAGTCCAGCGGTCCGCCATCATCGCCGAGAAGCTGCACGGTGACATCGTAGAGTGTGGGCGAGTCGGGTGTCCACAGTTTGGCATCCTTCATGGAAACCGTCACATCGGTCGTGACCCAAATCAAGCGGGCCTTGTACCAGGCAAGATTCTCCCGCACGCCCTTCGTCAGTTCTTCGCCGAGCGTGCCCGTCGCCGAACTGACGGTCCTGCCGCCTTCGCTCACAACGATTCGGACGTTGGTTGTTCCTACGGGGGTCCGCGCGTCAACCACCACCTTCAGAGTCCCGACTGGCCACATCGGGAACCAGGTGCAACGATTCGATGCTGCTTTCCGGTACGGGCTCCAACCACACCGTCTGCCAGATGCCGGAACAAGCCGTGTAGGCGGCACCACCGGGATGCAGCGTCTGCTTGCCGCGAAGTTGCCAACTGGCGTCGGTCGGGTCCCAGACAGAGACGGTGATCTCCTGTTGATCCTCCTTCCTCAACGCGGCGGTGATGTCGAAGGTGAAGGGATCGTATCCGCCACGATGGCTGCCGAGGTTCCTGCCATTGACGAAGACGGTGGTCTCCCAGTCCACCGCACCGAAGTGCAACAAGATCCGCCCGTCGCGCCATTTCTGTGGAATCGAAAACGTCCGCCGATACCAAAGCCTTTCGCTGGGTCCGAGCGGCTTCATCACACCCGACAGCGCCGACTCGATGGGATATGGCACCAGGATGTTCCCCTCGAATCGGACGGGGGCTTGCTCATCGGATTTTGCCGTAACTGTGTATTGCCACAGGCCGTTCAGATTTTGCCACCGTTGTCGAACCATTTGGGGACGCGGGTACTCGGGCAGAGCACTGGCGGGTGAGACTTCACGCGCCCAGGGCGTCAGCAATGGGGCGTTGTCCGGGATCTTCCACTCCGCTCCCAGCGTATCCCCCGGTTGCATAGCCAGAACAACGAGTGCGGCAAGCGCAAGACAGCAGTGCCTCAGACTGCTGGTATTGGCTTGGACGGTGAAGTCGGAAACGGGATCGTCGGGATGAACTGTCGTCATGCGCCTATTCTACTTCGGCCACGGTTCACCGAATAGTAATAGCACGCCGCGTGGCCTCGTCCGGCACCACGATCTGATCAACGCGGTCCAAAGGCAAGTCGCCCAGCCTGTTGCCTTCCAGGAGAATCGAACGGCTGTCATGGATTCTCAGGCGTCCGCGAGGGAGAAGGAAGCGATTCGCCGACAAAGTGACGTTCTCCGTGAAGCCGAGGTCGAAAACACCGTCAACCGTGCTGTTCTGCAAGACCACGTTCTTGATCACCGGCTGCCGAGGCAACACTTGCTTGCCGTCCGTTCCTGCGATCAGTGAAGTGAAACTGGCGACCATCTCGGGGTTGCCTCGTCCGACTCTCAGGCGGCAATTCTTGATCACCACGTCGCGAGGCAACGGCCCCTCGATATTGTCGCCGTAGAACCAGCAGAAGGCCGTGATGTCGCAGTCGTCGATGGTCACCGGGGACTGAAAGCGACAGCTATTGAAAATCTTGCAGCGCCGTAGCGTGGTGTCCGGGTTGGCACTGGTTTCATTCCAAACGAGATCGCCAACCTTGAGACCGATCAAGGGATGGTCGAGCGTCAGGCGCAGCAGCGGCGCAGGACGGTCGAGGTTGGACTTATCGACCTTTTCCTCCGCAAGGGCACTCTCAACCCTGGCCTTGCCCAACAGCCTTCCTCCCGTGACATCATAGGCTACCAGCGTATCATCGACCTCGAAGGGCACAAACCCCAGTGGGAAGTTCTGTCGGATGCGCACAGCCCTGGGCGGCAAGACTTCGACGATCCGCGACGAGTGCGTGGCGACATTGAAGGAGTCGTCGTTCATGCCTTCCAGACGGCAATCCTCCCAAAGCAGCCGGGCATAGTTGCCCTTCACATGAAAACCATCCCGCCACGAGGATGTCAAGCGAGTCGTGCCGGGCTTGGGGCAGATGTTGAATCGGCGAAAGACGCAGACGCCTCGGTTTCTCGCCACGTTCACAGCGAACAGCGGTGCCGACCAGATGTTCATGTCTTCGCAACAGACCGAGTCGTTCTCCTCAATCAGAACTGCCGGACTTGCGCCGTGGCCCTGCACCTTATGGGCAACGCCGCGCACCGGCAGGCTGACACGGGTCTGACCTTCGATAATCCCGCCGAAATCACGGAAGTCGCGGGCGGGAATTACTCGAACAACTCGGTCCTTGAGACTTCCCGCGTAGGCTTCGCGGGTATCTTCGACGAAATAGTGCTCGCCCAGTAGGCTGTACGGTCCCTGGTGCCAGAGCATGGCAAAGTACGCCTGCTCCCGCTCGTGTGTCGGACCGCCCAGGGGAGGCAGGGCGAAACCGTCGTGGATCTTCACGTCGATGGATCGCCTGGCTGGGTCTTTGGCAATAATGGTGCCATCGGCAAAGGGCAGCGGATCGAAATCCAAGGAGAACCCACGAATCGTTGCATGCGTGCAGCCGGTCAGGTGGAGGAGGCGCAGCCGTGCGTCGAGCACGAAGGTTGAACCGTTGCCGTCGAGAGTGAAGTCCCGCAATCCGCTCAACGTGAAGACCCAAGTGTCCGACGAAGTCTTGATCCGGTAAGTCCGCCCCTTCTCAAAGTGAAGCGTGACTGGCCCAGCGGATTTCCGCAACGCCTCCACGGCGTGCTGGATTGCCGGACCATCGTCGGCGACTCCATCACCCACCGCGCCGAAATCCCGAGGACGAATCTCTGCGCCGCTGGCGAGGCTGGTTGCCAGGAAGAGCAAGGGTACGAGGCGAGAACACCAGATCATCATCGTCAGATTCACTGCCAGCGGTAAGCCGAGATGCCCCTCAGGGGTGAGCAGACGAAGCCGAAGTCGGGCAGCGGGGCCTTGAAGTCCTTTACAAAGTCAACTCGCCATCGTTCCTTGCCCGTCTTGGCATCCAGGCACACCAGCACGTCCCGCATCCCGCCCGCGAAGAGCGATTGACCGTCGTTGGCCGGGGTGGAGCGAATCCAGTCGCCGTTTCGCTTGGCCATGAACGGCACCGACATTGCGCCGGGCCATTCGGCTCTCCAGAGTTCCCGGCCTGTTGCCCGATCCAACGCCTGTACGATCTCGGTTTTCTGATCCTTCGTTTTGGCAACGAAGACGCGATCAGCCGCCACAATCGGCCCGGAGTAACCTGGCTCCAGATCGACGTGCCAGAGAAGTTTGAGGTGATCTTTCCCCAGGCTTGTCGGCCAGGTTGATCCACCCACAAAGCAATCGCGGGTCGGCCCATGCCACTGCGGCCAGGTTGGCGCTGGCTCTGCTGCCTTGCCAATGGGAACAAAGGCGAGCAATACGGCTAGGGCCGCAGCAACCAATTTGCAAGTTCTCAGACGACACGTGTTCGTGGTTTCATTTCCAGGTGCCATCCTTGGTCTCCCAGGTCTTGTGGATTCTTGCTTCCAAGGGGTTATTCTTGTCGTAGCTCTCGTTGAATCCTCTCCAGATTTCGTCAAGGGTTTGGGGCACGTCCTTGGGGTCTGTAATGCGCGGCACCTCGCCTTTGCCCCAGATATTGATAACATGCGAGTGGTAATCGGGCGTGGGAAGCCGATCTTGGGCAAATGCCAGACTCGGCAAGATGAGAACAAGAGCAACAACAAAGCGGTTCATGTTTCGGACTCCGATTGGATAGGTACGTTATTGGCATGAAACGAGCGGTTCAGTTCATTTCAGTCCCTGGTTGATGCTTTCCATGAAGAACTCCAGGAAGGGCGTGTCCATGCCCGCCCCTGCGCCGTGAGCCAGGATGACGGTCGTCGCGGCCTTGGCAGGACCATTGAACATCGGTTGGGAAGTTTCACGACCGGGCATGTGCGGACGGTTCAACTGTTGGTCGATTGTGGTGAGAACAGCGTTACGGTGCCCGCTTTAGGCCCTCCCATCGCACCGTCCAGGTGCCATCGTCGGGAAATCCCGGTGCGTTGCGACTGGGTGCTCCGTCCCAACCAGCAGCCATCATCGCGGCGGCGTACAGCAGTCCACCGTTGGCCGGGAAATAGGGGAACGGGCCGCCCGTGCTCAGCCCGGCCACGTTGAAATGGCATTTCTTCGACGGGTGCAGCAGGGCTTCGACAGCCAACTGAGGCTCGCCGTTGCGGGCGGCGGCCATCGCCATCATCGGGAAGTCCCATCCCCAACAGCGATCCCAGTGCCAGTCGGGCATCACCTTGCGCACGGTAGCCCGCATGATTGCCGGGTCCGCGCCATCGCCCGGCAACATCCCCAAGGCCCCAATAAGCGACGGATGCTCCCAGTTCCATTTCGTGTACGTGTCCGTCATGCCCTCCTGTTGCAGATAAAGGCCGTTGGCGGTCGGCAAAGGCGCAAGGCCGTGCAAAACCTGATCCCATTTCGGGTCGCGACCCAATCCCAGCCGCTCACGCCACTGCTGTGCCTCGCGCAAACCGAACCGCCAGTAGCTCAACTCGAACGTCGGGTTTCTCGTCTTGGTTGTAGGATTATTCTCGGACACAGTTTTCAGCGGCGGTCCCAGAACGTATCGCCCTGATCCTTTGTCGAGAATGGCATACGATGCCATGAAGTCAGCCGTGTCGAAAACGATCTCGCGCCACTTCCTCAAGGTCTCGACGGTCGGATGCAGCCGATATTCGAGTTGTGCATAAAAGATCGGATGCGGCTGCTGCCAGATCAATAGCGGCCCAACCCCGGACGGCGAATCGCGCCCTTCGGGGCCGACCATCTTCGGCCAGCGTGCGCCTCGGTATCCCTGCCTCTGGGCCGCCTTGCGCGCCGAGGGGAGAATCGTCGCATACCAGCCCAGGCTGCGCTCGAACAGGGGCCAGCGGTCCCACAGCGCGTAATGCGTTCCGTGCCACCAGTGCATTTCCAAATGGAACTTGCCGTTCCAGCCGTTGTTGAAAAGACCGCTCTCCTGCGGAGGAAGGGAACCGGCCTCCTGGACTGCAAGCAGGTATTGCGAGAGCACGATGCGCCGCTCCAGTTCTTTCCAGCGCGGGTCCTTGCTGGCCGACAGGTCGATTGCGCCGCCGCTGGACCAGAATCGCGACCAGTGCGATTCGCTGGCTGCCTTCGTGCCGGAAAAAGTCGGCGGCTGCCCCAAAATCTTTTCCGCCGCAAAGGCACAGACGAACTCCACTGTGGTGTCTTGCTTATCGGGCGCAACACGTAGGTGTGTTTCTTCTCCTCTTTGATTGCCGCTCGGCCGCCCCAAGTCAGGCGCACCGCATAACGATCCTTGTCGAGTTGCCGTTCAAAATCGGCTTGTCGATTACTCAACGTCAATCGTGTACTATGAGCATCCGGCTGTTTCCAGTCCGCCCCGGACCCCGATGGGCTTCCATAGGGAAAAGCCAATTCGACACCCAGCCGTCCTTGGGCAACCAGCGGCGATTCGATACGCACCGCAACGGCATCGCATACGGGATCGGCGCAAGTCTCGACCCGCACGGGTTGGTTGTCGAACACAAACCGGCTTTCGATCACCCCCCGCCACAGGTCCAATTCCTGATGGATCCGGTCGATTTGCCCCAATTTCGCCGTACTTCCGTTTGAGCCGGTCAGACGCAGGGCAAAGCGGCCCAGATTGATCCGGTGCGGGTTTTCGCGCAGCCATCGGTAGATGTCCTCTTGCCCTTTGCTGCTGGTGGGATAACCGACCGCGCGCCCATAGGTATCGAACTCCGTCAATTTCAGGTCTTCGGCTCGTTTTCCGGCTGGAAGCGGGAAAGAGTGCCATCCCCAATGCGACATGGTGTTGCCGTAAAAGGTCTGCAACCCGGTGATGTCCACGCCGAAGCCGATCTCGCCGTTCCCGACCTGCAACGCGGTTGACGGGGCCGCCGTGTCAAGCACGACGTTGTGCCGCCTTACCAGGGCATAGCGATCAATGAAGGCGGGAGGGTCCGTTGACTTATCGCCGGGGTTGGCCTCTCCCCGTGTGATAGACAGGCAGAAGGTCATCCCGATGCCAAAGGTAATGCCGACTGCAACCGCCATGCGGTGTCGGAGCAAGCATTGCCTCATGTTCATGGTCAGGATCTCCTCTTCTGCGAACATCCCCAGATCAGTTTTCTCAACGGGTACGCAATTAGCATAACGCATGCTCACGGAGATGCCATGGTCCCCGGCGTTGAAGTTGATCACGTCGTTTTCGCCCAGCCAGTCGCCGCAATGCGTGGACAGGTTGAATAGGGTGCCGAAGCGATAGATGGAATTCCGGGGTTCATTACTGGGCCTGCCGACTAGCAGCGAATGTCGCGAAGTAGGCCTGGCGGAACTTCTCCATCTCGTCGCCGCTGGCTGTGCATGCTGCCCAAGGCAGGTCGGGACGATTGGGGATCACGTACTGTGGGGGATTGGCCTGGAACCGCTGTGCGAGGTCGCGAAAGGTGCGACCCCATGCCTTTTCCTTGCCGTCCACGGTGAACAGACCGGTGAGTTTGCTTACGTCCTTAGCCTGGGGGGCGTCGTACATGCCCCAGTTCAGCCAACCACAGGCCATCGGTGCGGTGACCTCCAGCAGATGACGGCACCATTCCGACTGCTGCTCCTCGGTGGCAGGCTTGCCATTGGGAGTGAGCGGCCCGCCACCGTACCAGCCAAACTCAGCGATCACCAATGGCAGACCCGGTTTGGCGCATTCGCGGGTCATCGCCTCCAGTACCGCTAGGTTCGCGGTTTCAGCGGCGGGACCGCCATAGTTATACACGCCCGCTACCAAGGGGTAGAAATGAAGTTCCATGAAGTCGAGGTGCTTGGCAATGACGGATGGCCGGAAGCCCGTATATTGGTCGATTTTCATCCGTTGCGCCGGGATCGACCACTGGAGCAAGCCTACGGTCACCAAGGCATCCGGGTCTGCTGCATGGATCGTCTTGGACTGGCGGGCCACCCACTTCTCCGCAATGCTCTCACGAAAACGCTGGTAGTCGGCCAACTCGGGTGTGAACGGATTGACCTTCGGGTCGGGTATCGGCACCAGATCCTGATTATGTGCCTTGCGCCAAGCGGCCCATTGCATACGCAGGCTCGGGGTATCCCAGGCGAGGTGTGGTTCATTCCGCAGATCGTAAGCCCAGATGGTACTGCGACCACGATAGCGTGTGGCAAACAACCGCCAGTAATCTTCGAGCGCCTTGAGACACGGTTCATTGGCGTCGTTGCTGAACATGTTCAAGTCTTTGGTCCATACCGGCACGCCTTCCCAGGCATCAGGACCAGTGGGGTGGACGTACAACCCCGCCTCGTCGGCGAGGTCGAGGAGCTGATCGAACTTAGACAGCCCCTCGGGATTGAGCTTGCCTCGCTCGGTAAAGAAAGAACCGAATGAGATGAAGACCCGCACGACATTGGCACCTCGGCTTTTCAATCGGGCAAAGTCGCGACGTGTGGCCTCAGCGTCGAACTGCTTCCACAACTGGGGTGCCCAGCCCGTACCGGGGCGGTAATAAGTCACGCCGAAGGGGACAAAGGGCTTGCCTGTGGCGTCCACGAAGCCATGATGCTTGTGATCGACGCGGATCTTCGACAGCGTCTTTGTGGGCAATGGTTTCTCAGCCGCCGCAGGCACCGCGTGGGCGCAAATCATGCCCAGTATGACGGCTATGATCATTCGCTGAATATTCATGGATCTTGTCTCAACGACCGCCCTGTTCGGCACCGGACTTCGATGATTCCTTCAAAAGGTCTTCAACTCACTTCACGTTCGTTGTCCCCAAGCCCCTTGGTACAACCCCCCTGCATTCCTTTACGCCACAGCCATTACCGTTGCCTGCCTACGGCAGACAGAAATACAAGGCATCCTCCGGCCTGGAACTCGTGGATGTCGCCTTGCTAAAGTCATGCGGCTCAAATACTGCGTAGCGCAGGTCGTAGAAGGAGTGTTTTTTGTACTCCAGTTTGGCGTTTGCGAGCCTGAAGGAACCCGTAATCCGGTTGACCTTGGCCAGTCGGTCACTGGGAATGTCGAAACTCACAATGGTCTTGTCGGGCGTCTTGGCCGCGACCGTTCCCAGCGGCTTGCCGTTGAAGAAGATTTCTTTCTCCGTAGCATAAACTCCGCGAAGCTGGAGCGTCAGCTTGGCAGGGGCGTCGGCCCGATACGGCTCCGGTCGGCCATTGAGTACCAAATAGTGCATGTCGCACGTACTGACGTCATCGCCCAGCCGGGACGACACGTGGACAACGCGATCGCCGTCATACGCCAGAGCGGTGTCAACCGCGCCTTTCCAGGTTGACCACAGGTCTGCGCGTGCAGCCAACTTGAGCGACACCGCTTGTTCGGCGTATTGGGCTGTGACCTCCACGGGCTTGCCGAAATCGACCACGACGACTTCGATTTCAATCTTCCCCGACTGCGACTGCGTAACCTTGTTCGTCGGTGTAACCTTCCCTGTCGGCGAGGCGACGTAGAGCGGATAGCGTCCCTCGCGATTGGTGTACGCCGTCTTCATCCGGTCGTTCTTGATCTGGATGAGCCGATAACCCTGCGGTGTGCCATCGAGACATGGCCCGGACCACCATGAGCCGCACATCGCGCCGGTGTGGTATACGGGGAAGTCGCCGAGCCGCGTGGAAAACGTCGTGTGCAGATGGCCGCAGAACAACCCCAGCACGTTGCGACCTTGGAGCACGCTGGCCAACCGCGGCGTATCCGTTAATGCAGCCACCGATTGATGACAGAACAGCACCAGGGGCTTGTCGCGGGGCTGGAAGGACAGGTCGGCCTTGAGCCATGCCAACTGCTCGGTCCCCAATTTTTCCTGGTAGGGCAGACTCGTGCCGTCGAGGGCCACGAAATGCACGTTGCCCCAGTCCCAGGAATAGTGCATCGGACCAAACAGTTGCCGATAGAGCCCCTTGCCGTAGAGCGGGTCGTTTTTGTCGGCCGCCTTGTTGAGGAAGGCTACGTGATCGTGATTGCCCGGAACATTGAACAGCGGCTGCTCGAATGCCGAGATGGCACCCAAGTAGCGATCGTATATCTTCCGGGCTCCTTTAGTTTCGGAAAAGGCGTCACCGCCCAGATCGCCCGTGTTGACGACGAACGGAATCGGTATGGGCAGCTTGCTCGACTGCTTGGCGAACAGCCGTAACGCCTCTGCGTTGCCGATGTGGGTGTCGGTGATCTGGATGAAGCAGAAGTCGTTCGGTTGGGGATGTCGCACGAGCCCGAAGTTCTCCGACTGGTGGCCGTCAGCCCAGCGCCAAAACGACGCCATGGGTCGGTGATCGCGCGGCACGGTGATCCAAAGCAGGGAACGGGCATCGTCGCTGTCGAGTCGGTAGCGGCCGCCCGCATCGGTGGCAACCACGCAACGGCCATCGCTGACCAGCACGCCCGGCACGCCCGGTTCGCCATCGTCCCATCGGCCATTCTGGTTGGCATCAAGATACACGCGGCCTTCAATAATGGCGCCATAGCTGGCAGTTACGTCAAAGACCAAGACGATCAAGCTAACGACGCTGAAAATCTTTTTCATCATGGGGCACTGGGGTGGGAGGCGGGAGGGGAAGGCAGGTGAGACACGACCATGGCGTCAGCCGATCATTATCCCGGCATTCCGCCGCGAAATCAACCACCTTCTCTGGGTTGACTGCGCGACTCGGTAGAAGGCTGGCTCGGCTGCGAGGTAGCGAATCTACCTCCATCCTCCGCATCGAACATGGAACTGACGTTCATTTTCCGATGAGCGTGACCAATTCGCCCGGCTGCAACACCAGCGTAAGATTGCCCTTCGTCATGGTTGTCGTGCTGTCCGATACGAAGCGCCGAGTAACATCGGAACGGAAGATATTGAAGATGACGGCTTCTTCACCTGCAAGGGGTGTCGCCTGCCACGTCACCTTCAAAGCAGTGGCCGGGTGCCATTTGCTAATGGAGGTATCCGGCTTCACGCCGGAGAGGTTGATCATTCCCAGGGACCAGCCACCGCCAGGACGCCGGGCAACAGCGGCGTTCAAGTAGGGTTTCTGTCCGTAAGTGAACACCAAGTCGCCGCCAGGTTGCGCCTTCAGCGGGTAGATACGCGAGCCGTTCGGAAAAGCCGCCCGCAGTTGCCGGAACCAGTCGTACTTCAGATGCCGGAAGATCCGTTGCTGCTTGAAATCGTACACCATGAATTTCGTGGCATTGTCCCGGTCCTTGGTCACGTCCGGACTATCGTAAAAGCCGATGAAATAGGCCCAATGCGTCACGCCATGGTTCAGGTCGTTCAGGAAACGCGCGCCGATAGATGCTGCCCGGTTGACATCGGCCTCGCCTTCGTTGCCGTTATCGGAGGCCTCCGTCATCCAGTATTGCTTATCCGTGCCGGTGATGACTTTCGGGAACTCGGGGGTGGCGGCCATGTTGTAACTGTGTGTGGCAATCCCGCGCAGGGCTGCCCAGGCTTCCGGGTCCGCCTTGATACCCGCGATGCTGCGCAAGGCCGAATTATCGGCGCTGGCCCATTCCGGGGCAATGATCTGCACGTCCTGGAGACTGCGAGCATCGAGTTCCCGGCGCAGCACGCGCACCGCCTCTGTCATCTGATCGGGCTTGAATCCGCTGGGTTCATTGGCGATGCCCGTGACGTTGATCCTGATCCCGCGTTCAGACTTCACGCCCTGAATGAATTCCGCCAGCTTGCGGGCGTACTCGGGCATGGGCTCGCTGGGCGGTTTCTCGCCGCGAGCCGGTGCCAGCAGCAGGGTCGTCACCCCTCGTTTCTGCGCGTCCGCGATCACTCCGCTGTCCACATAGGTCCGGTAGAATGTTACCTTCACTTGGGCAACGGTGCAGTTAGTGTCGGCTCCGGCCCAGAGCCGAAGCACGTTCATGTGCAGATCACCGAACACCCGGTCGAACATTTCACTGCGGGCCGAATTCGGCATTTTGGATCTGCTCAGATCGACCATGCTGCAACCGAACCCCTCCAGCGTTTGCTGCGGCTGGTCGCTAACGGTCAGCGTAACGGATCGGGTCGTGGTTTGTCCGGCCGCCGCGTGCGCACAGAAGACCACAGCAAATACGAGTGCGGTTCGACTGAGGAAAAGTCCCGCGTCTATTTTCATTTCCGCTCACCCGATGGAGTGCTATTGGTCAATTTGTAAAGCTCCACGTCATCGAACCAGACCACGTCCTCCGCCGTGCTCTGGCTGCCGACACCCAGCAGAATTAACAGCCGCCCGACTCCCTCCGGCACCTCTACCACGCCGAACAACTCCCGCCAATTATCAGGCGAAACCTCGCAGTAGAAAAGCTGGTCTTGGGTCTCGGCCGTCCAGCGGCCAACCGGCGTCTGCCAACGAACCCGCAGCCATGCGCTGCCATTGCCATGCACCTTGCAGGCAGCGCGGACTGCATAACGCTCGCCGGGAGCCACCTTATATGACTGAAGAAAGCAACCGTCCACAATGCGGCTGGCGCGGGCCGCACCCTTGCCGGGCACCATGTGCCCATGGTCGACCCCGGTTTCCCGGTCCCAGGTAAAAGTCCCCTTCGAGTCGTCCCTCTGCCACGCACTCCAACCGGCTGGCGGAAGGCCATCGTGCCATTTCTGTTCGCTGCCATCCATCGACTTGGCCGTGGACGCACTGAAGTCACCATTGCGGGCCAGGTTCACCAGCCTTCCGGCCTGTTTGGCTCTGGCGATCTCCGTCCGGGCGTAATCCAATGGGTCGCGGGCATAGCGCAACGCCTGCTCAGAGCCGGGGATCGCCTTGGGCCATGTCTCTGGGCGGACACTCTGGTTCGGCGTGGGCCACCAACGGAACCGCTCTCCGTAGACCCAGACATATTCATCGGCCGCAGCCAGCGCCGCCGAGGTATTGGCTCGCAGACGCTCGACACGCGGGCCGCCCAGACCGTCGATATACCATGGCGACTCCTTGGGATTCCAATAAGCGTCGAGGTACATGCCGAAGCTGACCTGGACCTGCGCACGGTATTTGGCCCGATTCTCGGGCGAGACCAGTTCCTGGCAGGCCCCCTTGATCTGCATGGCCGACTCCAGGAACTGCTGGCGACTGTTATAGCGGTAGGCCGATTCGCAACCATCGACCAGGACGACGGTGGGCGGGGCAACGTCGAGCCAACCGTCGATCATCGCTGGATATAACCCATAGCCCTGCGCCGCCAAGGCTAGCCGGGGATCGGCCCGCCCGGCCGCCGTCGCACAAACGCTGTTCATAAAATAGCAGAAGATCGTGATTTCGGGATACTCCTCGGCAACGGCCTGCATCACCTGGTGGCCACGCTGGCGGGCCTTCACCGCGTACTCATTGAAACCATGCTTCATCCGACCCGGCTGAGCCGCGTAACTGAACTGCGAGTGTGGCGGCGTATAGGGCTCGGGATCGAAGAGCAGCCCATTCAAGCCCGACTGTTTGGCCAGCCAGGCAGCGATCCGCCAATGCTCGACGATCCGCTGCCAACCCTCGTCGTCGAACCAGTCGATGTTGCCCGGATTGGCGCCGACGGTAATAAAGTTGTCGGTGAAGCGGGTGAACTTGCATTTCCGAAGGTCGTTCACATTCGTCTGGAACCACGATTTCCGCCACTTCTGGTTGCTGAAAGCCACGCTGAGCGGACATGGCTTGCCATCATCGGTGTGACCGGTCAATTCGATCACGACCCCGTCGAATGGCTGCTTCTCCATCTCGGCCAGATTTGCCAGTAGCCGCTGGCTATCTGGGTGGTCCCACCCCGTGGCGATGAGCTTCTTCCGTATTCGCATGTCGGGCGGCTCGGCCCAAACGGAACCGGCTGCCAGCAGGAGGACCATGGCAAAGATGGCTGCTATGCAAAGGAAACGATGGCCGTGATGGTCCATTATTGGTTCTCCAGGTAAACGGTGCCCAGTTGACGAAAGTCGTCCAGTGCGGCGGCCGCTTCACGCAGGGTGGCATCGGGCACCCGATCGGGCAGAGGTCGGCGGTGTTTCCCCGAGGTGACATCGCCCAGCCGCACAAAGTGGCCGCCTTCGCCGAAATCCAAGATGGGTTCCGACTCACACCAGGCATTTCCAGCCGAAAAACACCACACCGGCCGCGCACCCTCTTGCTTCAGGTGGACCGGCTGCTCCCGGTCTTTCTCCCACTGGGCGTCACCGCCGCCGATCCATACGCGGCCCTCGTAATTGCGCAGCGTCACCGCTTCCTGGTCCTTCGAGCTGATCTTCGAGGCGCCAATGGTGACGTGCCCTTTCCCCTGGCGTTTTCCACCCTCGCAGAGCAGATAATGCGTCGATTGCTCCATGTAATAGTCGCCGACGACGACATCCTGATTATCCCGTACCGTCAGGGCATAGGAAGGAAAGGCGGCATTATGGAACATCAACCCAATGAAGCCGGTCTTCGGTTGCTCCGCCCCGTCGATGATCGCGATGCCGTAATGGATGAGCGCGAAGATGTCGGCCCGGCCGCAATCAGCCAACCTGAGCTTTCCCGTGAATAGCCCGAACCGTACCCTCGCAGTTTTCGGCAGGTTCTCGCAGACGATGCCCTCCGGGGGATTGTTATAATGGCTCACTTCGACTTGGTCGTATAGGACGGAGGATGGTCCGTTGCCGGTCTGTCGGATTCGGGTGTACGTGTCGTTGCGCTGCTCGAAGCTGAGATTCTCGATCACGACGTCCTGCGGAGTATCGACGTGGATCGCCACGCCGCCAGCGGCCCCCTTCCAAACCAGCCGGGTGGCCATGCCAATGCCGCCCACATAGTAGCCAGTCCCCGTGATATTCAGTGTCCGCGAGATGCAGTAGTCGCCACCGGGCAAGTAGGCGATGGCGTCGACGGCTTTATCTGATCGCGCCGCGTCGATCGCGCGTTGGATGGCCTGCGTATCGTCGGTCTTCCCATCGCCCTTCGCGCCGAAATCGACCTTAGCATCGAATACGTGGTTGGGGATACGAGCCTGCTCACGGAGAAAACGTCGTTTCGGGCTTGGCAACACCGGCTTGCGCATGCCTGCGGGGATTTCTGTCAGCAACGCCCGTGGTCCGGCCTGTAATAGGGTAGTGCCTGGCGGAACCGCATTGGACGAGACGATGATCGTTTGAGCCATATTCTTCGATGAGGCCAGCACTACCGGCGGTGCGCGGCCGGGAGAGTTCTCGAAGGCGCAGTCGAACATAGTCACCGGCCCCGGATGGCCAAGGACGATTGCCCCGTCGCTCGCCGTCCAGCCATCGACGCGGCAGCCCTCGATCTGCATGGGCATGGGCACGCTGCTGCGGCAAGATTCCAGGAACCGTCGCGATCCGGTCGAAACACAGAACCGAACCGAGGCGCCGTGCGAGATGTCGTCCTGCTTCACGTCCGATACCCGGCTTGCATGGAAGCGGCAGCCGCGAATCTGCCAGTTTCCCCGGATGGCGTGGACACCGATGCCACAAGCATCGAACTCACACCCGTCGAAGAGGTTGTCGTAGTCGTTGAACGATAGGAAGGACGCCGCCTCACCACAGTCGGCGAACAGGCAGTTGTGAAACCAGAACTCGGCCGATTCGACGGTGGCGCCGCCGCGCCCCACGACAACGCCGTGATCCCGGCCGTTCAGGAACGCACAGTGGAGATAGCGAATCCAGGTCTCGTAGTAGGAATGGGATTGATGTTCGACCAGAATCGCGGCTTTCCCGCGGCCATCCCACGTCAGCCCCTCGTAGCAAACGTAATGGCAGCCATTGCTCCAGTACATTCGCCCGCCTTCCTCACCGTCCCAGAAAATTACGGTACTGCGACCTGTGGCCGACGAGCCAACCGCCAGTGGATTCCGTGATCGTCAGGGTGCGCGTGATGCGATACCTGCCTGACGGGAAGTACACGACATGCTGCCGGGCTTGGCCGCGAGGCCGCTTGTCGCTCAGGCGATTGAGGACTTGCTGGATGGCCTCCGTATCATCCGTGGTACCATCGCCCTTGGCACCCGCCGTGCGGACATTGATCCAGTCGGATCGGGGCGTCCAATTTAACTCGGGCAGACACGGAAGTTCGCGATCCGGATGACCTTGACCGAAACTCGTGGAGGTGAACACCGCCAGTACGGAGAAGCACAAGAGGAATCTACTATGGTCGCGATTCATGGATCTTACCTCGATTCTACGGAGACTTCCGTCAGGGAGTAGAGCCGGTCGACATGTGGAACGTCGACGGCCAGATGCAGGGCCGGTTTCTCGGTCGTGGGATCAACGATAGCTACCCC
>CAWAAL010000034.1:0-14463 GCA_963779975.1 uncultured Planctomycetia bacterium | reverse complement strand
AGACCTCGACCACGCCGTGGAACTCAATGCCCAGACGTCATCGACCTGGTTCAATCGCGGCTTCTGCCGCTATCGACGGGGCAAGACCGACAAGGCCCTGGCCGATTACGATCAGGCCATCAAACTCGATGCCGATTACGCCGAGGCCCATCGCGAGCGCGGTTTCATCCGCGGGTTGAAAGACGACTTCGCGAAGGCCTTCGAGGATCTCGATCGGGCGGTGGAACTGAACCCGCAGAGCGGACCGGGCCGGCTGCGCCGCGGCATCATCTACGCGCGAAAACAACAGTTCGACAAGGCCCTGGCCGATCTCAACGAGGCCGTGAAGCTGGACGCCGACAACGCCGAGGCCCGCTTCCACCGCGCGGTGCTGTACCTGAATACCGACAAACCGGAGGAGGCAGTGGCTGATTACCGCGAGGTGATACGGCTTGAACCCCGCGCGGCGGAGGCGTACAAGAAGTGGGACATTTACCTCGCAGCCGCCGCGGGACCATCGAACGTCGAGCGGCTGGAAAAGGCCATGGCGAAGCATCAGGACGAGGCCAAGCTGCATTACGTCAAGGCAGTCGCCCTGCACAAGGACGGGAAGCTCGTCGAGGCCATCGCCGAATATGACCAGGCAGTGCTCCTCTATCCGCGCTGCCCCGAAGTGCATTACAATCGAGGCCTGGCCTATCGCGCCAACGGCAGCCTGGAGCAGGCGGCCGTGGATTACACCCAGGCGATCGAGTTGGATCCGAAGTTCACGGCCGCATATTCCAATCGCGGCTACGTGAACTACAAGCTGGGCGACCTGGCGGGGGCCTTGGCCGATTTCCACAAGGTGTTGGAACTCGACCCCCAGAACGCCGACGCGCTGAAGAGTATTGAAGTCATTGAAAAAATGCAGAAGCAAGGAGATTCGCAATGAAGTGGTTCCTTTCCCGTAGCCTTGGCATCCTCGCCATCGTTGCCCTGATCGTGGCCGGCGGATGTTCGGACCAGCCCGAAAAGTCGCAAGGCAAACCGAGCGGTCAGAAGTCCGGGGACGCGAAGGATTCGGCGGTCAAACCCGCAGAACAGCCAGCAGAGACCAAACCCGCAGAGACCAAACCCGCAGAGACCAAACCCGCAGAGACCAAACCCACAGAAACCAAACCCACAGAAACCAAGCCCACAGAGACCAAGCCCACCCCTTCAAAACCTGTTGTCGATGAAAAGAAAATGAGTGTCACGAAAGAAGCGTATGGCAAACTGTCCGATGGAACCCAGATCGATCAATACACCTTGTGCAATCCCAACGGCCTGAGGGTCAAGATCATCAACTACGGTGCGATCATCACGTCGGTCGAGACGCCCGATCGCAACGGCAAGGTCGAGAGCATCACGCTCTACCGCGACTCGCTGGCCGACTACCAGGAAGTCGGCAAGGACGGCAAACCGACTACGCCCTACTTCGGCGCCACGGTGGGCCGCTACGGCAATCGCATCGCCAAGGGCCACTTTACGCTCGACGGCAAGGAATATACGCTGGCCATCAACAACAAGCCCAATGCCCTGCACGGCGGACTGAAGGGTTTTGACAAAGTCGTCTGGAACGCCGAACCGGTGAAGTCGCCCGGCGTGGTCGGCGTGGCGTTCAGCTACACCAGTCCCGACGGCGAAGAAGGCTATCCCGGCACGCTGAAGGTCCAGGTCACCTATAGCCTCACCGACCAGGACGAGTTGAAGATGGACTACGAGGCCATGACCGACAAGGCTACGGTCGTCAACCTCACGAACCACGCCTATTGGAACCTCGCCGGGGCCGGCAAGGGCGACATCCTCGGGCACGAATTGACGCTCAACGCCGATCGCTTCCTGCCCGTGGACAGCACGTTGATCCCGCTGGGGCGTCTCGATCCGGTCAAGGGCACGGCCATGGATTTCACCGCGCCGAAGACGGTTGGCAAGGACATTGCCCATGTCGAAGGCGGCTACGATCACTGTTATGTCCTGGTGCGCAAGGGCGACGGCTTGAGCCTGGCTGCGCGGGTTGCGGAGCCGGCCAGCGGCCGCGTGATGGAGGTTTACACGACACAGCCGGCGGTCCAGTTCTACACCGGCAACTTTCTGGACGGCACGGTCCACGCCGGCGACAAGGCCTACGAACAGCACTACGGCCTCTGCCTGGAGACGCAACACTATCCCGATTCACCCAACCAGAAGGATTTCCCCACGACCGTGCTCAAGCCGGGCGAGACGTATAAGCAATCGACGGTGCATAAGTTCAGCGTGCAAAAGTAAGGACCCGTCCGCAGAACGGAGTTCATGCCGTCCAAACGGATCGAGATCCGTTCTACGAAAGAGGCCTGGCAAGAGCTACATTTCAACGAGGGTGGCACGCCCTGCGCTTGCGAAGGGCGTGGTTCCCCGCTTTCCGCGCCGTTCGCAAGCTCAGGGACGTGCCACCCCATCATGTCGGCCCCTCGTTGTCCGTTCTGCGGTACGCCATCCCCGGACGCCGCCGCCCGCGAGCAGGTCCCCGGCGGCGATTCGTCGTTTATTTGCCGGAACTGCGGCAAGGCGGTCGAACCTCCCGTGGCCGGAAAGGCCGCTCCGGCGCCGCCGCAAAATGCCGGCAGCAGCGATCGCTGGTCCGCAGGGCCGCCGGAAGAGTCGGCCAATCGCTGGTCAACCCAGGCCCCGTTGGGCGACGAAAGCTCTTCCAGCGAGTCGGTCAGCCAGAGTTCGATCCTGCCGGACGGCGATTTGGAACCGCCGCTTCTGGTGCGTCCGCCCGCCGCGCCGCTGACGTGGGCCTTGATCGTGCTGGCAATTTTCCTGGCGGCGCTGATCGGCGTGATCGTTCTCGCGCGCTCGATTCGCCGCGCGGCGGGCCGTTGCCCAGCAAGCGACGGTCGAATTCTGGCTGCCGCGACTGGACCGCGGCGGCGACGAGACCCGGCGTGAGGCCGCGCAGGCGATCGCGGCCCTCGGGCCCGACGCCCTCTGCCGCGCCTTGGATCACGTCTCGAAGGATGCGGGCGAAGGGCAGGCGTTTCCGCGCGACCCCGCCGCGGTCCGAGCGCTGGCCGGCGTCGGGGCGGAGGCCCTGCCGGGCCTCTGCGAAGGCCTTCGTTCGCCGCAGGCCAAGGTGCGTGCCGTGGCGGTGGAAGTCCTTCAGCAAATGGGGGCCGCCGGCCGCGGCGCCCGAGACAGCCTGCTCGCCACCCTTGACGACTCGAACCGCTGGGTCCGCTATGCCACGATCGACACGCTGGGCTATCTTGGCGGAGACGGCGTGCCGGCGGCAAAGCGTCTCGCTGAGTTCGTCGCCTCGCCGGATCCCTTCGCGCGGCGGCATGCGATCGACGCCTTGGGCCGAATTGGGCCCGATGCCCTCAACTCCATGACGGTGCTGGAAAAGGCCGCGATGGACGACTCGGACTTGACGATCCGCTCGTCGGCGTCGCTGGCCCTGAAACAGATCGATGTCGCGCGACTGGCCCGCAAGGCCCGTCGCGAGGCCACCGGCGAAATGAAACAACGGCTCAAGGCGCTCGACGGCGACGACACGCCTGCGGCCGTGGCTGCCGCCAGGGCCTTGGCCGAACTACCGTTCGACGGTCAACTCGCGGCGGCGCCCGGTCTGGCCTTGATGTTGCGCCATGCCGATCCCCAGCGGCGGTTGGCCGCGGCCATCACGTTAGGACGCATGGGGCTGGCTGCCGCCGATTTCATCCCCACGCTTGAAGCCGCCGCCAAGGACGAAGATGCCGAGGTCCGCGCCGCCGCGGCGAAGGCATTGGAGCCGGTCGGGGGTAAGCAACCGTAAAGGTGGCGAAGCAGCTTTTCACGCTACTGACAGCTAGTTATGACAGATCGGTGTACGCCGGGACAGGAACTGCCTGCGAGATGAGTGCCATTAGTGATCCTCAGCGTCTTTCCGTCCTATTCCTCTCTTGGCGATGCTCCTATAAAATTGGCAGAGGTGTCTTGTTTCTATTCGGCCAAAACGAGTGATTTGGGAGGCGTCAGAGGATACGTCCTATCAAGAAGACCAACTGTCCGAGAATCGTCCTTTATGATGCGTCGGCCGGCGCTTGGCAATTGTTCGCCCGCCCCTGCGAGATCGTCGAGACCTGCCGACACGACGAGGTGCTGGACTGCCTGCGGCGGGTGGAACATCTGGTCGAGTCACGGGGACTCCATGCCGCCGGCTTCGTCAGCTACGAGGCGGCCCCGGCCTTCGATCGCGCGCTCTGCGTCCGTGAAGCCACGGCGTTTCCGCTGTCTGTGTTCGGCCTCTTTCCCGCCGTGGAAACGATCTCGCTTCCATCGCACGCCGATACGCGGCCGGAACCAGATGCTTCCTGGCAGCCTTCGGTCACGGCCGACGAATATGCCGCAGTCATCGGCCGGCTCCGCGACGCGATCGCCGCGGGCGAAACGTACCAGGTGAACTACACGTTCCGCCTGAAGCAGCCGGCCGCGGGTGATCCGTGGAGCCTTTTCGAGAACCTGGTTGCCGCCCAGCAGCCGCCCTATGCGGCCTACGTCGAGACGCCCGACTTCGCGATTTGCTCGGCATCGCCCGAGTTGTTCTTCGAGCTGGAAGGCCGGCGGATCGTCTCGCGCCCCATGAAAGGCACGATCGCCCGCGGCCGCTGGTACGAGGAAGACCTTGCCCGCGCCCGCGAATTGGCCGCATCCGAGAAGGACCGCGCCGAGAACGCCATGATCGTCGACATGATGCGCAACGACCTGGGCCGCATCGCCCGGGTCGGCAGCGTGCAGGTGAGCGACCTGTTCCGCGTCGAGCGTTACCCGACGCTCTGGCAGATGACCTCCCGCGTGTCGGCCGAGACCGGCGCCGGACTGGCCGAGATCTTCGCCGCGCTGTTCCCTTGCGCATCGATCACGGGCGCTCCCAAAGCGAGCACGATGCGGATCATCGCCCGGACTGAAACCGGACCGCGGCGGGTCTATACGGGCAGCATCGGCCGCATCGCGCCGGGCGCCGTGCCCAGTTCAACGTGGCCATCCGCACCGTGCTCATCGACAAAGCCCGGCACGAGGCCGAGTATGGCGTGGGCGGCGGGGTCGTCTGGGACTCGACGCCCCAGGGCGAGTATGACGAGTGCCTGCTGAAGGCCAAGATCCTCAGCACCACGCGACCGGAATTCTCGCTCCTGGAGACGCTGCTCTGGACGCCCGGAGAAGGATACTTCTGCCTGCGCGAACACCTGCGGCGGTTGCGAGAATCGGCCGAATACTTTGGCTTTCCGCGCTGCGAGGAGACGGCTGAGAGCGAACTTGCCACCCTGGCCGCGGGGCTGCCGGCCACGCCGCACAAGATCCGCTTGCTGGTCGCCCGCGACGGCAAGATCTCTTGCCAGGCCGAGCCGATCCTCGCGGGCGAGTTTCCGGATCCGGTCAGACTGGAACTAGCCGCTAGACCGATCGATGCGGCCGACGCGTTCCTCTATCACAAGACGACGCACCGCGCGGTCTACGCCGCCGCGCAGGCCGGTTGCCGCGAGGGCGACGACGTGCTGCTCTACAATCAACTTGGCGAGGTTACGGAGACCCTCCGCGGCAACATCGTGGTCCGCTGCGGCAAGGACCTGTGGACGCCGCCGGTATCATGCGGCCTGTTGCCGGGGACCTATCGTGCCCGACTGCTGGCCGAAGGCAAGATCGGCGAGCGCGTCGTTCCGCTGGAAATGCTGTCCGAGTGCGACGAGCTGTTCTTCATCAATTCCGTGCGGCTGTGGCGGAAGGCGCGGCTTGTCGACCCGCGTGCCGCTCGATCACTTGCCGCAGGACTTCGGGCGAAAGTTCGGTGAGCGAATCGACGACGAGTTGGGCCTTGCCCAGAGTCTCGCGCGTGCGACCAGTGCTGGCCAGGCCCACGCACGCCATGCCGGCGGCCGCAGCGGCCGCGACGCCGACCGGGGCGTCTTCGATCACCACGCACCGCGCCGGCGGCACGCCCAGCCGTTGGGCCGCCGCGAGAAAGATCTGCGGATCGGGCTTGCCGCGCTGCACGTCGCTGCCGGTGACGACCGCGCTGAACTGGTCCCGCACGCCCAGCCCGTCGATCCCCGCTGCCACGTTCTCGCGCGGGGCCGACGAGCCCACGGCCACGCCGAACCCTGCCTGTGCGGAGTACCGCGATGAGTTCCGCCGCGCCTCGCATGGCGGGGAACTCGGCGGCAATGATGCGGCGAAAGGCGGCCTCCTTTTCCTGATCCATGACCTTCACGTCCTCGTCGCTGAATCGGCCCGATCCCCAGAATTGGGCCATCGATTCGCGGCTCGTGCGGCCGAAGCTCTCCATGAACTGCTGTTCGCTGATCGAGAGTCCGCGGCGGCTTGCCATCTCCACCCAGCTTCGATAATGGGCCTGGTAGGAATCGATCAGCACTCCGTCCATGTCGAAAATTGTCGCGAACGAAAACGGCATATTCGTTGGTCCTTGGGGAAAGGCTGAAATATGGCGTTCGCCCGGCGGCAAGTCAAGGGGGAGGAAGGGGACTAGCAAGGCAACACAACCCAACGCGCGAACGATTTTTCCGCTTCCTCTCGCGACACCGTGCCCGCAGCGATACTCAAGAACAATTCTACAATCTCGTCATTCGATGCATTCAACAGCGCACCGTTGAGTCGCAAGAAAACTTCCGCAACCGCAGCGCCGACCCGCTTGTTCCCGTCCACAAAGGGATGGTTTCGCGTTAGATGAAACGCATACGTAGCTGCAAGAGTTGCCAAATCGGCCGCTTCATAGTGCTGCCGGTTGGCGGCAGCCAGGAGGGCTGAATCCAGCAACCCTTCGTCGCGAACGCCCGGCATCCCCCCGAACTGTTCGAGCAGTCTGCGGTGAATCTCGAAGACTTCGTCCTTGCGGGGGAACAACATTGCCGCTTTTGATTCTTGCCCTACGCCAATCGACGATAAGCGTCTCGCCGTTTTTCCAATACGTCCTTGGTAATCTCCTCAAACGCTTCACGACGGGCGGCGTCTTCGACCGGCCTGAGGATGAGTTGCCGTTCGCCCGGAGTGGCTTCCAGCACATCACCAATTCGCAGGCCCATCGATTCCAGCACCGCAGCAGGAAGGACAACTGCGGCGGCTTCCCCGTAATTCACGATAGTCAGTTGTGTCATTGCTCGCTCCTCCCTGGTATTCTAGCAGATCCTCCAAGCGCTGTCGATGCAATTGTCAATTCTTCTTCCACGGTTCCCCTACCCTTCAATTTCGCGAACCGCCGCATTTCCACGCCCTCGCTCCGGCGATAGAATCAAGGTTTTAAGCCTTTCATCCCAAGCCCACTGCCATGCCATCCACCATGCCCATTCTCGCCCTTTCCGCCATGCTGCCCGGCCAGGAGGCCGACATGTTCGTCGTCATGACCTTGAAGGAGCAGCTCACAACGCGAGAAGGCAAGCCGTATTATCGGGTGGGCTTTCGCGACGGCGGCCGCGAGGTGGCTTTTCCGATCTGGGACAATTCGCCCTGGGCGGCCGAGTGCCGCGACAAGTGGACGCCCGGCACGTTCTACAAGGTTCGCGCCGTCTATCGCGAAACGAACTACGGCCCGCAACTCGATATCCGCAAGATCCGCGAGGTCTGCGACGCCGATGCGGCCGACGGCTTCGACCCCACGGTCTGCCTGCCGCAGTCGCGCTACGAGCCGCAGCGGATGTTCGAGGAGCTGCTGGCGATCGTCCGCGAGCGGATCACCGACACGGCCCTGCGGGCGTTGGTCGAGAAGATCCTGCTTGACAACCGCGACGATCTGCTGCGGATCCCGGCGGCCCGGCACAACCACCACGCCTTCGTCGCCGGCTGGCTCGAACACACCTTGAGCGTGACGCGGACGGTGATCTACCTGGCCGACAAATACGCCGAGTATTACGACGAGCTTGAGCCGCCGCTGGACAAGTCGATGGCCGTGGCCGGCGCGATCCTGCACGACGTCGGCAAGCTCCGCGAGTTGGAGCAGCGGCCGGACGGCACGGTCTACACGGCCAGCGGCGCCTTGATCGGCCACTTGCTCCAGGGCCGCGACATCGTGCGCGAGGCGGCCGCGTCGTGCCCGTTGCCGCCCGACACGCTGTTGCGGCTGGAGCATCTGATCATTGCCCATCAGCGGCTGCCCGAATGGGGCTCGCCCAAGCCGCCCATGACGCCCGAGGCCCTGCTTGGTACATTACGCCGACGACATCGACGCCAAGTTCCACATGATGGCCGAGGTCCTGCGCAACGATACGAGCGACGGGCCGGTGACTTCGAAGAAGAATGCGCTGATGCAGCAGGTGTATAAGGGCAGCATTGAGAGGGATTAGGAATAGATTTACGCCGTTCCCGTGGACTGTATAATACTTGTTGTAAAACGGTTTACGAGCAAAACTCGCGATGTCAGGCGAATATGTTAACCAGGATAGATGCAGTTTTGAGAATGGCGTTTTTCGTCCGGTCCTCCCCTTGAGCTTGCCGGAGGGGCAACAGGCGCAGGTGGTCGTCGACCTAGGCGGCGCTGAGCGCAAGGGCATTTTAGAGACGTCGAGCGACTTGCGGAAGGCGGAGGATCTCCCGGAGGAGGAACTGGAAGCATGCTTCGACGCTCTCGCTGATGGGCTCGATTTGCCGGTTCTTCCGGACTCGGCCTATACCCGCGAAGGCATCTATGAGGGTGGCTGATGGCCTGGCTTGCGGATACGAATATTCTGTTGCGGCTTGCGCATCGCGCGGACCCGAACAACCAGCTTGTGCGCGCCGCATGGGGTTATTGAGCGGCCGCGGCGAGAGGATCCTCTATGCTCCCCAGAATCTGGTTGAATTCTGGCGGGCCTGTACGCGTCCGATGTCGGCGAACGGATTTGGGCTTTCGGTCGTGGAAACCAATCGCCGCGCGAAAGTGATCGAGCGGCTTTATTCTATCCAAAAGAGCCACGGCGTGGAACTGAAGAAGAGAGGCCAAATGATAGAATGAAGATCGGCAATTCCGCCTTCCCACGCGTTATATCGCGCCCCTGTTCCCGCCTTGCTCTCGGGAGACATTCGCATCATGAGCATTTCCGACCCGTCCAACCAGGCTTCTCGCCGTGCCGACGCCGCGGCGCTTTGGGCGGTGGCCCTCTTTCCGAGCCTGGCCACTTGGATCTATCTGGTCGTCTTGAGCCGGCACCCGTCGGCGGCCGTACAGGCAGCCTACGGGACGGAAAAAGTCGTGCAGTTCGCCTTCCCCGTACTCTGGGTCATGATGGTCCAGCGGAAAAAGTTGGCCTTGGCAAGACCAAGTACGGCAGGGGTGGCCGAAGGACTGGCGTTTGGCGGGGCGGTCCTGTTGGGCATGTTGCTCTTGTATTTCTCTTGGCTTAAGCCAGGCGGATACTTGTCTGCCGCCGTCAGACCGGTAATGGAGAAGGCGACAGCGTTGGGAATGGGGAGCCCGGCGCGATTCATCCTCGGCGGCATCTTGCTGTCTTCGCTCCACGCGCTCTTGGAGGAGTATTACTGGCGGTGGTTCCTCTTCGGCGGCCTGCGACGTTTCATGCCGGTCTCGGCGGCCGTGATCCTGTCGAGCCTGGCCTTCACCGCCCATCACGTGATCCTCTTGGCAGTCTATTTCGGCGGATCGCCATTGCCAACCGTCTTCTTTTCCCTCTGCGTGGCCGTCGGCGGGGCCGCCTGGGCCTGGATCTATCACCGCAGTGGTTCGCTGCTGGGCCCGTGGCTCAGCCACCTGCTGATCGACGCGGGGATTTTTGTGGTGGGGTACGATCTGCTGTGGCGATGATAAAAACCGCCCTACCGCCGATGGGAGAATCTGGGTAGAATTGGGGAACTCAATCATGATCTTGCCCCCTGCCGTTCCATCGCAAATTCAGAGCCATCAACATGTTACGATACCTGACCGCCGGTGAATCGCACGGCCGGGCCCTCGTGGCCCTCGTAGATGGCTTCCCGGCGGGAGTCGATCTGCAGGCCGAGGCCGTCAATGCCGAGCTCGTGCGACGGCAGGGCGGCTATGGGCGCGGCGGCCGGCAAAAGATCGAAACCGATCACGTGGAAATCCTCTCCGGCGTCTGGCGGGGAACGACCCTGGGTAGCCCCATCGCCCTGCTCGTCCCCAACAAGGATTTCAAGATCGACCAGATGGAAGACCTCGACCGGCCCCGGCCGGGACACGGGGACCTGAGCGGCTCGATCAAGTACCTGACCTCGGTCCGGGCGATCCTCGAACGGGCCAGCGCCGGGAGACCACCGCCCGCGTGGCCGCCGGGGCCTTAGCCAAGCAGCTTCTCGGGCCGCTGGGTATCACGGCCTTCGCCTATGTCGTCGAGGTCGGCGAACTGGCCATCCCGCCCAAGCCGGGCCCGCTCGAAGAACAACGGGCCCGCCGCGACCGCAGCATCCTGTACACGCTCGCCCCTGATCGCGACGACGAGGTCGCCGAATTCATCGATCGCTGCAAGAAGGCCGGCGACACGTTGGGCGGCATCGTCGAGATCCGCGTCGAGGGCCTGCCCTACGGACTCGGTACCCACACCCAATGGGACAAGAAACTTGACGGCCGCCTGGCCCAGGCCGTAATGGCGGTGCAGGCCATGAAAGGCGTCGAGATCGGCATGGGGTTCCAAGCCGCGCGGACGCTCGGCTCGCAGGTCCACGACCCGATCCAATTCGATCCCGCCCAGACGCATACGCGGTCGCTCGGTTTCACGCGGGCACGCAACAACGCCGGGGGGCTCGAGGCCGGGATGACCAATTCGCAACCGCTGGTGCTGCGCGTGGCGATGAAACCGATCAGTACCTTGGCCAAGCCGCTGGAGTCGGTCAACTTGCAGACGAAGCAATCCGAGTCGGCCTCCTATGAACGGAGCGACGTCTGCGCCGTGGCCGCGGCGAGTTGCATTCTCGAGAACGTCGTCGCCTTCGAGATGGCCTGTGCCGTGGTCGAGAAGTTCGGCGGCGACCATTTGCAAGAAATCAAGCAGCGCTTGGATCTGTTTTACGAGATGGCACGAAAGATGTTGAACGAGTAGAGTACTACCCCTCACCTTAATCCTCTCCCAGAGGGAGAGGAGACTTGGAAGGAACACGGATGTTCCCACTCTACGATCATACCCGCCGCCAAATCTGCATGGCCGCATTCCTCGGCCTGTGCGTGTTGCCTACCCTGACTGTGACCGGTTGGTGCATCGTTCGCCACTTGCCATGGCACAGGCAGGCGGAAGAGCGACGCCTCGGCCAGGAACTGGGGCTCGAGGTCTCGATCGAGTCGATGAGGCACGCGCTGCCCGGCCTGGTGTGCTACACGGGCCTGAAACTCACCGATCCGGAAACCGGCCAGGAGTTGCTCCGCTGCGGCGAACTGGCCGCCACGTGGACCTTGATGACCGACTCGCACGGGCAGACTCGCCCGGCAATCGTTTTGGCGGCTACGCAGGCCGAATCGGCGAGCAGTGCTTGGGAACGGCTGGCTGAAGTGCTGCGCCGCCGGTTGGAGTGCCAGGGAGGCCGACCGGAGATCGAAGTCCGCGTTACCGCGGACCAGTGGACGCTGCACGATGGCGACGACTCGCAGGTCCTCCAGGTCGTCGAAGGCGGCGTCGGCCTGATGCCCGCCGGCATCCAGGCCCAATTAGCGTTCCGGCTTCCCGGAGTCAATTCCTCGCAGCCGGTGCGGATGCGGATCGTACGCAACCGCCAGATCTCGCCGCCTGCCAACAGTTTTGAGATGGACACTGGCCCCAGCCCCGTCCCCTGCCGTCTGTTGGCCACCTGCCTCAGGGAGGCGCGTGCGTTGGGACCCAACTGCCGTTTCTGCGGTTATGCCTCGACCTTCAATACGCCCGACGGCTGGTCCGGCGAGCTGAGCGGGCAGTTGACCGGCCTCGACTTGGGGCGACTGACCCGAGAGAACGCCACTGCCGCGCTGACGGGCACGGCCGACATCACGCTGCAGAAGGCCAAGTTCCAACGCGGCCGGGTCGACGAACTCGCGGGCCGGCTCGTCTGCGGGCCCGGCGAGTTGGGTTCCGGCATGCTGGCCGCCCTGGTGACGCACCTGCGATTGAGGCCATCGACGCAAATGCCTGTCGCGGGCCAGTCGCTGGCCTTCGATCGCATGGGACTCGATTTTTGGATCGACAGTCGCGGCGTGAGCATCGCCGGCCACGGCGCCAACCTGTCGGGGACGAACGTGCCGGGTGCGGTGGCCGTTGGTGGCGGCCGCGTGCTCTTGGCCGAGCCCGCCTCGCAGCCACAGCCCGTCGCCACGCTGATTCGGGCGTTGGTTCCGCTGGACGAAGTCGCCATCCCCGCCATGCAGCAGACCGGCTGGCTGGCCCGCCTGTTGCCGATCCCGGATGCCGCCAAGGCGAACTGATTTCAAGAAATCTCTCTGGACGCAGCCCACAGTTTTTGCGACACTCCGCCACCAAGTTCCTTTCGTCCTGGGCGACCTCTTTATGAAGGAGATATGCCGTGAGTGCGTTTGTTGCCTGGTTTCATCGCGGCCGCAGCCTGTTGTTGATCTGCTGCGCGGTCGTAGTGCCGAGTGCCGGTTGCCACTCCACGAACAATTCGTCCAGCCCGACCGGAGTGGTTTCCAAGCCCAAGCCCGGCGGCTTTTTTGACACGGAACCGAAGAAGGTGCAGACGCCCAGCGATTTTATCAATCTACCACGTCCCCAATAGCATGGAGGCGCGAACGTGACCGCTCAGCGATTATCATTCCGCATGCGCCCCTGGATGGCAGCCATGTTGCTGGCAACAGCCACTCTCCTTACTTCCGCAGCAGGTTGTCTATCGTCGTCCGGCTCGGGTGGTGCTCCAGGCGGACTGGCCAATCTGATCCCCGGGCATCAGGACGCCGCACTGCGAAAGCGGGCCGAGGCCGACAGTTTTCCCAGCGCCGATCAGGCCCTGGGGAAAAGTGATTCCGGCAGTCATAACGGCAATTGAACCGCTCTCAACCCTCCCTGCGGGTTTTCCCAACCCCTACAACCGGTTATTGGTTCGCCGGAATATTTGATTTTTTCGCATTTTGCGGCCACGAACCCGCTTTCCTCGCCGAAGCATCGGGTTAAACTGGTTAGAGTGGCATTTCGGCCGGTTTTTCGTTTTCGTTTTCGTTTAGGGAGCACGACCAACTTGCACAGACGGCTGGGCTGGATCCTGACAGGTCTGGTGCTAACGATTCTCGGGGCACGATGCTGCGCCGCGGAGCAGGTTGGTATTTCCGCCCGGCACCATTCGTGGGCCCGCTTCCAGCCAGGGGCTTGGAAACTTGTCCGCGTCGTTACCGAATCGTTGGACGATAGCGGCCGCGTCATCAGCGTGAACGTCACGGAAACCAAGACATCGCTGTTGCGCGTCGATGCCGATTGTGTCGTGCTGGAAGTGGAAGTCGGCGTGGAAGTGGCCGGCAAGCAGTTCGATGGCCAGCCGCAATGTCTCAAGCAAGGATTCCATGGTGAGTTGGCTGGTGGCGAAGTGAAGTTCTCCCCCCTGCGCCGCCGAGGTTTCGATTGAAAACCAGAAGATTCCCTGCCGCTCGCAGCAGGTCGAAGTCGCCGGTCCCGCCGGTCGAACTTCGGTCAACCTCTTTTTCTCCGATACTCTTTCCCCTTATGTTCTGCGACGCGAGAGCAAGACAACCGATGTGGGCGGCAGCAACGTCTTGAGCGAAACGCTCTCCGAGGTCGTGGCCCTCGACATGCCGCAACGCGTGCTCGCCGTGCTGAAAAACGTGGCCTGTATCAAGACGGTGCAGAAAACACCCAAGGGCGCGGTGACCACGTTGGCGATGTCGTCGCCCGACGTTCCCGGCGGCGTGGTCTATCAAACGACGAAGGAAACCGACCAGGCCGGCCATCTTCTCCGCCGCAGCACCCTTGACCTGGTGAACTACGGCAGCAAGCCGGAGGCCGAACAACGCATCGGGCTGTTCGGCCGCAAACGCCCGCCGCGCCGGAAGAGCATCATCCCGGACGGCACCTGGCAGAAGTAAGTAGAACGGAATTCATTCCGTTTGTCTGAAAAAGGCAAAGGAACGGAGTAAACTACGTTCTACGAACTGCTTCCCCCGGCCCTTTTCTTTTCCCGCCGCCGGCGGCATAATGACCGATTCCATCAAAATTTGCCCCCATGAAGATCCCTCTCCCCCGGGCCCTCTGCCGGGCACCATGTGCCCAGGGGCGTTGGGCGAGGGGATCTAAAGCATAAGGACTGGCCTTCGATGCGCGACAAGATTGCCGACCACTTCGGTTTGACCTTCGACGACGTTCTCCTCGAACCCCGCTACAGCGAGGTCATGCCGGCGGATGTTGACGTTACGACCCAACTCACGCGGCGGATTCGTCTCCATATCCCCCTGCTGAGTTCCCCCATGGATACCGTGACCGAGAGCGATATGGCGATCGCACTTGCCCAAGAGGGGGGAATAGGCGTCGTCCACAAGAATCTTTCCATCGACCGTCAGAC
>CAWAAL010000033.1:0-17670 GCA_963779975.1 uncultured Planctomycetia bacterium | reverse complement strand
GTCGCGGCGGACGGTACAACTCTTGGGTGCGACTCGTTTATTACCCCGGTATGAATGATCCTCACGCGCGGGAGCAATCCTTTAAGACGGATTGGGCAATCCGTCCTACAGGTTCGGTGACCTTTTTTCGCGACGGAACGCTACTTTGCGAATGGCACCGCCTCCACGGCGGTCCCCTCGGGAATGTCGTCGCCGGGATGGATGACGACCGTCTCGCCGGCCTTCAGCCCGTCGACAACTTCGATCTCCGCGCCGAAGTCGCGTCCTAACTGCACCGGGCGGTATTGCACCCGCGTTTGGCCGTCGAGGACGGCCACCCGTTGAATTCCGTCGCGCGTGGTCAATGCCGCGGCGGGGATCATGACCGGCAGGATGCTCTGGTCGAAGACGAACTTCACCTGCAGGTACATTCCCGGCCGCAGGTCGTTGTTCGGGTTGGGCACGTCCACTTCGGTGAGCAGCGTCCGCGTGTTCGGGTCCAGTGCCTCGGCCGTACGCGTTACTTTCGCCGCATGCTGCCTGGCGGGATCGTCGCGCAGATAGACCGCTGCTTTTTGCCCAACCTTGATCCCCGTGGCGAAGACCTGGGGAACATTCACCAACACCCGCAAGACATCCGTTCGCATCAGGTGGAAGAGTTCCTTGGTGGAACTGGGGCTGTCGGCCGAGATCAGGTCGCCGGCGTCGACATTCCGGGCGGTAATGACTCCCGGGAAAGGGGCCGTGATCCTCTGGAAACCCTGCATTTCCACAAAGCGCTGGACGGTTGCTTCGTTCACCTGGATGGCGGCCCGCGCGGCCGCGACCTGCGCGGCGGTGACTTTCACCTGGGCCCGGTCCTGATCGAGCTGCCCCCACGAAGTCGCCGTGCCCGGCCCCGATCGCAGGTCGCGGGCGAGCGTGCTCTTGGCTAGTTCGGCGCTGGCCTCCGCCAACGGCAGATTGGCCTGGGCCTGGGCCAGCGCGGCTTTGGCCTGGGCGAATTGGGCGTCGATATCCGGAGCGGCGATTTCGGCCAGCAACATCCCTTGAGTGACCCGGTCGCCGATATCCACCCGCCGGCTCTTGAGGTAACCGGTGGTGCGGGCATAGATCGAAGCCTCCAAGAGCGGCAGGGAGTTGCCGGGCAGGACCCGCTCGGCGTTGGCCGTCGTCCGTTGGACGACGGCCACGGTGACCCGCGGCAGGGCAGCGGCGGCAGCGGCCGCCGCGTCGCTGACCGCCTGTTGCTGCCGCAAGCTGGGAAGCGTCCCCGCGGTCAACGCCCCGGCCAGGGCGGTGGCGGCCAGGGCGGCGATCCCAGGGCACGGAGTCTGCTCGGGCGGCGGCCCGCTGCGGCGTACCGGCTTGCGGGCCGCGAGTGTTCGCGGCCGGATCGCCATCGGCGGGCGTCTCGGGCATACGAGTTCTGGGATGGTTGGTTGCGTAATCAAAACTGGCCTTCCTTGAGTTGAAAGTGCATCTCCCGCGGCATCGCGGCGGGCGGTTCGCACGCGTCTTCATCGTCGGTTATTTCCGGCGGCGGGCGGCTTGCGGCGGAGCAGGCTGTACATCAACGGCACGAAGAACAGCGTGAAAAACGTGGCCACCAGCAGGCCGCCGATGACGGCCCGGCCCAACGGCGCGTTCTGCTCGCCGCCTTCGCCCAGTCCGAGCGACATCGGCAGCATGCCGATGATCATGGCCAGGGCCGTCATCAGCACCGGCCGCAAGCGGGTCGTCCCGGCCGACAGGGCCGCGCTGCGGGCGTCGTAGCCCTCGCGCCGCTGATCGTTGGCGAACGTGATCACGAGGATGCTGTTCGACGTGGCCACGCCGATGCACATGATCGCGCCCATCAGGGCCGGCACGGTCAGGGTCGTCTGGGTCACGTACAACATCCAGCGCAATGCCCGCCAGCGCCCCGGGCAGGCCGTGAGGATGATGAACGGGTCGAGCCAACTCTGGAAGTTGACCACCATCAGGAAATAGACGAGGAGCACGGCGAACGCGAGCCCGGCCGCCAGCCCGGTGAACGAGCTATCCATGGTCTCGACCTGCCCGCGCATGACGATCGTGCTGCCCCGCGGCAGATCCGGCCGCACGGCGTCGATGGCCCGGCGCACGTCGGCCGCGACGGCCGCCAGGTCGCGGCCTTGAACATTGGCGAAGACGTTGTAGACCGGCTGGACGTTGTAGTGGTTGATGTTCGCCGGCGAGACGGAGCGGCGCACGTCGACCAGATTGCTCAAGAGTTGCGGCGGAGCGGCCCCCATGCTCGTCGCCGCGGCCGCGGAGGATGAACGCGGTGTCGGATTCTGACCGTTGATAATGGGCGTGTTCAAGAGGGCATCCATGCGAGTCGATGCGATTCGGGCGGCGTTTGCACGGCCACGCGGTAATTGACGCGATTCATCGGGATTGACCCAGTAATTGGGCGTGACCTGCATGGTCGAACTGAGCGACACCAGCACGCTGCCGGCCACGTCTTGCTGGGTCAGCCCCAGTTCCGAGGCCAGGATGCGGTCGACGTTCAGGCGGAGGTCCGGCCGATCGGTCATCTGGTGCAGGTGGACGTCGGCAACGCCCGCGATCTTGGCCATCTCCTGTTGCAACTTGCTGGGCCACGGCGAGGTTGCCCTCGCGGTTGACGCCGACCACTTGCACGTCGATGGGGGCGGGCAGGCCGAAGTTGAGGATCTGGCTCGTGATGTCCGCCGGTTCGAAGAAGAACGTGCATTGCGGGAACCGTTTCGGCAGTTCCTCCGCAAGCGGGCGACGTAGTCCGCCGTGGGCTCGTGCTCCGGCTTCAGCCCCACCAGGATTTCCCCGTCGGCCTCGCTGACCGTGCCGTTGTCGACGTAGGCCATGATGGTGAAGGCCTGGGTCACGCCCATGTTGTCGAGGATCAGGGCCCGTTGGCTGTCGGGCACGACCTCGCGGATGGCATCCTCGACCTGGCCGAAGATCCGCTCGGTTTCCTCGATGCGGGTTCCGGCCGGGGCGCGGACGTGCATGCGGAACTGGCCGGCGTCGACGGCGGGGAAGAAGTCCTGGCCGAGGCGGGGAAAGAGGGCCGACGAGCCGACCGCGAAGACCAGCAGGACGCCGAGCGTGAGCAGGCGGTGATCGAGAGCCCAGGCAAGATATCCGGCGTACGTCCGGCGCAGCCGCTCGAAGCCGCGGTTGAACGCGTGATGGAAGGAAGACGGGCAGCGCAGGAACCATGACCGCTCGGCCCCGCATGCTTCCAGTTCCTCGCCGCCGTGCTCGGCTTCCACTTTGGCCTCGGCCTTCAGCAGGTACAGCACCATGGTCGGCACGAGCGTGCGGGAGAGGAAGTAGGAGGCCAGCATGGCGAAGACGACCGCCAGGGCCAGCGGCGTGAACAAATAGGCGGCCGGACCGGTGAGGAACACCACCGGCACGAAGACGATGCAGATGCACAGCGTGGAGACGAACGCCGGCGTGGCGATCTGGGCCGCCCCATCCAGAATCGCCCGCCGCAAAGGCTTCTTCATGGCGATGTTGCGGTGGACGTTTTCCAACTCGACGGTCGCGTCGTCGACGAGGATGCCGACGGCCAGGGCCATGCCGCCGAGCGTCATGGTGTTCAGCGAATAGCCCATCGCCCAGAGGACGATCACCGAGGCCAGGATCGAGAGCGGGATCGAGGTGGCGACGATCAGCGTGCCCCGCCACGAGCCCAGGAACAGGAGGATCATGAGGGCCGTCAGCCCGGCGGCGATCGCCCCTTCCTTGAGCACGCCCTCGACGGCCGCCTGGACGAAGACCGACTGGTCGAAGAGGAAATCCAGCTTGATCTCGGGCGGAATCTGGGCCTGGATGCCGGGCATGGCCGCGCGGACGCGGCGGACGACGCTGAGCGTCGAGGCCCCTTCGCCTTTGAGGATGGTCATCAAGATCGCCCGCCGGCCGTCGCGGCGGACGACGTTCATTTGCACGGCGTAGCCGTCGCGGACGTGGGCCACGTCCTTGACGTAGATCGGAATGCCGTTGACCGTCTTGACCGGAATGTCGTTGAAGGCCGCGATCACGCCGGGGCTGCTGTTGAGCTTGACGTTGTACTCCGTCGTCGCCGATCTTGGCGACGCCGGAAGGGACGATCAGGTTCTGGTTGATGATGGCCGTGCCGACGTCGTTGGGGAGACAGTCCGCGGGCGTACAGGGCATCCAGGTCGAGATCGACCATGATTTGCGGCCATTTTCCGCCCCAGGGGGCCGGCACCCGCGCACCCTGCACGGCGCCCAGCCGCTGGATGATGAAATTGTTGGCATAGTCGAAGATCTGCTCTTCCGTAAGCGTGTCGCTGCTGACGGCGATCTGCACGATCGGCACGCTCGTGGCGCTGTAGCGGACGATGTACGGCGGCGTGATGCCCGGCGGCATGATCTTCAGCAGCGTCTGGCACGTGGCGGTGACCTGCGCTTCCGCCTCGGCAATCTTGGCCCCGGGATGAAAATAGATGCGGATCACGCCCACGCCGTCGAGCGACTGGCTCTCGATGTGCTCGATTTCGTTGACCGAGGACGTGAGGATCCGTTCGTTGATGAAGACAATCCGCGTCTCGATCTCGTCGGCCGGCATGCCCGAATACTGCCAGACGACGCTAACGACCGGGATGTCGATCTCCGGGAAAATATCGGTCGACATGCGGTAGATGCTCACGGCGCCCAGTACGGCGATCAGCATCGACGCCACGACGAACGTATAGGTGCGACGCAGGGCCAGTCGTACGATCCACATGACTCAAATCTTGTTGGACAGCCCCCCTCGGACTACGTGCACGTGAAATCGGGTCTTTTTTGCGGGGGGCGGCGGCAGGCGGGGAGGGGGGAGGGGGGGAGTGTTTTTTCACGAGCAGGTCATGGTCAAAGAGACATTATAATCGCTCGGGCCGATTTCCGCCAAACTTGGTCGCACGATCAGAGAAGAGAATTGTTGGAATTTTCGGCCACAGACCACGAAACTCGAGAGAAGACCAAGACCGCTAGCCGAAAACCGTTATTGCCCAACGGGTTCTGTGAGTTTTTCGGCAGCGCTTTGCCGCGAATCGACAAGCTGGGGGTCACAGGTTCGAGTACTCAATGCCTCGCTTCCCGCCCCCCAACTCATCATCCCCAAAGCAATACCGCGTCTTGCTCCCTGCCCGACAGGCGTATTCCCACTGCGCTGCGCTGGGCAACTGGAACTTTCCTAGTATCCTGCGAAGCGATGGCATTGCTAGCAGGCCGTCGAAGTGTCTTTCCCGGAATTGTCGAAGTGTTTTCGGGGGGGGTGGGGCGTAGAATATCTCTATCATGAGTGCCTCCGACCTCACGGACTGCGTGCAACAACTTCGCCTTGACGGGGACGCCCTGGCTAACGTCCACGTCCGTGAAGTCGTGGGCAAAGTGCTGAATCTCGTGGAAGCCGTTGTCGTTGACAATCGCCGCCTAGAGGAGGAAAATCAACGCCTGCGGGAGATCATTCGCCAACTCAAGGGTGAGCCCCGGTCTTCCCCGGCGCCGCGCCGTCCGCCCGCACGGGATGTCTCGTCCGAGAAAGAACGGCGGCAACGTGCGTCTCCGCCAGAGGGTCCCCCTCGCGCCGACTGCCGGAGCTTTCGCGATATTCGCGTGGACAAGGAAGTCATTCGCTACGTCGATGCGGCGCGTCGTCCTCCCGACGCCACGTTCATCGGCTACGAAGACGTGGTCGTGCAGGATCTTCAGATCAAGAGCTACAACATCCGCTACCGTCTGGAACTCTGGGATTCGCCGTCGCAGGGACGGCTGCGTGGTGAGTTGCCACCAGGAGTGACCGGCGAGTATGGCCCGGAACTGAAGGCTTTGTTGGTGTCGCTGAAGTACGTCGCCGGGACCAGCCTGCCGCGGGCCCACGAGTTCGTGGAACACTGCGGCGTGGTGATCTCGCGCGCCAGCGTGTCGAACATCGTACGGGACGCGGCGGAGTTGTTTCAGGGAGAGAAGGAAGAGATTTTCTGGGCGGGGTTGGCGGCCACGACTTACCAGCACATCGACGACACCTTCGCCCGCGTGGGAGGTGAGTTGTGGCACACGCATATCATCTGCAATCCGTTTCACTCCACCTACTTTACCACACCGCACAAAGACCGACTGACGATTCTGGGCCTCCTGTGGAGCAGGCCGTGGACATACCGCTTCAACGACTTGACGCAGCGGCTGCTGGAGGAATTTCACGTTCCGCTGAAGTGGCGGCAGCTTGCGGCAACGGCCCCGCAGGACCAAGATCTGAACGAGGCCGAACTGGAAGATCTCCTGGAAAAATGGTCCCCCTCCCGACGGCTAGCACTTGGCAGGATACCTTTCCTACCCCAGCGGCGGGCTTCGCGTTGAGCTTGCCGAGAGCGCAACTTCCTACTATTCATCCACCTTCTTCCGGCGTATTGTGATCGGCCGCGGCTGGCCGGGTGAGCAGCGCGGCAGGCGTTTTGCCAGATGTTGGCCGGTAAAGGCCAGGACAGCCAGACCGACGATCTCGGCACGATCGTACTTCTCTGCCGCAAGGGGCTTGCTGGCCTTCTCCTCCGCCTTGCCATCTGTAACGGCCAGCGAGGTCGCGGCCGCTCCCGCCGTCCGTTCTTCTCCTGTATCGCCTGCCAGTTGGCCCTGAGAACCGAGCACCTTGCCGTTCTGCGACGTGCCACGGCTGATCTGCGCGACCATGGTTGACGGCTCGCCGCCGGCGACCAGGGGCGTGTTGGCAGCCGCTGGCAAGCCGGCTGCTGCAAGGTCCGAATCCGTGGCGGCGAAGTCGCCGTTGGTGAACGACACTTGCGCCAGCATGTCTGGCGACGAGGCCGGGCTTTCATCGGATGGCGGGGTCTGGGAACTGGCCACGTCGATGAGTTGCGACTTGCCGCGGTTGCCTTCCACGTCGGGCTTCGCGGCGCCGCTGAGCGGCGCGCCCGGGGTTGACGGCCCGCTGCCGGCGACGACGGGCAACGGGATCGACTCGCCGCCCGGTATGGGCCCCTCGAACGCGGCGGGCGGATTCAAGAGGACCTGAGCGATATCGATTGGAGGCGACGCCGAATGGAGCGACGGAATGGGAGCCGACGGCGTGGCTACCGGCGACGTGGCTACTGATGGCGTGGCTACCGACGGCTGCGGCATACAAGGCAAGTGGCTGAACAGGATAGGTTGGAAAACTATGCTGCCGCCGCCGGATTGGGTAATCGCCAGCGACCTTCCCGGCGTTCCCTGCTCGTTCAAGACGGGAGTGCTAACGTGGTCAACAACAGCCCAAGTCCCATTCGCGCCTGCATTGCCCCACCAGGTTCCAAACAGATCCGTCAGAGTACCGTTTTGCGAAGTACACGTACCGCCTTGCGAAGAGCCCCCTGACGGCACGAAGGGAATCGACTGTAAGATGCCGGCAACGCCGCCCAAGAAGCTCAGCGCACCACCCGCCGGCGATACGATATAGGCGGCATTGCAAGTCGCGAAACCGTCGTCCATCTGAAGGCTGCCCCCTGACGTTGCGTCGGAATAGAGCGGGAGGCAGCCGGTGCTCGGTTTGCCCTGGATGCCATCTAGCAGGGCCTCCATTCCGGTCTGAAATGCGTATCCTGCGAAGCGATGGCATTGCTAGCAGGCCGTCGAAGTGTCTTTCCCGGAATTGTCGAAGTGTTTTCGGGGGGGGTGGGGCGTAGAATATCTCTATCATGAGTGCCTCCGACCTCACGGACTGCGTGCAACAACTTCGCCTTGACGGGGACGCCCTGGCTAACGTCCACGTCCGTGAAGTCGTGGGCAAAGTGCTGAATCTCGTGGAAGCCGTTGTCGTTGACAATCGCCGCCTAGAGGAGGAAAATCAACGCCTGCGGGAGATCATTCGCCAACTCAAGGGTGAGCCCTGGTCTTCCCCGGCGCCGCGCCGTCCGCCCGCACGGGATGTCTCGTCCGAGAAAGAACGGCGGCAACGTGCGTCTCCGCCAGAGGGTCCCCCTCGCGCCGACTGCCGGAGCTTTCGCGATATTCGCGTGGACAAGGAAGTCATTCGCTACGTCGATGCGGCGCGTCGTCCTCCCGACGCCACGTTCATCGGCTACGAAGACGTGGTCGTGCAGGATCTTCAGATCAAGAGCTACAACATCCGCTACCGTCTGGAACTCTGGGATTCGCCGTCGCAGGGACGGCTGCGTGGTGAGTTGCCACCAGGAGTGACCGGCGAGTATGGCCCGGAACTGAAGGCTTTGTTGGTGTCGCTGAAGTACGTCGCCGGGACCAGCCTGCCGCGGGCCCACGAGTTCGTGGAACACTGCGGCGTGGTGATCTCGCCGCCAGCGTGTCGAACATCGTACGGGACGCGGCGGAGTTGTTTCAGGGAGAGAAGGAAGAGATTTTCTGGGCGGGGTTGGCGGCCACGACTTACCAGCACATCGACGACACCTTCGCCCGCGTGGGAGGTGAGTTGTGGCACACGCATATCATCTGCAATCCGTTTCACTCCACCTACTTTACCACACCGCACAAAGACCGACTGACGATTCTGGGCCTCCTGTGGAGCAGGCCGTGGACATACCGCTTCAACGACTTGACGCAGCGGCTGCTGGAGGAATTTCACGTTCCGCTGAAGTGGCGGCAGCTTGCGGCAACGGCCCCGCAGGACCAAGATCTGAACGAGGCCGAACTGGAAGATCTCCTGGAAAAATGGTCCCCCTCCCGACGGCTAGCGTGCCTGGATCGCTTGCGCGAGGCGGCGGCGCTGGCGTCGTATCGCGCGCGGCCGGACCATGTACGGATTTTGGTGGGCGACGACGCCAAACCCGCCAAGTACGTGTCGGACGAGTTCGGGTTGTGCTGGATTCACGAGGGCCGGCACTACAAGGAGTTGTCTCCTGTGGTACCGCAGCATGAGCAGCAATTGGAGGCGTTCCGAACGCGTTACTGGGATCTCTATGGCGAGTTCCAGAAGTACCGGGGCAGGCCGACGCCAGCGCTGGCGGAGCGGTTGGAGGAGGAGTTCGACCGACTGTTCGCGACATGCACCGGGTACGAGGCGTTGGATAAGCGGATTGCGATGACGGGCGAAAAGAAGGAGTCCCTGCTGACCGTCTTGGCCCATCCGGAGACGCCGCTGAACAACAACCCGGCGGAGTTGGGTGAACGCGTGGCAGCGCGGCGTCGGGATGTGAGCCTACACTGCGCCAAGGCCGAGGGAGCACGCAGGATGGACACGTTGACGAGCATCGTACAAACGGCGAAGAAGCTGTTGGTCAACGGCTATGAATACCTACAGGATCGGATCAGCGGCATAGGGAAGATGCCCTCTTTGGCGAGTCTGATTCGACAGCGGTCGCGGCCTCCATCGACCGCGCCCCCTTGCCCATCTTCAACCGCCCAACCTCTTGCCGATATCGAACGGCTCGCTCTCGCTTAGCACTCTGGTGCCGTCTCCCCTTCCACCGTTTCGCGCCGTACCTGCCAGCAGCCGAATTCCCCTCCTGTTTATGCAGCTTCTCTGTTTTCGCGCGAAAGTCGTCGACCAGAAACGGCACGAGCTAGCACTTGGCAGGATACTGAAATGCGACCGCCGCCAAGAGGCGACGATCCTCGACGCGTTCGACTCCCAGCCGGCGAAACCTGCGGCCGGGCGATGCCCGACGCGGCGACTTTCGAAAGTGTGGTTTGCGTGGTGTAGACATGAATTCTGCCCTCAATTCTGCTTGCCGGTCACTGCCAGGACGCGACGGAGGTTGGCATGGTGCCGGTCGAGGAACTCCCGAAATTCGGCCACCTGCGGAGCGCGGTCGCAACAATAACGCTGCTGTTCGATCGCCTGCTTATACATGGCCGCGGCCTCGTCCAGGCGATGCAACTCTTCCAAGGTTGTGCCGAGGTTATTATAAATCCCCCCGAGACTGCTCCGATAGCTCAACTCCTGGGGGTCGTCGTCGACAAGCTCTTTCATGATCGCTCGGGCCGACTCGAACGACTTTCCGGCGAGGTCATTCTTCTTCGCTTTGCTGAAAACCCGGCCTAGATTGTTATGGCTGATGGCCAGATCGCGGCGGAAGCGGGGCACGGTTGGCGACTTACGCACCAGTTGTTGCTGGATGGCAATTGCCCGGCCGTAGGACGCCGCGGCCTGCTCCGTCCGGCCGTTGTAGGACTCCAACGCGCCGAGATTGTTGTAACTCAAGGCCAGATCGCTTTGATACTCCGTGTTGGTTGGATGCGCCGCGACGAGTTGCTCCTGGATCGTGCGGGCTTTCCGCGACGAAGCTTCGGCCTGCTGCGGATCGCTCTTGGCTTGCAGGAAACTGAGATTGTTGTAGCTGATGGCCAGATGTTGCAGATACTCGGGGCGATCGGCGTGCTTTGCGGCAAGCGGCTCCTGGATGGCAATCGCGGCGCGGAAATTCTGCTCGGCACGAGCGGCCTGGTTGACGGTGCGGGCCAGCAGGCCGATGTTGCCGTAGGTCAAGGCGAGATCGCGCTGGAAATCGGCCGAACCGGGCTGCTCGACAATCAGTCGCTGCTGAACTTCCAACGCGCTGCTGTAAGCTGCTTCGGCTTCCCGGGTCTTGCCGGTGGCGGCCAAGAGCAGGCCGAGATTGTTCTGGCACAAGGCCAGGTCGGCCCGATAGCGGGGCTCGGCCGGGTGTGCCGCCGCGAGTCGCCGGAAGGCCTCCGCCGCCTGCTGGTAGGCCGCCAGGGCGGCCGCCTCGTTGCCGATCTGCTCGGAAACGGCCGCCGCCTTGGAGTAGGTCACGGCCAGATCGGCCCGCAACGTGGGGTCGTCGGCGGCATAGCGGATGAACTCGCGGTAATAGTTCAGCGTATCGAGCAGCAGTTCGCGGCGGAGGGGTTCCACGCCGGGCAGGTCTTTCAGCCGCTCCGCATGATACGCGCCGAAACGGTCGACGACCTCGCGAAGTTGCCGTAAATGGGTTTCCGCCCGGCTCAGGTTCTCGGCGGCCTGGTGGAAGTTCGCTTCGGCCTGATCCAGGGCCGCCTTGGTCTTGGCCTGCTCGGCGGCGATCTTGATCGCCGCCTCGGCTTGCAGGGCCAGCTTATCCTCCAAGGCCACCTTGGTCTTGGCCTGTTCCGCCGTGACCAGCAGGGTGCCCGCCAGCGAACCGACCAGGACCACGGCCATCGAGACGGCGGCCGCGGCCACCAGCAGGCGATGCCGCCGGGCCCATTTGCCAGCGCGGTCCAAGAGGTTGGCCCGCCGCGCCAGGATCGATTCGCCTTCCAGGAACCGCCGCAGGTCGTCGGCCAGTTCCTTGGCCGTGAGGTAGCGATCCTGGGGTAACTTGGCGATGGCCTTCAGCAAGATCGTCTCCAAATCGACGGGGATGGCCGGGTTGACTTGCCGCGGCGGCCGGGGTTCTTCCTCGCTGATCCAACGCAAGTACGCCTGGCGGTCCGATCCGGTGAAGGCGTCTTGCAGCGTCGCCAGCTCGTAGAGCGTGATGCCCAGCGAGTAGACGTCCGTGCGCGGATCGACCACGCTGGGCTTGCCCGCCACCTGCTCCGGACTCATGTAACGGACGGTCCCCAGCACGTCGCCGGTCGCGGTAAGGCTCGCGTTGGCATCGAAGCGCGCGAGGCCGAAGTCCGAAATCCACAGTTTGCCCTGCTCGTCCAGCATCAGGTTCGAAGGTTTGATGTCACGATGGACGACTCCGCATTGGTGGGCGTAATCGAGGGCCTCCGCGGCCTCGATGCCGAGCCGGGCCACGGTGCGGAAGAACTGGCCGCTCTTGAGTTCCGCGACGCTGGTCACGGGATTCCAGCCAGCCGAGCTTCCGCCGGCCGTCGCGGCCCCGGCCTGCGGCTCGGTGGGCGTGGAAGGTTCAGCGGAGCCCGCCGGCCGCGTACCTTGGAGATTCCGCAATTGGCGAATGGCCAGATCGAGCGCTTGCCCCTCGATGAATTGCATCGCGTAGTAATGCACCCCGCGATCGCAACCGCTGGAAAAGACCGGCACGATGTTCGGATGGTGCAGGTGGGCGGCCGCCTGGGCCTCGTTATAAAAGCGGGCCACCTGCTTGCGGTCCAAGACCGCGGCAAAGGGCAGCACTTTCAAGGCCACGCGGCGATCGAGCGACACCTGCCGGGCCTCGTAGACCACCCCCATGCCGCCGCGGCCGACCTCACGCACGATCAGATAATCGCCCAATTGCCGCTGGGCCGCTTCGCCGCCCTCCGGCAGTGCGGTCGCCGCCGGCCGCATGGGCGCGGTCGCCCGGTAGATAAAATCGAGGCTCGCCAAATGGGCGCGGATCGGACCTGCCAGATCGGGATGCCGGGCGATAAGCCCCTCGGCATCGGGTGCATGACCAAGTTCCAGGTCGGACAGGTAGCCCTCCAGGATCTCGGCCAGCCGCTCTTGGACTTCGGGCGGCAACGTACCCGCAACTTCGCGTCCAGGTGCGTCGTTACCAGGAGCTTGAGGTAGTTGCCATAGTACTGCAACAGCTTACCCAGGCAATTCACCCCGCCTCGGCGGGCGTTGGCCAGCAGTTGTTCGACATTGGACCGCGTTTCGGTGTTCATAGACCCCTCTATTTAAGGGAAGGCCGGATTTGCGGCCGTTTGTCACGCGGAAATTCAAAAATCTTCTTGGGGTGAAGAGGATACTACCATTTTGCATCGACGACTTCGCCGGTCCTTGGCAGAAGGGTGCTTATTGGCGTTGATTCTCAGTGAAGCCGAACTGCTTGTCAAGCAAAAAGCCGCTCGGTTTTGCGGGAAAACTGGCGGCCACGGTGATTCGTCCTGGTCGTTAGCGTTTCACCACTTATTGATTCGCCAGTCCCAAAAGCAGTCCACTTGGAAAGTGCGGCTGCCATGCGCGCGAACAATTATCCGCCGGACGTATGGCAAGAGTCCAGACGAAATCGGGCCGTCTGGGCAGAGTTGGCCGACGTTTTGCCGCCGGCCGGCCGCATTGTCCGCGCAGATTCCCCTGTCCCGGGGCAGCCTCGCGAAGGCCGCCCCGGACCGCGCGACGCGCATTGCCTTGCGCGTCGCAGAACCGAATTTTCAAAGAACAAGAGAACGATCGACCGTAGCCGGGCTTATCGTCTGCCCGGCAAGTACTATGCTCGTTCGAGTTCCGGCTTCAGCCGGACTTTCCGACTAGAGCCGGGACTCCGGCCGGTGTCGCGTGCCCTCCCGACCCGAGGCGCCACGACCGAAATGGGACAGTTTGAGCCGTCCGCTGATTTTCGTCGCCGTGTTCTACCACGGATGATAGAACTCGTTTCCACCAGAGGGAGCGTGTGCCAATCATAAAATCCCGAAAAAACCGGGGGTGCCAGCTCCTTGGAGTTCCGATCAACGTCCAGAGGAGCGGTGGCAACGTGTCCCATTCCGACCCGCTGGTCCGACAAGTTGCTTTCTTCCGCCGGACCCCTTTCTTCCAGCAGACCCTGTGGTACTTTGTCACCAGGGTTCAAGTGGGACGGCGGCTGCGGCGTTTCCGCGGCGCCGGTGAGCGGTGCGGTTTCGGTGGGACACTTCGCCTCGACAACGCGGCGTTCTTCATCGCGCAGGTTGCGCGATTTGCCCTCCGGCAGTGTGCCCAACTGGATCGGCTCGCATTGCGGCGGTGGGACGCCAGCGCGGGCATCACGCTCCTTTTCTCCCTTTCTCCCCTTCTCCCTTTCGTTCTTCCCGGGCCGCGGCGCCACGCGGGCCAAGAGCTTGGTGATCCCGTCCAAAGCCCGTCGGGCCTCGGCGAGAAAGGCCGGGTCGCCCGCCCGGCTTTCCCTGCGGACGGTCCGTTTCTTTTTCGGACCGCGGGCCGTCTCGGTCTCCACGATCCTCTCTGTTTCCTTGTCTGCCTGCGAGAGGTGGAAGCTCTCCAGCGCCTCGCGATAGACCGACTTGAAGTCGGCCACGACGGCGGCGATCATTTCGGCGCAGTTTGCGACTCTCGTCGGGCATCCCTCGCGCAGCGCTTGCAGCCAGCGATGGACGGTCGACTTGGGCAGCCCGAAGCTGGCGGCGATCTGCCGGCAGCTCCGGCCCGCCAGCGCCAGGGCGGCGATTTGCGGCAACAGGGCTTCCTTCCGCGGTCGCGGGGCGTCGGTTCCCGCTTCCACGGCGGTGGCCCGGTCTTCGGCGATGTAAGGCATGGTCGGTCTCTCTTTCCTTTTTTCTGTGATTCGTGGAGGGCAAGCATCTGGATGAAATCGGGTCATGGCGGCAAACTCGGAACACGAATCGCGAAATCGAAAAAGGCTGTTGACAGGAAGATGTGCGAAAGGAAGATAAGACGGTTGTTCTTCATCTTCTTGTCGTACATTTTCCTGTCATTTACCTTCGCACCGCCGTCTGGATCAGCTATCTGGACAGCTAAAGTCTGATGGCCCCGATTATCTTTCGTGGCCCGCGAAAATGTTCGTAAGTGGTTTTCCATCAAGCAGTTAAATGCGCTTGCGGCTTTCCCCGCGGTCCAACACGATGTGGTCCAAAATCAGGCCCTCCCCGCGTCTTCTATCTCTGGTTTCTGGCCGGTTTCATATTCTCTGCTCTCGAGGTTTCCGTCAAACGATCGGCGTGATCTGTAATGCCGATGGGGGGATTCTTGCCGGGATTGCCCGAAACGGACTTTCTCGCGCATTTTTTGCGTCCTTTCTTTCCCGAATAGGTGGTATTTCGTGCCATTTTGTCCGGCGTCGCCGTACCGAAGTTTCGAAGAACAAGGGAGCGCAGCCCGACCTTATTCGTCATAATCATCTAAAAGTATTCAATACAACGGATAAGTCTGCAAAAGTCTCCACCTAATAATACGTTCGAGCTCGCGCTTGGGGGCATCGCCTGCCGGCGGATTTCCGCAAACCCGTCGTCCGCAACCCGGCCGGGCCCGCTTTTCCCGCGGGATTCGCCGCTTTCCTCCCGGCGAAAAGAGTTTTGCCGGGGTCGCGAACAGGGGAAGCCTTTTCGGCGTTTCCCGGCCTCCTGCGCGCACTTCTCCGTCATGGAAGGGTGACACGCCTCCGAGAAGTTAAAGACCCCGCCCTGCCTGTCAGAGCGGGGTCGCACGACGCGATCCGGCCCGGAACAAAATCGGCATGGCCGCGGTAGGCAGGCTATCGCGTTTCTGTTCCCTTAAGGCCACTTGTTCCCCCTCGGGATCACGCATTGGTCAATGCCTTGGCTTGTGCGCGTGTCGCGGAAACCGGCGAACCGATCAGCCGGCAGTCCTTGGACGATCTTACTTCGCGAGTGTGTTGGCGGAAGGACCGAAGTCTTGCTGTAGAACTTTCCACTTTTGACAACAAAGTAGAAAGTGCCGGCCTGCCCCCGTTCCCTCCCGGCTTGGCCGCTACCAACGCCTTTTCTCGCCCTGTTTCGCCGGGTTTGCCCTGCCGCCCGATCCTCCGGGCGGCAGGGCAAACCCGGCGAAACGGAGAATGATCGGAACGCTTGTAGTGGCCAAACATCGCTCCGCCGACGCGGGGTCGGCGGTGGCATTGACAGTTTGAGATTGTGACGAGCCTTCCTATCTTACCTGGAGCAGGCCAGCTTGCTCATGACGTTCCTGAACCTCGTAGCGCTGACCGGACGCTCGGCAATCAGCTTTCCATCGTAGACGATGCTGAACATGCCATAGGGTCAGCGGCCTGTAATTCTCCCACGAATGAGCGGCGGGCACCGCCCTACTCAAAGACATTTCCCATCGCCGCCAACTGCTTTTCCGATGGAAAACCGCAGACGCGATACCGAGGCGGGTAGACGTTCTAGGGCCTCGACCAACTCGCCCGCTTGCTGGACTACACGATCCCATTCGGACGCCCTGGGCATTTCCTCGCTGCCTTGGCCGAAAAGGACCAGGTCCGTCTTGGGCAGCAGGGAACTGTTGTCGTCCGGCCCCCAGATCGTGCAACTGAACGGCCTGCCGTCGGGATGCTGGACGCCGGTGTATGGGGCGAGATCCACGCTCTCGCCATCCTTGGCGTACAGCGTGTCCAGCAAATCCTCCTGCTCGCTGTACTCGTGCTGCCAAGTCCGAATCTGAAGTCCACGGAAGCCAATGTGCGCAGGATGGGACGGCGGCGGCAACCAGGGCACCCATTCCTCCCCGTTGTAATGCAGGGCGATGCCGGAAATGTAGAGAGGCGATCCCAAGGCACGATCCGCCCCCTTGACGATGCCCACCAGCCGCTTAACGTCTTCGGACCCCAGAACCAGGAGGCTTCCCCGTGTCGGCATCATGGCGACGGGGTCGCCCAGGATATGAAACTGCTGAATCAACTCGGGGAGCAGCAGCCGCGCGGCGTCATAGCTGTCTCGCGTATCGGACAGATACACTCCATCGTCCTTCGTCGGCCCGATGAAGGTCGAGGGAATCGCCCGCAGGTTTACGCCACACGCCGCGAACTGTACGACTTTGTGGTGGCCGAACTGCGGGCTCGTCATCCGCTTTGCCCACACCGCATTGCTCCGGTCGTCAGCGCCTTGACCAACCAGGGTGACGATCTGCTGGCCTTCGTAGCCCAATTGGATCGGGACCTGGCGGTCCTGGCTACCCAGTTTCAACTTCCCGTTGCCACCTTGCGGGAGGTGTTTAACAATGAGGTTCTCGATGTGGACCATCCCCGTCGCTGGCCGCGAGACGCCGCGTTACGAGAGCGGCTGGGATGCCGCTATTTTGCGGTCAGCGTCGCTGTGGCCGAACTGGCAGAACATACGGTCCGTGCCAGTTCCGTGATCGAGAACCTCAACAGTCGGCTACGAAACTACTTTTTTCTCCGACGGCATTTGGGTCCAGACTACTTGGTCTTGCTCCAATTCTTTCTCAACCATCGACGATTTTTGCGCAGCACGCGGCCCGAGCGAGTCGGGAAGAGCCCTGCCGAACTACTGACTGGCCAGTCACATCCCCACTGGCTGGAAATGCTCGGCTACACGCGGTTCTCACGGAATTGACTGGCCCGTTTGGCCCAAGATCTTCATCACTCCCTTGCGGATCGCGCTGAGAGTCCGCACTTGTTACCCAAAAACAGATGAAAATGAACCACGCCCCATTTCCCGCCGAATCTGTCAACGCCATTTCCGCCCAGAAACGACCTTTTTGAGACGATCCCAATCCAAAAAGGAAAGCCTTACACAACTCGTTGTTGCATAAGGCTTTATGGAGTGGGCGATACGGGACTCGAACCTGTGACCCCCAGCTTGTCGAGCTGGTGCTCTAACCAACTGAGCTAATCGCCCCCAGTTGATCCGCCGGGCCGAAGCCCAACGGTTCATCCATTCTGCCACCAGACCCCGACGCTGTCAACTGGCCACCTTTCCGGGGAACACAAAGGAAAGGAACTGGAATCAGAGGCTATCCCGGAAGTTTTACGGTTATTTGCGGTACTGAAGCCCGACGCGGGCACCATGTACTCATGGTCGGCGAGGAATCGGCTTTCCTGGCTGTTTGCGGCACATACCTCGCTTGCGCAGTCGGGCTTCAATTTCGATTTGCGGCAAAAACTTTGCGGATAGCCGCTCACTAGTGTTCCCCCCTTCTTCCGTTCTTCCCTTTATTCTCTTTTTCATCATTTCTTGTCCGCTGTTCGTATCCTGCGAAGCGATGGCATTGCTAGCAGGCCGTCGAAGTGTCTTTCCCGGAATTGTCGAAGTGTTTTCGGGGGGGGTGGGGCGTAGAATATCTCTATCATGAGTGCCTCCGAC
>CAWAAL010000032.1:0-46437 GCA_963779975.1 uncultured Planctomycetia bacterium | reverse complement strand
TCAAAGATTGCTTTAAGATCAACCACGACCTGGAGCGGATCGGCGACCTGGCCGTGAATATCGCCCGTAAGGTGCGGGGGCTGGTCTTCGACCCACCGCCGGAGCTGACCTGCGACCTGGGGCTGATGTGCGAAAAGACGCAGTTCCTGCTGCGTGACAGCATCGACGCGCTGATCGATATGAACGCCGCCGATGCCGCCTTGATCTGTACGCGCGACGACGAGATCGACCACATGAAGGCGACCATCCGCAAGGAAATTGAAACCGCCATCCGCAAGCAGCCGGACAAGGTCAGTTCGCTCTTGAAGCTGCTGGCCGTGAGCCGGAATCTTGAGCGGATTGCCGACCTGGCCACGAGCATTGCCGAGGACGTGGTTTACCTGGTGGAAGGGCGGATCATGCGGCATCCGACCTTGACGGCGGCACGCAACGGGGGGTAATGGAAGGCGCGGTGTCCAGCAGGGCATGCTGTGCCGGCGTGCCGTCGGGGCCGCGCATGGGGATGCGGCTGGCCGGTGCCGTCGTGTGCCGCTCAATCCTGCCGCGCATGAGATGGTACGTCCAGCCGAGGGTCCGCCGGAACGTGTGTAGAAGTGCCCAAATACCGAATGCCTGCACGGCCGCGTCGCCCAAATGGGCCCGCAATTTGCGGCTCAGCCAGCGTTTGACCTTTTGCCGATGCGGCCGCTGACCAGCCACGGCGGGCGGCCAGGTTTCGGCGTCGGCCAGAGGGATCCGGCTCTTGGGGCAGACCAGGGCGAACAGCAATCGCAGCGGGTTGAAGAAATAGGCGTAGGCTGCCAAGAGATTGAGTTGTTTGATCCACGGGCGCGGATGCCGAGAAGCAATCACGTGCATGCCGCTCATCGTCGCCGGCTCGACCGGCACTCCGTCGACGCTCTTGAAGGCCAGCCCCGAAGTGAAGGCGTCTGCGTAGGATTTCGAACCTGGAGAGGGCGTGAGCATGAGGACCTGCATGTAGAGGGCGCCGGCCCTCCGCAGGGTCTCCCAGTTGATTGAGCAGTCCTTGGTTGCCCCGCCACGTATAAAGCGGTTGGGCGTCGTGGTGCATGAGCATGGGAACGGGGAAGATACCGTTCTGCCGGAGAAGGTGAAACGCTTCCACCGTCCGATCTTCACTCTGGCCTTTCTTGACCAGCGTGCCGCTCATGTCTTCCACTCCCAGCCAAAGGGCCCACAGTCCCGCTTTGCGGAACACGGCAAGCTGCTCTCGCATTTTCAGCGTGTCCTGAATCGTGGCCTCGGTCGCCATGCGGATCTTGCAATGCGGCCGGGAACTGGCATCCACCTTGCGGGCCAGCGTTTCGGCAATCTCCAGTGCCCGCTGCCGGTCGGCAAAGAAGTTGTCGTCCGTTCCGAAAAAGAACCGGATATCGTACTCGGTGAATATGCGCTCGATCTCGTCGGCAATCCGCTCGCCGCTCTTGCCGCGGAGTTGCCGCTGATTGTACGCGGGGATCGGGCAATACGGACAACGGAAGCGGCAGCCCTGCGTCATGACGAGCGAGGCGAGCCGCGCATGTTTGTGTACTTGCCCGGCGGGAATCGCGGCCGGCCCGAGCGTGGCGTGGCTGCTCGGCGGTTCCAGGAGTCGATAGCCCAATGCCGCATGCGGTAACTCGTCGAGATCGCCCAGCAATCGCTGGATGCCCGTGTCGACCAGTTCCTCGGCCACGCCCTGGGCATTGGTCTTCGCATAGACCAGGCCGGGAACACCATCCAAGGCGCCGCTGTCGCGGGCGCGCTGGAAGGCTGATCGCAGCGGTTCATTGCCGGCGCGGACCGACAACAAGACCTCCAGCAGGCTCAACAACACGTATTCCTCGCCGGTCACGGCCACGTCCGCTCCCCAGGGACTATCCGGCTCGGCGCTGAAAACGGCCCACGGCTCATAGATGACCCGGGGGCCGCCCGCGATGATCAAGGGGCGACGGGCCGGATCGATGCGGCAGGCGTCGCGGATCATGGCATCGCACTGGGTGGCGTGGATCGCCATGCTGGAAACCATGAAGAGGTCCGGTATCCGCCCGTCCAGCCGCATTTGCGACGGTCGGAAGTTCCGGTTCCACTGCTGCAGCACGATGCGGGTCTTGGGAAACCCGACATCGACCATTGCCGCCCCGAGCGCCCGCACCCCCGCCGGGGCCATTTTCATGTCGGCGAAGAAGAACGGCAGCATTTGCGTGCGATGATCGAACGCGCAGGCGATCACGGTCGTAAGATCGTGCCTGGCGGAGGCGTTCCGCAAGCTGTTTCGCAAGCGGATCATCTCGCCCGGAATGAGTAATTCATCGCCGCGATCGCGGCAGGGAAGTTCCATAGCCCGTCACCTTGGGTTTTATGCCCCGCAATGTGTACCAGACCGTTGCCGATCGTGCTAGAGCAATTCTCGCCCGCATTTGTTGGCTTGAGCGTTCAGAGGCTATTTCAAAATCGGGCAGTAGCGTAGGCTTCCAGCCTGCGTACCCGATTTTGAAATAGCCTCTTAGACATACCCGAACCATGCCCTGCCGAATATCCGGATAGCCTCTAACCGACTGCCGGGTCCCGTGCTTCCTTGTCAATTGATGCCGGCTGAACTATAATCGGCCTTTTCTGAACAATTTAGTTGGGTAACACTATTGTGAGCAGCAACGACATTCTTCGTGTCGCCGTGGTGGGCGGCGACGGGACCGGCCCGGAAGTCACCGCCGAAGCGGTCAAAGTTTTCAAGGCCGTCGCGGCCCTGGAGGGCATCCGCTACGAACTCAAGGATTTTGATCTTGGCGGCGAGCGCTTCCTCCGCACCGGCGAGATCCTGCCCGAGGATGTCGTCAACGAGTTGGCCACGTTCAAGGCCATCCTCTTGGGCGCCGTCGGCCATCCCCAGGTCGCCCCCGGCGTGCTGGAGAAGGGCCTGCTTTTGGCTCTGCGTTTCCGCTTCGACCAGTACATCAATCTCCGGCCCGTCAAGCTCTTTCCCGGCGTGGAAACCCCGCTGGCCGGCAAGGGCCCCGACGACATCGATTTCGTCGTCGTCCGCGAGAACACCGAAGACATGTACGCCGGCATCGGCGGCTGGCTGAAGAAGGGCACGCCCGACGAAGTCGCCACGCAGACGGCCGTCTACACCCGCAAGGGCTGCGAGCGCTGCATCCGCTGGGCCTTCGATTTCACCCGCAAGCGGAATAAGAAGAAGCAGCTTACGCTCGTGGCCAAGACCAACGTCTTGACCTACGGCCACGACCTTTGGTGGCGCACCTTCCAGGAGGTGGCCAAGGAATATCCCGACATCAAGCCCGACTACAACCACGTCGATGCCTGTTGCATGTGGATGGTGAAGAACCCCGAGTACTTCGACGTGATCGTGACCACGAATATGTTCGGCGACATCATCACCGACCTAGCCGGCATTCTGCAAGGCGGCATGGGCGTGGCGGCGGGCGGCAACATCAATCCTGATCCCGGCGGGCTGAGCATGTTCGAGCCGATGGGCGGCAGCGCGCCGAAGTACACCGGCCAGAACGTCATCAACCCCATTGCCGCCATCAACGCCGCCAGCATGCTGTTGGAGCAGAGCGGCTACCCCCAGGCCGGCCAGCGGGTGATGAAGGCCGTGCAATCGGTCACCGGCACGAAGATGAAGAGTCAGGCCGCCGGCAAGATGGGCCATGGCACTAGGGAAATCGGCGATCTGGTCTGCGAGGCGCTCTGATCCCGGACTACTGGGCGACGAGTAAGGCTGAAGCGGAGCAAGGACCGTGGGACAGACGAAATCAAGGAAATGTCCGGTTTCTTCTGGGAAAACGAATGCTTCTGAAGAGCGGTTTTCGAGCAAAGTGCGGACACCCATGCCTCGGCTTTCAAGCCAGCGACCTTGACGGCTCGCCGGCTTTTCTTGTGTTTTCTGAACTTAACGACTTGCGAGTTTGCATGAGCAGGACGACAAGCATCACAAGGCAGCGCGTGCTGGGGGTGGCGATACTGTTGCTGGCGACGGCCGTTGCGCCTTTCAGCTCGCCCGCATTTGGGCAGGGACGCCTATTATCGCGACGTATCCCGGCAGCCATTGTGAGCCGCCTGTGCGGATACAGGTCCGCCCGGACGCTGGACGCCCGGCAAAGCGACGTCCCTGCTCCGCATACGCAAGACTTGTTTACCCCGGAGGCCACGCCGCTGAATCCGGTTGGCACCGGCTGCGCCATCAACATCTACGGCGAAGGGGAGACAGCCGGTTTTGCGGATTATGCCACGGAAGCCGTGCATGCCCACGGACGTCCGCTCACGTCGACGTTGCCTGCGCGGGTCGCCAGCGACATTTCGATGCGGGACGCTCCCTTGTCGTCGACCACGTTGGCGGAGATGCAGCGGCTGGCTCGACCGGGGGCGCGAATCACTTACGCGAACGCCGACGTCTTCGGGTTCGCGAAGTACGTGGACCAGCTACGCCAGGCATTCCCCATCGCCAAGATCCTGCGTCAGGAGGCTATCACGGGCGCCAACGGATATGACAGAGGCATCGTCGTTCTTGAGTTGCCGAAGTGACTCAGTTGAAAATGGGAAATTCCACCTGAAAGCCACAACCACTATGAATGCCCTCGCCAAGTTCCTCGCGCCCGTCTGCCTGGTATCGACAACCGCACTGGCCGCGCCGCCCAAGGATTATCCGATTCAGCCCGTGCCCTTCACCGCCGTCAGCGTGCAAGACGGTTTCTGGCGGCCGCGGATGGAGACCAACCGCAAGGTCACCGTGCGGTACGACTTCCAGAAGTGCGAGGAAACCGGCCGCATCGACAACTTCGCCAAGGCCGGCGGGCTGATGAAAGGCGAATTCCGCGGCATTCCGTTCGACGATTCCGACGTCTACAAGGTGATCGAGGGCGCCGCCTATTCGCTGGCCCTGACGCCCGACCCGCAACTCGACAAGTACCTGGACGACCTGATCGCGAAGATCGCCGCGGCACAGGAGCCGGACGGATACCTGTACACCGCGCGGCGGCTCTTGCCTCCGGAAAAGATGCCCGGCATGTCGGGCAAGGCCCGCTGGGTCAACGAGGCCTCCAGCCACGAACTCTACAACGTCGGCCACCTGTATGAAGCGGCCGTGGCCCATTACCAGGCCACCGGCAAGCGGACGCTGCTCGACGTGGCGATCAAGAACGCCGACCTGATTGTCCGCGAGTTCGGGCCGGGCAAAATCCAGAACCCGCCCGGGCACCAGGTCATCGAGATCGGCCTGGCCAAGCTCTATCGCGTGACCGGCGACGCGAAGTATCTCGACCTGGCGAAGTTCCTGATCGACATCCGCGGCCGGGCCGAGACCCACAAGCTCTACGGCGCCTACAACCAGGACCACAAGCCGGTCGTGGAGCAAGACGAGGCCGTCGGCCACGCCGTCCGTGCCGGTTATCTCTACGCCGGTGTCGCCGACGTGGCCGCTTTGACCGGCGACGAGGCGTACACCAAGGCCATCGACCGCATCTGGGAAAACGTCGTGGCCAAGAAGCTTTACCTTACCGGCGGCATCGGCGCCCGGCACGCCGGCGAGGCCTTCGGCGAAAACTACGAACTGCCCAATGCCACCGCCTACAACGAAACCTGTGCGGCGATCGCCAACGCCCTCTGGAACCAGCGGATGTTCCTCTTGCACGGCGACGCCAAGTACCTCGACGTGCTGGAAAGGGTCATCTACAACGGTTTCCTCTCGGGCGTGGCCCTGACGGGCAGCGAGTTCTTCTACCCGAACCCGTTGGCCAGCGGCGCCGGCTACATGCGCAGCCCGTGGTTCGGCTGCGCCTGCTGCCCGGTCAACGTGGTCCGTTTCCTGCCGGAACTGGCCGGTTATTTCTATGCCACGCGCGACGGCGAGGCGTACGTCAACCTGTTTGCCGCCGGGACGGCGCGGCTGGTCGTGGCCGAGACGCCGGTCGAACTGCGGCAAGAGACACGCTATCCCTGGGACGGCAAGGTGACCATCACCGTCACGCCGCAGACGAAGGCGGCCTTCACGCTCAACGTGCGCATCCCCGGCTGGGCCCGCAACGAACCGGTGCCGAGCGACCTTTATCGCTATGACGACGGCCTGAAGCCCGAGGTCAAATTGGCGCTGAACGGCCAGCCCGTCGCGTTGACGCTCAAAAAGGGTTTCGCCCAGATCCATCGCACCTGGCAGGCCGGCGACAAGATCGAGTTGGACCTGCCGATGCCGGTACGGCGGGTAGCGGCCCATGCGGCGGTGCAGGACGACGTGGACAAGTACGCCATCGAGCGCGGTCCGCTGGTCTATTGCGCCGAAGGCAGGGACAACGGCGGCAAGGTGCTCAACAAGGTGCTGAGCAAGGACGCGCGGTTCGAGGTCGTCCAGCGGCCGGACCTGTTGGGCGGCATCGTGGCGGTGAAGATCTTGCCGACCGGAAAGGGTGAAGCGATCACCACGATTCCGTATTGCCTGTGGGAGAACCGCGGTCCGAACGAGATGACCGTGTGGTTCCGCACGAAGCCGGCGGCGTGGGACGCCTCTTGGTGTTTTCCGTCCGACAGCGTCGAGGCCTGTTTCGCCAGCCACGTGCCGAAGAACTCGGCCGACAAGCAGATTCCCCGCCTGACCTGGTGGGACCACAAGGGCACCAGCGAATGGGTCGATCGCTATTTCGACCAGCCGACCAGGGTTTCCAGCGTCGAGCTCTATTGGTTCGACGACACCGGGCACGGCGGCTGTCGCGTGCCGCGAAGCTGGCGGCTGCTCGCTAAGGACGGCGACCAGTGGAAGCCGGTCGAAGGCGCGGGCAGTTACGGCGTGAATCGCGACCAGTTCAACCGCGTCGACTTCACACCGGTCACGACCCGTGGCTTGCGGTTGGAAGTGCGGCTGCAGCCCAAGTTCTCCGGCGGTATTCTGCAATGGAAGATCAACTGACGAACAGGTATCATATTACCCCGGCATGAAAGTAGATCAATCGTAATCCGAAGCGTAAACGAGGAGAACCTCGCTTACGCTTCGGGTTACTGTGAGAATATCTCATGCCGCGGTAATACGCGATTTCCATGGGCCCAGGTTGCGACCACGGCGCCGGCCGCGTCCAAAAGCAATTCGTGCGGATCGGCCGCAGCGTCTTCCGGCAGGGCGACAGCGGTCAAGTTGGCCCGCTTGCCGGGCTCTAAGGTGCCCATCTGTGAGTCAAGGCCCAACGCCCGCGCGCCGCCGAGCGTGCCAAGTTCCAGGATCGTCGCGCGGTTCATGGCGGGAAACGCGCGTGCCGCGTGCCGCATCTCGGCCAACAGGCTGAGGTCGGGCGACGAGGCCCGGCTGTCGGTCCCCAGGGCCACGATCGCGCCGGCCGCCAACAGCTTCTCCAGCGGATAGCGGGCGTGACCGAACCAGGCGTGCGTCCGCGGGCAGTAAACCACGGCCATCTGCCGCCGCTGCCGGCCAAGCAGTTCGATCTCTTCGTCGTCGAGATAGTTGCCATGAATTACTAGCGCCCGATGGGCACCAGCGAGCAGCCGAAGTTCGTCCAGCGGCCGAGCGCCAAGCGGCCGGGCGGTCGGATCCCAGGCGCCGCGTGATTCCAACATCTCGCGAAACGGTCCGCGGCCGTCGCGCAGGAATTCGATCTCCTCGGGCGATTCGGCCAGGTGCATGGCCAGCGGTATCGCATGCGCGACGGACAGATCCACGGCCCGGGCAAGCAATTCGGGATGAACCGTGTAGGGGGCGTGCGGACTCAAGCCCGGTTGCCAACGTCGTGTTTCAATGACGTGCTTCCCGGCCGCTTCCAAGGCGGCTTCCATGCGCTCGACCCGCGGGGCGATCAATTCCAGGAAAATCGTGCCGTCGCAGGGCGAGGCAAGATAGGCGTTATGGTTTCCGCCCGGTTGTGCGATCTCGCCGATCGTGGTGACGCCGTGACGAACACTCTCCCGCAGACCCTGAGCTATGGATGAGCCGATTAGCGTGTCTTGGTGGGCCGGCGCATCGCTTGACTTCACGCTACGGCCCTTGCCCAGTGGCGGTAGGTTGGCGCGATGCTCGATCACGCTGCCGAGCCACTCGACGAAACCCATGCCCGGGCGGCCGATCGGACCGGCCAGATCGCTGAATTCCAGATGCGTATGGGCATTGACCAGGCCCGGCACGATGGCCGCGTGGCCCAGGTCTTCGCTGGGCACGTCGCGGGGCGGACTGCCGACGGCCACGATCCGGCCTTCGGAAATGGTCACCGCGGCGTCGCGCAACGGCGGCCCGGCCACGGGAAAGACCCAGCGGGCCCGCAGACTACGCGTCGAAGGGATCGGGGCAACGGCCATCAGAGGAAAACTACAGCAAGTGAAGTTCAAGCAACCGGAAGGCCATCGGCCAGCTCGTCGCGCAACGATTCGCGTGTCGACTGCTCGAAGACCTCCTGCAAGATGTCCTCGGGGCTCCGCGCCTCGGGGAACCAGGTGAACCAGCCCAGCAGGGCGAGACTCGTCACGCCGCCAAAGAGGTAAACGGGCCATTGGTAGGCCGGGCCGTCGCCGCCGGGTTGCACGAGGAAACCCAGGCCGGGAACGCGGTCGATCAACTCGGGCGTGACCTTCGCGCTGAGGACCATCATCGCATTGTGCAGGAAATGGAAGACCACGCCGGGCAGCAGGCTCCCGCTCTTCACGGCCAGGTAGCCCAACACGATGTCCCAGCAGGCAGGCGTTGATCGATTGCTGGAGGAAGCCGTGCGTGACGCCGAAGAAGATCGCGCTGACGACGATCGCCCGCCAGTTGTTGCCCAGATTGCGGCATCCGGAGAGGATGAAGCCGCGAAAGGCCAGTTCTTCGCAGACCGCCGGCACCGCGGCCACGCAGAGGATCAGCAACCCCAGGTCGGCCGAGGCGAACTTCGTTTGCAAGTCGTCGATGGCCGTTTCATCTCGGGCGCGATCGGGTAGAGATGCATGATCAACGAGTTCAAGGCCATGATGAACGGGTGCATGGCCACCGCCAGCACCGCGGCCGCGGGAACCATCTTCCAGCGCGGCAAGCGCAGCAGCAGCGTCTGCCGCGGACTGCTCGTAAGGATCACCGCCATCAACAGCGCCGGGGCAAGGATCACGGCCAGTTGCAAGACCAGGGTCACGCGGGCGAAGCCGTCGAAACCCGGCGGCGGCGCGACCGAGGAACGGAAGACGAAGCTCACGACCAGGATCATCACGCCGCAGAACAGCCCTTCGGCGGCCGAAGGCGTCGGCTCGCGGTCGCGCATCAGGTGCCGCAGCCAGAGGCCGACGGCGAACCGCTCGCTCTCGCGGAAGATCACCGACTCGGTGTTGAACTGCTCCACCGCCCAGCGGACGGCCAGCCAGCAGGCGGCCATCGTCACGGCCAGCACGACCGGCAGGTATTGCAAGGCCTGGAGATAGGAGCCTTCCAGCAACGTCTTCAGCAGCAGCACCATGCCGGAGATCGGAATCAGGCTGTTGCCCAGGTTCAGTTCCACGCCCGGACTCATCGGCAGCACGGCCATCGGCAGCGAGAGCATCAACAGCGGCATGAGGTAGTACTGGCCTTCCTTCGTGCTGCGGGCGAACGAGGCCAGGGCCAGGCACAGCGCGCTGAACAAGGCCGACACCGGGACCAGGGCCAGCGACAGCCACAGCACGGCCAATGGCGGCGGTCCGCCGAAGTTCTCCATCTGGCGGAAGATCAGACAGCCGGTGATTCCCACGCTCACCAGGTTCAAGGCCGCCGTGATCATGCTGAAGGCCATGATCGTCAGCAGTTTGCCGAGCACGATTTCGCTCCGCTCGGCAGGGCTGCTCAACAAGGTCTCCAGCGTGCCGCGTTCCTTCTCGCCGGCACACAGGTCGACCGCCGGATAGAACGCGCCGGTCATCGCCCACAGCAACAGCATCACGGGCAGCATCCGCGACCAGATGTTCGTCGACTTGCTCGCCGATTCGCCGGCCAGGTTCGAGCTGTCGACCTCGAAGGGCCGCACCGCCTGGGCGGGCATGCCGCCGGCCACGAGGTTCGTCTTGCCGACCTCTTCCGTCCAGCGGTCCAGCACCGCCGTCAGCCGGTTGTAGGCCATCAGCGATCGTTCGTTCGCCGTGGTATAGATGATCTTGGGCCGGGGGATCTCGACCAGGCTCCCGCTCGCCCGGCTGCGCGGGATGCGGCGACGGCTTCGCTCTCGGCGAGCTGCCGCGCCGCGTCGTCATGGATGGCCTTGCGATAGGCCTCCAGCCGCTTGGCGAAATCGGGCGGAAAGACCAGGGCCGCGTCGAATTTCTTGGCTTGCACCAGTCGGCCCGCCTCGGCCGCCTGGTCGTCGGCCGTGTCGCCGGCCGGAAGGCGGCTCCTCGGGCGCCATCTCCAGCTTCAGCAACTCGGCGCCGCGGGGACCGTCCGAGAACAGTTGCGGCGAGAAGCCGGCGCCTTCGATCAGCGGCGTCGGCGCGGAGGCCAGTTGCCCGCCGCCGACGACCAGCACCGTCATCGCGTTCCGCGTCTGGAACTGGACCATCTGGAAGTAGGCCGTCCCCAGCAGCGGATAGAGCAGGATCGGCAGCACGAAGATCATGAACAGCGTCCGCCGGTCGCGCAACTGGTCGCGGACTTCGCGGGCGAGAATCAGTCTGACGTTCGTAAAATTCATGTTCGCCCGATCAAACCAGGTCGTGTTCGGCGGCCGGCGCGAGCGTTTGTTCGTGCCGGGAAATCAGTTGGAAGAAGATCTCTTCCAGGTCGTGCTCGCCATGCTCTTCGCGGAGCTGTTCCAGCGTGCCCTCGGCCAGGATGTGGCCGCGGTGCATGATCGCCAGGCGATCGCAGAGCTTCTCGGCCTCGCGCATGATGTGCGTGGAGAAGATGATGCACTTGCCGTTTTCGCCGCAGTTCGGCCACGCGGTTCAGCAAGGCCCGCGCCACCAGCACGTCGAGCCCGGCCGTGGCCTCGTCGAAGATCAGCACCGGCGGGTCGTGGACGATGGCCCGGGCGATCGACACCTTCTGCCGCATGCCGGTCGACATCTTCGCCCCCAGCACGTCGCGGATGTCGTTCATCTTGAACTTCTCGAAGAGCGATTCCATGCGCTCGGTCAGTTCGGCGGGCGGCAGGCCGTGGAGGCGGCCGAAATACTCGACCATCTCCCAGGCGGTCATGCGGTCGTAAACGGCCGTATTGGCCGACATGAAGCCGATCTGGCGGCGGACCTGCGACGGTTGCAGGACCACGTCGTAGCCGTTGACGCGGGCCGTGCCGTCGGTGGGCCGCAGCACGGTGCTGAGGATCCGCAGGGCGGTGGTCTTTCCCGCTCCGTTGGGGCCCAGAAGACCGTAGATTTGGCCGGGCAGCGCATGAAAACTCAGCCCATCCAACGCGACGAATCGGCCGCGGCGGAGGTCGGCGTAATGCTTGGTCAATCCCTGGACTTCGATCATCCTTCTATTCTACCACGCTTGGCCGCGGCGACGGACCTGCGCACGGCGGAATTCATTCCGTTGCCTTGTCATTTTCAGGCACTCCAAGTGATTTCCGCGCTGCGATGCGGGAAATACGGTTTAACCCAATTGCATGACTTGGGCCATGCGCAGGGCAGTACGGACTGTGGCGTTTTGCCCCGCCGGGGTACTTTGCCGCGCGCCAGGACTGCGGCGCGACAGACGGCGATGGCTATTCCGCTGGTGATTTCTCCGTATTTGCCGCCTGTTCCGCCTGCCGCGCGTGGTTTGGCACAAGCTGTGCTTTATGCTGCCCGCGGTCATAGCTGACACGTTTTGCCAATGGCCATGGAAGCCCGAGGCGCAAGCGAGGAATGTGCGTCACGGAGCGCGGAAAGCCTACGCCTTCGGGAATCACGCAAAGCCTTGCGCGTCGGGCTTTAATGTCCTGCCTGGCCGCATTGATAGTGCTAGCGGCCGGCGCCGTTCTGGCGGCGGCGGTCAATGCGGCCTTTTTTCCATTTGTTCCAACCTGCGGCCGGCGCCGCCCAAGGCGTCTTGGAGCGTGCCGTGCCGCGCTACGATCTGAAAGGTGATTACAATGAGTTTTCTGAAAAGTGATGTGTGGAATCGGCGACCATTTCGAGTCGTCGTGCCGGTGCTGTGCGGGCTGGTGCTCGCGGCATCGCTGGCAAGCATTGGCGCGGTCATGCCCAATGCGAACAAGAATCAGGCCGCAGCCCCCGCACGGGCGCTGTCGCAAGGTTTCCGCGAGGCGGTCAAGGCCGTTCAGCCGGCGGTGGTCATGATCAAGAGCGAGTCTGCCCTGCCCGTCAAGCTGGAAGGACAGATGCCTGACGATGACGACGCGTTCGGGCCGTTCGGCAACGTGCCGGAACTGCGGAAGTTCTTCAAGAATATGCCGCGGGTTCCGCGCCACGGCCAAAGCGGCTTGGGCTCCGGGCTGATTATCGATGCCTCGGGCGTGATCCTCACCAACGCCCACGTTGTTCGCGACGGCCGCGAGATCACGGTTCGCCTGCACGACGGCCGCGAGTACAAGGCCACCAAGGTCCACGCGGACCCGAAGGCCGACCTGGCCGTGCTGCGCATCGAGGGCGCCGACAACCTCACGGCCGCGAAGCTGGGCAACAGCGATGAAGTGGAAGTCGGCGATTGGGTGCTGGCCTTGGGCAATCCGTTCGGACTGGAAGGCACCGTGACCGCGGGAATCATCAGCGCCAAGGGGCGCGGAATCGGACTCAACGAGCGCGAGAGCTTCATCCAGACCGATGCCGCGATCAACCCCGGCAACAGCGGCGGTCCGCTGGTGAACCTCGACGGCGAAGTCATCGGCATCAACACCGCGATTTCCTCCAACAGCGGCGGAAACGAAGGTGTCGGTTTCGCCATCCCGATCAACCTCGCCAAGTGGGTCGCCAAGCAACTGACCGACGGCGAAACCGTTCATCGGGCCCGTCTCGGCGTGATGATCCAGCCGTTGACCGCGGATTTGGCCCGACATTTCGGCGTGCCAGCCCGTGAAGGCGCTGGTGGCCGGCATCAGTCCGGACAGCCCGGCGGCCAAGGCCGGCTTCAAGGCCGGCGACGTGATCGTGGAGTTTGCCGGGAAGGCCGTCGCCGGCCCGCAGGAACTCCAGGGGCTGGTCGAGCAGTCGCCGATCGGCAAGGAGCAGACCATGGTCGTGCTGCGCGACGGCAAACGCGTGGAGTTGAAGGTCAGCCCCACGGAAATGGCCGGCGAACCGGTGGCTGCGGGCGACAAGGCCACGCACGGCTCGACGCTGGAGAAACTGGGCATGGAGGTGCAAGACCTCACGCCCGATCTGGCCGCCAAGCTCCAGATTCATGCGGAGCAAGGCGTGGTGGTGACCGACGTGCAAGCCGGCAGCGCCGCGGAGCGGGCGGGCCTGGCAAGCGGCACGGTCATCGCGAGCGCCAACCGCGCCGCCGTGAAGAACGTCGAGGAGCTGTCCAAAGCCTTGGACGAGAAGTCCCTGGCGAAGGGCGTCTTGCTGCTGGTCCGCACCGCGCAAGGCAGCCGCTTCCTGGTGCTGCGCGGTTGATGCCGCGTCCCAAAAAGCGTGCGGAAGAAATGAGCGGGTTGGAGTCCCGGCTTTAGCCGGAATGCCCTGAAAACCGCCTAAAGGTGACAGGACTCCAACAATCGCAAATTGCATTTCTTCCCAACGCTCTAACGCGATTCGTTCGGCCCTTCGGCCTTCGCCGGCCAGGCGAAGGCCGCGGCCTTTATGGACTGGTAGTTCTCGTCGAGCAGCGGTTGCAAGAGTACGATCGCGGCCAGTCGCCGCGCCATGTTCATGACTTCGCGGGCCTCGTCGGATTTCAGTGCCCGCCCCAGGATTTCATCTTCGCGGTAGCTCAGCCATTTCTTGATGACTTGATACCCGCCGATGTAATACTCCCAGACATTCGCGGGGATGTTGCGCCAGTAGGCCGCGCCGTTGAGGTAAACGTCAACGGTTTTCTCGCCCAAGAGTCGCCGGACGTCCTCGGCGGACAAGCCGCGTACCGCGGCTTCGGCGTCGAAGGCTTTGGCTTCGGCTGCATCGTAACTCCGCGCGACGAGTTTTCCCTTGGCCGGCATCGTGACGCCCTCTTTGCCCTTGTGTCCCCAGCCGGCGGTTACCGTCAGGTCGCCGCCGACCATGTCAATCTGCCGCCGTCAGCCTTGGTTATCGAACCGATGGTCTTGAATATGGCTGCGATCCTCCCGGATGTCACGCCGGGCACTTCGGCCTCGCTGTCCAACAAGGCCGCGACCTGCTCGCCCAGCGCCGCCGATGCTTCCAACGCCTTGCGGCCTGCCGGCAGCGGGATGCGCGGCCAGTCGCGGCGGATGCCGTCGGCGTTTTCGGTCAGGTACGCCGGGCTGTAACCGACGGCCAGCGCGTGCATCCAAAGTATCTCGGCGGTCTTGGGATCGTCCGGATTTTCGAAATCGAGCGATTCGAGAAAGTGTCGCGCGGAACGTGAGAGATTTGCCACGCGCTCGTCCGCCTTGGGTCTATCACCCAGCGCCGCGAACAGGGAAGCCTCGTCTTGTTTCTCCAAACGGGAACCGTTCTTGAGCAACAGGGGGACATAGTAGGCATGGCCGCGCAGCGCGTCGTTGTCTCCCAAGGCGCCGGTGAAGTACAGCGGGACGCCCTCGGGAGCGGCTACCCCCGCGGGGCGCACGACAAGGAAACGGTTGCTCTGCCAGCATTGTGCCCAAAGCGCCGGACGCGGTTCGTTCCAAACAGGGCGCACCGGCGTGTAATAACACCAACGCGTTTCGAAGGGCCGCAGCGCGTAGCGGCGCAACCGGTCGGCGTCAAATGGCTCCGCGCTGACGGCCTTTGCGCGCGCCTCATGCGCGTTGCAGCGTGCCGCGTCCTGGGTCAGCGCCGTTTGCCGCGCCTGGTACTCATGCCATGACAGAGTCGTGTCGAAATAGTCGCGCATCCGCGATTCCAAGGCATCGCGATTGATGTCGATCAGCGCCCCGCCGCGTTTCTCCATCATGCCGTTCAACGGTGCGATTCCGCAGAGGTCCGCGATCGCCGGCCATGTCGTGTAGTTCGCGGCCACGTCTTCGGGACGAAAGGAGAAACGATTCTGCCGGGCCGGAGCGGTTTTCACCAGTCCGCGGCGTCGCTTGCCAAGGGAGGCCAAAAGGTCATCGCGTTTCGATGCCCCCCAAAACTGTCGAAAAAGGACGGCCGGCTTGCGATCGCGTTCCTTTCTCCGGACCATCACGCAAATCGCCGTTCCGACACGGATGCCTTCGCGGTTGTAATCCGTGGAAAAAACCGACGGATCGGGTTTTCCGTCGGGCGTGAGTTTGCCGGTTTCGCGGCTGTCGCCGTTCATGCAATCGAACCAAAGCTTGTCGAACTCGGCAAGAAAGCGCTCGCGCATGACGACGAACGACGGGTCGCTCAGGTAAGAGAAATTGGAGATGAACGACACCACGCCCATGCCGCTCATCTCGGCGATGCGGCGCTCGGCCAGGCGGAAGAAACGGACATAAAGATCGTCAAGGTTGAACTTCTTGATGCCCCAGCCGCCTTGGCTGACGGGCTTGTTCAAGTCTTTCTTGTAGGGCTCCACCAGTCCTTGTTCCTCTTGCGGGCTGACGCCGGCAAAAGCGTTGTAGGGCGGGTTGCCCAGCACGACGAGTATCTTCTTGTCTCGTTTGACGTGTTCGGCCGCGTCGCGCTCCTCTTGGAGTTCGGACCAGGACATGAACTGTTGCTTGCGGCCTTTGGGCGGTTCCCAGCCGGTCAAGGCATTGGTCAGATAGACCCCGACGCGCTCATTCTTAGTGTGTGCCAGCGGAGCGCCTTGGGCTTGCAGCATCAGCCCCAATTGCAGGTGCGAAACTACAAAGGGCGCCGGCATGATCTCGAAGCCGAAGACGCGGTTCATTGCCGCTTCTTTCAAGTCCGACGCTACCAGGGCGTCGCCCCCCTTGTCGCGGAGCGTGGCCGCGATGCTGTGCAACACCTCGACCAGGTACGCACCCGTGCCGCAACAAGGGTCCAAGACGACGACGTTGGGATCGGCCAGCCCGTCGGGCAGGTCCAGTTCCTCGCGCAACACGGCATCCACGCGGGCCACCTGATACTTGACGATTTCGGGCGGCGTGTACCAGACGCCCAATTCCTTGCGCAGTTCGGGGTCGTAGGCTTCCAGGAACGGTTCATAGAAATATTGGACCGCGTGTTCGTCCTCGAAACTCTGGAAGAACTCGCCCCGATCGACGCGATTCAACACTCCGGCCGCCCAATCCAACACTTCCACCAATCCTAGTTGTCCAAGCTGGCTGGGGTCGGCAACCTGGTGATACAAGGTGCGGATGAAAGGAACGTGCAGGGACCATTCCGCGGTTCGCCAATCGAACTTCGCCTTCGGACCGGGGTTGTCTTTGTGCCAGCGGACCCACGCCGAGAAGACGCCGTAGAAAAGGGTTTGCACCAGCGTGGAGCGAAAGAAATGCTCTCCCTTTTCGTCGGTGAACTTCATCCCCAAGGCATCTTCCAGGGCGGTGCGGACGGTTTGCAGCGCCGGCAATTGCTTTTGTTGCTCGACCCGGAACAGCGCGTCGCGCGCGTAGGATGCCAGGAACCACGCCACGTCTTTGGGGTTGATCAGCGGCGCCGCCTGAAGGCAAGCCCGCTTGATGAATTCGACGAATTGCGCGCCCACCTGCTGGGCCGTGGCGCGGGGGTGCGCCGCCTTGTGTTGCCAGAAGTCCTTTTCGTCGTCGGCCAGGGCAAACGCTTCACGGTCCGCGGGCTGCCCGGCCTGCGCCGCGTTCGACGATCAGGAATTCGCGAAGGTTCGTCACGATGACGATGCCATAAGTTTGCAGATAGTCCTTGACCTGCTGGCTTGCGGCGATCGCCTTCACGTCGGGCTTGGTTCCCTTGGCCTCGATGGCGCCGCGGGCAGGCGGTTGGCCGGCCTTGGGGGCGTCGTCGGCTTGGCGCTGGAATTGGTCGGCCGTGAACAGTCCGCCGTCGGGCATTCCTGCCCCAAGGTTACGGAGATTCATCACGCAGCGGACCTTGGGCTTGAGCGTCTTTCCTACGGCATTGAAAAGCGTCGAAAGGGCCGGATAGTAGGACGTTTCGGCCACGCCCCCGCCCATGCCATGAATCGCCTTCAGTTCGGAAAGATATTCTTCCAGGATGCGCCGCACCCCGTCGCCTTGTTCGTGAGACGCGGGATCCCTCGTTCCGTCGTTAGCGCTATGCTTGGCCATCCCTGAGGTTCCTATAGATTCGCGCCGAAAAAGTCGATTTTACCCCGGCCTGAACGGCTTGAACAGATGCCGGGGCAAAGCGTGGTTTCGGCTAAGAGCGTTCGGAAGAAATGCAATGTGCGATTGTTGGAGTCCCGCCTTTAGGCGGTTTTCAGGGCACTCCGGCTAAAGCCGGGACTCCAACCCGCTCGTTTCTTCCGAACGCTCTAAGTAATATTCGACTCCAAAAGGGCTCGTTGCGGAATACCGGCCGAACGGCCGGCCAACTGGAATTCCACGCCGTTGCCGGTTAACATGGGATGACCCATGGAGAAGCAAACGTGAAAGCAGCGAAAACAGGCGTGTGGATCGGGGTCCTTGCGGCGAGCATGACCGCCCAGTTGCTCGGGGCCGAACGGCCGCTCTGGCAGATCGGCACGGCCGATGAAAAATGCGACGAATTCGTGGACTACCGGGCTGCGGCGGGACAAATCGAGATTGCCGCGGGGCGCAGCGAGCCGGCCGTCGCCGCGGCTGCCGGCAAGGGTCTGCATGGTGCCGAACATCCCCAACTGGAGATCGTCTATCACTTGGACGCCCTGCCGCCGCACGGCGTGCTGTTCTCCTTCAAGCTGCTCGACGCCACGAAGAACGGCCCGCAGATGGCCGTCTTCTCCAATGGCCTGATGGCCGGTCTGATCCAGCTTTGGGGGACGGCGGAAACCGGCTCGGCATTCCCCTGGAAAAAGACCTATCAACTGTACATCCCGCGGGAACTGTTGGCCGTCGGCCGCAACGTGCTGACGCTCAAATCGTGCCGCCCGCTGTGGAGCGACGCCAGCGTCGATCGGCGGCTCTGGTGGAAGTGGGACTACTTGCGACTGGAAGCCCCGGCCGCGCCGGCCCGCGAGCCGATCCACGGCGCCGTGGCCTACCTGGGCACGACGCTCAAGCACAGCGCCAACGATTTCTTCGTCAACGACGACACGCTGCGGCTGGCCCCCGTGGCGCTGGAGTGGCTGGGCATCGCCTACTGCGGCAACACGATCCGCGCCGATTTCTGGTTCGACGTGGGCCACCTTCAGCCCCGCCGCCTGGAATACTTGGAACTGCTCCGCGATTGGAACATGACCGTCGCGGCCGATCATGTCAGTTCGGGCCACTTCCATAACCGGCCCGACGGTTCCATGCCGCCGGAGAAGAAAGACGCCATTGCGAAGTTCTTTGCCGCTTATGGCAACTACGTGCAGTGGTACGAGATCGCCAACGAGCCTTGCATGTTCGGCGGCGGCATGGCGGAGACGCTGAACGTCGCGCGCTGGGTGAACCAGGTCAAACCGCCGCACGTGAAAACCCTGGCCCCCGGCTGGGCCTATGGCGGCGGACGCGGGACGCCCGTCAACTGGGATGCCGATGCCGGCCAATCGCCGCCGCGTCGAGGCCCTCTGCCAGGCCACCAACGGCCATTCCTACGGCTTCTCCTACGCCGACAATCGCGGCGGCAGCTTCGTGGAGAATCTCAAGACTTTCGGCGGCGTCGACGACGGCTGGCCGAAGCCGTACCTCACGACGGAAACCGGTACCAATAACTGGCACTCGGAGGAGAACGGCACGCGGTTCGCCTCGACCCAGCCTCACGTGCAGGCCTTCGACCGCATCCTGCGGGCCCACCTCGCCGTGGTCGAGCGGACGATGCAGCACGCGGCGATCTTCGATGATTTCGGGCTGTTTCAAGGCCCCTTCGACGCGAAGCACCCGACCACCTTGCGGGCCTTTCCCGGCATGAAAGGCGAAGACAGCCGGCTGAAGACCTATCGCCGGCTGGCCCTGGCCTACGCCACGCACGGCGCGCCGCTGCCTTATGTCTATCTCAACGCCGACGCCCTCCACGGACGGCTGGTCTACTTCCGCGCGGTTGATACGGCCGCCCTGCCCGCCCTGCCCGGCAGCGGCGGAACGTCCACGCGCGTGCTGCTGAACTGCGTCAATTTCGAGAACCGTCCGCAGACGGTGGAAGTGCGGGTGACGATGCCGCAGCGGGGGACGTATCGCGGCCCGCGCTTCGGAGCGGGCGAGACCTACGCCCAGGCCCGCAAGGACGTGACGCTCCACGCCGGCCCGACCTTGGACCTGGCGTTCGAGCTGGGGCCGGGCGACGCGGTGCAATACCAACTCGAGCCGGAGAAACCGCACGTCCCTTATCCGCCCACGGGCCTTACCGTCACGCCGGGCGACGGCCAGGCGACGCTCCATTGGGCCGGCAGCGCCGGCGCGGCGCAGTACACGATCCGGCGGGCCCGACAGGCCGCGGGCCCGTTTGAGATAGTCGCAACGGTGCAGGCCCTTTCGACCTATTGCAACACCGGGCTTCAGAACGGGCAGACCTATTACTACACGGTCTCGGCCGGCAACGACGAGGGCCAGAGCGCCGAGTCCGCATCGGCGGCCATCACGGTCGGCACGGCCCCGCCGCCGGAAGGGCTCGTCGCCGTGGCCGGCAACCGGCAAGTGACGCTCACCTTCGCCGCCAGTCCCGGCGCGACTGCCTACGAAGTGCAGCGCACGCCCGGCGATCGCGCACGCCGCGCGCCGGCCTCGCCGCTGGCGGAGGTTGCCTACGTGGATCACGACGTGGACAACGGCACTTCCTACTCCTACGCGGTCTCCGCGCTGGGAGCGACGAGCGCCGGGGCACGGTCGCAGTCCGTTTCCGCCACGCCCCATGCGCCCCGCCGGCGCCGACCGATCTGCGCTGCACCGCGGGCGATCGGCGGGTCGTGTTGAATTGGAATGCCGTGCCGGGGGCCGGCGACTATCGCGTCAAGCGCGCGGCGACCTCCGCCGGCCCGTTCGCGGTGGTGGCTGATTCGCTCGTGGCGCCGACCTTCACCGATGACACCGTGACCAATGGGGCGACTTACTGCTACGTCGTTTCCGCCATGAGCGATGCGGCGGAAAGCGCCGCTTCGGCGGCCGTCGCCGCCGTGCTGGAGGCCAAGCCGTTGCCCGAGGGCTGGAAGGCCACCGACATCGGCGTCGTGGGGCGGCGCGGCCAGGCCAGCCACAACCCCGGCGCGAGGACTTTCACGGTTTCCGGCAGCGGCAATGATCTGTGGGGTTCCGCCGACGGGCTGAACTTCGTCTATCAAACGCGGTCCGGCAACGCCTCGCTGGTGGTCCACGTGGCGACCTTCGAAGACACGCATGAATGGGCCCGTTTCGGCGTGATGATCCGGCAGAGCCTGGAGCCCGGTGCGCCGATGGCCATGATGGCCCTGACGCCGAATCGCGGCTGCACTTTTGTCTATCGCCGCGAGTCCGGCGGGCCTTGCGAAAACGTGGGCAATGCGCAGCAGCGCTGGCTGAAGATTACCCGCGTCGGTTCCACGATCGCCGGCTACGTGTCGCCGGACGGTCGCCAATGGAAGCTGCACGGCAAGGCCGAGATCCCCATGTCCGGACCGATCTATCTCGGCCTCGGCGTGTGCAGCCACGACCAGGGTCGGCTGAACAAGGTGCTTTTCGATCAGGTGGAAAGCGGGAAGTAGGATCCGAGAATCCCCGGCCGTCGCAACGTCGTCTGTCATTTTCTTTTCCCCAATTTTCTTTTCCTTGATCTTCTTCTTTTCTTGTCTTACCGCGATTCTTCCGTCCCCTCTAATGGAAAACATAAACAGCATCAACGAGCGAAAGAGTCCATTTGGGCTGGTCCAGTACGTGATGGTCCTTTTTCGCGCCCTCCCGGCGTTGGTTTTCAGGAATTGCGGTTTTCGGCCGAGAAACGCGAGTTCCCCACCCCTCTTGTGATTGTGCAGTCCGTTTGTGACATTAGGGCAAATGCACCCCCATCATGGAAACCGCGGCGAATTTACCTTTTTTCGGCGAGCGGAACCATGTGGCCAGCGCACGCTACCGACGAGGGGCTCTTGCCCGACTTGCCTGAAACGGACTTGTTCTCGATTCTTGAATTCGTGGAAAGGAAGATGGTGGAAAGGAAAATGAAATCATTCTTCTCCGTTATCTTTTTCCCCATTTTCCTTTCCTTGATCTCTGCATATTAGTACGTTTGAGCGGCCGCTTTGAGGCACCCGATCTCGCTCGCATTCGGGTCGCGCGCTCCGGGGCGCGTCGCAAGGCGTTGCCTCCCGCCATGTTGGAGCAACCGGTGAAAAAACCGGATTTCGAGAAACAGGGGAAGCGAAAAGGGCCGCAGAATGCCGCCCGCGCGCACTTGGAACGCCCTTGCTCGTTCCTGCGACTGAACCCTCGGTAGTCTGCACTCCGTACTCCTGCACTCCGTACTCCTGCACTCCATACTCTGCACTCCGCACTCTGTACTCTGCACTGCGTACTCCGCGCTCTGCACTCTGTACTCTGCTTTCCCCGCTCCCCGCCCGGATCACGAGTGGCCCGCACCGCACCGACGTGGTCCGCCGGAATATTCGCAAGTTGTTTTCCATCAAGCAGTTAAGTGCGTTTGCGGCGGCCTTGATCATAACTTTGCCAACTGCTAGCAAAGCTAGCTTCTTGATTGGCACCCAGGTTGGGTATTCAATGTTTTAGAACCCACATTGAAGGAGCCCAAACCATGGATGCCACGTCGAATTGTACCGCGCCGTGCTGCCCACAAGAACGGTCTGTTCGCTCCCGGCGGGGGGTGGCCAACACCATGGCCCAGTTCAAGAGCTTGCACTCGCCCTGGGCCTCGCCTCGCCGGATCGCAGGCCAATTGAGTGTCCCGGCGAGAACCTTGAACTACTGGATCAACCGAGAACAAACGCTAGTCAGCCGTAGTTCGTGGCCGGAACGCACAGTGCGGTTTTTCGAAAGTCCTGAAGGAAGCGAATTTCTCCATCAACTGATGGCGGCTGCTCGTTTGGTCTTTGTCGAAGCCAACGATTGCGGGCTGCGCAATTTGTGCTGGTTTCTTGACCTCAGCCGTCTAAGCGAGTTCGTCGCCGCGTCTTACGGAGCGCAACAAGCAGCGGCGGAGGAGTTGGAGTCGCTCTTAATCCGTTTCGGTCAAGGAGAGGACGCGCGACTGGGCAAGCAAATGCCGCCCCGCGAGATCTCGCTCTGCGAGGATGAGACCTTTCATCCTCAAATCTGTTTGGTAGCCATCGAGCCGGTATCGAACTTCATCCTCGTGGAACAGTACCAACCGCAACGAGATGCGGCGACCTGGGAGCAGTGTACCTCTGCCAAGCTCGCTGCGCTGCCGGTCACCGTCTTCCAAGTGACCAGTGATGCGGCCAAAGCCATTATCGCACACACCGAAACCTCCCTGGGGGCCCATCACTCGCCGGACCTGTTTCACGTGCAGTACGATACGGTCAAGGCGACCAGCGGAGCCTTGGCGAGCCAGACGCGGGCCGCCATCCGGGAACTGGAGGAGCGACAGGAGAAAACCGCTGAATTGCGGGCGAAAAGTGATTCCCGCCGAGAAAAGGGCTCGCCCGATCCCCTGGTCGATGTGCTGCTGGAGCGTGCCCAGCGGGCAGAGACCGCGGCGCAAGAAGGAGTCGACACTTGCCAAGCAAGGCAACAGCGTGCCCAAGCGGCACGGCAAGGATTGGGACGCGACTATCATCCCGTGGATCTACAAACGGGCCAATCACTCGCCGCCGAGGAGGTGGGCCGACGACTGGCGGGGCACTTCGACACGCTCGACCAAGTGGCGGCCGAAGCGGGCCTTTCGTCACATGCCTGCGATAAGCTCGCCAAAGCGCGTCGCGTTTTGGATTCCATGCAGGCGACCATCGCCTTCTTTTGGGCCATGGTTGCCTCGCGACAGAGGGAATGGGGATACAGTCCCGCGGTCCAGCAGTGGATGCAACAAGACTTGATTCCAGCCTACTACTTATGCCGCGTCGCCGAGAAAGCTCACACTGCCGCCGAGAAGCAACGCTTGCGGATACTTGCCGCAGAGGTGCTGGCGCGCGCTCGTTCCCCGGACGGCCTATGGGGGACGCTGCCTTGCGATCTCCAGGCCGATCTGGAAACCAAGGCCCGGCAGTGTGCCGATTTCTTTCAGCGGAGCAGTTCCTGCGTGGAAGGACGCAACGGGCAATTATCGCTGAGGCATCATGCCTTGCACCACTTGACCGCGCGGAAGTTGCAAGCATTAACGGTCTTGCATAACTACGCCGTGCGACGTGAAGATGGCAGCACTGCAGCCAGCCGCTTCTACGGCGGCACGCCGCGCGACCTTTTCGGCTGGCTCCTGAAACGCCTGTCATTGCCAGCCCGGCCGCGGATTGCCCAGCGAAATGCCTAATATCCCCACTGGTGGGGAAGCTCCTGTCGCTTCCACGCTGCCTGATAATCTGCGCCGATGGCCCTCTCTAACTTGTCTCGATTCATTAGGCAACCTTGCTAGCCACCCAAACAATGAAAGCAGTGCTAGCAGTTGGCAAGGTTGTGATCAAGGCCGTTTGCGGCCTTCCGTGCGCTCCAGCACGATGTGGTCCGAAGTCAGGCTTTCCCCGCGTTTTCCAGCTCTGGTTTCTGGCCGGTTCCATATTCTCTGCTCCCGGGGTCGCAAACCGGGGAAGCGTTTTCGGCGTCTTACGGGCTCCTGCGCACTTCGCCGTCGGGAAATCAGGGCAAATGCACCTCCCACGATGGAATTGGCAGCGAATTTTCCGTACGAAACTATTCGGGCCGAAGGCCCAGCCGTTTATCCAGCGAAGGGCGAAGCCCTGGTAAGGTCCGGGGTGGCTGGTGGCTGAGCTTGCGAAGCCCCAGCTTATCCGGCATCGGCTGGGGCTTCGCAAGCTCAGCCACCAGCCACCCCCGCTTAATTGCGGAAGTTATTTTTCGGCCGGTCCTAAGTCGTCGCCTCCTCAGTCCTTCTATCGGCCCAACGGGCCAGCCATTCTCTTCAGCTCGGCGAACCATTAGCCCGTTGGGCCAGGGATGCTCTGTGGGCCTCGTTTGCAGGGCTGCGCCTTTCGCTGGAAGAGCTGCGGGCCTTCGGCCCTGAGTAAACCCGATATACCCTTTTCGGCAAGCGGAACCGCGTGGCCGGCATGCATGCCACCGACGTGGGGCTTCTTGCCCGTTTTGCCCAATCGGGCCTGTAGCGTAGGCTTCCAGCCTGCGTGTCCGATCTTGAAATAGCCTTTTATGAAATCCATGTTCCTCCCTTTGTCATCTTCTTCCCCCCATTTTCTTTTCCTTGATCTCGTGCATATTAGTACGTTTGAGCGGCCGCTTTGAGGCACCCGATCTCGCTCGCGTTCGGGTCGGTCGCTCCTGGGCGCGTCGCAAGGCGTTGCCTCCCGCCATGTTAGAGCAACCGGCAAGAAACCCGGATTTCGAGAAACAGGGGAAGCGAAAAGGGCCGCAGAATGCCGTCCGCGCGCACTTGGAACGCCCTTGCTGGTTCCTGCGACTGAACCCTCGGTACTGTGTACTCTGCACTCGGTACTCCTGTACTCGGTACTCTGCACTCGGTACTCCGTACTCCTGCCCGACCGGTCCACCGGCCCCATCGGCCCGGTCCACACCGACAGATCCGAGGCGGGAAGAGGACCAGTTATTGACGAAATGAAAGACGGAAACAACAAATCACGGGTCAGGCATAACCAAGGCTACCTTGCTGGTGTCTTAGGCGATGGAGGTGACTTGCGTTTCGGAGACCCGAAACCAGTCAGCAAGGCTTTTCGTCCCTCAGCCTCTTTTCTTGCGTTTGCGTTTCGTCGGTAGTCAATCAAGAACATGATTGAGCTACAAATAGCCCCTATTCCGAAGAAAAAGGCGAACATGGAGACTTGCCATTCCGGTTTCGGGGCCGAGTAACCGCCAAAAGCTCCCAATGCAAAGGGAACGGCCACAAGGACGACTATTCCGTTGGCTCCCGATAGATTGATGCGTGCCATCGGTCCTGCTCCAATTAGTGCCAAACTCAAACCGAGACCAGAAAATCAGTTTACATTCCCGCGGATGCGGAGACAACCGGCCTGCAAAAGGGCACCTGTCCGCGAGAGGGCCTCTGTGAACACGCAGGACGACGGGAAGCGCGTAGGGGCGACCGCAAGCTCGTAGGGCAACGAGGGCCCGCTTAGGTCCGGCCGAAGAATAACTTCCCGGTTTTCCTCCTGGGGTGGCTGGTGGCTGAGCTTGCGAAGCCCCAGCTTATCCGGCATCGGCTGGGGCTTCGCAAGCTCAGCCACCAGCCACCCCCGCTTAATTGCGGAAGTTATTCTTCGGCCGGTCCTTATTTCCGTTGCGATTCGAAGTTATCCATGTCCGCGTGAAATGTACGAAATGTCTCCATATTCTAGCCATTGCACTTCGACAGGAACGTCGCCGAACGCGACCACGTTGAAGAGTTCGAATGCCCGCTCTCTCGGAATATGAAAACGGCTCGGATACCCGCCGACGATTCGCGCCCACGGCGGTCGCGCCGATCCCGTAATGCGCGCCGATAGCCCGGCCGCTCCTATCGGCCAGTCTTGCTGCCAATTCGACGGCTACGGCCTTCGCCGACCACCCGGGCGACCGTGCCGCAAAAACAACCGCTGATCGACGCCATAATGCTCAGCAACCGCTGCGTCAATCTCGTCAAGGGCAACCGTCCGCCGCGGCAAATCAAGGTCTCGATCCTGCACGCGACCGCTCCGCCGCTGCTCGACCGGCTCTTCGGTTCGCGCGAGGAAAGCCGTGCCGCCAATTGCGTAGCGGCTGGCGGCCATCGCCTCCCGGAGCGGCGCGTCGTCCTCGGTCAGGCAGGCCTGGACGTAGACGCGACAGCGGCGCCGTGCGACGGCAAGGTCGCGCCCATCCTCCTTGAGCGAAAGGCCGCAAAGTCTGATACTGGTGTTCGTCCAAGCATCCGGGCGAGGAGTCGTACGACTTGAAGAAGAACCCCGTTCGCTCAGTTTAGCTTATCCAGTCTTCGACTTTCAATGCCGGGATTTTGCGGAAGTCCACCATGTTCCGGGAGAGCAGCGTCGCACCACGCGATAACGCGATCGCCGCAATCTTCAGATCCATGGTACCGACCCGGATTTTGGCATGCTGTAAACGTTGGAACTCTTGGGCTGCGACCTCGTCGAAGTCGAGAACGGGCACTTGCCGATAGTTTTCCAGATGCCGCCGGAGACGCTGGTAGGCTTCCAGTTGCTGGGCCATCGATTTCGCCCGGGCGATGTACGCCATCCAACCTCGCATCTGTTCTTCGTAACTGATAATCGTCGTGGCCACCTGATCGGGCGCAACGTCGGCCAGTCGCTCGCGCAGGCCGGCGGATCCCTCACCGCCCCACTCCAACATGCTCATGTGGTCTGTGTCGAGAACCAGCATGGTCATACGTCCTGGTTTCGTTTACGGGTGGGATTGAGCGACTTTCGATACGTGCGCCCCATCTTCATGGCCTGTTCGTAGACCGGGTCCTTTTCGAAAGTTCCGGCGATACTCTCCCACCATGGTCGCGTGGTTTCGGCCGTTTCGATTTTGCGTCGCAGCCTGGCCAATTCTTCCTCCAGTGCGGCGACTCGTTTCTCAAGCGCTGATGAACTCATTGGATGCTCCTGTTGATCGATGATCGCCGGCAGATTCAAGAAGTTTCGCGAGACCCTGAATCCGCCCCACTGACAGCGAAACACGCCCACGCCCCGCTACCAAAAGAAGGGCATTCGTCATTTTCTTGCGGATTGCGGGTACAAGCAAGGGCTATTTCACTTGAATTTGATGAAATCTACAACGAGAGAGCAGGATAGGTCCGGTATTGGCAAAATGGATAACGGCCTACGATTCGCACCCACGGCGGTCGCGCCGATCCCGTAATGCTCGCCGATAGCCCGGCCGTTCCTATCGGCCAATTGTGCCGCCAATTCGACGGCTACGGCCTTCGCCGACCCAACCCGGCGACCGGGCGCCGAAAACAGCCGCTGATCGACACGATGATGCCTAGCAACCGCTGCGTCAATCTCGTCAAGGGCAACCGTCCGTCGTGGCCAATCAAGGTCTCGATCCTGCACGCGACCGCTCCGCCGCTGCTCGACCTGCTCTTCGGTTCGCGCGAGGAAAGCCGTGCCGCCAATCGCGTAGCGGCTGGCGGCCATCGCCTCCCGGAGCGGCGCGTCGTCCTCGGTCAGGCAGGCCTGGACGTAGGGGCGACAGCGGCGCCGTGCGGCTTGCAAGGTTGCGCCCATACTCCTTGAGCAAAAGGCATAGAGGTCGACGGCAGACAGGTGCCGATGGTGCGCCAACTGCGCGAGGAAGTGGCGGCGGTCGTCGTCGCTCTGAAAAATTTCCGCGCGGCCGTTGCCGCGGCTGGTGAGATGATAGACGGCGTCAGGAAAATCGATTCGCGGTGGGCGAGACATGACCAGAAATCACCATCGCTCGCGTCTTTCCGCAGCCCCTAAAGTGCAAAGTGCCGGTCTGACCCCGATCCCTCGGACCCCGATCCCTCGTCTGACCCCGATCCCTCGGATCTGGCGGGGCATGGCGCCCGGTACGTGTAAGGACCAGGGATACTTCTGGATCGGTGCCCGCGGTTCCCGGGAAATCGTTCTTTGCGAGTCTGCGATCGACGTTTCGCGGAAATGAAAGTCGTCGGCAACGCCCCGCTAGAGGCATTGGTTCGCTGTTTATACCCATCCATAGAGTAAATCGCGTGGAAATCGTTCGTGGGACTATTGCAATCAGCCGTGACGCAATCATACTGAATGCCGGAAATCCGCCCACGGCGGCCGCTGGTGGCCCCCTGACCCCAAATGTGCGTTCCGCCCTGAGTTGCCCTAAGCGGATTCGCTGTTTGACCGGGAAGCCGTTGGAAAACGCCCTTATTCTCGGCCTTTGAGCGATCTCCGTTTTGGCGTCGGGTTGTGGGACGCGAATCCAAGATTCCGATTACTCCGAATCGCGTGAATGCGGATAAGAGAGGTCCATGCGCACCTTTTTTGGGAGACATATCATGTTCGAGAAGACGACATCGCGAGGTTTGTTGGCCGTGGCCCTCGTGGCTTCTGCCGTGTCGGCCCAGGCCGACGTGTTCAACATGCCGAACGGGAATACCAGCCTGCAATTCGTGACCGTGGGCAACCCCGGCAACGTGGCTGATCCATTGACCGGCTACGGGTCGGTCGGCTATGCCTACCAGATGGGCAAGTACGACGTGACGGTCGGCCAGTATTGCCAGTTCCTCAATGCCGTGGCGGCGACGGACACCTATGGCTTGTTTGATCCGGGCATGGCCGCGAACTATCCGACCATCAAGATTACCCAGAGCGGCAGTTCTGGCAGCTACAGCTATGCGGTCACGGGTAGCGACAGCCAAGGGGTCAACTGTCCGATCTTCGACGTTTCCTGGGGCGTGCCGCGCGCTTCTGCAACTGGCTGCAAAACGGTCAGGGCACGGCGACGACAGTGGGCGAGGCGTATTCGATGACCGAGACGGGAGCCTACACTTTGAACGGCGGCACGTCGCAAGCGGCGTTGATGGCGGTTACACGCAACGCGGGGGCCACCTACGTCATTCCCTCGGAGAGCGAATGGTACAAGGCGGCGTACTACAACCCATCCAACGCCACCTACTGGCTTTACCCCACGCAGAGCAACACCGCGCCTAGCAACGTGCTTTCGGCAACCGGCACCAACAATGCCAATTATTACAACGGCGGCTTTACCGATCCGACGAACCATCTGACACCCGTTGGCAGTCTTGTTTTGTCGCCCGGCCCTTACGGGACTTATGACATGGGCGGCGACGTTTGGCAATGGAACGAGTCGAACATCTCCGATTCGTTTCGGGGTGTGAATGGCGTCTCCTGGGACGGCGATTCGGGCGACATAGCGTCGCCCAACAGTGCCGGCGACTATACCCCAGCGTACCCGCTCTACGGCCTAGGGTTCCGCGTGGAAAGCACCCAAGCTACCCCCGAACCCTCCACCATTGCTCTTCTCGCTACCGGGGCCATTGGCCTCATCGGCTACGCATGGCGGCGGCGACGGGTATCGAGAAGAACTGCGCAAACCGAAGTGCAAGACGATGCTCCCGCGATCTTCTCCTTCCGTTCCCATGTTTCCCATCAACCAGACGTGGTACGGCGCGCGGCCTGATCGCACGCCAGCGGGGTCAGACCCACGCCAGCGGGGTCAGACCGGCACTATGCACTTTATGGTATTGAAGTCCTCCCGGCTCGGCCGGCACTTCCTGCTTTCGTTTCTTTTTTCCGTAATTGGCAGCCGAGCGTCTCGATGACCCGCAACACATCGGGCCGTGACGTTGATCGCCTACGATTCGCGCCCCCCGGCGGTCGCGCCGATCCCGTAATGCGCGCCAATAGCCCGGCCGCTCATATCGGCCAGTCTTGCCGCCAATTCGACGGCTACGTACCTTCGCCGACCCGACCCGGCGACCGGCGCCGAAAACAACCGCTGATCGACGCCATAATGCTCAGCAACCGCTGCGTCAATCTCGTCAAGGGCAACCGTCCGCCGCGGCAAATCAAGGTCTCGATCCTGCACGCGACCGCTCCGCCGCTGCTCGACCTGCTCTTCGGTTCGCGCAAGGAAAGCCGTGCCGCCAATAGCGTAGCGGCTGGCGGCCGTTCGTCGACGTGACCGAGGCGCGATGGAGCCTTGATTTTCCGCTTCCCTGATTGCACAGGCCGAAAAAGTGTTCGGAGGTGAGCGCAGCGACATGCCCCCCCGCTCGGCGAGCGGTCGTCCCGTTGACCGGCCGGCATTGATTCTGCTACATTCATGGCATCGGGATCCTCCCATCACCTGACGCTCCAATCGCCCCATGCACGTCCTGGAAACCTATTGTAGTGTCTGATAAATAGCGTTACTTTTGGCGCGTTGTGGGGTTTCATCTTTTATAGGAGGATGGAACTCATGAAAATGGCACCGGTCATAACTTTGTCGGACGAAGAACGCAAGACTTTGGAGGCGTGGTCGCGAGGGCGCAGTACGCAAGCGCGTCGCGTTTCGCGTGCAAAGGTTGTGCTGATGGCGGCGGATGGCATGACTAACGAGAGTATCGCGGCAGAACTCGGCACATCGAAGCCGACTATTGGCCGTTGGCGCAGTCGCTTCGCAAGCCGGCGGATTGCGGGGATTGAAAAGGACGCAACTCGACCCGGACGGAAGCGAGTCTTGACGGCAGAAATGGTCGATCTGATCGTTAGCAAGACGACCCAGGAAAAACCCGAGGCCGCTACGCACTGGAGTACCCGCACGATGGCCAAAGCCGTCGGAGTAAGCAAATATGCGGTTCAACGAGTGTGGGTCGCCCACGGACTGAAACCGCATCGCGTGAAGACATTCAAAGTTTCCAACGACCCGCAGTTTGTGGAAAAGTTGATTAATGTCGTTGGCCTGTACATGAACCCGCCGGAACACGCCTTGGTACTCAGTTGCGACGAGAAGACGCAGATTCAAGCCTTGGATCGCACGCAGAAAGGTCTTCCGATCCATAAAGGACGATGCGGCACGATGACCCACGACTACAAACGCAACGGCACAACAACGTTGTTTGCTGCGTTGGCGGTGGCCGAGGGCAAGGTTATTGGGACATGTATGCAGAAACACCGGCACCAGGAGTGGATTAAGTTCCTCAAGCTGATCGATGAGCAAACGCCGGACGAGTTGGATCTGCACCTGATTGTGGATAACTATGCGACCCATAAGCACCCGAACGTGCAGAAGTGGTTGAAACGGCATCGGCGATTCCATATCCACTTCACGCCGACCAGCAGTTCGTGGCTGAACCTGGTTGAACGATGGTTTCGCGAGATCACGGAGAACCGAATCCGCAGGGGCACATTCCGCAACGTCGACCAGTTGATTCAAGCAATCACGGAATTCATCGAACATAACAACAAGTCGCCAAAACCGTATGTATGGACCGCCGAGGCCGAGGAAATCCTCGCCAAAGTACAACGGGCAAGGAAAGCCCTCGATAAATAACAATCTGATTGAGACACTACACTATCTTGTCCGCCTTCACGAGATCCGTGCAACGGAGCGCGGCACGCCCGAACTTTCCTACCGCGCGGCCCTGGAAAACCTGCTCAACGCGGTAGGGAGCGGGCTGGATCCCGCGGTTCAGGCCACGGCCGAGTTGGCCGATACGGGGGCGGGACGGCCCGATTTCGGACTCTTCGATGCCCGCTCCAGCGATCTCCGCGGCGCGGTGGAAGTGAAACCGGTCGCGGACGACGTGCCGCAGACGGCCGACGGCCGCCAGGTGGCGCGCTACTGGAAGCATTACGGCTGCGTGCTGGTGACCAACTACCGCGATTTTCTGCTCGTGGTGAAGGAGCCCGGCGACAAGACGCCGCGGGTCGAAGGCCGCTACCGGCTCGCCGATGACGAGGATTCCTTCTGGCGAACGAAGCCGCACGCCTTGGCCAAGCAACACGGGGAAGGGCTGCTCGATTTCCTTGCCGGCGCGATGACCCGCACGTCGCCGATCGTCCGCCCCGCCGACCTTGCCGCCGACCTCGCCCGACACGCACGCGAGGCCAAACGCCGCCTGGCCGAGCACGACATCTCGGCCGTCGAACCGCTGCAAAACGCGATGGAACAGGCCCTCGGGCTGCACTTCCAGGGCGACGAGGGCGCGGCCTTCTTCCGCTCGTCGCTGGTGCAGACCTTGTTCTACGGTCTCTTCTCCGGCTGGATGCTCTGGCGGCAGAACCGCGGGCACCCTGTACCCAGCGTCGGCGGCGACCGCTTCGATTGGAAGGGGGCCAGCGACTACCTGGCTTTGCCCTTGATCGGCGATTTGTACGAGGAAATTGCCCGGCCGCGGCGGCTGGCCGACCTGGGCCTCCGCGAACCGCTGGAGTGGGCCACCGCCAGCCTGAACCGCGTCGTCGAGGAGGAGTTCTTCCAACGTTTCCAGACCGACCACGCCATTACGTTGTTCTACGAGCCCTTCCTGCAGGCGTTCGATCCCGAGTTGCGCAAGGAACTGGGCGTCTGGTACACCCCGCCGGAGATCGTCGAGTACATGGTCGGGCGGGTCGATCAACTGCTCCGCTCCGAATTGGGTATCGCCGATGGCCTGGCCGACGAGCAGGTCTTCGTGCTCGATCCGGCGGCAGGAACCGGCTCCTACCTGGTCGAGGTGGCGCGTCGGATCCACCTGACGCTCACCGAGCAGGGGCACGGCTCGCTGGCGGCCGGGCGGGTGAAGCGGGCCTTGCGGACCCGCATCTTCGGTTTCGAGATCCTGCCCGCCCCGTACGTCGTCGCGCATCTCCAGCTCGGCGTGTTTCTCCGCTCGTTGGGCGCGACGCTGACCGGCCGCGAGCGGTTCGAGGTCTTCCTCACCAACGCCCTGACCGGTTGGGAGCCGCCCAAAGAGCCGAAACGGACGCTGCTCTTTCCCGAGTTGGAAGAGGAAGCGGAACGCGCGACCACCGTCAAGCGGAACCAACCGATCCTGGTGATCCTGGGCAATCCGCCGTACAACGGCTTTGCGGGCGTGGCACAGGAGGAGGAAAAGGACCTCTTGAAGCCATATTTCGAGGGCCTCGACCAATATGACGTCCAGGTCCGCGGGCTCCACGACCTGTACGTGCGGTTCTATCGGTTGGCCGAACGGCGCATCGCCGACGTGGGCAAGCGGGGCATCGTCTGTTTCATCAGCAACTTCTCCTGGCTCGACGGCCAGTCGCATCCGGTCATGCGCAAGCGGTTCCTCGACGCCTTCGACCGGATTTGGATCGACAACTGCAACGGCGACAAGTATCGCACCGGCAAGCGCACGCCCGACGGCAAGCCCGACCAGTCGATGTTCACCACCGATACGCAGCCCGTGGGTATCCAAGTCGGGACGGCCATCGCCACCATGGTCAAGACGGGCCGGCAGCACGCGGACGGCGAAATGGCGACAGTGCAGTATCGGGATTTGTGGGGAATGAGCAACGACAAGCGCGCGGAGCTTCTGGATTCTTTGACGCGGGACGAGATTTCCTCGCAGTACGGCGTTCTGGAACCCTCCCGTGAATTGCGTTTCATCTTTTCGCCCGGGGCCTCGTCCCGCAATTACTCGAGTTGGCCTCGTCTCACTGAACTCTTCGTCGATTATTTCACCGGGGTCAAGACGAGCCGCGACGAATTGGTGGTGGATATCGACCGCGAGGAACTTGTTTCGCGATTGAGGAGGTACTTCAACGCGGCGGTCCCAAATGAAGCGATTGCCGACGAATGTCCGATCGCTATGAGGGAGGGCAAGCGATTCTCGGCAAGGAAAATACGCGAGCAGCTAATCGAGCGCGGATTTCTCGAAACCAACATCGTCAGGTTTTCCTATCGGCCGCTCGACGATCGTTGGCTGTACTGGGAGCCGTCGGGCAAACTTCTCGACGAGAAACGCGCGGAATACTTCCCGCAAGTCTGGGACGGCAACATCGCGTTCACGGCCGCCTCGGCAATACGCAAGGGCGCCGTGGAGGGACCTTTGCCGCTGGTTTACCTTGGCTGCATCCACCTGATCGAACGCACCGCCAACATCTTCACCCTTCTCCATCGTCCTGGCGCGTCCCTTCACCGCGCCACGCTCGAATCGAATCTGAAATCGGCGGTCATTGCCGCGCTGTGCGAAACGGGCGGGACGGCCGTTTTCGCGCCCGACGGCCACACCTACACCGCGGCCGCCATGGCCGTGGCGGAGGATTTGTTCTACCACATCATGGCGGTGCTCTGGTCGCCGGCCTACCGCAAGGAGAACGAAGCGGCCTTGCGTCAGGACTGGCCGCGGGTGCCGATTCCGGCCGGCCGCGATCTCTTGTCGGAATCGGCGGGCTTGGGCCGCGCGGTGGCCGAGTTGCTCCTGCCCGACCGGCCCGTTCGCGGCGTGACCTGCGGCACGATCCGGCCGGAGCTGCGTCCGCTGGGCGTGCCGAGCAAGGTCGGGCGGCGGGAACATCGACCCCGGCGCTGACCTGAAGGTCGAGGCCACCTGGGGATTCTTCGGGGCCAAGAATGCCGTCATGTGCGGCAAGGGCAGGACCGTGCCGAGCACGGTCGATCCGAACAGTGCTTTGGATGTCTACATCAACGATCGTGTCTATTGGCAGAACGTGCCACTGGACGTGTGGGCGATGACGATCGGCGGCTATCCGGTCGTGAAGAAATGGCTCAGCTACCGCGAGTTCCGCGTCCTCGGCCGCCCACTGTTTCAAGAGGAGATGAGCTACATTACCGAGGTCGTGCGGCGTCTGAAGGCCCTGCTTCTGATAGGCGAATCGCTGGACGCGAATTACCGCGCCGCGGCAAGCAGCGCCATGGACCTCATCAAGTCCTCGTGAGAGTTCAGGAGACGAATCGTACGGAGATGAGCGAGCAACGGCCGCCGCGGCAAATCGAGGTCTCGATCCAGCACGCGACCGCTCCGCCGCCGCTCGACCTGCTCTTCGGTTCGCACAAGGAAAGCCGTGCCGCCAATTGCGTAGCGGCTGGCGGCCATCGCCTCCCGGAGCGGCGCGTCGTCCTCGGTCAGGCAGGCCTGGACGTAGACGCGACAGCGGCGCCGTGCGACGGCAAGGTCGCGCCCATCCTCCTTGAGCGAAAGGCCGCAAAGTCTGATACTGGTGTTCGTCCAAGCATCCGGGCGAGGAGTCGTACGACTTGAAGAAGAACCCCGTTCGCTCAGTTTAGCTTATCCAGTCTTCGACTTTCAATGCCGGGCTCATGTGGTCTGTGTCGAGAACCAGCATGGTCATACGTCCTGGTTTCGTTTACGGGTGGGATTGAGCGACTTTCGATACGCGCGCCCCATCTTCATGGCCTGTTCGTAGACCGGGTCCTTTTCGAAAGTTCCGGCGATACTCTCCCACCATGGTCGCGCGGTTTCGGCCGTTTCGATTTTGCGTCGCAGCCTGGCCAGTTCTTCCTCCAGTGCGGCGACTCGTTTCTCAAGCGCTGATGAACTCATTGGATGCTCCTGTTGATCGATGATCGCCGGCAGATTCAAGAAGTTTCGCGAGACCCTGAATCCGCCCCACTGACAGCGAAACGCGCCCACCCCCCGCTACCAAGAGAAGGGGCATTCGTCATTTTCTTGCGGATTGCGGGTACAAGCAAGGGCTATTTCACTTGAATTTGATGAAATCTACAACGAGAGAGCAGGATAGGTCCGGTATTGGCAAAATGGATAACGGCCTACGATTCGCGCCCATGGCGGTCGCGCCGATCCCGTAATGCTCGCCGATAGCCCGGCCGCTCCTATCGGCCAGTTGTGCCGCCAATTCGACGGCTACGGCCTTCGCCGACCCGGCGACCGGGCGCCGAAAACAACCGCTGATCGACGCCATAATGCTCAGCGACCGCCGCGTCAATCTCGTCAAGGGCAACCGTCCGCCGCGGCAAATCAAGGTCTCGATCCTGCACGCGACCGCTCCGCCGCTGCTGGACCTGCTCTTCGATTCGCGCAAGGAAAGCCGTGCCGCCAATCGCGTAGCGGCTGGCGGCCATCGCCTCCCGGAGCGGCGCGTCGCCTCGGTCAGGCAGGCCCGGACGTACGTGCGATAGCGGCGCCGTGCGGCTTGCAAGGTCGCGCCCATCCTCCTTGAGCAAAAGGCATAGAGGTCGACGGCAGACAGGTGCCGATGGTGCGCCAACTGCGCGAGGAAGTGGCGGCGGTCGTCGTCGCTCTGAAAAATCTCCGCGCGGCCGTTGCCGCGGCTGGTGAGATGATAGACGGCGTCAGGAAAATCGATTCGCGGTGGGCGAGACATGACCAGAAATCACCATCGCTCGCGTCTTTCCGCAGCCCCTAAAGTGCAAAGTGCCGGTCTGACCCCGATCCCTCGGAGGAATTACTCCGACTCGTCACTCGTGCGCAGCCGTCATTATCCCGCGTCTTTCCGCGAAAGTGGCAAGCTAGTATGATGGGGGCGGTGATTAGATTGTCTGTTTTGGCAGTATCGGGCGGTTGCGTCCGAGTGGCATAATGGCTGAGTCAGAATCAACGTGCTGGACCGTTATCAAGGCCGCTGCGGCCGGCAGTTCGATGGACCGCGAAGAGTTCATACGGCGGTACGATTCGGTCGTGCGCGGTTATCTGGCGGCGCGCTGGCAAGGGACGCCCTTTGTTCAGCACCTTGACGACGCGGCGCAGGAAACCTTCCTGGAGTGTTTTCGTCCCTGTGGCGTCCTGCAACGCGTCGACGACGCCCGCCAATTTCGCCCGTTCTTCTATGGGGTGATCCGGCACGTTGCGCAGCGAGTCGAACGGGACCATCGTCGGCAACCGCAAGTGTCGGCAGATGTAAACTGGGAGGACTTGGCGGACGATGACGAAAGCCTTTCCAAGGTATTCGACCGCATATGGGCTCGGGCTTTGCTCCGTGAGGCGGCGCGGGTTATGGAACAACATGCCCGCAATTCCAACGATGGGGCCCTTCGCCGAGTCGACCTGTTACGATTGCGGTTCCAGGAAGACCTGCCAATTCGCGACATCGCCACCCGTTGGGGGGTGGACGCGCGATGGCTGCACCACGAGTATGCCAAGGCACGACACGAGTTTAAGGCGGCATTGCGGGAGGCCGTAGCCTTCCACTGCCCCAAAGGCTGGGATGCAGTGGAGCAGGAATGTGCGAACCTTCTTTCTTTCCTCCGCTGAAGGGAATTGGTCCGTGCCATCCCAAAAAAACAAAAATCACGAAATCCGGCGCGAAAACCGCCCCGGCTGTGAACCTGCAATAGCGGGTCGAGCCAATCAAAGGACGAACGGCCCCACACGTTCAAACAATAATGAACGACGACAATTCTGAGCCAACCATCGACCGCCGTGATTCCGAGGCCGCGCTCGACGCGGGGCTGGCGATCGCTTTTGCGCGAAAGTCCGAAATGAGCGACGCCGCGGGAATCAGCGTACTCAAGTCATTGCGTGATATGGTGCCTGGGCTAGGACACCTTCGGCTTCGCGATCCTCTGGGAGAAACGGAACCACCCGTGCAACGCCCCGGCACGTTGGAAATGCCATTGGCACGAAACCCCGCGGCACGTTACCAATTCCAGGGCGAAATCGCCCGGGGAGGCATGGGCGCCGTGCTCAAAGGGCACGATGTGGACTTGGGACGCGACGTGGCGGTCAAGGTGTTGCTGGACGCGCACCGCGACAAGCCCCAGTTGTTCCATCGGTTCGTCGAGGAGGCGCAGATCAGCGGACAACTCCAGCATCCGGGCATCGTGCCTATCTATGAACTAGGGCAGCTTCCTGATAAACGGCCATACTTTGCGATGAAATTGGTCAAGGGCCAGACACTGACCTCACTCTTGGTCGCGCGAAAGGAGCCGAGTGAGGACAGTCCTCGGTTCCTGAGGATCTTCGAGAGCGTGTGCGAGACCATCGCCTACGCGCATGCGAGGGGTGTGATTCATCGCGACCTGAAACCGTCGAACATCATGGTGGGCGCCTTCGGCGAGGTGCAGGTCATGGATTGGGGCCTGGCCAAGGTATTGACCGAAGGCGGCGTGGCCGATGACAAGAAGTCGATGTTGGAGCAAAGCGTTATCCGCACGATCCGCAGTGAAGGCTCCGACACGCCTCAACAAAGCGGCTCGAAAACCTGCGCTGGCAGCGTGATGGGGACACCCGCCTATATGCCGCCGGAGCAGGCCCGGGGTGAAGTCGCTCGGCTCGATGAGCGATCCGACGTCTTTGGGCTGGGGGCGATCCTTTGTCAAATCCTCACCGGCAAACCACCATATATAGCCGCCACCACGGACGAGGTACAGAAGAAATCGCTGCACGCCGATCTTGGCGATTGCTTTGTGCGACTAGACAGTTGCGGCATGGCTCCAGAGATTGTTCAACTGGCTCGACGCTGTCTCTTGCCGGAGCTGTCGGATCGCCCGCACAACGCCGGCGAACTGGTTGCCGAACTGGCCCGCTATCGCGAGTCGGCGCAGCAGCGTCTGCGTCAGGCGGAACTCGCGCGCGCGGAGGCCCAAGCCCGTGCCGTAGAGGAGCGGAAACGCCGCATTGTGCAGCTCGCGCTAGCGGCCTCCATCCTGCTGACCGTGCTCTTGGCCGCGGGCAGCGGGTTCTGGATTATGCAAGATCGGACCGCCCGCGAGCGAGAAACCCTTGCCCGTCGCGCCGAAACGGCGCGTGCCATTGGACTTGCGTTGGGGCAGGCAGAGCAGTTACGGCAGCAGGCGGCACAAGCGATTCCGCAAACTCTGGCGGCCGCTGAACAACAAATGGCCGTTTGGAGGCAGGCGCAAGCGGCCCTCGGGCAGGCCGAGGCCGCGATCGCGACGGGAGATGCCGATGCGGACACTCGCGATCGTGTGAGCCGGTTGAAAAAGGAACTGGCGAAAGGAATGCGAGGCGGGGAAGCGGCCTGTCGTGTGTCCCGGCTTCTGGCCGACCTGGATGAGGCCCGCCTGGCGCGGAGCGATCCTGGCGACACGGAACGGATCTTCAACAACAAGGCCGCGGCGGCGGCGTTCGCTCGGGCCTTCACGGCATTTGGTCTCGATGTGCTCCACTCGGTGCCAGAGGACTCGGCCGCGGGGTTGCGATCACTGGAAGTCCACAACCGGACCGCGGTGGCGCTGGGACTGGATTACTGGGCCGCCTGCGCGGCCGACCCGGCTGCCCGCACGCGGCTCCTGGTGGTAGCGGCGGCCATCGACGACGATCCATGGCGACAACGATTCCGCAAGGCACAGGATCGGGCATCGCTCGAAAAGCTGGCCGTCGAGGCGATGAGGCGAGATTTGCCCGCCCCTTCCTTGAACCTGTTGGTCGACGCGCTTCTGGAAGTCGACTCGCGATCGCTGGCGATGCGAGCGCTGGCCAAGGCCATGCTACTTTACCCCGAGGACTTCTGGACCCAGTTCCGCTACGCCGAGCAACTGCGGCGAACCGAAGGGAGCAGCCGGGAAACCATCCACGAAATGCTGGGCCATGCCTGGGCCGCAGTCGCGGCCCGTCCCCAGTCGCCCAACGCCTATTACCTGCTGGCTTGGTGTCTCGCCCGAGCCGAGGTTCCGCAAGGAGCCCGAGCCGCTTTGAGGAAAGCCATCGAACTGGATCCGCGCTTCGTTGCCGCCGGCAAGGGGCTGGACGACCAGTTACATCGCCGGGAAGACGAGGTGCAGCAATCCAAGTGGACCCTGGTAGCCTTAAAGAGGGCTGTCGACCAGAACCCTCGGTCCATCCTCCTCCTTGACAACCTGTATGCCGAGTTGCGGGAACAGGGCGACCTGGCCGGGGCGGCTGCCGTGCTGCGCAAGAGCATCGAACTGGACCCGAACAACGCGACCAATCATATGCTGCTGAGCTGCGTCTTGGGCGCGCTGGGCCAGCGCCAAGCCTGCCTCGACGCAGCCCGCACCGCGATCGAGCTTGATCCTCAGTCGGGGATCGCGCACCACAATCTGGCCTGTGCCCTGTACGAACAGGGGCACTCGAAAGAGGCCGAAACGGCCATGGAAACCGCGGTCAAGTTGATGCCCGACGATGCCCTGGCCCATGGCAACGCGGCCACGCTTCTGATGGACCTGGGCGATGCCAGCCGTGCCGAGCAAGAGTTCCAGAAGGCTGCTGCCCTCGCTCCCGATTCCGCTACGATCTACTTCAATCGCGGGATTGCCCTGCGGAATCACGACGATTGGAAGGGGGCATTGGCGGCGTTCCGCAGGGCGGTGGAACTCGACCCCAATCGCGTACACAACCGCATCGAACTCGCTGATGCCTTGCACAATACGGGCGACCGGCAGGGCTCCCTGGCCGAGTTCCGCAAGGCCCTTCAGCTTGCCCCAAAGAACGCCTCCGTTCACCGCTCGCTCGCCGTCGTCCTCCGCGAAATGGGCGATATCCGCGAGTCGATGGTCGAGCTGCGAGCGGCCATCGAGTTGGACCACGGCAAGGCCAGCGACTACATCAATCTGAGCTACGCGTGCGACTGGCTGCACGATACCGACGGATGCATTGTCGCCGCCCGGAAGGCCGTGGAACTGGGGCCCACGGACAAGAGTGCCTATAACAATCTTGGTTGCGGGTTGCAGAAGAAAGGCGACCTGGCCGGCGCCTTGGTCGCGTTCCGAAAAGCGATCGAGTTGGATCCCGAATCCGCCTCCAGCCACGTCCGCCTGGCCGAAGCCCTGCGGAAATCCGGCGATCTGGAAGGCAGCATCGCCGCCGGCCGCAGGGCGATCGAGCTGGCGCCGAGCTATGCCGACGGCTACAGCGAGTTGGGGACGGCCTTGAGGTGGCGAGGACGAGCCGCTGAAGCGGAAATCGCTTTCCGCCGCGCTGCGGAGCTCTACGCCGATATCAAGCCCTCTACCGAGACGATGGTTGAACATAAACCAGGGAGCGGGAAATCCCGATGGAACGAAACACATTACGCCCGGCCTGACCCGTCGGAGGCTCACAACGCAGAGCGTGAGGCCGACGCCTGCCTGATCGCCATCGCGATGAATAGCGTTTTACCCGCGCTCTTGCAGGAAAAGCGGGCGCCGCCCAATTCGGCCGACCGTACGCTGCTGGCTCGGACCTTGGCGGCGCTGGATCAGAATACCAAGGCCGCCGGACATTTTGAGGAAGTAGTGAAAAGCCTGCCCGGGCTTACCGACGACGTGCGACGCCGGCTCCTCCTGGAGGCCGCCGAGGCGGCCCTCGCAGCGGCTTCGATTCAGGGTGGCGCAATCACGAAACAACAGCTAGATGCCACGCATTGGCAAGAAAAGGCCCTCGCGTGGATACAAGCCGATATAGCGGTATGGAAGAGGTGCGTCGTCAAGGGCAGCGCCTACGATCATCAGCAACTGCCGCTTTCCATGCAACGACTGCGGGAGAACACGAACTTTCGTACCCTGCTCTCGCCGGAGCATCTTGCCCAGTTGCCGGCGGACGAGCGTACCGCGTGGCAAAAGGTTGCGGGCGACATTGACGATCTGTTGCAGAAGGCCAAAGCGTTTTCATCGGAGACAAAAAGACCTTGAGGAAACGATGAACAGAATTCAGGTGAAACTGTTGCGGGGTGTGTTCCGCTGCCTGGCGGTGGCGGCCTGCATTCCCGGAGCTATTTCCGGAGGTATTTTCTGGTTTTTCGGAGAAAATGATGAACAATATTTCATGGGCGGTATCCAACGTCTTGCTGTTTATGGTCGTCGGAATCCTCGTGACCTTTCGTGCGGTCCGAGGCAATCACAGTGCGGGCGGTCGAAGGCTTCCTCGGACTTCGTTCCTCCTCTTCGCACTGGCGAATTTTTCGTGGGCTGTAGGATGGCTGTTCGAGCTGTACGGCCAGGCCCTTGCGGGAACGGCCTTCAAGGTGCTAGGAGGAGGGCTTTTCGTAGCCAACGGAGCGTTCGCTCTGCGATGGCTGATTCGCAATTTGCGTTTCGGAGCATTGCTTCTCATCGCATCTTCACACCAGGTCGCCGTGGCGCAATCTGTTCCGATAACGCACGCTCCCTTGATCAAGATCGTGCTGAAGTATCCTGGCGCCCCGCCGACGAAGGTGGACCAGGAACTGTGTGATCCCCTCGAACGGCAAATCAGGGGCCTGGAGGGTGCTCGGACGATCACGAGCATTAGCCACGAGGGCGGCGCGGAGATCTACATTCAGGGCGCGGCAAATGCGAATGCCGCGGCGTTATTGAAAGGAGCGGAGGCATGTCGAATGCTTGCAATGCCCCTGCTGCCGGACGGGGCGACGGCGGCGAATGGCATCGACGTTTCCGGCCAACCGGTGCCTCTGCCGGCTAAGATCCGGGAAGTCGACTATCCGTTTGTCAACATCGACCGCGGCAAGGCCCTGAAGTGTAAGGTCTCCATCGCCGCGGCGTTCAACGCCGTGGAAGAGGCGATATCCGCGGGCAAGTCGCTCAAGGACTTGACCGTCGAAGCGGCCGGCGGTCAACGGGTGCCGCTCGGTGACTTCGCCGCGATCAAGAGCGTTCGGGGACCAGACCACGTCGTGCGCGTTTGCTCGCCCGCCAAGGAGGCGGCCGCTCCACTGCAAGATCGATCGTCGAGGAGGCACTGATGAATACAAACCCACTGAAACGGTTTCGTGGTGCAGTTCGCTGCCTGGCCGTTGCGACCTTTGCCGCCGGGCTGATTTCTGGGAGCATTTCGTTGTGGTATGCCCTCGCCGACGTGGGTTCTGCGCTCTTCACCTCTGGCATGACGCCCATCAAGCCGACGGCCGGCGAGATCGTTCGCGATGCCATGTTATCGTTGTTCCAGCCAATGGTGCTATTGGCCACCGCCGCTGTGCTGTGGTTGTTGGCGGATATTCACGAGGCTATTTGTTCAAGAGCGGAAACCGCGTCATGCTCTAGGGATGCCTAATGGTCTGCGTCCTGCTGCTAGTTTGTCGGAGAAAATGATGAACAATATTTCACGGGCGGTGTCCAATCGGCGGTCTAGGCGGATCGCTATCGGCACACTTGTCGTGTCGTTGTCTGCCATTGCGTTGTTTGTAGCCGCCAGCCGATGCCATTTCGGCATTGGCCGAACTATCGTAGGCACGCTTGGGGCAACAACGGCGATGCTTTGGTGTCCAGCCCTGACTTATGTCGGCATTCGCACACGCTCGGCTTTGACTACGACCTGCGGCGCCATTGGCGTGGTTACGACTGTTTACTGGTTATGGACCATGATCTATTGCACATAGTTCGAGCGAAATCGCATTATGCTCTACGGACGAATGATGGTCTGCGTGTTACTGTTGGCTTTTGGCGGCGGGGCCGCCGCCCTGGGCTGGTTGGAACTGCAGGCGTGGATCGCCCTGGTCGGTGTGCCGCAGGTTGCCGTCAGCCACGCGATGGAAGTTGCCGGAGGAATTGCCTTCGGGGTGATGGGCCTGCTGGTGCTGGTCGCCGCGGCGAAATCGTTCTGCTTATGGATTCGCCCAAGGCATGTGTTCTCCATCACGAAGAATGCCTTCGTCGCCCGCGTCTATCGCTGGAACGAAATGGCTCCCGAAATGGTCGCGGCGTGCCTTGGCATACTCCCTTGCATCGTATTGTTCTTGCTCACCTGGATAATTCTGGGTCGCAGCCTGGATTGCGGCGAGGACCGCCGGTTGATGCCGACCCTCGCGGTCCACGTCACGGCGGTGGCGAGCGTGGTTGTGACGATCGTCGTTTACGTACTGACCTCCGGCTATTGGTATGCACGGTTGCGAGTTCTGCGGCCCGGCTGCAAAGTGGAATATCAAAAGCGTTGCTGGCCATTTTCGCCGGTCGTGTCCTCGATGGGCACGGTACGCCGGGTCGTTGCCGCAACACGAGACGAACTTCAGGGAAACCTGTTCGCCGCCGATCCCGAATGCGACGCATGGCTCGTCCTGGAGACCTCGGCCGGGGTCGTGCCATTGCGCCCGTTGGCATCGAGTGGGGAACTCGCGCTGTTTCAAGACGTGGCACGATATTGGAATGATATGTTGGTGCCTAAAGAGTAGAGTTGTCGTTCACTGAAGATCAGGCACGAGTGCCGGCTGCGGCCTGCGACCTTGTTTCGCCAAAGGAGAATGCCAGCGGGGTCTGCCAGCGGCGTCAGACCGGCACTATGCACTTGATGGTATTGAAGTCCTCCCGGCTCGGCCGGCACTTCCTGCTTTCGTTTCTTTTTTCCGTAATTGGCAGCCGAGCGTCTCGATGACCCGCAACACATTGCGCCGTGACGCTAACCGCCTGCAATTCGCGCCCACGGCGGTCGCGCCGATCCCGTAATGCGCGCCGATAGCCCGGCCGCTCCTATCGGCCAATTGTGCCGCCAATTCGACGGCTACGGCCTTCGCCGACCCGACCCGGCGACCGGGCGCCGAAAACAGCCGCTGATCGACACGATGATGCTTAGCAACCGCTGCGTCAATCTCGTCAAGGGCAACCGTCCGCCGCAGCAAATCAAGGTCTCGATCCTGCACGCGACCGCTCCGCCGCTGCTGGACCTGCTCTTCGATTCGCGCAAGGAAAGCCGTACCGCCAATCGCGTAGCGGCTGGCGGCCATCGCCTCCCGGAGCGGCGCGTCGTCCTCGGTCAGGCAGGCCTGGACTTACGTGCGATAGCGGCGCCGTGCGACAGCAAGGTCGCGCCCATCCTCCTTGAGCAAAAGGCATAGAGGTCGACGGCAGACAGGTACAGATGGTGCGCCAACTGCGCGAGGAAGCGGCGGCGGTCGTCGTCGCTCTGAAAAATCTGCGCGCGGCCGTTGCCGCGGCTGGTGAGATGATAGACGGCGTCAGGAAAATCGATTCTTGCTGGGCGAGGCATGACCAGAAATCACCATCGCCTGCGTCTTTCCGCAACCCCTAAAGTGCAAAGTGCCGGTCTGACCCGAATGGCACTGTCATAGGCGAGCAGTTTTCGTAAGGCCAGCGGCAGCTTGCGGTTGCGTAGGTCGGCGCGTTTCCGGAGAGGGTGACGTCCCGTGCGCAGACTTTCTCCGTTGACGCTGCCCGGTCGTTCTTGACAGACGAGGCGGCGTTTGGCAAGATTTTGCTATTGCGGCGTGGACCTTCCTTGTCCTATCTTTCCGCAATTAACGAGACCTTCCTTGTTCGGCGACGCACTCACCAAGGATCAAGGAAGGTCTCTATGTTTTCATGCTACACTTCTCCGCGCGTCGGTGCCAAGAGCTTTTCTCTTGTCCAGAACGCTTTCTTGCAGGCCAACGACCTGCCCTTTCGCGATGTCCTTACGGAAGAGGAGATTCATGCCGCGTTTGTTGCGGAGGATGCCTGCTTCGGTGAAGACAAAGACGACATCTACACCCCTGCGCTCACCTTGTGGGGATGGCTGGCACAAGTGATGCATGCGGAGAAGGCCCGGTCCTGCGTGATGGCCGTGGCACGCATCACGGCGTTATGCGTAGCCCTGGGCCGCGAGCCTCCTTCGCCCGACACCGGAGCCTACTGCCGGGCCCGAGCGAAGCTGCTGGAACCTGTACTCCGCCGATTGGTCTACACGGTGGGCGATGGGTTGGAGTCGCGCGTGCCCGCCGACTGGCTCTGGCTGGGCCGACACGTAAAGATGGGCGATGGCACAACAGCGCTGGCCCCCGACACGGACGCCAACCGGGAAGTCTGGCCCCAGCAACGCGGGCAAAAGCCTGGCCTGGGGTTCCCTATTTTGCGGATGGTCGCGTTGATCTCCTTGGCCACGGCCGCCTTGTGCGGGCTGGCGATCGGACCGTACAAGGGCAAGGAGACCGGCGAGACCGCCCTGCTGCGCGGGTTGCTGGACCGTTTCCAGCCCGGCGATGTGTTCTTGGGCGACTGCGCTTACTCTTCCTACTTCATGCTGGCGTTGTTGCTGGCCCGGGGCGTGGATGTGGTAACACGTCAACACCAGGCTCGGCGGACCGACTTCCGCCGCGGGGAGCGCTTGGGCGAAGGCGATCACGTGGCGCTCTGGGAGCGTCCCAAGCGACCGGAGTGGATGGACGAGGAAACCTACGCCACGATCCCCGAGACGTTGACTGTACGCGAGTTGAAAGTCCACGTGGACGTGAAGGGCTTCCGCGTGCAAGAGCTGATCGTCGTCACCACGCTGACCGATGCGGAGCGTTATCCGCGGGAGGAGATCGCCAAGTTGTTTCGTCTGCGCTGGCACGTGGAACTCGATCTGAGGAACATCAAGACCAGCCTGCGCCTGGACGATCTTCGCGGGAAGACGCCGGAGACAATCCGCCGCGAGATCTGGATCCATTGGCTGGCCTACAATCTGATCCGCAAGGTGATGGCCCAGGCGGCGATCCATCACGAGACGTTGCCGCGGGAATTGAGCTTCGCCAGTGCGCTGGCAGCCGTCACCGGCGCGTGGGCCCTGGCCACTGTGGCCGATGAATCCACGTTGTCCTTGCACGCCAAAACGCAGCACCTTGGCATCACTTGGTCCCTGGTAGGGCACCGTCCGAACCGTGTCGAGCCGCGGGCGATCAAGCGTCGTCCCAAGCCACACAAGTTGCTGACCCAACCGCGCGAGGAAGCGCGGGCGAAACTGATCGGCGCGGGGCGGGACACGCTGTTAACTGGCGCCTTCCTGGCTTGCTCTGATTTTCTGCGAAGGAGGTGAACTCACAGGCTCCACTCATGCCCACATACCATTAGTCTGTGAAACGTGGTACACAGGCCGCCGCTCACGCTGCGCCGACCCCAAGCGTGCGAGTCCCCGGGCCCGTCGATTCCCCCTTGCCGCCTAGCGCCGTCCGATGCTTTCGCGCACTGCGCAACGCTCGCCGACCGCCCATTACGGCCCCCGTCCCTTCCCCCTTGCCACGAAAGATGTTACGCTCACGAC
>CAWAAL010000031.1:0-245832 GCA_963779975.1 uncultured Planctomycetia bacterium | reverse complement strand
ACCCTCGATGCCCCCGTTTCCATTCGCGGCATCAAGCGTTTCATGGTCGATCAGGAAGTCACGATCCAACTGCCCGAAGTTCGCGAAGACGCCGCTAATGCAAAGCGGAAGATTGCCGTCGTCGGCGCCGGGCCCGCGGGCCTGTCGTGCTCCTATTTCCTTGCCCGGCTGGGCTACCGGCCGATGGTCTTCGAGTCCGAACCGCGGCCCGGCGGCATGCTCGTGCAGGCCATTCCGGCCTATCGCTTGCCCCGCGAGATCGTGGCCCGCGAGATCCGCATGATCGAGCGGATGGGCGTGGACATTCAGACGAACATGTCGCTGGGGCGCGATTTCACGCTCAAGTCGCTCCGCGGCCAGGGCTACGAGGCCGTTTTCCTGGGCGTCGGCGCGCCGATCGGCGTCGGCTTGGGCGTCCCGGGCGAGCACGCCGAAGGGATCACCGACGCCCTCTCCTTCCTGCGGACGTATAATCTCCGCGGTTCGGTGCCGGTGGGCAAGCACGTGGTGGTCATCGGCGGCGGCAACTCGGCGATCGACGCGGCTCGCACCGCCGTGCGGTTGGGGGCCGAATCGGTCACCGTGGTCTATCGCCGCAGCCGCGACGTGATGCCGGCCTACAAGGAAGAGATTGAAGAGGCGGAACACGAAGGCGTGGTGCTGAAATTGCTGACCGCGCCGGTGGAGGTCATCGCGGCCGGCCGCCGCGTGGCGGGCATCAAGTGCCTGCCGATGCGGCTCGGCGAGTTCGATCGCTCCGGCCGCCGCCGGCCCGAGGAAAGCGGTGATACGTTCATCATTCCCGCCGACCATATTCTCGTGGCCATCGGGCAGACACTCGACCTGAAGGGCATTTCCAACGGATTCTCGCTGGAGACCCGGCAGCGCGACTTCGTCAACGTCAACGCGGTTACCGGCCAGACCTCGGAAAAATGGATCTTCGCCGGTGGCGACGCCGTGAGCGGGCCGTCTTCGGTGGTCGAAGCCGTGGCCGCGGGCGAGCGGGCGGCCGTGGGCATCGATCAGTATCTGACCGGTCGCCTCCACGCCTTCTGGCGCGAGACCCGCGAGGTCGATACGTTCTTCGATCCCGACGCGGAACCGGTCGATACCCCGCGCGAGAAGCTCGACCTGATCCCGGTCGAGCGGCGGCGCGAGAATTTCGACGAAGTCGAACTGCCCTGGCGCGAATCGGTCGCCGTCTGCCAGGCCAAGCGTTGCCTGCGCTGCGACTACGGCCGCCGAGGCGCGGAATGAACCCTCGTTCCCACGACGACCATGTGACATCGCGCCCGGTGGGAACGCACCAAACACAGTTACGTGATTCGAGGAGGTCTGTCACGACCCCATCCAGCTTGCCTGGATGGTGAAGGAGGTTGAACAGCTAAGCGATGTTATGGTTTGCTTAGCTTTCCAGCCTTGTTCACCATCCGGACAAGCCGGAAGGGGTCTTGGGTGGTATACCGCCTCCTGAAGGAACGAGGAACGGAACACAAAGGAACCCGTAATGATCAACCTGACCATCAATCATATCCCCGTCGAAGTTCCCGAAGGCTCTACGCTCTTGACTGCGGCCAAGCAAGCGGGCATCAAGATCCCCACGCTCTGCCACGTGGAAGGGTTGCAGACCATCGGTGCCTGTCGCGTCTGCGTGGTCGAGGTTGAAGGGGCGCGGAACCTCTGCGCCTCGTGCGCCATGCCGGCCGCGGCGGGGATGAAGGTTTTCACCAACACCGGCCGCGTCCGCAACGCCCGCAAGGCGGTGGTCGAGTTGCTGCTCTCGGAGCACAACGGCGAGTGCCAGACCTGCGACCGCAGCGAAGACTGCGAACTTCAGGTCCTGGCCGCCGAGTTGGGCATCCGCGAAATCGCCTACGCCGGCGAGCGGACCCGCAAGCGGGTCGACACCTCGACGCCGGCCCTGCTCCGCGACACGGGCAAGTGCATTAAGTGCCGCCGTTGCGTGAGCGTTTGCGCCGAGGTCCAGCACGTCGGCGCCCTCTTCCCGCAGAACCGCGGTTTCGAGACGGTCATCGGCCCCGCTTTCAGCCACGACCTGTCGAGCGTGACGTGCGTGCAGTGCGGACAGTGCGCGGCAGTCTGTCCCGTGGGGGCGATCACCGAGCGCGATCAGATCGAAGAGGTCTGGACCGCCCTGGAAAGCCCGGGCAAGCACGTCGTGGTGCAGACCGCGCCGGCCATCCGCGCCGCCCTGGGCGAGTGTTTCGGCTGTCCGCCCGGCACGTTGGTGACCGGCAAGATGGTGGCGGCCCTGCGGCGTCTGGGTTTCCACGCCGTGTTCGATACGAACTTCGCCGCCGACGTGACGATCCTGGAAGAAGGCACCGAGCTGCTCACGCGGCTTCGCAAGGCGGTCGTGGATAAGGCCCCGGTGGCCCTGCCGATGTTCACCAGTTGTTCGCCGGGCTGGATCAACTTCCTGGAACACTTCCATCCCGACATGCTGCCGAACCTCTCCAGTTGCAAGTCGCCGCAGCAGATGTTCGGGGCCCTGGCCAAGACGTATTATGCCAATAAGTTGGGCAAGCGTCCCGAGGATATCTTCGTCGTTTCGATCATGCCCTGCACGGCGAAGAAGTACGAGTGCCAGCGGCCCGAAATGACCGCCAGCGGCGTCCGCGACGTCGACGTGGTGCTTACCACGCGCGAGCTGGGCAAGATGATCCACGCCGCGGGCATCGATTTCGACAACTTGCCGGATGAGGAGATGGACGCCCCGCTCGGGCTTTCCACCGGCGCCGCCGACATCTTCGCCAACACCGGCGGCGTGATGGAAGCGGCCCTGCGCACCGCCTACGAGATCGTCACCGGCCGGCCGTTGCCGGTAGCCAATCTGCACGTGACGGCCGTGGAAGGGCTGCAGGGCGTGAAAGAGGCTTCGCTCAAGATCGAGGGTGCCGTGCCCGAGTGGAGTTTCCTGGAAGGCGTGACGATGAACGTGGCCGTGGCCCACGGACTGAGCAACGCCCAGCGGCTGATCGGGGCCGTGAAGCGGGGCGAGGCGAGTTATCATTTCATCGAGATCATGACCTGTCCCGGCGGCTGCATCGGCGGCGGCGGGCAGCCGCGGTTCACCGACAACCGCATCCGCCAGGCCCGCATCGCGGCCATCTATCGCGAGGACGAAGGCAAGAAGCTCCGCAAGTCGCACGAGAACCCCGACGTGCAGCGTCTCTACGCCGAGTTCCTCGGCCAGCCCCTGGGCGATCGCTCGCACCATCTGCTGCACACCAAGTACACGCCCAAGGAACGGGTGTAGGGCATCTGGAGTGTGGCGGCGTGGGCACCATGCTTGCATGGTCATCGCCGCCTTGGTGTTGCCCCAGAGCGGCTTTTTTTGGATTCGCGACCGATCCTTGTTCGCCAGGCGGAATCGGTACGGACAGATTGCGACAGATGGAATGTGCCAGGCCTTTTTTGATTTCGTTGTGCCGGGGAATGGCTTCCTTACGGCCGGTCTACGGGTTGCTCCAGATGGAATGACTACCACCTTCGCGAACCAGCACGCAGCCATGTTGCTGAAGATGGCCAAGCAGTGCCCGACGTTTCATGCCAACACCAGTTCCGCCGTTTCTGCCTTGGGATCGAGCCGGAAGACTTCTTCGCGTTCGGTTTCCAGCAGGAGTTGAACGGCTTCCTTGAGGTTGCCCAGACATTCTTCTTTGGTTTCGCCTTGGCCATTCGCGCCGGGAACTTCCAGACACGTCGCCCAAAAACCGCCTTCGTCAGGCTCGCCATGATGAACGATGGCTGTAAGTGTTTTCATGCCCTTGTGCTCGCCTTTCCGGTGGGTAATGACTGATAAGAAGTCGTTTACTACCAATATGATACGGCGGATGGCGAAAGTTGCAAGTTGTCTTTCTTGGCTGACGTTCTTTCGTTACCTCAAGGCAGACAATCCAGGGGTCACGACCCATCGTATTGCATTATCGCACTGCAGTGCTATGATCTTCGGTTATGGCCATCCCCGTCGAATGTTCGCATTGTCGCCACGTGAATGTCGTCGACGCGCAGCCGCAGCGCGACTATTGCTGCGAGCGCTGCAGAAGCCCGTTGGGCTTTTGCCCGCAGTGTTGCCAGCCGCGATCGGCGGGCGCGGTCATCTGCCTGCAGTGCGGCCTTGATTTTCGCACGGGCAAGACGGTCGTCGCTTCGCCCGAGCCGCAGCATTTTGGCGATTTCTCGATCTACCCCATGCTGCCGGGCGAGTGGCTTTTGAGCATCCGGCGCCGAGTCCTTGGCATCCCGGTCGGCACGCGGGAGTTTCAGGTGGCCGGCTTCGACAAGGTCTATTATGATACGGTCGATTCGTGGACCCGGAACGTCTCGCCCGCGGCTTCGCCCGGCACGACGAGCTTTTCGCTTGTCGGGATCTTCTCGCTTGTCCTACGGCTGCTCGAACTCCTGGCGAGTTTGTGCCTGGCCATGCATTACCGCTGGCGAAGATGGAACTCGTCGGACGATTCCCAGATCGACTTCTTCTTTTTCGAGGCGGGCCTGCTCGGGCCGCATGACCGGTTCTTGCGGCTGAAGCAGAGCCCAGACTCGGCCGAGATACGGGTACTCGCCGAATGGCTTGCCGGTACGCTTGGCTTGCCGATCATGCGACGGGACCGCCGCAGTCCCGAGTAGAGGGATACCAATCCAACGTCGTCATAGTCTCGATCACTACCTGGCGGCACGCCCCCCAACATGCCATGAGTTTGTAGCACCCCTTGAGGGTCGGTGTCGAATCTGCTATAGGAAAGGAATCCACTGAGCGTTATTGAGGACCGTTCGGGCGTCTTGCATGCTGTCGAGGGACGAAAAATGGGCAACGAAACGGCAGATCATGGCGGGCGGCGGCCAGAATTGCCGTCGGGATTGCTCGACCAAGTTTGTTCCCGATTCAAGACGGCATGGCAGGCCGGCCAACAGCCGCGAATCGAGGATTTCTTGCCCGCCGAATCGCCAGAAATGAGCGGCCGAGCGCTACGTGACCTCTTGGCGTCACTGGTTGGCGTCGACCTCCAGTGGCGGTGGAAGTTGGCCGACATGCTTGCCGAAACGCGATTGTTCGCTGGCCAAGCCGCTGCCCCCGATGCGTCGGAAAGCGGCGCTTCGCTTCCCCTCCGGCCACGGTTGGCGGACTACGTGGCCCGCTATCCGTTGCTCGGCTCCGTCGAACAACTCCCCCGTGATTTGATCGTGTGCGAGTATCATGCCAGGCGCCGCTACGGTGATCGGCCAACGCATGCCGAATACCTGGATGCCTTCGGGGCGATTCATCCCGATCTGGCGAAACAGCTTCAGGCAATCGACGATGGAACGGCTGCCGACTCGAACAGAGCCAGTGGTCAGCCCGAGGAGCATGGACTCGGGCGAATGGTTCCGGTTGGCGAGGCCCCGCCGTCCGAACTGCCAAGGCGTATCGGTCGCTACCGGATAGAGAGGGTGCTGGGGAAAGGCGGTTTCGGACTGGTCTATCTGGCCCACGACGATCAGTTGCACCGGCCAGTTGCCATCAAGGTGCCGCATGCCAGGCTCGTCGCCTGCCCGGCAGACGCTGGGCCTTACCTGGCCGAAGCCCGCACGGTCGCCAATCTCGACCATCCGAACATCGTCCCGGTGTACGACGTGGGCTCCGCCGACGAGTTTCCGGTGTATGTCGTTTCCAAGTTCATCGACGGCGCCGGCCTTTCCATGAGGCTCCAGCATTCCCGGCTGTCGCTGCCTGAAGCTGCGGGGTTGGTGTTGACCGTGGCCGAGGCCCTGCACTATGCCCATAAGCAAGGGATTGTCCATCGAGACATCAAGCCGGGCAATATCCTGCTGGATCGTAGTGGCAAACCGTTCGTTGCCGATTTCGGCTTGGCCCTGCGCGAGGAGGAGTCGGGCGATGGACCACGGTACGCCGGGACTCCGGCCTACATGAGCCCGGAGCAGGCCCGCGGCGAAGCCCATCGGGTGGACGGGCGAAGCGACATCTTCAGCCTGGGGGTCGTCCTCTACGAATTGCTGGCCGGGCGCCGTCCGTTCCGGGCGGAAAGCAAAGCCGAGCTGCTCGATCAGATCACCACCCTGGAGCCCAAGCCGCTTCGCCAGACCGACGATACGATTCCGAAAGAGTTGGAACGCATCTGCCTGCGGACCTTGTCGAAACGGGCCAGCGAACGCTACTCGACGGCGAAAGACCTGGCCGACGATCTGCGGCATTTCCTGGCTCAGGGCTTGTGCGACATTTCCGCGACGGCGCCACCGATTCAGGAAGCACTGGCGGCAGACACGAAACTGGCTTCCGAAACACCTCCGGTAACGGGGCACCCTTCGGGTCCGCCCGAGACTCCACCCATCAAGATCGTTCCGAAAGGGCTGCGTTCCTTCAATGCCGGAGATGCCGATTTCTTCTTGGAACTGTTGCCCGGTCCTCGCGATCGGGAAGGATTGCCTGACAGCATCCGTTTCTGGAAAACGCGCATCGAGGAGATGGACCCCGATACGACGTTCCCGGTGGGATTGATCTACGGCCCTTCCGGCTGCGGCAAATCGTCGCTGGTGAAGGCTGGCTTGCTGCCCCGGCTTTCGCGTCAGGTGATTCCAGTATATGTCGAGGCCACTGCCGAGGAGACGGAGAGCAGGCTCCTGCGTGGTTTGCGGAAGCACTGCGCGGAGTTGGCCGGCAATCTGGGCTTGAAGGACACGCTGGCGGCATTGCGGCGTGGAGAGGACATCCCGCCTGGAAAGAAGGTGTTGATCGTCCTCGACCAATTCGAGCAGTGGCTCCACGTCCAGAAGCGAGAGGAGGCCGCGGAACTGGTGCATGCCCTGCGCCAATGCGACGGCGGCCGTGTCCAGTGCATCGTGATGGTGCGCGACGATTTCTGGATGGCGGCAACCCGCTTCATGCGGGAACTGGAAATCCGCCTTGTGGAAGGTCAGAATTCCGCCGCCGTCGATCTGTTTCCCATTCGCCATGCGGAAAGAGTGCTCACGGCATTTGGGCGGGCATTCGGCGTCCTGCCCGAGCGTTCCGCCGATACCGCCAAGGAGGCAAGCGTAGGGTGGGCCGACGGGCATCGTGTACTCACGGTCGGCGAGTCCCACCATTTTTCCAAGGACCAGAAGCAGTTTCTCGAGCAGGCCGTGTTCGGCTTGGCCGAAGGCGGCAAGGTCGTCTGTGTCCGCTTGGCTCTGTTTGCCGAGATGATGAAAGGCAAATCCTGGACCCCGGCCACGCTCAAGGAAGTCGGCGGCACCGAGGGCGTCGGCGTGACCTTTCTTGAGGAGACGTTCAGTGCCAGCACAGCCCCGCCGGAACACCGCTATCATCAGAAAGCGGCCAGGGCGGTGTTGAAGGCCCTGCTCCCCGACTCCGGCATCGACATCAAAGGCCACATGCGGTCATATCCCGAACTGCTGGCGGCATCCGGTTACGCCGACCGCCCGCAGGACTTCGATGACCTGATCGGCATCCTCGACGGCGAAATCCGCCTGATTACGCCGACCGACCCCGAAGGCAAAGAGGAAGGGGCGGACAGTCGTAGCGTAGGCATCCTGCCCGCGAACAGTAGCGTAGGCATCCTGCCTGCGAACAGTAGCGTAGGCATCCTGCCTGCGTCGGAAATTGCCGGCGGGACGCCTACGCCACCAAACGCAGGCAAGATGCCTACGCTACAAGGTCACAGATACTACCAACTCACGCACGACTACCTTGTGCCGTCGCTGCGGGAATGGCTGACCCGCAAACAACGTGAAACTCGGAAAGGCCGGGCCGAACTGCGATTGGCCGAACGCTCGGCGTTATGGACCACCAAGCCGGAAAACCGCTATCTCCCTTTCCTGTGGGAATTCCTCAGCATCCGTTTACTGACCGAGAGGAAGAACTGGACCGACCCGCAGCGGAAGATGATGGGGCGGGCGGGACGAGTTCATGGCATTCGTGCGGGCATCGTGGCGGCGATGTTGGTTGTCGTCGGCATCGCGGGCGCGAGCGTTCATCATGCCGTTGTCGAAAAACAGAACGTCACCCATGCCGAAGGACTCGTAGACGCACTGGTCAAGGCCGACATCCCGCACGTACGCTCCATCGTGGCCGACCTGGATAAGTATCGAACATGGGCCGATCCGCTGCTGAAGGCCAACTTCGAGGAGGCCGAGGAGGGCTCCAGCCAACGGCTGAACATGGCCCTGGCCCTGCTGCCGGTGGACGGGAGCAAGATGAAGTACCTGCGTGATCAGTTGCTTGTCGTGACTCCGGCTCAATTCCCCGTCGTGCGGAACGAATTGCTGCGTTATGAGGACGCTATCGCGGAACCGTTGTGGAATGCGACGAGTGACTCGAAACGAGCGACGCAGCAACGGTTCCAAGCGGCTTGTGCCTTGGCGACGTATGCCCCCGGCGACCAACGCTGGCAGCAGATCGCCGGTCTTGTCGCCGGTCACCTGGTGACGCTTCAGACTTCGGACCTCGTGGCGTGGCGGGAGGCCCTCCGCCCGGCGAAAAACCAGCTTGTGGAACCATTGGCTGCCATTTACCGAAACCCGTCTCTGGATCCACAGCAGCGCTCCTTCGCCACGGAAACGCTGGCCGATTACGCCGCCGACCAGCCCAAGGTGCTGGCCGATCTGGTCATGGACGCCGATGAGAAACAATTCGCCATGATCTTCAGGAAACTCCAGGAGCGTGGCGAAGAGGGACTGCCGTTGTTGCAAGGCGAAATCAAGAAGCCAATGCCCGAAACTACCGAGGAAGCGAAAGAAGCCTTGGCCAAGCGACAGGCGAATGCGGCGGTCGCCCTCGTGAGGATGGACCATGCCGCCGAGGTCTGGCCGCTCCTGAAACATAGTCCCGATCCGCGGGTGCGGAGCTACCTGATTCATGGTTTCGGCCCGTTGGGCGTCGAGGTGACGACCCTTGTGCAGCGGTTGCATGAAGAGACGGACGTTTCCAGTCAACGGGCCTTGATCTTGTGCCTGGGGGAGTGCGACGCGAAGCGGTTTCCGGCAACCGAACGACCGTCGCTGATCGCCAAACTGCTCGATCTTTACCGAAATAATCCGGATCCCGGGATACATGGCGCAGCCGAGTGGTTGTTGCGGCAGCCCGGGTGGGACCGGGGCGACGAGCTTGCGGCGATCGACGCACAATTGCACGTTGACGAGAAACAAGTGCCCGCTCACGCGGCGGCCGACAAGCGGCGCTGGTACGTCAATACGCAGGGGCAGACCTTCATGATTCTGGACGCCCGCGAGCCGTTTCGCATGGGAGCGCCGCCTGCGGAACCCGACCGCCAAGGGGACGAGGTCCCTCACGAACAGCGGATCGGCCGCGTCTTTGCCATTGCCTCCAAGTTAGTCACCAAAGCTCAGTTCCGGAATTTTCAAAAGGCCAATCCCGACGTGCGAAAGTTGGATGTCGAGCAATTCAGCCGCACGGACGACTCGCCCCAGGTCGGCGTGGATTGGTACGACGCCGCACGGTACTGCAATTGGCTGAGTAAGACCGAAGGGATTCCCCAGGAGCAATGGTGCTATGAACCGAACCAGCAGAACCAGTACGCCGAGGGCATGAAACCTGCGGCCGGCAACTTGCAGCGCGTCGGGTATCGGCTCCCGACGGAAGCCGAATGGGAGTATGCCTGTCGATCTGGCAGCAAGACCAGCCGATACTACGGGCTAAGCGTCAAGCTCTTGCCGAAATATGCGTGGTTTGCTGATAATTCGGACAATCGAGCCTGGCCGGACGGAACGAAGAAACCCAACGACTATGGGCTGTTCGACATGCTGGGCAACGCGATGGAGTGGTGTGACACCAAGTACACCGTCTATAGCGACGGTTCTGATGGGGAAGATCCCGGACAAAGAACCGACGTGCGGGAGAAGGAGAGTCGCGTGTTGCGCGGCAGTTCGTACAACCGTCAGGCATTGTTCGCGCGTTCGGCCTTTCGTAACTACGATGCGCCGTCGCTCCGTTACTTCAATTTCGGGTTCCGTCCGGCAAGGACTTGCCCCTGAGGGCGGACCGGCGGTGCCGGCGGAACGGTCGAGAAGCCCCGAGCCGCCTTGCCTCCTCCGGTCGTGGGCCGCTTCTCACCGGCCTTCGCTCTCGAGAAGCAAGAACATTATGCTTGCGAAAGGCGAAATGTACCGCAAAGGCCGATCTTGATGCAAGAGCGATCGCCGAGTTCCCCGTCGATACCTTAGCTCCGAACCAAAGAACGCGATTCTCGCGGTCCACAACGTGCTGGTCCGTATTCAACGGCGTCGCGACTTGTCTTTCAGAAATCACTCGGTTTTTTGGGGGGGGCACGCAAGATGCGCTCCCCCTTGGGAATAACTTGTAGGGTGGGACCAGATCGCGTAGCGAGTGCAGGCCCACCATTATCGGCTGGAAAACACATTGTGGTGGGCCTGCGCTCGCTACGCGATCTGGTCCCACCCTACAGCCCTATCCGTGACATTATTTCTGAAACAGACCACTAAAGTCCGCCCTCCGACGAAAGCGGGAAGTTATTCCAGACCAATTCCTTGGTGATTGTGCGGTCCGGAAAGGAACATGGCGCACCCGATCGGCGCGTAATGTTCCGGCCGGGGCAGGTGACGAGTCTGCCCCGGACCGCGCGACGCGCCTTGCCGGGCGCGTCGCCAGAACCAAATTGTCAATGAACAAGCGACCGTATCCAGACGTTATTCGCTGTACGGCTCCACAGTTATTCCCAATATAAGATAACTACGGAAATAGTCCCTCGTTTTCTTTCGTGGTCCGGCAGAATCTCGGCAAGTGCTTTTCCGGGAAGGACTTGCATCGGACGAGCGCTTCCGCGCGGTCCGGCACGCTGTGGTCCAAAATCGGTGGCAAGCGGTCGTTCTCGAGAAACGGGCAAGCCGAATCCGCTGGCCGCCAAACCATGGTCCCGATGGGGGATTCTTGCCCGGATTTGCCCGACACGGGTTCTGCTGCGTATTTTTCAGCCGTTTTATACAATCGGTTGCCGATCTTCTTGACCGCCGACGTGGTTGGCGCCGCCCGAATCATGCAGCGGCTCGCTGAGACGTTGCATGTTCCCTACCTGTTCTGCGCCGATGCCGAAGGATGGAAAGCCGAAGAAATACGGGCAGAACACCGTCCCTCCCTGCGAAGGGGCGGAATGCAAAGCTGACATGACGACTACCAAAGCTTCTTCCCGGCAAGGAACTGCTCGATCCCTCTGTCCCGGAGGATGCGCAGGTTTGCCACATTCGCGCCCTGATGCACAGGATTTAACCACGCAAGTGTTTGGCATAACTCAAACTCACCGCACTCCCAGCATCCCGTTATGCCCCTGTCTCTACAGCATTCCCGGATTCGGCAACCTGACGTGCCTCCGCCAGACCGGCAAGGCATAGCACAGTCAAGGTGAACGATGGCGGCCAGCACCTGGCGACATTCCTCATGGTTCTGCAGACGTTCAAATATCTCGGGTCGCTGCCCTGGTAGGCCGGCAGCCAGTTTCGCAAAGGCGGGAGTGGCAATAGCTTCTAAGAGCTGGCCTGCCAATTCACCCAGGTGGTGTTTGCGAATAATGCAGTCGCCACAATACAAACCGCAATAGGCAATTTCGGTTGCGTCGCTCACGATTCTCTCCATGCCAGTCGATCAACAGTCCTCTCGCAAAGTGGTAACCTTAGAGAGAGCCATTGCTTGCTTCGGTCCCGTCCGCCGTTCCGTTCTTGTAGAGCAGCCGAGCAGGAGCACCGCCATGTTCCAACCGCAGGATCGGCAAATGGCGTTCACGAAGGACATGAATTCTTCCTCGGCATCAACAAGAGGCCCGTCAGCGTTCGATTATATCCCGTCTGCCCTCGTGTGACAACAACTACTCGCTGTTCCCAGTCGATATTCCCAACATCGGATAAGTACGTAATAAAGTCCGCGTCAGCTATGGCACCTTGTCAAGAGGCGGCGGCGATTATTTTCGCCGCGGGCCGGGCGCTAGGCTGGTGGAACCGCCCTGAACGATTTCCCCGCAAGAGTTTCCGGCGCGTGACGGAAAATCAAAATTCGCGGGAAGCAGCCGCCAGGATCGTGCGCCGATGAAAACTACGGCGCGAACGGGGAAGGGAAAAGCGCCGTAAGCTCTTCGCTCGCAAGCACGTGAGAATCGCGACCACATTCGAAGCAAGCGATCGCGACGCCAACCATTCACCAGTCTCGTCGTCCGTCCCGACCGAATAGTAATGTCCCCGAGTCGCATAGACGGAGTGGTATTTCATTCTCGGTAGTCCCCGCTCATTACTAGGCCAGATGAGACACAAATAATAAGAGGACCAGACCCGATCTCTGGTCCCCTCGTCCCCTTGTCTTGCCGCGATACCACATCTCGAACGCTGTTCTCGCGGATCGGTCACCATGCGGGGAAATCCAGCAGCTCTGGTTGCGGTTATCCCCGCTGTTCACAGGGTTTTGGGCCTCGGCGCAAAAGCCTGATCAAGGTGAAACCTCCTTTCGAGCGTCCAGGGCGGCTTCCCTGAAGCTTGAATTCCATTCTACGGGGGCGGAAGCCGGGTGTTTATGATGGCACAGATGACAAAACTTTCAGGAAGACGAGGCATCTTGATTCATAAAGCAGAAGTCCATCGCTCAATCGCCGGTGGCCGAGGGACCACCAGGCCCGAATGTTCCCTCTAACCAGTTTCGGTCAGCCGTCGCATCCCGACATCACCGGGAGGGCGGCAAAGAGCAGAAGCCCGCCGCGGCGGGCAAACCGCAGGTTGCCATCAACCCCGCCAGGCATCGCCTGTCGCCTGACGTGCAGCGCCCTCGCCTGTCCTTGACTTTCCACGTGCGTGGGATTATTGATAGGGATACGCTTGCTGCCTGGCGAGCAATGTCCGTTTCTGTCCCCGCTGATCGTGTTCAGCCGGATTGCCGAAAACCACGAGGATTTGCCCTATGACCGCCTCCTTTCCGATTGCCCGACGCGACTTCCTGCGCTTGACCGGCATTGCTGCCGGCAGTCTGGCCGTCACCCCCGCCTTGGCCGCCGAAGGTTCCGGCGAAGTGCCCCGCAGCCGCACGGATCGCCTGGCGACAGGCGCCAACGTCTGCCTCTGGTTCCGTTTTCCCCGGAAGAATTCGGCGGAACATTTCACGAACTACATTTCCGCCGCCGAGGCGGACTGCATGTCCCGCATCGGGCTCAAGCACGTCCGCCTGTGCGTCGCCCCGAGCGTGATCATGGACCCGGCCTCGGGCGACGTCAGCGCGGAGCGCGGCAAGCAACTGGAAGCCGCCATCGAGCGCTTGCAGTGCGCCGGATTGCTGGTCGTGGTCGATATCCACAACGAAGACCGCCGCGCGGAACTCGACCCGCAGTGGCAGGAGGCGTTCGTCCGCTTCTGGGGCTTGTTGGCCGGGCGGCTTTCCCGCTTCGACCCCGGATTGACCATCCTGGAAATCATCAACGAACCGGTGTTCGACCGCCGCGAGGAGGAGTGGAACAAGCTCAACGCCCGCCTGGCCGCCGCTATCCGGCGCAGTGCGCCGCGGCACACCATCATCACGTCGGGCCCGAACTGGGGCGGCATCGACGGACTGAAGAAACTCAAGCTGCTGCCGGACCGGAACGTGGTCTATTCCTTCCACTGTTACGATCCGTTCACTTTCACGCATCAGGGCGCGACCTGGACCAGCCCGGCCGTCAGGCCCTTGCACGACGTGCCCTATCCGTCGAGTCCCGAAGCCGTGAAACCTCTTTTGGCTGCGTTGGAATCCGCGCCGGACTCGAAACGGATGGTCGAGTGGTATGGCAAGGAGCGGTGGAACAAGGAGAAGCTGGCCGCCCGGTTCCGCCAGGGAATCGAGTGGGGCACCAGGAACCACGTGCCCTTGTATTGCGGCGAATTCGGCGTCTTCCCGGCGCGCAGCAAGCCCGAGCACCGCTCCCGCTGGTTCCGCGATTTCGGCGAGGTGCTTGCGGAAAATCGCATCGGCTGGGCGGTGTGGGGTTGGGACGAGGGCTTCGGGCTCAATCGCAAGATGGTCGGTGGCAAGCCCGTGGTCGACGCCGTGGTCGCTCAGGCGCTGGGATTGAAGACATGATCGAAGTCGATCCGCAATGGCGCGACAAGCAATCTCGGTCGCATCGATTGCGGTGTGAAGATCTGGTGCGCGTGTCGGAAGTGGGACCCTGAAACCGATGCTTTGACAGAAAGATGACGGCGGAAAGTTAGGAATATTGAGGAAAAGAAGATGCGGGAAAAGAATATGGGAGGAAGAGAAATTGGTTTTGTATTTCATCTTCTTTTCCCCCATTTTCCTTTCCTCAATCTTCTCTTCAAAGGAGAGTAATCATGCCAATCCATATTGCGGATGGAGGAAGAGGTATCCATATCAACCGTCGAGCAATCGCAGTCGCATCGATTGCGGTCGGAAGACCTGGTGCCGGGTGTCGGAACCCGACCCTAACTTCTGTTTTCGACCGGCTCAAGTGCCAACCTCCACCTCGATGTGTGCCGCCTTGAATAACGGCTCCGGAATCGGATCGCCATATTCACGCATGACTTCCAGATGCCCCTCAGCCGCCGCGCGGGCGTTCCGCAAGACTTCGTCGATGTTACGCCCGGTGCTCACGCAACCGGGAAGATCGGGCAAGTACGCCGAGAGGTTGTTGGGACCCTTTTCGATAATCACCACGTATTTCCTTCGCGTCCCTTTTATCGTATCGTTCATTTCTTGATCCAACCGAAGAAGTCCAGTTGTTCCAGATCCTTGTGCAACTGGGCGATCTGCGCCGCGCTGAGACGGCTATTCGGAAGCCGCGGCTGTCCGACTTCGACGCCGAGCATCCCCATGGTCGCCTTGGCCGCGGCCATGAAGCCGTAGGATGCCAATAGCGCGACGAGGCGGACCGAGCGGAACTGCTCTTCGCGGGCGGCCGCCAGATCGCCGGCGGCGAAGCGGTCCGTCAAGCGATGGTAGAGCGGGGCGGCGAAGTTGTAGGTGCTGCCGATGCCACCGCGAACACCCAGCGCCAGCGCGGCAAGCAGGTACTCGTCGCATCCCCAAACTACGTCGTAACGACCGCCCTGTGCCCGCAGACACAATTGCAAGGCCATCAGGTCGCTGTCGGTGAACTTGAGGCCGGCGAAGTTGGGAATCCGGCCGGCGACTTTGTCGAGCAACTCCGGCATGGCAACGGCGACGCCGGTCATCGCCGGGATATGATAGAAATAGAAGGGGGTGTCTTCGGCAGCGAGGGCGACGGCCGCGCACCACTCGACCAGGTCGGCGACGCTGCGGGGCTTGAAATACGACGGGGCCTGCGTGGCGACGGCCGCCGCGCTGCGCTGGTGGGCCTGGGCCGCCAGGGCCTGGGCATCGACGAGACAGTTGCTCCCGACGTGGACGATGAGCCGCAGCGGCGTGCCGCGGGCGACATCGACCCAGCGGTCGGTCAATTGGCGCCGCTCGTCGCACGAGAGGCTGTGCGACTCGCCGGTCGTGCCGCCGATGAAAACCGATCGAACGCCGTTGGCCAGCAGGTGCGCGGCCTGACGATCGACGGCCGCCAGGTTCAGTGAACCGTCGGCGTGAAAAGGCGTGTGGGTTGCGGCAACAAGGCCGACGAAGGGTTGCTGTGGCATGGTTCCGGCGAGGTTGAAGGAGGATGGGCCCGCGCCACGCCCCCTGCGAGGGTGGTCGCGTGCAATGTGCAAGCAATTAGTATAACGTGCAGGGAATGTTGCGAAAAGAAGATGGATTCATCCATCAGGCCAGCTTACTCATGATGTTCCTGAACCTCGTACCGCTGACCGGACGCTCGGCAATCAGCTTTCCATCGTAGACAATGCTGAACATGCCATAGGGCGTCGGAAGCTCCCTTGATTCCTTGGCACTCCCGACATGCACCACTTTCGGCTCCAGCCCCAGCGCTCTGGACGCCTCCGTAATGTCCTTCACGCACTTTGCAACCATAGGGCACTGATCGGCAGCGAGGATCGTGAGGCCCAATGGATGACAAGGTAACCCATCGCGTCGATGGTGACCAATGCCCCGGAAATATCGAGGATTTCCAGCAATTTCGGGATTGCCGTGATCTCGTTGCTCTTGGCGTCCACCACGACTTGGCCCAAGCTGATATGATTGGCCGTGGCCCAGGCGCTGACCATGTGGATCGCTGCCTTGCCCGTCGCTTTGTCGAAACTGCGACGCAAAGTCTTGCCGTCGATGGCAACTACTTGCCCGTCGGTGATTTCGTGCAACGCCGTGATCCAACTGAGCAAACATTGCTCGAACTCCGCCGGCTTGATCCGTGCCAGGACTGAGTTGAAGCGGTTGTGCGATGGGATGCCGCCTTTGAGGTCGAGAAATCGCGTGAACCACTTGCGCTTTAACTTGCCGAAGTCGGCGATGGCCACGAAATCATCGGCACCGCAGATAACTGCACAGACCGCGATTACCACGATGTTAATCAAAGGAAAAGTTACTTTGCGACGGCGGGGATCGGTGATGTTAGCAAAGTGATGTTGTATCTTGGCAGACATCTTTTGAGACACGATAGGAACTCCTGAATGACCGCGATTCCCATGCCCTTGCCGCTCCTCGGCAAGCAACGCAAATCGCAATCGCCCAGTCATACCATATTGCCCAATATGGCGCAATCCCCCTGCACGATGCCCGAGGGAGTCGCGGCAGAGCTTCAGCAAGGGGACGTACTGATCGAGGAACTGGCTCATCACGAATAACCTGATTCCAGCACTGGCGGCACCTTCCGACATGGCCCAGGCGAGGCTCTCCAAGAGTTCTTCAGTGGGCGAGCCAAAGGGTGCGATCTCTCGCCGGATGGCTTCTGGCATCAGCGACACGCCGAGGTGAACGTTCCCGTGGAATTTCAAGTACCTGGGGAAAGCGATCTTGGTCAGGATGTACGGCATCACTTGGGCACGGACGCACGCATCAATTACAAACTGGACAGGCGACCCCTCGCCGTCGTCGCCGCAGAACCATTGGTCATACTCCATGAATCCTGACTTGGCACTGAAGTTGACCGGGTGGGGATGGCCGCACCAACGGCCTAATTCAGATTCCAGATCCTCAAGATTCAAATACACCGTCATGGCCTCACGGTAGGCGGCTTGCATGTAGCAGACCGTGCAGCCCACCGGGCAATGGCCCATCGCGACTCCGGCCTGGATGAAACCTCCATCTGGCGTCCATGCGTTGCATGTCGTGCCCTTGCCCTCGGTGAACCTGTCGATGAAACGCGGCTGTCGATTGCCTCCCCGTCGCGCAAGGTGAAGAATCCCGCGATTTAGGTGATGGTCTCTTGCATTTTGGTCAATATGCTGCCAGTACAAAGCCACCGCGTTCTTCAGGCGTTCGTTGTGTCGCCCCTGTCGGACGACATTGAATGTTGCGAGGTCTGTGGCTTCGGCCTGAAATACGTCAGCGGCATTACGTTCGTCGTCGTTATGGACCCCCAGCATCACCAACGGCTTCTCAAGATTCCAGCGACGATAATTGTTGAGCAGCCGCATAATGCGCTTTCGCGGCTCCGGCTCAAGAAGCAGTGGACCGTCAACTGCGACCAGTCGAACAAGATCGAGTCGTTGCGTGCAGATATTCGGCGTGAGCCGAGCATCTCGCTCAATCGCAGGCAGTCGAACTGAAACCTGCCTGCTACTTGCTCTTTTTGGAGATACAGCCTCCTTCTCGTACCGCCAAGCATTCTTGATCCTCTTCTTCGCCAAGGCCGCGAAAGCAGGGTTCAATTCGATGCCGATGCAGGAACGATTCAGGCGTTCGCACACAATTGCAGTGGTGCCGCTGCCCAGGAACGGATCAAGGACATAACCGTACTCGGGGCAGGCTGCGAGAATGGGCGTCTCGATCAATTCCTCGGGGAACACTGCAAAGTGGGCTTCGTGGCAATTCGCGGTAGGAATGCACCAGACGCACCGTTTGTTTCGGCAAATCGGAAGCGGACGGGTGCCGTTTTGATAGGCATCATGCCCTTTGTGTAAAGAATGGGGTTTTTGTCCGGGGGCACCTTCATATAGCTTGTGATGCTTGCTTTGGTTCCGCAATAGGCGAGCGATGCTGCTCTCTTTGATCGGCTCGGTCTGTTGCTGAAAGTAGTACCTGGGCCGCTTGGAGAAGAAGAACAGGTACTCGAAGTCCACGGTGAAACGGTCTGTTGCAGAACTGGGGATGCAATTCGGCTTATGCCAAATGATGACGTTGCGGATGATCCAGCCCCGATCCTGCATGGCAATGGCAAAGCGGAAGGGAATCAGTGCCAGCGACTTATGCGGAACGTCGGTTGTCATGCGTCCCGCTCGGTACGTTGTCTGCTTGCCGTTTCCTGCCTTTCCCAACCGCGATACGTTATTGATGTAGGTGTCGCCCAGGTTCACCCAGCACGTCCCGTCATCCCGCAAGACGTTCCATACTTCATCGTACACGGCGCAGAGGTTTTCGATGTACTCGGCCACCGTCTCCTCTTGCCCCAACTGGCCTTTGACTCCGTAGTCGCGTTGACGCCAGTACGAGGGACTCGATATGGACGCATAAGCGATACCTCGGGGCATCATGCTTAGTACGGTCCTGGCATTGCCGGTTGCAATGAATGTGCGTTGCTCCATGATTAGATCTCCTCCAAGGCAAAGCCATGTGCTTCCAGCCGGTCAAAGACTTCTCTGGCCTCAGCCCAGCCGACATCTTCGGCGTAGGCAACAACGGCTTCGATGAACCCCAAATACTTCCCATACCTCGTCTGCTGATCGTCGCTGGCCGATTCACAGTCGTCGTTGTCCAGGATGTCGGTGTCATCCTCCGCGACGGTCGCTCGGTTATCATCGGGATTGTGATTGTCGTCGGCATCAACGTGCCCATTTCGGCCAGCGAGTTTGCGGTCCTCGCTGTCGGGCCGGGCATCCGACGTTCTCTGTGTGCGCCGAGCTACCGGCTTGGTCGGTTCCCGTGTCATGTCCACAGTGGCCGTAGAGTCCGATTCATCCTCGCTCTCTCGGTCCCACCGCCAAGCGGGATTAGCTTCCCTGGCTGCCGCCCGCGTCACCGGCAACTCGTCATCGGGCGTATCTTGGAAATCATGATAGAACTTTACCCAGCTTTGGATCGTGGAATAGGACGGCATTTGCCCAGGCGAGTGCTGCTTGGCGAACTCGCTGACCGCCCTTTTCAGTTCGCCGCCATACGTGTCAGCCAACTCGGAAAACCACTTGCCAAGGTTCCGTCTGATCGCCGCCGTCGTCCGCTTCGCCGCCACCAGGGTCGTGATTCCTTCCTTGATCCGTTTGACCAGTTCCGCTCTGCCCACGGCGTAGTCCCCTCGTTTCACCTCGTCAGGCGTCAGAGGCCCAATCCGCCGCGCGGATTGGGCCTCTCCGTCAAACTGTGCGGGAACCATGCCGTCATCGGTTCCCTTTTCATCCAGAGGAGAATCTCCACCGACCAGTGCAAGCCTTATACCTTGTCGTATGGGAAGACTGCGATCCTCGGCTGGCTTGTGTTTGCGTTCTTTCCTTCGTTTGTTCATGTTTGGGCCTCAATTTTCCGTCTCTACCGTACCCGGCACACCACAGTCGCAAGAACGAAAAAAGCCCGGTAAGACCGCGCAGCATTGGTGTGCTGTCGCAGTCCTACCGGGCTTGGCGATAGTCGCTATTGCGGAGTTGGGCCGGGCCGGTGGGTCTTCTTTTGGTCGGTTTACTAGCCGACCACATCAGCTTGTCTGGTCTTCATTATACTGCGTTTCACGGGATTGGGAACTGAGCCGATGCGGATTTGTCAGATGCACTGCTTGCATTGGCCTCGGATCGGCCAAGTGTCAAGAGTCGTTTGGCCGAGATCCACGCGAACTCACAAATCGAGTATCGGCTTGCCGTGACCCGCAATAGGATGCCAGGGGGCAAAATCTCTGAATTGGCGATGCGAGGCCACGACCGGATGGTGCCAGAATAGGTTTGGCTGGTTGCGGAGCCGCTGGCCGATGGTCCCGCTAAGATCGGGTGACGACAAGCATATTCCTGTCCGCCTCAATCCGGCAATCAACCACTCTTCGGCGCATCAGCGGCCTCGGATCGCCATCGCCGGGCTTTACCAGGACCGGGGCCTGCGGCTGGCGGAGCCGATGGTGCGGCGGGCGAGGAATCGGTCGGTGCCGAAGGCGTGGCGGGCGCGGGCGGTGGGAACAAGGCCCCGACAATGGTTGAGTGACTGGTCTCACTGGCCTTCAATCGCGCCGCTTCAGCCTTACGACCCTTTTTGTTCTTGCGGCCCTTGTTTCCCTTTCCGTCGTACCAGGGATTCTCCACGCCCTCAAAGACTACTGCCAGTTTCCTTTCCAGACGCCGTTGAGCTTTGAACACTTTCTTCCAAAAGACATTAGTGTATCTCCGCAAGTTTCTGTCCGATGACTGGTGCTTATGCGTCAAATGCGCAGAAGCGATCTCCGCGCCGCCGATCTTGCGGATCATGTTGGAAGAGGTATCGCGCAACGTATTGAAGCCATATCGAGGAAAGCCGCCATCTTTCTCCTTGGCTTCGCACACTCGATCTAGTAGCCTGTACCAAGCATTCGCGATGTCTCTGCATCGCCTACCACTCTTCGTCTTTCGGTATAACGAATGCCCTTGCCTGTTGAGCAGGACCAAGGCGTCCGATTGTTCCTCACGACCGCGAATCGCCCATTCAAGTCCCTCAGTCGTTATCTTGAACAACCTATGTGTGCCACGGACTTTCTGCTTTCTTCGGATTCGCCCGATGTAGTGTACTCCGTTGCTGCGTTCCTGAATCTCCCCGATCTTCAATCGTCCGATTTGATCTGCTCCGAAAGCACAGTTAATTCCTAGAACAAAAAGCAATTTCTCCAGCGGAGTCGCGTACACGAACAGAGTGTGAAGTTGCTCCACGGTGTAGGTTGGCACTTCTTTGGACTCAGCATCGACATCTGCCTCTAGGTCGATAGGTTTGTGTCTTATGTCAAGATAGTCTTCAGGTTTACGCCACTCCCACTCCTTGGTACGATGGAGCCAGTCGAAAAAGCGAGCAAGCTCTCCAATGAGATTACTGGCCGTCTTACGCGCCATCGGTTTGCCGTGGCGTATGGTGATTGGGCGATTCCGAAACAGCCCGAAAAGTTTGTCTACCGAATCGAAATCGGACAAGGAAGAGAGTGGTCTGTTAGGGGACAGGTACGCCTTGAGTTGCCGTACAAGATTTTGGCGAGTGACCCCCGTGTCGTTCACCGCGCCTTCGGAGTTGTCAAATTTCTCTCGCCCGATCCACTCGCTGTAGGCGTCGAGTGCTTGATGCAACGTGGCATCGCCAATGAGATCAACGTATTTCACCTCATTGCCCGGCGTTTCCAAGGCAACCTCTTTGAGAAATCTTGCCCGGCGAAGTGTCTCCTGTTCCAGAACTTGAATGTCCTTCCGTAGCACCTGAGCATTGGCTTTTCCCTCGCAATAAAATTCTTCGTCGGCGGGGAGAATCCTGATTTCAGGGTACAACCGGGCAAAGGCATCCACATGCTGCGAATAGCGGTAGGGATCATCGCATGTCCGCTCCACCCTGTATTCCGCCTCCCCCGCCGCTACGGCTTTGGCGATTGCAAAATCGGTCGGGTTCCAGCGCGGAGCAACTTCGTCCTCGGCTGCATCAAGTTCCACACGTCGCCAGATCGCGGCGACTTTTTCGAGCCGCTCCAAAGCCGTCCGCTTGACGCTTCCCAGGTTGAACTTAGGCTGAGAGACTCTCCCGGCTCCGTTCTTGGTGTACCCCAGGTTCCGGCGATAGTAACCGTCCGGGGATGGTTTCAATTCTGTCTGACGCATGATCGCACACTTGCGGGTCACAGGGTATTTCTGATAATGGCAATTCTATCGCTTTATCAGAAAGAAGGCAATCTCCTATCAGAAAGAATCACGTCGAATTATCGGACAAAACGCGGTTTCGCCGGTCAGACAGGGCGCAGAAAGCAGCCTATAGATCGTCATATCTCAAGAAATAGCAAAGGCTTGCGACGAATCGCAAGCCTTTCTAGTAGCGAGGGCGACGGGAATCGAACCCGCAACCACCGGATCGACAGTCCGGTACTCTAACCAATTGAGCTACGCCCCCAAGGCTGTCATGAAACGACTTGCTGACTCGCGTCGTGCGTCTTGTAAAGCGGTCGCGACACCCGATCTGACACCGGTCGACCTGTCTTGCCAGACGATTCGCGACTCATATAATGCCTAAGTCTACCACAAAAAAACCGGTTGACAAGCCCTCCAAGCCCCCGCTCTGACTGCCCGCTCTATTGCCATGCCGCGGTAAGATGAGAAAAATAGACAATGGGGGTAAACTTCACTGCTTCGGCCCCTGGGACATCTGCCAATACGCCCTGACCCTCTACCGGAAGCAGATTGTGAGATTCTCGCTCATCGGTCTCGGGCCTTCGAGGCTATCCGGAAAGGTTTCGCGGTTATTCGCGGTATTGAAGCCCGACGCGCCAGCGAGGAATCGACTTTCCTGGCTGTTTACGGCACATTCCTCGCCGACCATGAGTACATGGTGCCCGCGTCGGGCTTCAATGTCGATTTGCGGCCAAGAACTTTCCGGATAGCCTCTCACCGTCTTTCATCCCCGCCCATCCGCTCCACCATCTCAATAAGTTCCTGCCGGTTGATGGGCTTGCTGATGTACGCGTCCATGCCGGCGACCAGGCACCGTTGCTCGTCGCTCTTATAGGCATGGGCGGTCATCGCGATGATCGGCAGCCTGGCCTTCTGCGGGTCGTCCAACTTGCGAATGGCTGCAGTAGCCTCAAGCCCATCCATCACCGGCATCTGCACGTCCATCAATACCAGGTCAAAATCCCGACGCTGGATCAGTTCCAGGGTCTCCGCCCCGTTTGCGGCCACTTCGATCCTGTGTCCCCGCTGCCCAAGGGTGTAGAGGATCAATTTCTGATTCGGGAGCGAGTCCTCCGCAAGCAGAATACGCAGAGTCCGCCGGGGAGACGCCAGCGCCGATGCTGCCGGAGGAGGCGCCTCCGTCACCGTGGTCTTGCCGTCGATTGCCAAGACCCTGCCGATGGCGCGCAGAAGATCGTCCGGGACCACGGGCTTTTCCAGGCAAACGACACCCGCTTCCTTGCAGCGTGCCGCCGACGAATGCCGCTCGACGGCCGAGAGCATCACGATCACCCGCCCGGCCAAAGAACCCTTGTTGACCCAATCGGCCAAGGTAAAACCGTCGATTTCGGGAAGGATCGCGTCGGCGATCACGACTTGGAACTTCTGGCCCCGGCCCACCGCCTGGTGGATTTTCATAAGGGCCTCGGGAACGCTCGCCGCCGTCTCGGCGCGCATCGACCAGCGGATCAAGGTCTGCTCCAGGATCAGGCGGCTGGTGGCGTTCTCGGCTACCACCAAGGCGGAAACGTCGCGGATCGCTGCGAGCAAGTGTTGCTTGTCCGGCTCTTCGGCGCCCGCGTCCGTCGCCAGCGGCGTACAAACGGTGAAGTGGAACTGGCTCCCTTGGCCCACTTGACTTTCGACCCAGATGCGGCCCCCCATCAGGTCCACCAGCCGGGAAGAGATCGACAGTCCCAGCCCCGAACCCTCGTGACGCCGCCTGGCAGTCGCATCGGCCTCCGCGAAGGGCACAAACAGCTTCTGCTGATCGGCGGGCGAAATGCCGATGCCGGTGTCTTGTACGACGAACTCCAGGCACGCCTCCCGGTCGCTCTTGGAGCGCACGGTCACGCGCACGGTGATCTCGCCTTTGTGCGTGTACTTGATGGCGTTTCCGAGCAGGTTCGTGAGCACCTGCCGCACGCGGAGCGCATCGCCCAGCAAACGGTCGGGCACTTCGTCGGAGATGTCGTAGAGCAACTCCAGGCCCTTCTCGTAGGCGCGGATGCCCAGCGACTTCACGGTCTTGTCCAAGCAGCGACCGCAGGCGGAAGGGAGCGGCTTCGATCCGCAGCCGGCCCGCTTCGATCCGCGACAGGTCGAGGATGTCGTTAAGCAGTTCCAAGAGCGCCCCGGCCGATTCGCGGGCCGTGTCGATGTAGTCGCGCACCGTGGGCGAAAGCTCTTCCGAGAGCGCGAGATCCGTCATGCCCAGGATCGCGTTCATGGGCGTGCGCAACTCGTGGCTCATGCTCGCCAGGAATTGGCTCTTGGCCACGTTGGCCGACTGCGCTTCGGCGGCCCGTTGCTCCAGCGACTGCATCAGGCCGATCCGTTGCATGGCGATCGCCACCTGATCGGCAACCGCCCTGATCAGCCCCAAGTCGTCTTCCGAGAACACGTCGCGTTTCATGGAGCCGAAGGAGAGGGTCCCGATCACGCGGCCTTGGTTCAGCAGCGGACGGCAGGCGTAAGCCCGCATGCCCAGCTTGGCGACGAATTCCGCACGCGGTTGGACCGTGGCTTCGATATGCCTGGCCGCCATGCCCGCGGGATCGCAGGCGGTGCAACCGCACGCTTCCGCACCGAATTCGAGCCATTCGATCTGCCGGGCGGTCTCCGGCGACACCCCTGCGGACGAGTTCAGCCGCAACTTGTTCTGGTGCTGATCGACGAGGTAATTGAAAAAGACCTGGCAGTCGAGGTGCGTCATCACGCGCCGGCAAAGCGCATCGACGATCTCCTGCGGCCGATCGCTGGCCAGCAGTTGGCTGCTGACTTCGGCGAGCAATTCCAGCCGTTCGACCGTGCGCCGGACCGCTTGTTCGGCGCGCTTGAGTTGCGTGATATTGTGGAAGGTGACCACCACGCCCTCGATGCGGTTGTCCCGCGTGCGGTAGGGAAGCGTGCGGCGCATGAACCAGCGCCCGTCCTGCGACTGCACGTGCTGGTCCTTCGGCACGAGCTTCTCCAGCACCTCCTGGCCGTCGGCCAGCATGTCGGTCACGCTGAACTGAGCGGCAATGTGCTGGATCGGGCGGCCCACGTCCGCGGGGATCAGGTGGAACAGTTCGACGGCCGCGGGAGTGAACTGCCGGATGTGGAACGCGGTGTCCAGGAAGAGCGTGGCGATGTCGCTGCTGGTGAGCAGATTGTCGAGGTCGTTCGTGGTGGCCTCCAACTGCGACACCTTCTCTTCGAGTTGGTTGTTGAGCGTCGTCAGTTCTTCGTTGAGCGACTGAAGTTCTTCCTTCGAGGTTTCCAGTTCCTCGTTGCTCGACTGCAGCTCCTCGTTCATCGACACGGCTTCTTCGTGGGAAGCCTTGAGTTCCTCGTTCGAGCCCTCCAGTTGCTCGATGGTGCTGTTGAGTTCCAGCCGCGTGTCGTGCAGCTCGCGTTCCACCTGCCGGACGTATTGCTCTTCGGTCGAAGCGGGAGCCGTCGGTTCGGGGGCGGGTTCCTGGACTTCCGTTCCGCCCTGGAACAACACCAGGAACAGGCCTTCCTGGAAGTCGGGCATATGGACCGGCGTAACGACGATCTGGACATGGTAGTAATCGCCGTTCCGCTTCACTCTCCCCGCTTGAACGACTTCGCTGCCGTCTTTGGCCGCCTGGTGCAGGGCCGAGCGGACCTTGGCCCGCAGCCCCTCGCGGACCATGCCCAGCAACTCGGTGTCGATCTCGCCGGACAGGCACTCGCAGGAAGCGATCCGCCGAACCCGAGAGCACGAGCACGCGGTACTGCCGGTCCACAAGCGCCGCGGCCGGTCCCAAACGGTCCAGCGCGAGTTGTTGCATGGTCTCCGTGAGACTCCGCACGGGAGGGTGCAGGCCGACCGGCGGTCGGACCCGGCTCTTGCGGCGGCTCCAGCGGAAAGGGGGGCGGCACGCGATCCGGCCGCGAGGCGCCGATCCGCCGAAAGACGCGCCATTTGGGCGAAACCGCCTGGAACTGCCGCTCCAGGTTTACCACGCTTTCCGCGCCGCCGAGGATCAGGAAGCCGCCTTCGCGCAAGGCGTAATGAAACACCGGCATCACCCGCTTCTGGGCCTCGTGGTCCAGGTAAATCAGCAGGTTCCGGCAACTGATCAGGTCCAAGCGGGAGAAGGCCGGATCGCTGACGACGTTGTGCGTGGCAAAGACGACGCACTCCCGGACCTTCTTGCTGATCCGGTAGCTCGCCCCCTCCTTGATGAAGAACCGCCGCAGCCGCTCGGGCGAAACGTCGGCGGCGATCGTGTCGGGATAGACGCCGGCGCGGGCCTTTTCCAGGGCATGCTCGTTGATATCCGTGGCAAAGACTTGAATCTTGCGGTGCGCGGCCTGGGCTTCGACCTGCTCCAAGAGGAGGATGGCCAGTGAATAGGCTTCCTCTCCGGTGGAACAGCCGGGCACCCATACTCGCAGCGGCGTGTCCGGCCGCCGCGAGGCCACTAACTCCGGCAGCACTTGCTCCTCCACGACCTTCCAGGCATCAGGGTCGCGGAAGAAGTAGGTGACGCTGATGACCATGTCGCGGGCCAGGGCGTCCAACTCGGCCGGGTTGTCGCGGAGCACCTGGACGTACTCCATCGGCTGCTGTGTCTGGCGGAGGCTCATGCGACGCCAGATGCGGCGGCGGAGCGTGGACTCTTTATAGCTGCGGAAGTCGTGGCCGATCCGCTGGTCCACCAGCGTCAGCACCTCCTGGAGGAAATCGGCCGTCCAGGTGGTCGGCGCCGGGGCCGCCGCATCCGCCGCCACGTAGGGCTGCTTCGCATAGCGCAGCAGGAACTCGGGCATCTCGCCCGGCGGGAGCACGAAATCGACCATTTCGGTGGCGATGGCGCTTTGCGGCATGTCGCCATGCTCCGCCGTGGCCGGGTCTTGGACCAGGACCAGACCGCCGCGGGCCTTGACCTCGCGGATGCCCAGGGCCCCGTCGGAACCGCCGCCGGAAAGCACCACGGCCACGGCCTTCTCCTGCCGATCCTCGGCCAAGCGAACGGAAAAACGCGTCGATGGCGGTGGGCAGCGGAGACGTGCGCGGCTCCAATCGCACGCGCCCCTCGTGAAGCAGCAGATTCTTGCCGGGCGGAATGATGTAGACGTGATCGGGTGCGATCGAATCTGGTTCTCCGCGGCCTCCGTCACGGTGAATCCGGCAAGCCCGGCGAACAGATCGGGAAGCCTGCTGGGGCTGCCCGGATCGAGGTGCATCACCACCACGAAAGCGATGCCGGTTTTGGCCGGCATGGTCGCGAAGAACTCCTTCAGGGCGGCTACTCCTCCAGCCGAGGCCCCCAGTCCCACAATCGTCGTCAGTACTTCACCGGCAGAGTCGGTTGGTTCGGGCATTGCAAGCATATCCCACGTGTAGAGGGTCTCAGGGCTTGGGTCATTCGCCATCGGTGGGCATTACGGCGTCGTACCCCGACCCCGCCCTGCTCGCCAGGGCGGTGAAGCAGGCTGGATCGCTAAGGCAATTGCCCAACATACCTTGTCTTGCTTCGCCCGGACGGCCGCCGAAGGCGGCCGTCCGGGCGAAGCAAGATGCGTTCGGAAAGGCACATGTTAGCTGTCCAGCCTGCTTCACCGCCCTGGCGAGCAGGGCGGGGTCGAACAAGCCGAACGTCTTTGCCAAACTCCATGTTAGCTGTCCAGCCTGCTTCACCGCCCTGGCGAGCAGGACGGGGTCGAACAAGCCGACGTCTTTGCCAAAGTTCAGTCCGTTTTTCCGCGGTGGTCGCCGAGCGCATCCTTGAGTCGCTCCAACTCCAGCGCCAGTATTTCCAGGGCAGCCGGCGCTGCGGACAGTTCGCCTGACCGGCCAAGGTCTTCAAGACACTGAACCGCACCCAAGGCGGGCTCGGCGCCGACGTAGGCCACGGTGCCTTTCAGCCGGTGGGCGATGTTGGCAAGCTCGGTCCCAGTGCCGTCGCCGATCGCGACACGCATCTGTTCCAAGAGGGGGGCGGATTCGCAGAACAGGCATTCGACCATGTCTTGGAACAACTCGTACTTCCCGTAACACTTGCTCACCGCCTCGTCGAGATTGAAAACAGGCACTCCGCCTGCCGCAGTCCCCGCGGCAGCGTCCTGCGTCTCGAACCCGCCCCTTGACAGCCGCGCCGCCTGCGCACCCCCGTTGCTCGCGAGCCGCTCGACCACTTCGATCAACTCTTCGCACTTGATCGGCTTGCTGAGATAGGAATCCATGCCGGCCGCCAGGCATCGTTCCCGATCGCCCTTCAGGGCATGGGCCGTCATGGCGATGATCGGCAAGCGGGCCTTCTTCGGGTCGTCCAGCTTGCGGATGGCTGCCGTCGCCTGAAAGCCGTCCATTTCAGGCATCTGCACGTCCATGAGCACCACGTCGAAATCCTGTTCCCGCACCAGTCCCAGGGCCTGCCGGCCGTCCTCGGCGATCTGGAGGTTGTGGCCGCGCTGTCCCAGCACGTGACGGACCAGCATCTGGTTGGCCGGCGTGTCTTCGGCGACCAGCACGCGCAGCATTCGGCTGGGGACCGGCAGGACCCCGGGGTCTTGCCGCGCGTCCATCAGGGGAACCGTGCCTTCGACTCCGATCGCCTTGGCAATCGCGTTGAACAATGCCGACCGCGATACCGGCTTTTCCAAGCAAGGCGTCGTCAGTTCCCGGCACTGATCGGGGTAATTCTGCCGGTCCGTGGCCGAGAGCATGAGGATCACCGATCCGGCCAGCCGTGCGTCCTGGGCGAGCCAGCCGACCAGGGTGAAGCCGTCGATGCCGGGCATGACCGCATCGGCCAGCACCACCCGGTAGGCCCGGCCCGCCGCCGCCGCCTGGTGAATTTTCGTCAGTGCGGTCGGCACGTCGGGGGCCTCGTCCACCTGCATCAACCAGCTCGCCAGAGTCTGCTGAAGGATTTTCCGGCTGGTGGCGTTCTCTCCGATCACCAGCGCCGGCAGGCCGCGGAAGACGTCCTGGTCGCCGGCGGCAGCCTCGCCCTCATCGTCCGCCTGCTCGGCAATCGGCAGGGTCAGCGTGAAGTGGAACGTGCTGCCTTCGCCCGGCTGGCTTTCGACCCGGATGTGCCCGCCCATCAAGTTGACCAGCCGTTGCGAGATGGCCAGCCCAAGCCCGGTGCCGCCGAATCGCCGGCGTGGTCGAAGAGTCGGCCTGGGTGAAGGGAGCGAAGATCTTGTCCAATTTCTCCGGGGCGATGCCGATCCCCGTGTCGGATACCGAGAAGCGCAGCGCAACGGTAGGGGGCGCGGGAAGAAAGGGAGAAGGGGAGTAGGGGAGAAGGGGAGAGGAGGAAGATTGTTCTTCTCCCTTTCTCCCTTTCTCCCCTTCTCCCTTTCTTTCTACCTCCACGCGCACGACGACCTCGCCCTTGGGGGTGAACTTGACCGCGTTGCCCACCAGGTTCATGAGCACCTGGCGCAGCCGCAAGGGGTCGCCGACGATCGCTATCGGGCGATTCGTCGGCCACGTGGTACACCAATTCCAGGCCCTTCTCGTAGGCCCGCACGACCAAGGTCTTGACCACCTGCTCGACGGTCTTGCGGAGCCTGAAGGGCGCAGACTCCAACTCGAACCGTCCCGCCTCGATGCGGGAGAAGTCGAGGATTTCGTTCAGGAGTTCCAGGAGCAGATCGGCCGAATCCTTGGAGGTTTGCAGGTAATCGCGGACCGTGGCCGGCAGTTGCTCGCCCAGGGCCAGGTCGGTCATGCCCAGGATGGCGTTCATCGGCGTGCGCAGTTCGTGGCTCATGCTGGCCAGGAATTGGCTCTTGGCGATGTTGGCGGCCTCCGCGGCGCGAGCGTGTTTCTCCGACGACTCCAGCAAGCGGACGCGCTGCATGGCAATGGCCACGTGATCGGCAACGGCCTTCATGAGTGCCAGTTCGTCTTCGGCAAACACTGGCTTACTGCGTGATCCGAACGAAAGCGTGCCGATGACCCGGTCCTGGTTCAACAGCGGGTGACAGGCGTAAGCCTGGATACCATAGGACCGAGCCAAATCGGTACGGGGGTCCGGTGTCGTCTGGATGTTTTCGGCCACAATGCGGCAACCGTCCCTTGCCGCACAGCCGCACACCGCCGCGCCGTAGTCGAGCCACTCGATCTCGCGGGCGGCCTCCGCGGGAATGCCCGCGCAGGCGTTCAGGCGCAGGCGGCCCGCTTGCTCATCCACGAGGAAATTGAAGAACGCCTGGCAATCGAGGTGCTCCATCACCCTGCGGCAAAGGACCTCGACGATCGCTTGCGGCCGGTCACTGGCAAGCAACTCGGAGGTGACTTCCGAGAGCAGGCGTGTCCGCTCCTCGGCCCGCTTGCGATCGGTGATGTCCACTCCATAAATGCGGTACCGCTCGGTCTGCGGCACAAAGTACATCGTCTGTTGGTAGCAGCGGTCGCCGACCATTACTTCACGTGACGGCACGTTGGCAGCCTCCTGCGGGCATGCCGCGACCAACTCCTGCCAGCCGACCAGCCAGGGGTGTTCCAAATTGCGCTCCTCGATGTCGGGAAAGAGCCGCCGCGCCGCCGGGTTGACGAAGCACAGCCGTCCGTCCTGGTCTGCCTCAATGATAGGCAGCGGGTTAAGCACCGGAAAGGTCGCAAGCCGCGTCATCGCTTCTTCAGCCTGCTTGCGCTCCGTGACGTCCTGGACGAGCTTGGCAAAACCGCGCAGTTCGCCGGCCACGCCGCGGATGGGCGTGATCGTCACCGCGGCCCAGAAACGAGAGCCGTCCTTGCGCATGCGCCAGCCTTCATCGACGCATTGTCCCTGCTCGACGGCAGTCGTCAGCTCGCGCTGCGGCTTGCCGGCAGTTACGTCCTCCGGTGGATAGAAACACGAAAAGTGCTGGCCCACGATCTCTTGCGCCGCATAGCCCTTGGCGCGCTCCGCTCCCGCGTTCCAGGTCACCACGCGGCCTTCGGGGTCAAGCATAAAGATCGCGTAGTCCTTCGCCCCATCCACGAGCAAGCGGTATCGCTCTTCGCTCTCGCGCAGTGCCTCCGCGACCTGTTTGCGCTCGTCAACTTCAGCCTCGAGCTTTCGGTTCGCCGCCGCGAGCTGCGCCGTGCGCTCGATGACCCGCTCTTCCAACTCTTCGTTAAGCTGCTGGATTTCCGCCTCGTGGCGTTTGCGTTCCGTCAAGTCGGAGACGACCAGGCAAATGGCGGCCGGACCTTCGGCCCGCAGCGAGATGGCCGACACCAGCGCCGGCACCTCCGTGGCGTCGCCGGCCGTGAGGGCCAACTCCGCCCGTCCCTCGCCCTCGCTCAGCATCGCGGCCAGCAGGGCGCGGTCGGCCGGGGCAACGAAATCCTCGATCCGGCCGCCCATGACCCGTTCCAGCGGCAGCTTGAGCATCTCGGCGAAGCGCTCGTTGCAGTAGTGAATGACGCCCTGGGGAGTGAGCGTAGCCGCCCCTTCGCGCATCTGTTCGATCAAGGCCCGATAGGGATGCTCCCCGCCTTGGAGCGTGAACACCCGCTCGCCCCTCGGGCGTGGCGACACCAGGGCATCGACCTCGCCCTCGCGGATGGCGCGGAGCGTTTCCTGCGACTCCTCCAGTTGCGCCCGCAACGACTCGTTTTCCGCGCGGAGCCGCGCAAGCTCCCGTTTCCACTTGGCTCGCGCTACGAATGCGATTCGTCCATAACATCACTCGTTTTCCATCGCTGGCTGGGGCGATGCCCAGGACCACCATGATGCGCCCCGGATCGCCCATGTCGCCGATGACCTTCCGCAGCGGCAGGGGCAGCGTCTTGACCAGCGTGGGGGCGGCGATGATCTGCCCGTCCTTCGCCAGGCCCGGCTGCTGGTAGATGTCGATGACTTCCAGATCGTAACGCCCGGCCAGGTGTTCCTCGCACAGCTTGCGGATGTTGTCGATGGCCTGCCGCGAGCGCGCCGTCATGCCGCTGACGTACAGCCGGAGCACGAACCGCGCGTCCGGGCGACTCGGCGATGGCCCGCTCGAAGTCTTGGGCCGAAGGGGCAAGGCCCCAATCGTCGCTCGTATTCTCGTCACTGGGCATGTTCTCGTCTCCCGGATCTTTGCACGTCGCAGGTCCAGGCCGACCAGCACCCGCTCCTCGTTGGACAAGTCGCCGATGATCCTCTTCAGCGGCTCCGGGAGCTTCCGCACCAGCGTGGGGACGGCAAGGATCTGGTCGCCCTTGGCCAGTTGCGGGTGCTCCAGGAGATCAATCACTTCGACGTGATACCGCCCCTGCATGTGCTCCTCGCAAATCCGCTTGAGGTTCACGAAGGCGGCCACGCTCTTCGGCGTCCGCCCGGCCACGTACAGCCGCAGGTCCCACCGCCCTTCTTGGTCTGGCTGTTCGTCGGACGCAGAAGGAGTTTCCTCGGGTTTCGTGGTGCTCATGCCGTTTCTCCCTTGATTGACGCAGCGGGCGCCGGTCCGTTGCTCCCGTCGGAATCCGCTTTTCGCGAATGGCCCATTTCCACGCGTGCCTGGACCAGCCGTTGCTCGCGGCCCTCCTCTTGGGCAATGGCCCGGCGAAGCTCGTCTTCCTTCGCCTGGTATTCCAAGCGAATCGCCGCGATTTGGGCCTCCGATGCCTGTCTCGCTCGTTCCAGCTCCCGCCGCTTGGCCTCGATTTCCTCGCCGCGCGCCGTGGCGGCGGCCTTCTCCCTGGCTTCCTGGGCCAGCCGCGACGAGCCGGTCAGCACGCCCTCCAGTCCGAGGTACACGTCTTCCAGTTCAATCCCGTGATCCGTCAACAGGAACTCGCGCAATTGATTGGAGTGGGCCATGCCGCGCGACTTGAGGATGTACATCACCCGGTTCCGCTCGCCGCCGAGTTCCACGTCCCGCAGCAAGAGCCAGGTATCCATCAGCGACGAAACGCCCACCTCGCTTTGCTCCAGGACATTGCCGCCGCTAGTCAGGCTGGTGAACATCGCGGTAATCTGCTTGGACTTCAACATGTCGATCAACCGCATGAGCATCGAGCGGGCCTCGGTGGTCGGTGCCCACCGAAGTGAAATTCGTCAGCGGGTCGATAATCACCACGCGCGGCTCAAACTCGACGATCTGCTTGTGCATCGTGGCCAGGTGCATTTCCAGCCCGTAGAGCGTGGGCCGCGAGGCCTCGAACCGCAACAGCCCGCGCTCGATCCACGGCTCCATGTCGAAGCCCGATGGAGCGCATGTTGCGGACAAACTGCCCCTGCGGATTCCTCGAAGGCCATGTACAAGACCCGTTCGTCGCGGCGGCAGGCCGCATCGACGAAATGGGCGGCCAGGCTGGTCTTGCCGGTCCCCGCCGTGCCGGAGACCAGGACGCTGGTGCCGCGATAATAGCCTCCGCCGCCCAGCATCGCGTCCAGCCGCGGCCACGCCGCTGGAGATCCGCTCGTTGGAGACCGCGTGCCGCAGGCCCAGCGAGGTGATCGGCAGGACGGAGAGGCCGTTCTCGTCGATCAAGAAAGGGCATTCGTCGCTGCCGTGACGGGAGCCGCGGTACTTGACGATCCGCAGCCGCCGGGTGGAAATCTGCTCGGTGATGCGATGATCCAGGACGATCACGCAATCGGAGACATATTCTTCCAGCCCGTGCCTGGTCAGCGTCCCGTCGCCGCGTTCCCCGGTGATGATCGCCGTGACGCCCTTCTTCTTGAGCCAGCGGAACAGCCGCCGCAGTTCGGCCCGCAGGATGGCCGTGTTCGAGAGGCCGGCGAAGAGGGCTTCGATCGTATCCAGCACGACCCGCTTGGCCCCGATCGAGTCGATGGCGTGCCCCAGGCGGACGAACAGGCCCTCCAGGTCATACTCGCCCGTCTCCTCGATCTCGCTCCGCTCGATGCGAACGTAATCCAAGGCGAGCTTCTTCTGGCGCACCAGTTCGTCCAGGTCGAAGCCCAGCGAGCGGACGTTTTCCGTCAGTTCTTCGGCCGTCTCCTCGAAGGCCATCAGCACGCCCGGCTCGTCGAACTGGGTCGCCCCGCGGACGAGGAACTCGATGCCCAGCACGGTCTTGCCGCAGCCGGCGCTGCCGCAGACCAAGGTCGGCCGCCCGCGGGGAAGACCTCCGCGGGTGAGTTCGTCAAGCCCCTGAATTCCGGTGGGGGCCTTGGGGAGATTTCTGTTACTCGCAATCGTCGGAGAAGCCGTTGCCATCGTACTTTCTCGTGAATGAAAGGCAATTCTTGCCATGCGCGCAGAAAATCTCCTTCAGCGTACCAAAAGGATTTTACGTAAGCAAGTATCCCCTAACACGTTAGTTCTGTCTGTCCGGTAGCTGACATAGCAAATTACCTCATGTTTTCACATGGCTTGTTGCGCAAAATATGAGCGACGCAGAGCCGGCCAGAAACCAACTCGCTTAGAGGCTATTTCAAAATCGGGTATGCAGGCTGGAAGCCTACGCTACATTCCCGATTTTGAAATGGCCTCTAAGTCGTCGTTCATGACCTAGACTTAGATGGAACTTGCTTAAGCCCTCCGTCCGTGGCCCGAATCATGGAAAAAATTGCGAATGAAGTTGTGTCGTTTATCGAGCACATGGAGCCCCACCACTGGGTGCTGGTGCTGGCAGCCGTAGTCGTGGTCGGATTCGTATGCTTGAAGAGCATCGGGACGCGGACGAACTACTGATTATCAGGCGTCAGCGGGCCTGGGCGCGGAGGAACTACCGGCCCCAGTCCGCCGGTCGTCCGCAAATCCGGTGGGAGAGGATCGCGAGTTCCACGAAGAAGGTTGTATCAGGGATTTTTTGCCAACATCGAAGGGGTGCGTACCGTGAATCTTAGTCTATTGGCAATCCCCGTTCCGGTTCCGGTTGCCTTGGCCATCGTGGCCCTGATCGGGTATGTGTTCGGCCGGCAGAGCAAGCCGGCCGCCAACGACAAACCGGCCCGCTCGCGGCGTGAACTGCGCCGGGCGCAGCTCGTGGCGGCGGAACTGGAAAAAATCGCCTGGGACCTGCGCAAGGCCCTGGTGCGGCATCATGCCAGCGTGAGCAAGTTCCGCGAGCGGGTCGGCAAGCTCAACGAGCATCAACAGGAGGCGGCCTGGAAAGACCTTTGCCGCGAGGCCGAAGAGATCCTCCGGCCCACGCTCCGCCTGGCGGCCCAGATTTCCAACGCGCACGAGGAAATCCGCCAGCAAAGCGCCAACCTCATGACCTTCACCGAGGTCCGCACCGATCCGCTGACCGGCGTGAACAACCGTCGCGGCCTGGACGACGCCTTGGGCTCGCAGTTGGCCCTGATGAATCGCTACGGCACGCGGTTCGCCGTCGCCATGTTCGACATCGACCACTTCAAGCAGGTCAACGACGTGCAGGGGCACTTGTTCGGCGACCAGATGCTGACCCAACTCGCCCGCATGATCGATGAATTGGTCCGCGAGACCGACGTGGTGGCCCGCTACGGCGGCGAGGAGTTTTTGGTGGTCATGCCGGAAACCGATCTGGAGGGGGCAACGCATTTTGCCGACCGCTTGCGGAGCCGGATCGCCCATGACATGCCGCTGACGGTCAGCGGCGGAGTGGCCGAGGCCTTGGACGGTGATTCCCGCGAATCGTTGCTGGCCCGCGCCGATGCGGCCTTGTACGGGGCCAAGTCGGCGGGCAGAAACTGTGTCTTCCGCCACACCGGCGACGGGGCGGAACTGGTGACGCCGGACACGACCGTGCCATAGACCGGTTTACAGCACTTTCTCGCCGCGCTGCTGCTTGCGGCGAATGATCCTGGCGGCATGCCCGGCGATTGCCCGCCATAACGGCTTCCAGTCGCTGCTTTCGGCGGGAAATTCTCCCAGATAGGCGCGGAGAAAACGCCCGCCGATCGAACGCGTGACCCAAGGATGCGCGGCCAGTCCTGCCGCCAACCGGGCCAAATCACGGGCGCGCCGTTGGAAAAGGACCTGCGCGCCCGGTTGCAGGCCGTCGAGATCGACCAGATACACGATCAGGTCGCAGCCCGCTTCGACTACGAGCAGATTGGCGGCCTTGAGATCGCGATGGGCCGCACCGGCGGCATGCATTCGCCCCAGCAGTCGGCCCAACGCAGCGGCGCACTGTGCGGCGACGCGAAGCCGCAGGGCGAGCGGGCGGGCGGCGATTCGCCAACCGAAAAGATGCAGGTTCTCCGCGCCGCTGATCCACTGGGTGACCAGGAAACTGGTGCTCGAAGCCGTCCAGCCGCGCGGCCGGCAGGCAAGCAAGGGCCGCGGGGTGGCAATTCCGCGCGCGAGCAGCAACTCGGCCTTTCGCCAGTTCTCGATCGCCTTGGCCGGTCGAAAGAGCGCGGCCAGGGCTTTCCAAAGCGTCCGCGGACGGTATTGCTTGACGGCCACCGGCAGCGATTGATCGCCCACGGTCAACTCGGCCGCGACGACGAGGCTTTCCCGGCCGATCTTCACCGGGCGGGACGCCGCGGCTTGGATCACTTGGCCGGGGTTTGCCGCGATCGCGCGCAGCAGCGACTTGGGCACGGCCGGATCGCTCCAAACGGTGGCAGCGGGAGTATCGATGATGATCCAGTTGGGCGAGGACATGACCATCCATGGTAACGCGCAAGCCCGGATTATTCATCGTAGCGTGGGTGGAGCACGGAAACTCAATCAGACTGGTGCGTTGCGCGAAGCGGTCTAAAACCGTGTGACGCGTTGCCGTTCGTTGGATTCCGTGCGTAACCCACCATTTCCCTTGGGGCTTCGCTCCACGCACCCTACAGTTGATGAATAATCCGCGCAAGCGGGGCCTCGGTGTTCCAGTCTAACTCCGTGCTACGAAGCAGCCGCCGGACGGGCGGTTTCCAGCTTGAGGCGAATCAGGGCCAGGAAGATGAAGCCGATCTGAATGGCGCCAGCCGCGATGAACCAGCCCCATTGACCGGCCTCGCTCCCGCCATAAGCATGCTTTCCCGTACCCATGAGGAAGTTGACGCCATACCAGCACCACATCACCGCCATGAAGCCAAGCACTCCTCCGATGGAAAGGCTGAGGTCGCCGTGCCAGCCCGATCTGCGGCCGTGCAGGGCAATCATCAGCACCAGCAGGGCGATCAGCGCGCCGACCTCTTTGGAATCCCAACCCCAGAAACGGCCCCAGGAAACGTCGGCCCAAAGGCCGCCGAGAATAGTGCCAGCGGCCAGCAACAGAACGGTAATCTGGATGACGCGATAGTTCAACGAGGCCAGGGTCCCGCAGGCCGCCGGGGGCCGGCGCTCCTCCGCCAGCGCAGGCGTCTCGCCTGGGTTGCTCTCGGCTGCCTCCTCCAACACGCCGGCCGGTGTCGATTCTTCTCCCAGCGCCGTGGCCTTCCGCCCAGCCGCTTTACTCCGGGCAGGCACGAGGAGAAATTGCCCGAATACGTAATAACCCAGCGTGACGTTGGAAATCACCCAGGCTGCCAGGGCCCCCGCGTAGGCAGTGACGATGGTCAGCACGTGGATGCCGAGCCAGAAGTTGCTCCGCAGGATGGGCATGAGGGCCTGAATTTCCTTGGGGAAAGGCGCACTGTAGGCTGCCCAGGCGGCCGCCGCCGTGGCCACCGCTCCGGCCAAGGCGACGCCCTGCCCGCGGTAGACCTTCTCGACCCGCTCTTCGCCGGCGGACCGCCACGCCATGGCGATCGTCAACGGGATGGCGACAATCGCCGCGGGGACCAGCCGCGGCACATACCACGTCAACGTCCCGGTTACGAAGATCGAAGAGAGCCAGACCAGCAGCGAACTGATCGTCGGCAGCTTGGAACCAACGTCGGCCCGCGGCAAAAACGAGGCGAGGCGATACTCCGAATTCCAACTGCCGGGCTGAAACACGCCGAGAATATGGAGCACCAAGAGGAAGACGCCCAAGCGGAGGGCCAACGCGACTACCCGCGCGGCGGGCCACCAAATTGGCAGCGGCGCGCCGGACGACTTGCAGTCATCAGGCTCCGCGTGGTCAATTTCAGCAGGCGGAGCGTGATGAGTACGGAGCGATTGCGCCTGGGAGGTTCCGGGCAAGGCCGTGAGGTTCCAGGCCGTGCGGCCGAGCACGCTGAGCAGCGGCAGGAACGTCACCCAGAGCATTAGCACGGCGACGCACATCGCAACCCACACGATCGTTTCGTACATGCTGGTGACCGGGGCCCAGTGCGTCAGGTACATGCGCGTCAGGAATCCCGCCGCCACCAGGGTGATGGCCAGCACGAAAGTGGCAATCCCGATCCAGAACAACGGTTTGCGGGCAGCGACGAGCAACGACAAAGCCAGGATGCCGGCAGCCGCCAGGCTGACGCAACCCGACCAGAAGAACGGATCGATGCGGTTGTAGTAGTATTCGACGTCGGCAACGACGGCCGCGGGATAGGCCGTTTTGGCCAACAGGCCGTCATCGCGCTCCTGGATGACCAGTTCCTGCCGCGCCGGCTCGATCGCGGTTGACATCGCACGGACCTCGGCGGCAAACTGTTCCATGGCCTCGGAGAACTTCGCGGGGCGATCGGTCAGGCCGCGATTGCAATATGCTTTCCGGACAGCGGCCCACGCGTCGCGAATGTTGCGGACCTGCTCCCGCGGGTAACCGCTGAGCAACTTGTCCGAGCCTTGCAGCAAGGCTTGCAGGCTGATCCAGGGATGGATTTCGCTGCGGTAGCGGTCGGCTTCCAGCGCGGTGGGTTCCAGGGCGGGCACGAGGTGAATAGTCTCGCCGGCGTCGTACAGGCTCCAATGGATCTGGGCGGTGCGCTTGGCAACGCGGTCCGCCTGGAAGGCGAGATTCGCGTCGTGTGGGCTGTCGCTTTCCGTAGGCTGTTTGGCCCGCTCCGCCAGGCGTGCCGCCAGTCTTGCCGCCGATCGCCGCATTGTCCCGGCCAGCGGTTCGCTGTCTTTCACGGGCTCCTGGGCGGAAGCGTCGGTCTCGGTCCAAGCCGCCTTCAACCGCCGCATCGCCAGACTCGTTGTCGCGACGGCCGTGGCCAGATCCGGCTTCTTCTCCAGCGCGAAACTCGGCCGCAGAAGGCTCTTCTCCACGCCGCTCCAATCTTCGTCCAAGCCGAGCACTTCATCCCTGCTCCAACTGCGTCCTTCGCCTACCCGGCTGGGATCGTACGTCAGTCGCCGGAAGGTGGTCAGGGCGTCGTGGAGATCTCTGATCCTCTGGTCCAAAGCCGTAAGGTCCGGCTTGCGATTTCGCTGTTGGGCCTGCCTCAGCTTGCCCATCACGGCCAACCGCTGTTCGGCAAACCCCGACGACTCTTCCACTTGCCGGGGCGAGACGTATCGCAAACGGCTGCCGTCCTCGCCAAGCAGCGGGACCTGCAACACGGTGCCGCGCAATATTTCATCATCGGCACGAAGGATCGGCTTGTTCTCCCAGACTTCCGGTTCCACGATCCAGGCAAAAATCAACTCGGCGGCGATGAACCGCCGCGGTTGATTGGCGGTGGCCAGATGCTGCACTTCGCTGGGCGTCAGCTTGTCGAGCTCGTCCTGGCTGAGCATGCCCAAATTGCCCAGGCAGGGATTGGGGACGCCGCAAATCTTGGTCACTTGGGACCGGGCGAAGGTGTCCAGCGGCATGATGCGACCTTCGTCCAACACCGGCAGTCGTTGCCAGGCCGACCACTCCAAACCGGCGGACTTCTCGCCGCGGGCCGTCGCTGCGCCGAAGAAAAGACCGAGAATCGCCAGCAACAAAACTCTCTTCATGCTTTTACCTTGATTCCTATCCGGCAAGCCTAAGCCGGGGTCGTGAGCTTCCTGCCGAAATAGGCGACGAAAATACCGGCCACGATCAGCAGACAGCCCAGGTACGTCAGGCCCCGTCCCGGATCGTGGTTGATCGTGAAAATCGAAAGATAGACCGGCGGACCAGGCTCGCCGCCTAATGACTCGGGATCGTACGGGCCGGGCATGGCGCTCTGGAACATGCGATAGGACAGGCCGCTCGCCGGATCGGTAAAATCCAAGGGAGCGTTGAGCGTGACCAGCAAGTTCTCCTGGGCCGGCAAGTTGCCGTCGGTCTTGTGGTCGGCGGACGGAATCGGCGTCAGGTCGATCTTGCTGGCATAGTACGAACGCATCGCGCTGCCCGGATCGAGCTTGCGCCAGGCGTTGCGGAGATAGATCGTAGCGCCCAGGGGAAACCAATCGGCCTCCAGTGAAATGGCCACGCGGCGGCCCTTTCCCGACACGATCTTGACCTTCTGCCGATTAGGAATCTCCAGATCGTTGGTTTCGATCGGATCGTGCGACAGACCGGCCAGCCAGAACTTCTCGCTCTGACCGTCGACCGTCAACTGAACTTCGGCCTGGCGGAGATGCAGATCATCCTTGTTGCCGTCAAACGCCAAGGGAATCGTCAACACGTGCGGACGCTCGGCGGACTGGAAGTCGCCGAAACGCAGTCGCAGGCTGTCCGGCGTGTCACCAAAGGCCGTTACGCCCGCCTGAAGGTTCAAAGGCCCGGAGATTTCCACTTCCCCTGCCCGCCAGGTGCGCATGTAGATCTTCCGGTCGAAACCCTGCACGAGGTCGATCCGCGGCGTTGCGACAGGGGTTGCCGCGGCATGCGCCTTTCCGTCCGTTTCATTCACTGCAGGACTGTCTGGACCCAACCAATACGTGCCAAAGACCTCGTCGGCGTAATCCTGCCGATTCGCGTCGGCGGGCGATTCGGCCGACAGGTGGAGGACTTGCGCCTCCGGACCGCCACGGACCTGTAGACGGACCTCGCCCAGCATGCGATCGACGGAGAGGAGTTCGACGCTCAGGCCCGATTGTCCCAGGTCGTGGCGTTCACCGGTTTTCCAGCCGTCCAGCGGCCATTGATAGTCCAGTCCCTTGGCCCGCAGCACGATACGGCCCAGTCGGCCTAGCGGCCCCTCGGGCTTCGATTGACGAAAGGCGGCCGTCTCTTCCCGGCTGCCGGTCATCCAAAACAGCAACCGCGGATTACCCTTGAGCTTCAGCGGCTGCGACTGTCCGATGCCCAGCGGAGACTCGTTCTTCTGCCAGTCGTCGGGCGTGGCGACGCGAAGCGTGACGACCTTGGCTTCTTCCGACCGCGGACGTCCGTCCGGCGTCAAAGGGGTGGCTTGAACAACCAGCCTGGGGACTTCCACTGCCTGCGACTTGCTCAGGTAATCGAGCACCTCCAGCCGGATGCCGTCACGATCGTAGATCACGCCCCGGTCGCGATGTGCCACGTGCCAGGGAAACCAGGGCAACGTGGTTTGATAGTCTTCCCAATTGAAAGGCCCCGGAGTAAATCGCACGCTAATCGGCTTCAGATCCTCGGCCTGGGGATCGTCGGAGGCCACGGCCAGCAAGAAGTGTTGTTGGCCATCCAACTCCAGGTATTGGCCGAGGCTCTTGTAGGCTTCGCTTTTCGATTGCCTTTCCGCCACGGCCACGGTGGCTTCCACACCGCAACGACGGCTGAGCAGGCAGCCGAAAAGAAGCACCACCAGGCCGAGGTGCGGCAGAATGAAGCCCAAGTCCCGACGTTTCCAGGGCAGGCGGAGGATCAACGCCGAGGTGGCATTGAGGGCCAACACGGCGCCCAGGGCGTTGAACCACCACGATCCATAGATGCCGAATCTGGCCGCCGTATCGCCGTACTGCTTCTCCACGAGCATGCCCCAGAGGAGAATCGCGACCAGAGCGACGAGGATCAGAACCGTCAAATAGAGCGCCCCAACCACTTTCAGAACGGCTTGGGTAGACGAAACCAACAGGGGCCGGCTGGAAGAGGCGGTATCAGCTTGGGACATGACGCGGGGTGCGGGAGGGAGGGGAGGAATCGCGCTACAAGATCCATTCTACCCTATCCGGCCAGTCGAGAGTAGGTTCAAGCACTGAAACCGGACACTCCAGCGCGGAATGCGCTTTCAATAATAGCCCCCGACCGTCGGATCGCTCCAGCCGACGACCGGCACGTCGCGGGGCATCACGAAAATCTCGACCCGCCGATTCTTCTGCCGCTGGGCGGCCGAATCGTTGGCGGCCACCGGCTCGTGGGCCCCGAACCCGGCCACGCCGATCCGCTGATCGGGCAGGCCCTGGCTCCGCAGCAGGTCGGCCACCGCCAGCGCCCGCGCGGTGCTGAGATGAAAGTTATTGGCATATTTCTCCCGCGCCGCCGGCGCCACGATCCGCTGGTCGTCCGTATGTCCCACCACCATGATCTTAAGGTCTTTGGCCTCCGCCAGTTGCAGCACCTGAGCCAACTCGGTGAGCATGGTGCGGGCCGCCGGCTTGAGTTCCGCCTGGCCGCTGTCGAACAACACGTCCATGTCGCACTTGCTGACGCCCGTCTCCGCATCGAAGTTCAGGTTGGGATATTGCCGGGCCCAGCCCAAGAGTTGCTGGCTGACGACGGCGGGCAGGCGGCGGCCGTTGGGAAAGTTCGGGCGCCCGGCATCGTCCGCGAGCCGCAAACGATTGGGATCGGCCTGATCGCGCGTGGCCAGTTCCTGCTCGGCGCGGATCAACTGGTCCTCGGTCTGACGCGAATGGGACTTGAGATTCTCGATTTCCACGAGTTGCGCGCGGTTCTGCTCGGCCAAAACGCGGTTCGTCGTTTCATAATTGACGACTTGCGATTTGGGGACGTAACAGCCGGCCGCCGGCATGAGCATGCCAGCCGCCATGACCAAGCGGCCCCATCCTGCGGCCTTCATGACTTGACTCCTTTCAAGTTGCACGCCAGTCAATACTAACCCGAAGCGTCAGCGAGGGAACGACCTGGCACCCTCGCTGACGCTTCGGGTTAGTGTCCGTCGCCATCGCGAGTGGTTTACTTCTCGAACCAGCCGAGAATCATATCCATGAGCCAGGTATCGAACTGGACTGTCTTCATGTCCTTGTCAAACCCCCACATGTTCCGCAGCAACTCGTACATCATCATGCCCACGAGGATCAGGAGGAAGGAGACGAACACGAGCGACAGAATGTTCCAAACGGAATAGGGGGCCTCGGGCAGTGCGGCGGTTGCCGCAGCGAAGTCCATGGGCAAGGCGTCCTCCGGACCGGCCAGGCCGAGCTCGCCACCGGCCATGGGCATGGGGGTCAACGCGGACTCGTCTTCATCGAGCATGGCGGCCACGGGCGTGCCGCTGCTGGCAACCATGGTGGCCGCTTCGTCGCCTTCGCCCTCGGTATCCAAGGCGATGACTTGCGAGCCGCTCTCCGAGTCCTCGCCGTCGCCCAGGTCGTCCATGGGCGTGAGTTGGAAATCGTCTTCGCCCTTCAGGCCGGAACCGGCGCCCACGTCCGAGGCCATTCCCAACAGATCATCCGGGCCGAGTTCGAGCGACTCTTCGCCCGCCGTCAAGTTCACCGGCGCTGAATCCAAGGAGAGGCCGCTGTCTTTCGGATCGACCAGGGAAATGCCGCTGTCGCCGCCGATGGAAATGTCGCTGCCCGTGCCGCTGCCGCCGAGCACCAGGTCGTCGTCGTCGAGCTTCTCGCCGCTGAGATCGACGGCCGAATCGTCGGGCTTGCCGGGCTTGGCGGGCGAAACGGCGACGTTGCTGTCTTCCAGCGTGAGGTCGTGGTCCAACGTCATGTCGAGGTCGTCGAACTGCGAGCCTTTCGAGCTGCCGGCGCCTTTCTTCGAATCGGCCGGCGACTCGCTGGCCAGATTGATGCCGCTTTCCAATAAATTGAGATCGCTGGCAGCGCTGCCCGAGCCAGGCTTCCCCTCGCCTTCCACGAGGTGGATGTCGCTCTCGGCGGACGAACGGTGCTTGTCGGCCCCGATGACGGTGCCGGACAAGCCGGGGTCGGATTGGCCCAGCTCGATCTCGCTGGCCAGCACGTTATCGGCTTCTTCCTCGGGACCACCGGCGCCGCGCTCCTGGGCCGCGCGGTCGATATCCTCGGTCTTGAACTTCCAGTCGGCCCCGTCCTTGTAGCCGTAGAGTTCCCGGCGGAGGACCATCGCGTTAATGTCGGCCGGCGAAACGCCGAGGAGCTTGGCGGCCTCGGCCGCGTTGTAATACTTCTGCGCCATGAACGTTACCTTTGTTCCAACTGCAAACGAATCTCCCGCGGAAGGGGAGCGTCGCCGTTGAAGTCCGTCATCATCAAATCAAAGTGAATGTTGCGAACGCTACGGAGCGTGATCTTGCCCGTACCCGCCTCGATCCAGTATACACCCATCGTTTGTTGACGGGGATCGAGGACGGTCAACATTTGCCCTTTCTCTCCCACCGGCGAAGGCACGGCGATCAACTCACCGCCGCAAACAGGTTGCGGACTGGGCTGCGGATACGGTACGACATGCTGGGCCATCACTTCTCCACGATGGTCCAACAGGCAGACAGCCAAGGCCACAACGCCCGCCCCCGCCAATAGCCCCAAGATCGCCCGTTTCATCTTCGCTCTCCTTTGTGAAACTGCGGAAACCGGGGGCTAAACTCTATTGTAAAAGCCCCAGTTTCCAATGCAAGCAAAATGACTGGTAACAAATCAAGACTCGCTGGGCCGGAATCGGCGGCGCCGACGCCAAGATCGGCCTCCCGCCGGCCTCAAGCCGAAACACATAACTCGTTTTCGAGTAAGCACTTACAACGCTTTGCGCGGCTCCGAAGCCATGCAGCGGCGAGTCTACCGCCGTTGCGGGGAGGAAACAAGGTCAGCTTGGTAATCTCGGCAGGATTTGCGGGAAAGGGGGATTCTGCCGGTTCGTGGAGTTGTACTTACGTATCCCCCGGAACTAGGCAGACGCGCAGGCCCAAATAGGCGTTACGGTATCCCGGCACGCGCCCGTAGCGGTCGGCGGACCGGCAATACTTCGCCGGGCCGTACCAGCTACCGCCGCGACGCACGCGGAGCGAGCCTGTCGTCGGTCCGGTCGGATCGTCGGCTGAAGCCTTGCCATAGTAATCGCCGTCATACCAATCCCGGCACCACTCCCATACGTTCCCGTGCATGTCGTACAGCCCCCAGGCGTTGGGCTTCTTCGCGCCGACGGGATGCGTCTTGTTGCCCGAGTTCCCATCATACCAGGCGTATTCGCCCAGCGCCGTTTCCTCGTCCCCGAAACAGAACCGCACCGTGCTTCCCGCCCGGCAAGCGTATTCCCACTGGGCTTCCGTCGGCAACTGGAATTCTCCCTCTCCCGCTGGCAGAACACGACGAAACCTCCCATTGAGCCGTTTCAGAAACTCCTGGCAGTCGTCCCAACTGACCAATTCCACCGGGTTCTTCGGCCCCTTGAAGTAGCTCGGGTTGTTGCCCATCACCGCCTGCCACTGTTCTTGCGTCGCCAGATATTTGCCCAGATAGAACGGTCTGCCGATCCGCACCCGATGCTGTGGCTTTTCGTCGGGAGAAGCGTCCTTGTCCGAATCGCGCGAGCCCATCAGGAACTCTCCCGCGCGGATCAGCACCATCTCCATCTGCACGCCGTTGCCGAGAGCGACGGCGAATTCTTTCTCCAGAATCGGCTGCGTCGCCTTCACGGTTACTTGCTGCAGGTCGGCAGCCACCTTGAGCACCGTGTTGCAACTCGGGCAGGGCAACTCCTTGCCCGCCGCGCCGGGCTTCAGCCGGAGCGCTTTTCCGCAGGCAGGGCAGGGGCGCCGCGGCTCTTCCACCGTCACCTTGGGCGCTGCCGCTGCCGACTGGCCGGCGCTGGACGGGGTCGCCAATGCCTCGACAAACTCGCGGCACGAGCCGAACCGCTCCTCGCGGTGCTTGGCCAGGGCACGGGCGATGGCCCCGTCGATATATTTGGGTTGACCGGCAAGCTGCGGAGGCGGCTCGTTCAAGATACACGCCCGCAGAATGTCGAAATCCGGCGACTCGAACGGCAGGCAGCCGCTAAGCAACTCGTAGGCCACGACACCCAGGGCGTACTGGTCGGTCCGCGCGTCCTGAAACCCGGCTTTCCACTGCTCCGGGGCCATGTAAGGGCGCGTGCCCGAGGTCTCCATCCGTGCCTGGCTTACTCGGCTGAGGCTGGTATGAATCTGGGCGGCGAGACCGAAGTCGACGATCTGCACGTCGTCCGCGTCGCCCACCACGAGGATGTTCTGCGGCTTGATGTCGCGGTGGATCACTTTGTGGACGTGGGCGTAATCGAGGGCATCGGCGACCGGACCGAGGATGCGAATCACCTGTTCCAGCGGAAACGAGCCGTGCCGGGCCGCGTAGGTCCGGCGGTAGGCCGAAAGGGTCTGCCCGTCGATGTACTTCATGACCACGAAGTAGCCCCGCCGCGGGTCTTTCCCCAGCAGATACAGCGGGCAGATGTGCCGGTCCTGGAGGTCATGGACGCGGGCGAAGGTCTCCTTGACGCGGGCCATTTCCTCTTCGGCGTTCTGCACGTCGGGCGGAACGAGTTTGACGACCACGAAACGCTCGGCGGTCGGGTCCCATGCCTTCCAGACCTCGCCCATCCCGCCCCGGCCGAGTTTGGATTCGAGGCGAAACCCGCCAATCTCGGACGTATCACTCGGCCCGGAACCGAAGGTCGGAATCCGGTCCAACGAATCTAGCCCTTGTGCGTCATCGTGTTCGCTCGACATGAGATTACGTCTCACTCTCGTCTGCAAGTCCCAGTCGATCAGGTACAGGAAAACGCGCGAAGGATCAGAGAATTGGGCCGTTGCCCGCGAAAATATCGGGCTCGGCCGCAGCGGTCTCCCGACCAGTGCAATCTACCGCCGCTGTACGAGAAAACGCTTGAGGTTTGTATTCTAGCATGTGTCGACAGCCTGTCCCAGGTCTAGCGTCGAATATGTAAATCGACCACCTACTGGTTGATTTTCAGCCATGCCATGGTATATTTCCATGATATGATCGAACGTAATCTCACGAGCCGGATTGTCGAATCACTACGGGATACGCCCGTCGTGTACCTGCAAGGGGCCCGGCAAACCGGCAAGAGCACGCTCGCGCAGCTCATCGCCAAAGAGCATCACCCGGCTCAATATCTCTCGCTTTCAAACAAATGGGCTGGGCAAAGACGCGGGTCAAACCATTTCACTTCCGCACGGAGTCGGGGCAGGAAGTCGATCTGATCCTGGAAGACGCCGCGGGACGAATCGTGGGGATCGAAGTCAAGGCGGCGGTCAGCCTGGACGCCCGCGATTTGCGCGGACTCAAGGCCCTGGCCGCGTTATGCGAGGAGCGATTCGTCCGCGGAATCGTATTCTATCTGGGCGACGTGGTCGTGCCGTTCGGCAAGGACCTGTGGGCCGTGCCCGTCGGCATGGCATGGACTTGAGCGGCTATCCGGAGAGTTTTCGGCCGAGAATCAACGTGCCAGATAACCGGAGGGCAAGACGGCCGCGAATCGCCACGACGGATCCTTCACGCGTGGGGAAGCGGTTACGCGCTGCTATCGCTTTACTTCCGCTGGGCACCGTGTTATTCTGCCTTTTGGCTGATATCCAACCGACAAGGACCGCCACATGAAATCTGGTTCTACTATCGAACGCTCGGCACATGTCGCCGGAACCGACACGATCCGCCTGGCCCTGGTGGGCTGCGGCAATCGCGGCAGCCGGCGCCTGCCTCGACGCCCTGAGCACTCCGGGTCCGGTCCGACTCGTCGCCATGGGCGATCTGTTCTGCCAGCCGCCTGGAAATCAGCCTCAAGAACCTGCAAAGGCACGATGACGTTCGCCCCAAGATCGACGTTCCGCCGGAGCGACGCTTCGACGGCTTCGACGCCTATCAGAAAGTGATCGACGCGGACGTCGATCTCGTGCTTGTTCGCCACGCCGCCCCATTTCCGACCGATCCACTATGCGGCGGCGGTCAAGGCGGGAAAGCACGTCTTCCTGGAAAAGCCCTGTTGCGTCGATGCCCCTGGCTATCGGCAGTTGCTGGCCGCCAACGAGGTCGCCAAGGCGAAACGCTTATCGGTCGTGGTCGGACTGCAACGGCGGCATCAGCCGCTGTACCTGGAAAAGATCAAGAAGATCCGCGACGGCGCGGTTGGCCAGGTCCGGCTCGTGCGGACCTATTTCAACATGCTCGGCGGTCGGGAGGGCGTGCCCAAGCCGCCGGAAATGAGCGAGATGGAGTACCAGGTCCGCTCCTGGAACCTGTTCTGCTGGCTGTGCGGCGATCACCTGGTCGAACAGGCCTGCCACGAGATCGACGTGGCCAATTGGGTCCTGGACGCCCATCCCATCCGCGCCAACGGCATGGGGGCGCGGCAGATCCGCACCGGCCCGGGCACGGGCGACATCTACGACCGCCATATGATCGAGTTCGAGTACGCCGACGGCACGCGCCACTACTGCCAGGCCCGGCAGCAGCCGGGCACCTGGAGCCACGTCTCGGAAAACGTGCATGGGACGAAAGGCGAGATGACGCTGGGCGTGGGGCCTTGGGGTATGGCAGCCGCCACGCCGCGGACGCTGCGGGGCAAGGGTTTCGCAGGCCAGAATCCCTATCAACTCGAGCACAACGATCTGATGGCCAGCATCCGCGGCGCCGGGCCCTATCGCTTCGAGGGCGACTACGCGGCCACGCAGCAGCATGACGGCCGTCATGGGGCGGATGGCGACCTATTCCGGAAAGCTCGTCACCTGGGACGACGCGATCCATTCCGAGTTGCACCTGGCGCCCGACCGCTACGCCCTGGACGCCCGGCCTCCCACGCTCCCCGATGCGCAGGGGAACTATCCCAGCGCGATGCCGGGCGTTACGCACGGATGGTGATGAACAGCGCGAGCCCACCCTGCCCCTACGGTGATCAATAAACCGGCAACATCAGCAAGGCCACGCCGGCCACCGCCACCAGGGCCCCGCCGACCGCCCGCGCGCTCACCCGATCACCAAATAAGCAGACGGAGAACGGCAGGATCATCACGGGGATCGTCGCCAGAATGGTGGTCACGACGCCCACGTGACAGTTCTGCAAAGCCAGCATGCAGGTCGACACGCCCACGAACGGCCCGACCACGGCGCCGCCGAGGAGGATGAGCATCGGCTTATGTTGCCCGGTAGCTGCCACCATCGGCCGCCAGCGCCCGAGCAGGGTGATCAAGAGGAAATAACCGATCAGTGCGCCCAAGATGCGGATCAGCGCCGATGCCGCCGGGTCGTAGTCGGCGATCCCGCTTTCGCCAGCACCATGCCTGCGGCCTGGACCACGGTGGCCACCCCGGCCAGAAAAAGCCCGTAGCGCAATTGCTGCCGGGAGTGCTGATGCCCTTCGCCACCGGGCTGTTCCAACACTACCCACAGCACGCCGCCCAGCGTGATGGCCATTGCCAGCCAGGCCTGCGGGCCGAGACCGCCGCCGTGCCAGGCCCGGGATATGAGGACCGAGATGGGCGGCGTCAGCGAAGTCACGAGCAGCGACAGCCGCGGCCCGATGATCAGGAACGCCTTGAACAGGCAGAGGTCCGAGACGAAGAACCCCAGGAAGCCCGACACGCCCAGCATCTGCCAGACGTGCGGGTCGGCATCCGACGGCCAGGGCAGTCCACGGCGAAAGTAGCCATAGGCCATCAGCATTCCCACGGCCAACAGCAGTCGCAGAAAACTCACGGCCAACGCGCCGACGTGCTTGCCCGCCGAGGTCCAGGCCAGGGCCGAGAGGGTCCAAAGCACGGCCGTGGCCAACGCCGCCAATTCGCCGATCTGTTCGTGGGTCATCCGGGATCTTTCGTAGCGTGGGCCGAGTGAAACGAGTCCCACGAAGCGGACTTCAGCATGCATTTTGGTGGGACTCGTTTCACTCGGCCCACCCTACCACTTTCGACACTACAACCCTACCGCGAGAAGACTACAGCCCTTCCACTTCCCAGCCCTGGCGATAGGTCGATCGCACGTACTGATTGGCCTCGGGCAGATTCGTCACCTTGAGATTCGCCGCATCCCACTGCAGCTTCTTGCTGGGGAAGCGCGCGGCCAACACGCCCAGCAGGACGGTCTCGGTCAGCGGGCCGGAGAAATCGAAGTTGGCCGAGGTCTGGTCCTTGCCCAGGCAGGCGTTGATCCACTGCACATAGTGGTTGTGGCCCGGCAGCTTGGGACGCTTGTAGTCGCGGAACTGTTCCCGCGGCAGCAACTGCGGCCCACCCACGTGCGGCAGCAGAATGCTCCCCTTCTCGCCGATGAAAATCGAACCGTTGCCGGGCAGATGCTGGTCCTTGCCCAACGGCACTAGCGATTCGGCCGGCAGGTTGGGACGATCGGAACGCCCATCGAGATGGCCGTCGTACCAGGTCAAGTTCAGCGTCCTGCCAGCGGTGTATTCCGTACCGGGGAACTCGTAGTGAATGGTCTCCCAGGCCGGATGCATGTCGTTGGTGCAGCCGGGTCCTTCGACGCAAATCTGGTCGGGACTGGTGAGTTTCAAGGCCGTATAGGGCGGGTCGATGATATGGCAGCCCATGTCGCCGAGGGCCCCGCAGCCGAAGTCCAAAAACCCCCGCCACTTGAACGGCGCGTACGTGCCATCGATGAACGGCCGCTGGGGCGCTACGCCCAGCCAGAGATCCCAATGCAATTCCTTCGGCACCGGGCTCTGTCCCGTGGGCCGCTTGCCGCCTTGCGGCCAACCAGGCCGGTCCGACCAGGAGTGGACCTCCTTGACCTTGCCGATCGCCCCGGTCCGGATCAGTTCGGTTGCCATGCGGTATTCGATCGACGAGTGGATCTGGATGCCCATCTGCGTGACGACCTTGGCCTTGCGGGCGGCGGCGGCAATCTGCCGGGCTTCATGGATCGTGTGCGTCAGCGGCTTCTGGCAATAGACATGCTTGCCGCGGTGAATGACCGACATGCTGACGGGGCCGTGCATGTGGTCCGGCGTCGACACGCTCACGGCGTCGATCCGCTTGTCTAACTGATCCAGTGCTTCGCGCCAATCGGTGAACGTTTTTGCCCCTGGGAAGCGATTGGCCGCCGCATGACGATTGCCTTCGTGAACGTCGCAAATGGCAACCATGTTGATCGGCCCTGCGGAAAGGCTGCCGATATCGGAACCGCCCATGCCGCCGACCCCGATCGAGGCCAGATTCAACTTCTCGCTCGGTGGCGTATGACCATCGCCTCCCAACACATGACGGGGAACGATCTGGATGCCCAAAGCGGTGGCGGCGGCCGTTTTCAGAAATGTGCGACGTTTCATGGCGGGTGGGTCCTCGAAGGAAGGCGGGAAATGACTGGCAGGCGTGACCTGTATTGTCGCTTGCGGCCGCGGCAAAGTCAACCGTTTTGAAAAGCGGTGGCAAGCCACGGCACCGCTCCAAATCGCCAACTGTGGCAACTAGTTTAGTGTCTCACGCAGATTGTGATTTGTCGGTGGCATGCTTTCACGCGTAGCGGGTAAGCATGTTCTACCCGCGAACGACATGCTTACCCGCTACGCGTGAAAGCATGCCACCCAGGTTGCCCCAATTGCGCAAGATAAGCAACCGAAATTCCGAGACGCTGCACTAGACGCACTCAAAACGCCGGGCGAGCGTGCCGGCCATTGTTCGACCGGCCGCCGTTGGGATTATCCTGGGATCCGGCGGGTTGGGAAAAACCGCCAGGCGGAGTCAGGCCGTCTGTGGATGAACCCCCGCCACTCAGCGACTGCGACCCATCGGTTTGCAAGGGAACGGAAGGATCGGTACTGAGGGTCGACGGCCGCGCCGCGGGCGGTTGCACGGCCGAGGATGGGGCAGTGTTGTACCGATCGTCGTCGGGCCGCGCATAGGCCGAAGGCATCGGCGCCGCCGGATCGACGGACCGGCGACCGCCTCTCGCAGGCTGCACGCTCGAAGCCGCCGCCGGATCGACATACGCCGGCCGCATCGCCGTGGTCGAATCGAGATTGGCCGGCCGATCGGAAAACGCCGGCCCGACGGGCGAACGCAGCATGTTCTGCGGGGCCTCTTCATCGGCCGGGGCACGCCATAGACAGACACTGCCGCGCGACGGTTCATGCGAGGCCGAAGCCAGCACGCGGCCATCGGGCGAGAATTGCAAAGCCTCGACCATGCCGTTGTGCTTGAGCGTCATCAGGTCCCCGCCGGTCGGCACGTCCCAGATCACCACGTTGTTGTCCGCGCTGCCCGAGGCCAAGGTCTTGCCGTCGGGCGAGAAGGCCAAGGTCCAAACCAACGCCTGGTGTTTCTTCACGACAAACGGTTTCATGGAGCCTGACCCAGAGGCGGCCGCGTCCAGCGGCCAAAGATCAATCTCGCCGTCCGTGCAACCAACGGCCAAGATGTGGCCATCGGGCGAGAAGGCCACGCTATGCCCCCCCGTGCTGCCGATGGCCGTTGCACGGCCGGTCCGCACGTCGATGATGGTCACCGTGCGAGCCGCCTGACCCACCGCGGCCGAGAGACTGCACACCGCCAGGGAATTGCCGTCGGGCGAAAACGCCAGGCTGACGGGCGTGATGCCCTGGCTGATCGACTTCGGCGGTTGGCGGTTGTCCAGGACGCAGATCACTAGTTCACCCGTTTCGAACTTGCTGCGGTACTTGCCCGTGCCCACGGCCAAGGTGCGGCCGTCGGGCGAGACGGCCATGCAACTGACCGCCTGCTTGAAAGTGGAAGGCCGTAGCCACGGCCCGGCGGGTCTTCAGGTCCCAGATGCGGACCGTCTTGTCGACGCTGCCGGTGAGCAGCTTGTCGGTCAACAACGGTGCCACGCAGGTAATCACGCCGCCGTGGCCCTGCTGGCCGGCCGGGTTGCCCTCGCCGCGCAGGACGGCGCGGGCCTTGTAGGTTTCCGCGTCCCAGAGGAACAGCCCGCCGGCACTGGTGGCAGCGGCCAGCAATTTGCCGTCCTGGGTAAAGCGGACGACATTCGGCACGCCCAGGGCCAGTTCGAGATCGGCCAACTCCCCGCCCGAATCGATGTGCCAGACCCGCACGAACTTCTCGTCCGCGGCGACGGCCAACCGCTCGCCCAGCCGATCGAAAGCGAGATGGATGATCGGCCGGCCTTTCGAGCCGATCTGTTTGGCAAGCAGTTTTCGCGAGGCGAAATCCCACAAGCGGACATTCCCCGCCATATCGCCGGAGGCCAAGAGCGTGCCGCGGCGCGAGAACTCCAGCCGGGTGATCGCCGCCGGATGCGCGGCCGGGAACAGGCCCACGAGTTGCCGCGTGGCAAGGTCCCAGACCTTGATCTTCACCTTGTCGGCAACCGCCGGATTGACCGGGTCGCCGTGGCCGGTGAGCAGGAAGCGGCCGTCGGGCGACAGGGCGACCGTCGTCAGGCCGTCCAGCTCGCGCGGATTCTCGAGCTGCCCCGCCAGTTCTGCCGGTCGCCGAGTTCCACATGCGGATCTCGGCCGGACGCTTCTTGCTGCTGTTGACGGTAATTACGAAGCGGCTGTCGACGCTGAAGACGGCCTCGACCTTGCCGGGCAGGTCGGGCAGCTTCTGCCGCAAAGTCCCCGTCGAAGGCTCCAGGATCTGCACCGAACCCGGCAGGCGCTCGTCCACGTCGCCGGTGCCGACGGCCATATAACGGCCGTCGTTGGAATAGGCGACCGAGTAGACCGAGCCGACGAGCTTCGGCACCGTCGCCAGCACGCGGGGCGGATCGAGGCTCCAAATCCTCACCCGCGACTTCACGGTCGATTCCGGCGGCGAGCTTTCGCCGATGGCCATCTGCCGCCCGTCGGGCGAGAAGGCCAGCGCCACGCCGGACCGCGACGACGTCTGCAACGGCGCCGGCCGGTTCGCGTCGGTCAGGTTCCAGTCCGTCAGATAAGCCTCGAAGCTGTCCCCTGCCCCGTCGCAGGAGCCGGTGCCGATGACCTGAGTGCTATCGGGCGTGAAGGCCAGGCCGCTGACCCAGCCGTCGACGGGCGTGTCGGTCAGCATGTCGCACGGCTGCCGTCCATTGGCGACATTCCAGAGGATGGCCGATTGATCGTCGCCGGCGGACACGACCTTCTGCCCATCGGGGGAGAAGGCCACGGTCTCGACGTCGCCGAGATGCCCGCGGAAGGTCCGCAACAGGCTGCCCGTGGTCGACCAGAGGCAGGCCGTTTGATCGCGGCTGGCGGTCAAGAGACTCTTGCCGTCGCGCGACCAGACCACCCGCAAGACTTCGTCGTGATGCCCGCGGAGGTCGCCGCGGAAGCGGCCCGTGCCGGGCTCCCAGAGCCGCACCACGCCGTCGCGGACGGCCAGGGCCAGGGCCAGGGTCGAACTGTCGGGGCTGAGGGCCATCGAGTTGATGCCGTCGCCGAAGGCCCGCGTTCCCAGCAGGTTGCCCTTGTTCACGTCCCAGACGAAGAGAGCCGCCGTCGTGCATCCCGGCGAACACCACGCCGCCGTCGCTCGACAGGACGAGGGCCTGCGGACGCGGATTGTGGAAACGCCGCAGGACGCGGCCGTCGGCCGCATCGCGAATGATGATCTCGCCGGAGTAGTCGCCGCTGGCCAACCGCTTGCCGTCAGGGCTCATCGCCAGAGAGATGATCGGCGATTGATGATCGGTAACCGGCCGCACGGCGTCGGGCTGGCGGATGTTCGCGCCGACGTACAAGTTCCGGCCGTAAGCGGCGGCCCACGCGCCGCTGCTGGAGATGACCAGTCCGCTCGCACGCCGGGCCAACTGGTCTTCGACGATCAGGCCGGAGCTCCGCGGCGGCACGTTCCGCTCCAGGGCCACGGCCGCCAACTTGCGTCCCACGGCCGCATCCCAGACGATCAACTGGCCGTCGTCGCCGAAGGTAATGATCTGCGAACCATCGGGCGTGACCACGGCCTGCCGCACGACGTCGGAATGCCCGCGGAGGGTGTTGCTGCCGCTGTTGTGGGCGGCACGCCACAGATAGTACCAGGCGAAACTGCAAAGCTTCTGCCGGGCCGGATCGCTATGATACGGTTCGAGCAACTGCAAGACCTCGTTCGTATCGCCGCGGTCCCATGCCTGCTTGGCCAGGCGGATCTGCGTGACGTACAACCGTTGCTGGCTCTCCGCCTGCGTCTGTTGCTCGACGGTCTGGCGGCGGCGGAGTTCCTCCTGCGCGGCGAGATAGGCCTGGTCCTTGGTCTGGGCCAGCCGCTGGTTCTGCGCGGCCTGATCGGAAGCCAACTGGGCCTCGCGGGCCCGCTGGGCCGCCAAGGACTGGGCGTCCTTCATGCTTTGCTGCGCCGCAGTCAGGTGGTTTTCCAGCCGACTTGTAGTCCTTCTGGGCCGACGCGATCAGATCCTTGTGCGTGGAGAGATTGACCATCAGGGCCACGATCGACGGCGATCGCCGCCACCAGGGCCGTCGACACTCCGATCAGGATCGCCCGATGGTTATCGTAGGGATGCAGACCGGCGCCATGATAGCCGGGACTTTGATCGGCCAGCGCCGCGGGGTTCGCCGTGGAATACGGGGCGGCATCCGCAGGCCATCGCGGTGCGACCGTTTGCTGGGCGAGCGGGCCCTGGCCGACCGCCGCTTCGCGCGGTGCGCCGGCGCGGGCGCCGCTGTACGGGCGATGGGCCGGCTCAGCGCGATACGATCGCTGGGCCTTTGCTTCATGGGCATAACCGGCGGAATGGCCGCGAGACGATTCCGCGTCGTCTTCATCCGCGTCGCGGTCATCCACGTCCTCGTCATAGGATGCAAATTTGGATTGGCCCGGGGCACGGTCCTCGCTACGATCGCCAACATCCTCGTCGCTTTGATCGCGAGCGTGATCGTGGGGCCGATCGTGCGAGTGATGGGGAGGCGACTGCCCGAGGGCCGGGCGATCGGAAGCATGGCGATGGGGGGGTCGGCATCCGCATCGTCGGACGACGAGCGCTCGGAGCCCTCGCTCGACTCTCGATGCGCGTGGTGTTCGCGCTCTCCGCGAGGTTCGGCATCGGAGCGACGGTTGCGGTCATTCCGCTGCTGGCGATCATGCCGCTGCGACTGGCCAGCATCGCGGGCGCCGTCTTGAGAGTCATCTTGCGACTGCTCTTCGTCTTGATCGTCTTGGTCGTTCCGGTCCGCCGAATGGTTCGACCGGAGTCGTCGTCGGACTCGTGCGGCTTTCTTCCATCCCTGGATTCGCGCGACATGATTTCTCCCTCCTGGATACATGTGTTGTGTATTGTCACAAAAATTGGCAAGTGGGAAAAGAGCGATTTATTCTGCTGAACTATTGACTTTCCCGAAGTCTCGCGTAGACTAGTCGAAGACTAGTCTTTTCTTATTGCTTGGAAGATGCCGCCATGGAACGATCCGATGCGAATTTGGTTGGGGCTTACGACGCCAAAACGCATTTTTCCGAACTCTTGGAACGCGTTGCCGCGGGAGAGCAGATTACGATTACCCGGCACGGTGCCGCCGGTCGCCCGCTTGGTGCCCTTTCGTCGCGTCTTTTCCGAAGAAGAACGTCGCGCGGCGGTCATCGCCATGCGACAACTTGCCAGTCGCAATCGACTAGACGGTTTGAGCGTGAAAGCGTTGATCGCCGAGGGCCGAAAATGACGCCAGGCTTGATCATCGACTGTTCGATCACGATGGCCTGGTGTTTTGCGGACGAAGCCACGGTGGAAACCGCGCGGGTGCAGGACCGTTTGATCGCCGAGGCCGCCGTGGTTCCCGCGCACTGGTTCCTGGAGGTGGTCAACGTCCTTGCCATGGCGGAAAAACGCAAGCGAATTGCCGCGGCCGATGCAACCAGCTTTCTCCATTTGCTGGCCGCTCTGGATATTCAGACCGATCACGAGATCGCCGCCAGGGCGTTCGACCACTTACTGCCGCTCTGCCGCAGTCATGGCTTGACGAGTTACGACGCGGCCTACCTGGATCTTGCCGTGCGGCGGCGGTTGCCCCTGGCCTCGTTGGACGACGATCTTCGCCAAGCGGCCATCGGTCTCGGGATTCAGGTGCTGGGAAAATGACTGAGCATCAGTGTCAAGTGACGCCGCCTCGAGAATGAAGGCACGGACGGTAGTTGATCCCAGGGCGTCTCGCAGATTCTCGACCGTCGGAAAGGCGCGCTGTGCGGCGCGAGCACCGTCCCAGACGGCGAAGCGATGACGGTGCTCGAAGTGATCGCAGGGCCCTTGATCCACTCGTGTCACCGCTTGCGTCGCGGCAAGCCAGCACGGGCTTCGCCACGGCGGCGCAGATTCAACAGCCGCTTATTGACTTCCTTAGTGGTTACCGCGGCGCTTCCAGAAAGCACCCGGTTCACCGTTTCTGTAAACCGACGAGACACGTCGTCATCCACGACGATTTCATCGGCCGACGCACCGAACTCCCGATAGACTTCTCGTATTTTCTTGTCGAGTAATTCCGGGGAGACGACCTGGGCTTGTTTGCGGTCGGTTGCCACACTGCGAGCTTGTTCCAACTCCTCCAACAGATCCTGCGAGTCGAAGGGAATTCGATGGGATTCGCAGTACTGTCTCGACTCCAACAAAGTGGAAATGGCCCGTTCCAGCTCTCCTTGGGAATCATACAGGATCGCCAGCAAATCGAGCCGGTCGCTCACGTCGCTGAAGTCGTACTGCCGATAGACATACTCCCAGTTATCCGTATTTGCCGTCAGCGTGTGCAACTCAAGGATCTTGCGAATCTCAGCCTCTCTGCAGCGCGCCGCCTCGGCAAAATCTCCGCGGAACTCGGCAATCAAGGCGCGGATTTCTTCGCCACGGATTGAAGCGGCATAGTCCGCTGAAGCCGCGAGCACTCTTTCCAGCCGCAAAGCGATCTTCTCCGTCTCTTCACGATCATCCTTTTCGTAGAACAGTTTCACCAGGCGGAGATACAGCGATTCCAACTCGCGTGGGCTGAGAACTGATTCAGTCCCATTGCGCTTTGTTTTACTACGCGTCATGTTGGCCTCGGCATCTTCGGCTTCCCGGCTGGCCCGAGAAGACGTTTCGCATCGTCGGGAAGATTGTCCCACTCTTCCCATGCCTTTCTTGCGTCCTCGTCCTGTTGTTGGCGTTTTTTCGCGGCCTTGCGGGCGAATCGCCTCTTCTTGGGCCCAGAACTCTCTCGATCGCGCCCACGGCCTGGTTGATGTCTCTTTCCGCCTTTGGGGCCTCGCTTGATTGGTTGCCTCTTTGCGGCCATGCGACAACTCCAAGGGGATTCTACACCAACGAGGCTTGCCAGCCCATCGGCGACTGCTTTTTCAGTCTAACGATGCCTTCGCAAAGTGTCAAGAAAACGTCACAATTCCTTTCCCCCATTTTCTTTTCCTCCACCCTACACCAATTTTTCTGCCATCATTCTTCTGTCAGAGATTTTCGGGCGTGGACAATCAGGGAGCCCCCGTAATCCCAAGACGCCTGATCTTCGCGCGGCAAGTATATAAAGGTCGGTCTCCTTGCAGTTTTACCTCCGTTCCGTATAAGATGGACAATCTTCATCAAGCAAGAAAGCACGCAATGCCTCCGCCCCCGAACCCACCGCGCCGCACGGGCCCCAATTCGCTATGGTCGACGCTGGCAGTCCATGCCGGCGAGGACCAGGAACCGAAGCCCCGCGGGGCGGTCACCGACCCGATCTTCTGCGCCTCGACCTACGCCTTTTCCGACACCCAGGCCCTGATCGACTTCATCGTCCAGAAGCAACCCCGCGAGGAATACGCCCGCTATGGCAATCCGACCGAAAAGACCGTCGAGCGCAAGCTGGCCGCTCTGGAAGGAGCCGAGGCGGCCGTCCTGTATGCCACCGGCATGGCGGCCGTGTCGGGGCTGCTGCTGGCAAAGCTGAACGCCGGCGACGAACTGGTGCTGTTCGACGAACTTTATCAGCGGACCCGCGAACTCTGCGAAATCGAACTCAGCCGTTTCGGGATCGTGACGCGCGTCGTGCCGACCGGCGATTTCGAGCAGTTGGAAGCGGCCCTCTCGCCGGCCACGCGGCTGATGTTCTGCGAGTCGCCCACCAACCCCCATTTGAGCGTTATTGACCTGGAGCGGTTCGCCGCCTTGGGCCGAAAGCACGGCATCGAGACGGCCGTCGACGCCACGATGGCAAGTCCCTACAACGTCCGGCCAATCGAGTACGGCGTCGACTACGTGCTGCACTCCTGCACGAAATACCTGGCAGGACACAACGACCTGCTGGCTGGTTCCATCGCCGCTTCCCGGAAGAAGATCGAGCCGCTGCGAAAATTCCGCGGCTATGCGGGCATGACCAACGCCCCGCACGCCGAATACCTGTTGCTTCGCGGCCTGAAAACGTTTGAGCTGCGCATGCAGCGGCACAACGCCAACGGCCAGGCCGTGGCCGAGTACCTGGCCGCGCATCCGCGGGTCGAGCGGGTCTATTACCCAGGGCTGCCGGGACATCCGAACTACGAAATCGCGCGGCGGACCATGCGCGGCTGCGGCGGCGTCGTCACCTTCACCGTTAAAGACGCCGATTGGCGGCAGACGGCCCAAGTCGTCGATGCCCTCCGCCTGCCGCAGATTGCCGCCAGCCTCGGTGGCGTCGAATCGCTGGTCGAACAACCGCTGATCCTGAGTTACTACGAGTTCACGCCCGAGCAGCGGCGGGCCCTGGGCATTCCCGACAACATGATCCGGCTGGCGTGCGGGATCGAGAATACGGAAGACCTGGTTGCCGACCTGGGGCAAGCGCTACGAATAGGAGATAGCCATGAGAATGACCACGATCGGAAAACACTTCGTCAATAGTCCCGTTTGCACGATACAACGTCCTCTCTGACAATTTGGTCCGGAATAACTTCCCGATTTCGTTGTAGGCGGACAAAAGTCCGCCCTGCAAATTATCTTTTGCTATTTTCTTGCACTGCATCATGGAATCGATCGCGCATCAAGGGCCACCGCGGACAGGCCCGCCAACGCGAACTGCATAAAGTGGCGGACTACGGCCGCGCTATCGCTGGGATTCAAGCCGAAATCGGGAAACATGCGACAGAACATGCGTCGATCATAGATCAGGAGCAACAAGATCGGGCCTAGGAGACTGATGACGCTGCGCGTGACGGTCGCGTGGCCTTCGGGCAGCCCGATCAATTCGCCAACAATGCTCCGCACGATGCCGATCCGAACCGTGGCGTCCTCCAGGAACGGCTCCAGGACTGACGAGGGGGAGACGATCTCGCGACCGAGAACTCGAACCGCCCAGGAGGATGCCGCAGGGCTGGTGATCGCGCGGACAATGAGTGCGACGACCGCTTCCAACTTGGCCTTGGCATCGGTCTTTCCGGCAACGGCCGCGACCACGTCATCGGTTGTGACCAGCCGATTGCGGGCCTCCTGGACCACGGCCGTGTACAACTCTTTGACCCCACCAAAGTAGTAATTTACAGCGGCACTGTTGGTACCGGCCAACTCAGCGATTTCCTTGCCTGTAGCCGCGCTAAAGCCCTTGTCGGCGAAGACTTGCCCGGCAGCCTCTAGGAGCCTCTGGCGGGTTGTCTGCTTGGCTGCGCCGGGATCGCGGCGGGCGGCTGGTCTGCTACCCATGTTGCTGTTATCTCCTCCCATGAAACAGTACTATACCGTTTGACCCGCACTGGGTCAAATTTGAAATTAAAATTTCATATTGACCCATGCCGTGTGCATCGTTAGACTTGTCTTGAATGAAATCACAAATTGAAATTTGCATTTTATTTTACGAGGTGACCCATGAAACGGTTGGCACTGATCTTGATGGTGCTCGGTGCGACGTGCTCTGCCGCTGGTTGGACTTCGTGGTCGTTGGGCTATCGCAACCACGTCGACAAGCAACTGACGTTGTATGGCAACGTGGACCTCCGGCAGGTGCAGTTAGCGTTCAATAACAGCGAGCGGATTTCCGCCGCGCTGGTCCAGGAAGGTGACCGCGTGCGGCATGGACAGGTCCTGGCCCGGCTGGACACCAGTCGTCTCCAGCCGCAGGTAGCCCAGGCTGAGGCCCAGGCAGCGGCCCAACGCCAGATTGTCGAGAGGCTGCATCACGGCAGCCGTCCCGAAGAGATCGCGCAGGCCCGAGCGAATGTCGATTTGGCGAAGGCCGACGCCACCAAGGCAAGGCAAGACCTGGCCCGCTTGGAGGCGCTGCTGCCCAGGAAAGCCGCAAGCCAGTCGGATTATGACACGGGCAGGGCCGCCCTGGACATGGCGCTCGCGAGGCTCCAAGTGAATCAAAAGGCGTTGGACCTGGCCGTCATGGGGCCGCGTGCGGAAGACATCGCCCAGGCCGAGGCCCAACTCAAGGCCAGCGAGGCGCAAGTGCAACTGCTTCGGCAACAACTGGCCGACGCGCAGCTCATCGCGCCGCTGGACGGCATCGTGCGCACTCGGATCATGGAGCCGGGCGAGATGTCTTCCCCGCAGAGGCCCGTCTTTTCGCTGGCGATCACCGACCCGAAGTGGGTCCGGGCCTACGTGTCCGAACCGGACTTGGGCAAGGTGCGTTCGGGGATGGCGGCATCCGTAGCCGTCGACAGCTTCCCGGATCGGCGATTCGACGGCTGGGTCGGGTTCGTCTCCCCGGTGGCCGAGTTCACGCCGAAGGCCGTTCAGACCGACGAGTTGCGGACGAGCCTCGTCTATGAAGTCCGTGTCTTCGTGAAAGACCCGGCCGAAGAGTTACGTCTCGGGATGCCGGCTACGGTCTATTTGTCGGCCAGGAAACGACGATGATCGCCACTAAAGCAACCAAGCCGGCCTTGCTCGGCCACGATTTGCAAAAGACGTTCCGCCGCAAGACCGGCGAAATCGTGCCGGCGCTCGACGGCGTTTCGTTGGAGATCGCCCACGGCACGCTCACGGCCCTGGTCGGGCCGGACGGGGCCGGCAAGACGACGCTTATCCGCCTGGCCGCCGGATTGCTGACCGCCAGACGCGGGCCAATTACAGGTCTTAGGCGTCGACGTGACCGCGGACCCGCAGCAAGTCCAGGCCCGCATCGGCTACATGCCGCAAAAGTTCGGATTGTACGAAGACTTGACCGTTGCGGAGAACATGGACCTCTACGCCGACATGCACGGGCTGACGTCGGCGGAGCGGCGGGGAACGATACCCGCGGCTTATGGAGATGACGGCCCTGGAGCCATTCCGGCACCGCCTGGCCGGTCGGTTGTCGGGCGGCATGAAGCAGAAACTGGGGCTGGCCTGCACGCTGGTCCGCTCGCCGGAACTGCTGCTGCTGGACGAGCCCACCGTCGGTGTTGATCCCCTCTCGCGCCGGGACCTCTGGGAGATCATTCTCCAATTGGTTGACGACCAGCACCTTACCGTGCTTTTGAGCACGTCGTACCTGGACGAGGCCGAGCGCTGTGGGCAGGCGGTCGTCCTCCACCGACGGCAAGGTGCTGGCGCAGGGCCGGCCGGCGGAGGTGAGTGGCTTGGCGGCGGGGCGGACGTTTCTTGGCCGAGCCGCACGCAAGGCAGTCGGCCCGCGGGCTTCAGGCCCGACTGCTGGATAGCCCGGACGTGATCGACGCGGTACCCGAGGGTGGTCGCGTGCGGTTCATCCGGACGGCCGGGACCGATTCTCGACGGGGCAACGAGGAGCTTGATCCGAAAGACGGCGGGCTAAAGCCCACGCTACCGCGCTTTGAAGACGGTTTCATGGTGCTTTTGGCCCGCACGGCAACGCGCGCCGGGGAGCCGGTCCGGCACAATGCGACCGCCCGCCGAGGTCGTGCGACGGCGATACGGTCGTTCACGTCCGCGACTTGGTGCGGCGATTCGGGAGTTTCACGGCCGTCGATCACGTCAGTTTCGAGGTCCGTCGGGGCGAAGTCTTCGGATTGCTCGGCCCGAACGGCGCCGGCAAGACGACGACATTCCGCATGCTCTGCGGGCTGCTGCCGGCCACGGGCGGCACGCTGCGCGTGGCGGGCGTCGACCTGCGCCACGCCCGGGCTTCGGCCCGACAGCGCATCGGATACGTCGCGCAGAAGTTCTCGCTCTACGGCCAGCTTTCGGTAAGGGAGAACCTGGAGTTCTTTGCCAGCGCCTACGGCCTGCGCGGCAGCCGAAAGCGGCAGCGCATCGACTGGGCATTGCGGCAATTCGAGCTGGCCGCCTTTGGCGCGACTGCCCAGCGGCCAACTGCCCGGCGGATACAAGCAACGGCTGGCGATGGCGGCGGCGTTGCTGCACGAGCCGGAGATCCTGTTCCTGGACGAGCCCACCAGCGGCGCCGACCCCTTGGCCCGCCGCGAGTTCTGGCGGCGGATCACGGCGCTTGGCCGAGCAGGGCGTAACCGTGATCGTCACCACGCACTTCATGGAAGAGGCCGAGTACTGCGACCGCGTCGCCATCCTCGATGCGGGGCGCGTGTTGGCCCAGGGCACGCCCGCCGAGATCCGCCGCCGGGCCCGCTCCGAGCCAGGCCGCGCGCCGACCATGGAGGATGCGTTCATTGCCATCGTGGAAGAATCGCGCGACGGACAAATCGCAGCGCCCGGGCGATCGGGGAGGTGATGGACGATGATCGCAGACTGGTTCCGCCAACTTCGGTTGCCCGCGAAAGTGCGTCGGATCGCATCGCTGGTGCGGAAGGAGGGCCGGCAGATCGTCCGCGATCCCAGCAGCATCGCCATCGGCGTCGTGCTGCCGGTGATTCTGATTCTGCTGTTCGGTTACGGTCTGTCGCTGGACGTGAAGGACGTGCCGGTGGCAGTGGTCCTGGAAGACCCTTCGCCCGACGCCACGGAACTGGCGGCCGGCTTCCGACTTTCCCCCTACTTCCACGCGCAATTGCTGACCTCGATGCCGCGGGCGCAGGAGCTCATGCTGGATCGCAAGGTGGACGGCATCGTCCGCATCCGCCCGGACTTCGCCCGGCAACTCAGCCTGGGCCACGCCGAGGTGCAAGTCCTCGTCCACGGGGCCGATGCCAACCGTGCGCGGATCATTCAAGGCTATGCCGAGGGGGCGATCGGCCAATGGACGGCGCGGCGGATCGCTGAAGGAAAGGACGCGGCGGGCGGGCCGGTAGCGGTTCAACAGCGGCTTTGGTTCAACGATGCCAACGACAGCAGCTACTTCCTGGTGCCCGGGCTGATCGTGCTGGTCATGACGCTCATCGGGGCCTTGCTCACGGCCCTGGTGATGGCGCGGGAATGGGAACGCGGCACGCTCGAAGCCCTCTTCGTCACGCCGGTCCGCGCCGGCGAAATCCTGCTGAGCAAGACGATCCCCTACTTTGCCCTGGGGATGGTCGGGCTTGCGCTTGTGCCTGCTTGCCGGCCAAGTTCCTCTTCCACGTGCCGTTCCGCGGCTCGCTCTGCGTGCTGGCCGGAGTGTCGATGCTCTACCTGCTGGTGGCGGTGGCCATCGGGCTGTTGATCTCGTCGGCACTGAAGAGCCAGTTCGTAGCCAGCCATGGTGACGTTGCTGGTCACGTTCATGCCGGCAATGATGCTCTCGGGATTCCTCTTCGACCTCCGCAGCATGCCGGCCGCCGGTGCGGTTGATCACCTACGCCCTGCCGGCCCGGTACTTCGTCACTCTGCTGCAAACCGTGTTCCTGGCCGGGGACGTCTGGAGCGTCATCCTGCCCAATGCAGCGGTGCTCGCCGGCATGGCGGCCGTGCTCCTGCTTTTGACCCGAGCGACGATGCGCAAGAAGTTGGCCTGAGGTGGCGTATGCTCGACTCGCTTATTTCGTATCCTGGCCCTGACTCGAAAAGAGTTATTGGCGGTCCTCAAGGACCCGCGCGGCCGGTTCAGCCTCTTTTTTCCGCCCATCTTCCAATGCCTGATCTTCGGCTACGTGGCAACCTACGACCTGAACGACGTGCCCTATGCCGTGCTCGATCAAGACCGCAGCGCCGCCTCCCATGACTTGCTGGCCCGGCTTGACGGTTCGGGCGTGTTCCATCGCGTCGCCAGCCTGGATCGGGCGGCCGACGTGAAGACCGTTATCAATGAGCGAGCGTGCCTTGTTGCTGATCCAGATCGACCAGGACTTTCAGCGGCGGTTGCTCACCGGCCATGCCGGCCGACGTGCAGGTGATCGCCGACGGCCGCAACTCCAACACCGCCGGCACCGCCATGGGTTACGTGGGCGCGATCGTCGATGCATTCAACGCCCGATGGCAAGCCGACCACGGGCTCGCCGGGACCGCCGATCCAGGTCACGACGCGGGCCTGGTACAACCCGAATCTGGAGACCCGCTGGAGCATGATCCCGAGCCTGATCGGCACGCTCACGATGATGCAGACGCTGCTGCTGACGGCCATGTCCGTCGCCCGCGAACGGGAGCAGGGAACCTTCGACCAATTGCTGGTCACGCCCTTTCCGGCCGGCCGAGATCATGGCCGGCAAGGCCCTGCCTTCGATGCTTGTCGGCGCGGTGCAGGCCACGAGTATCCTGCTGGTGGCGCAGTTTTGGTTCCGCATCCCCTTCGCCGGCTCGCTGGTGACACTCTACGTGGGGCTCGCCCTGTTCCTCTTGGCGGCCGTCGGGATTGGGCTCTTGGTCTCGTCCGTGGTGGCGACCATGCAGCAAGCGATGCTCTTCGCATTCGTGGTGATGATGCCCTTTTCGCTCTTGTCGGGGTTGACCACGCCGATCAGCAACATGCCCAAGGTGCTGCAATACGTCACGCTGGTCAACCCGCTGCGTTACGCCATCGACATCGCCCAGCGGGTCTACTTGGAAGGAACGGGATTCGGTCCGTTGCTGCCCGACCTGTGGCCGCTGGCGGTGATCGCCGCTGCCACGCTGCCCGTAGCCGCCTGGATGTTTCGTCACAGACTGGAATAAGCTGGGAATCAGCGCATGCCGCGGAATTGACTCCACGGCTTTTCGGACGGCTGGCCCATCGGCATTTCGGGGCTGTCGTGCCGAGAGACTTTCAGGGGCGTTCCCTGAGCCCAGGTGATGCCGCCGCCGCATTTTGGACAACGGGCGACCTCCTCGCTCAGTACCGCGGCACAGTGCGGACAGTGCAACGCATCTTTGCCCAACCGGAACCATCTCAGCGGCAGGATCGAAAGTTCCGAGGGGACATTATCCCAACGGATGGGACGATGACAGTGCTGGCAGATCTGACCGCGACCGTCGAGCCGGCCGGCACAATGCGGACAGGAAGCCCGCCCATCGAGGGAAAAGGCGGCCACGAGGCCGAGCGGCCCAAGAAACAGCCCCAGCACCGCCCCGGCAATCGCCGCCTGACGCGCATGGCCGACGATGCCCGCCGCGACGCCGGAGCCAAACCAGAGCCAGAGCCAGAAGAAGCCGGACATAGCGCATCCTTTACTCCTCCCATCCTACATCCGACGGGCCTCAAGAGCAATGGGGTGTGCGACTCCCGACGCCTCTTATTCGCTGACTTCCATCGTGGCCGCCTGGATATCGCCCAGGGTGCGGCCGAGTCGCTTGCGCTTGGCGCCAGTGGCGGCCGAAGGAGCGTCCAATCGCGGAGTTTCCGCTTCCGGCGAAGTCCGCAGCAGATGCAAGATCCGCTCGTTCATATCCTGGCCGCTGGGTGGAGGGCCCAGTTCGCCCACCGCGTCGTGAACCCCGTACAAGACGGCCTGCCGAACTCCCTCACGAATCCAGTTGAAAAAATTCATCGCTTTCGCCTCCATGCAAAACAAGATTTCGACATTGCGCGGGTAGTCATTCCTGATCTGCCGCGCCGGTTCGGTACACTACCGAGAGACCGGCGGCGTGTCCAGGCGAGATTTCCGCTCGTTGACCTGAAAAAGACAAGGCGACGAAACAAATCTCGTGCTGCGAAACGGTCTCAGCGCTGAACTCTTGCATCTTTCCGCCAGATTTCGTAGCATGGCAACTACTATGATTAAAAAATGTATTGGCTTTGTTGGCGCCGGCCAGATGGCCACCGCCTTGGGGGAAGGATTTGTCCGCTCCGGCCTCGTGTCGGCGGCGGACTTGATCGCTTCGGACCCCTCGTCCGCGGCCCGTGAACGCTTCGCCCGGGCGACCGGCGGTCAGGCCGTCGACGACAACGTCGCGGTGGTCGGCCGCGCCGATGTACTCTTTCTGGCTGTTAAACCCCAGCAAATGGTCCGCGTGGCGGCTGAACTCAAGGGCAAACTCGGTCCCGATTTGCTCGTGATTTCCATCGCCGCCGGTATTCGCCTCTCGGTTTTGGCTCAAGGGTTTGGCGAAAAGGTCCGCCTGATCCGAGTCATGCCGAACACCCCCTGCCTGGTGGGGAAAGGGGCCTGCGGATATTGTCTGAACAGCACTGCCACGCCTGCCGACGGGGAACTCGTTCAGCAATTGCTCTCGGCAGTCGGTCTGGCTGTCGAGGTCGAGGAGAAGCTTTTGGACGCCGTAACGGGACTTTCCGGTTCCGGGCCGGCGTTTGTGTACATGATCATCGAAGCGCTCAGCGACGGCGGCGTCCGCATGGGTTTGCCCCGGGCCGTGGCCACCGCATTGGCCGCCCAAACGGTGCTCGGCGCGGCCCAAATGGTGCTCTCGACCGGCGATCATCCAGGCGTGCTCAAAGATCGCGTCGCCAGCCCCGCAGGTACGACCATTGCCGGACTCCAGGCCCTCGAACAGGCCGGACTGCGCGGCGGATTGATGGCCGCCGTGGAAGCCGCGACGCGTCGTTCCTTGGAATTGGCTGCAGGGTGAATTTGGTTACAATTTGGTTGAAAGTGAATTCAGCTACAGGTGCATCATGCCGGTTTTCTGCCACGTTGACGACAAACATGTCCCGCTGTACCGTATCGTCTGGATCGCCGACCTGCCGCACTTCTGCGGCGACGGCGAGTGCCAGCGGGAAGGCCAATACGAGATCCGCCTGGAGCAGGGCGAATCGGTTTGGGCCAGCCTGCCTGAACACGACGAGGCGGTCGAAGCCTTGCAGTGCTGGCTGCTGGGCCAGCAACAGGAAGACGAGTCGAACTAATCCCCCGGTGGAGTCCTTGCCATGTCGACCTTCGAAAACGATCGTTACCGCTGGCGCGAAACCTACTTCGTGCTCTTTCCCGCCTCCCGCCGGCCCATGTTGAAGGTGGTCGAAAAGAGGTTGGCCGCTTTGAGCAAGCGATACAGTTTGGAAAATGCCGGTGGCGACGATGCCGGCCGGTTCGAATCGCTGACGCTCATCTCGCCCGACGATTTTGCCGCTTTGGACGTCTGCTATACCGGTGGCGCCGAGGTGTTGGAGCACGTCGAGGAGTTGGCCCAGGAGCTTTCCTCCACGATCGATTCCGGGCAGAGGCCCATGTTGAAGCGGCTCAGGGAGTACGACGGCCGTTTTGACGTGCTGCATTTCGAACAGATCGGCGATTTCGCCGATGACGACGAGTCCGACGAACTGCTCGATCCGGGCGCCTTGCTGGCGGTCTTGGATGAGTTGGCCCGGATCACGGGCGGCATCGCCGTCGATCCGCAGTCGGGAACCATTCTAACCAGCGACGAGTGAACGCAACCATGCAAGCCAAGGAAATCAAGAGCGGCGCCATCGTCAATTACAACGGCGCCCCGTGTCTGATCGAAAGTGTCAACGTGCAGAGCCCCACGGCCCGCGGCGCCGCAACCTACTACAAGTATCGCGGCCGGAACCTGATCACCAAGCAGAAGGTCGACATCACGCTTCGCGGCGGCGAGTCGCTGGACGAAGCCGACTTCCGCAAGCGGCCCATCAAGTTCATGTACGCCGACCCGACCCATTGCTATTTCTTCGACCAAGAGAACTATGAGCAGTACGCCTTGGTCAAGGAGGACGTGGCCGAGGAGACGAAATACGTGACCGAGAATCTCGAAGGCATGCAGGCATTGATCTATAATGACGAGTGTGTCGGCGTGCAGTTGCCCGTGGCCGTCGCGCTGAAGGTCGTGCAATGTGATCCGGGCATCAAGGGCTCGTCAGCCACCGCCCGCACGAAGCCCGCCAAGTTGGAGACCGGTCTGATCGTCCAGGTGCCCGAATACCTGGCCGAGGGCGAGATCATCAAGGTCGATACGCGTGACGGGTCGTATCTTTCCCGGGCGTGAAGACGGGCGAGACCGTACGCGGAAGCATCGCGAAACTCTCTCACGGCATGTCGATCCCACGGCAAGAAATTCAGCGCCGTTTGAGTACGCACTTCGAGTACCAGTCCGAATCATTAACGGACTCTGCAAGTCACGTACTTGCGGGCAAATGGCTTCTATAGACTCGGGTGGGGTTGCCCGGCATTACCGGCGATCCCGGCACTGGACTGCCGTGGGACCTGTCCTTTAGCCTCTTTCCCCGTTTGTCGCGCTACGACCATATAATATATTCAGAGAGTGGACGACAACGGCGGATCAAACTCGCTGGCGCAAGTGGGCGAACATGCCGCCCGGCAACGGCCGGCGAAGCATTGAGAACCTATCCGAGAACCGGATTTCACCCGGCACAGTGCAGAGCCAATGGAGGGTTTTAGGACAGGTTCTAAGAAACGATCTCAAAACCGGGTCGTAGCGTAGGCATCTTGCCTGCGTACCCGGTTTTGAGGTAGTTTCTAAGAGTCCGCTGTTGCCCGACGAAAGGTGCTGGCGATGGATAAGGAACACGGGGACAACGCGCTGCGATGGCACACCGGTTCTGTGGGTCCGAGAATGTTCGTTCGGAGCGCAGGGCGGATGCCCGTTATCGTTTCGGAGTGGGCGCGGCCAGCGGCCACGCAATTTCGATTTCTGGGGGCGCTGATTGTCTGCCTGTTGGGCGGTTGCAGGGAAGAGCCGAAATTGGCGGTTGAAGAAGCCGCGCCTGCTGCATTGCTCGTACAGGCAGGAGGTAAACTGCAGACCGAATCGGTCGCGTCGAACGCGTTCGTGGTTTCCGTGACGGGGATCGATTTCACCGACATTCCCATCGGCGATGCCGACTTGGCGCCCGCGGCCAAGTTGCCTTACCTGCGGACGGTCGTGCTTCGCGGTACGAAGGTCACCGATGCCGGCCTGGCGGTCTTCAGGGATTGCCAGTATCTCGAAACGGTCGATCTCTCGCACTCCGCCATTGCGGGAATCGGCCTGCACGACCTGCACGGCAGTTTGATCAAAGACCTCAACCTCGCGGATTCCAAACTCGGTGACCGGGGAATTGCCGACCTGACCGAGATCGGGCACCACCTTCTCCGTTTGAATCTCGCCACCGCGCAAATCACCGACGAGGGGATGGAGCGATTGCAGGGCCTTCACGCCCTGGAAGCGATCGATCTGTCGCGGACCAGGATTTCCGGAGCTGGCCTTCGCTACTTGCCCGCCGGATTGAGGCAGTTGAACCTCTCGGGCACGTCGATCGTCAATGCCAGCCTGATGCACCTCGAACGGTTGCCGTTGCTGGAGTTCTTGGATCTCAGCGGGACGAGCGTCACGGACGAGGCGATTCCGCACGTCCAGGCCATGGTCGAGGCCCAGAATTCGAAGGCGAGCCGACGGAAATTCAAGTACTTGAATCTCCGCAAAACGTCGGTCAGCGACCAGGCGGTCGCGCTGCTGAAGAAATCGGTGCCCGGGCTGAAGGTGGAACGGTAAAGGTGGCGAGCGAACGCTGCGGCATCGCACGCCTCCCCGAGCGTTGACCCTCCCCTTTACAATGGAACTCGCCCTCGGTACATTGCACCAACTACATTGCTAACCATGATTGGCAGCGCGGTTCCCTATTGTGGGTAACAATCAGCAGCCTTTGACCGGTTTGGACGACGCGCTGACACCTGCGTGGGATATTTCCCCCCCGGATAGCGTATCCGAGGTTGCGCGGTCGAATTGGCACGCCTCGGGACTCGATTCGCTTGGCGTCCCCTTCGAAGAGTGGTCGTCGGACGCAAGCAACAATGCCTTGCGATACGCTACGCACGGACTGTTCCGGTACTTCGGTAAATTTCCGCCACTGGTCGCTCGTCATCTCATCAACGAGTACACGCTCCCGGGCGATACCGTCCTTGACCCCATGATCGGCTGTGGAACGACCGCCGTCGAAGCTCTCCTTCTGAAACGCAATTGCCTGGGTATTGACGTCAATCCGCTGGGCGTACTTCTCGCCAGAGTCAAGTGCCGGCGAATATCCGCAGACAAGGCCCTCGCTGCGCTTTCGTCGGTAATGGCGCGCGTGGCGCGGCGCCATGCCAAGTCGCGCCCCGACGCTTCTCGGTGGCCGCAGACGATCAACACCGAACACTGGTTCTTGCCGGAGACATGCCATTGGCTCCAGTTGCTTCGTGAAGCCATCGATGAAATTGACGACGAGCCGGAGCGCGAACTGTTGCGAGTTGCCTTCGCCGGCATTATCCGCAGGGTCTCGCGGGCAACGACGGAGCAAGGCCGGTTGTTCCTTGACGTCGAAACTGCCGAACAAGATCCACGGCCCAGGTTCGAGTCGGCCGCGAAACAGGCAATCGGCGTGGCTTCCTCCTTGCCCAAACACGAATTCAAGCTGGACGTGCGCGAGGGATCGTGCGCCGAGCTGGATCTCTCCAGCCTGCGGGTTCCGTTGATCATCTGTCATCCGCCTTACTTTAATCTCTACCGATACTCGTCGATAACCTCGTTGGAGGGTGCTTGGCTCGGTCACGACATCAAGGCCGTGCAGAAGCGGGAGGTCCGAGAGTTTTTCAAGGTCGGCAAGGCAGACAACGTCACGCGCTACGTTGACGACATGCGGATCGCACTGCAAAATATCTGCAAGGCTCTTCAACCCGACGGCGTGCTGGCTTTGATGGTGGGCGATACGACCATTCATGGCGCCCGCATTCGAACTACTCGCCTGTTGGTGGAGGCGATCCGGGACGTTCTTTCTCCAGTCCGAGTCTCGATCAGGACCCCCAAGTTCACCGAGGCTTCCTGGGCGGCCAGCCTGCGGCGGACGGGCGGAAAAGTCGGCGTCGCCATGACGGATTTCGTCGTTCACTTTCGGAGGCCCGGTTGAGATGCCGCAGGTTCTCATTGCCGACAAGCATTCCAGTGAATACCTGATCCACAAGTACTGGTCCCGCAAGCCGGCAAACGTAGTTTGTGCCCTCTTGCAGCAATATACCGGCCCGGGTGATCTGGTTCTCGATCCGTTTTGCGGGAGCGGCGTTACCCTTGTTGAAGCAGTGAAACTCAACCGTCGAGCCATCGGCATCGACATCAATCCCGCGGCTGCGCTGCTGAGCCGGATTTCAACGCGATCCCATGATCTGTCCTTCATTCGGCAGACGTGGGGGAGCCTCATCGAGGCCTGGCGGCCATTGTGTCTCAAAGCCTACGCATCGGAACCTGGGAAACAGGTGAAGCATTGCGTTCACGCGCCAGTCATCGAGTGCCCAAACTGTGAACGGACTGCTCGTGCCGACCAGTGCCCGAAGCACGGCAACCGTTATCGTTGCCCGCACTGCAACGATAACCTGAACACGAGCATCGCCCATGCGACAGGGACCGTGGTGACTGCCGTTCAGTTCGCATCCGGCGGTCTGGTCAAGGACGATCAACTTGTCGCCACGCAGACGGAGGCCTCGGCCCGTTGCTATTGCGGCAAGTCCATCTGGGGGCATTTCGACGCGCCGATGCTGCATAACACGAGGATCCTCGCGTATCCCCGGATGACGACGGCAATGCTCTTCACGCCGCGCAACTTCTCGTTGATTGCCAAGTTCGCGCAGCTCGTACAAGATGCCGAGGTTTCTGAAGATGTTCGGGATGTTCTTCTCCTGGTCTTGACCTCCGCTGTCGCGTCATGCAGTCGCCTGATTGCGTATCGGGACAACATGGAGGGCGGCGGGCCCGCTTGGACCGTCCCCGGCTTCTGGGTTCCCCCCTTGCACGTGGAGCGAAATCCTCTTTTCCATTTGACCGCCCGATACCAAAAGGTGGAAAGGGGATTGGTCGAGTTGTCGCGAAAATCAACATCGCCCGAGGCTCGTGTTTATCTTGACGACAGTGACCGCCGCCTCAAGAAACTCCGCAAGGCCGGGACGCGGGTAAAGTACATCTTCGCGGACCCGCCTTACGGGGACAGCGTGCCGTTCTTGGAGTTCTGCCAGATTTGGAATTGTTGGGAGCAGCGGGTCAAGCCCGCGTTCGAACGGGAGGTCGTCGTTTCCGATCGCATCGACCACAAGAGTTGCTGGGAAGAGTACGAACAGCGCCTGGGAAACGTGCTGGAACAGTGCAGCCAGATTCTTGACGATGACGGACACTTGACGGTCACGTTCAACAACCTCGAGATACGAGCATGGCATGCCCTGCTCTGGGGGCTTCAACAAGCTCGGTTCAAGTGTGTTGATGTCGTCTACCAAATACCGGCTGTCTTGTCGGCAAAAGCGAGCTTCGCGCCAACAAGCAGCTACCTGGGAGACGTTTACGCGACATTCACCAAGGCTTCGCCGGACACCAAGTATTGTTCCTGGTCGGTCGTTGCGGAGCGATTGACGAAGTCAGCCGAGTTGCGGCAGGGCGCCGTCAGCCGCGTGACACAGTTGAAAGTTGCCGCCTTGTCGATCCTCGCGGAGAACGTGGATGCCCAGTGCATGCTGGAACTCGAAGCGCATTTCGCCGGGCTTCCGGCGAAAACCCCGCCCATTCCCGCACGCAGCCCTCTTTACTTGGCGATCGTGCGCGCCATCGAGGACGCCTGGAAACAACGATCGGCAGTGAGCGACGCGCAGTTATGTGCCGGCGTGGTCGGCACATTGCCGGCCTGGTTCGGGCTGGATCAGCACGAGATACTCGATGTTGCCCGCAGACTGAGTGGCTATCCGGAAAGTTCTCGCAGTTATTTGCGGCGTTGAAGCCCGACGCGCCAGCGAGGAATCGACTTTCCTGGCTGTTTACGGCACATTCCTCGTCGACCATGGGTACATGGTGCCCGCGTCGGGCCTCAATGTCGATTTGCGGCCAAGAACTTTCCGGATAGCCTCTGCGTGCGCATGAGACCAAAGCGGGTCGGCAGGAGGACAATTCCCAGGAGTTTTTACGTGGCGAGCAGCCGCCACAATCAACGAAATGAATTGCGTTCTGCGAAAGGCAGATTACTTTCGTTGCCACCGGAATAAACGGCACAGACTGCCAGGCAAATGATTAGCGTCCGATCGCTCTTGCATTCCATCCTATTCCCGCCACCCCGCGGCAAATTATAATGGCTTCAAAGGCGGGTCCCGGTTCAGAGGTTATCGGGAAAGTTTGCCCGCGACGGGCATCAGTGCCGATTGGCGGACAAAAAGTTCCTGCATAAACTCTCGAACTTCTCCAACTAACCATTAGATTATTCTTCATGAGCATTTCCTCTCTTGAACAGGCAATTCAAAGTAAAACGGCCAAAGTTGGCGTCATCGGGTTGGGCTACGTCGGCCTGCCACTGATTCGGGCCTTTATCGCGGCCGGATTCCGTACCATGGGATTTGACGTTGATCAGGCCAAGGTCGATCAACTTCTGGCCGGCCGCAGCTACATCAAGCATATTCCCGCGGAATGGATCGGGCGCTGTGTGGCCGACGGCAGCTTTGTTCCCACGGCCGACATGCAGCGGCTGGGCGAGCCCGACGCCCTGCTGATCTGCGTCCCCACGCCGCTGAACGAAACCCGCGACCCGGACCTGACGTATATCGAGCAGACGGCCGAGCAGATCGCCGCCGTGCTGCGGCCCGGACAACTGGTGGTCCTGGAGAGTACGACCTATCCCGGCACGACGCGGGAAGTCGTGCTGCCGATTTTGCAGAAGGGCGGACGGGGCACCCCCTGGGTCGTCGGCAGCGATTTCTTTCTGGCCTTCAGTCCCGAGCGGGAGGATCCGGGCAACCCGAACTTCACCGCCGAGCGGATTCCCAAGGTCGTCGGCGGCATCGACGCCGCCAGCGGCCGGCTCGCCCAACTGCTCTATGGCAAGGCCATGGCCCAGGTCGTGCCGGTCTCGAATTGCGAAATCGCCGAGGCCGCCAAGATCCTGGAGAATACCTACCGCTCGGTCAACATCGCCCTGGTCAACGAGTTGAAGATGCTCTTCATGCGGATCGGCATCGACGTCTGGGAGGTGATCGACGCCGCCCGCACCAAACCCTTCGGATTCCAGGCCTTTTATCCCGGGCCCCGGCTTGGGCGGGCACTGCATTCCCATCGACCCATTCTATCTCACCTGGCTGGCCCGGCGGAACGGCATGACGACCCGTTTCATCGAGCTGGCCGGCGAGATCAATACCGCCATGCCGGAGTACGTGATCCACCGGCTCGTCGAGGCCTTGAACGAGTCCAGCAAGCCGCTGCGGGGCAGCAAGATCGGCCTGCTGGGCGTGGCCTATAAGAAAGACGTCGACGATCCGCGGGAAAGCCCTTCCTTCAAGCTCATGGAAATGCTGCTGGCCGGTGGGGCAGTGCTGACCTATAACGACCCGCACGTGCCGCGGCTGCCGCAAGATGCGGCACTACAACGTGCCCGACATGACAAGCTGCCCGCTCACGCGCCGAGTACCTGGCCGCCCAGGATGCCGTGCTGATTGCCACCGACCACTCGGCCTACGACTACGACTTCATCGTCGAGCACGCCCGGCTGGTCGTCGATACGCGGAATGCGACGAAGAAGGTCGCTGCGAACCGCGAGAAGATTGTCAAGGCATGACATGAGCAAAATCCTTCTTACCGGCGCGGCCGGCTTCATTGGCTTCCACACCGCCCGGCGTCTGTTGGCCCGCGGCGATACGGTCGTGGGCCTGGACAACGTCAACGACTACTACTCGGTGCAGTTGAAGCTGGATCGCCTCAAGCAGTTGGAGGCCGAAGCCGGGTTTCGTTTCGTGAAGCTCGATCTGGCCGACCGCGAGCCGATCGCCCGGCTGTTCGAGAGCGAGCGATTCGACCTGGTCGTCAACCTGGCGGCCCAGGCCGGAGTGCGCTATTCCCTGGAAAACCCGGGTGTCTACGTCAACAGCAATCTGCTGGGCTTTACGAACATCCTGGAAGGCTGCCGGCACTCGGGCGTCAAGCACCTGGTCTATGCCTCGTCGAGTTCGGTCTACGGGGCCAATACGCAGATGCCGTTCTCGGTGCATCAGAACGTCGACCATCCCGTGAGCCTGTATGCGGCCACGAAGAAGGCCAACGAGCTGATGGCCCACACCTATAGCCATCTCTTCCGGCTGCCGACCACCGGGCTGCGGTTCTTCACGGTCTATGGTCCCTGGGGCCGGCCCGACATGGCCTTGTTCCTCTTTACGCGGGCCATTCTCGCCGGCCGGCCGATCGACGTCTTCAATCATGGCCGGATGCGGCGGGACTTCACCTACATCGACGACATCGTCGAGGGCGTGCTCCGCGTGATGGACCGCATCCCGCAGCCCGACCCGCACTGGAGCGGCCAGCGGCCCGATCCCGGCACGAGCAATGCGCCCTACCGGGTCTACAACATCGGCAACAACCAGCCGGTCGAGTTGCTGGAGATGATCGCCTTGGTCGAGCAGTGCCTGGGTCGCACGGCCACGAAGAATTTCCTGCCCATGCAGCCCGGCGACGTGCCGGAGACGTATGCCGACGTGGACGACCTGGTGCGCGACACCGGCTTTCGCCCGGGCACGCCTTTGCACGAGGGGATTGCCCGGTTCATCGAGTGGTATCGGGGGTACTACGGAGTAGCGGATGAACAATCAACCGCTTGATTCGTCCGAGGTGCTGTCGGAAGACCCTTACGCGAGCCCGCGGTCGGATTTTGTCGCGACGGCCCCGGAGTACGAGAACCCGCCACGTTTGGGCAGTCGCCCCGTGGTGCTGACGATCTGCGGACTCCTGGTCCTCGCGGTCGCTCTGGTTTTCTGCCAGACGGGAAACCACGATTTCGTCAACTTCGACGACGATCATTATGTCTATGACAACGAGCACATCAATCGTGGTCTGACTTGGAACGGTCTGGAGTATTATGCCTGCCACTGGCACGCGTATACCTATCATCCGCTGACGACCTACTCGCACATGCTGGATTGCCAGTTGTTCGGGCTGCAGGCCGGCGGGCACCACTGGACGAACGTCGCCCTGCACGCGATCACCGCGGTGCTGCTGTTCCTGGTGCTGCGGCAAATGACCGGCCGCCTCTGGCCCTGCGCCCTGGTGGCCGCCTTGTTTGCCATCCATCCGCTACGGGTCGAATCGGTGGCCTGGATCTCGGAACGGAAGGACGTGCTCAGCGGGCTGTTCTTCGTTCTGACGCTGGGGGCCTACGTGCGCTACGTTCGCGCTCCACGGACAGATCGTAGCGTGGGCATCTTGCCTGCGTCCCCTCGTAGCGCAGGCATCTTGCCTGCGTTCTTTCGTAGCGCAGAGATCTTCTCTTCGCCCGCGGGCCGATATACGATCGTCTGCGCACTGTATGCCTTGGGATTGTTGGCCAAACCGATGCTCGTGACCTTGCCGCTAGTCCTGTTGTTGTTGGATTATTGGCCATTGCGACGCCGGCAGACTCCTTGGCACTTGGTCATCGAGAAGATCCCGCTGCTGCTGCTCTCGCTGGCCGATTCCGCCCTGACCGTACATACCCAGGTCGCGGCCATCCAGTCGCTGGAACGCATCTCGTGGGTGGCCCGTGGCGCTAATGTGTTGGTAGCCTACGCAAGTTACTTGGGCTGCTTCTTCTGGCCGCAGGGACTGGCCATTCTTTATCCGCATCCCATCGACGGTTTTTCGGCCGGCATGGTTTTGGCAGCGGCCGCGTTTCTAGTGGCGGTCTCGACCGGCGCCTTCGTCTTTAGACGGCGGGCGCCGTACTTACTCGTCGGTTGGCTGTGGTATCTGGGAATGCTGGTCCCGGTGATCGGTCTGCTCCAGGTCGGCGGACAAAAAATGGCCGATCGCTACACCTACTTGCCACAGATCGGCCTGGTATTGGCACTGGTTTGGGCCCTGGCCGACTTGGCCGATTTTCTGGCCCTCCGTGCCCGCGGCATGGCCCGGCGAGCTAGGGATTTCCTTTGGGCGCTCTCGGCGGCTGGAATCGTCGCGGCCCTGGCCGTCGGCGCCTGGCGACAGGCGGGCTATTGGCACGACAGCGAAACCCTCTGGGTCCGCGACTTGATGTACCCCAACCTCGTGGGCCGTTACAATCTCGGACTGGCGCTGGCCGCCGACCATCGGCACGAGGAGGCAATCCAACAATTCGAAATGGCCTGTGCGATCAGTGCCACGGACGAGGATACGCTCTACTCCTACGCTCTCTCATTGGAGGCGCTAGGGCGGGTTGAGGAGGCCATGGCGAAATACCGCGCGACCCTGGCGGTGAACGAGAAATCGGTCAGCGCGGACGACCGCTTGGCGCGGCTCTTGTTGAGCCGGGGCAAAGATCGCGAGGCGCTGATATACTGGCGGCATGCGCTGCAAGAGGATCCCGAGAATGTTGCGATCGGCAATCAGCTTGCCGGCCTGCTGGCCGCTTCGCCCGACGCCGCGGTCCGCGACGGCAAGGAGGCGGTGCGCGTTGCGCAGAAGATGGTCGAACTCAGCGAGGGCAAGGCCCCGGCGGCTTTCGAGGCCCTGGCCGCGGGCCAAGCCGAGACAGGCGATTTCGTCGCGGCCGTCCAGAGTTCCCAAACCGCACTGGCTCTGGCAACGGACCGCGATGACGAAGATCTAGCCAAGGAAATCCGGGAACGTCTCATGCTTTTTCAGGCGGGCAAGCCGTATCGCCGCAATCCGGCGAATGCGAAAAATGCAGCAGGTGCTTCTCGCCACGGCGGCGGGCGGAAATAGCATGAGCACTTGCAGGCAGTGTTGGGCAAAACCGATGCAACTGGTTGTTCGGCGGTCCCCAAGTGATCGAATTGGATTACCATGAATGACTCAGGCGACTCCTCGTTGGATCATGGTCGCGTCGCCGGTTCGTTCCGAGACCCGTCCGGATATGTCTTCATCCGCGAGGGCCGGGTTTTTGCGCGATCGACGGACCATCTCACCAGGTGCTCGCTGGTCTGGCGGATGCCGGAATCCTGGCCGAGTTGGCCCAACAGTCGCAGGTTGTCGGCAGCGAATTCATCACCGATCCGGCCTTGCTGGCCGCCCTGTCCGGCGAGCATCCGGGCTTCACCCATTTTCTCGAACATCAAGTCGTCTGGCCGATCACGTATCCTTTTGAATGGTCGATCTCGATGCTTGCCGACGCCGGCGTGCAGACGATCGACTTGCAGCTTCGGCTGCTGGCGGCCGGTTGCGGGCTCAAAGACGCTTCGGCCTACAACCTCCAGTTCGTAAAAGGGCGGCCGACGTTCATCGACCTGACCTCGATCGAGCGTCCGCGGCGATTGGATCTCTGGTTCGCCTTGGGCCAGTTCCAGCAGATGTTCCTTTTTCCGCTCCTGCTCTGCCGCTGGCGCGGTTGGGACCTGCGATCGTATTTTCTGGCGAACCTGGGTGGTTGCGGCGTGGAGCAAGTGGCACGCGGATTCGGTCCCCTGGGACTGCTCCGCCCCGGATTGTTGCTCGACGTGACGCTGCCCTGGCTCTTGACCCGTTGGGCGGAAAACTCCGACCGGGCCTGGCAGGACGCACTGCAACGGCCCCGTCCCGATCCCACGGCCCAGATTGCCAATCTGCGGCGTCTACGACGCAAGGTTGCGAGGTTGGCCGCCGGTTATCGGCCCCGCGGCGCCTGGTCCTGCTATACGCGCCACTGCAATTACAGTGAGCAAGCCGAACAGGCCAAGAAGTCGTTGGTCGGCGAATTCCTTGGCCAGACGCGGCCCCGACGCGTCCTCGATCTGGGGTGCAATACGGGCGATTATAGCCGCCTGGCCGCAGAGCGTGGGGCGGACGTAGTCGCCGTCGACGCCGACCATGACGCGGTGGAACTGCTGTATCGGCAGCTTCGCAAGCAGCCCGTGCCGATCATCCCGATGGTCGTCGACCTGGGCAACCCCAGCCCCGCCTTGGGTTTCATGAATCGGGAACGGGCGTCGTTCGTCGATCGCATCCATGGCGATTGCGTGCTCGCGCTGGCGTTGTTGCATCATTTGCTGGTGGCCGGCAATCTCTCGCTGGAGGCGATTTGCCAGATGTTTGCGGCCCTGACCGACCGCGATCTCGTGATCGAGTTCATCCCCACCGACGACAGCATGTTTCGCCGCCTGATGAAATTCCGCGTCGATCTTCTCGAGGATCTTTCGCTGCAGTCCGTTCGTGAAACGTTCTGCCGGCGATTCAGCCTGCTCAAGGAAACGCCGCTCCCGCATTCCCGGCGGACGCTGCTGTTCTTGCGGAAACTCGGCGCGTAGGTCCTTGCTGCCGGAAAGGACCATTGTGCGCCGACCGATCGAGCGGCGCCGAGTTCTTCACGCGACTTCGCACGATAGTCTTTCTCGTGAAGAAGGACCTGGCTAATTTCCTTGTTGAAACTTCCACTCGGTAGCCAGCCGGACGAGTTCGATCTGGCTTTCCACGCCGACCTTGTAAAAGATGTTCATCTGATGCCGCCAGATGGTCTGCACGGAGACCTTTCTCGCGCGGGCGATTTCCTTGATGCTCTTCCCCTCGATCAAGGCATCCAGGACCTCGGTTTCGGTCGGCGTGAGCAGCGGGATGCGGTCGCCGAAACAGGCGCCCCCGCTGCTGCCGTGGTCCTGTTCTTCCTGGGCGATCAGCCTTTCGATGTGGTCCAGCAGCACCTTGTCGTTGACCGGCTTCTCCAGGAAATCGGTCGCCCCGCCGCGGAAGGCGCGGGCACACGTGGGCACGTCGCCGTAGGCCGTGATGAAGATGATCGGCAGGCGAATCTTGCGCTCCCGCAGGGTCTGCTGCAACGCCAGGCCGTCGATCTCCGGCATCCGCACGTCCAGTACCAGGCAGCCCGCTTCCCCGGGGCGGTAGGCATCGAGGAACTCCCGGCTCGACCGGAACCCTTGGACGCGAAAATCGGCTTGTTCGATCATCCACCGCAACGATTCCAAGGCGCCGGGGTCGTCGTCGACGACAAAGACGGTCGATTTATCACTCATGATTCAACTCTCTTGGGCGACGGGCAGGGTGAAGTGAAAGGTGCATCCGCGATCGTCATTCGCGCTGACCCACAGGCGTCCCTCGTGGGCTTGAATGATCGAGCGGCTGATGGCCAGGCCCATGCCCATCCCCTCCGCCTTCGTGGTGAAGAAAGGCTCGAAGATTCTTTCCTGAACCTCCGCGCCGATTCCCTTCCCGCGATCGCGCACGAAGACTTCCACGGTCTGCTCGTCGCACCGTCGCGCGCCGATGCTCAAGGTCCGTTGCTCTTCGGGCATTTCCTGCATCGATTCCAAGCCGTTCAACGCGAGGTTCACCACGACCTGTTCGATTTGAATGGGATCGGCCTTCACCGGCGCAATGTCGGGCGTCAACTCGCAAACGATCTTGGCACGGGTTCGCTTCAGTTCCAGGCTGACGATCGTCACCGCCTCTTGGACCAGGTCCGGCAGTGAAATTGCGGAAACTTGCGGGCCGGTCTTCTGCACGAAGGCGCGAACTCTGCGGATGATCTCCGCCGCGCGGTCCGCCTCCTCCCCGATGCGTTCCAGCGCCGTCGTCAACTCCGCGTCAGGTTCCGGATTTTTGAGCAAGCGGCGAATGCCTCCGCGGGCGTAATTTTTGGCGGCGTGCAGCGGTTGGTTCAATTCGTGGGCCAGGCCCGCCGCCATTTCGCCCATGACGCTCAAACGCGACATGTGGGCCAGTTCAGCCTGGTGCAACTGCAACTGTTCCTGGCTGGCCGCAGGTCGCTTTCAACTTGCTTCCGCCGCGCGATGTCGCGATTCAGCCAATAAATCAGATAAGCCAGGTAGCTGCTGATGACGCAAAAGAAAACCAGTCCGAACTGGTGCTTGAATTCGGCAATCCGGAAAGAACCGCGCGGCTGGGCAAACGAGTAGCTGGCGATGACCATTCCCAGCCCGATGTTCAGGATCGACGGACCCAATCCGCAATACCAGGCCGCCAGAATGACCGATGCGAAATAGAACGTGAAAATGGAGTGGTCGCCCAGGATTGGATCGAGCGCATACCTTACGCGCCGTGACGAGTCCCGTGATCACGATCGCAATGGCATAGCGGGCAAAGCGATTCAAGGGCGGTCGCCCCTGCGCGGGAGAGGTGATTTCCCGGGAAGTCCTGATGCCTTCGACGTTAGTTGATCCAGTCGTCACAACCTGTATTCTAACAACAACTGGCCCCTCATGCCGCGGGTTTTCGCCGAAAACCTGGCCCGCGCCGAAAATCCGGATTGAACGGCACGATGAACTGATCGCCACTGTCTTCCGTGTCGGCCGCTGCCACGGAAACGGATTCCGGCAGGTCCTGCGCTGAATTGCTTTCGGACATGCCGACGACACATAATTTGGGGGGTGAACTCCTGTCAAGGGGCAAGGGAACGCAGAAATCCTGGCTGTGGGGAAGGATCCAGGAGGGTTCCAGTGGTTTACAGAGATACTTCGCCAGCCCCAGCGTGAGTGCTTGCATCTCGTCGTCCAAGCGGTACTCGTTGCCGATCATGAACACCAGGGCGCTGGGTCGCACCGAGCGTAACATCTGGGCAAGGTCAAAGCCGCTGATGTCGGTCAGTCGCGTATTGATGACCCACAATCCTGCTGGGTGTCGCTTCGCAAAACGGAGGGCCTCGTTGCTGCTTAGCAGGAAATGGATGCTCACGCCCGGCGCATCAACGGCGGCGAGCAAATCGCCGTAGTCTTGCGGCGTGGGGTCAACAATCACGATTTGGATCGAAAGGCGCTAACGTCGGCTTCATCGGCTGGTACTCCTGATAGTCCGTGGGATTGGCTGCCATGCCGTTTACATCACGCAGACCCCGTGCCACGATCTTGCCTGGGTCCAGTCTTCTGTCGCTAAGTCATTTCCCATAAAGAGGATATGGCCGAGGGAATCGACCCGGCCGGAGCCTGGGGAAACGCCGAAAAGCAAGCAAAATGTTCATCTGCGAACAATTGCCTGTTCGCTGCGACACAGGATTCATGTGCGTGGGCGAACAGAGTCGCCTATCAGAGGCTATCCGGAAAGTTTTTGGCCGCAAATCGACATCAAAGCCCGACGCGCCAGCGAGGAATGTGCCGTAAACAGCCAGGAAAGTCGATTCCTCGCCGACCATGAGTACATGGTGCCCGCGTCGGGCTTCACTGCCGCAAATAACCGCGAGAACTTTCCGGATAGCCTCTCACTGCCAACGGGGTGGGGCCGAAGCGGTACCGTCGAGTCGCTCGGCTAGGAAACTCTTTTGACTCAAGCGGGCCCCTACGACTTTGCCGATTCTACTGATTATACGGATTTTTCCGGATTTGCTGGCACGTGAATCTCGTGCCGGTAGTTAAAGGGCGCATTTTAACAGGGAGGACATGCAATGCGAGCATTACTTATTCTCTTGTTCGTGGCGGGTGGCGTCGTTATGGTGACCCGTGGGTCTTCGGCCCAGGAGATCATCATGCCGATGCCCGCACAAACTGCCACAGAGGCACCGTGCCGAGGCGAGCAGTTTGGTCACTGCATCCACGGCGACATTTTCCGTCAGGAAGGTCTGGACGGCACAGAGGCTTCGTGCGGCGATGAGTCGTCTGGCCACAGCGGAGTTGTTCCCCATGGAGGTTTGTACGGGCGATGCCTTGGCTGCCGTCGTTGCGACGACGGAAACTGTGCCTGTCATGGCAGTTACAAGTATCCAGTTCCGTCACAATACACCTACTTCTGGCCAGGCATCTATAGCCAGCAGGCGATGACCCAGTACGTTAGTCCCTGGCGCTGTCCGGCTCTCAATCCCATTCCTGAAAGCTGGAAATCCGACTCCACGGAGGAGCCTAACCCCTATTCGGGCTATAAATACTAGCTTTCACCATAGGGGTGGTTCGTCCGTTATAATCGCTACAGTCGGCAAAGTTTAACTGATGATCCCATTCTTCCACGTCGATACTTAATTCCAGTTTGAAAAGGCCGATGAATCGGCATCGTTTGTGCGCGGACCTGGATGGAAATGTAACCCATCGTCAGTTGTACCCACCACGGTTGGGGGCGAACTATGACAAAACTCTCCTCTGTTTTTCTGATTCTCGTGCTGTTTGCCGGTTCAATCAACGTCACCGCCGAGGAACCAGCCTCCGGGACGACGCAGGATGGAGGCAATCAGGTTCGGGGAACGGCCGTGCCCCACGAAGGTACTAAGGTCGATCTGCATTTCGGTGAGTCATTGGGTATGTCGGCAACGCAGTTAGCCATGTGGGAGGACGACCCGCCGCCGACAAAGCCCGCTCAGCCGGATGGTCCCGTCGTGTTGCCGCCGAAGCCGCCCGCGGAGATGCTGCCCGTTCCCAGCGGAGCAGTCCTATCCATTGTGGCCGGCCCTGGCTTGCCCGCCCCTGCGGCTTCCTTCGGTACGGCGTTGCCCGCCTCTGCGGTTCCCTCCGGCGCGGCCGCATCGCTGGCAGCGGTTCCTGCACAAGGTCCGAATCCGCTCCCGGCCGCTGACGAAAAGACTGCTGCCCCGAAGAACAACGCTTTGCCTGCGCCCTTCAACATCATGGACCCGAAGCGGGAAACGGAAGTGACCGTCGTCAAAGGGCGCAGCCAACTCCTGCGGTCGACGATCGAATTCACCCGCACCGCCGTGGTGGATCCCGCCGTTTGCGACCTCATCCAATACTCGGCCACCGAGATCGGCTTCATCGGCAAGGGCCTCGGCACGACCGAGGTAACCGTTTGGTTCCGCGAGAGCAACGATCCGAACGTCGACACGCAGCCCCGCAGCTTTGTCGTCCATGTCGTGGCGGAGAGTCTCGGCAACAAGGATCCGCACCTGAAACAATTGGAAGCCGAGATTGCCCGGCTCTTCCCCAACAGCAAGGTGCGGTTGCGGACCTTTGGCAAGCGGATCATTGTTCTCGGCCAGGCCCGCAACGTCACCGAAGCGGCGGAGATCCTCAATATCATTCGCGGCGAAGAGATCGACGTCAAGGGCAAGTGGGTCAACGGACCCGGCCAAGCCGAACGTAATGACGCGGGCACGAACGATTCCACGGGCAACACCTACGGTTGGCAGCGGCAACAACAGTCCTCGAGGACGTGGGGCAACGGCAATCAAGACGAATATTCGGACCGCGTCGTCAACATGCTCAAGGTCCCCGGCGTACACCAGATCATGCTGCGGGTGAAGATCGCCGAGTTGGATCGCACGGCGGCCCGCGGCTTCGGCGCCAATTTCTCCGCCACGATCGAGTTCCGCAACGGCACGCTCCTGCTGCAATCCTTGCTGAACGCCTCGAACAGCAATTCGATCATCGGCAACTTCAGCAACGACCAGTTGAGCTTCGGCATTCACTACCTGGAACAACATGGAGTCGTCCGCTTGTTGAGCGAACCCACCTTGATCGACCATGAGCGGCAAGCCGGCCAATTTCATCGCCGGCGGCGAGTTTGCCGTGCCGACGGTCGTGGGCGTCAGCGGGGCCGCGTCCACGACGACCGACTTCCGCGCCTATGGGGCCATCATCAGCTTCACGCCCTACCTGCTCGATAAAGACCTCATTCGCCTGCAGGTCTCGCCCGAATTCAGCCAGATCGACGCCGGTACACGCCGTCAACGGCATACCGGGGCTGACCGAGCGGTCCGTAACGACCACGGTCGAACTGCGGGCCGGCCAGACGCTGGCCCTCGCCGGCTTGTTGAGTGATTCGATGAACAGCAATACGCAGTCCGACTGGCCCTGGATCGGCAAGCTCATCGGTCCGCGGACCGTGAGCCGTAGCGAGACGGAACTGATCGTGCTGGTGACGCCGGAACTGGTCCATCCCATGGAGCCCGAGGAAGTGCCGCCCCTGCCGGGCTTCGATGTTACGGAACCCGACAACATCGAGTTCTTCCTCCGCGGCGACATCGAGGGCAATCCGACCCGTGACTATCGCAGTACCGTGTGGCCGATGTTGCAGCATCGCTATCGCGCCGGCGGATCGCCCATGATCTCCGGACCGTTCGGACACAGCAACGCCTGGGCCGGAGATCCTGCCAACTGCCCGCGGTAGGAAAAATGAAGGATGAAGGATGAAGGAGGTGGCCATGCTCACCGCCTGCTTTCTCAAATGCGTAACGGAGAACCCGGATATGACACACTTTTCGCTTACTATTTTCGGCCGTCGCACGACCCACAAGCGGGCGCCCCGTCCTTCTGACCTTCGTCTTTCGCCTTCGTCTTTCATCCTTCATCCGGCATCCTTCATCCTTCTCCCCCTCGCCCTTGCCTTCGTAGCGGGCTGCGCAGAACCATACCCGCCATTCGATCGTCCTTTCCCGTTGGGCCAGGTGACCGACTCCCACTGGGATACGCAGATGACCAATGCCCAGGCCTCGTCGTTCATTTTCTATGACCACGAGTTCATCGGCGACACGGCGAAGCTCAATGTTCTCGGCCAGAAGCACCTGGTGCAAGTGGCCCTCCGCCTGCGGCACGTGCCGTTTCCCGTCGTCGTCGAGGAGACTCCCAATCACCAGAATCCCAAGCTTGACGCCGACCGCCGGCAGGCCGTTCTCGAGCGCTTTGCCGAGTTGGGGTTGCACGGCCTCGATTGCCGCGTGGTCATCGCCCCGGCCATTGCCGAAGGCATGCGAGGAACGGAGGCGGAGCAAACCTATCGTGACAGCAGCCGCACGATCGAAGGCTTCGGGCAGACCGGCGTTGGCGGCTTTGGCTCGGCGGGCGGGCAGTACCGATAAAGGGCCGCAGGAACGCAGGGGACCCCGCGTTCCCTGCAGTCGTGAGGAACATTCAACGTGAAAAGCAGTCTGTTGTTCATTGCGTTGCTCGCGGTTGCCGGCTGTACGACGCTGAAGCCGTCCTGGTTTCCCGGAGCGACGCCGGCCGGTTCCGAGGCAACCGCGAACCAGGCCGCCGTGCAGCAACCGCCGCGCGCGGAGACCTGAAGACTTCGCCCGAGCCGGCCAAGCCCGATAACCGCGCGGTGGCCGAGTACATGCGCGACTTGGCCAAGGGAGTCGAACTTGAACAGTCGCGGCGATACCCGGAAGCCCGCAAGAACTACGAGCAGCTCATCCGGCAGTGGCCCACGCGGTACGAGGCCTATCATCGCTTGGGGCAGGTCTGTGATCGGCAGAAGCGCTATGCGGACGCCCAGGAAAACTATCAGCACGCGATCCTCTTGGCCGAGAACCGCGAACCCGACCTTTTCAACGACCTGGGCTACAGCTTCTTCCTCCAAGGCAAACTGGACAAGGCCGCCAGCGCGATGCGCAAGGCCGTCGCCTTGCGTCCGACCGAGCCCAAGTATCACAACAACCTGGGCCTGATCTACGGACACCAACGCCGCTTCGAAGAGGCCTGGAACGAGTTCCACGTGGCTTCCGGAGAGGCCGACGCCTTCTACAATCTCGCTTTCATCAAGTCTTCGCTCAACGACTTCGAAGGGGCCAAAGCCTGCTTCCGCCGAGCGTTGGCCGTCGATCCGTCGCACGATCGGGCACGCCGGGCGTTGCGGGCCTTCGAACTGGCCGAGACCGATCCCGACAGTCTCGTCCAATTGGAAACTTGTGGCGAAGACGATACCCAGTGGGTGCCTTACGTGGAGAACGGCCAGGGTCAAGATCCGGCTTCGGCGACGACCGCCGGCAGGGATGCGAACGACAAGCCGGGAACCGCTGGCGCGTCTCCCAACCCGAACCTCGCGAGCCGAAACGCGCGGACCAGTCGCGGCGACTGATTCGAGCGGATTTCAACCGTTTCTAGTGCAACGAATTTTCGTCTTACGGAGCGGCGTTGCTAGCTCCTTTTTTTCGGGCGTATCTACCACAAGCCGTGCATTTTCGTGACATTGCATCTGCTGGCGATAGTGATATACCTTGTTGGTGGCATGAATTTGGCATGAAATGGCCAAGCTTCCACAGATCTTCCACAGATCTTCCACAGAGTCGCATCAAAGTCTCCACAGATTGTCCGTAGACAGGTTTGTAGAGTTAAGTCACAATCGGGAAGTAGGCCAACGTACTTCGCAGGAACAGCAATGATAATGATTGCGCCTCAACTTGCCGTGCGAGTGGAAGCGTATGTTTTTTGCAGTAGTTGCGCTAATGGCTCGTCTGGCAGTGTTTGTTGCATAGATCATACAGGCGGGCAGGCGGTTGACGAAATCAGGTCTGCGAGCCGGCTGGCGAATTCATCGTATTGGTGACGTCAGTGCGGGAGAGAGCCGGTCCAGTGAGGAGTCTCCATGATGCGGAAAGCTTCGGCGCGTAAGGTGGCGGCGAGAACGTCTGTTCTTGCGGTCCTGGTGTCGTTCGTAATTCTCTGTCTGGCTGCCGTTGTGGTGGCGGCGCCTACCGTTCCGTGGGCGACGACTGCTAACCTTCAGCCCGCGATGGCGACCATAGGCACTGACCTGCCCACGGTGCAAGTTTGGGGTCCCGCCCTCAACTTTTCTTCCGGGAGTGCCGCGGTGATAGCCAGCGGTCAATCCTTCTCCACCTTGCCTTATTGCCAATCGGCAGGCACTGCTACCCTGACCGCTTCCCAAATCGCAACGAACAAAGCCTACGCGACTGCCGGTTCTTCCGTGTCGGTTGGCGGTAATTATCCGTATAGCATCGACAACAATCAACCCGGTAATGTGACCACGCAACCTGGCCCTCCGTCGAACATTGCCGCGCCTTATACTCAGAACCCTTTTACGAATCTCAATGTCAGCAATGTGGGAGTTCTGGTCGGATCTACGGTTACCAGCATCAGTGGTGGATTTACTACGGACCAATATCCCTATGGCAAGAAACTGAGCTTGGTCAATTCGAACGATTCCACGTTCGTTCCCGGCACCAACGCGGCGATTATCGCGGGCGCTTATACGCCTGCCGTTTCCGGTAAGCCCCTTACGATGCAGTGGCGTACACGCAGCCAAAATGAGATGTCCGCCGGCTCAAGCACCTACCCCGACTTGCCGCCGACCTCCGACTATTTGGCCAGCGACGCAATGCAGTTGAACGGGATGCAAGCCGGAAGTGACTATGTTCTCCAGATGGACTTCTCCAACGAGATCGAGACCCCTGGCGACCAGATGTACGATGTTATGGCGAACAAGGGTCTCTTCTTGGGTATCTTGGCCGGTAGTAGTTCACACGGCACGGTTTGGGAAAATGCCGTGGATGCCAATGTTTCCAGCCAGATCCTTGTCAAGGGATTCCCCAGCAATTCACTCGAGTCTGTGCCAGCCGTCGGGCCTTATGCCTGGCATCCTACCGCCAGCGGTGCCAACTTTGTAGACAGTACGACGCCCAGTAATCAACCCTACCTCGGATCATTTCAGTCTTTTCTTAATTCGACCTACATCCAAGGCGGTACGGTACATTACTTTTACGAGCACAGCCTCGATCAACTCCGCGGCACCTGGGGTATCGACACCAGCACGGATACGGCCTGGGCAGTTCTGGATGTCGGCAGCGGCATCTTTGCCGTGGTTCCGGAACCGGCGTCGATCCGCTTGTTGGCTGGCGCCATGTTGAGCTTGGCCGTCGGTTTCTGGTGGCGGCGACGGGCCCGTATTCGGGCTGCAGAACCGCACAACTCGCCATCCCGGCCAAGTCAAAATTCGTGAAGAGAGCTGTCGCGGCCTGAGAGGCTATCCGGAAAGTTTTCGGCCATCGACATTGGAGCCCGACGCGGGCACCATGTACCCATGGTCGGCGAGGAATGTGCGCCCACGAGCCGAGAAAGCCGATTCCTCGCTGGCGCGTCGGGCTTCAATTAACCGGAGTAACTTTCCGGATAGCCTCTGAGAGCAACGTCCGGCCGGTTCTGATCCGACTAAGTTGGCCGAGGCGGAGTGAGCGCATCCCAACTACGTAGCGTGCCGAACCTTCGGAAGATCGTGCGACTCGATTACGCCGCCCGCTGAAGCGACCGGCCTTCCCCAGAATTGGCGCAAGCGACCGACTGCGGCACGAACTCCCAAAGCACTCGTTGACCAGTGCCATCTCCGCGGAAACGAATCAACCGCGTCGTCTGATTCACGTTCAGGCATTTGATCGTGTCGCGCAGACGGCGTTTCGGCTCGTAATCAGAGACGGGCGTGAGCGGATCATCGATCGACGCCGGCCAGCCCTCTTCCTGAAACGCCTCCAACACGGCTTCTTGATTCGGCGAAGGCACCCGGAAACGTTTGATCAGATGCTCGCCAACCAGGAACGTCCGCGAATCCTTGTCCCAATTGGGTATCGTACCAGGTGGAGTTCGTTCCCCTGCCATCGCGCGCAATGGAAGATCAATTTGCAAATCGGTAAACGACCCATCTTGCCTCGACGCTACCATTTTGTCGTGGCCAATCGTCATCGGCAATTCGTTGATCGAATGATTCAATGCCGCCTGGTTCGGCTGCGTACACTCCGCGCCAAGGATCACCCGCCCCGCCTCGGTGAGCACGAAGCAGGTATTCCTGGCGAAAGCAAGGTTCTGGTCCGGAGGTTCAAAGCGGCGATTTGCATCTTGCGGAACGGTAATTTCCCGACCGTGGCTCAAATAGCCGCGCTTGACCAACCAGCGCAGATCGCTCGTCGTCACGCCCAACGCCAGCAAGCGATCAATTTCCACGGCAAAGTCCCACAACGAACTACTCAATTCCTGCGCGTAATACACCGCCCGCATCAACTGGTCCAGGCCGCGCCGGATTTCCGGGCCGAATTGGGCCAAATCAGCTTTTCCAAGTTCGCTAGCCGGCCTGCTCATGGAACTACCTTCCCAAGTACAAAACATACACGCTCTCCAGCTTATCCGCGTTTGCTTATTTCGTCAAGCAACTTTTTGTGGCACAATACGTAATTTATTACTTTCTTCGGTAAAATCGTTACAATCGACAAATTCTGCAAAGTTTGACCAGATTGCCAGCCGATGGACGATGAAGGAGCTCGGGAGTAAGGACTTATTCGGTTTATCATGGAGGTTGGGGTATTATGCATGCGATGTTCCTGGCGATGATTCTGGCGGTGGGAGCAGACCAGGAGGGTATGGTTGGCGTCCAGCCGATGGTCGTTGGCAACCAGCCTTCTCCGGCGATGGCCGGTGTCCCTGGATCTTTTCTCGACGTGCCTGGACCTTACCGTTACGATCCGCCGCGGGACCCTCAGGAGTCCTATGGTCTGGTGGACGGCTTTTTCATGTATTTCGGCGCCTGGTTTCGGCCCATGCCGCAAACCTGTTACGCACCGCACTATGGTTGCTACCCGGGAAATGGCCGCGACATCCAGCGCTATCCAGCGTTTCACGGCTATTATTACCGTCAGGCCTACAATTACCGCCCGTTATTCGAATACCCTTGGCAGGCGGGCATGCATGAGCCGCTGCCACTTGAACTTTCCAATGAACGATCGATGGCCGGTAGCCCACAAGGTCCACAGCCGCAGCGCGCTGAGATAATCGAGACCCCGATTCCTAGTCCGCCGCATTCGGCACCATGAATCGCTTCTTCCTAAAGGGCTTTGCGGAGGGCCTGCTACTGAACATAAGTCACTAGAGCGCTTGCCGCTCTGGCGTGAAAACCGCTCCGTATATTTGATATCAAGTCGTAATCGAGGCAATTAGAACCCCCTGAATTGTGGATATTTGTGGCAAGTCCAATACTTTTGGCTATATCGATCATTCCACATTGTGTTATTTTTGGCGGGGTTTGTTCCTTTCTTTCTGAAGAATTGCTTGCAAAGAATTCCAAGCGATGCTAGAATCAGGCTTGTTCGGATTATGAAGGTTTTAACAATTTGGAAGACTGCGATTGATGCGTGTCTTGTGCAGGCTTTGATGAGGAGCTTGGTCGAGACAGCCGGATTCAGTTTCTGCATGTTTGGCAGGTGAGCGGGATTCATTGTGAGTGGGCTTATCTTCAACTCGCTGGTTTGCCTAGTTATCGCGGGTGGTCCGGCGGAAGGATTGGTTCAATCGCGAGAGGCCCAATCGCGAGATCGGGTCTCGGCACCAGGTGGTTCCCCAAGGCAGCTGGACTCCGCTCCGCAGGCGGCGCATGTCCTCGTTGGCCCGATCAAATTGGTCGAGTCGAGCAAGGATCCGCTGCTGGTCGAGCTTGGACGAAGTCGCTTGTTGCGGTTCCCTGCGGGGATTCGCCGTACCGCGGTGTCGAATGCGGACGTGAGCGATGTCGTGCAAGTGGGGCCGAAGGACGTGCTGGTTCTCGGAAGAAGTCAGGGAGCAACTAGTTTTACTGTTTGGCCGGCAAGTTCTGAGGCCGTGCCGTCGGTGATTGTAGTTCGCGTCGAGCGAAAACATGGGCTCGACAAGTGAGTGTCATCGAACGCATGGCCTCTGAAAAAGGCTCCGCGTTTGGCAGAGATTGGTATCGGTTTGAGCAGAGGCTGCGTGTTTTGGAGTGTGAACAAGAATGAAACCCAATTTTCAAGTCTCGGCGTTCAACTTGGTTTGGAGCTGGACGTAGTCGGGCAGTGTTTGCCCGGCGTTGGGTCATTTTTCCACGTGCTTTTTTGGGAGGTTTTACAATGTTGATGCGTCTATGGCGCGAGGATGAAGGTATTTTGACCTTCGAGTGGATTCTTCTCTTGACCTTGTTGGTCATCGGTGTCGTCGGCGGCGTGGCCGGTATTCGCGATGCGATTATTCACGAGTGCCAAGGTGTCGTGGGTGCGATGGTTTCACTGAACCAGTCGTATGAGATCGTGCCCCCGTTGGGAGTTATGGTTCAATCAACGTCTCCGGGCACCAACGAAGCCGCCTTGCCCTGCACTTCGAGTGCGGTAGCCAGTTCGTACGTAGACTCGGGCGTCTATGGCACGGACCGGATGACGTTGGGCTACCCGAGTGGTTCAATCGGCACCCCCGCCAACAACACGAACAAGTTGTGCCCCTTGCAATAAGCCAATCGGTCCTTTGATCGACTTTGCGGCCTAAAGGCGCTCGGTTCGAATCAGGGTTCGGCGGGTGCGGCGGGGTCGCGACCAGCGGTCAAAGTGCGCGAGTTATCTGGGGCGGCAGCTAGACTGCCGCCCCATTTCTCATTCTTGGCGATCTTCTCGGACGGCCTTCGCGTTGGGGCTGTTCGCGCTGTGCCTGATCATTCCGCGGAGTTGAAGGTTCCGGCTTGTCGCTTTGAAGCTCGCCAGATCTTGTATTTTGTTCGCGTAATTCGCGCGGACAGGGTATCATAGAACCAGGGAAGATGGGTTCAGGGCTTGGTGGAGTGAGAAGCGTGGCGTTTTGGTTTTTCATCATCGTGGTTGCACTTTACGTCGCGGCGGCCGGGTTCTCCGACTTCCGCATGCAGCGCATTCCCAACTATTTGACCGTGCCCATGGCGATTGGGGGCCTCGTCTGTTCGCTGCTTCCCGAATGGGCACTGCCGGGCTACCCTACGACGCTTCCGAACTGCCTTTTGGGGCTCGGTTTGGGTTTCGCGATTTTCTTGCTCCCGTTCTTGTTGGGCCCAGGAGCCGGCGACCTGAAGCTTGTTGCGGCTCTGGGGGCTTGGCTGGGCTGGCTGTATCTGCTGTTTGCCTTGGCGATTTCCTTGAGTTTCGCCATGGTCTTGGCATTCGTCGTCTGGACGATTAACCTTTCGGCAAGCAGCAAGAAGTCAACGAAACCCATCCCTTTGGGGGTGAATGTGAAAAACGGCAAGACAGCCAGACCGAAGACCCGCCGCCGAACTGCCGTCCCGTTTGCAATTCCCTTGGCCTTAGGTACTTGGTGTATATTGGGGGGAATGGTCTTGGAGAACCGGCATCCGGAGTTGTTTCAGCCACCGAGTCGAAGTGCCTCTTTGGATCAAACAAGGTAGTGTTGTAGGGTGGACTTTAGTCCGCTTGTTAATGTGGTTGAGAGGAGGCTGGCTAAATCCCGCCCTACGGCGGGAGAATTTGCGGTATTTGTGACAAGTCTAACGATTTCTCGTGCCTTGTGCATGGAATAGTTTACGCTAGCCGAAATGAAAGAATAGGGAATTCCTTGGGCAGGGGCTTGTGAAAATGGGAGGGGTAAATATACTGAATAGACTGAATAGAAAGAAGCGGGGGATTCTGATCATGGAATTGATCTTCGTCCTCCCGGTTCTCTTGATGGTCCTGCTGGCCCTGGTCGAACTCGGAACCTACCTGCTTGCTGCACAGGCGGTTCAGGGAGCGGCCATGGCGGGTGCGCGGGAGGCGACGCTCCCGGGCGCGACGCACCATCGCGTGCGGTCGGCGGTCGTGGGAGCGTTGGCCGGTTGGTCGTACTCGGCAACGCTGGGACCCGAAGATATTCAGGTTGCCGATGGACCCTCGGAGGGCATCGTGAGTGTGACCGTGTCGGTGGACGCCACCAAGGCGGCTTTCAATCCACTGCCTGTCGTACCCGGGCTTGATCTGACGGGAAAGAGGATCACGGCCCAGTTCGTGATGCGTAAAGAATAATATTGCAGGCCGCAGGAATCATGATGGCTGCAAGACGGAATTGCCAATCCGTCCTGCGTAGGAAACGGATTGTCGGTTCGTCCGACAAGTGAAGCAGATTGCCGATGAGATCCATTCGACCACAAACCGTGACGCTCGCCGTTTTGGCCATCTTGTTTGGCCTGATTGCCGCTTGGGCGGCGCGGCAGGTCCTGTTTGCCAAGCGGGAAGCGCTGCCGCAGGTGGCGGCGGCGCCTTTGCCGGAGCCGAAAGTCGAGATGTTGATTTTGCAAAGCAACCTGGTTGCCGATGCGCGAATCCGTGATCAAGACGTGGGGCAGGTGCCGGCATCGTTGGAAGAAGTGAAGAAGAGGAACATTCCGCTGGAAAAGGCATTCACCTTCAAGCAGCAGGCCGTGGGTCGCATTCTCAAGAAAGCGAAGAATGCCGGATCGTGGTTGAGCAGCGAGGATTTTTACGACGTCGGCAAGGGGCCACAACTCAAACTCAAGGAAGGACAGCGCGCGGTTACCCTGCGGATTGATGATCCAGCTGTTCCCAGCGACCTGATCCAAGCCGGCTGTTTGGTCGACGTGATTTTCACGACGGAACATCCCGACAGTTCTTCGAAGTTGACGTTGCGTTTGTTTTCCGGAATGGAAGTGCTCAGCCCGCCGGTAACCGAAGGCGGATTGCCCAATCCGGTGACTTCGGTTTCCAAGAAGAGCTACATCGTGCTCGCGGCCACGCCGGAGCAGGCGAACCGACTTGCCCTGGCGCAGCAGATGGTGGGAACGATCAGCGTCGCGCTTTGTGCCGTGCCACCCGGCGACGACGGGACTCGCTTGGATTCCCGGCGGGTCGATGCGTTGCTCAGCAGCGGCGAGCACCCGATCGGCGAGCGTGAATTGCTCAACTTGCCCCCGCTTCCGGCCCCGCCTGCCCAACCGGAGCGGATCATCGTCGAGCAGTTCCGCGGCAATAAGATCGATTACGTGGTGTTCACGGACGACAACGTGCGGCTTTCGCAGGAGGAGGCGCGGCGAGATTCCTTGCGTGCCGCCGCCGCGAACGGGGCGACCGCGAAACCGCCCAAGAAGTGCAAGAACTGCGAAAAGGCCGCGGAAAAAGCCGCCAAGGAAAAATCGAAACGCGACGGCGGCGAAGCGACCCCAGTTCCCGACACGACGCCAAGTCCAACACCGGCGCCCCAGAACCTCCGCAATTCGCCGTCACCGGACCCGGAGCCCACGCCGCCGAGAACCACGTAGAGGCACCCCCGGCAATGTTCGCGTGCAACCCATGCGTGAAGACGTGGCCCAACGATCTTGCCCGTGGCGCCGGCCACGGGCGACCCGGAGGTCATGTACCCATGGTTGACGCCGGGCATGCCGGCGGCGCCAGGCGCCGCGGCCGGCATCATCCCCCCCGCCGCGCCGCCGTGACCGTGCTGGCCACGCTGCTGATCGTCGGGGCGGTCTTGCTGACGGTCGTGGTGGTCGATGCCTCGTACCTGGTTGCCGTCCATCGCGGCATGCAGGACGTTGCCGGCATCATGGCACTGGCCGGGGCGCCCGAACTGCTTGATCCGAACCTTTTGCTCGATGCGGCCGGTCCGCCGACGCCTAACCAGGCCGCCGCCCGGACCGCCGCTGTCGCCATGGCCGACGGCTATCGCCGCCGTAACAACGAGGTAATTCCCGCGCTGCAGCACGTGCATGCCGGCGACGTCGTGATGCAAACGGGGTTTGTCGACGACGTGACCGGCAAACCGCCCGTCTTGGATCCCGCGGCGGTAGAGCACAACACGCTCTTCGTCTATGCGGCCCGCACGACCGGGGGCGATCATCCGGTGACCTATCCGGTCGATCTGGCAGGCAGGACGCATGCGATCGAGATTCGCGGCGGGGCCTATGCGACGTTGGACAACCTCGTGGTCGGCTTCCGGCCCGAGACTGAGATGGCGGCGCCGCTCGTGCCTTTAGGGATCCTCACCACGTCGTGGAGCAGTGAGCGGACGGAAGACACTAACGGCGACGGCATCAACGAAATGGTCATCCGCCTGCAATCGGCCAGGTCTCCCGCCGCGGCAAACGGGGCGCTCTTGTTCTTCGGTGGCAGTATCGCGCCGGAGGTGCTGTCGCAGACGTTGCCGCGGCAGGTTGCGAGGGGACTCTTTCCCGCGGATTTGCCGCCGGGCGGATCATTCGGGCCGGCCACGTCCGCAGTGGTCTTGCCCGTATTGGCGACACAGATGGGCGACGGCGGCGGTCCGGGCACGGCGGCGATCGTGGCAGCCTTCACGAACATCGTCGGGCAGAAGCGGGTCTTTCCGTTGCTGCAGCAGGTGACGGGCGCGGGGGCCGACGGCGCGTGTACCGCCCAGGTGGAAGGCTTCGTGGCCTGCACGGTCCTGGCCGCCGCGGTGATCGACAATCGCCTCACGGTCCGCGTCGAGCCCTGCTACCTGATTCATCACACGGCCTGGACCGTGCCGCCGGCGGCTGCCGACACGCCGGCGGGGTTGCAAAGGAATCTGTACATTTACAAGCTCCGTCTTACCCGCTGAGGGAAGGCAAAATACCAAACCCCAATATCGAAATTCCAATCAAATCCAAAAGTCCAAAGGTTCGAACGGGCATGGCGGATAGCTGCGGTAACGCGGGGTCGGACTTCGGATTGGGTTTTTTGTGGTTGCTTTGAGATTTGTTTGTGATTTCGGATTTGAGATTTCGGATTTGCGTTAGAGGTGTTTGCATGAGAGCAATCGTGGCGGGTGGCGAAGTCCAACGGATCAACGAAGCGCGTCGGATCCTGCTCAGCGAAGGCTTGACCTGCGAGGCCGAGGACGTGGTCGGCTACGACCGGTTGCAGGACAGCCTGGCGGCCACGCATCCCGACGTCGTGCTGGTCTATTGCAATGGCGCGGAGGGCGAGGGGCTGGCGGCGATCCGCGCGGCCCACCATCTCGTGGCCGGCGCCGTGCTGGCGGTGGGCGAGCCCAACGTGGCGCTGATGCGCGAGGCCATGCGCGCCGGGCGCGGGAGTACTTCGACGTCAACAATCTGCGCCACGATCTGGCCGCGGCCCTGACTACGATCCGCACGGCCCACTCCGCTGCCAGCAAGCGGGGCCAGATCGTCACCGTCTTCTCGCCGGTTGCCGGGGTTGGGGTGAGCACCATCGCCCTGAACCTGGCCGTGTCGCTGGCCAATATCCATCCGCAGCCGGACGCCGGCCGGACGCCCGCGCTCCAGGAGCCGGGCACTGCGCCTGCGCCGCAGGACGCAGGGACCGTGGCCCTGGTCGACCTTACGCCGCCGCCCAGCGATCTGTCGTTGCTCCTGGATCATCGACCCCGGCACACGCTGGCCGATGTTCTCCGGCATCACGATCGACTGGACCGCCGGCTCCTGGCCGGCGCCATGACGCCGCACGCGTCGGGTCTCCATGTGCTGCCGCAGGCCGGTTTTACGGAAGACCTCTGCGTGCCGGAATTCGACTTGGGCTTGGCGGTCGTCCGGCAGATGTTCGTCCTCCTGCGCACCAGCTACGAGTTCGTCGTAGTCGATCTGGGCCACGCCTTTTCCGACGTCCCAGATCGAGGCCGTCCGGCTCTCCAACGTCGTATTGCTGCCGGTCGTGGCCGACGTGCCGGGACTGCGGCGCGTCCGCTGGGCGCTGGATACGGCCGAATCGCTCGGCATCAGCCGCGACCGCTTCCAGATCGTGCTGAACCGTTACGGCGGCAAGAACCAAGTGGCCCGACCCAAGGTCGAAGACGCCCTGCACACCTCGATCCTGACCACGATCGCCGATCATGGGCCGTTGATGACCGGGGCACGCAACGAAGGCCTGCCCGCGGTCGAACTGTCCGGCCGCGTTGCCAAGGCGTTCCGTGCATTGGCGAAAACCATCGAGTGCAGCCTGGCGGGAGTACAAGCATGAGTTCGGCCCATCTATCTCAGGAGCGAGCGGCCTTGTCTTCCGGCGCGGAGGGTTTCGAGGGCCGCTTCCAGAAGCTGAAGACGCAGCTCCACCGCGAGCTGCTCGATTCCATCGATCTGTCGCGGATCGGCTCGATGAGCGATGCCCAATTGCGGCGGCACGTGGCCAACCTTTCGCAACATCTGTTCCGCAACCGCCCGCAACTGCTCTCCAAGATCGACGAAGAGCGGCTGATCGACGAACTGATCGCCGAATCGTTCGGCCTGGGGCCGCTGGAACCCTACATGCAGGACCCGGAGGTGGCCGATATCCTCGTCAACGGGCCGCACGAAGTCTACGTCGAGCGGCAGGGGCGGTTGTACGAGACCAACACGGTCTTTGCCGACGACGAGCACCTGATGCAGATCATCCAGCGCGTGGTCAGCCGCGTTGGCCGGCGGATCGACAGCCAGTCGCCGATGGTCGACGCCCGCCTGGCCGATGGCTCGCGCATCAACGCCGTGATCCCGCCGCTGGCCCTGAACGGGCCCACGCTTTCCATTCGCCGTTTCGGCCGCAACCCGCTGGACATCGAGCAGTTGCAGGCCCACGGTTCGATCTGCCCGGAGATGGTGACCGTGCTGGAGGCGGCCATCGAGGGGCGGATCAACGTCATGATCAGCGGCGGCACCGGTTCCGGCAAGACGACGATGCTCAATGCCCTCTCGCCCTTCATTCCGGCCGACGAGCGGTTGGTGACGATCGAAGACTCGGCCGAATTGCAGCTTCGCCGCAAGCACGTGGTGCGGATGGAGACCCGCATTCCCACTTCCGAAGGCGCCGGCGCGGTGACGGCCCGCGACCTGGTGCGCAACGCCCTGCGCATGCGGCCCGATCGCATCATCCTCGGCGAAGTCCGCAGCGGCGAGGCCCTCGACATGCTCCAGGCGATGAACACCGGCCACGAGGGATCGCTGACGACGATCCACGCCAACGACGCCCGCGACGCCCTTTCGCGCTTGGAAGTCATGGTGGCCATGGCCGGCTTCGATCTGCCGGTCAACGTGGTCCGCCGCTACATCGCCTCGGCGATCAACCTGATCGTCCACCTTGCCCGTCTCAAAGGCGGCGTGCGGCGGGTGATGCGGATCGTCGGAACTCGTCGATCTGGAAAACAACGAATATCAGCTCCGCGAGTTGTTCCGCTTCCAGCAGGCCGGTTTGGACGCCGAGGGGCTGCGCGACCGGCCGCTTCCACGTGTCGGGCAACGTGCCGGCCTTCTTGGATCGGCTTCGCGAGCGCGGCATCGCCCTGGATGCCGACGTGTTCCGCGCCCGCGTGCTGGAGCCTGGAGTAGAGGGCGGGGATTTGCACCGCTCCCCGGAGGCCCGCCCGTGAATCCGTACTTGCCAATCATGCTCATTGCATGCGCGTTTGCAGCCGGCCTGTTCGCAGTCCTGGCCGTGGGCATGGTCATGCTGGCAGGCGCGCGGCGGAAGAGAAGATCGAGCGGCGGATCGGTTTGGACGAAGCCTCGGCCGGCGAAGTTCCGCTGGAAATCCTCGCCCGCGACGCCGGCGGCCGGTTCGACCGCTACTTCTACCAGCTCCTGGCCGAATCGGGACTGTCGATCTCGCCGCTGGCCGTCTTGTCGCTGATGATTGGCATGTCGGCTGGTGGCCGGCGGGATAGCCTTCGTGGGGACCGAAAATTTGGGATTCGTCGTGGCTGCGGCCCTGGTCGGCTTCTGGCCGCCGTTGGTCTGGATCCGCTGGGTCCGCGGCCGCCGCATCCGCGCCATGGAAAGGCTCATGCCCGGCGCACTCGATCAAATGGCCGACTGCCTGCACGGCGGCCAGACCCTGGAGCAGGCGGCCGAGTCGGTCTCCATGCAAACCGCTTCGCCTTTGAAGGAGGAATTCGGCCACTGCGTGCAGTTGTTGAAGATGGGGCAGTCGCCCGTGGCCGTCATGGACCGCCTCTCGCGGCGGATTCCGCTGCCGGAGTTCCGCCTCTTTGCCACGGCCGTGCTGGTGCATCGGCAGACCGGCGGCAACCTGGCCCAACTCACCGCGCGGTTGGCCGTTTCCGCCCGCGATCGCCAGGAATGGCGGCGGCATCTGGGGGCACAAACGGTGACCGGGCGTTATTCGGCCCTGGGGCTGGTCGCCTGCGGCATCGTCGGGATGACGGTGCTCGGCATGAACCGCCCGGAATACACCAGCTTCTTTTTCACCCATCCCCGGGGGCCGGGTTTCCTGGCGGCTGCGGTCGTGTTGTTGATCGTCGGGACGATCTGGATATCACGCGTGATTCGAGTCAACTATTGACGAGTTATCGAGGAGGCCGTCGTGCCTGCTTTTCCGCAAGTTCAGATCTACGAATCGCTGCTGCTGGCCTCGGTCTTCGCCTTCGTGGCCCTCGTGGTCTACCTGGTGGGCCGCTACTTCACCGGCCGGCCGCCGCGGGAAGACGCTCGCTTGAAGCAGATTTCTCTGCGATTCGCCTTTTAACGGCGAGCCGGAGCCGGGAATTTTCGGTATCTGGGCCCCGGCCTTGGCGGCGCAGATCCCCGAGTCGGAAACCGAACAGCAAGGAATTCCGCCAAATGCTGCGGCAGGCGGGCATCTACCACCCGCGGGCCTCGGAGACGATTTTTGCCCTCCGTTTCGTCCTGTTGGTTGTCCCGCTGCTGGTCGCGGGAATCCTCGCCGTGCTGTTGGACAGCAGGTACTCGGCGGCGATCATGATTACTGGCGTGGTCGTTGCGGCGGTCCTGGTGATCGTGCCGCGATTGTATATCTACTTTCGCCGCCGCCGGCAGATGCAGAGGATCCGCGACGGACTGGCCGACGTGATCGACATGTTGGGGATGTGCGTCAGCGGCGGGCTGCCGCTGAGCGCCGGGTTGGAGCAGGTGGCGCGGCGAATGACCGCCTATCCCGAGTGTGCCAACGAGCTGCTGCTGTTGAAGCGGCAGTCCGAGTTGGGCGGCATCAAGCGGGCCTTGGAGGATTTTACCCAGCGCGTGAGCCTGCCCGAGGCGGCGCAGTTGGCCGGCCTCTTGCTGCGCAACACGAATTTGGGCACGGAACTGGTCGGCTCGCTCGCGCTCCAGGCCGATCAACTGCGGCTGGCGCGGCGGCAAGCGGCCTTGACCGAAGCGAACAAGACGCCGGTCAAGTTGATCTTTCCCATCATGTTCTGTTTCGCCCCCGCGGTGCTCATTCTGTTGACTGCGCCCGCCATAATCCAACTCCAGGACTTTCTCACGTCGCGTCCCGGGGCTGACGTCATCCGGCAAAACGTGCTTTCGAATCAGAGGCCGCTGCCGCCGGAATATGCTCCCTCTCCGCCACCGACGCGCAGTCCGGCTGCCCCGTGATTTGGCCTGCCCACCGGCGAATCGTAGGGTGGGTGGAGCACGGAAACTCAATCAAACTGGTGCGTTGCGCGAACCGGTCTAAAACAGTGTGACGCGTTGCCGTTCGTTGGATTCCGTGCGCAACCCACCATTTCCTTTGGTGGGTTCGCTCCACGCACCCTACCGTTTATGAATAATCCAGCTTAGGCGGAATTCTGTGGAGATTCCGGCCTGGTTCAAATCAAGGTAACAGTTTTCTGGCTAGTTTGAGCGAGGGTGGCAAGGTCATGCTAGCATCGGCCCCACTTATTGGGAATTGAAGAAGTGTCTGTTTCCCCCTAACTGGTTTATAGAGCATCAACCACCAGTTTTTACGGAGGAAACAGACATGGTATGTTATTGTAACGCCTCGACGGTTCATCCGCAGTCGGGAACCAATTGTTTTTGCGCGGCCAAAGCGATGGAGCCGCGACAGCGGCAGGACCTGGCCCTTCAGGCCCTCGCGGGAGCCGAAAGTATCCGCGGGCTGGCCACAGAACACGCGGTCAGCCGCAAGTTCATCTATCAGCAGGTTGACACAGCGAAGGAGGCCCTCCAAGAGGCATTTGCCCCCGAACAAGACGACGCCACGAAGGTCCTCTTCTACCTGCCCGTGACCAAGCAATGGTTGGAGCAGGCGTTCCTGGGGCTGACGTTGATATGCCACAGCTCCATTCGTGGCATCAGTGAGTTCTGCCGCGATCTGCTGGATTATCCCGTCTCGGTCGGGAAGGTCCACAACGTCCTGCAAGCGGCGGTTGGGCAAGCCCGCGCCTACAACCGTCAGCAAGATCTTTCTGGCGTGCGGATCGGCGCCCATGACGAGATTTTTCAGAGCGGATGGCCCGTGCTGGTGGGGGCCGACGTCCGCTCCAGCTTTTGCTATCTGCTGAGCCGGGAAGAACAACGTGATGCCGAGACATGGGCCATCCGCATGTTGGAACTTCAGAATCGAGGCTTCCGCCCCGAGGCAACCATCGCCGACGCCGGCAGCGGTTTGCGAGCCGGACAAGCCCTGGCCATGCCGGGAACTCCCTGCCGCGGTGATGTTTTTCATGCCCTGCAACTCGTGCAACCGCTGGTCACATTCCTGGAAAACCGGGCGTACGAGGCCATCGCCCACGAAGCCACGCTGGCTCACAAAAGCCAGAAGGCCCAGAAGGCCCGCACGACACGGCGGCGACCACGCCGGCACCCCCTGCCGAGCAAAGAGAGCTTTGCCGAACAACTTCGCCTTGCCACCCAGACCAAGGCCCAGGCCATCGATCTGGCCGCGGACGTGGCCACGTTGTTCGATTGGCTGCGTCGCGACATTCTCTCGCTGGCCGGTGCCGATTACGCCACACGCCGCGAACTGTACGACTTTGTGGTGGCCGAACTGCGGGCTCGTCATCCGCTTTGCCCACACCGCATTGCTCCGGTCGTCAGCGCCTTGACCAACCAGGGTGACGATCTGCTGGCCTTCGTAGCCCAATTGGATCGGGACCTGGCGGTCCTGGCTACCCAGTTTCAACTTCCCGTTGCCACCTTGCGGGAGGTGTTTAACAATGAGGTTCTCGATGTGGACCATCCCCGTCGCTGGCCGCGAGACGCCGCGTTACGAGAGCGGCTGGGATGCCGCTATTTTGCGGTCAGCGTCGCTGTGGCCGAACTGGCAGAACATACGGTCCGTGCCAGTTCCGTGATCGAGAACCTCAACAGTCGGCTACGAAACTACTTTTTTCTCCGACGGCATTTGGGTCCAGACTACTTGGTCTTGCTCCAATTCTTTCTCAACCATCGACGATTTTTGCGCAGCGCGCGGCCCGAGCGAGTCGGGAAGAGCCCTGCCGAACTACTGACTGGCCAGTCACATCCCCACTGGCTGGAAATGCTCGGCTACACGCGGTTCTCACGGAATTGACTGGCCCGTTTGGCCCAAGATCTTCATCACTCCCTTGCGGATCGCGCTGAGAGTCCGCACTTGTTACCCAAAAACAGATGAAAATGAACCACGCCGAGATTCCGGGCAAAACCGAGACTCCAACCGATGACCGCAAATCTGCATTACTACACTATGTGCTGGTAGCCGCCGGGTATGGCAAATATCCCATTTTGTGTACTCTGCGCATTATTACGCGCGGTCATTTGTTCATCGATGTCCGGTCCGACTGTCCCATGATTGAAAGTGACCATCAGTGAAACGGCAAACGTCGGCCTCGATAGGTTAACGCAAATAGCCTAGATTACGTATAATACGTATTCTTAGTAATTTTTCATTTCGTGTCGCATGGTAGTAACAATGGCGCAGAAAAATTTTTTTGGACGTGGTACTCAAGTTCCTTGACATTTTTTTTTAAAGTGCTAGCATAGCCGACAGCTTAGCAGTGGCGGGGCCGAAAGTGCCGGCCCCGTCCTCCGGCAGCAACGAGTCTGCGAACACCACGAACCCGCCTCACATGCAAGAAGGAGCTAGTGCCATGTCTACCGCGCGTTTACGTTCCTGGGCGAAACGAGATTCAAAGCGAGCGTCGAACAACGCTTTGCGCAAGCGAAACAAGCTCTGCCGCACGCGACGGGCGACGTTCGAAACCTTGGAGACGCGGAGCCTCTTGAGTTCCGCTCCCTTGGTAGCCTGCATTCCATGGACGGGAGGCACTCCGCACGAGACCTGGAATGGCAATACGACCGTCTTGAAGGCTTGCGTGACGGCCTCGGAATTTCCTCTGAATTACACGTGGAACTTCGGAGACGGGACAAGCCAGAGCGGGCAAATCACTTCGCAGGCTCAGGCCTATGCCATCGAGGCCGACCACGCCTATCCGAACGAAGCCGTGGGGACGCCCTTGAATGCCACGTTGAAGGTGACCGATCCGGCAACCGGCCTTTCCAGCTCCGACACGTACCACATCGTCGTGAATGCGAACACACTGAGCGTCCAGGCGGACGTGGCCGTCGATGAGGGACTATGGTACCTGCACAAGACGATGACGCGGGACACTGTCAATGGCGTGGCTGAGGGGTATTGGAGTGAAGACGGATACAGCGTCGCGCTGACGGGACTGGCAGTCCATGCCTTCGAGCTGGAAGGTTATCAACTCAACGGTGCGCAGGGCACGACGATTACCAATCCCTACGTCGAGGACGTGAACCTCGGACTGAACCATATCTTCAACGAGTGCGTGCCGACGGTCGTCTCTTGGGGGCCGGGTACGCAGTGTCCGGATGGAAATCCGTGCCTCAGCCCCAGCGGCGCCACCAATGGAAACGGCATCGCAATGAACATCAGTTCAGGCGATCCCGTTTACGAGATCGGCGGCGCGATGATGGCCTTGGCGGCCAGCGGCGAAGCGAACGCCGGCACGACGTGGACGGCCCAGGGCGGCCCGACCGGGGTGCAGGGTCTTAGCTACTACCAGATCCTTGGCGATATGGTGAGCATGTGCGCCATGGGTCAGAACGACGGCAGCGGTACGGGCAGCAATTACATCGGGGGTTGGCGGTATGGTTGGAACTATGGCACTTCCGACAACTCCGTGGTCCAATGGCCCTTGATGGGCCTTGAGGCCGCACAGCAATATACCGGGATCACTGCCCCCAGTTTTGTCGGCCGCGAGCTTCAGTCCTGGTTGACCTATAGCCAGAGTTCCAACGGAGGCTGGGGCTATACCGATCCAAATACGGGGACGGACGATTTTTCACACCTCGGCACCGGTATCCTGGGTCTACAGTACTGCGGCCTGCCCGAGTCCGACACCGCCATCCAGAACGGCATTCAGTGGTTCGCCGCCAACTACGACAATTCGGAATGGGGCGGCACCCTCTGGGACAACAAGTACGGCATGTATTCCATCTCGAAAGCCCTCCGGCTTTCCAATCCGCCGATCACCACGATCGGAGGGCACGACTGGTATACCGACTGCGAAGAATCCTTGATTAATGGAGTGAACCCCGACGGGAGTGGGAGCGATGCTCAGATTACGACAGGCCCCCTCGCGGGCTCCTGGCCGCAGACTTCGAACTGGTCGTCCGGGCCGACGATGGACACCTGTTTTTCGCTCCTCGTCTTGGAGCCGGCCGTGATTTCGCCGCCGCCGGTGGCGGAACTCACGGTCGCGCCCGGTTCGGGCCTGCCGGGCACGACGTTCACTTTCAACGCTACCGGCTCCTACGACCTCGATCCAGCCCGGCAGATCGCCTCCTACACGTTCAACTTCGGCGATGGGACGAGCTTCACGGAAACGCTGGCAACGATGGCGAACCCGAGCACCTGGCCGGCAGGCGTGACGTCTTGCCCGGCATTCGGCGAGGTTACCTACGACTATCCGAGCATCACGATGACGACCATCCTGACTTACCCGGACGACGCGGTGACATTCAACCCGACCGTGACCGTGACCGACAACAACCCGGCAACCCCGCTGTCCTCCACGGCCCCCACGGTTGATGGGGTGCAGATAAGCGTGCAGCACCATCCGCCGGTCGCCGAGATCACTTGCTCCGGCGCTACCCAGGCCGGCTCCACCCCGGTGAACGGATCGTACATTGGCTACGCGGGGGTTCCGCTGACTTTCAGCGGCGTTGACTCTTACTCGCCCGACGCCGGCGCCCCCTTCTACAACCACGTGGCACAGTACGGCTGGCAGTTCGGGCAATCGGCGCCTTACACGTTCACGGATTCCAACCAGATCAACCAGCAGTGGACGTTCAACACGCCGGGGACCTACAACGTGGGTCTCGAAGTCACGAGCTTGTACGGCATGACGCACCCGGGCTTTACGGACACCGCCTGGGTGACCGTGACGATCGAAGCGGCTATCCCGACGCAGATCTGGATTAATCCGGACATGGACGTCAAGTACGGCGAGATTGCCGCCGCGACACCCAGCACCCAGGGAGTGGAAGCACGGTTGTTGACGAGCACGCTGCAACCGATCGCGGGGATGCCCCTGAATTTCTATCTCGACGTCAATCAGAACGGCACATTCTCGGACTCCCTCGGCTCCGCGACGACCAACGCCCAGGGATACGCCGAACTTCCCTATGAGTTCTTCGTCACGCCCGGTTACTACCAGATCAAGGCGGTCTTTGCCGGTGCCGCCCCCGCCGGTTCTGCGCCGTACCTCCCAAGCACAAGCCTTCCAGAAACCTATCTGGAAATCGATCCCGCCGGGACCGTGCTGACCTACACGGGCGATACCGTCGGCCACAACGGGCAACCCGCCTCCCTGAGCGCACAGCTCACTGACGACGAGACCCCCGGTGTTCCGCTTGCCGGACAGACGATCACCTTCACGCACGGTTCGTTCAGCGTGAGTGCAACCACCAACGCCGCGGGCATCGCCACGAGCAGCGTGCCGTTGGATTACCCCGTGGGAGTTTACACCGGCAACGTGTCTTACAGTGGTGACGCCGATTACCTTTCCACGACGACTCCCGTGACGTTTACGATCGCCAACACGGCCCCCACGATCGCTCCGCTGGCGGCGCAATTGGTGTTGGAAAGCAGCCCGGTAACTCTGAGCGACACGTTCGTCGATCCTGATCCCGGCCAGACGCATGCCGTGACGATCAACTGGGGCGATGGTTCGAAGCCCACGACCCTCAACTTGAGCGCGGGCACGTTCGCGTTTTCGACCGTCCACCAGTATCTCCAAGACGGGCCCGGGTTCCTCGTCACCGTCACCGTCGACGATCACGCGGGAGGAGTCGCCCAGGCAACTACCACCGTCGCGGTGAACGGCCTTGCGGCGTTGCCGCAGCCGTTGCAGACCATCAACAGTTATGAAGGTACATCCTGGAACTACCAGCTCGCGGGGACCTTCACCGACTTCAATCGATGGACCCCGACCAACGGCTTCTACGGGACGATCAACTGGGGTGACGGCACGACGACGGCGTTTACCAACAGTTCGGGCAACGTGAGCTTACTGTATACGGACGCGACCGTCAGTCACTACGGAGTCAGCGGAGTTCATGCCTACGCCGAGGAGGGCGCCTACCAGATCACGGTGACCGTGTTCGACAACGCTGGCAGCAGCGTGACGGTGCAGGGCTCGAAGACGAGCGTGGGCGATGCCCCGTTGAGCGCGCACCCTGTCACGGTGCCATCCGGCACGGCCACCGCGGGTAGTTCCTTCACGACCACCGTGGCGAAGTTTACGGATTTGGACCCCAACGCCGTGGCGCAGTTCACCACGGAGAACTCGGCGGGCCAGCCAGGTGATTACACGGCCACGATCAACTGGGGCGACGGCACGACCTCGGTGGTCACCAACCTTACGCCGCAAGCGACGATCGGCAATATCGTGGTCGATGGCAGCGGGTTCGACGTAGCGGGCACCCACATGTACAACCCGTCGTCGTCGACGTCCTACAATGTCACCGTCAGCATCGCGGACGTTGGCGGGAGCAAGGCGAGCGTTTCCACCACGATTCTCGATCCGCCGAAAAAGACCGTGAAGGCCGGCGCCAACGCCAACGCCGCGGCGTTGATGGCGGTCGTGAGCGGGGCGAGCGGGTCCGGCAGCGGGTCTACGTCGAACACGGTGCTTAACCCGGCGGCCGTGGCCTTGCTGTATGGCACCAGCCAGGGTTAAGGAAATGGCCAAGAACAACAACTTGTAGAGCGGACTAAAGTCCGCCCTACAGCGAAATCGGGGATTATTCCGTACCAATTCCTAAGCGGACGTATCCGCGGAGAAGCGTTTTCTGAACCGCGGGTTGCCGACCTCGACAGCCCGCGGTGTTTCAAGGATTTTTTTACAGGATTCGGCGGAACGACTTCCGTCGCGAGAGGCCTTGATCGTAACTTCGCCAATTGCTGTCACTGCTAGCTCGCATTTTTGGAAAAATTGTCGATGTCCACCGAAATGGCTATTTGCGTATTCATAGTGATAAGTTACATTGTTCGCTATTCGGCCGCTGTAGCAGGTGGTAACCCTATTACGGCTGGAGAAGTTTCGTCATTGACCCGATGGCGTTTCTCATGTCTCGGTTGGCGTGAGGCCGTCACCGTTTTGTCGGTTTGAAGTATGCGTCTCGTGGATGCAGGATGCAAGAATACCGGTCTTTCCCCACTTTTTCGAAAGGCAGAATTCGCCATGTTCAGCAACTTTGTGCGTTGGTTTGCAGGCAAGGAATCGAAGGGACTTCGGCGGCGGTCCGCGGCTGGTCAGAAGCAGCGGCACTCCCAGACGCGGCGGGCGGCGATTGAGCCGCTGGAGTTGCGACAGCTACTGAGCGCAACGCCGCTAAGTACCGCGGTCATCGGCAATTCGAACGTTGCCGGCAACCGTTACATCGTACCGTTAACTGCGAACACCTCACTATCGAGTACGACGGCGGCCAAAGTCACGCCGTCAAACGTCTCGACGCAGACTTCGACGCAGGTTTCCACGCCACAATCTAATACATCTAATACGACGACGGCCAAAGTCACGCCGGCAAACGTCGTGAAAGCGGCCTCGGCCTCTGCCGGTGCGGTGGCGGTCAACGGCGTTGCGCCGCTCAGCGGAACCGAGGGCCAACCGATCGCCAGCCAGACCTTAGCCACGTTCCTCGATGCTGGCGGTCCTGGGGACTTGGGCAATTACACCGCCACGATCAATTGGGGCGACGGCACGACTTCGCCGGGCACCATCGTGACGGGTGCCTCGAGCGGCGGCGAGGCCGATGTCCTCTTGCTTACCGATACCACCGGCAGCATGGGGGGCTACCTCAGCTTCATGCAGAGTGCGCTTGCGGGGATTGTCAGCGCCATTTCGGCGGATTTGCCGGGAGTGAACGTGGAGTATGCCGTTGCCGACTACAGGGACTACCCGGACGGCGGCAACTATGCGACCCAGGGCCTGAACTTGGATCAACCCTTCACCACGAACACTGCCGCCGTGCAGAATGCGATCAGTTCGCTCACGGCAAACGGCGGGGACGATTGGCCGGAAGAAGATCTGAACGCCTTGTACTGCTCTGCTACCAATTGGCTGAGCACTTCGGGATCGGCCGCCTTCGACGGTCGTGCCGGTGCCCAGAAGATACTGGTGTGGGCCGGCGATGCGCCGGGACACTACTATGGGGAAACCGGGGCCGACGGACCTTCGACCTTCTTTCAATCGATCGACGGCACGGTCAGTGCGTTGAAGTCGGCGGGCGTGCAGGTCATCGGACTCGACATGTTGGCGCAGGACGACGGGATCGACACCAATTACGGCGGGCAGAACCAGGAAGAGTACATCACCGGCGCCACCGGCGGCGTGTCCCTCTACAACCTCGAGTACGGCGCTGCCGGCTCGGCGCAAGCCGTGGTCAACTCCGTCACGACGGTCACGACGACGACGTTCATGGTACAGGGTGGTCACACGTACGCCGAGGAAGGCAACTACCCCATCACGATCACGGTCAATGATCTGGGAGTGCCCTCCGAGGGGACCACTTCGGCCCAGATCGCCGACGTGCCGTTGACCAGCGTTACGGGCGCGGCGGTCACGGCGACAGCGGGCGATTCGACCGGGCCGGTGACGGTAGCGACGTTCGTCGACGGCGGCAATCCGTCGAACGCCCTGCAGTCCGACTATAGCGCCACCATCAACTGGGGCGACGGCATGCTCCCAGCGCCGGCAGCTTCGTGTACGACAGCGTCAACAACGTCTGGGACGTGCAGGGCAGTCACACCTATGCCGCGGCCGGCAGCGACTCAATCGGCGTGACCATCAACGACGGCCCCGCCAATTCCGCCACTGCCACCAGCACGGCGACCGTGGCCTCGTCGTCGTCGGTGACCAATGCTACGGGCGTGCCGGTCAGCGCGACCGAGGGGACTTCCTCCGGGACGGTAACGGTGGCGACGTTCGTCGACCCAGGCAATGTGGAGAACATCCTGGAGAGCGGCTACAGCGCCAGCATCACCTGGGGCGACGGCAGCACCAGTGCCGGCACCTTTGTGTACGACACGACCAATCACGTCTGGGACGTGCAGGGCAGCCACACCTACGCGGAGGACGGCAGTTACGCGGTCAACGTGACCATCAACGACGGCGCCCAGGTCGTCGGCGTGCCCACCACGGCCACGGTTGCCGACCCGGCGCTGGTGAACGGGGCGAACTTGGCACCCGCCGTGGTGAAGGCCGCCGTCTGGTTGGACGGACGGACCGACGACCCGATCGGCGGCGGCACGGGAATCGTTACGAGCCTGACCAATGCCTTTGGCGCGGGCTCCTGGCAACTGGTCACTACCGCCCAGTTGGATACGCCCAATTTTCTCAGCGACAACGGTTTTAACGTCGTTATTGTGAGCCGTTATGACTCCAGTTTCGGGACGTTCCTGGACGCAACGGGAGCCGCCAACATCAGTTCCTACGTTGGCCCGGCCAACTCGCCGACGCAGGGGGGCGTGGTTGTCTTCACGAACGACGCCGCGGACAATTTGTACGGAGCGACGACAGGCGATCCGTACGATGCCAACCTGGACAAGTTGTTCACCAACGCCGTACAGTTTGCCGCCAATACCGGCCACGGCTATGTCGGCGAGTTCAACGGGGCCGTCATGGCCATGCAGTCCAACACGGCGGGAGCGCCGGCCATCGGCCTGTTGACGGGCACGGCCGACGCGACGCACAGCACGACTCCCCCGTTCGTCTATGACGTGGGGCCGATCGGAGCCAGCAATCCCATCGACAACGGCATTACCTTCCCGTTCACGGACAGCGATGACACGACCTTCCTGACCGATATCACAGGCGGTCTTGCCAACAACATCGTCGACACGTACCAGGGCCTCGCAGAACCTGCTGTCATGGCCAACCAGATCGCGATTAACGGCGGCTTGGCCATCAACGCTGTCGAAGCGACCCCCTTGTCGAACGTCACCGTGGCGACGTTCGCCGACCCTGGCAATCCGTCGAACACGCTGGAATCCGATTATAGCGCCACCATCACCTGGGGCGACGGCGGCACCAGCCCCGGCAGCTTCGTGTATGACGCGACCCATAACCTCTGGGACGTGCAGGGCAGCCATACCTACGCCGAGGACGGCAGCTACCCGATCAGTGTGGTCATCAACGACGGTGCCGCCAACTCCCTGACTGTAACCACTGCGGCCAGCGTGGCCGACGTGCCCTTGACCAACGTCACCGGCGCGGCGGTCAGCGCGACGGAGGCAACTTCGACCGGAACCGTGACGGTGGCGACGTTCGTCGACGGCGGTAATCCGTCGAACACGCTGCAGTCCGATTATAGCGCCAGCATCACCTGGGGCGACGGCAACACCAGCCCTGGCAGCCTGGTGTACGACGCGACCAATAACGTCTGGGACGTGCAGGGCAGCCACACCTACGCCGAGGACGGGAGTTACCCGATCAGCGTGACCGTCAACGACGGTTCCACCAATTCCGCAACCGCCAGCGGCACGGCCACCGTGGCCGACGTGCCGTTGACCAGCGTTACGTGCGTGGCGGTCGCTGCGACGGAGGCAGCTTCCACCGGAACGGTGACGGTGGCGACCTTCGTCGACGGCGGCAATCCGTCGAACGCGCCGCAGGCCGACTATAGCGCCAGTATTACCTGGGGCGACGGCGGCAGCAGCGCAGGCAGTTTCGTGTACGACTCTACCCATAACGTCTGGGACGTGCAGGGCAGCCACACCTACGCCGAGGACGGCAGTTACCCGATCAGCGTGGCCGTCAACGACGGTCCCGCCAATTCCGCGACCGCCAGCAGCACGGCCACCGTGGCCGACGTGCCGTTGACCAACGCCACCGGCGTGCCGGTCAGCGCGGTGGCGGGAGTTTCCACCGCGACGGTGACGGTGGCGACCTTCATCGACGGCGGCAATCCGTCGAACGCGCCGCAGGCCGACTATAGCGCCAGCATCACCTGGGGCGACGGCGGTACGAGCCTCGGCAGCTTCGTGTATGACTCTACCCATAACGTTTGGGACGTGCAGGGCAACCATACGTATGCCGTGGCCGGCAGCCTGCCGGTCCAGGTGACCATCCACGACGGTCCCGGCAATTCCGTGACCGCCAGCAGCACGGCGACCGTCGCGGCGACATTGACGGCCACGGCCACGCCCGTGACCACGGCGCTCGAAGGCATCGTCTTCAGCGGGGAGGTTGCCACCTTTACCGATTCCGCCTCGTTGGCTCCGTTAAGCGATTTCCCGCTTGCCAACGTCATCATCCAGTGGGGTGACGGCAGCCATTCCGCAGCCACGCAGGTCACGCAACCGGGCGGCGTCGGTACGGTGTTCCACGTGTTCGGCAGCCACGCGTACGCGGAAGAAGGGGCCACGGCCCAACCCTTGCGCGTCACGATCCAAGACGTGCATGGGGACGTTTCCAACACCACGAGCTACACGCCCGTGGTGGCCGACGCCCCGCTCACAAATGCCGGGTCGACCTACTCGTATCCCGCGACGGCAGGCGTGTCGCTAACCAATGTTCCGCTGGCCGCCTTCAACGACGGCAATCCCCTTGCGCCGCTTGCCGATTTCTCCGGGACCATCAACTGGGGTGACGGCACGACGACGACGTTTACCAAGGCTTCGGGCAACGTAACCCAGCCCGGAGGCGTGGGGACGACCTTTGTCGTCAGTGGCAGCCACACCTATGCCGTCGAGGGCACCGAAAAGATCACGGTGACCATCAACGACGTGGGCGGCAGCAAACTGACGGTGCAAGACGCGACGGTCACGGTGAACGCCTTCACGCCGTTCCCGCAGCCGTTGCAGACCATCAACAGTTATGAAGGCACATCCTGGTCCTACCAGCTTGCGGGGGTATTCAGCGATGCCGTTCGCTGGACCCCGACCAATAGCTTCTTCGGGACGATCAACTGGGGTGACGGCACGACGACGACGTTTACCAAGACCTCGGGCAACGTGAGCCTGCTGTATACTGACGCGACCGCCAGTCACTACGGAGTCAGCGGAGTTCATGCCTACGCCGAGGAGGGCGCTTACCAGATCACGGTGACTGTCAACGACAGCGCTGGCAGCAGCGTGACGGTGCAGGGCACGAAGACGAGCGTGGGCGACGCCCCGTTGAGCGCGCACCCTGTCACGGTGCCATCCGGCACGGCAATCGCGGGTAGTTCGTTCACGACCACCGTGGCGAAGTTTACCGATATGGATCCCAACGCCGTGGCGCAGTTCACCACGGAAAACTCGGCGGGCCAGCCAGGCGATTACACGGCCACGATCAACTGGGGCGACGGTACGACCTCGGTGGTCACCAACCTTACGCCGCAAGCGACGATCGGCAATATCGTGGTCGATGGCAGCGGGTTCGACGTGGTGGGCACGCACATGTACAACCCGTCGTCGCCGACGTCCTTCAATGTGACTGTCAGCATCGCGGACGTTGGCGGGAGCAAGGCGAGTGTTTCCACCACGATTCTCGATCCGCCCAAAAAGACCGTGAAGGCCAGCGCCAGCACCAACGCCGCGGCGTTGCTGGCGGTCGTGGGCGGGGCGAGCGGGTCCGGCAGCGGGTCTACGTCGAACACGGCGCTTAACCCGGCGGCCGTGGCCTTGTTGTACGGTACCAGCCAGGGATAGGCGGCAGTGTCTGAAAACGACACTCGGGAACCCGAGTTCGTTTCAACTCCCCTCGCTCGCCTGCTGCGCAGCAGGCGAGCGAGGGGCAGTGGGTGAGCGGACTTTGTGGTAGGAGTCCATACCAGCCGGTAGGGCTATTGTCGAATTATAGCGGTAAGATAAAATGTCCGGTATCTTCGACGAAGAGTTTGCTGTAAGGCAGTAGGTGCCTGGAGGTGCTATCGTAAACCCGACGGCTTTTCTCAATTTTCTGCTCGTGTGAGGCCGCCGCCGCTCAAACAACGAGAGGTTCTCATCATGCGTTTGCCTTCTTGGATCCGCAACATCCGCAGTGCCAAGCGTGAAAAAACCACGAACCGTGCGGCGAAACGTACCACTCTCTCCGGCCAGCGGCGAAACAAAGGCCAGTTCCGGCCGGTTATGGAAGTGCTTGAAGAACGCCGGCTCCTGTCCGGGTTGTCGGTCGCCAATGGCGGAGGTCTTGCCGCGGCCTTCGTCGGACCGAACGTGCTCGTCAAGGCCGCCGGTTTCGGCTCCAGCGCGCCCCCGGTGGTTACCGCACCGGTGAATCAAGCCGCCAGCGAGGGGGCCTCCACGTCGTTCAATCTCGGGTCGTTCAGCGACCCGGACAGCGGCCCCTACCAAGTGGACGTGAAGTGGGGCGACGGTACGCCGGACACGATTTTCAGCGTTGCTGGCTCCTCGGCCAACAACGTCTCGCTGGGCGCCAAGCCGCACGCGTATGCGGAAACGGGAACCGAGAACGTGACGGTGCAGGTCACCAATAGTGCCGCTCAAGCTGCCTCTGCGAGCTTCCACGTGACCGTCGCCGACGTGCCGTTGAGCAGCGTTTTGGGCGTGCCGGTCACCGCGACGGAGGCAACTCCCACCGGGACGATCACGGTGGCGACGTTCACCGACGGCGGCAATCCGTCGAACACCGTGCCGGCCGATTATAGCGCCAGCATCACCTGGGGCGACGGAGGCGCGAGCCCCGGCAGTTTCGTGTACGATACGGTCCATGACGTTTGGGACGTGCAGGGCAGCCACGCCTATGACGACGAGGGCACCTATGCCGTCCACGTGACGATCAATGACGGTCCCGTCAATTCCGTAACCGCCAGCAGTACGGCCACGGTGGCGGACGCGCCATTGACCAACGTCGCGGGCGTGCCGATCACCGCGACGGAAGGCGCTTCGACCGGGACGGTGACGGTGGCGACGTTCGTCGACCCGGGCAATCCAGACAATACCCTGGAGAGCGACTATAGCGCGCTCATCACCTGGGGCTTCGGTAAGTACAGTACCGGCAGCTTCGTGTACGATACGACCAATAACGTGTGGGAAGTGCAGGTTAGCTACACGTTTGCCGAGGCCGGCATTTACCACTTCGCCGTGGTCATCTCCGACGGCGACCAGGCCGTGGGTGTCAGCAGCACCGCGACCGTGGCGGACGTGCCGTTGACCGACGTCACGGGCGTGCCGGTGGCCGCGACGGAGGGGGCTTCGACCGGGCCGGTCACGGTGGCGACGTTCGTTGACGGCGGGAATCCGTCGAACACCCCGCAGTCCGATTATAGCGCCGTCATCAATTGGGGCGATGGCAGCACGAGCCCCGATGGCTTCGTGTACGACTCGACCCACCACGTCTGGGATGTGCAGGGTACCCACGCCTATTCCGAGACCGGCAGCTACTCGATCAGTGTGACCATCAACGACGGTCTTGAGAATTCCGTGACGGCCAGCAGCACGGCTACGGTGGCGGACGTACCGTTGACCAGCGTCACGGGTGTGCCGGTTAACGCCACGGAGGGGGCTCCGACCGGGCCGCTGGTGGTGGCGACGTTCATCGACGGGGGCAATCCGTTGAATACGTTGCAGTCCGACTATATCGCCAGCATCACTTGGGGCGATGGCAGCACCAGCCCGGGGAACTTCGTGTACGACGCAACCAACAACGTCTGGGATGTGCAGGGCAGCCATACCTATGCCGAGGCTGGCAGCGACCCGATCAGCGTGACCATCAACGACGGTCCTCTGAATTCCGCGACGGCCGGCAGTACGGCCACTGTGGCCGATGTGCCTTTGACTGGTGTTACGGGTGTACCGGTCGCCGCGACGGAGGCAAGTTCCACCGGGGTGGTGACGGTGGCGACGTTCACCGACGGTGGCAATCCGTCGAACACGCTGCAGTCCGACTATAGCGCCAGCATCGCCTGGGGCGACGGCGGCACCAGCCCGGGCAGCTTCGTGTACGATGCAACCAACAACGTTTGGGACGTGCAGGGCAGCCACACCTACGCTGAGGCCGGCAGCGACTCGATCAGCGTGACCATCAACGACGGTCCCCCGAATTCCGCAAGTGCCGGCAGCACGGCCACCGTGGCGGACGTGCCGTTGACTGGCGTTGCGGGCGTGGCGGTCGCCGCGACGGAGGCAAGTTCCACCGGGCCAGTGACGGTGGCGACGTTCATCGACGGAGGTAATCCGTCGAACACGCTGCAGTCCGACTATAGCGCCAGCATCACCTGGGGCGACGGCGGCACCAGCCCTGGCAGCTTCGTATACGACGCAGCCCATGGCGTCTGGGACGTGGAGGGCAGCCATACCTATGCCGAGGCTGGCAGCGACTCGATCAGCGTGACCATCAATGACGGTCCCCTTAATTCCGCAACGGCCAGCAGCACGGCCACCGTGGCCGACGTGCCGTTGACCAACGTGACGGGCGTGGCAGTCAGCGCGACGGAGGCCAGTTCCACCGGGCCGGTGACGGTGGCGACGTTCATCGACGGTGGCAATCCGTCGAATGCGTTGCAGTCCGACTATAGCGCCAGCATCGCCTGGGGCGACGGCAGCACCAGCCCAGGCAGCTTCGTGTACGACGCAACCAACAACGTTTGGGACGTGGAGGGCAGCCACACCTATGCCGAGGCCGGCAGCGACCCGATCAGCGTGACCGTCAACGACGGTCCCACCAATTCCGCAACCGCCAGCAGCACGGCCACCGTGGCCGACGTGCCGTTGACCGACGTGACGGGTGTGGCAGTCAGCGCGACGGAGGCCAGTTCCACCGGGCCAGTGACGGTGGCGACGTTCATCGACGGTGGCAATCCATCGAACACGTTGCAGTCCGACTATAGCGCCAGCATCGCCTGGGGCGATGGCGGCACCAGCCCGGGCAGTTTCGTATACGACACGTCCCATAACGTCTGGGACGTGGAGGGCAGCCATACCTATGCCGAGGCCGGCAGCGATCCGATCAGCGTGACCATCAACGACGGTCCCACCAATTCCGCAACCGCCAGCAGCACGGCCACCGTGGCCGACGTGCCGTTGACCAACGTGACGGGCGTGGCAGTCAGCGCGACGGAGGCCAGTTCCACCGGACCGGTGACGGTGGCGACGTTCACCGATGGCGGCAATCCGTCGAATACGTTGCAGTCCGACTATAGCGCCAGCATCGCCTGGGGCGACGGCGGCACCAGCCCCGGCAGCTTCGTGTACGATGCGGCCCATAACGTCTGGGACGTGAAGGGCAGCCACACCTATGCCGAGGCTGGCAGCGACCCGATCAGCGTGACCATCAACGACGGTCCCGCCAATTCCGCAAGCGCCAGCGGCACGGCCACCGTGGCGGACGTGCCGTTGACCAACGTCACGGGTGTGGCAGTCAGCGCGACGGAGGCCAGTTCCACCGGGCCGGTGACGGTGGCGACGTTCACCGATGGCGGCAATCCGTCGAATACGTTGCAGCCCGACTATAGCGCCAGCATCGCCTGGGGCGACGGCAGCACCAGCCCGGGCAGCTTCGTATACGACGCGGCCCATCACGTCTGGGATGTGGAGGGCAGCCATACCTATGCCGAGGCCGGCAGCGACCCGATCAGCGTGACCATCAACGACGGTCCCACCAATTCCGCAACGGCCAGCAGCACGGCCACCGTGGCGGACGTGCCGTTGACCAATGTCGCGGGCGTGGCAGTCGCCGCGACGGAGGCAAGTTCCACCGGGCCGGTGACGGTGGCGACGTTCACCGACGGCGGCAATCCGTCGAACTCGCTGCAGTCCGACTATAGCGCCAGCATCACCTGGGGCGACGGCGGCACGAGCCCCGGCAGTTTCGTGTACGACGCGGCCCATCACGTCTGGGACGTGCGAGGCAGCCATACTTACGCCGAGGCTGGCAGCGACCCGATCAGCGTGACCATCAACGACGGTCCCGCCAATTCCGCAAGCGCTAGCAGCACGGCCACCGTGGCCGACGTGCCGTTGACCAGCGTCACGGGTGTGGCAGTCGTCGCGACGGAGGCAAGTTCCACCGGGCCGGTGACGGTGGCGACGTTCACCGACGGCGGCAATCCGTCGAACACCTTGCAGGCCGACTATAGCGCCAGCATCGCGTGGGGCGACGGCGGCACCAGTCCTGGCAGTTTCGTGTACGACGCGGCCCATCACGTCTGGGACGTGCGAGGCAGCCATACTTACGCCGAGGCTGGCAGCGACCCGATCAGCGTGACCATCAACGACGGTCCCGCCAATTCCGCAAGCGCTAGCAGCACGGCCACCGTGGCCGACGTGCCGTTGACCAGCGTCACGGGCGTGACGGTCGCCGCGACGGAGGCAAGTTCCACCGGGGTGGTGACGGTGGCGACGTTCATCGACGCCGGCAATCCGTCGAACACCTTGCAGGCCGACTATAGCGCAAGTATCGCCTGGGGCGACGGCGGCACCAGCTCCGGCAGTTTCGTGTACGACACGGCCCATCGCGTCTGGGACGTGCGGGGCAGTCATACGTACACCGACGCCGGCAGCGACCCGATCAGCGTGACCATCAACGACGGTCCTGCCAATTCCGCGACGGCCAGCAGCACGGCCACCGTGGCCGACGTGCCGTTGACCAGCGTCACGGGCGTGGCGGTCAACGCGAAGCAGGGGCAATCCACCGGGCCGGTGACGGTGGCGACATTCATCGACGGCGGCAATCCGTCGAATACCTTACAGGCCGACTATAGTGCCAGCATCGCCTGGGGCGACGGCGGCACCAGCCCCGGCAGTTTCGTGTATGACGCGGCCCATCACGTCTGGGACGTACAGGGCAGCTACACGTACACTGCGGCCGGCAGCTTCCCAGTCCACGTGACCATCAACGATGGTCCCACGAATTCCGCAACCGCCAGCAGTACGGCGACTGTCATCAACGCAAACGTGCTCACGCCGTTCCAGGAGCCCTTGGAGACCATCAATACGTATGAAGGCACATCCTGGTCCTACCAGCTTGCGGGGGCCTTCACCGACGCCATTCGATCAACCCCGACCAGCGCGTTCTCCGGGACGATCAACTGGGGTGACGGCACGACGACGGCGTTCACCAACGGTTCGGGCAACGTGAGCCTGCTGTTCTCAGACGCAACCTCCAGTCACTACGCAGTCAGCGGAGTTCATGCCTACGCCGAAGAGGGCGCCTACCAGATCACGGTGACCATCAACGACAATACTGGCAGCAGCGTGACCGTGCATGACACGAACGCCAGCGTGGGCGACGCGCCGTTGAGCGCGCACCCTGTCACGGTGCCGTCCGGCACGGCGATCGCGGGTAATTCGTTCACGACCACCGTGGCGAAGTTTACCGATATGGATCCCAACGCCGTGGCACAGTTCACCACGGAGAACTCGGCGGGCCAGCCAGGCGATTACACGGCCACGATCAACTGGGGCGACGGCACGACCTCGGTCGTCACCAACCTTACGCCGCAAGCGACGATCGGCAATATCGTGGTCGATGGCAGCGGGTTCGACGTGGTGGGCACCCACATGTACAACCCGTCGACGGCGACGTCCTATAACGTCACCGTCAGCATCGCGGACGTTGGCGGGAGCAAGGCGAGCACTTCCACGACGATTCTCGATCCGCCCGCCAAGACCGTGAAGGCCAGCGCCAGCGTGAACGACGCGGCGTTGATCGCGGTCCTGGGTGGGTCGAACGGGTCGTCAGCCAACGGGTCCACTTCGAACAAAGCGCTGAACCCCGTGGCCGTGGCCTTGCTGTACAGCACCAATCGGGCATGACTGGCCGATAAAGTAGGTTGGGCCGAGTAAAACGAGTCCCACCATTTTTCTGGTCGCACTCGTTTTGCTCGGCCCACCCTACTTTACTATTTCGCTGCCACCGCCCGGTGGAACAACTGCCGCCGCACCTCGGCGAGCCACGCCGCGGAAGGCAGCCCGTAGGGCCGGAACTTCTCCATCTGGCCGTGACCGCCGTCGTAGAAAATGGCCCGATGCACGCCCAGCCGGGCCGCGTCGGGCGAGTCCATCAGGCTGCTGCTGTCGGTGGCGTTCATCTGGAACAACACCCGCAGGTCGAAGTCGCGGAGGCCCTGCCGGTCGAGCAGGCGGTTGACCGTGGCGTAAGAATCGCACCAGGCGATGGTGTGAATCCCGCAGGCCGGCCCGTCGCGGAGAATCGTGGAAAACATCTTTCCCGGCGTGGCCGGCTTGTCGTCCTCGCGGCCGAAGGAAAAATCGTCCTCTTTGCGGAGATCGCGGAACCGCGCCAGATTGTAAATCAACAGGTAGATCGGCGGCAAGCTGTCCTGGCCTTCCTGTTGGCGGCGGGCCAACTCCGCGAAAAGTTCGCCGAGCATCTCGGGGGCCTCGCGGACCTGGCCGATCGCCACGTCGTGGGGCAAGACCTCGACCACGCGCTGCCAGTAGCCGGCCTCCGGGGCCTCCGGCCGCGTGCCGTCGAGGATGCGGAACCGCACGCGTCGGTCAGGCTTGCCTGGGCCCAGGCCGGGAGCATGTTGCGCGGCCAGGCCGATCAACCCCGTGGCCATGACGCCCAGGCTGGCCTCCTCGCGATGGCCGGCCAGGAGCAGGTTGCTGCCGGCCTGGCGGGCGAAGACCGCGGAGGTCGGTCCCTTGATGGCCACGGCCGAGCCGAGCCAGAAATGCGGTTCCGTGCACTCGTGGCGTGCAGGCGTCTCGCCTGCGTCCGTGCGTAGGCGTCTGCCGCGGCGTGACGCCGGCGTGCCTACGCTACGCGCGCCAGGCTGGCTTGCAACTCGGGGTTCTCGCTCTGATCGGCGGGAACATTGCCTTCGAAGACGATCGGCGGCGGCCGGCGGATGCTGGCCGTTTGCGCGCAGGCATCCTGCCTGCGGTTGCTGAACTCGGACAGGCGGTGGAGGTAGTCGTCGCGCTCGTCGTCCGAGAGCCAGACGATCTGGAAGGGATGGTTCCCTTCGAACAGGCCGTTGGCGTCGTTGTAGATCGCTTCGCCGGGCCGGGTCAGCAGCCGGGCGGCCGTGTTCTCCTCGCTGAGGATCAGGTGGGCGTCGGCCTCGCTGCACTGCAAGGCGATCCGCACCGCCATCTGGCCGATCGTGCTGCGGGCCAGCGAGTAGGCCCCGCCCAGCGTTTGCGAGCCCAGCAGCACGTGGATGCCGAAGGCACGGCCTTGCCGCACGAGGCGGTCCAGGAGCAGCGCCGCTTCCTGGGCGATGCGATCGTCCTCGACGAACAGCTCCTGGAACTCGTCGATCATCAAGCAGGATGCGGGCCAGCTTCTCGTCGGGCTGGCCGTTGCGGAAGCCCTTGAGGTCCTGCACGCCCAGCCGGCGGAACTGGTCGCCGCGGGACCGCAGCTCGGCGTCGAGCCGCTGCAACACGCTCAGGCCGAACTCCCGCTCGCTCTCGATGGCGATCACCCGGGCGTGCGGCAACTGGTGCCGCGAGTAGGCCTTGAACTCCACGCCCTTCTTGAAGTCGACGAGGTACAGCTCGACCTCGTCGGGACTATAGCGGAGGGCCACGTTGGTGATCAGCACGTGCAGCAGGGTCGACTTGCCGGAGCCGGTCTTGCCGGAGATCAGCACGTGCTGCGAGGTGCCGTGGCCCAGGTCGAGGTTCTGGAGTTTCATCGCGCCGGCGCGGCCCAGGGGGACGTCGATGCCGCCGCGGCTGTCGCTGGTCCACCAGGCATCTTCGGCGGGAATGACGCAGTGGAACGGCACCTCGACGCGGCCGGCGTCGCGGACCTCGTGGCCCACGGCACGCACGATCTCGGTGAACCGCTCGGGCGGCGGCGGGGCGTCGAGCGTCACGGGCGCCGCGCCGTATTCGGGATGCTTCCAGACGAACTGGCCCTTCTCCGAGCGCAGCAGCAGGGCGCCGGCATCGAGGTCGGACACGCGGACGTTATGCGGCGCCGTGAGCGTGGAATCGACGCCCAGCAGGACGAACACGCCGCAGCGGGCCCCGCTGGCCACGATGCTCTTCAGCCGCTGCACGGCCGTCTCGGTGAAGTTCGCCGGGAAGTTGGCGATCACCAGGATGCGGTACGGCTCGGCCATCTCGCCGGCGAAGGCGTTGTATTCCAGGATCGACTCGAACTCGTTGCGGAGATAGACCTGGATCACGTTCTCCATGTGCTGCGTGAGGTCGGCCAGCCGCTGCTCGATGTGGTCGGAGTCGGTCCAGATGCGGCTGGAGACGAGTTGCTCGTCGAAGTCGGCCAGGTGCATGAAGGCCGAGAAATTCTCGCCCAGGCCGACCGGGTCGAAGATCGTGAAGCGGATCTTGCCCGGCGGCATCGAGGTCAGCAGCCGCAGCATCGAGGCCTGGAGCGACTCGATCGCCTTGGCGCGGCCGGCCTCGCCCGCCTTGAGCAACAGCAGCGAGTGGTCGGGCAGCGGCAAGAGCAGCGGCAGGGTGAACTCGGTGGCCGGCGGCTTCAGACGCGGGTCGTCGGGGATGCCGCCGCGGATCTTGGCCAATTGCACGTTGATTTGCCCGAAACGGACGGCAGCCGGCGTTTCGGCGGGCGGCGTCCACGAGGGTGCGTCGGCCGCATTCCAGTCGGGAAACAACCGCTCGCAGTTCTTGCGGATGGCTTCCACCGCTTCGACGAAGCGGGCGACGCCGGCGTTCCAGCGCTGGGCCATTTCGTTCCACTCGCGCTCGTGCTGGGCCTTGCTGGCGGCGAGGGCCTGCTGGCGGGTCTCGCGCAAGGCGGCCGATTGGGCCTGGTAGCGGCTTTCCATTTCGCGGAGCAGGGGAGGGTACTTCGCATCGGCCTGCTGCAAGGACCTGATCGCGGGCGGCCTGGATCGCGGCCAGCCGCGGCGGGTAGGTGGCCTCGATCTCGGCCGTCTCGCGCTCCCGCCGCGCAAGGCTCGCGCCCATCGCGGCAAAAAGCCGCTCGTTGGCCCGGCCGATCTCGGCCCGCTGGCGGGAGTCGATGGCCTCCAACAAGCGTTGGGCAGTCGCCCTTGGCCATCTCCAGCGTGGAACTGCGATCCAGGCCCGCTTCGAGCATCGTCCGCCGCAAGGCCAGGTAGCAGTCGGCGCACCGCCGCCGCGCCAGGATGTTGACCGGCACGCCGATGGAAAGCCAAGAGGAAGATCGCTGTCGCGGCACTGGCCATGACCCAGTGCTCGATGTTGTTCCAGCCGAACAAGGCCCCGGCCGGCACGGTCATGACGGCCCACAGCAAAAAGAAGATGCCCATCGGCCGCAAACCCTGGACGAGCCGCGGCATGAACAGGCTGGCGAGGGCATGGTACTGGGTGCGGGCCATGTCCAAGGCATGGCAGAAGCGGCGCATGGGGTGCCGCTCCAGCAGCATGCTGACCGGCTGCGGATCGACGAAGTCGCGCCACTGCCCCCAGCGATTCAAGAGTGCGACGGCCTGGCGGTGGATCGTTTGCAGCTCCTGCCAGCGCGATTCCAACTGGGCCTGGATCTCTTTCAACTGCACGCCCGAACCGCCTTTGGCCGCTTCGGCAATGGTGCTCGCTTCCCATTGGGCGTTTTGCATCTCCTGCTCGGCGGCGACCTTCTCGGTCTCGAAGCGCTCGGCAACGTCCTGCCGGGCCTCTTCATATTGCCGCAGCACGGCGGCATGCTCGCTCTCGAAGCGCTCGTTCGCCTCCTTGCGCAAGCGCCGCGTCCTCGGCCTCGGCCGCCGCTTTCTCTTCCTGGTAGCGGGCGGTCAGCGCCTCCTGGGCCTCCTGGTAGGCCTTTTCGGCCGCCTCATTGCGGGCTTGAAAGCCGGCCGCAATGGCCTCCTCCGCCGGCACGCGCTCGGCCGCCAGGCGACACAAGTCGCTGAGGATCTGCTGCGGTCCGTCCGGAGAAAAGGGCTCGGTCATCATGCGGCCTCATGAATTTTCATCGCGACACTGCCGTTCGGCCGTGTTCAGCACCTCGGACAGCCGGTGGATGGCGTCGATCATCGTCTTCATCCGCGGCTCGATCGGTTCCAGGTAGGTTTCCAGGAAGCGGTCGTAGGCTTCGTCGCTCCAGGCCTCGCCGATGTCGGCCGTCTTGGTTTGCAGCGTCTTCAAAGCCAATTCCAGCTTGGCCGCTCCCGCCGTCAGGTCCCAAAGCCTCATGACGGGCCTCCTGCCGGTTTTGCCGGGCTGTTGGTATCGGGATTGACGGCCGCATCGTCGGAAGATGGTAGGATGGGCTTTAGCCCGCCATCAGGATCGGGATTGAGGGCGGCCCCCTCGGAAGACGTGGTCGTTGCCGATTGCTCGACGCTGGGCGAGCTAGAACCCACCCTGCTCGAAACACCGCCGCCGGAAGAAACGATCGGCGCCGCTTTCTCGATGACGGCCGCAGGACTCGCGCCGGCCGACCGGCCGCCGGGGGCGTGCAGGGCCAGGTAGTCCTCCAGGTTGTCCATCATCCGCCGCAAGGCCGCCAGGGCCTTCGGGGCCTCCGATTCCAGCCAACTGGAAAGCGGCGTCCGCGCCCCCCGATACTCATCCACCGCATGGTCGATCGCCCGGGCACAATGCCGTACCGCTTCGACCTTCTCCTGGGCAATCTCCAGCCGCTGCTTCGCTCGGGCCAGGGCCTTCTTTTCGTCGATGCAAGCCGGATCGTGTTCGCCGATGCGGCGGGCCGTCATCGCTTGCTGGAGCTGCACGCGGGCCTCGGTGATGCGTTCCCAGCCGCGGCGGACCTGGTGGTTCCAATGGTCGTGGCGATCGTGATGGATCCACTCCAAGGCGCGGCGGATCTCCATGTCGAGGCTTTCCACGGCCGCCGTCGCCTCGTTGCGAAAGGCGTCGACCGCGGCGGCCATCTCCTGCGACGGCATCGATTCTTGTGAGTCGGGCCTGGCCCATGATGTCATTGCCTGCTAACGCTGCTGGAGATACTCGTCGATGATTTCGGCCTTGCGATGCAGATAAGGAACATGGTGTTCGATGACCTCGACGAAGCGGGCGATGGTCCGCATGTGCTGCTCGAACTCTTCGGCGAATTTCTTTTGTTCCTGGTCCCGCCAGGTGCGTTCCAGGGCCGCCATTTGGGCCCCCAGCGAGGTGACGCGGTCCTGGACCTCGCTGCTGAACTTCTTCAGATTCTGGGCGAACCGCCGCAGTTCTTCCGGGTCGACAATGGCTTGTGGCATGGAATCTCCCTCTCTGGCAGGGGGGATGCAAAGCTTGGTAAAATGGAATTCAGAGGCTATCCGGAAAGTTCTTAGCCGCAAATCGACATTGAAGCCCGACAGGGCACCCGCTCGCGGGTCAGCGAGGAATGTGCCGCGAACAGCCAGGAAAGCCGATTCCTCGCTGGCGCGTCGGGCTTCAATACCGCAAATAACCGTGAAAACTTTCGGGATAGCCTCTCAGTCGGTTCAGTGGAAATGCCGTGAACACGGAAGTCCGACGCGCCAGCGAGGAGTGTCCGCGAACGAGGGGGGAACGCCGATTCCTCGCTGACCCGCAAGCGGGTGCCCCATCGGGCTTCCAGGAACGGATTGAAATCCGTCTTACGGAGAAACCGCTGTGCCTTCACGTCGGCGGGCGGTTCCGGCACACCCACCATGGTCTGGATTGTAAAGCGCGGAAGAGAAGTTGTCAAATCAGAGCATTGATTTATCCGCATAAGGGCTTTAGAATAAATGCCATTGTCCAGCGAGTCGCGATCGACAACGTGGTCTCGAAGCTGTTTCCGGTGACTCCGTGTCGGGCGCGGTTGAGTAATTGGGTAGTAGATAGGTTTGTCAGATGGCGATCCCGAACTCCACTGACGCCCGCCTCTACTATCGATGTGCTTTCCAGCGCTATGAAGAAGCGGAAGTTCTGCTGAAAGCTGAGTACACAACGGGAGCGGTTTATCTTGCGGGCTATGGGATTGAGTGTATTCTGAAAGCCTTGGTCCTCATGGCAGTGCCGACCGCGAAGCGAACTGACACCTTTCGATCGTTCCGAGGGCCCAAGGCACATGAATACGAGTGGCTTCGCAGCTTGTACCTTACGAACGGAGGTGCGCGATTTCCGCGCGAGATTACCCAGCACTTCACCCTTGTAAACGATTGGTCAACGGATCTCCGCTACACGCCTCGTTCCGTTCGGGAAGACGAGGCCGAGGCGTTTTTGGCCGCGGCAGTGGCGATCATCCGGTGGGCCGACGGGAGACTCTGAAATGGCGGTTCGAATTCCACGTGGAAAGCCCGACGAAGTCATCGACAAGATTGTCGAGGCACTCCGCACCTACGAAGCTGACCACCTGCGGTCGGAAATAGATCTGTATCGCCAGAATTCCGTTTCCGTGCGAATTCGGATCATCGATCCGGATTTTTCCGGGCAAAGCAAGCCGCAGCGGAGTCAGCAGGCGTGGCGGTATCTCGGCCGACTGCCCGACGATGTACAGAGTGATATCAGTACGGTTCTGTTGCTTACCCCCGAGGAGACGAAAATGTCATTTGCCAACTTCGAGTTCGACGATCCCGTTCCTTCCAAACTCTAGGCGACAACTTGTGAGGTTCCCCAGGTCTGCTCTTTCATCGCTCAGGCCGCAGGAGAACGGGTAGTGGCAGCAGAGATCCCCGTCAACGATCGGGAAAACGCTTGGCTGAAGCCTCTCTTGCGCGTCCTTGGCGTTCTGGCCTTGATGGCGGGAATTGCCCTGGTCGCGTTTGTCCCGGATGGCTCCGTGCCGGGCGTCCTGGTCGGCGGCGTTGCCGTTTGCCTGCTGGTGGTCAACGAGGTCCGCGCCGCCCGGCAAAAGGCGGCCGAGCGCCGCGTGCTCGACACCGGCAGCGGCTTCCGCTGGCTCGGCGGTCCCGCGGATATCGACGTGCCGGACTCCCAGGTGGTCGCCGTGCGCATCAAGCGGACGTCGAAGTTCTCCGCCGGCCTTCTCAAGGGTGTCGTCCGCCGTTTTGAGGTTTGGACCGCCGACAGTGACCAGCCGATGTGCATGACCAATCGCATTCCCGTCAACGGCAGCGACCCCTTGGCCGCCCTCATCGCGCGTCTGATCGAGGACCTCAAGCAACGGACTGCCGCCGGCCTGGCCGGCGGCGCCATGCTGGAAGGCGAAGGCTGGACGCTCGTCGCCATGCAATTGTCGATTGCCCGCGGGCGAAGCGTGGAAAGCCTGCCCTTTGCCGATATCGACAAGGTGGCGGTCTTCGACGGCAAAATCTGTCTCTGGCGGCGGGGGCAGGACGAACCGGCCGCGAGGATCAGTCCCGATTCCAAGAACGCCTCCGTGCTGGCGGCGCTGCTGAGCGAGTGGGTCGAACATCAGCGCGAAGGTTCCGGCGGCCCGGGCCCGTCCGAGGCCGCCTCCGGCGCATCGGGCATGGGCCGCCTGCTGTTCGAACGCCGCCGGAACGAAGGACTGTGGCTGGGCATCCTCCTGGCCGTCGGGGGCAGCGTGGCGGGCGCGGTCATGCTGTTCGGACGCCACCCGCACGCCCTGGGCGTGCTCCTGCTGGCCGCCGCCGTTGCGTCGTTGCTGTTGGGCGTGGCCTTCGGACGCTATTGCTTCCGCTGCCACGAACTGGGCTTGATTCGCCGCCGCGGTCGCAACGAGTTCCGCCTGCTGTATGACGAGATCACGGAATTCACCTACTCCGCCACGCGCATGTTCTACAAAGGCGCCTATACGGGAACCCAGATGAGTTTGATCTTCCGGGCCCCGCGGGGAACGATCCGCTACTCGGCCAAGGTCCAGAACCTGGACGCCGATCTCGACGACCTGCGCGACCACATTGCCAAGATGATTGCCAATCGCATGCTGGGCGACTTGCGGGCTGGCCGTAGCGTGCCCTGGATGGGCGACGTGGTCTTCCTGCCCCAGGGCTTGCAGTTCCGCCGCGCGAAGTTGTTGGGTCTGGCCAGCGGTCCGGTCGAACTCTTGCCCTACGAGCAGATTCGCAGCGTGAATCTCAGCGCGGGCGTCTTTTATCTGTATAGCAAGGCGGAGGCCAAGCCCCTGATCACCAAGCCCGTCGGCTCCGCCAATTTCTTCCCGGGATATGCCGTCGTGCTGACGTTGCTGGACGTTGCCGGAAAGTAGCGTAGGCATCCTGCCTGCGAATCGTAGCGTAGGCATCCTGCCTGCGTCTGAAAGCGGTAGGCATCTTGCCTGCAAACCCAGAGTCATGTACTCCTTGACAGCGAACGGATCGATGTGTACTGTCAATCAAAGTCGCCGTATTCGCCCGAGCGAGGTTGCTCCATGACAAAAGTGCGAGCTGTTTTCGGCAATGGGATATTTCGTCCGCTCGATGCCGTCGATTTGCCCGAAGGGGCCGTTGTCGAGTTTGAGCCCCGTAGCGTAGGCATCCTGCCTGCGAATCGCAGCATAGGCATCCTGCCTGCGTCTGAAAGCGAAAACTCGCCTGCCGTATCTGGCCAGCTTATAGACGAAAGCGAGATCGGGACGGACGCAGGCAAGATGCCTACGCTACGGACGGACGCAGGCAAGATGCCTACGCTACGGACGGACGCAGGCAGGATGCCTACGCTACGGACGGACGCAGGCAGGATGCCTACGCTACGGACGGACGCAGGCAGGATGCCTACGCTACGGACGGACGCAGGCAAGATGCCTACGCTACAGGAAGAATGGAAGCCTGTTTTGCAGGCGTTCGATCCAGAGGCTGAGTTGGATGTCCGCGTGCGAAATCTGCCGCATTGGCGCCAAGAGGGAGCGGCCTACTTCGTAACCTTCCGGCTGGCGGATTCCCTGCCACAGGTCATCTTGTGCAACCTCAAGACACAACGTCTCGCATGGCTAAAGCAGCATCCTAAGCCGATTTCTCCAGCCAACCGGCGGAAATACCAGGAGTTGTTTTCTGAAAGAATTGAGCAATACTTGTCCGCAGCGTATGGAGAGTGCTGGCTCAAACAGCCGCCCGTGGCGAACATTGTCGAGGGCGCACTGCAACACTTCGATCGCCAGCGATATTCTCTTGGGCGGTACGTGATCATGCCGAACCACGTTCATGCGCTGGTGCTCCCTTGGCCTGGAAGTGATCTGTCGGCAATTGCGCATTCGTGGAAATCCTACACGGCCAATCAGATCAACAAGCTCATCGGCCGCCGGGGAACGCTTTGGCAGAAAGAGCCGTTCGACCACGTCGTTCGTGACGATGAGGAGTTGCAGCACCTCGATCGTTACGTGGACGACAACCCCGTCAAGGCCCATTTGTCGCCCGACGAATTTCGATTAGGCTGCGGAAGCGGAATTGCCCTGCCGTAGGGCAAGCGTTGGAAACGCAGACGTCCTGCCGGTGAATCTTCTCCGCAGGCAGGCAGGATGCCTACGCTACGGACGGACGCAGGCAGGATGCCTACGCTACGGACGGACGCAGGCAGGATGCCTACGCTACGGACGGACGCAGGCAGGATGCCTACGCTACGGGGCTCAAAACATCCCCAATTCGTCCCGCGCGGCTTCGGTCATCAACTCTGGCGACCAGGGCGGATTGAGCGTGACCTCGACCTTCACCGCGCCGACGCCGTCCATCGCCAGCAAGACGTCGCGGACGTCGGCCACCAACTGCGGGCCGTAGGGACAGGCGGGCGTGGTCATCGTCATCATCACGCCCAAGTTCGTCTTCTCGCCCGCTTCTTCCAGGGCAATCCCGTAGATCAACCCCAGATCGACGACGTTGACCATCAACTCCGGGTCGCGGACCTGCTTCAACGCCGAATAGACCGATTCTTCCTGGATAGGCATGGCATTCATCCCCAAACGTATTTCTTTTTCGGCCGGTCGACGAGCTTCACGAACACCTCGTCGCCTTCCACCTTGACCTCGTGCGCAGGCGTGCCGCTGGTGGCCGGCATGCACAGCACGCGGCCGTCGCGAATGTCGAACTTGGCGCCGTGCCGCGGACAGGCAATCGTGTATCCTTCCAGAAAACCCTCGCCCAACGGGCCGCCGTCATGCGTGCAGACGTCGTCCAGGGCGTAAAATCCGCCGTCGACGTGGAACAGCACCACGTACCGCTCGCCGACCTCGAAAATCTGCTTGCCCGGATCGGGCACGTCGCCGACCTTGCAGACGCGGACGAAATCACTCATATTCCCGCACCCTTCGCCCGATCGCCGCGCCCAACGCCTCGCGGACGCTCTCCACCGTGATCCGATCGAACACCTGCTGGAAGAAGCCGGTCACGATCATGCGGATCGCCTCCTTCCGCGTCAGCCCGCGGGCCTGGGCGTAAAACACCTGCTCGTCGTCGACGCGTCCGGCCGTGGCCCCGTGCGAGCACTTCACGTCGTCGGCCTCGATCTCCAGTCCCGGGATCGAGTCGGCGCGGGCCGCTTCGCTGAGGATCAGATTGTCGTCGCGCTGGTAGCCGTCGGTCTTCTGGGCGTCGCGATCGACCTTGATCATGCCCCGCCAGACAATGCGGGACTCGCCCTGCAGCGCGCCCTTGTACAGCAGGTTGCTGGTGCAATGCGGCGCCTCGTGGTGCTGGAAGGTGTGATAGGAAAGGTGCTGCGTGCCGTCCGTGAACATCGCGCCGTTGACCTGGGCGTGGGCCCCCTCGCCGACCAAGGCCACCTGCTGATTGACTTTGGCCAGGTGGCTGCCCAAGGCGCCGATGGTCCATTGCAGGGAGGCGTCGCGGCCGACCAGGGCCTTCTGATGGGCGAAGTGCCAGACGCCGCTGCCCCAGTTCTGCAAGTTGACGTAACGCAAGCGGGCGCCCGGCCCGACGAGGATCTCCACCGCGCCGCAGTGCAAGCCCGCCGCCGTCGGATCGCTGCTGGCGGTCTCGGCCAGCACCGTGGCTTCGGCGCCTTCTTCCAGGACGATCAAGGCGTGGCCGAAATCGCTCTGCCCCGCCGACAGGGCCGAAAACATATGCAGCGGCCGCTCGATCCGCACGCCCTTGGGCACGTACAGCATCATCCCGCCCGACCAGCAGGCCGCGTGCCACGCGGAAAACTTGTCGTACAGCGGGTCGATCGCGCGGGTGAACAAGTACGGCTCGATGCGGGCGCCGTGCTGCCCGACCAATTCGTCCAGGCTGCCGAAGAGTACGCCCCGCGCAGCCAAGTCGGGATCCAACCGGCTTTCGCCCGGGCAACTATCGACGGCCGACGTATGACCCGCCAGTTCGACGCCCGCAGTCAACAGCGGCGCGACCTGTAGGATAGGTTTGCAACCTGTCGCAATCGGGACGGGACTTTCTAGCGTAGGCGTCCCGCCGGCGTGATTCAGTAGCGTAGGCGTCCCGCCTGCGTCATCTCGTAGCGTAGGCGTCTCGCCTGCGTGATTCGGCAGCGGAAACTTCTCCATGCGGAAGCGGCGAATGTCGGTCCGCCGCCATTCTTCCAGCAGCGGTCCGGCCGGCAGGTCGTGCGGCAGCGGCATCTCCTGAAATGCCTTCCAGGCATTTCGCCTCAGATCGGTCAGCCAGCGCGGCTCCAGTCGCGAGGCAAGAAACGCCTCGAACGCCGCTTGGGTAACTCCGCTCGTAACGGTTTCGGTCATGCTAGCCGACGGTTCCCTCCATCTGCAGCTCGATCAGGCGATTCATTTCCACGGCATATTCCATCGGCAGTTCCTTGACCAGGGGTTCGATGAAGCCGCTGACGATCATCGTCGAGGCCTCGGCTTCGCTCAGCCCGCGGCTGGCGAGATAGAACAATTGCTCTTCGCCGATCCGCGACACGCTGGCCTCGTGGCCGACGTTCACGTCCTGCTCGTCGATCTCGAGGTACGGATAGGTGTCGCTGCGGCTCTGGGGGTCGAGGATCAGGGCGTCGCAGACGACGCTCGACTTCGACTTCTTGGCCCCCGGCATGATCTTGCACAGGCCGCGATAGCTGGCCCGGCCGCCGTTCTTGGAGATCGACTTCGAGACGATGCGGCTGGAGGTGTGCGGGGCGCAGTGAACGACCTTGGCGCCGGCGTCCTGGTGTTGGCCGGCCGACGCGAAAGCCACGGACAGCACTTCGCCGCGGGCCCCCGGCTCCATCATGTAAATCGACGGGTATTTCATCGTCAAGCGGCTGCCGAGGTTGCCGTCGACCCACTCCACCAGCGAATCGCCGTAGGCCATGGCCCGCTTGGTCACCAGGTTGTAGATGTTGTTGGCCCAGTTCTGGATCGTGGTGTAGCGGACGCGGGAGCCGCGCTTGGCGACCACTTCCACCACGGCCGAGTGCAGGCTTTCCGTGCTGTACATGGGGGCCGTACAGCCTTCCACGTAATGCACTTGGGCGCCTTCGTCGACGATGATCAACGTCCGCTCGAACTGGCCCATGTTGGCGGCGTTGATGCGGAAATAGGCCTGCAAGGGAAACGCCACCTTGACGCCCTTGGGCACGTAGACGAACGATCCGCCCGACCAGACCGCCGAATTCAAGGCGGCGAACTTGTTGTCGCTGGGCGGGATGATCGTGCTGAAATACTCGCGCAGCAGGTCCGGATGCTCGCGCACGGCCGTGTCGGTGTCGGTGAAGATCACCCCGAGTTTGGCCATGTCCTCGCGGAGCGAGCCGTAGACCACCTCGCTCTCGTACTGGGCCTTCACGCCGGAGAGGAACTTCTTCTCGGCGTCGGGAATCCCCAGCTTGTCGAACGTGGTCTTGATCTCCGCCGGCACGTCTTCCCACGAGTGGCTCTGGCCGTCGGTGGGCTTGAGATAGTAGAACACGTCCTGGAAATTGATGTTGATCCGGCCGCCCCACAGCGGCATCGGCTTGGAATTGAAGATCTCCAGGCTCTTGAGGCGAAATTCCCGCATCCACGGCGGCTCGCCCTTCATGGCCGAGATCTCCTCGACGATCTGCCGGTCCAGTCCCTTGCGGGCCTTGAACACGAAGTGCTCTTCGTTGCGGAAATCGTACTTATTGATTTCGCCCAGGACATCGCCCGGGCGGGGTTTAGTATCCGTTGCCATCGATTTGTCGAAACACCGGGAGAGCATGTAAATGCCGGCGGCGTTTCGCCTCCTGTTGTTAACTTACTCGGAACTGTACGCGCCACCACCGACCTTGCGTCGGTGGAGCGATGATTGGCAGCTAACGCATCTCGCCCGCCGCCACTTCACCGCGGGAAAGGCCCGTTAGCTGCCAATCATCGCTCCACCGGGATAAACCCGGCGGTGGCGTTTGCGGATTCAACTGGCATTGGCCGCCGCGCTCATCGCGGCCTCGTCGGCCAGCGCCTCCGGATGGGCGGCACGCACCCGGTCATAACCTTGCTTGTGCAATTCCATCGCCAGTTCCGGCCCGCCCGACTCCACGATCCGGCCGCCCAGCATCACGTGCGTGAATTGCGGCTGGTTGTACTCCAAGAGTTGTTCGTGGTGCGTGATGATCAGGATTCCCATCTCGTGGCCGCCGATCTGCGCGATGCTCAGGCTGGCCAGCCGCACGGCGTCGACGTCCAGGCCGCTGTCGGTCTCGTCCAGCACGGCGAACTTCGGCCGCAACATGGCCATCTGCAATATCTCCGCTCGCTTCGACTCGCCGCCCGAGAAACCGTCGTTGACGTAGCGGCGGGCGAACTCCGCATCGACCCGCAGGTTGTCCATCTTCTCGCGGAGTTCCTTGCGGAACTCGCGCATGGGGATCAGTTCTTCGCCTTCCTTGCGGTCCGGCCGGCGGACGTTGGTCACGGCATGGCGGAGGAAGTCGGCCATTTTCACGCCCGGTATCGCCACCGGCCGCTGGAAGGCCAGGAACAAGCCGGCGCGGGCCCGTTCGTGCGGTTCCATGGCCAGCAAATCCTGGCCGTTGAGTTCGATCCGGCCGCCCGTCACTTCATAGCCGGGGTGGCCCATGATGGCGAAGCCCAGCGTACTCTTGCCCGAGCCGTTGGGACCCATCAGGGCGTGGATTTCGCCGCGGCGTATCGAGAGGCTGACTCCCTTCAAGATCGGCTTGCCCGCCACCTGAACGTGCAAATCGCTGATCGCCAGAACGTCGCTCATGTCTCGCTTTTCTTCCCTTCGGCCTTGGCCTGCTGGGCCTTGAACTGTTGTTGATGAAATACCAGCGGAGTTTCTTCCACGTTGACGTAGCCCGAATGGTGCGGCAGCGGCAGCTCGTCGGGCGCCTTGACGCCGGGTCCGAACCAGCGGCCCCAAAAGCCCGTTTGCGGCGCAGCCGTCCCGCCGGCAATCTCTCCCCCGTAGCGTAGGCTTCCAGCCTGCGAACCATCGTAGCGTAGGCTTCCAGCCTGCGTGCCTTCCTGGGCCACGCTTCCCGCGGCATCTTCCCGCGGCCGGGTAATCTTCTTCCCCATGATCCGGTCCTGGAGCCGCATGATGCCTTCCAGCAGCGACTCCGGCCGCGGCGGGCAGCCCGGCACGTACACGTCGACCGGCACGATCAAATCGACGCCGGGCACGATGTTGTAGCCGTATTGGTAGTACGGCCCGCCGCCGATCGTGCAGCCGCCCATGGCGATCACGTACTTCGGATCGGGCATTTGTTCCCAAAGCCGCCGTACGCGACTCGCCATCTTGTAATTCACCGTGCCGGCCACGATCATCAGGTCCGACTGTCGCGGGCTGGCCCGAAAGGCCCCCGCGCCGAACCGATCGAGATCGAATCGGCCGGCCCCCGTACACATCATTTCGATGGCGCAGCAGGCGATGCCGAAGGTCATGGGCCAGAGGCTCGCTTGCCGCGACCAATTGATCGCCTGTTCCAGCGAGGTCGTCATTACATTAGGGTCGAATCGTCCTTCAATCCAAGGCTGAGTCATGCATCCGTTCCTGGTCGCGTAAGTAGGATAGGTTTTCAACCTGTCTCATCAGGGTGTCATAAACCCGGTCTTGATCGTCGTCTTACCAAATCCCGCTGTGACAAGATTTGCCAGGGTGACGATCAAGCCCGGATTTGTTGGGCAAACCAGTCAGTATACCCGTTCCCGAACCGGTTTCAAACCGGCAGTCTGCCTGTTGCAGGAGAACTGCAAAGTCCGTCAGGCGGCCCTTTCTTAGGTCCGGCCGAAGAACAACTTCCCGCTTAATTGCGGAAGTTATTTTTCGGCCGGTCCTAGTCCCGCCTTGAGGCGGAAAGTCCGTTTTTGGAAGCCGCTCAAGCCGGGACTACGAACGATTTTGCGCTTCGCCTACTTTCTGCTTGCCGCTTCCTGCTCGGTGCTTTCGAACCGGCAGTCGCCTCCCCCGTGCAGCCGGCATTGCGTCAGTTCCAGCTCGTTGCCGATGAGTTCGGAGAACATCATTTTTTCCATCGTGCAGATGTTGCTGTCCTCTTCGGCGAGATTCGGATACGGGCAGGCGTGGGCCGTCAGGGTGGAGTGGTCGTTGGTTGACCCTACCGTGGTAGGAATCCGCCGTTGGTTGAGCAGTTCGGAAAGCGACTGGAGCCTTTCGGCGGCGGTCTTGCCTTGGATTTGCGCGGCGTAGCCGGCAGCCAACGCTCGCGAGATCCGCCGCAGGACGTCGCGGCTCAGGTTTTCGTCGCCGGTGGAGCGGATCTCCCGCCAGAGGGTCAGGGCAAGATCGGTGAAGTTCGAGCCCGTTTCACGCAGCCCTTTGTCGGTAAGGGAGTAACGGTGCTTGGGGCGGCCGCGGCCTGCGCGAATCGCCTCGCGCTCGATCATCGACCGGCTCATCAGCCGAGTCAGCCGCTGTCGTACGGCCGTCGCCGTTACTTCCATCGCATCCGCCAGTTCGGTGACGCTCAAAGGACCCGCAATGCGGATCAAGTCCATCAGGTCAGCATCGGAATTGGGGGCTTCAACGCTCATGGTTATCCCGTTCTCAATCCTCAGAGCCTGATCCCAGACGGCCCTCGTGCCGTGCGACAAGCACGGCGGGCGGCTCATTCCTGGACCGGCTCTCCACGAAATGAATTACTAACACAGTATATCTTACACCGCGTCGTTAATTTTAGCAAGGGTTCTTGTTATAATAGATGTCGAAAACCGGCAAAATTAGCCGACAGTAGCGTTTTCGTAGCACGGAATTCATTCCGTTTCCCATCGCATGGCTAATTGTGCCTGCTTCTTTCAGGCGGTTTTCTTTCCGGATTCGACTTAGTGGTCCGTTTCAGAAATATACAGATAGGGCTGTAGGGTGGGACTGGTCTGCGCAAAATCGAAACTTGCACTATCTGAGTGACGACGAGGCGGCGCGATGCGGTCGTCGAAGGACTGGCACGCCTTCTTCGAGATGTGCGCCATCTTCGGCACGCTGATCGCCGACGAGGACGCCCTGACAACCACCTTGCGACCGACAAGAATGGGATCGCCTGCCCCACCGACCCCGCGAGACCACTGAAAAAGTCTACCGCTATCACAACGTATAGTACTGATTACTGAGTACTCAGTACTACATGTTGTATCCGTTTGCACTTTTTCAGCGGTCTCCCCGCGTCGGTGGTAAAATGACCGGGACGCTAGCCCACGCGTTCGGATCGCCTGAGTGCGATGTGCAAAGCAACCGAGTACAGAGCGCGGTTTTGCCAAGCGGTGGGAAGACAGGACAACGAAACTCCGCATACCGTCTTTTTCCAACGAACAAGTGGGGGAGTTTCGCGCTTTTTTGGTTCCCCCTTTTTCTGGAAATCCGGTTTTTTGCCGGTGGCCTTAACATGGCGGGAATCAATGCCTTACGACGTGCCCGCGGGCCGCCCGAGCGGAATTCGAACGAGCCCACTGCCTCAAACCGGCCGCTGGAACGTACTTATTAGGTGGACGCGTTGTTCTTCCACATGCAATATTTGTCGATTGTTACGACGAATACTGTATTGATACGGTTATTTGCTCTTTGATGATTTGGTACGGCGACGCGGCAGGCAAAACGCGTCGCGCGGGCCGGGGCAGCCGGCGCAGGGCTGCCCCGGCCAGGTTCCGCAGCACGGAATTCCGTCCGCGGCCGGGTGTTTTCTATGCCTACGGAATGAACTCCGTGCTGCTGAACATAAGACAAAATGCACGTAATGTTTTGTCCGTCACTGCACAATCGAGATTTCGGGTCGTTTTCAACGTCTTGGCCCATAAATCACGATGTTTTCGCCAAGAGAGCCCGCCGCGCGCCGCCCAAATTTGGACTGGCACGGTGTGGACCAAGAAATTGCAACAGCAGTTAGTGAATAATGTATCAAGTTCCGCTATGAGAGGCCGGTCGCCCGTGAGTATTCAGGCGACAAGAAATTAAAAGGCGGGAAGGGGAGGGAACACTAAGAAACTATCTCAAAAGCCGTAGGGTGGGCCGAGTGAAACGAGCCCCACCATGAGAGACACGAGAAATATGGTGGGACTCGTTTCACTCGGCCCGCCCTACGGCTAATAGAAGAAAGCATAGGGTCTTTCAGCGCAGATTAGCGTTCGGGCAATTCTTCCGATTCCTCACGCGGGAAGTAGTGCTCCACGGCGGCGAAGAACTCGGCGGGCGTGGCGACCTTGCCCATGGCAGCGCGGAACGCCCTGGCGCCGGGGCGGCTGGCGGCGTAGCAACAGGCGAATTTGCGCATCAGCACCGTGGCTTGCTGCGGGCCGAATTGCTCGGTCAGGAGATGGAAATGTTCGATCAGCAACTCGCGTTGCTCGGCCAGGCCGGGGTCCGGCGGGACCGGCCCGCCACGCAAAGCGGCCTGGGCCTGGGAGAAAAGCCAGGGACGGTTCAACGCCGCCCGGCCAATCATCACGCCGTCGACGTCGTAGCGGCGGAATGCCTCGACGATGGCCTGCGGCGTGGCGATGTCGCCGTTGCCGATGAGGGGAATGCGGGAGAGGCAGGGCTTGACGCGGGCGATCGCGTCCCAATCTGCCCGTCCGCGGAACATGTCGGCGGCGGTGCGGCCGTGGACCGTCAAGGCGGCCCCGCCGGCGTCTTCCACCGCCTGGGCCACGTCGCTGGCGTTGATCGTGTCGCGGCAGGCGCCGAGGCGGATCTTGGCCGTCACCGGCGTCGGCGCAGGCCCGGGCCACGGCCGTCACGATTCGGCCCACCCGGTCGGGAAAACGCAACAGATAGGAACCACTCTGGGCCTTTTCGGCGACATCCATGACCGGGCAGCCGAAATTGATGTCGACCACGCTGACGTGAAACTCCCGCGCCAGTCGCCGGCCGACCTCCGCCAGGAGTACGGGATCGTTGTCCCAGATCTGTGTGGCCAAGGGGCGCGGTTCGTCCAGAACGCCCCACAACCGCTCGGGCGGGCGATCGTGGCGGGAACCGATCTCCAAAAACCCGCGGGCGCTGAACATCTCCGTGGCCGGCAAGCCAACGCCGCCCAGCCTCCGCACCACCTGCCGGAAGGCATGATTGGTGAACCCGGCCATGGGGGCCTGCAGCAGCGGCGGATCGATGACCAGCGGACCGATTTGCAGCATGAAGGGAAGGCGGAAGGCGGAAGGCGGAAGGCGGAAGGGGGATGGGGGAAGGCGGAAGTTGGCTCCTTTCCGCCTTCCGCCCTGCTCCTCATTCAACCGCCAATGCCGCGGCCAACTTCTCGGCCTCGGTATTCGCGGGCAGGATGATGGTCGCATATTGGGCCAGATCCCGATTATATTCGGTCACGCTCCGCAGAAAAGCCGCAGTCTCGCTGGCCTGAACCGTGATGCCCGTCAGCACCCGCTCGACGGAGGACCGGCCGGCAAGGAAATCGGCCGTGGCCTGAGTCCGCAAGCCGTCGGCTTCGATCACTGCGGCCGCCTGATCGAGGATCGCCTGTTGCCGCTGGGGAAGAGTGGCCTCCAGCCGCTGCTGGGACCAGGGGCGAACGGAGGATGCAGAGGCGAGGCCGGCGCTACTATTCGCAGGCAAGATGCCTACGCTACTATTCGCAGGCAGGATGCCTACGCTACTGCCGGAGGAAGCAAGCAGCGGCGGCCGGCCGACGGAGGGGAGGGAAACCGGTTGCGGGAGGGACTTCGAGGTTTCAAGACCGGCAAGCGCTGCCAGGTCGAACTGGGCTACCGTGCAATCGGCCTGACCATCGGCCCGTTCGGCGTCGACCGCCAGACGGGCCGCGCGAAGTTTCAAGATCGCCATCGGGGCGGGAGGATTTTCGGCGGCAGCCGTCGGCGCGAGGGCTTCCAGCCATTGGATTTGGTCGCCAAGACTCCGCTGCTGGGCCGCGATCTGCCGGACATTCCAATAGGCCGCGATGATCTTCGCCCGGCCGCCGGCGGGCGCGGTCCGCAGGCAGTCGATCAGGCGCAGCGGCGACGTGCCGCCCGCGGGAACTCCATACAAAGCGGCCGTGAGTTTGACGGTTCGCTCCGCAGGCGGGCACGATGTGCTCATGGTCGAGTCGGACGAGGTCTCCAGCGAGGATGCCTGCGGAGAGCTATCGCTGATCGGCTTTTGGGTGGAGCGGATCGTGGGCCCCGCCGGTTTTTCCGGGACCAGCGGGATGGCCGATTCCTGCGGCGGGGCCAGTCGAGGTTCCTGCGGATCATCGTTCCGCAACGGATTGGAAGGGGCAACTACGGGCGAGGCCGGCGGGATGCCGGGGTCACCGGACGAATTGGCGGGCACCGTTTCTTCGGCGCCCATCGCGGTGGCCGGTTGCGGCGCTGCGCGGGTGTGCCGCCCGGCGGTACTGCTCGCGTTGGCTGGTTGTGGTTCGCAGGCAAGATGCCGGACGCAGGCAGGATGCCTACGCTACTATTCGCAGGCAGGATGCCTACGCTACTGGCGACGATCGGTGGCTGGTAGGTGGCGGTGGTCGGCAACGGCGATGCCCTTTGACCGGCCGGCCGATTCTGCTTGATGAGCGTGCCGACGAGGAGTTCCGGCGTCGTTTGCGGGGAAACGACCAAGAGGGCGTAATCGGCGATGTCGTGGTTATAACGACAAACGGCGGCCAGAAAGGCCCGTTGTTGCCGGCCTTGGGCCTCCAAGGCCGAGAGCACCGTGGCCAGGGGTTGCTGGCCGCCGGCCTGGAGTTCGAGGGCCGCGTCCAAGGCGTCCTCGGCCGCCAAGAGGGCCGCGGCGTGACTCTCGACCGCTCGGTTGCGAAGCGGCAGCGTCTGGTCGAGCGTCCGGGTACGCTGCGGGGCACTCTTCCTGGCAAACAGTTCGACGAACAGCGTGCGATAGGGGCCAACCAACGGTTGATCGGCGGGCAAGGGCAGGGGAGTGCCGGGAACGAGGAACAAGATTTCGGCCAGATCGTGTTGGGCGGCCGTGACCTGCAGTTCGGCCTCGCGGATTTGAGCGCCGGCGATCGCCCGGGCGGTCCGCAGATCGGCCGCTTCGTTATTTCCCGACCGCAGTGGGGCGAGCCGCTGCTGGCGCTCGAAAGCGAAATGATATTCGCCGATGGCCTCGGTCAGCCTCCAATAGGCATGGACCGCCTCGATTTGCCGCTGACGTTCCGGCGCCGTGGCGACGACCGAAACCAGCGAGACCTGCTGGCCGGCAATCGTAGTGCCTGGCGGGAGGCTGAGGGCGTCGGCCAGAAGCTGGGCGGTTGTCGGCGTGTAGTGGGAGGGGATGGCATCCTGTCCTGCCACCGCCGGTGCAGCGGGATGGTGGGTGTTGTTCCCCCCGATGGAATGGTTTTCAGGACGGTTTGCGGCGGGAACTGCTTGGGCATGCGGAGTTGTCGTGGTTGGCGACACAGTCACGGGGACGGAAGAATTGCCGCCAATCTGGCTCACCAGCAGCGAGGTAAATAACCATGAGCAAACGGGCATGGGAGGATCTCCGCCAGGAAATTCGTGGAAGGGGCAGTTCTTTGAGGCTATCCGGGCAGCCTTATAGACCTTCAGCGTGCCATTTTTCCGCGCCGGAGTCAATCCGGATCCCATCGCCGCCGGGGGCAAACTCCGCAAAAAGGAACTTATGCCGTTTGAACGGATTGCAATCGGTTCTACGAAAAAACCACGGGGGGAAGGCAGGCCAACTGGCGTAAAGGCAAGATGCGCGTTACACTTTCCCAATTCCCGAGCCTTTGGAGAGTGGCAATCGAGAATGACAGGTGGTGGGCCGGCGCTCGCGAACTGTCCCACCCTACGATTGCCCATCATTCGCAGCCAGACCCGGAAGATCGAAAAAACAGGAGAATTGGACGTGATTCGAGGACGATACGGCTTGCTCATCGCCGGGGTTGTGGTGGCGATGTTGAGCGTGGCGGCGGGGGCGGGCCTGTTGATGGTCTATGCTCCCTTGCCCGATCCGTCGGTTGCCACGCGGCGGGAGTTGTTTCATTGGCTGGTTCTTCGCGACCTGAGCAAGGAATCGGCGGAGATTCGGCAGAAGATTCTCAGCCGGGTGGATACGGAATTCGAGAAGGCCGACGACTTGAACTCGACGATCGAGCATCTGGACGACTCCCGTCGCCGGATGCTGTGGCACAACGTCACCGTACTCCTGGAACCCTGGTTGCTGAGCAAAGTCGAGCAATACTCGCAGTTGCCCGCTTCGCAAAGGACCGAGTATATCGATCGGTTCCTGGCTCGTGCGGAACTGTGGAACAAGATCGGGTCGGCGTGCTTGAAAAGCGGCGCCCCGCAAGGGCCTGAGGGTGGTTCCTCGGTGAGTAAAGTGGTCATGGAGGAGATCGAGCAGTGCAGTAATCACGCCGAGCCCGAGCAGCGCCGGCAGATTGGGGAATTCATGGCAGCAGTGCAAACACGGTGGTTGTGGCGGCAGTTGCCGTCCTTCAACCTGTTCGGAAAGGCGGCCAAGATCCAGTAGACTCTTGGAACGCGGTATTCATTACGGCTTTAGAAACGAAAGCGGTGATGAATTACCGCGGTCCAAAGATACAACTACCGTGGTTTTCTGACAAGCCGTTCGGATGGGTATTTCCGGCCAGGACGATCCTCGAATTGCCAAGTTGGCAGGCTGCGGCGCAAGTGCTCGGCCAGGATGTCGAGCTTCTCGCGCGTGCCAGGCGTGGCATCGGAGGCCTCGAGTTCGTTGTAATCGACCGTATGCGGCTGGAAATCCCAGAGTCCGATTTTCACCGCTTCCAGGATGGAGTTTGCCATGGGTCGCCTTCCTTCCTCTCAGAAATTTCACAACAAGCCCCAAGTATCCCAAATTACATTCGCATGTCAACCACCGCGTCCTTGGATTCGCGACGATTCCTTCGCTTTAATCTGTGCAAACGGATCACCAGTGGGTAGACTGTTCCTATTATAGGTTTGGCGGCAAGATTGCCGTGGCGAGAATTGTATTCATCTCGCGGGCGCCGATGGGGCAGCGTGGCAACATGGTCGGTTTGGTCGGCGAGATGAGTACGTTTGAGAAAGGACAGCGTGGACTTCGAGAGCATCACGACGGACAGCCGGTTAGGCGAGTTTTGCCAGCAACTTGCCGCATGTCCGTGGATTGCGCTGGACACGGAATTCGTTTCCGAGAATACCTATCGGCCGGAACTGTGCCTGATCCAGGTCAGCACACCCCAGCACCTGGCGATGATCGACGCGCTGGTCGTGCATGACGTGCGGCCGTTCTGGCAGGTGGTTGTCGACGGCGACCACGAGACCATCGTGCATGCCGCGCGCGGTGAAATGGAATTCTGTCTCCTGGCGGTCGAGCGGTTGCCGAAGAAACTTTTCGACGTGCAGCTTGCCGCCGGCCTGGCGGGCATCGAGTACCCGGCCGGCTACGGAACGTTGGTTGCCAAGCTTTTGGGCGAGTCGTCGCAGAAGCAGGAAACCCGCACGGATTGGCGGAAGCGGCCGCTGTCGAAGCGGCAGATCGACTATGCCGTGCAAGACGTTTACTATCTCGGGCTGATTCGCGATCGCGTGCAGGCCCGCTTGGCGGAGTTAGGCCGGCTCTCGTGGATGAAGGAAGAAACCGAGGCCTGGTGTGAAGAGCTTTGCCGGGCGACGTCGAGCGAGCGCTGGCGGCGGGTGTCGGGCAACTCGGGCCTCGACCAGCGCAGCCTGGCGATCGTTCACGAGTTGTGGAAATGGCGCGAAGGGGAGGCGAAGCATCGCGATCAGCCCGCCCGGCGCGTGCTTCGCGACGACCTGATCATCGAGTTGGCCAAGCGGCAGACGGCCGACGTGAAACGGATCCGCGCCGTGCGCGGCATGGAACGCGGCGACCTCTTGCGGAGGATCAACGACATCGCCGCCTGTATTCAGCGGGGCCTGGCCCTGCCGGCCGATGAATGTCCGCTCCGCACGCCGCGGGACGCGACGCCACAGTTATCGGTGCTCGGGCAGTTTCTCTTCTCGGCCTTGGGCAGCGTCTGTCGCCAGGCCCATCTGGCCCCGAACCTCGTGGGCGGACCCAACGACATCCGCGATTGGATCGCCTGGCGGCTGGCCGGCGCGGAACCGTCAAGGCGGCCGAAACTGGCCAGCGGTTGGCGGGCGGAATTCGTAGGCCGGCTGTTCGACGACCTGCTTTCGGGCAAGACCTCGGTTCGCATCGGCGACCCGTTATCCGAGTTCCCGCTGATACTGGAGGAGTAACCTACTCTGTCCCCAATCCCAACCGCTCGCGGCGATACTTGCCGCTTTGCACCCGCTCGACCCAGCAGGGATTGTCGAGATACCATGCGACTGTCCGCCGCAGGCCGGACGCGAAATCGTGCTCGGGCTTCCAGCCGAGTTCGCGAAGAATCTTGCCGGCGTCGATGGCGTAGCGGCGATCGTGACCGGGCCGGTCCTTCACGAAGGAGATCAGCGAAGTGCAGGGCGAATGCGGCAGCCCCGGCCGCAGTTCGTCGACCAAGGCGCAGACGCGGCGGACGATCTCGATGTTCGGCTGCTCGCAGTTGCCGCCGATGTTGTAGGTCTCGCCCGGCTTGCCTCGCGTCAGCACGCACCACAAGGCCCGGCAGTGGTCTTCCACGAACAGCCAGTCGCGGACGTTCATGCCGTCGCCGTAGACCGGCAGCTTCTTGCCCTCGGCCGCGTTGAGAATCATCAGCGGAATCAGCTTCTCCGGGAACTGGTAAGGGCCGTAGTTGTTCGAACAGTTGGTCACCAGCACCGGCAGGCCGTAGGTATGATGATACGCGCGGGCGAGATGGTCGGCCGAGGCCTTCGAGGCCGAATAGGGCGAACTGGGATCGTAGGCGGTCTTCTCCGTAAACAGGCCGGTCGGCCCGAGCGAGCCGTAGACCTCGTCGGTCGAGACGTGCAGGAAGCGGAATTGGCTCTTTTCCGGCTCGGCCAGTTTCGACCAGTAGCGGAGGGCGGCGTCGAGCATCTGAAACGTGCCCAGGACGTTGGTCACCACGAACTGCGACGGGTTGTCGATGGAGCGATCGACGTGCGACTCGGCGGCGAAATGTACGACCGCCGTCGGCCGATGCTCGGCAAACGCCTTATCGACCGCGGGCTGGTCGGTGATGTCGGCCTGGATGAAGGCGTGGGCGTCGCTTCGGATCACGGGCTCGAGCGAATCGAGGTTGCCCGCATAGGTCAAGGCGTCGAGATTGGCGATGCGGGCCTGCCCCTGGGCGATGGTGGTCCTGACGAAACAACTGCCGATGAACCCGGCGCCGCCGGTGACAAGGATGGTTTGCATGAAAGAATGAGGGATGAAGGATGAGGGATGAGGGATGAGGGATGAGGGATGAGGGATGAGGGACATTCATCCCTCATCCCTTATCTCTCATCCCTTATTCCCTGCAAAAACTATTTTTCCACAAGGTCGTGCAGGTACTGTCCGTAAGCGTTCTTTTGCGACTTGGCCAGGCGCAAGAGGGCCTCGTCGTCAATGAAACCCTTGATCCAGGCGACCTCTTCGATGCAGGCGATCTTGAGGCCCTGGCGCTGCTCGATCATTTGCACGAAGTTCGAGGCCTGGAGCAACGATTCGTGCGTGCCGGTGTCGAGCCAGGCGAAGCCGCGGCCGAGGATCTCGACCTGCAATTGGCCGCGTTCCATGTAGACACGGTTGACGTCGGTGATTTCCAACTCGCCGCGGGGCGAAGGCTTGAGGTTGGCGGCAATGTCCAGGACCTGGTTGTCGTAGAAATAGAGCCCGGTCACGGCGTAGGACGATTTCGGCTGCTTGGGCTTCTCCTCGATCGAGATTGCCTTGGCCTGGGCGTCGATCTCGACGACGCCGTAGCGCTCGGGGTCTTTGACCACGTAAGCGAACACCGTGGCCCCGGAGGATTGAGCGTAAGTCTTCTCGAGCGTTTTGCGGAACGACTGACCGTAGAAGATGTTGTCGCCGAGGACCAGCGTGACGTTGTCCTCCGCGACGAAATCGCGGCCGATGATGAACGCCTGGGCCAGTCCCTCCGGTCGCGGCTGCACGGCATAGGTGATCGCAATGCCGATCTGGCTGCCGTCGCCCAGCAGGCGCTGGTAGGCGCCGATGTCCTCGGGGGTCGAGATCAGCAGGATGTCGCGGATGCCGGCCAGGATGAGCGTGGACAGCGGGTAGTAGATCATCGGTTTGTCGTAGATCGGCAGCAGTTGCTTGCTGATCGCCCGGGTGACCGGATGGAGCCGGGTTCCGGCCCCACCGGCCAGAATGATGCCTTTTCGGCGGCGCGATTGAGTAGTCATGGGTTCTCCTAGTCCGTTGAGTATAACGGCAACGAGAAAAGGTGTCGAGCATGGCAATCGGCCGCTTTGCAGAACGGAATTTATTCCGTTGACTTGCTTCTTTCCGGCAAACAGAATAAATTCCGTGGTGTGAAGGAATCCTCGACTTCCGTGTATCCCCCGACTGGAGAGTCATCGTGCCCGTTCAAGCGTCCGCCAGAATCTCGAAAAACTCCATGATCCCCGGCGTCAACCGGCGCGAGTTTCTTGGCCGCTACGGCCGTAGGGGCTTCGGCATTCCTGACAAGTCCCGTGCTGGGAGCCCCATGGAAGACCAAGATCCACAAGGCCTTGATCGGCGCTCCTAACGAAACGAACTTAGAAGCGTGGAAGGCGGCCGGTTTTGAAGGCTACGAATCGACCGATCGCGGCGCATCGCCCGAAACGGCCGAGACTGCCCGCAAACTGGCCGAAAAACACGGCATGCGGATTCATAGCGTGATGTACGGCTGGGCCAACTTCAATCAGCCCGAGAAGGTGGAAGCCGACCTGGCCGGCGTCGAGACGGCGCTCCGTGCTGCGAAGGCCTACGGCGCCGACACCGTGCTTCTAGTGCCTTGCCGCATCAACGGGAAAATGCCCAAGCCTTGGCAGTTCGACCTCCGCTTCGAGGAAACGACGGGCCATCTGCGGCAGGTTGTCGCCGGCGACAACGCTCCGTATGCCGACTACATCGCCGCACACGATCGCTCGGCCGACGCCGCCAGGAACGCCGTGCGGCGATTGATCCCCATGGCGGAAAAAACGGGCGTGATCATCGCCCTGGAGAACGTCTGGAACAACATGTGGGTGCAGCCCGAGTTCTTCCGCAATTTCGTGGCGCAGTTCGAGAGCCCCTGGGTGCGGGCTTACTTCGACATCGGCAATCACGTGAAGTACGTGCGGCCCGAGAAGTGGATTCGCGTGTTGGGCAAGTTGATCGCTAAATGCCACGTCAAGGATTTCAAGCTCAACGACGACGGCCGCGACGGCAAGTTCGTTCCCATTCGCGACGGCAGCGTGGCCTGGCCGGAGGTCCGCAAGGCGTTGGACGAGATCGGCTACAACGGCTGGGCTTCGATCGAAGGCAGCGAACAACTCGCGGTGGACGAACGGGGCCGGCGTTTGGACTTGATCCTGGCCGGAAAGTGAGCGGCTATTATGGCCCCTCCCGCGGAACATGCCGCCGGGCGATCTCGTCGCGGAGCCGGGCGGCGCGCTCGTATTCCTCGGCGGCCACGGCCTCGGCCAACTGCTCGGCCAGCGTCTGGCCGACCTGATACTCCTTGCGGAGCGATTCCTTCAACTCGCGAAGCTGATTGACCAGTTCGTCCGACTCGAATTGCTCTTCGGCCTCGGCGCGGACGAAGATCTTGTCGCATCTCTTCCAGGCCCCTGTTGATTTCCTCGATGGCCGCTTCCGGCCCCGATCGCTCCAGCACCGCCAAGGCCAGGGCCTGGGTGCGATGGAAGTAGACGAACGGCCGATAGCGCTCGTGCGAGGCCGTCCAGTCTTCATTGGGCGAATGGGCCGCGACAAAATCCATCAGGGCCAGCGTGTGATCGGCGTCGGCCACGGCGCGGTCGAACTCCCGCAACGCCAGGCAGCAGATCCGCCGGTGATAATACTGCACGAATTCGCGGTCGATCTCGAAGCACTGCTCGTCCGTCAAGACCTGCGGCACGTCCTTCTCGTCGCCGAACTGGCTCTTCATGAGATCGAGATACGTGTCCATCTCGCCGGGACGTTCGCCGTCGGGCCGGCCGGTGAACTCCATCTGCAGCAACCCCAGTTCGATCCGCATCTGAAGCACCTTGCGGCGGCCGGGAGCCCGCACGATCCGCGCGCTGATCACCCCCGGCTGATAGGGCCATTCGCCGAAGAATGAAATCAATATCCTGATTCTGGGCCATGAAACATACTTTTTTCAACAGGATCGATAGGCACGATCCAAGGTATTATAACGAACGGCGAAAAAACTGGTATGACCGGCCGATGCGGGGAGAACGTCGGCTCAGTAGCTCAGTTTTCCTCCCGCAAGCGGCGGTTCTGCTTGGCGGCCGACTGCCGGCGTTTTCCCTGCAGCCGGCGTTCCACCGAACCCCGCGTAGGACGCGTTGCCCGCCGGCGTTTCGGCGGATGCACGACGCCCAGCAGCATCGCGCGGAGTTTCTCCAGGCAGTCCTGCGAATTGCGCGGCGCATCGCGATAACGCTGGCTGGTCACGAGCAACTCGCCTTCGGTCGTCAGCCGACTGGCGTATTTCTGCAGAAACCGCTCCCGCACCGCTTCCGGCAGCGAGGGGCTGCGGCGAACGGCCCACCGCAGTACGGCCTTGCTGTTGACCTTATTGACGTTCTGCCCCCCCGGCCCGCTGCTGCGCGCAAAGGTGATTTCGAATTCCGCAAGCGGGATTTGCAGTTGGCGGGTGACAATGAGCATCGGTGCAGACCGTGTTCCGAGAAGCGAACCTTCCCATTATACCCGCCGTTCAGGCTTGTGCCATCAGTTCGGCAAATGCTTCTTTGGCGTGCGCCAGCAAGCCGTGATAATCCAATGCCTCAATGTCTTCGCCCAGCAGTTCCACGTCGAAGAAGCCATCGTATCCCGCCGCTCGCAACGCGCACACGATCTGCCGCAACGGCACGACCCCATCGCCCAGGCGGCAGCGATTCTGTTCGCCCTGCGGAGGGCATTTCGCGTCGCCAAGCTGCACCAGGGCGATCTGCGACGCGATCTGCGGAATCCGTTCGACCAGGCCCGGATCCTGGCCCAAGTGGTAGGTGTCCAGCAGCAGTTTCACGTGCGGACGGTCGATGGCCTGGATGATGTCCAGGGCGTCGTCGAGATTGTTGAGGAACGTGCATTGCGCCGCACAGCCCGGGTGCATCGGCTCCAGGGCCATCACCACGCCGAACTCCTCGGCCAGCGGCACCAGTTCCTTGAGCGCACCCTGGACGAGTCGCCGAGCGTGGTTGAAGGTGTGGCCGGCCCTGGCGCCGCTGCACACCACCAGGCACCCGGCTCCCAACGCCGCGGCCGTTCGCAGGGCCTCGGCCGTGTCTTCCACGCTTTCGCGATAGCTGTGACCCTCGCTGCCCGTGAATCCCCCCGCCCAGAATAAATGCGAAACCTTCAGGTGGTGCTGCCGGATCAGTTCCAGGGCGCGGTCCTGGCCGCAATCGGAAAGCTTCTGCCGCCAGACGCCGATGGCCTCGATGCCCGCCGCGGCATAGTGTGCCACGTCGTCTTCGAACGACCAGCGAAAGGTCGTGGTTTCGTTCAGGGACAAGATTGCCATCCGTGTCGGCTCCAGGAAAGAGAAACCCTAGTATGGAGAATTGCCGGAATTCTGTAAAGTCGAGCTGTCATCCGGGCCGATGCTGACGATAGCAATTGGGACACCGCCGACAACTGTCCATGGCGGGTAGGCGTTGAACCGGCCGCGTCGGGCCGCAACGGATTGCTCTTGACCCACGCCCGATTCGGCGTGAAACTACCGGCCCCGAATAGCTGTCTTTCCCCGGTCACGATCCTCGCGGTGCAATCGTCCATGGCGATCCTGCCACGATACGTCCTCGTCGAAGTCATCAAAGTCTTCGCGGTGTCCGTCACCGCGCTGACCCTGATGGTCGTGCTGGGCTTTGTCGGCCGCGAGGCCACGGCGCAAGGTTTGCCGCTGGTGCCGACCCTGCGGCTGATTCCCTATTTTCTCCCGGAGACGTTGCGCGTTACGGTGCCCATGACCCTGCTGCTGGCCTGCACCACCGTCTTCTCGCGGATTTCCGGGGCGAACGAGGTGGTGGCCATCAAGGCGATGGGCATTTCGCCGATGGTCCTGCTCTGGCCGGTGTTCATCTTCGCCTTCGTGATGAGCCTGGTCACCGTCTGGCTCAACGACCTGGCCGACTCCTGGGGCCGCAACAACATCCAGCGCGTGGTCGTCGAGGCCGTCGAGGAAATCGCCTACAGCATGTTGCAGTCGCAGCGCCGCTATAGCACCTCGACCTTTTCCATCAACGTCAAGGACATCGACGGCCGGAAGCTGAAACGCGTCACCCTGAGCATCATGGGACACGGCAATTCGCCCAAGATGACCATCACGGCCGAGGAGGCCGTCTTGCGCTGCGATCGGGCCGAAGGCGTGCTCAAGGTCTTCGCGCGCAACGGCGTGATCGACGTGGGCGGGCAGCTCAGCGTGGCCTTTCCCGACGTGCAGGTGTTCGAAATCCCGCTGACCGACGCCAGCCGCGCCCATAGCTCCAGCCTCTGGACGAATCTGCCGCTGCGGAGCCTGTCCCGACGCGATCGCCACGGCGCAATCGCAGATCGAGCAGCACGAGCAGATGATGGCCGCCCATGGCCGCCTATCAAATGACGCTGCGGCGATTTCGACGAACTGACGAGCGACGAGTGGCGGGCGCACGAGAGTCGATCAGAGCGACCTGTCGTCGCGATACTATCGGCTGGTCTCCGTGCCGCAGCGCCGCTGGGCGGGCGGGTTCGCCTGTTTATGCTTTCGCGCTGGTCGGCGTCCCCATGGCGATCTGTCTGCGCAACCGCGACTTCCTCACCAGTTTCTTTCTCTGTTTCCTGCCGATCCTCATCGTCTACTATCCGCGATGATCTTCGGCGCCGATCAAGCGAAGAACGGCAATCTTCCCACGATCTTCGTCTGGGCCGGCAACGTCATGTTGATGCTCTGGGGCGTCTGGCTGCTGCGACGCGTGATCCGGTACTGACTTGCGCAGGGTTACCATTTTTTTCCTACCCGCCGGCTCTCTCCCTCGCAAACTTCCCGGGGGGGATTTCGGAATTACGTGCCCCCGGGCGCGTCTTGGCGACGAACGGTTGGCCCGGTAGGCCGCTGGATGAGATATCGGAACCTTGTTGCTTTGCCCTTCGCTGGGCGAACGGCTGGGCCTTCGGCCCGAAAGACAAAGCGCAGGCAGGATGCCTACGCCACGGTTGCAGGCAGGATGTCTACGCTACGGTCGCCGACAGGGTGCCTAAGCTACGAGATCCGCTTTGCCGCCCGACGGCTTCCGCTTATGATAACTTGATGAGCAATTTCTACGACTACGACGTTCTGGTCATCGGCGGCGGACATGCGGGCACCGAGGCGGCCCTGGCCGCGGCCCGCATGGGGGCCAAGACCGCGCTCCTGACCACCAATCTCGATACCATCGGCCAGATGAGCTGCAATCCGGCCATCGGCGGCGTGGCCAAAGGGCAGATCGTGCGCGAAATCGACGCCCTCGGCGGCGCCATGGGCCGCGCGATCGACGCCACCGGCATCCAGTTCCGCGTGCTCAATCGCAGCAAAGGGCCCGCCATGCACGGCCCGCGGGCCCAGGCCGACAAGCGGGCCTACCAGATCGAAATCAAACGCCTCTGCGAAGAACAGCCGAACCTGAGCCTGCGGCAGGAAACGGTCGACGACCTGGTGACGGAAGGGCAGGGGGCCTCGCTCCGCATCGCCGGCGTCCGCGTGGCCGACGGCACGCTCTACCGCGCCGGGGCCGTCGTGCTCTGCGCCGGCACGTTCATGCGGGGGCTGATCCACGTCGGCGAGTCGCAGATGTCCGGCGGCCGCATGGGCGAAAGCGCAACGCACGGCATCAGCGGGGCGCTGGCGCGGCTCGGTTTCAAGCTGGAACGTTTCAAGACCGGCACGCCCATGCGACTCAACGGCCGCACCATCGACGTCGATCAGACGCAACTCCAACTCGGCGACCCGGAGCCGCAGCCGTTCTCGTTCCTGAACGATCGCATCGACTGCGAGCAACTGCCGTGCTGGATCACCTTCACCACGCCCGAAGTCCACGAGCTGATCCAGGCCAACCTGCATCGGGCGCCGATGTATACCGGGCAGATCCAATCGACCGGGCCGCGGTACTGCCCTTCGATCGAAACGAAAATCGTCCGTTTTGCCGAGAAAGACCGGCATCAATTGTTCCTGGAGCCGGAGGGACGGCGGACCAGCGAGGTCTATGTCAACGGCCTTTCCACGAGCCTGCCGCGGGAGGTCCAGGACAAGATGATCCGCATGATCCCGGGCCTCGGCCGGGCGGAGATCGTCCGCTACGGCTACGCGATCGAATACGACTATGCCCCGCCCGATCAATTGAAGCTCTCGCTGGAGACGAAGCGGGTGGCCGGGCTGTACTTCGCCGGACAGGTCAACGGCACGACCGGCTACGAAGAGGCCGGCGGCCAGGGCCTGCTGGCCGGAGTGAACGCCGTGCTGGGCCTGCAGGGCAAGGACCCGCTGGTGCTGGGCCGCGAAGAGGCCTACCTGGGCGTGATGATCGACGACCTCGTGACCCGCGGCGTCGACGAGCCTTATCGCATGTTCACCAGCCGGGCCGAGTACCGCTTGTCGCTCCGCGGCGACAACGCCGATCGCCGGCTGACGCCCTGCGGCTATTCGCTGGGACTGGTCGGCGCCGATCGCTGGCAGCGGTTGCAGCGAAAGCTGGGCGAGATCGCCCGCGTGGAGCAGCTCATCGAGAACAATCGCTCGGAGGGGCTGTCGCTGGCCCAGTTGCTCCGGCGGACCGAGGTCCAGTGGGCCGACCTGGCCGCCCGGCTGCCGGAACTGGCCGACGTTTCCCCCGAAATTGCCCAGCAGGTGACCTACGACGCAAAGTACGAAGGTTACCTCGCCCGCCAGCAGGTGGATATCCAACGCCAGCAGCGGCTGGCGGCCCGCAAGATCCCCAGATACGCTCGATTTTGCCAGGATTCTTCATCTTCGGGCGGAAGCCCGCGAGAAATTCGAGCGAGTGCGGCCGGTGGATTTGGCCCAAGCGGGCCGAATTAGCGGCATTACTCCGGCTGACTTGGCGGTACTGATGGTGCACTTGGAGGGTGGCGGGAGATAGAGAATGTGAGGACAAGTCGCAGGATGGAATTTTCGCAATGGGTGACTGGGCAGATGAGATTGTTTGGTGAGGCGTTCTAACCCATTGATGCGTAGTAACTTAGGGAGTTCAGACTCGTATTGACTAACTCGGGAAGATAGCTATAATTGCGTCCGTTGGCAAATTCGGTAATGTCGGCATTACTGGATGATATTGCCGATTAGACTGGTTTTCGGGATGTGAGGGCTTTGCGTACACGGCGAATTTAGCGCCATGAACACGGAGGACTAGAGATTCCCGGAAGTGCCTGCCGGCGGTTCGACCAGGGATCTCGCTGAAACTGGCTGAGAAAAAGTCAGCTAGAGGGATGGTGAAGATGAAGACAGTTTTCACGACGGGAGAAGCGGCCAAGATTTGCAAAGTCAGTCAGCAGACGATTATCCGTTGTTTCGATTCGGGGCAACTGAAGGGTTTTCGCGTGCCTGGCAGTCGGTTTCGCCGCATCCCGCGCGACCAACTGTTCAGTTTCATGCGCGACAACGGCATTCCCACCGACGCCTTGGAAAGCGGCAAGCGGAAGGTCTTGATCGTGGACGACGACGCCGAATTGGTCGAACTGATCACCGACGTCCTGGAGCGGGACGGCCGCTTCGAGATCCGCACGGTCAACAACGGCTTTGACGCCGGCATGATGGTCAAGGAATATCACCCCGACCTGATCGTCCTGGACGTGATGCTTCCGGACATCAACGGCAAGGAAGTCTGCCAGCGGGTGCGTGCCGACCACAACATGGACGACGTGCGGATCATCTGCATCTCCGGCATGGTCGAGGACGACAAGATCGCCGAGTTGAAGGCCGCCGGGGCCAACGACTTCATGCACAAGCCGTTCGAGGTCGAGAAGCTGGTGGAGCGGATGTGCCACCACCTGGACATTGAAACCGTCCATACGTCGTGATCGCGCTGCCTCCCCTCGTTGCCGCGTCGCAGCGGTCATGGTTGCCCATGTCCGACGTTGCGGCCGTCAGCCTGGGCGAGTGGTTCCTGGCCGATCCACAAGGCCGGTCGATCGAGACATTGGTGGAAACATTGCAAGGCGATCCGCCTTTGGCCCTCTGGGTGGCGCTTGAAGGCAGATCGCCTTGTTTCTGCGCCGCCGCGAAGTCTTGATGATCTGGCAGCACTGCTAGCAGAGCATGGGCTTTCGTGGCTCCAATGGGATGCTGAATGCCCGGCTGAGATCGGATGTGACAATGAGCGAGGAGATTGCCGCCCGGGTAGCGGTGGCGGTTGTTGTGTCGGAAGTGGCAGGCCGAGTTGGCCGCCGTGCATGGGGAAGATGCAAGTCGGCAGGCCCGTCTTCTTGGGCTGCTTCAAGATCCGGCCCAGTGGCTGGCCGCTCTGAAGCGGAGCGGCTTCGGGCAATCGGGGATTCGCCAGCCGAAATGGCTTGCGTCCCCGCATTTCGATCCGGCTGTCGTCGAGGCCGTGGAGCAAGCCGTCCGTAGTATAGGTGTTTCGCCTGCGCCTTCGAATATGACGCTACCTGGTAAGCTAGCCGTCTCGCCCGCATATTTGCGGCGCGGCCTGGAAGCCGCAGACCGTTGGGCTGGCACCCATCAGGCAGCCCGCTGGCTGAGGGCTTGGATGGCGAAACTGGCAAGGCTATCGGTCTTGGAACGATCGCTTGGCGAGGCGGTCGAGGCCGAGAAGATCGCGGCAATGGCCGAGTTTGCCGCCGGCGCAGGCCACGAGACTCAACAATCCTCTGGCCGTCATTGCCGGGCGGGCACAGCTTCTCTTGCGAGACGAAACCGACCCGGAACGCCGCCGCGACCTGGCCTTGATGAACGCCCAGGCCATGCGGGTTCACGAGATGATTGCCGATCTGCGGTTGTTCGCCAGCCCGCCCGAGTTGGAGCGGCAAGTACTCGATCTGACCGCCCTGGTCCGGCAAGGTGGTCGACGAAGTGCAGCCCTTGGCGGCCCGGCAGGAAACGCTTCTGCTCTTCGTCCCGAGGATCAAGCGTGGTCCGGATCGAGGCCGATCCCGTGCAGTTGACCGTGGCCATCAGAGCACTCTGCCAGAACGCCCTGGAGGCCCTGGGCCATCGTGGCCGGATCGAGATCGCGGTCGACAGCGATGGCAGTGAAGCGTTGATCACCGTCGCCGACGACGGGCCGGGCATCTCGCCGGAGCAGCGGCCGCATATCTTCGAACCCTTCTATTCCGCTCGGCAAGCTGGCCGCGGTGTCGGCATGGGGCTGTCGAAGTGCTGGCGGATCGTGACCCAACACGGCGGCCGGATCGAAGTCGGCACTCGCCGCGGATCTGGGGCGGTTTTCACGATTCGTCTGCCAAGGATTTCCCCCTAAGGGCCAGGGAGTTTTGCAACTTTTTTGCTCCCGCATTCATCTTTTGGCCATCGGCAAGGTCGTAATCAGGACCCTGTTAGTCAATCTGGGCGGAATGTGTTGGTATTTCCATTTCGGAAAAGATTGACGATTGTAACGATTATAACCGAAGAAGAGTGTAGGGCGATACATTCCTTCAACATTGCGCTCAAGAAACCTCGGTGCAGGGGACGGCGATTGCATGAACACCATAGCCATTTTTCACGATGCGGCTGGCTCACACGGCCAGGAATGTCATTTGCGAAAACTTCGATTGCACATTGGTTGCCGGACGGCAACCGGTTTGTGGATCACGTTGGCCCTGGTGGCGAGCGGAATGATTTTCTCGTCCACGGCCACTGCACAAGACGATTCCTGGCTGGAACAACCGAGGCGGCAGCCACGTACCATCGCACAGAATTATCCAGACGAGGAACTGCCGAGCAGCGAGGCCGCGCCGAATGACGATGGGCAGCGCCGGGCGGCTCCGGTCCCGGATGGGACTGTTGATTCGCCTTCGAACCAGCGATCCAGGAAAAAGAAAGCTGAACCAGCGGGTGAAGCAGTCCCCGATGACGGGCCTCAAGCCGTTCCGGGAATACCTCTTCCTCCGCGGCGCCCAGGGGTCGTCGACGAAGGGAACACTCTGGGGCCGGATGAACCGTTCGGGAATTCGAGCGAAGGCGACGACGAATCCGATTTCGGTTGCAATGGTCTGCGTCTTGCGCGGAAATCTGTCGAATCGATTGGGTTCGCGGTGAGGCGTTGCTGTGGTGGATCCGGGGCGGGGAGACGCCGCCGTTGTTGACGACGAGTCCCGGTACTGTGGCTCAGGCCCAGGCAGGCGCGCTTGGGCCCGATACCAAGGTGCTCTTCGGCGACCAGCAAATGAATACCGGCCTGCATGCCGGCAGCCGCATGTCCTTCGGCCTTTGGCTGGATGACCGCGAGGAATCGGGGCTGGAATTTTCCTACTTGATTCTGGGGGAGAACACGCAAACGTACAGCAATTCGAGCAGTGGTGCGACCGTTCTGGCCCGGCCATTCTTCAACGTGACGACCGGGAAAGAAGATCGGATGCTGATCGCCTATCCCAATTTCGCCAACGGCACGTTCAACGCAAGTTCCACCGAGAACTTCCAAGGGGCCGAGGCCTTGTGGCGCAAGGCGGTCGTTCGCGGTGACGACGGGCGGATCGACATCCTTGCCGGTTATCGTTTCCAGCGTCTTACCGACGGTTTGGAAATTGCCGATATGGCAACCACCTCCGGCACAGGTACGCAATCGGGCGTGGTGGCTAACGTGTGGGACAAGTTCCACACCCGCAACGACTTCAACGGCGCCGAGTTGGGGTTCGCGACGCAATGGCACCACAACCGCTGGTCGCTCGATACGGCCTTGAAATTGGGTATCGGCCAGACGAGCACGCAGGTGCTCATCAACGGCGGGACAATATTGAGCGATGTCAACAGTACCAGCGCCCCGTCCATTATGGCGGCGGTCTCCTGGCGCTGGGAAGCAATATCGGAATCCATGACTCGCAACAGTTCTCCGTGATGCCCGAAATCGGCTTGACCCTGGGCTACGATCTGACGCCGCGACTGAAGGCCACCGTGGGCTACACGCTCCTATACTGGAGTGACGTGGCCCGGCCAGGCGATCAGATCGATCTGAACGTCGATCCTGCACAGCTTGCGGGACCCCACCAGACGACCGGCGCGAAGCCGGCGTTTGTTCTCCACACGTCGGATTTTTGGGCCCAAGGACTCAACTTGGGCCTGGACTATCGATTCTAGCGTTTCTCGCGAGTCTGTTGAAATCCCAAGGAACTTCCGCGCACGGCGGGGTTCAATGGGTGGCCCAACTGTGTTCCGCACCCGTTCAGGGTGCGCACAAGCCTTTTTTTTGAGCTTTCTTAGCAAGATCGCCGCCCCGATGGTGGGGTGGTGAAACTTTAGTCGGTCTCTCTTTGGAAGGAGATTTTATGTCAAGGTTATGTTGTGTTGTTGCCGGGCTGGTCACGTTGGCCCTGGCTATGCCGGCAACGGCCGATCCGCCCAAGGGCGGGCCGCCGGCAAAACCGGGCGAGAGGCATGCTCTTCCCTCGCCGGAGCAGTTGATGCAGGAACTCGACAAGAACAAAGACGGTGTTCTGAGCGAAGAAGAGTTTCTCGCCTCGCCCCATCTGAAGAACAAGGAGATGGGCAAGGAGATTTTCAAGCGGATCGACGCCAATCACGACGGCAAGATCACCTTGCAGGAGTTGAAGGATGCCCGTGCGAAGATGGAGGCCCGTTTCAAGGACTTCCAGGCCGGGCATGCCGTGGGTCCGGCGGCTGGTGGGCCCAAGGGCCCATTCGCTGGCAAGGGTCCGATGGCTGGCAAGGGTCCGATGGCTGGCAAGGGTCCGATGGCTGGCAAGGGTCCGATGGCTGGCAGGCGCCCATTCGCTGGCAAGGGCCCATTCGCTGGTAAGGGTCCGCTCGCCGGCAAGCACTTGCCGTTTGGCCCTCGCCCGGGATTCGCGCCGAAGATGCCCTCCGCCGAGGAGATCTTCAAGCAAATCGACACGAATCACGACGGCGTTATCAGTTTGGCCGAGTTCAAGGTTGCCCATGAGAAACTGATGAAGGGCTTGGCCGCACGCATGCACATGGGCCAGGGCCACGGCATGCCTGGGCGTCCTCGTTTCCTGGCGCACCCCGGATTCCCTGGGAAGCCTGGCCAACACGCGAAGGTTGGCCGTCACGGCAAGGCTGTCCCGCATGGGAAGGCTGGCCATCACGGCAAGGCTAGCTGCCACGGCAAGGCTAGATGCCATGGCAAAGTTGGGCACCACGGTAAGCCCAACCATGGCAAGCAAGGTCACCATGGCAAGGCTGGCCACGGCATGCGAGGTCACCACGGGAAGGCTAGCTGCCACGGCAAGGCTGGCCACGGCGTGCGAGGTCATCACGGCAAGGCCGGCCACGGCATGCGAGGTCACCACGGGAAGGCTAGCTGTCACGGCAAGGCTGGTCACGGCATGCGAGGTCATCACGGCAAGGCTGGTCACGGTATGCGAGGTCACCACGGCAAGCCTGGCCACGGCATGCGAGGTCATCACGGCAAGGCTGGTCACGGTATGCGAGGTCACCACGGCAAGCCTGGCCACGGTATGCGAGGCAATCACGGCAAGGCTCGTCACCACGGCAAGGCTGGTCACCACGGCGCGCACGCGCCACCATGGCAAGGCCGATGCCCCCGCCCCGCACGGCGCGTTCGGCCCTGGCCACCACGGCCCAGCCCCTGCTCCGGCCGCGGAGAAGAAGCCTGAGCCCAAGAAGCCCGAAGTGAAGAAGCCCGAAGTGAAGAAGGCCTAATCCTTCCCCCAGGACGATTTGTCCGAAGCAGGGCCGCTGGAACTGACGAGTTCCAGCGGCCTTGTCGTTTCTTGTTCATGCCAGAATTGTCATGGCCGCAGCGTTGATTTACAATAGGCGGATGGACTCGGACGAATCTATACCATCTAACGCGGATCGCTTCCTGGCTATCAAAGTCGTGATGATGCCGGCAGACACCAATCCGCACGGCACGATCTTTGGTGGTGTCGATCCTGAGCTACCTCGATTTGGCCGGGTCCGTAGCGGCCCAGCATGAGATCCGCCAAGCCAAGTGGCCCCGGCAGCAGACCATGTTGGTCGGCATGGATCGCGTGGAATTCCATCGGCCGGTCCTGGTAGGCGATATCGTCAGCTTTTGGGCCACGCTCAAACGGGTCGGCCGCACGTCGATTACCATCCACGTGGCCGTGGAAGCCGATCGCAAGGGAGACTTTGGTTCAGGTTACCGAGGCCGAGGTGACGTACGTTACCGTCGCACTGGTCGATGGCGTGCGGCAGCCAGTGCCCATTCGCGGCCAGGATGAACAACAACAACAGTAAGAGGCAAAATCATGAATGTTCTCGTGATTGACATTGGGGGAACCCACATCAAGCTTTTGGCAACCGGACAGACCGAAGTTCTCAAGATCCCGTCGGGCTCCGATCTCACGCCCCAGCGGTTGGTGGCCGACGTGCTGGAGGCAACCAAGGACTGGTCGTACGACGTTGTCTCGATCGGCTTCCCCGGACCGATCGCCGACGGCAAGCCGGTTCGCGAGCCGAAGAATCTGGGAACCGGCTGGGTCGGATTCGATCTCACTGCCGCCCTGGGCCGGCCCGTCAAACTCGTGAACGACGCCGCCATGCAGGCCCTGGGCAGCTATGAAGGCGGCCGCATGCTCTTCCTCGGTCTGGGAACCGGCCTGGGCACTACGCTGGTCTTGGACAGCAAGACCGTGGTGCCGATGGAGGCCGGCCACCTGCCGTATCGCAAAGGGCGAACCTTCGAGGACCACGTCGGTCAGCGCGGCATCGATCGTTTTGGCCGGAAAAAGTGGCGGGCGTTCGTTGACGACGTGGCCACCCGCTTGCGGCTGGCCTTTGTTGCCGACTATGTTGTCCTTGGCGGCGGCAACTCGCGATTGATCAAGGAAGCTTCCCCCGGAAGCCCGCTTGGGCAAGAACGAGAACGCGTTTCTCGGCGGTTTCCGCCTGTGGGAAGGCTGCACGGATGCAAAAGCAGCGTGCGAATCCGGGCACGGTTGCGGCTAGCAGCTGCCCTGTCGGACAAAGGCAAGACACCTGAATGGGCTAAAAACGGCGGGTTGCCATGGATGACACCTCGCTGAAGCTGAGCAAAACGGCGATAGATTACCGCACCGCAGGGAAATGCCGCAGTAGACTACGCTGGACCGATTCCTTACAATAATAGGGACTAATCGTTGCCTGGGTTGAGCGAGGAACGTCCTTGATTGACCGCACCCTCCTTGTGAGTGGGAATATGTGGTTGCTGCCGTCATTCTTGTCGTCTCCACAATTTTGCAACTTGCGGCGGCGGTGATTGCCATCCGCTTGATGCGGATCACGGGTCGGAGGTGGGCGTGGGGGCTTGTGGCGGCCGGCATTGCCTTGATGGCTGGCCCGGCGTTGCTATCTTCTTTATCGACTGTTGTTGGGCGACCCGAGTGTCGGATTCGATCCGGTGGAAACCTTGGGACTGGTGATTTCCGTATGTCTGTTTGCTGGGCTGGCGGGAATTGCTCCCCTTTTCCGCGCCTTTGGCCAGTCGGAAGAGGAGCTTCGCAAGGCCCACGCAGAACTGGAGCGACGTGTCCGCGATCGCACCGCCGAACTTGCGGCCGCCAACGAGGGTCTGCAGCAGGAACGCTACCTGTTGCACACGCTGATGAATTACCTGCCGCACAACATCTATTTCAAGGATGCCCAGAGCCGCTTCATCCGCATCAATCAGGCGATGGCACGTTATTTCGGATTGCAGGATCCCCACGAAGCGATCGGCAAGACCGACGTCGACTTCTTCACCGACGAACACGCCCTTCAAGCCCTGGCCGACGAGCAGGAAATCGTTCGCACCGGGCAAGGGATCATCGACAAGGAAGAGAAGGAAACCTGGCCGGACGGACATGCCACCTGGGCTTCCAGCACGAAACTGCCGCTGTATGACGACGCAGGGGCGAATCGTCGGCACCTTCGGCATCTCCCAGGACATCACCGCGCAGAAGCGGGTCGCGGAAGCCTTGCGGGCGGCGAAAGAGGCGGCCGAAGCGGCCAGTCGGGCCAAGAGCACCTTCCTGGCGAACATGAGCCATGAAATTCGCACGCCGCTGAACGCCGTGATCGGCATGACCGAACTGGTCCTCAAGAGCCAGCTCACGGCCCAGCAGCGCGAGTTCCTGTCGACGGTCCGCGATTCGGGCGAAGCCCTGCTCAGCGTGATCAACGATATCCTCGATTTCTCCAAGATCGAGGCCGAGAAGCTCGTGCTGGAGTGCGAGAAGTTCCATCTGCGGGAAAGCCTGGGCGACACGATGAAATCGTTCGCCATCCCCGCCCACCAGCAGGGGCTGGAATTGGCCTGCCATATCCATCACGACGTGCCCGCTTGGGTCGTGGGCGACTACCATCGACTGCGGCAGATCGTGGTCAATCTCGTCAACAATGCCATCAAGTTCACGCCGCGCGGCGAGGTCGTGCTGGAAGTCGCCTGGAGGCGGCGGAGGCAAGTGACGCATGGTCGCGACGGTTGAGAATAAGGCGACGGTGGACTGTCCTGGCGACACCAGTCAGCTCCGAACTGCACGCAGTGGAACTGCATTTCACCGTGAGCGATACGGGAATCGGCATTCCCGCGGAAAAACACGCGGCCATCTTCGGCATGTTCGAGCAGGCCGACAGTTCGACGACCCGGCGGCATGGCGGAACAGGGCTGGGCCTGGCCATTGCCTCCCGCCTGGTCGGCCTGATGGGTGGGCGGATCTGGGTCGAGAGCGAGGTCGGTCGCGGCAGCCGGTTCCATTTCACCGTTCGCCTGGGCCAGGCCGACGCCGAGCCCGACGAGGCCGCGGATTCCGAGCCCGTCTGTTTGCACGGCATGCGCGTGCTGGTGGTCGACGACAACGCCACGAACCGCCGGATTCTCGACGAGGTGCTCTCCAGTTGGCAAATGCGGCCCACGAGCGTCGAAAACGCCGCGCAAGCCATGGAACAGTTGCGGCAAGCCGAACATGCCGGCGAACCGTTCCCCCTGGTGATTACCGACGCCCACATGCCCGACGTCGACGGTTTCATGTTGGCCCGCCAGATCCGGCGAGGACCGCGGCATCGACGGCCCCGTGATCATGATGCTGACGTCCGGCGATCGCCCGAACGATATGGGGGAATGCGAGCGTCTGGGGATCGCGGCCTATCTGCTGAAGCCGATCAAGCAGTCCGAGTTGCTGGAAGCGATCGAGTTGGCCCTGGGGATTCTGGGGACGCGGCGGGCGCAGCCCGGCCAGGCGCGACCAGCGGCGATTCCGAGGCCGCAGCCTGCGCATCCTGCTGGCCGAGGACAGCCTCGTGAATCAGCAACTGGCCGTGGCCCTGCTGGAGGGCGAAGGTCACGCGGTCACGCGTGGCGAACAACGGGCGCGAGGCCGTGGCGGCCGCCGAGACGGGCGACTTCGACCTCGTGCTGATGGACCTGCAAATGCCGGAGATGGACGGCCTGGAGGCCACCGCGATCATCCGCGCCAACGAGCGCGCCAGCGGCCGTCACCTGCCCATCATCGCCATGACCGCTCACGCCCTGAAGGGCGATCGCGAGCGTTGCCTGGAGGCCGGCATGGACGGCTATACCTCCAAGCCGATCGACGCCGAAGAGTTGTTTGCGGCGATCGAGAACCGATTATTCCCGCCCGGCGAGGCGGTCCGCTGCCGGGAACGGTCGCTTGTCTCCGGAGGACTCGGTGATCGATTGGTCCGCGGCCCGGCAGGCGGTCTGCGGCGACGATCGTTTGCTGGAAACGATCGTCGAGACCGCCTTGGGCGAGATTCCCGCATCTGCTGGCGGAAATCCGCCGGGCCGTCGCCGCCGGCGATTCCACGGCCCTCCGCCTGGCGGCGCACACGCTCAAAGGATCGGTCCGCTATTTCGGGGCCCAGCCGCGTGCTGGAACCGGCCCAGCGGCTGGAGGCCATGGGCCAAAACGGTCATCTCGAAGGCGCGGACGAGGTCCTGTCGGTTCTCGATCAGTCCGCGGGACAGTTGATGGCCGCCTTGGCGGAGCGTATGTTGACAGGCAATACGGTTACGACGGTTGAGGCCCATGAGGTGACCCCATGACGCGCGTCTTGGTTGTTGATGACTGTGCCGTCGATCGCACGCTGGCCGGCGAAATCTTGAAGAAGGATGCCGGCTTCATGATCGATTACGCCCGCAGCGGAGAAGAGGCCCTGCAGCAAATCGAGCGGGCCATGCCGGATCTCGTCTTGACCGACCTGCAAATGCCCCCATCGACGGCCTGCAACTGGTTTCCATCGTCCGCGAGAAGTATCCGCGCGTGCCGGTCATCTTGATGACGTCGCAGGGGAGCGAGGAGATTGCCTTCCAGGCTTTGCAACTGGGCGCGGCAAGCTATGTTCCCAAGACGTTCCTGCAAGACAGCTTGCGGGACACCGTGCATAAGGTCCTGCAGGCCTCGATCAACGAGTCCTACTACCAGAAAGCGATGGAATGTCTCGCCCGCAGCGAGCGCGTCTTCTCGCTCGCCCAACGATCCCGCGCTCTTCACGCCGCTGATCGTGCATTTTCAGGAGGAATGCGTGGCCTTGGGCATCTGCAATCATGCCGACCGGGTTCGCCTGGGCGTGGGCTTGGGCGAAGCGTTGGCCAATGCGATGTTTCACGGGAACCTGGAACTCAGTTCGTCGCTCCGCGAGACGGATGCCGATGCCTACCATGACCTGGCGGAAACCCGCCGCCGCGAGTCGCCCTACCAGGACCGTCGCATCGAGATCGAAGTCCGGCTGGCCGGTGGAAAGGCGGTCTTTGTCATCCGCGACGAAGGTCCGGGCTTCGACCCCACGGCACTGCCCGACCCGACCGACCCGGCCAATCTCGAAAAAGTCACCGGCCGGGGGATCTTGCTGATGCAGGCATTCATGGACCATGTCGACTTCAACGCCCGCGGCAATGAGGTTACGATGGTCAAGCAGGCCGGTTCCAACGGCAAACGCCGGGCGTGAATCCTTCGTAGAACGGAGTTCATTCCATTTTTGAAGATACTGTGCCATCCCGCAACCACGACCGTTATTGATTGGCCGGTCATTAGGAGTTCACGATGGCGCGCCTCGACTTGCACCGGTCATACCCGAGTGGATCGTCAGCGACTTCGGCGGCAAGGCCGAGCCGACGCGCCAGGGTGTTCGTGCGCTGGCCGATGCGATCGGCGGCGCGGCAGCCGTTGCGGTGCAATCGTCGTTGCAATCAGTGGACGTCGCTGTTCCGCAAGACGTGCGGCCAGGATTGGCCGCGGCCCAAGGCCCGTTTGGATCAACTAGCGTTGCATTACGGCGTCGCACACGATCCCGCGCGGCCGGAGATCGTATTGTTCGCCTTGCAATCGTGGTACGTGCTCCTGGTGAAGCTGCTGGTGGGCCATGTCGTCGCGGCATGCAGGGCGGACTTTAGCCTGCTTCGCAATGAGCGACTTGCCGACTTTGATCCGGGGCGGATCGGGCAGGTTCGCGCTTTGATCGAATCGATCGAAAACGGTGATCAGTTCTCCGCTCTGGGGGTCACCGATCCATGGCGTGGGGAACCGTTCGGCTGGACGGTCTCGGCCTGGTCGCCGGCACTGGAATGGGCCGTGGTTCAGGCGGCCGCGCGCATTGCCCGCTACGACCCGCTGGCGATCATCGCCCACGCGGCCGGCGGCGGCGATCTGCTCAAGCCGCTTTACGAATCGCTCTTTCCCCGTGCCGTCCGGCATGCCTTGGGCGAATACTACACGCCCGGCTGGCTGGCCGAGCACGTGCTCGATCAGGTTGGTTACCACGGACAAGCCGAAGCCCGTCTGCTCGACCCCACCTGCGGCTCGGGGACGTTCTTGTTGGCCGCGCTCCGGCGCTGGCGGCAAAACGTACTCGTCACGCTCCGACGTGATGTTTTTTCGCCATCGCGGCGGAGCGTGATGAGTGCGTTAGACGGCACTCCCTCTCCTTCCGTCGTCGGTTTCGACCTGCATCCGCTGGCCGTGGCCTCGGCGCGGGCGAACTATCTCTTGGCGATCGCGGATCTCCTGGGGCCGAAAATGCCTATCGACGTGCCGGTGTTCGCCCGCGATGCCATCCTCGACCAGTGGCCGGATCGAAGCCGCGTTCGATTTCGTCGTCGGCAATCCGCCCTGGATCGCCTGGGACAACCTGCCCGACGATTATCGCGAGGCCACGAAGCCGCACTGGCAGCGCTACGGCCTGTTCTCGCTTTCCGGCAACGCGGCACGGCATGGCGGCGGCAAGAAGGACCTCTCGATGCTCGTGCTGTACGCGGCCGCCGATCGCTATCTGAGGCCCGCCGGACGGCTTGGCATGGTGATCACGCAGACGCTCTTTCAGACCAAGGGGGCTGGGGACGGTTTCCGCCGCTTTCGCCTGGGGGCCGACGGTCCGCCGCTGCGCGTCTTGCGCGTGGATGACATGGTCGACCGTTCGGCCCTTCGGCGATGCGGCCAATTGGACGAGCGTCGTCGTCCTGCAAAAAGGCGAGCCGACGACATATCCGGTGAAATACGTGAAGTGGTCGCGTAGAGAGGAGGATGAAGGCGGAAGGCGGAAGGCGGAAGGCGGAGGGATGAAGGATGAAGGGGAATTGAGAACCGATCCCGCCCTTCTTCCCGACTGCCGCGCGGTGCCCGGAGAAGGGCAGGCAGTGAGGGACGAGATGAAAGCATTCATCCCTCATCCTTCATCCTTCATCTCTCGTCCTTCATCCTTTTCTCAATCCGAATTCCTTGCCCAGCCGATCGATCCCGCGTGTCCGACCACGCCTTGGATCGTACGGCCGCGGGAGTCGGCCGTCGATCTGGGCCGCCTGGTCGGCCGGGCGGAATACACGGCCCATCTCGGCGCCAACAGCGGCGGGGCCAACGCCGTCTACTGGCTGGAGGTGCAGGGCAGGGGGACCCACGGTGTGCGGGTCCGCAATCTCGTCGGCAAGGCCAAGCGCCGCGTGGAACCGGTCGAAGCCGAGATCGAGCCCGACCTGCTCTATCCGCTGTTGCGCTGGCTGGATGTCGACTCGCTGGTCGGCCCGGCCCTCGGCCCATCTGCTTCTTGCCCAGGATCCGCAGACGCGCACGGGGCTGGACGAGGGGCGTTTTCGCCGCGACTACCCGCGGACCTTTGCCTACTTGAAGCAATTCGAGCCGCTCTTGACCGCTCGGGCGGCCTATCGCCGTTACCAGGACCGGCAGCCGTTCTATTCGATGTACAACGTCGGGCCCTACACGCTGGCCGCGGCGAAAGTGATCTGGCGGCGGATGGATCGCAAGATCCGTGCGGCGGTCGTCGAGTCGCTCGACGATCCGCTGTTGGGCCTGCGGCCGGTGGTTCCCCAGGAGACGTGCGTGCTGATTGCCTGCGCGAGCGGCGACGAGGCGCATTACTTGTGTGCGCTGCTGAACAGTTCGCTCGTTCACGACCTCGTCACCTCGCACAGCGTGGCCGGGGGCAAGGGGTTTGGCACGCCCAGCATCCTGGATTATCTGCCGTTGCGGAAGTTCGATCCCCGCGACGCGCGGCACGGCGAACTGGCCTTGCTGAGCCGGCGGTTGCATGCCCTGGCCGAAGAACAATCGCTCAAAGGCGGCGAATCCAGCGAGATCGATCGCTTGGCCGAGGCGGTATTTATGTGACGCACCACCGCCGCCACATCGCGCGGTAGGCAGCCTCGATATTTCGGGCGAACCGCGGGGCATCCATCAGCGGAGAACTCCGCATGCGCTGCCGCAGAGTTGCACGCAGTTTGCTCAGACGAGGAAAATCCCGAGCCAACTCGACGGCGATCCGCAGGTATTGTTCCGGGCTGGAGGCGATCAGTTCCGGCAAGCCGAGATTCGTCAGTTGACACAAACCCGCCCGGCCCACGACCGTCGGCCCTATAAGGGTCACGACCGGTACGCCCATCCAGAACGAGTCCAGGCTTGTCGTGTGCCCGTTGTAGGGGACCGTATCCAAGCCGATGTCGATGCCATGGTAATACCGCAAGTACTGCGGTCTGGGCTGGTGCGTGACGAAGGTCACGCGATCGCCGACAACGCCTGCCTCCGCCAGTAGGCCCAACGCGTGCCGGCGGTGCATCCCTTCGCCGGCCAGCACCGTCAGCCGGGAGCGATCGACGGCCCTGAGAACCCGCCCCCAATGCTTGAGGACCAGCGGGTTGATCTTGCAGAAGTTGTTGAGGCACCCAAACGTGACATACTCCTTCTCCGCCGCCGGCAGGGCGTTGACTGCCGGTTCGCCGTCGAGCGGATCGTAGCACCAGAAGGTGTCCGGCAAGCGGATGGATGCTTCCGAAGAGCAGCCATCGTAGAGACCGGGTGGATCCAGGTATGGATCGGTGATGCGGTAGTCGATGGTCGAAAGGCCCGTCGTGCCGGGATAGGCAAGCCAGCAGGCCTGCACGGGCGCCGGTTTGCGGGCGAAGACCAGGAGCCGATTGTGAGCCATGTGCATGGTCAGGTCCACGAGGATGTCGATCCCATCGCGGCGAATCCGCTGGGCGACCTGCTCGTGGTCAAGACCGGTGATGCTCCGCCAGGCGTCGGCATGGGAGCGCAGTCGGCGCGTGATTTCATCGGGACGCAAGACGTCGGAGTAACAGACGATCTCGAAGCGCTCGTGGTCGTGCGTGGAGAAAAGAGGCACGGTGAAGAATGCCTCGCAATGGCCGCGAAAATCAGGCGAGACATAGCCGATCTTCAAGCGGCGATCGGGAGAACGGTCGTTGAGGTGAGGCTGGATGAACGTCGCTAAGGGCTCGGCGTGGTATTGGTTCCAGCGGCGGTGTTCTTGGAAAAGTGCCTGGGCATCGTAGCTAGGGCAGAAAATCAGGGTGTAGAGCAGATTGCTGTGCGCCTCGGCATAGTCGGGCTTCAGTTCCAGTGCCCGGCGGAAGCAGGCGAGCGCTTCGTCCAACTTCGCCTGGTCCTTTAAGGCAGCGCCCAGGTTGAGGTGTGCCTCGGCATGGTCCGGCTTCAGCTCCAGCGCCCGGCGGAAGCAGGCGACCCCTTCGTCCAGCTTTCCGCGCTTCTTCAACGCACTGCCCAGATTGCCGTGGACTTCGGCGCAGTCCGGCTTCAACTCCAGCGCCCGGCGATGGCAGGCGAGTGCTTCGTCGAACTTGCCCTGGTCCTTCAACGCATTACCCAGGTTGCTGTGTGCCTCGGCACAATTCGGCTCCAGTTCCAGTGCCCGGCGGAAGCAGGCGACCGCTTCGTCCAGCTTCCCCTGGTCCTTGAGGGCAACGCCGAGATTGTTGTGGGCCTCGGTGAAACCCGGCTTGAGTTCCAGTGCCCGGCGGGAACAGGCGACCGCTTCGTCCAACTTCCCCTGGTCCTTGAGGGCAACGCCGAGATTGTTGTGGGCCTCGGCAAAAGCCGGCGCCAGTTGCAGGGCTCGGCGATAGCAGGCGACCGCTTCGTCCAGTTTGCCTTGTTCCTTCAAGACGGTGCCCAAGTTGTTGTGGGCCTCGGCATATTCCGGCTGCAGTTCCAGCGCCCGGCGGCAGCAGGCGACCGCTTCGTCCAATCTCCCCTGCTCCTTGAAGGCAAGACCCAGGTTGCCGTGGGGCTCAACATATTCCGGCTGCAGTTCCAACGCCCGTCGCCAGCAGGCGACCGCTTCATCCAGCTTCCCCTGGTCCTTGAGGGCGACGCCTAGGTTGCTGTGCGCCTCGGCATGGTCCGGCTTCAGTTCCAATGCCCGGCGATAACAGGCGACGGCTTCCTCCGGTTGGCCCCGCTCCTTGAAGACGACGCCCAGGTTGCTGTGGACCTCGGCAAGGTCCGGCTTCAATTCCAGCGCCCGGCGATAGCAGGTGATCGCTTCGTCCAACTTCCCCTCTTCTTTGAGCGCGACGCCCAGGTTGTTGTGCGCCTCGGCATAGTCCGGCTGTAATTCCAGTGCCCGGCGATAGCAGGCGACCGCTTTGTCCCGTTTCCCTTGCGCCCTCAGCACATTGCCCAGGTTGCCGTGAAAAACAGCCGCATTCCCTTTCAACCCGATTGCCCGTCCAATATATTCCACGGCAACTTCGTGCTTGCCCACTTGGGAAGCGATCAGTCCCAGCAGGTGCCACGCATCGGCATGATTCGGCTCGATCGCGAGAATCTGCCGATAGATCTGTTCCGCCGCTTGCAGCCGGCCACCTTGATGGTGCGGGACCGCAATTGCCAATAGTTCGGAAATCGTTGCCATGGGGCATATTATGGCAACACGACCTGGCAGCGGCAACGTGTTTCAAGAGAACGGAGCAAAAACCGGGTGATTGTCGCACGTCCCCTAGCCCAGATCCTTCAGGGCGTCATAAAATAGATATATGCCATGTCGACAATTTCCGAAGCACTAGCGATCGCGGTCCAACACCATCAAGGTGGTCGGTTGCAAGCGGCGGAACAGATTTATCGGCAGATTCTTGCCGCCGAGCCGAATCAGCCGGACGCGCTCCATCTTCTCGGCGTGATGGCGTCGCAAGCGGGCAAGCACGAGGCTGCCGCCAAGTATATTGAACGGGCGATCGAGTTGCGAGGCGGTGCGGTTGCCTTCCATAACAACTTGGGCGAAGTCTATCGCGCCTTGCACAGGACGTCCGAAGCGGTCGCCTGCTACCGCCACGCGCTGGAGTTGAAGCCGGACTATGCCGAGGCACTCAGTAACCTGGGCCTTGCGTTGCGGGACCAGGGGAGGCTGGACGAGGCGATCGCCAGCTTTCGCCGGGCACTGGAACTGAAGCCGGACAATGCCGAGGCACACAACAATCTGGGAGTAGCCTTCAAGGACCAGGGGAACCTGGACGAGGCCGTCACTTGCTACCGCCATGCATTGGTACTGAAGCCGGACTTTGCCATAGCGCAGAACAACCTGGGAGTTGCTTTCGAGGAGCAGGGGAGGTGGGAGGAAGCAGTCGCCTGCTACCATCGCGCACTGGAATTGAAACGGGACTATGCCGAGGCACACAACAACCTGGGTGGTGCCCTCAAGGAGCAGGGGAAGCTGGCGGAAGCGGTCGCCTGCTACCGCCGGACAGTGGAAGTGAAGCCGGACTACGCCGAAGCGCACAACAACCTCGGCGCCGCCTTGATCGAGCAAGGGAACCTGGACGAAGCGGTCGGCTGTTGCCGCCGGGCATTGGAGTTGAAGCCGGCGTTCGCCTCGGCGCACAACAACCTGGGCAACGCGTTGAAGGAGTTGGGGAAGCTGGAGGATGCGATTGCTTGCTACCGTCGGGCGTTGGAAGCGAAGCCGGACTACGCCGAGGCCCACGGCAACCTGGGCGCCGCTTTGGAGGAGATCGGTGATCTTCAGGGCGCGGAGGTCTCCTTTCGTGCCGCGTTGCGGCACAATTCCCGGTTCGCCGTCGCGCATCATAAATTGGCGGAACTCCTGGGCGGAGAACTCCCGGAGGAGGATCTGTCTTCCCAGCGTCGCTTGCTGGAGGAAGGCGAGTTGACGGACGCGCAACGATTGCTGTTGCACTTCAGTCTGTCCCAAGTCCTGGACGCGCGGGGCGAGTATGCCGAGGCCGCCGAGCACGTCGATCGGGGCAACGCCCTGCAACTATCCGAGCGGCGCAAACGTGGTTCCGTGTACGACCCCAAAGAGCACGAGCAGGTTGTCGCCCGGATGACCGCGGTCTGCACGCCGGAGTTCTTCGCGCGGGTCAGCGTGTTTGGATTGGGAGACTGCGGGTTGGAAAGCGAACTCCCGGTGTTTGTCGTGGGGTTGCCGCGGTCCGGCACGACGCTCATCGAACAGATCTTGGCCAGCCATTCCCAGGTCTTCGGCGCGGGAGAGATCCAACTGGCCCGCGACACCATGGCTGCGCTCCGTGGAGAAAGCACGGACTCCATCGAAGGTCTTCGCCAGTTGAATCGCGAGACCGCCCGCCGTCTCGCGTCATGGCACTTGGAAAGACTTCGCGCATTGAACCACGCGGCTCTTCGCATCGTGGACAAGATGCCGGAGAACTACTTGTTGCTCGGTTTGTTGACGGCCTTGTTTCCTCGGGCGAAGTTCATTCATTGCCGCCGCGATCTCCGCGACGTGGCTGTTTCCTGTTGGATGACGCATTTCCGGGAGGTTCGTTGGGCCAACGACCAACAGCACATCGCTTCACGATTTCACCAGTACCAACGGATTATGGAGCACTGGCGAAAGGTCTTGCCAGTGCCACTTTGGGAAGTCGACTACGAGGAGACGGTGGCTGACTTGGAAGGCGTGGGCCGCCGCCTTGTGGGCTGGTGCGGTTTGGAATGGGAGCCGGACTGCCTGGAATTCCACCGCGCGACACGACCGGTGAGCACGGCCAGCGTTGTCCAGGTGCGCAAGCCGGTCTTTAGCACGTCGGTGGGAAGATGGAAGCACTATGAACAGGCCCTGGGTCCTTTGTTCAGCCGGTTGGAAGGCGTCGCGGTTCGCAACCGCGCGGATTGGTAACCCTGGCGTCTGGGTGACAAAGCGCCGTCGAAAGCAGGGCGGGCCGCTGAGGGGACAACTCCACCCACTCCGCCTTGGTCCAACCTCAATATGGCCTTTCGGAAACGGCATCTTGAATCTTCACCGGTGGCGGCATGCGAGCGGATTATCCGCATAGCGATCTTCCGCCACGAAGATCCGTCCGGGCATCGTAGCCGCGCGTCATGCCGTGCGTTTGACGCTTGGGGGCACTGTGGCTGGCAACTCGTTGCGATGGGCGGCGACGGGGTTTTCCGCTTCGTGGAGCAGGTGCCATGCCGCCGGGGCACTTGATAGCAAGTCGCCGATGGCCGCTTGGATCTCCGGTTTCTGCCAACTTTCCCACCAGAGTTGAAAGCGCAGTCGCCCATCCTGGAGTTGCGTTTCGCGTTCGGCCTTGAGCCGGTCGACCAACGACTTGTAGCGGCCGCCGTGCTGGGGCAAGAAGACGGCGAGCTTTGCCTTTAGCAAAACGTATAGCTGCACCGCAATGAAGTGGTCGTTGACGTCGCCGAGCACCTGCTGCATTTCGGCAATCGCCGGATAAAGCGTGGTCCGCAGGGCAGGAGCGAAGCAATCGACGAAAATCTCGATCGTATAGCGCAGCCGCTTGCCCACGATCCGCGCCGCGTGCAAGTTTTGAAAATCGTTGCGATCGCGCGAGGCGGCCTGGTTCAACTCGTCAAACAAGCGGCCCAGCAACGGCCGCGCAAAGGTCGCCAGGGGTGTCTTGCCCAGGCAGGGATAGCTGATGGCGCCGATAGTCTCGGCCATGCGGCGTTCGAAGCCGAAGGGATAGTCGCGGCAGGATTCATCCAGGCCCTCCTGGGCAGGCAAGCGATGGGCCAGGGCATAGCCGACCAACATGTCGATCGTGGCTCGATCGTCCGCCGGGAGCTTGTCCGCATCGTCCATCAACCGCGCTAGAAAGACGTCCCAGTCGCGGGCTTTGCCGGCGGCACGACGGATGTTGCGAATCAAGCAGCGCGCCGTTCTGCAGACCCTGGGAGGCAGGCATTCCGCGAAGATTTCCAAGGCTGCCGAGGCTCGCCGCGTCGCCACCCGCAGTTGATGCACGAACTCGGGGTCTCGCCCCGGCTCGCGGAGGGCATGGCCCAGGCAGTCACGCACGCCTTCCAAGCGGAACGTCAGCACGCGCCGGGCGGCGTCGGCTACGGGTGTCGTCGCACAAAGATCGCTAATCCACTTGCTCTGGAACATGTCTTGATCCCTTCCGTGATGCGTAGCATGTCTCGTCGGCGGCTTTCGGGCAACCTACTTACGCTGCGCGGCGGCGATGGAGGGCCGCGTCAACGATCCTGCGCAGGGAGGAATGGCTGATATGCGGCAGTGCCTTCTCCGGGCTCAACCAGCGGCGGCGGCGGCGTTTGCACTCGGGCCACTTCTCCTGGACGTGCGTCACGCTCATCCAAAAGATGACCACGCGGTAGAGTTGTCCCAGTTTCTGATACTCATAGACGCCGACCGGGCGAGAAGAGATGCGGCCGGTCAACCCCGCTTCCTCCCAGGCTTCCTGCCGGGCCGTCTCCACGAGCTTGTCGCCGTGCTCCAGGTGTCCCTTGGGCACCAGCCAGTGTTTTCCACTGCTGGAGGTGATCAGGCAGATCCGGCCATGCCACATGGCAAGTACAGCCGCCTGTTGGATTGCCTTCCCGCGATGTTGGACATTTCGACCCATACCACCGGCCCCTGCCTTGAGAACTCGGTTCGAACCCGCTCTGTAAACTTGGCTTTGGGTGCGGCAGTCGGATGGGCTTTAGTCCACTTCCCCAGACACGATGCAGAGGCGGGCTGAAGCCCACCCTGCAATTATCGTTGTTCCACACCCAGAACCGGGACTGCTAGTGATTTAGAACCCCCTCCGGCTGCTAGTGCTTGTGCCACCCCTTACGAAATCGTAACCAAATTTGAATGGATTTCTAACACAGTCACGGTAATTCTTCGTAATTCAGCGAACCGGCACTTGATAGTTCCGCTTGCCAGGCATAGGCTTAGCACAATCATCAAAGTCCCTGCAATCACGTGAGCGACCGAAGATCAACACCCATCTGCAAGGAGCCTGACCATGTCCTTTCTGAATGTTCGTCGTCCGCTGCCCAAGCCCCTGGAACGCCTGGCAGAACTCGCCTTGGATCTGCGCCTGATCGGAAGCAAAACCATGTCGCAGATCTGGCGACGGCTGGATGCGGAGGCCTGGAGCCGGTGCAACAATCCCTACATGATCCTGCAGGAGGCCCCTCAAAAGATCCTCGACGAAGCGGCCGGCGATGAAGTCCTCATCCGGGAACTCGAGCGTTGGCTGCGACGCCAAGATCATTACATGCAGAGCCAGGGCTGGTTCGGCACGGAGTACGCCCAGTCGGAACTGAAGGGGATCGCCTATTTCAGCATGGAATTCGGGCTTGCCGAGGCGCTGCCGATCTACTCGGGCGGCCTGGGCATTCTGGCGGGCGATCATCTGAAGAGCGCCAGCGACTTGAACGTGCCCGTGGTCGGCATCGGACTGCTCTATCAACAAGGCTACTTCCGCCAGGTGTTGGCGGAGGACGGCTGGCAGTTGGAGGCCTTTCCGTTCAACGACCCCGGCAGCCTGCCGATCACGCCCGTCCGCGACGCGGACGGCGTTTGGCCGCGCGTCCGGCTGGAACTGCCGGGGCGAACGCTCTACTTGCGGGTCTGGAACGCGCGGGTGGGAAAGGTGAACTTGTACTTGCTGGACAGCAATCACCCCTTGAACAGCCCATGGGACCGCGGCATCACGGCCAACCTGTACGCGGCCGGGAAGGAGAAGCGACTGTTACAAGAGATGGTGCTGGGCATCGGTGGTTGGCGGTTGCTGGAGAAACTGGGGATCGAAGTGCAGGTATGCCACATGAACGAAGGTCATGCGGCGTTTGCCGTGCTCGCCCGCGCCCAGAGCTTCGCGGAACAGAACAAGGTCCCGTTCCGGGTGGCGTTGCGGGCCACGCGGGCGGGCAACGTGTTTACGACCCACACCCCCGTGGAAGCCGCGTTTGACCGCTTCGAGCCGGGGCTGGTTACCAAGTCGGCCGAGCCGTTCGTGCGCGAGACGGGGCTCTCCAACGAGACCTTTCTCGCCTTGGGACGCCGCGATCCGACGGATGCCAGCGAGCCGTTCAACATGGCCTACCTGGCGATGCGCGGAAGTTGCCACGTCAACGGCGTGGCCCGCTTGCACGGCAAAGTCAGCCAGCGGCTGTTCCACGTGTTGTTCCCCGGCTGGCCCCAAGCGGAAGTCCCCATCAGTTCCGTCACCAACGGCGTACACATTCCCACTTGGCATTCCGAGCCGGCCAACCAGCTCTGGAGCGAGGCCTATGGCCTGGACGGGCCGTGGCTGGGCAATGTGGGCGCAGCGGCCAAGGGGATCGAACGGGTCTCCGACGAGCGCCTCTGGGACTATCGCGCCGAGGCCCGGAAGACCCTCGTCGACTACGTGCGTCTTCGGCTGCAGCGGCAGCTCCGCGAGCGGAACGCGCCGGCGGCAGACATCCAAAAGGCGCAACGCGTCCTTGATCCCAATCGCATCACCCTGGGGTTTGCCCGGCGATTCGCCGCTTACAAGCGGCCGAACCTGTTGTTGGACGACCAGGAACGTTTCAGCCGGATCCTGCGGAACGCAGATCGGCCGATGCAGATCGTCGTCGCCGGAAAGTCGCACCCGGACGACAAAGGCGGCAAGGCCATGGTGCAACGGATCGTCCAATTCGCGCGGCGCGACGACGTTCGCGAGCACGTGGTCTTTCTGGAAGATTACGACATGGTGCTGGCCCAGAATTTTGCCGCCGGCGTCGACGTCTGGATCAATAACCCCCGTCGGCCGGCCGAGGCTTGCGGCACCAGCGGCATGAAAATGCTCGTCAACGGCGGCCTCCATTGCTCAATCCTCGACGGTTGGTGGGACGAAGCCTACACGCCCGAGGTCGGCTGGGAGTTCGGGGGCACACGCGAGCATTCCGGCGAGTACGACCACGACGACGCCTGCGCGCTCTACGATCTGTTGGAGCACGTCATTGCGCCGGAGTTCTATGATCGGGACCACCTCGGCGTGCCGCGGGCCTGGATGCAGAGCGTGCGCGCCAGCATGACCCGGTTGACGGAGCAGTTCTCCAGTGATCGGATGGTGCGGGAGTACGTAGAGTTGGCCTACTTGCCCGCGGCGCGGGCGTTCCTGCGTCGTTCGGCGGCCGGCGCCCGGCTGGCCGGCGAACTGGAAGCCTGGTCGGCGCTGCAGGACGAGCAGTGGCATGGGGTGCGATTCGGTCGCATGTTCGTTCACGAGGCCGATCAGCAGTGGCACTTCGAGGTCGAGGCCTACCTGGGCGAGGTCTGCCCGGATTCCGTTCACGTGCAGCTTTACGCCGAAGCGGCCGGCCCGCAGCCAGCCGTCTGCGTGACGATCGAACGGTCGGGTCCAATCCATGGGGCGGTCAACGGATACTTGTACCGGGGAATCGTGCCCGCCAATCGCCCCGCCGTGTACTACACGCCGCGGATCGTGTCCTGCCACTCCGAGGCTTTCGTGCCCGTGGAGGCCGCGCATATCACTTGGCGTAGTTGAGCTGAGAATTTGTGAAGCACCATCAGCGGTTATCGGGGAAGTTTGTCCGGTTTTTGGGTTGTTTCTCTGAAAAAGGCCAGAAAATACTCCCATTGGCTAGACTGCGGGGAATAAATTTCGGTTAGCATGGGTCCGATTGCGTAGATGTATCCGAAGGCATAAAATATAACGAATCCGGGGTCCGGCGAAAGCTTGCTATGCCCGGTAGTTCGGTTTGCGCTAGGCCGCAAATCCGGCCGAATCGATAGAAGAAGTGCGGTCGGCCCCGCCGGCATGGTGATCGCCGGGCAACCTACTCTCGCGAGGGGATCCTTCCCGTGGTGCATCTTGATTATTTGCCAGGAACATTTTTTGGTCCGTCCACGTTGGTGGAAATGGTCCGGCATCGGGCCCGTACTCAGCCCAAGGACATCGCTTTCTCCTACCTCGTTGACGGCGAGTTGGAACAAATCGATCTGACCAACGAGGAACTCGACCGCCAGGCGCGGGCAATCGGGGCGTGGTTGATGTCGCGGGGTCTGGCCGGCGAAAGGGCTTTGTTGCTGTATCCGGCCGGGTTGGAATTCATCGCCGGGTTCTTCGGCTGCCTGTACGCGGGCGTGATCGCGGTGCCGGTTTATCCGCCCCGCCGCAACCGCTCGATGACGCGGATCCAGGCCATCGCCGACGACGCCGAGGCCAAGGTGGCCCTCACGACCGACACGGTCTTGTCGCGGGTAGAATGCCTGATCGACGAAACGCCGCACCTCAAGCAACTTACCTGGTTTGATACCTGTCACGTGCCTACGGGAATGGACCGGCAGTGGCAGCATCCGGACATCCACGGCGAGACCTTGGCCTTCCTGCAATATACCTCCGGCTCGACCGGCACGCCCAAGGGCGTGGTCCTCAATCACGCCAACCTGGTCCATAACTCGGCGCTGATCGCCCATGCCTTCGAGCACACGCGGGCGAGCCTGGGCGTGTTCTGGCTGCCCAGCTACCACGACATGGGCTTGATCGGTGGAGTCTTACAGCCGCTCTACGTCGGCCGAACCAACGTGCTGATGTCGCCAATGACGTTCCTGCAGAAACCGTTCCGCTGGCTGTCGGCCATCACGCGTTACCGCGCTACCACCAGTGGCGGACCGAACTTCGCCTACGAACATTGCATTCAGAAAATCACCCCCGAGCAGCGGAAACAGCTCGATCTGAGCAGTTGGAAACTGGCCTTCAACGGGGCCGAGCCGGTGAGGGCGGAAACGCTACGGCGATTCGCCGAGATGTTCGCCCCGTGCGGTTTCCGGGCCGAGGCTTTCTATCCATGCTTTGGACTGGCCGAGGCCACGCTCATTGTTTCCGGTGGCTATGTTGCCGCACCGCCGCTCATTCGCAGCTTTGATGCGGTCGCTCTCACCCAAGGCAAAGTGCAGGAGATGGCTGCCGGAAGCCCGACCGCCCGCGACTTGGTCGGCTGCGGCCAAACCCTGCCGGACCAGAAGATCGTGATCGCCGATCCCCAGACCCGGACGACCTGCGCGCCGAATGAGATTGGTGAGATCTGGGTCAGCGGTCCCAGCATGGCCCAGGGGTACTGGAAGCGGCCCGATGTCACTGAGACGATGTTCCACGCCCATTTGCAGGACACGGGCGATGGCCCGTTCCTGCGCACCGGCGACCTGGGCTTCATGCTCGACGGCGAACTGTTCGTGACTGGCCGGCTGAAGGACCTGATCATTCTCCGCGGCGTGAACTACTACCCGCAAGATATTGAACTGACCGTGCAGCGGTGCCATCCGCGCTTGCGGGCCGATTGCGGTGCGGCGTTCTCCGTGGAAAAAGACGGACGCGAGCAACTCGTACTGGTCTTTGAAGTCGAGCGGCACAAGCAGGGCCAGTTCGGCGAAGTCTACCAGGCCATCCGCCGCTCGGTGGCCGGGGAACACGATTTGAACGTCGACGCCATTGTGCTGATCCGTGCCGGGTCCGTAGCAAAGACATCCAGCGGTAAGATCCAGCGGCATGCCTGCCGCCAGAGCTATCTCGACGGCACGCTCGACATGGTCGGCCGCTGGCAGCTTGGCGATGACGAAGAGCCGGTCGGCGAAGGTCGGGCGGAACCGGTCGCCGGTCTCTCCTCTCCCGACCAGTCTTCGGTTGGTGCCCGGAGAGAGACAGGGGGTGAGGCAGCCGAGGAATTTCACAAACCGGCTGTCCAGGGACGGGAAAGCACCAATGGGCGAGCCACGACCGGCGTGCCAGCGGCTGGGACGACGAGCGAACCGCCGGCGCCGGCCGCACAGAAGTCCGCAGCTCAGAAGATGAAGGCCGCTCAGATCGTCATCGAGGAAATCCGCCGCGTGGCCAAGGAGCGGGCCCACGGCATGACGCTCGATTCGGCGATCGCGGAATCGGGCATGGATTCGTTGGAGCGGATGGAGATACTTGCCACGTTGGAGGAGCGATTCGGCGGCCGCTTTCCCCCCGAGATCCTGCCCGAACTGGAAACCACGCGTCAGGTTATTGCCGCGGTGGAGAAGTACCTCGGCACGGAGCCCCGTGCCGCGACCGACCGGCCGGGCGATCGAAGAGCGGCGCGGGGCGCCTGTTGGTGGGTCGCGGTCGGCGGAGATTCCACCCGAGACCTACCGCTTCGACCAGTTTCCCGAGTACCGGCAACTTCGGCAGCGGTTGGATATGCTGCAGGCGTCGGGACTGGGGAATCCGTACTTTGGCGTGCAGCAGGGAATCACCAACGATCGGACCGTGATCGATGGTCGCGAACTGATCAACTTCGCCAGCTATAACTATGTGGGCACCTCGGGCGACCCGGCGGTTTCGGCGGCGGCCAAGGCGGCGATCGACCGTTATGGCACGAGCGTTTCGGCCAGCCGGCTGGCCTCGGGCGAGAAGGTGATTCACGGCGAGCTGGAAAGTGCCATTGCCGCGGTTCATCGGTACCGAGGCGGCGGTGACTTTCGTCGGCGGCCACGCCACGAACGAATCGGTCATCGGTCACCTGGTTGGCCCCGGCGATCTGGTTCTTCAGGATTCGCTGGCCCACAACAGTATCGTCCAGGGTGCTATCCTTTCGGGGGCCAGGCGGCGGCCGTTCACCCACAACGACCCCGCTGCGGCCGATCGGTTGCTGGAACAGTTCCGGCATGAATACCGCCGCGTCTTGCTGGTGATCGAGGGCGTTTATAGCATGGACGGCGATTTCCCCGATCTGCCCCGCTTCATTGACGTGAAGAAGCAGCACAAGGCCCTGCTGATGATCGACGAAGCGCACTCGATCGGAGTTTTGGGGCATCACGGGCGGGGCCTTGGCGAGCATTTCGACGTCAATCGCAGCGACGTCGATATTTGGATGGGCACGATGAGCAAGGCCCTGGGAAGTTGCGGCGGCTACATCGCCGGCAGCAAGTCCCTGGTCGAGTTCTTGAAGTACACGGCCCCGGGATTCGTTTTCAGCGTTGGGCTGCCTCCCGCCGGGGCGGCGGCGGCGCTGGCGTCGATCAAGATCATGGAGACCCAACCCGAGCGGGTAGCGCGGCTTCGCGAAAACGCCAGGCTTTTCCAGACGTTGGCCCAAGAGCGCGGGATGAATACCGGCACAAGCCGGAATACGGGGGTGGTGCCGGTCATCGTGGGCAACTCGATAGCCTCTATGAAATTGTCGCGGGCCATGTTCGTACGCGGCGTGAATGTCCAGCCGATCGTACATCCGGCAGTTGAGGAAAGCGCAGCCCGGCTGCGATTCTTCATTACCTCGCTTCACACCAGCGAGCAGATTCGATACACTGTAAGTGTGTTGGCCGAGGAGCTTGAGAAGATGCAACTCCACGACACTGTTCCCGCCGGCAGCGAAAAAGCGGTTCCCGACGCCGAGAAAACGGTTCCCGGCGAAGAGGAACCGCAGAAAAGCAAGTCGCTGTCGTCAAGCAACCCCGTTACGAGGTGATAGATTGCTTACCGAAAATGAAATCCAGCGGACGTGGCGAGCCCTTTTTCGCGATCGTGAGACTCAACGAAGAGACATTTGCGAGGGCTGAGGCCCTCCTGGAAGAACTCCGGCCGGAAAGCCCGTTACGGCATCGGTTGGACGGAGAGTTGAGCGAGTTGCGGAAGATCCTGGCTAAGAAACAAACACCGCCGACGCCTACTCCGCACAAGCGGGCGGGCCGCAAGCAGGCGGCCGGCGGCAAGTAACCCCGAGACGCCCGCCCCACGGGCGCCGTTCAGCGATTGAGTTCGATGCTGAGGTTCAGGCCTTGGATGTACACGGGCTGCAAGTTGCCGCCCAGGTCGCGGGTGATGCCCATGGTGGGCAGCGTGTAGTCGACCATATCCGCGGCCCGGACCACGTTGTTCACGAAAATGCCCGTATAGCCCGCTTTGACCGCGATGATATTGGTCAGTTGCATGTGGGCCTCCACCCGCAACTCGATGATGGGCGAGAATTCCTCCCAGTGCGTGGAGTGAAGCAGACCGGTGGCGCCCATCAACGTCGGCTCTGGAGCGACGTTGATTCGCCGGCGTCAAGTATTGGCGGCCAGCAGGCCGTCCTGGTTGACCGACTGGGAGTTGATGCCCGCCGTGAAGCGGCCCTCGGCCGAAATGCCGAACCGCCCAATCGGTTGATACCATCGCACGCCGACTTCCGGGCCGGCGATTTCGTTGTGCGACGTGGTGTTCCAGTAGCTGTCGGTGAAGTTTCCGCCGCGGGCGTCGACCCAGAACTGGTCCTTCAACTCGAGGTAACGGCCCCCGCGGTGAACTCCAGCGTGCCGCCGATGGGAAGTTCGGCCGGGCGGTAAATGTACAGGGCCTCGACGCCGCCCAAGCGGGACTTGTTCTGCACGTACATGCTGTTGAAATTGACCGGTGTCTCGCCGATGATTGCCTTGGCGGTGGGCGTGGCGGCTTGCAACACCGTATCCAAGTAGTGCGAGCCAGCAGGCCCGAACGCCGGGTCGTTGAACACCACGTAGGTGTTGGTGGCCGAGGTATTGGCCGTCTGGCTCTCCGTCAACAGCGACGTAAACATGAATCCATGGTGCCCGTCGATGTAGCCCAGTTCCATCCGGTCGCCCCAGTTCCAGATCGACGGGGCGCTGGTGTCAACCGAGTTCTGCTCGATGAACGAGTCTGCCAACGTCGGCCCCGTGAAGACCGTGGGCGTCAGGTTCGGGTCGCCGACCGTGGTCTTGTTACACGGCGAAATGTGCCAGTACAAGCCATCGAAGGTGAAGAATAACCCTTGCTTCGGCTCCGCCCAATTATCGTACGGCCGCACGTCCGCCGGTTCGAAGAGGGCCGCGCCTGCCATCTCATGGTCCTGACCGCGGGCCGCCATGCCGGCGGAAACCACCAACAGAAAGGCTGCAAGTCCCAAACTCATCCGATTGGACAACATCACAAGTACTCCCGTCACGGATTGGAGTATGACCGAGGTTTGCTCCCATGGAGCATCCGGGCACTCTATGTGACGATAATATCGGATGTAGTGGTGATATCAGTTGAGTAAGAAAGGCAAACCTTACCGAAAATCCGGATTGCAACGGCGAAAAGCTGGGGCAAATGGGATTATCGGGGTAGCTGGGTAAATGAAGCGTGTCAATGTGGGCTTGTTTGTATGGATGGCATTGGTGGCAGAAGCGGTGGCATGCCTTCACGGCGTAGCCGGGTAGGCATGTTATGCATGCCTGGACCTTCGTCCAGACAGCGAAAGCGCTACAGCTTGCTCGCAACAGCATGCCTACCCGCCGACCATGAGTACATGGTGCCCGGCGTGAAGGCATGCCACCCGCCGCACTCCACAGTAACTATCCCCGCGCGACGAAAGTCCCTAGCATTCTGAACTTGCGCCAATTGGCTGGCTTATCCATCCTACAGACGCGTGGCCATGACCGCACCGACGGCGGTCGGATTGAGGGACGTTATGGAGTTGGTCAAATTCGTCACGGTTTGGCCGGAGACGGTCGAGGCATGAACGGTCGACGTTGATGACGCCGACTGGCCGACAGTCGTCACTGCCGCCGCGGTACCCTTCGTTGTCGAGGCAACCGTCAGCGTGGCCGCCTGCGTGGTCGCCGTGCCTCCGGCGTTGGTAAACACGGCGCGGTACTCGTAGCCCGACTGTGCGGCGGTCGTCTTAGCGATGGTGTAGGTGGTCGAGGTCGCGCCTTTGATATTGGTGAACGTCGTACCGCCGTTGGTGCTCACCTGCCACTGCACGGTGGGCGTGGGGGTGCCGCCAGCGGTGGCCGTAAAGCTGGCCGACTTGCCGGCGCTGACCGTCCGGCTGAGCGGGCTAGTCTTCACCACTGGTGGGCTGCTGATCGTCAGCATGACCGCTTTCGTGGTCACCGAACCTGCGGTGTTGGCAAAGACGGCACGGTACTCGTAGCCCGACTGTGCGGCGGTCGTCTTAGCGATGGAATAGGTGGTCGAGGTCGCACCGGAAATATTGACGAAGGTCTTGCCACCGTTGGTACTCACCTGCCACTGCACGGTGGCCGCGCCGTTGGCGGCGGCCGTGAAAGTGGCCGGCTTGCCGACAACGACCGCCTGGTTGCTCGGGTTGGCGGTCAGAACCGGCGGCGTGGGCTTGACGACGGTCAGCTTGGCCGGCGTCGTGGTCGCCGTGCCTATGGCGTTGGTAAAGACGGCACGGTACTCGTAGCCCGACTGTGCCGTGGTCGGCGCAGCGATGGTATACGTGGCCGAGGTGGCGCCGAAGGTAATATTGGCGAACGTCTTGCCGCCGTTGGTGCTCACCTGCCACTGCACGGTGGGCGTGGGCGTGCCGCTGGCGGCGGCCGTGAAGCTGACCGAATGGCCGGCGTTGACCGACTGGCTGACCGGGTTGGTTGTCACGACCGGCCGTGCAGTGTTGAGGACTGTCAGTGTGGCCGCAGTCGTGGTTACCGAGCCAACACTGTTGGTAAAGACCGCTTGGTACTCGTAGCCCGACTGTGCGGCAGACGGCGACTCGATAGTATAGGTGGTCGAGGTCGCGCCGGTAATATTGGCGAACGTCGTGCCGCCGTTAGTGCTCACCTGCCACTGCACGGTAGGTGTGGGCGTGCCGCCGGCGCCGGCCGAGAAATTGACCGACTGGCCGGCGTTGACGGTCTGGCTGCTCGGGTTGCTCGCCACGACCGGAGCCGTATTGACAACGGGTGCAGTGCTGGCAAGCGTTCCCGTGGCCGACGCCTGCGCTAGCGTACCGTTGGTCGGATTCGTCAGATTCAAGAGCAAGGTCAGGTCGCGCGATGCGGAAGATGGCATGCCGGCGACATCCACCGTGATGGTACTGGTTTTCTGTCCGGGCGGAAAGGCGAGGACGCCGGAGACGGGCGAGTAGTTGATGTCGGCCTTGGCCGTGCCGTCCTCCGTGGAGTAATTGACCCTCACCGCGTTGGTAGTAGTTGCCGAGAGCGATACCGTGAACGTGATCTGGGTACCCAAGGCGCCCACCGCGGCGGTGGCGTTGGAAACGGAGATGGCGGGCTTCACCGGCACGACGATCGACGCTGGCGGATCGACATTGCGGAGGTAAATCGCGGTCGTGCCGGCGTTCGTGTCTGGGCCGACCCACGCCATGATCGAGTCGTCGTCAATGTCTTGGCGGCTGACCGCGGGGGCGACCTGGTCGCCCAGGGTCGTGGCATTCACGCGGTAGACCAGCGGGGTGACCACTTTCCCGGTCGTCGGGTCCGTGTAAGTGTAGTCGGCGCCGGTGTGCAGGTACATCCGGGCATAAACGCCGTAATCGTTGGTCCCGGGGTTGCCGATCGAGGCATTGTCCTGGCCGTAACTGGTCCACACGATCGTAAAGTCGCCCGCGGCGTCAACGCCCACGTCGGGCATCAACTGCCAGCCGGCCAGGTCCGTGGCGTTGTCGTTGTTGACCATGAACGCATTGGCGGCGGCCTTGCCGCCGGCCTTGAACTGCTGCGCGTAGATGTCGTAGCCGCTGCTGGGGTTGGTAAAGTCGGCCCAAGTCACCACGAAGTCGCCGGCCGTGTCCATGCCGACGCGCGGTCCGGTGTCGACCAAATCAATGGTGCTCACGCCCGTAAAACTGCCGCGCGTGTTGGGCGAGTTGTTCAGGAGCGCCGGGCCGGTTTGGGTCCAGCCCGTGGGAACCGTGGTCGTGGGAATGTGAATGGCCGTGAAATAGTCGCCGTAAATGCCCCACGTCTGACTCTGAAAATCGCCCTCCCAAACGACCACGAAGTCATCCGTGCCGTCCATCGCCACGTCGGAGTAGGTCTGCGCGTATGCCGAAGTACTGCTGACCTGGAACTCGGTGCTGATGGGTAGCGAGAGGGGACCGTACTCGCGGGCGTAAATGACGGAGTTCGTCGCGTTGATGTTGCTCGTGGTGATAGGGGTGCTGGTCCAGGTGATGACAAACGCCCCGTCGGGCCCCATGGCCACGCGGGCCTGATTCTGCACGGCGGAGGTGTGCTGGTCGACCTCGAACTGGGCGCCGACGGCCTGGCCGTTGGCGTAAAACTCCCGCGCCGAGACGTCCGACGGGTCGGTCGTAGGGTTCGAGCCCGGTAGAGCCCCCGACCAGGTGACGATGAAGTCGCCGTCGGCATCCATGGCCACGTCCGGATTGCTCCACGAGGTCGAGCCGTTGGCGATGACGAACTCTCCACCTTTCTTGGTGCCGGCCGCGTTATAGAGTTGACCCACGATGCTGGTCTGGTTGCCGACGATACTCGTCCACACGACCACGTAGTTTCCGTTTCCATCGAAGGCCGTGCCGTTCAAATCGTTCTGGGTGGCGACGGCGGGATCAACTTGCTGCCCGCCGCGAACGCTATTGATGGGCTTGTCCCTGGCCGCGAGGCCCGGCGAAGTCGCGATGCCACCGGGGTTCGACGAACTGCTGATCGTGATCGTGGCTACATAATTCGATCCCGTCGGGTTGTAGCCGGTCAGGTTCAGCGGGGTACCGTAGATGTTGCGGATGCCCGCCTGGCCGGCGGTCGTTGACGAAGCCGGTATGGCGTTGAGAACCTTCAACGTGTAGGTGCCGTCGGCCAGAGGCTGGTCGCCGGGGTCACTCGAGTTGCCGTCGATCGTGAGAATGACCTCCCACTTGTTGGTCGGGATGGGGTCCATACCGTAGGTCCCGGCCATCTGGGCAACCTCGCTCAAGCCGTAGTCGACGTGCGTGACGGCGTTGGGAAGCAGGTCGCCGTTGCTGTCGATGATCTGGTAGTTGGCCGTGTCATACACGCTGTCCGGGTTGACCGTCGGGTCGCCGGTCGTCAACGGCTCGTCGAAGGTCAACACCATGTACTGCGAATTGACGTTGGTCGCGGTTCCGGTCACGTTCAGCAAATCGATGCCGTTCGCGGACGTCCAGCCGACGACCCGCGGACCGGCCGTATTGGTCGTTTCCGACATCCGCCGGTAGTAGATGTTCGAGTCGGTCGGATTGCCGTCGGCGTTCAGCGGGATTGTGCCGTTGGTCTCGAGCGTCTGATTCGTGTAGTCGGCGATGATGTCGCCTTCGGGCGTCATCGTCAACGAGGCGTTGTACTGGGTCGTGCCCCCGTTGTTCATGTTGCCGTCGTTGCCCACGTAATCGCCTTCAGCGCCATTCAAAGCGAGAAATGCAACCGGCTGCGAGGCCACGGGGATCGGCGGGGGCTGGGTCGGCGGATTGCCGGGCAGCGGGGTCTGCCGCTGCATGTAAGTAAGAGTTTGCGACACCTCCGCGAGAGTCATGGGCACGTCATGCATTTCCCCCTGGAAGGTGATCTCGTAAAGCGTGTAGCCGTACCACGCGTCAATCGGCTGCTGAAAAAACCCGACCTGCGGCGACGGATAGTAATTACCGAAGGTGCCGAATGGCCCGGGTCCAAAGAGCGCCGTGTCCCCTGCCTGGTTGACAATCTGCCAGTCGGTCCCCACGCGGGCCGTGACCTCGTCGACGTAGCTGGGGGTTGCTCCGCCGGGAATGCCGAGTTGTATGGCAAGCGCCGACAGAGCACCGGGCAAGGCGCCGATCACGCCTCCGAGGTTTTCCGTCGGCACTTCGCGGACATCAACCGATCCGCCCAGGTTTGTTCCATTGGCTAGATAGATATTCCCCAAGACATTGTCGAGGCCGATTTCAAGGTTCAGCAGGAATCCGGCCGAATTATAGGGCACGAAATTTCCATTCGCGGGAACCTGGACCGTGAAAGTCCGGCTAACGGGATTGGTGATGTAGGGATCGCCCGCGCCCGTCGCCACATTCAGCGTGATCGACCCTGTTTCGGCGTCGGGCGGCATGAGGAGATAGATCCGCTGATCCGTGCCCTCGCGCTGCGAGTTCACGACGCTGTCGGAATACGTGGCGCTGTTGTTGAAATAGTTCGTGGAACTGCCCGCGCCGGCATCGATTCGCGTGAGCTCGACGCCCGAGTCGCCGCGGAGCAAACCGGCCACGTTTTCCAGGATGGCCCGCAACCGCCCGAGTTGCTCGGTCGTGGCTGGCGGCGGTGGATTGGGATTCGCCGCCGTGGCCGCCGAGGGATATTCGGCATTGTATAGGATCTGATCGATCGCGGTGTCGACGTTGGCCTCGTCGAATTGGTAAAGCACGCCCGAACTGCTGCTGCCGGGGAGCATGTAGCCCGTCGTCCCGTTGGCCGTCCCTTGCAGGGGATTGAAGTAGGGCAACAAATCGGTATTGATCGGCTGGCCCGTGGCCGGGTCCCGAAAGTACTGCACGAAGAAACTCGATGGCACCATGATGTTCTCGGAAACGGCCGGGCCGTCACCCTCGAAGGTGCTGGCGATGTCGCCGTCGATGTCGATCGCCACCTGCGCGGCCTCCTGATCGAAGGGCCACGTCGAGGTCGCGGTGAACTTGGGCGAAGCGGGGTTCGCGGGATACGGCGCAACGGCGGGCGGCGCATTCGGATTGGTCGTCTCGAAACTGGCGCTGCTGATGCGGAAGATGTCGCGAATGAGTTGGTTGCCAACCGTGTCGCCGGCGGGTGCCGCCATGCCGTAGGTCCAGTTGCCTACGGGCGCCTTCTGCAACGCCAGCAGGCCGTCGGGGTTGAAGTTGAGGATCGGTTGATGCGTCGCGTAATTCAGGAGCTGAAACTCGCGGCCAAAAACGCCTGCCGATAGGCTGCCGTCGAGGTCCACTCCGTCCAGACCGGCCGCTTGCCAAGAGATGACGTAATTGTCTTGCCCGTCCATGGCGACGCTCGAGTCCCCGCCGCCGCCGACATAGAACTCGTTCTCGATCGGATTGTTTTGCGGATCGAAAGCCCTGGCGAGAGCGGTTGCCAGCGCGTTGCCGTTGACCAGGAACGAGGGATCGTCGGTGTGGGTCCAGGTCACGACCACGTAGTCGTCCTGGCCCATCGCCACGTCCGGCATGATCTCGATCGAAGTCAACTCGTTATTCACCTGGATCACCGTGCCGACCGGGTTGCCCTCATTGTCGAAACGCTGGAAGTCGATGTTGTTGAAGAAGCTGACGTCCTGCCCCTGGTTGGCCCAGGCGATGACGAAATTGCCCACCGGGTCGATCGCCACGGACGGCTCCATCTGCGGGTTGGTGTAGTTGACGTTGGCCTGCTCCGTGTACATGTCCGCCGTGAGGAGCGACTGCGTGAACTGCACCGGCAGCAAAACGGTGGGCGGCGTCGTCGCCGCGTTGGTCGGCGTCGGGACGTATTGGATGGGCGGTTCGTCGGTGCCCGTGCTGTTGCCCCCGAACGTCACGTCGAAGAGGAACCGCGTCGGCTTGCCGGGCTGCACGCTGGGCAGGACGTTGACCACCGTAACTCCTTGGTAGCCGGCGGCGACCAAGGAGTTCTGGATGTTCGTCGCCGTGCCCGTCAGGTCGCTGCCCAGGTCGTTGCTGTTGAAGGTGATGGGCGCGGTCAGCACGGTTCCGATTTGCAGTTCGAAGGTCCCTTGCACCGGGACGCCCGCGGTGGAATCGAACTCGAGCCGTTGCTTCTGGGCGATGTTCGGATTGGGCAACGTGCGGACGCCCGTGAACGACTGGGCAAGGTACTCGGCCGGGTCGGTGACGGCCTCGCCCGGGGTCACGATGTCGCTGGTCACCGCGCCGGGGACGTAAGTTCCCGGCGAGAACGAATCGGTGACGCCCACGGGCGTGTAATGCCGGAAATAGATGTCCGTCACGTCCTTGGGCGAGAACTCCTGGGAGACGGCGCCCGTCCAGGCGATCACGAAGTCGCCCGAGGCATCCATGGCCACCGACGATTGACTGTTGTTCAACGGTTGCGGGGTCAGCGCGTAAACGCTGTACGGCTGCGGCTCATTCACCTCGAATTCATTGCCGGTCTGCTTGAGGATCTTGACCTGGGCCTCGGTCGAACCGATGGGCACCTGGGCATCAGTGGATCCGATGGGCACGGTCCCTGCCGGCCCGGCCTCCGGTCCGGGAATCGTCGCGCCGATGGGTACGAGGTTTTCATCCGTGCAGTTGGTGACGACCATCTCCGGCTCGATCTGACGCACCGAGACGCCCGTGAACGTGACGTCGAAAGTCGTATAGCTCAGCGTTCCGTCAGGATTGACGATGGGCAGGACCGTGATGGTGGGATCAAATCCGCTGACGGGCGTGGGAACCGGGTTCTTGTTGACGTTGGTGGAGACCGGCGCGACGTACGGGGCCTCCATGTCGCCGACACGCTGCGGCGTCGGGAAATCGAAGGGGGCAACGCCCGTCGAGAACGAGGCCACCCGCTGCTGGAAGTAGGTCTCGATGGCCTGGGCCGTTTGATTGGGATCGGTCTGCGAGACCGGAATGTTGTTGACCGTGAAGGGCCGATCGAGGGTGGTTACCTGGACCGCCGGCAGAAAGCCCGAGAGGGTGAACACGGCGGCCGGGCTGTACAACGTTGTGGTAGGGGTCAGCGTCGCAGTCGGCGGAGTATTGACGAATTTCAACAGCGACGACTGGTCCAAACCCTGCGTGTCGGCGCCGAAGTCCACGACGAAGGTGTGCGGATCGATGGCGTTGACGGTGACGTAGGTGGCGTCGCTGATGCCGGGATCCACCGGCATGCTGCGCAGCCACTTTTGGATCTGGGCGGCGGCCAGCGCGGGATCGGTCTCGTTGTAGACGATGTTCATCAACTGGAAATTGTTGACGTTCGTCGGGTCGGCGCCGGTGGGGTCGAAGCCCAGCGTGAACTGGCCCGCCACGTTCGTGGCGCCCGGCGTGCCGTTGGGATCTCCCTCCGGCGCCACGCCGGCCGTGACGGAGATCTGCATCACGGTCTCCGCGTTGAAGGTCAGCGAGAAGTGGCCGACCGTGTTTGCATCGTCGTCGAAATTCGTGGCGATGCCGTTGGGCAGAAACTGGTTGTTGTTGTTGTACGTGCCCGTGCCCGGCAGAATCACGCGCTGCACTTCGTCGGTGAAGTAACGCGCATAAACGTTGTTCTGTATCAGCGGATTGCCGGTGGTCGGATTGACGACGGGGTTGCCGTTGGTATCGAGAACCTCACTGGCCTTTGTCCAGGTGACGACGAAATCGCCGCTACTGTCAGAAGCAATCGAATGGCCGGTGGTCGTGACCTGGGCCGAGCCGAAGGTCTGGTTGGCGAGCATGGCGGTCAAATCGGTGGTACCGACCGTCAGCAGGCAGCGGTTTTCCAGGGCGTCGATCCGCAGCAATCGCGATCCATGCTCGTCGCACCCGCGCCGTGCCGGCCGACTGCCTCGAGACCTTTGAAACTTCCGAGAGAGATTTAGTGAACGGGGAAGAATCCCCGCCAAGAAACCGTTGCCATCCCCACCCCTGCGTGAAGCACCCCTCAAGCGAAACCAGGACATCAGAGCCTCCCTCTGTCGGCGATCCGCCGATCCTCGCGTGCCCTTGCCTTCGCACGCGGGATCTTCCGTCACCTTACCATCTATTTGAACTCAATCGATTCTTTTTGTCAATACTCTTCAACCGAAGACGGATCTCTTTGGCGAATGGTCTATATTGCCCAGTCTACCCAATCGCTTGGTCAGGCCTAGTTTAAGCCTCCACCTCCGGCTAGTGCGATAATACGATAGGATACAGCGAATGTCAAGAAACTTCTATTTTGCGACTTCCATCGCCCGTGCTCGCTGGCACGACCTATACTAGAATTGCTTGCGGTCGATGTTGGTCAAGCACGTCTTAACCATAAGTGCAAGCTATGTAACGACTTATGGACATAGGCTGCGTTTCGGGGCAGCGTCGGTAACCGCCGCGAACGGTAAGACGTCAATAAAATTTCGTGTTAATCCGCGTTCGTTGTGGATGTCTGGTCGAAAGAAAAGGATGAAGATTTGTTGTCGGGGGGCTTGACAAAACTTTTGAATTGCACGACAATGAAAGCGGAATAGGCAGGCATTTGTTAAATAGCGGTCGGTTTTCGGCCGAAATCGCGTCAGGAGGGTGATAATATGGCGACTAAGTTGCGACATCGGAAACTTTTGCTGGAATCATTGGAGCAGCGGCAGTTGCTTTCAGCCAGCCCTTTCCCGAAGGCGCTCTTGATTCCGCTGAATACCGCGGGAATCGGCAGCCTGTCCGGCAAGCTCGTCACCCCCGGCGAGGTGGACCCCTTCAAATTCACGGCGCCGCTGACGGGCACGCTGGTCATCCGCGAGGTGTCGGGTCCGGGCACCGTCTATCCGACCAACGTGAATGCCTACGCCGCCACCGGCACTCCAATCGCGTCGATTTACTCGACTACGCCCGGGCAACCCAATTACTGGCTTACGCCTGGTGGGCCCTACGTCGGTCTGACGGCCATCGACGTGACCAAGGGCAGTGTCTACTATGTGACCGCGGCCGCCACGAGCGGTTGCACCGGCCCCTATTCCGTTCAGATCACTCCGGACGACGTGGGCAACACGTTTGCCATGGCTACAACCGTTTCCCTGATTTCGGGAAGTTCCGTTGCCCAAGGTGGATCGGGAACCGAACCTGGGAAGATTGAATACCCGGGCGACGTGGATATCTACACCTTCCAGGCGACCGTTACCGGGAATATGACGATCGCTCAGGTCGCGTCGGCGAGCAACATCAATTCCGAGTTGAGCGTCTATGACGCGACCCAGACGTTGATGAAGCAAGTGGACGGTACGACGCCCGCCACGAGCGGGGCGCCCGGCGGAATGAACGCGTCGGTCACCGTCCCCGTCGTCCAGGGAACCTGGTATTACGTCCAGGCGGCCGCCTTTGGCAGCACGACTGGGGCCTATTTGCTAAAATTCAGCACGCTTCACGCGCCGAATCCGGCCGTTCCGGGTGTCGGCCATACGTTTGCCACGGCCACGCCCGTCCTCATTACGCCCGATCCGGCCAACGCGGGGACCGTTACCACGCAGACGGGCACGATCGGTTTCTCCGGCGACGTTGATTATTACAGCTTCGTGGCCGCGACCACCGGCCAGATGACGATTCGGCAAAATGCCGACACGGCGAGCGGCAGCACGCTCGATTCGCATCTCTATATTTACAACGCGAATCAGCAGTTGATCTGGCAGAACGACGACTCGGGCATTGGGCCGAACGGCACCGTCTCGAAGAACAGCCTCGTCAGCATTCCCGTGGCGGCCGGGATGACGTATTATGCCGAGGCTGCGGGGCACGACGCCAGCACGGGGAACTACGATCTCTTGTTCTCCACGATTGCCACGACGCCTGACTCCGTGGGCTCCTTCGCCAACCCTGTTCCGATCGCGATCAGCTCAGCCAATGGTTCGAGCTCAACCTCGGGAACCATCGATTTTACCGCCAAAGCGAATTCCAGCGCCGTGCTGGGCGACTATGACGTCTACAGCTTCGTCGCGCCGGCTACCGGTTCGTTGACGGTTCGCATGACGCCGATGTCCGGCAACCTCAAGACGCACACCTATGTCTATGACGCCAGCACCAATCCCCCGACGTGGTTGGACGACAGCACCGGCGACGTCCAGGTCGACGTCATTCAGAACAACACGTACGATATCACGGCGGCCGGCGTCGGACTGACGGCTGGGAACTACGTCCTGCAGACGTTCTATCCATCGTACATGGGCATCAATGATCCGGCCCTGGGTGGGCTGGTCAAGCAGTTGTTCATCAGAGACGGCATGATCACGCGTGCGGACATGATCCAGATCCTGGATTTCACGGTCAACAACGCCAACAGCATGCTCAGTCCAATGGATTTCGCCGACTTGCGAACGATCGTCAATCAGGATGCCACTTATTTCAAGATGCCCAACTACGTCAAAGTGCTGGCTGGCGACATTGTCAACCCCAATACGGCCAACACGTATTTTACAGGCGGCGCGTTGGTGCCCCAATTACTCGGGAATTTGCAGGCCGGCAGCACGGCGGCGCAAATGGACCTGCTCGTCGGCAAGTGGTTCCTGGGCACCGACATGCCCGTGCCGGACATGGACGACATGAATGATGCTATTCCCTGTACGTACACTGCCGTGAGTGGTTTCTTGTACGGTGTGAATGGTGTTGGGCAAGCCAACGGGACTCCGCAGCTTACCGATACCGAGCAAGGCGCCTATTTGGGAGATTGTTACTTCCTTTCTTCGATGGTTTCGATCGCCAACGTCGATCCGACCGCCATCAAGAACATGATCTTCGCCAACGGCGATGGCACGTGGACCGTCCGCTTCTACAACAACGGCGTGGCCAGCTACGTGACCGTCAATGACGAATTGCCGGTCGCTACCCAGGCTCAGACAATCGCGCCGACATGGACCATTCCCGTAAATGGCTTGATCTTTGACGGCTCGATCACGACTCCGAATCCGAAGAATCCTACCAACGTGCTATGGCTGCCGCTGTTGGAGAAGGCCTACGCGCAGTGGAACGAGCTCGGCTACGAGGGTCATGGCGACGCCCAGGGAGACGGCGTCAATGATGACGGCGTCAACTCCTATGGAGATATCGCCGCGGGACTTAGCCAGCCAGTCTACGATCAGGTGCTGGGCTCGCTGGACGCCTCGAAATCCTACTTCACGGACAACGAAACTGGCATTGGTACGACCGAGGCGAACGTGCTTAGCGCCCTGTCGAGCAACCTGGCCGTAACAATTGGCAGCGTGCCGGAAAACTACCCGGGCCCCGGCGCAAGCTCATGGACCCCGGACAAGCTCATCTACGAGGGCCACATGTACGCCCTGGTGAGCGATACTTACAACCCGGTGACCGGCTATATGTTCACGGTTCATAACCCGTGGGGCATCGAACCGCCGCAGCCTGGTGGCCCCGCCACCCAGCCTCCGCCGTTGACCTGGGCCGAAGTGACCGCCGACTTCGATTACTTAGCTACAGCCAATCCGACTGCTACGAATGCGCAAACCTTCTCATCCTCGGGTGCAACCTCCATCGGGGCGACAGTCAAGCCCAAGGCAGCTCGACCCAATTTCGTCTTTAGGGATGCGGGCGGCGATCCGGCTGCCGCTGCCGCCAGTGCGTGGCTTGCCGAAGGCGGCTCGGCAGCCAGTTCCAAGAACGACGTGCCGCGGCCCGCAGTGAATGATCTAGCCTTGATGGCGTATATCAATTGAGTTTGCTCGTCCGCCGTCCGGCGAAACGGGCGTGATGAAAATAGATGGCGGCCAGGCGACGTGCTTGGCCGCTTTTTTTCTTGACGCGACTTTCGGCGTTTACAATTCGTGCAATTTTTTTGCTAAGCGACTTCGAGTTTTCCGCCCGCTTGCGGATACTTACTATGTGTCCGTCTTAATGGGGCGCTATTCAAGTGCGAGTCCCTGCCCCGGAGGGGAATTTGAGAATAGCCCAGCGATTTATCGCTGGGTTACGATTACGCGGTAAGTCATGCAGTCCCGTAGGGACGACTGAAGCTCTTGCGGTTGAGATACGAGGAACGATACATTTGGGAGTGAACCGGCTTCCGCTCAGTCGTCCCTTCGGGACTAATGATTTCTGTTAACACTCGTACCCAGCGATAAATCGCTGGGCTATTCTCGATCGTCCCTCCGGGACGGGCAAACGCGAAGCGACAGTTTGTTACAACGAGGGCTTCGCTTTGTGCTTTTATCGCGCCCTTGTGGGGAAAAATCCAGTCAAATTCGCCAGGAATATTCGATCATGGTACAAAAAAACAATGTGCGTCGCTTCATTTCGCTGCTGGTCGTGCTCGGTTTGGCCCTGGCCGCGACCGCCATGCGGATCTCTCCGGCGGCAGAGAAGTCAGTGCCGAAGTCGCCGGAAAAGCCAGCGCAGAATAAGGCCAAGACCAAGTACTTGCGGGTGGTTCACGACGCCCAGGATCAGACGGTTGGCCTGGAGACGGCGATCGTGAGTTTTGGCCCCGCAAAGCCTGACGCGTCGAATGTTCGCGTCGATCTGGTCGCCGCCGTCCACATCGCCGACAAGAGCTACTACCAGGAGTTGAACAAGCGTTTCGCTGGCTACGACGCCGTGCTCTATGAACTGGTTGCCCCCGAAGGCACGCGCATTCCCAAGGGCGGCCGCAAGGACAAGCGGGCCGGCAATATGCTTTCCGCCATGCAACTGGGGATGAAAGACATGCTCGAAACTCGAGTTCCAACTCGACCAGGTTGATTACACGCGGAAGAACTTGATTCACGCAGACCTTTCTCCCGAGGAGTTCTTCAAGTCGATGCGGGACCGCCAGGAAGGCTTCAGCGACATCTTCGCCCGCTTGCTCGGCTTATGCGCTGGCCAAGCAGGCCCAGGGCGGCGACGGCGGTGAGATGCAATTGCTCATGGCCTTGTTCGACAAGAACCGTTCGCTCGCGTTGAAGCGGATCATGGCCGACCAGTTCGAGGAAATGGAAGGCATGACGGTCGTTCTTGAAGGATCCAAGGGGTCAACGCTCATCGGCGAACGCAACAAGCGGGCGCTGGTGGTCTTGAAGAAGGAACTTGCTGCCGGCAAGAAAAAGATCGCCATCTTCTACGGTGCCGGGCACATGGGCGACATGGAAAAACGGCTCCGCACCGACTTCTCGCTCAGCCCGCAACACACGCAGTGGCTGCAGGCATGGGACATGCACGATCAGCCAACACGCTGACTACTGCGGACATCCCGCTCGTGGACGCGATCAACACGGGGAAACTGCAAGCAGACGGCCGGTTCGCAGGCAACCGTTTCCCGTTGCATGCTGCGGTTGCAAAGATTCAAAAGCATCCGCAACGGCCAACCAATCACCGATCGCCCCCCCATGAGGACAATCCCGCAGAGCATGGCGAAAAGGGCGGCGCCGGCCATCATCAGATCCGGCGTCGCGAACGAAAACACGACAAGATTCGACATAGTGACCAAACCTTCCAACGCAGCAAGAACTCAGCAGGCCGTACTTCCATGACCACGACTACATTCAGCAACTTCAATATGACCGATATCTACGACAAAGTCAATTACCTTGCGTTTGGATTTTATCTAATACCTGCCAAAATCCATTTGTCTTAGCAAGGAGTAATACCCAATGAGCATGGTTTCTTGGTTGTCACACCCTCTTGTGGTGCAATAATATGCATATAAAGAGTTGTGGCAAAGTCGAGTAGTTGTTGTACGCGCGTTCAGTATTTACGCAAAGACTTTCTTGCGAGGATCGATAAAGAACCAGCACAGCGAGACGAGCAGGAAACTCGCGCCGATCAGCTTCAGGTCCGTGTTCCAGCCGTAATGATCGTTCCACATAGTTCACCAACAGCGGGCAGGTCATGGCGCCAACCTGGCCGGCCGTGTTCATCGTCGCGCTGACCACGCCGGCATGTCCCGCCGCCGATGTCCTGGCAAGTCGCCCAGGCCGAGCCCAGCAGAAACATGTTGGCGGCCGTGCCCAGGGCGAAGAGCGTCGCGGCCAGCCAGGCATCCTCGGCGATGGCCGCCAGCAGCACGGTGGCGCCGGCGACCACGTAGGAGGCGAGTCCCACGCCCGCCCGGCCCCATCGCGGCCCGAAGCGGCGGACGGCCCAATCGGTCGTCGGCCCGCCCAGCAAGTCGGCGGCCACGCTCAGCATCAGCGGCAATCCGGCGAAGAAGGCCAGCGTCCGGCCTTCCATGCCCCGGCCTTCGCTGAGGTAGGTGGGGAACCAGGTGATGCAGAAGTAGAAAATGAAGCTGTTGGGCAGATACATCAGGCACAGGGCCAGGACGTTGCGATGCGTCAAGAGCCGCCGCCAAAAGGCCGGGCGCCGCATGCCGCGACCCGCTGGGCGGGTGCTCCTCGGCCGCGGCAGGCTTGCGGTCGGCCATGATATGGGCCAGTTCCGCGGCGTTGACTTGCCCGTGCTGCGACGGCTCATCGCGAAACCACCAATACCAGACGGCCGCCCAGAGCAAGCCGACCAGGCCGAAGAGCGAAGAAGATCGATCGCCACGACAGGAAGGGGCTCAGTTCGCAGGACCAGCATGGGCGTCAGTGCGACCGTGATGTGGGCGCCGATCCAGACGATGCCCTGGGCCGTGCCGCGTTCGCGATAGGGGATCCAGCGGGAGAGCGTCCGCGTGATGGCCGGCCAGGCCCCAGCTTCCGCCGCGCCGAAGCAGAATTGGATGATGATCAGCGAAATCATGCCTTGTGCGGCCCCGGTGGCCATGGTGAAGATCGACCATGCCAAGACGACCGCCGTCAGCATGATCCGCGTGCCGACCCGGTCGGCCCACCAGGCGCTGAGGATTCCGAACGCCCCATAGGCCATGGCAAAGGCGGTCTGCGCGTAGCTGAGCTCGTATTTCTCCGTCAATTCGAGGTCGTGCATGATCGGCTTGGCGAGATTCGCGATGCAGGCCCGATCCAGGTAGGTCACCATCCCCAGCAGAATTGCCAAGCCGACGACCACGACGCGGACTCGCGTCGGGCGCTGGGCGGTACCGGGAGTGTCGATTGTGGAAGTCATGGGCGTGTATTATATTGTTCTTTCTTCCAGAGCTGTAGGGTGTGGTCGAGCGCAGCGATGACCCGCCAAGAGAAATGCCGGTAATTGGTGGGCCTTCGCTGCGCTCGACCACACCCTACAGCATTCCAACAAGCCTCTTCGCGTGAGAAACAGGACAAATGCATTACGGCGCGTTCGAAGTGCTCGATTACGTGGTGATCGCCGCCTATCTGCTGGCCATTACGGCGATCGGCATCCGTGCCGGGTTCCGCCGCCATGCCTCCAGCGAGCAGTATTTCCTGGCCAGCAAGTCGCTCGGCTGGTTCACCGTGGGAGCGGCGGTCTTCGCCTCGAACATCTCCACCATCCACCTCGTGGGCCTGGCGGCCTCCGGCGCCGACGAGGGCCTGGTGGTGGGCAACTTCGAATGGATGGCCTGCTACACGCTGATCCTCCTGGCGCTGGTCTTTGCGCCCTATTACCTGCGGACGCGGATCACCACCCTGCCCGAGTTCCTGGAAAAGCGATTTGGCCCGCCGGCGCGGACGATCCTGGCCATCATCGGCATCCTGGCGGCCCTCTTGATCCACATCGGCATCAGCATGTTCACCGCGGCCAAGCTTTTCGAGAGCTTTTTGGGCATTCCCATGCTGTACTCGATCCTGGTGATCTCGCTGCTGACGGTCACCTACACGGCCCTGGGCGGCTGAAGGCCGTCGTGGTCACCGAGACGATCCAGATCTTCCTGCTGCTGGGCAGCGCGGTCCTGGTCACGGCCCTTTCGATCGCACATCTGCCCGCGCTGGGCATCCACGACGTGGCCGCCTTTCGCGCGGCGATGAAGCCCGAGCAGCTCAACATGGTGCAATCGATCGTCGGCCCGGACGGTCATCTCCGCGAGTTTTCCTGGCTGGGCGTGCTCCTCGGATTTCCCGATCCTGGGCATCTGGTATTGGTGTACCGACCAGACCCACGTGCAGCGGGTGCTGGGCGCCAAGAGCGAGAAGCACGGCCAGAACGGGGCCCTCTTCGCCGGCTTCCTCAAGCTGCTGCCGGTCTTTCTCATGGTCTTTCCCGGCACGGTGGGCTACATCATGTTCCAGCACGGCGAAGTGAATCTCGGCAATGCCGCAGGCAAGCCCGACTACAACCTGCTGCTGGCCGCAGATGATCCAGCAACTCGTGCCCGTGGGGCTGAAGGGACTGGTGGCGGCCGGCATGGTGGCGGCCCTGATGAGTTGCATGGCCGCGGCGCTGAATAGCTGTGCCACGCTGATTTCGGTCGATATCGTCAAGCGGCTGCGGCCCGGCATGCCCGACACCCGCGTGGTGACCATCGGCCGCGTGACGACCGGCATCATCATGCTCCTGGCCATGGCCTGGTCGACGCAAGGCGGGCAGTTCGGCACGATCTTCCAGGCGATCAACAAGATCCCCATGACGTTCGCCCCCTCGGTGACGACCGTTTTCCTCTTCGGCCTGCTCTGGAAACGCGGCGACCTGCGGGCGGCGCTGGCCACCTTCGGCATCGGCTGCACGATGGGCATCATCTATTTCATCGTCGACCTGCCCAGCATCAGCCGGATGCTTATGGAGAAGTTCCAGCCGGAGCGATTCCAGGAGTTGGTTGCCTATTTGCAGGCCGATCGCAGCCACGACTTTCAAGGGCTGGTCACGGATCCCCGTTTCGGCCTGGGCATTCCCTTCATGCTTTTCGGGGCGATGCTCTGGGGACTATGCATCACGGTTTACGTCGGCACGAGTCTGCTCACCTCGCCCCCGCCGCGTGCGAAGGTCGACGGCGTTTGCTGGGACCATCCGCTGGCATTCCTCCGCGGCCGGATCACCGGCTGGAGCGATCCGCGCGTGGTGGCGCTGGTGCTGTTCGTCGTGGTGACGGGATTGTACGTGATCGATCGGTTGTGTTGTTATTAGGCATGTATGATAATCTACGTTCTCTCCGGTTGAAATTACATCGCGTCATGAACCCTGCCAAGGAGCCCGTCATGAATCCGACTGACCGACCGATCGAAACGACCCCATCCTGCTGTCCCTCCGGCAATTGCGGCGGGATCCCGCGCCGCGATTTCATCAAGACGCTGACCCTGGGGGCCGCGGCGGCCGCAGTCCCGGCAATGCCGGTCATGGCAGGTCCCTTCGAGGCATCCGCACAGGACAAACTCGTCCCGGCCGACAAGAAGCTCGATCCCCAATGGGTCAAGTCGCTCTTCGACCGCGGGGCCCGCGAGGTCTATCGCGGCAAGGATCTGGAGAAGATCGGCATGCCCATCGGCGGACTCTGTGCGGGCCAACTCTACCTGGGCGGCGACGGCAAGCTCTGGCACTGGGATATCTTCAACAAGGCCATGGGCACCGGCGACCACAACTACGCCCATCCGCCGCTGCCTTCGTCGCCGCTGGAACAGGGCTTCGCCGTCGACATCAGCCGGCCCGGAGCGGCACGAGAAGCAAGTGCGGGCCTTGGACCGTACGGGCTTCTGCCGACATCACCTTTTGCGGCGAGTATCCGATCGCTTACGTCGAGTATCGCGATCCGCAATCGCCCGTCACGCGTTTCGCTGGAGGCATTCTCGCCGCACATCCCCCTGGACACGGAAGCGTCGAGCCTGCCGGCGACCGTGATGCGCTACACGGTCAAGAACATCGAGCAGCGGCAAGGTCGAAGTCGCAGTTGGCCGGCTGGCTGGAAAACGCCGTCGGGCTGTACACGGCGCCCGGCGACGGCGGCCGAGCGGCGGAATCGAGTGCTGCGGCAAGCCGGGGCTGTTGGCCATCCATAGCGAAATCAGCCCCGAGGCGGTGGAGAAGTCGCAGCGCCCCGACGTCGTCTTCGAGGATTTTCAGAAAGAGACCTACGAAGGCTGGACCGTGACCGGCGATGCCTTTGGCAAGGGGCCGATCCTGAAGAGCGATATTCCCGACTACCAGGGCGACGTTGGCACGACAGGCCCGCGGGTGGTCAATTCGCACGCCTCCGCCCCGGGGAAGAATGTGTACGAGCGCGACAGCCGTACCGGCACGCTCACGAGCAAGTCTTTCACGATCGAACGCAATTTCATCCGCTTCTGGATCGGCGGCGGCAATCATCCGGGCGAAACCTGCATCAATCTGCTCGTCGACGGCAAGGTCGTCCGCACGGCAACCGGCCACGACAGCAATCAGATGCGGCAGGAAGGTTTCGACGTGCGGAAGCTCCAGGGGCAAGACGGCCCGACTTGGAGATCGTCGATAAGGCCAAAGGACCTTGGGGCAATATCGGCGTGGGACCGATCGTCTTCAGCGACCACCGGCCGGTCAAGGGCGACGAGCATCATGACGTGGGCACGTTGGCCCTGGCGATTCTGGAACCGGTCGAAGCCGATCAGGCTGCGCCGGCGACGGGAGACGGCAAGTTTCCCGCGGCCGCCTTCGTCGCCAATCCGCACGACCGACAGGCCGGCCCCGCAGCCGGCCGGCCGCAAGCTCGTCGGTTCGATCGTTCGCAAGCTGGCCCTGGAAGCCGGGCAGGAAGCGACGGCGACCTTCGTCATCGCCTGGCATTTCCCGCGGCTGAAGCTCAAGGACGGCGGCCGGTTCTATGCCACGCGTTTCGACCACGCCGCCGCGGTCGCCGAGCACCTGGCGGCCAACTTCGCCGCGCTCCATGCCCAGACCCGCCTGTGGCACGACACCTGGTACGATTCGACGCTTCCCTACTGGTTCCTCGATCGCACGCTCTTGAACACGTCGATCCTGGCCACGTCGACCGCGCATCGCTTCGCGACGGGCCGCTTCTGGGGCTGGGAGGGCGTCGGCTGTTGCGAAGGCACCTGCACGCACGTCTGGCATTACGCCCACGCCGTGGCCCGGCTGTTTCCCGACCTGGAACGCGATCTCCGCAAGCGGACCGATTTCGGCACGGCGCAGGACCCGCGCACGCGGCGTGATCAACCATCCGCGGCGAAGACGCCGGACTGGCGGTCGATGGCCAGGCCGGATGCATCCTCCGCGCCTATCGCGAGCACCAGATGTCCAAGGACGGCAGCCATGCTCAAGGAACTTTGGCCGCGGATCAAGCTGGCCATGCAATGCCTGATCCACATGGACAAGGGCGAAGGGCTCGTCGAAGGGGCCCAGCACAACACGCTCGACCAACCCTGGTTCGGCAAAGTCGCCTGGCTCAGTTCGCTCTACCTGGCGGCGTTGCGGGCCTGCGAGGAGATGGCCCACGAAGTGGGCGACGCCGAGTTCGCGCGAGACGGCCCGCGAGATCTTCGCACGCGGCAGCCGCAATCTCGACCGCGAACTGTTCAACGGCGAGTACTATTACCAGATCCCCGACAAGGACCACGTCCGCAGCGTCGGCTCGCACGACGGTTGCGAGATCGACCAGGTCTTTGGGCAAAGCTGGGCCTTCCAGGTCGGGCTGGGCCGCATTCTGCCGGAGGGCAACGTGAAGAAGGCCCTCGCCGCGCTCTGGAAATACAATTTCGCCCCGGACGTCGGTCCGTTCCGCAAGGCCCACAAGCCGGGCCGGTGGTACGCCATGGCGGGCGAGGCCGGCCTGATCATGTGTACCTGGCCGCAAGGCGAAGCGGCCCGCGCTGCAGCAAGGGTTTCGACTATTACTTCAACGAGTGCATGAACGGCTTCGAGTACCAGGCGGCCGGCCACATGATCTGGGAAGGCATGGTCCAGGAGGGGCTGGCCGTGACCCGCGCGATCCACGACCGCTATCATCCTTCGCGCCGCAATCCCTGGAACGAAGTCGAGTGCGGCGACCACTACGCCCGCTCGATGGCCAGCTACGGCGTGTTCCTGGCGGCCTGCGGCTACGAATACCATGGGCCGAAGCGTCATCTGGCCTTTGCCCCGCGGCTGTCGCCGGAGAATTTTCGTGCCGCGTTCACGACGGCGGAAGGCTGGGGGACATTCTCGCAGAAGGACGACGCCGGCCGCCGCAAGGCCGTGATTGCCGTCCGCTGGGGCAAGCTGGCGTTGAAGACGTTGGGCTTGCTGCCCGCGGCGGGGGCCAAGCCGACGACGGTAACCGTGACGTTTGGCCGGCAAGCCGGTGGAATCGCGGTTAGTTATGGCGAATGGCCGTGTGACGATTGCGTTCGGCGAAGAAGTCACGATCGACGCCGGGCAAGAATTGACGGTGGAGCTGGCGTAGTCTGGAGTGCGGTGGCTCGGGCACCCGGCGTTGCGGGTCGCGTTTTTCAAACCGCGCAGAATGTTCGTTTGTTCGCGGGTTGTGCGTATTGGAAAACGGTGGCAAGCCACTGCACTCAAGTTACAGCGGCGTCCAGGAGACGTCGGTCCGCGTGTGGAGACGCGAGGCAACCTCGACGGCCTGAAAGCGCTGGTCGAGCACCTTGGCAGCGAGACCAGGCAGCGGCTGATCTTCGACTTCATAGCAGACCAGGATGTTGCTGTCGGCATCGGTCAGCACGGTTGGCGCGAGTGATCCGCCGTTGTTCGGCGCCTGCGCAGCCACCGCCGGCGCGAGCTGCTCGGGAACGACCACCAACAACCGTCGCTGCCCGCCGCAGGCCGTAAACCGCCGCGGCAAGGCCTCTTGCAACGCCGAGGGGATCTCGAAAAGCGGTTCGTGCGGCCGGCCTTCCAAGGCCGCCGTCACCTCTTCCACGGCATGCTGTTTGAGCATCCGCAGGATGAACGTTTGCGACATCCGCCGGACGACGACGGCCAACTTGCTGCGGACGTCGCGGATTTCGGTCGTCGCCGCCTGGCGCAGTTCTTCCTCCAGGGCCTGTTCCATGCCCGCGAGCAACTCCGTCTTGCGGGCGGAGATTTGCGCGGCGGCGATGTCGCTGCAGGGCCTTTGTGCGATCGGTCGAATCGTGAACCACCGCCCGCGCGGCGGAGAATTGCTCGATCAAGCGATTGAAGTCGGCTGCCAGGTTTCGCAACTTGTCGCCCACGGTGGCCACTTGGGCGAGCACCAATCCCACGAGGCGGCAGAAGGCATTGAGCGTCATTTCGTGCAGCCGCAACTCGAAGTAGTCCGACAGCCGCTGGTCGGCCACCAGCCGGCGTCCGGAGAAGAAGCCGCGGAATTGCAGCCAGTTCTTGCCGCCCTGCTTGTCGCCCAGCAGGAGTTCCTTCAGCGATCGCAATTCCTTGGTCGCCGCATGGATCGTTTCGCCCGCCTGACGGCTGAGGTCGCGGAGGTGTTCGGCCAGGCTGTCGGCCATCTGTTGTGCTCCGGCCAGGCGATGTTCGGGTGAGTTGACCAGTCCGAGCAGCCACTGCCGCAATTCAGTGCCCGCTGCCGCGGCCATTTCCTGCAACGGCGCCTCCAAAGCCGATTCCAGGCACAGGCGGTGAGAGTCCTGCGCGCCTTGATAGCGGATCATGCCGTCCAATGCCTCGAGGATCACTTTGCCGGGCGGGATCTGCGTGCGAAAACTCCGTTGCGGGGCGAGGTGGTTCAGCAGTTCGCCCAACGCCGCGAGCAGGTAGGATTGACGATCGTCGCCCATCTGCTCGGCCAGCGTGGCATGAAAGCGGTCCAGGATCTGGTTCAGCGTGATGGCGGCCGCCTCGGCATGGGCGACGACCGTCGCGCGCAGTTCCGTCGGCGGAAATTCCGCCGGCAAATTGCGTGGCCAACAGGCTCGTGGGATCGGAGAGGGAAGCGGCGGCCGGGTCGGGCTGGTTCAGTTCATTGCCTCGCCAGCGTACGATCAGATCGCGGCAGAGATCGTCGGCGGTGCTGCGAGGTATGTCGTCCGGCGAGAATCCCAACTGGCAAAGGCCGAAGGTCCGCAACGTCGGAGCGGCGCCGCCGGAAGATTTGTCGGCCGACTCCGCCTTGCGGCACTTGTCGAAGAAGGCCGCCGCGGTCGTCACCGTGCCGTGGTACAGGTAGTTCGCCAGCGTGTCGACGGCCGCCGCGAAACCGTCGGCCTCGAGCTCCTCGCCGAGGTGAATCAGGTACGTATGATTGAACGGTGCGTCTTCCGCGCCGAACGAGGCCAGGCCGGCCGCCGGGTCGCCGGGATAGGAGTGCTGCGGGTCGGCGTAATGGTTCAACTCGCCCAGCAAGGCATAGGCGTTGGCCGTGGAGAGGTCGCGGGTCTGCGGATTGCGGCCCGTGCAATGGGCCAGCACGCCGCAGACGGCGTCGTCCGGAAGATCGAGCTTGCGCAGCACCTGGCGGACGATGTAGCCGAAGTCCAGGACCATGCCGCTGCCGCTGCCGCCCGTGGTCGACGAGACGATGAACACCCGCGGCAGCGGATTGCGGAAGGGCAGGCCGGTGGCCGTGGCCGTGGCCACGATGCCGGCCGGATCGACCGCCGCACGCACCACGCGCGTCACCTGCTCGATCACGCGCTCCATGTTGTCGACCAGGGCCAATCGTCCCAATGGGCGAAGACCTTGCGTCTGGGCGTTGCGGGGAATGTTGTAGATCCAGCGGCGGCTCAACCAGTTGAAGCGGCCGCCCGACTCGCTGCGATAATCGGCCGACTGACGAAGCGGCAGCAACACAACCGAGTCGTTCTTCATCGCCGCCTGGCCGCAGTCGGTGGCCATCTTCAGGCTTTCGGCGTCGGTCTCGAAGAGCAAGAACTGCAAGGCCGGCAGCGCGGCCGGATCGCCGAACCGCGCCTCGATCCGCGATAGAGCGTTTGCAAGGTCCGCACCGCCAGACCGCCGACGCCCAGGAAAATCGTCGGCCGGCATTCGATCTCCGCGGCCTCCAGCGGCAGCGGCGGCAAATCGCGCGCGGGCAGCGGTGTTTCGGTGAGTTGCGTCTTGTGGCAAGTCCGGCCGTCGGCGGCTGCCTGGGCCGCGGAAATCGCATCCCGCGAGACGACTTCAGTGTCCAGGCGGGGAAAAATGGAAACATTTTCGACCTTCGGCCGCAACGGCGTCCGAACGGTCCGTGGACGCGGATTGGGCGTGGCGTCCATGAGGGCCTCGATCATGTCGAGGCAACTGGCAAATCGCTGCTGGGGGTCTTTGGCCAACGCGCGGGCGATCGCCGGTTCATCGGACTCCGGCAATCGATCCAACCGCGGTCGGCCGTGCAAGTGCTGCGCCGCCAATTGGGCCGTGGTGCGGCCTTCATAGGGAACTGCGCCCGTAAGCATCTCCTGGTAGACGATCGCCAGTCCGTATTGGTCGCTGTGAATGCTCGGCCGTCCATCGAACAACTCCGGCGCGGCGTAGACGGGCGTCATCCCGCCGACGATCGAACTGTTGACGTCCTGCAGGTCCTTGACCAGGCCGAAGTCGGCCACCTTGATCCGCCCGCCCACGAGCAGCAGGTTTTCGGGCTTGACGTCGAGGTGCTGCAACGAATACTGTTGACTAATGTAATCCAGTGCGTCGGCCGCGTCGTGCAGATGGGCCAATAACTCGTTGCGGGGAATGCCGACCAGCCCGGCTTGGCGGCATTTATCGAATTCCTGCTTCAGGTTTGAGGTGGCCAACTCGGTGACGATGACCAGATGGCCATCGACCCGTTCAATGCGTTCCAGCGACAGCAAGAAGGGGTGGCGGACCTGCTTGATGCGGTTCAGGGCAGCCAATTCCCGCGTCGCCCGCTCGTCGTCGTGGCAGCCGTAAATGATCTTGATGGCCTTGGCCAGTCCGCCAGGCGCGTCGGCCTTCCAGACCTCGCCGTAGCCGCCCGCGCCCAATCGCTCGCGGACCAAATAGCCCGGAATCGGTTCTGTCAGCGAAAACGTGGAAATTTCGGCAATGCTCATGACGATTAGTTCTCGACTATCTCCGGAGGATGAGGTCGAGCGAAGCCCCAACAATTTCGCGCATTTCGTGGTGGGTCTTCGCTGCGCTCGACCGCACGCTACGCCTAACAGTTCTCGCCCATTACCGTGGCAAAGTAGGTCTTCACGGCGCGATCGAAATATTCGCGGCGCAGCTCCATCGGTTTGCCCGTGTAATTGCAGTAACTGCGAATTTGCAGCAGCAAGTCGCGGGCCTGGCAGCGGCGCAGTCGCCGGCCGCCCGCGCGAAAATGACGTTCCAGCAGGTCGTCGATCACGTCGCCGCGATATTCGCAGCCGAACGACTTGGCATAAAGCCGGAACAACTCGCGGAACTCCTCCTCGCTCGGATCGCCGATCTCGATCTTGTAGGGAATCCGCCGCAGGAACGCCTCGTCGACCAGGTCCCGCGGTTCCAGGTTCGTGGAAAAGATCACCAGTTGGTCGAAGGGCACTTGCAGCTTCTTTCCGGTGGGGAGCGTGAGGAAGTCGTGCCGCATTTCCAGCGGCACGATCCAGCGATTGAGCAGTTGCGCCGGCTCGATCCGCTGCCGGCCGAAGTCGTCGATCAAGAGGCAGCCGCAGTTGCTCTTCATCTGCAAGGGGGCCTCGTTGACGTTGTTCCGCGGGTCGTGCCGCAGTTCCAGGTTGTCCATCGTGAGTTCGCCGCCCACGACCACGGTGGGCCGGCTGATTTTCAGCCAGCGGCGGTCGTGATCGCCGCACTTGGTGATGCTCCGCTCGTCGTTGATGACCGGCTTGTGGTAGGCCGTGTCGTAGAACTTGATGATCTGGCCGTCCTCGTACAGGGCGTGCGGAATCCAGATCTCCTGGCCGAAGCAGCGCGTGATCCGCTTGGCCAGCGTCGACTTGCCATTGCCCGGCGCCCGTACAGGAACATGCCCGCGCCGGAATTGATCGCCGGACCAAGACTTTCGAAGAGGCCGGGATCGACCGAGATGCCATGCACTGCTTCCGCCAGTTTTTCCGGCCCGGGGGCCTCGGCGGTGATCGACTGGGCATCGACGGAAATTACGTAGTCCACCAGCGGCACGGGGGCCGGCCCGACGTACCCGCAGGCCTCCAGGAACGACATCGCCCGCGTGCGGCCCTGCGTGGTCAGACTGTAATAATAATCGTTGAACGGGGCGGAACCGGCGTGAACGACGAACTGGTTGGTCCGCAGCGTGCCCAGCAGCGGTTCGACGACGTTGAACGGCAGGCAGAGGTGGTCGGCGATGGAACGGCCCTTGTTCGTGCCGAACACGGCAAGATACTTGCAGATCAACTGCTCGATGAATTCCTCGCCGAGACCCGTCTCTTCGATCGTCGCCGGCCGGGCGGGGGAGAAATTCTCGTCGGACAGCAATGACGCCAAGAGGCTGTCGCTGATATCCAGGGTCTTCGATGCTGACATGGTTTCCTCGTCGTCCAAGAGAATTAACGGGCTGGAGCGCCGCGCGGGCCTGCGGCAAGACTCATGCTCGGTAACCGGCGGTGCGCAACGGTCGCCGGTCGCCGATGCTGGTTCGCACCTCAAGCAAATGTAGGTCATGTTTTGCAAAGGCTTGTAGTAATTCGAAGCGTATCTTTGCGGCCAAAGACCGTGCGGATTGCCTTGCTGTTGCCGCCGCGGGCCGCATAATCGAAACTCCTCGCTTCAGTCGTTAAAGACGGCATTCTGCGCATCGGGGAAATCCTTACACTCAAGGCGGTTCATGCGAATCGCCATCCTCGGCGCGAACCGTGAGCTAAGAATGTTTAGGACCGTGAGAGTAGTCCAAAAGCAGTTTCCCGTTGGAGTGGTTTCATTTGGTCTCCGAAGTGGGAAAAGTGGGAAGCCCTGAATATGCCTTCAGCCTCAATCACCTCAGCCAACGCCGTGTGGTTTTTGGTCGGTCCCTTCGACAGTGCGGAGAGCGTCCGGCACATGCCACTCTACACATTCCCTTTCCAGATCGGTCGCCGCCAGGACTTGCCGCTGTCGCTGTCGTGCAAGACGGTCTCGACCTTGCACGCCGAGATCATTGAAATCGGCCGCGCGCTGGTGATCCGCGACTTGGAGAGCACCAACGGCACCTACGTCAACGGTCGCCGCGTGCAGGAGCCCGTGGCCCTGGCCGACGACGACCTCGTACAATTCGCCAATCTGCCGTTCCGCGTCCGCATGCAGTCGGCGGAAGACAGCCCGCATACGGTGCGCGAGAGCGCCAGCGATCGAGCCTTGGCGCTGGTGCTCTTCGATAAGTTGATGACGGAACACGCGGTGACGCCCTTCCTGCAGCCGATCGTTGATCTGAAAGACCAACGGACGGTGGCCTACGAAGTTCTTGCCCGCAGCCGGCTGTTCGGGCTGGAGATGCCCAAGGACATGTTCGGCGTGGCGCAGCAGTTGAATCTGGAAATCGAGTTGAGCACGATGCTGCGCTGGGAAGGGGTGCAGGTCACGCGCGACGATGTCGCCGTCGCCGCACTTGTTCCTCAACACGCATCCCCGCGAGTTGCCCGATCCGAATCTCGGCAAGTCGCTGGAGCGGTTGCGTGAGAACTGGCCCGACCAGCCGCTGACGCTGGAGATTCACGAGGCGGCCGTGACCCGGGGGACCAGCCTGGCGCAGTTGCGATTGCTGCTGAAGCGGCTGGACATCAAGCTGGCCTACGACGACTTTGGCGTGGGCGAGTCGCGATTGAACGACCTGGCCGAGGTGGCCCCGGATTACGTGAAGTTCGACATGTCGCTGATTCGCGACATCGATACTGCCGCGCCGCAACGGCAGCAGGTGGTGGTGGCGCTGGTGCAGATGGTCCACAACCTGGGCATCACGTCCTTGGCCGAGGGCGTGGAGACGGCCGGCGAGGACGCTACCTGCCGGCAGATCGGCTTTGATCTCGGCCAAGGCTATTTTTACGGCCGTCCCGCCCCGCCGCGGGATTTCTGAACCGCATTCGGACGATCGGACCACGCAACTGGACGGCATGCGATCATTCTTGGAGTGCGATGGCTTGCTGCCGCTTTTCAAGACGGCCGGTTTCGCGCCCGCAACGTCCATCGCCTCTCTTCCAAGAGCTGCTCCGCGGCAAAGCTAACGCGGCAATGAGTTGCCGCACTCCACATTGCGCCAACTCCGCCCTTCGATAGTTTCTCAACCGCGGACTTTCCCGTTCTGCCGGCAAACTCGCGCGGGGCTTGCCTGCCGGACTTCGCCGTGGTAGGATCGTAGTGTTTGAATAGATCGTCGGTGTAGAATCGTCAACTTCCCGGGACCCTTGCTATGAAATCCGTCGTCATTGTTTTTTGTCTCCTTGCCATCGGACTTGGTTTTCGCGGAGCGGCCGAGGCCGAGCAACCGGCAGCGAAAAAGATCCGCGTGCTTCTGACCTATGGCGGTCACGGCTTTGAGGAAAAGCCGTTCTTCGCCATGTTCGACGCGCTGGGCGAAGTCCAGTACACCAAGGCCCCGCTGCCCCAGTCGGCTGGCTTGCTCAAACCGGGCCTGGAAAAGGACTACGACGTGATCGTTCGCTACGATATGGTCGATAAGTTCACGCCGGACCAGGAAAAGGCATTCGTCGCCTTGCTCCAGCAGGGGATCGGGCTGGTGGCGCTGCACCATAACCTGGGCGCGCATCGACAGTGGGGCGAGTACACCAAGATCATTGGCGGCAGGTACTGCTTCGGCGTCTACCGGGAAGGCGGCAAGAAGTTCGGGCCGTCTGCTTACCAGCACGACCAGGATCTGCAAGTTGCGGTGGCCGACCGCGAGCATCCGATCACTCGCGGCTTGGCCGACTTCGCCATCCACGATGAGGTTTACAACCACTGCTACGTCGCCGCGGACGTCCGCATCCTCTTGACCACGAACCATCCCAAGAATGACCCCCAGATCGCTTGGGCGCACGAGTATGGCAAGAGCCGGGTCTTCTACTTCCAGCTCGGCCACGACTCGCAGGCCTGGAAGAATCCGGCCTACCCCGACATCCTCGCCCGCAGCATCCGCTGGGCCGCCGGAAAATAGAGGGTCAATTCAATGCTGTTCACGCTGCACGACATTACGAAGACCTACGGCGCGGTCACGGCCTTGCGGCAACTTTCGGTTACCGTGCCGACCGGCGCGGTGGGTCTCCTCGGTCCCAACGGAGCGGGCAAGACGACGTTGATTCGCACGCTGCTGGGTCTGATCAAGATCGATGCCGGGTCGGGCAAGGTCCTGGACATGGACCTCCGCACGCGGCGGCTCGATATCCGCCAGGCCGTGGGTTTCATGCCCGAGGATGAATGTCTCTTTCCCGGCTTGGCGGGGGTGGATTTCGTGGCCTATGCCGGCGAGTTGTGCGGCATGTCGCCGAGCGATGCCTTGCAACGGGCCCATGAGATCCTCAACCACGTCGGCCTGGGCGAGGCCCGCTACCGACCGGCCGAGTCGTACTCGACCGGCATGAAGCAACGGCTGAAGCTGGCTTCGGCCCTGGTCCACGATCCCCGCTTGCTGATTCTCGACGAGCCGACCAACGGCATGGACCCGGCGGGCCGGCAGGAGATTCTGGAACTGGCCCGCGACCTGGCCCACGGCAAGGACATGAGCCTGCTCTTCTCCAGCCATCTCCTGCCCGACGTGGAGTTCGTCTGCGATTACGTGATCGTGCTGGGGCAGGGGCGGTTGCTGGCCCAGGGGCAGATCCGCGAGTTGAAACAGCGGCACGAGCAGTGCTTCGAGGTCCGCGTCAAGGCCGATCGCGAAGCCTTCGCCCGGCGGTTGACGCAAGCGGGGTGCAGCGTGAAGGAGCACGATCACTCCCTGTTGGTGCACTTGCCGTCGGGGCAGTCGGAAAGGCTGCTGTGGTCGCTGGCCGCGGAAGCCGGCGAGCAGATCCGCCACCTGCGGCCGCAGCAGAGCACGCTCGAAGAGATCTTCTTGAAGGCCATCCAGTAGCAAGAGCAACAGGAATACCGATCGATCATGCCGATCTTCGACCAAGGATACCAGCACTGGAAGGGCGCACTGTCGGGCCATGCCTGGCGGTGGCTGGCCATCAGCCGGCACGGGATCCGCACGCAACTCAAGGGCCGCTACGTCCGCCTGCTCTTGATTCTGGCCTGGATGCCCGCCATGGCGCTGGTTTCCGCGCTGGCCATTTGGGGATTGATCGAGCAAGGGGCCTTGGGCGCGGATTGGTTGTCCGTGCTGAAGGCCCAGGGCATTGCGGACGATCCGCAGGCCGTTCGGCCGGCGATTTGGACCGTGGCCTACTCGTTCTTCTTCCAGACCGAACTCTATTTCATCATGTTGCTGGTGACGCTTGCCGGGCCGAACCTGATTAGCCTCGACCTGCGCTACAATGCCTTGCCGCTGTACTTGTCGCGCCCGGTGACCCGGCTGGACTATTTTCTCGGCAAGCTTGGCGTGATTGCGGCCCTGGTGGCGGCGGTGGCCGTGCTGCCGGCCGTGGTCGCTTATGTGCTGGGCGTCTGCTTCAGTCTCAATCTGACGGTGGTCCGCGATACTTGGCGCCTGCTGCCGGCCAGCATCCTCTACGGCTTGGTGATCGTCGTATCAGTCGGGACCTTGATGCTGGCCTTGTCGTCGATGTCGCGGCGGTCGCTGTATGTCGGTCTCGCGTGGGTCGGACTGTTCCTTATCGGTTGGGTGGTTGCTGGCGTGCTCGGCGGCATTCATCACGAATCCATCAGACGCGACATCATGCTTAAGGAACAGGCCCTCAACCGCGCTGGGGCCGAATACGAACATCAACGAACGTGGTGGCAACGCCAGGGGGAAATCGAACGGGAGATCCAGCAGGCCGAGCGCGAATCGCAAAAGACCGACTGGCGGCCGTTGTTCTCCTACACGGCCGATCTTGGCCGCCTCGGCGAGGCAATCCTCAATACCGATGCCGCCTGGGTCCAGATCGGCCGCGTCTACGAGCAGCGACGGTCCCAACTGGAATCGATGTCGGGTATGTCGCCGGGGCCCTGGGCGGACTCTGACCATCCGGAAACGGTCAACGAGCGTCGCCTGGCGGAGTTCTGGTTACTGCAATATCCTTGGACCTGGTCGGCCGCCGTCCTGGCCGGCCTTTGGGGACTTTCCTTATGCATCTTGAGCACGCGAGTGAAATCGCTGGACCGCCTGCGATGAACGCCGTCGTCGAGTTCGACGGCGTCTCCAAGTGGTACGGCAACGTGATCGGCCTGAATAAGCTCTCGGTGCGGATCGCGGCGGGCGTCACCGGCCTGCTTGGTCCCAACGGCGCCGGCAAATCGACCATGCTGCAACTGGCCACCGGGCAACTTCGCCCCAGCCAGGGGCAGGTCCGCGTGCTCGGCCATCGCACCTGGAACAACGCCCCGCTGATGCGGCACGTCGGCCTCTGTCCCGAGCAGGACGCCTTCTATGAGTGGATGTCCGGGACTGGACTTCGTCCGCACCTGCGCTCGGCTGACGGGGCATGGGCCCGCGGGCGGCGACCGCGGCCGCCGAAAAGGCCATCGCCCGAGTCGGCATGACGGAGAACATGCGCCGCCGCGATTCGCGGCTATTCGAAAGGCATGCGGCAGCGGATCAAGCTGGCCCAGGCCCTGGTCCACGAACCTCGCGTGCTGTTCCTCGATGAACCGTTCAGCGGCACGGACCCCGTCGCCCGCCGCGACCTGATTGCCGTGATCCGCGGCCTGGGCGAAAGCGGCCATAGCGTGGTCGTTTCCAGCCACGTGTTGCACGAGGTCGAGGCGCTCACGCCGAACATCGTCCTGGTGCATCGCGGCCGCCTCGTGGCCGAGGGCCAGATCGAGCAGATCCGCGACCTCATCGACCGCCATCCCCATCGGATCGTGCTGGTCTGCGACGACTATCGGGCGCTGGCGGCCAAGCTGGTCCGCTGGGAGGATGTCGAGGGCGTGAAGGTCGAGCGTGACCGACAGCGCCGTGCTGATCGAGACCCGCAAGCCCGGACGCCTTCTATGCCCGGCTGCCCGCGCTGGCCTTGGAGGACGGCACGCCGATTCGCGAGGTCTACTCGGAAGACAATAACCTGGAAGCCGTGTTCAAGTACCTGGTGAGTAAATGATCGAGTCTGCCAACCTCGCCGTCCACGAGCCCGTTCGCCTCGCGGCGGTTTTCCCGTTTCCGCGCCTTGGCCGCGCTGCTCGTGCTGGCCCTGCGGCAACAGGTCCGCGGCTGGCGGCTGGTGGTCTTGGGCCTGCTCTTCATGCTGCCGGGTGCGCTGGTCGCGATCGTCTACTTGACGGCGCCCGTGCCGTCCCGCGGTTCAACCCCCGCCGATGTTCTCGACTTTGCCTTCCTTTTCAATCTGATTCCCCATGCCCTGGCCCCGCTGGCCGCGCTGCTTTGCGCGGGCGGCATCATTCGCGACGAGGTCGAGGAACAGACGCTGACCTACCTGCTCCTGCGGCCGCTCGGGCGAACGGCAATCTACGCCCTCAAGCTGCTGGCGTCGCTGCGTGACGGCGGCGCTCTTGACCTCGTTTTTCACCGTGGCCACGCTGCTGCTCATCGCTTTCTTGACCAGCGAACCAATGAGCGTCGGGCTTCTTCTGCAAGGGGGAAAGATCGCCGCCGTCTTCAGCCTGGCCCAGGTTGCCTATTGCGGGCTGTTCGCACTCATGGCGCTGTTCATGCGGCGGGCGCTGGTGATGGGCGTGGTTTACATCATTTTCTTCGAAGGCGTTCTCGCCAGTTTCGACACCATCGCCCGGCGGATGACGGTAATGTACTACTTCCGCGTGCTGGTGCTGCGCTGGCTGGCGCCGGCCAGCGGCCGCGAGTGGAAATTCAACCTGACGACTGCACCGAGTTCCACGGCTTGCGTGTTGATCCTGCTTGGCGCCGGGCTGGCCATGGCCAGCCTCGGCTCGCTGATCTTTACCGCCCGCGAGTTCCGCATGAAGACACCCGAGGGGGAGTGACGAGCAGCAGGCACACGCCGTGTGCCGTCCGTCAGCAGCACGTTCGTTCTTATGCCAAAACCGTGCCGAGTTCCTGGCGGACCCCTTGTTCGATCTGGCCTTTGGCCATCATGGCAACCAGCGGCAGGTCAAGGTCGAGGTTCGCGGCGGCGTCCTCCACGGCCAGCACGCCTCCCACCTTGAAGCCCATCGCCTGGAAATGAAAGGTCAAAGTTTGGTCTTGCCACTGCTCGTCGAGATCGGTGACCCGGTTCCGGACCTTGGGGAGTTGCTCCTTGATGCGGCGAGTCGCTTCGTCGCGGCCGAGGGCGTGAGGGATTTGTATCGACAGTCGGGGCATGGGAAACGGTCCTTTCAGGAGGCTAGACAGACGATTTCCCATTATAACCGTCAGCGACGGGACGTTGCCAGGAGCGGGGCCTCAATCCAGATGAAAAACCTCGGGAATGCCTTTCCACCAATCGCCCTGCTTCGTGTCGGGCAGTCGGATCTGGCAGGGGTCGGTGTGCGTCCACCACTCGCGGGTCTTGGCGTCGGCCTTCATGATCGCGACGTCCTTGGCAATATCGTCGCCCGTGTATTCGAAATAACTGAACAGGTAAAGTTTACCGTCAAGTTCACCCAGGTAGATCGAGTAGTTTTGAATGTGGCACTTCTTGAGGACGGCGAGGATCTCCGGCCAGCAGTTCGCATGCAGGCGGACATATTCCTCCTTCTTTTCCGGCCGCAGGCCAATCATCGAGCCGAACCGCTGTACCTTGCCCGCGGACGCTTGGACTGCCGGCTGGCTAGTCTGCGCCACCCGGGTGGCTGGTTTTCGCGTCCTCGGCAACGGCCGCCATGGGCCGGGTCGCGGCAACCGCCACCGCGAAGCCCAAGATTCCACCGCCTAGAAGCAGAATTGCGACCGATACCCATCTGCGACTGGTTTTCATGAGAAGGTTCCTTTAACGAACACACGGCCCATGCCTCCTATTTTGCCTTGAGAACGGCCCATGTCAAGCATTTTCGCGAACGACCCGCGCGAAATGGCTTGACAATCTTCTTGCGGGTGACCAAAATCGGGGTTTCTCGGAGTCCGCGACACTTCAGCCCTGCTTCCGTCCGCTTTGGCCGAGAAAGCTGAAAGTTGGTTGCGGCTCACAGGTTCTTCCACCCTGGGGATCGACATGCCTAGCATCTCGCTGCTCGCCGCCTCGGAAAAGGGTCTGATTTCGATTGGGCCCTTGGACTACGGCATCATCGCCATCTACTTCGTCGTCGTGCTGGGAATCGGCATTTACTTGAAGAAGTTTGCCGGTACCGGCGAGGACTTCTTCATGGCCGGACGGAAAATGACGGCCTGGATCGCCGGCCTGAGTTTCATCTCGGCCAACCTCAGTTCGCTGGAGACGATGGGCTGGTCGGCCATGGCCTATCAATACGGCATGCTGGGAGCGCATGCCTACCTGATCGGCGCCATCCCGGCAATCCTCTTCCTGGCGATCGTGATGATGCCCTTCTACTACATTTGCAAGACGCATTCCGTGCCGGGCTACCTGAGCCTTAGGTACGACAATCGCGCGGCGTCGCTGGCGGGCATTTCTTTCGCGATGCTGACGGTCCTGGTCAGCGGGGCGAGCATGTTCGCCATGGCGAAGATCCTGCACCTGCTCTTGGATTGGGACATGAACGTGAGCATCTGGGTGGCCTCGCTGACGGTGGCCGTCTACGTGACCTTGGGCGGCCTGGTCTCGGCGGTGCTCAACGAAGTCCTGCAGTTCTTCCTGATCTGGTTCGGATCGTTGTTGATTCCGATCCTGGGCCTGGTTCACGCTGGCGGCTGGAGCGGCATGGTCGCCAAGATCCGACACAACGTTCCTATCATTTTCGCCGACGACCCGGTGACGAAGAACGCGGACTTCACCAGTCTCTGGAAAAGCCTCGGTTCGTTCGACACCAACCCCATGGGGATCGACTGGTTCGGCATGGTTTTCGGCCTGGGGCTGGCCGTGAGCTTCGGCTACTGGTGTACCGACTTCCTCCAGGTGCAGCGCGTGATCGTGGCCAAGAACCTCCGCGCCGCGCAGAACGGCACGATCATCGGCGCCGTGCTGAAGATCTGCGTGCCCTTGATCGTTACCATCCCCGGCCTGCTGGGGCTGGCCGTGCTGCTCAATCCGGACGGTTCGCCGATCGTGCTCGTCGGCGAGAACGACGTGCGGGCGAACATCACGAATCATACGTTCAACGACGTTTTGCCGCTGCTGATGGGCAAGTATCTCGGCCCGGGGCTCTTGGGGTTGGGCGTGACCGCGATGATCGCCGGCTTCATGTCGGGCATGGCGGGCAACGTGAGCGCCTTTGCCACGGTCTGGACGTACGACGTTTACCGGCCGCTGATCAACCGCAAGGCCAGCGATCACCACTACCTGACGATGGGTCGCTGGGCGTCGCTGTTGGGCGTGCTCATTTCCATCGCCACGGCCTACGCGCTGTTCTACTTCTCCAATATTCTCGAATTCCTGCAGGTCTTGATCTTCTTCTTCATCGTGCCGTTGTTCGGTATCGTGATCCTGGGGATGACCTGGAAGCGGACCACGCCCACCGCGGGATTCGTCGGCTTCCTTACCGCGATCATCGCCTCCATCAGCATGTGGGTCTTCGTCCACACGTTCCCGGATGGTTTCCGCCCTGCGCCGAAGGTCGTACTGGGAAAAGACGCCGTAGTCACCAAGTTCGAGGCGCCCGGCGATGCCAAGTCGGCGAAGAAGATCACGCGCGTGATCGTGGAAAGCGGTTCGGTGGAGACGACGAACGTGCCGATTGCGGTCGAGGGCGAAAAGGCCCCCGTTTGGTCGGGTGATAAGATCACAATCAAGGGCACCGAGGTCACGCTGCCCGACCACGCGGCGAAAGGCGACCGTCCGGAGGAGAACGTGGCGGTCCTCGCTCCGGAGGTTACTTTGGCGGGAAGCAAGGAGACTGATAAGTTCGGGGCCGATGCCGTGCCGGTCGTCCTGAAGCCCGGCGTGACGGTTCACGCCAGCGACGTTCAACAGACCTTTGTCCCCGGCAAATTCAACCCGCTCCATGCCAAGTGGATTGCCCGCAGCGAGAAGGCCAAGCCGATGGCCGTGAACATGTATAGCGGTTTCTGGACGTTGCTGATCTGTGTCGTAGTCACGATCGGCGTCAGCCTGGTCACTCGGCCTCGCCCCGACGCGGAACTCAAAAACCTGGTGATGGGCCTTACGCCGCTGCCCGACGAAGGCCCGTGCCCCTGGTACGAGAATCCGCTCTTGTGGGCGGGGCTCGTCGGCGCAGTACTGATCGCAATCAACATCATATTCTTTTAGAGGTGGAATCATGGAATCCGAACATCAAGTGCCGATTTGGTTTTTCGTCGGCTTTCTGTTGTTGATCTACGGACTGTTGATCGTCGGCGCGGGTATCTACGCGTTGCAGGTTCCCACGGACGTGCAACGGAACTTGCAAGCATCCTGGCCGGACGCCCCCTGGTTCTTCTTGCACGCCGACCTCTGGTGGGGCGCGGTGATGGCGGTGGTCGGGGCCGGATATTGCTATCGCTTCCATCCCTGGCGGCCCGGCGAGACGATCACCGGCCGGTCGAAGTGAGAATCTTCGCCTTCAACTCTTCCAGCAGCCGCATGCCGGCGCCGATCTCCTGCTTCTGCCGCACGGGGTCCTGGGGGATCTCGCGCTCGATCGTCAGCGGGCCGTCGTAGCCGATCTCCTTGAGCGTGCGGAGGAACCGCTCCATGCCCACGTCGCCTTGGCCCAAGGGCATCTCGGCGCCCCACTCCTCGCCGGGACGGGCGGCCCACTTGGCGTCCTTGCAGTGTACGCTCCGCACGTAGCGGCCGACCTTCTTCAAGGCTCGATCGGATCGCCGGAGCCGTAGAGAATCATGTTCGCCGGATCGAAGTTCACGAACAAATTGTCGCAGCCGGCGTCGGCCAGGAACTTCAAGAGCGTGTCGGCCGACTCCTGGCCGGTTTCCAGGTGGACGCGCTGCCCCTGCGCCTGGCAGTGGTTGCAAAGATCGCGGGCCACGGCGATCACCTGCCCGTAGGCCGGGTCCGACTGCGTCGTGCGGCACGAAGCCGATGTGCAGGCCGACGGCGTCGACGCCCAGCAGCCGGGCGAAGTCGGCAATCTCCTTCATCTCTTTCAGCCGCGCCGCACGGGTTTCGGGCGGAACCAGGCCGACCGTCCGCTTGACCGTGGGGATGTCGGCATAGCTCTCGCCCTCGAAACCGCCGAAGACGACGGTGATCTGTCATGCCCAGGTCCGTCACGCGGGCCAGGAACTCGCGGGCACGCTGCGGCGTGCGGCTCGCGGCGTGCGGGGCATGAAGCTGGATCGTCGGCACGCCCAACTCGTGGGCCACGCTGAGATGAACGCCCAGACCGGCGTCGATGCTGGCAAAAACTCCGAGAGGCCACGAGGACATGAATAGCTCCTTGCGACTAGGGCGAGGTCGGAGGGAAAGGACGGAAATCCGAAATCCGAATATCGAAATCCGAAACAAATTCAAAATGTCAAACGCGAATAGGGCCACGGATGAAACCGATTGACACGGATTTTCGAATCTGAAATCTGTGTTGATTCGCATTTCGTTCGTGGCCTAGACATTGCGGATTTCGGATTTATTTCAGGTCGTCGGGCGTTTCGTCGCTCTTGACGTCGAACCATTCTTCTTGAAATCGACCCGCGTCTCCGGCTTCACGGCCTTGGTGGCGGCGACCGTCAGCACCGTGGTGTAGAGGCCGGCCTCGGCATCGCAGCGGGGCTTCGCGCCGGCCTTGTTGTCCGCCGGCGGCTTGCAGCAGAAGGCCCAATGCTCCAACTCGGTGGCGAAGCCCGCGTCGGCCCCTTGCAGGGCCAGCCGGCCGAGGGCTTCGCGACTCTTCGTCGGCCTTGCCGTCCTTGGGCACCTCGATCGCGGGCACGGCCTTGGCGTCTTTGCCCTTGCCGTCCTTCTTCTCCGACGACGCGGAGGTTCTTGTCGACGTCCGACGTGTGGAAGAGCATCGCCTTCTGCTCGTTCTCCAGCACGAGCGATCCTTGCCGGCCCAGCACCGTTTCGCCGTAGCCGTCGAATTCGTTGCCGATGATCATGTCGAACTGCAAGGCGATCTTCTTGCGGGCCTTGGGCGGAATCTCCTGGTCATCGACATAGCCCTGGATGGCATACTCGAAGATGCAGTGCACGTGATCGTCGATGTCGCCCGCGGCGTCGCGGAGGATCTGGCTGCCGTGGACCGGCCACGCTGAGCGGATACGGCCGCTGGGGATCGCGGTTGGGCGATGGCGGCGACGAACATCGCGGCCGCGTCGAAAAGCTGGCTGCCCAGTTCCGCCAACAGGCCGCCGCTGTATTTCTCGTAAAGCTGCCAGCGGACCAATTCCTCGCGGGCTGCCGTAGCCGTCGAACTTCATCTGCGCATCGTCCTTGGGAACTTCCTGCCACCAATCGATCTTGAACTCGCCGGGCCTGCTCCTCCTTGGCTTTCTTCTTGTCCTCCGTCTTGGCCGCCTCGGCCTCGTCGCGCGGCTTTCTTTTCCGGCTTGGCCACGTGCCACTGCGAACGGATGTAATGCACCTGGTCCAAGAGGTCGAGGCGGACCATTTCCAGGGCGTGATCGTAGATCCAGTTGTAGCGCCGCTGCTGGCCCACGGCCAGGATGAGGTTCTTCTCCGCCGCCTTGCGGGCGACCTTCTTGGCGTCGGCGACCGAGAGGGCCATGGGCGTTTCGACGAAGACGTGCAGGCCGGCCTCGAGCGCCGCCAAGGCGGCCGGGGCGTGCAGGTGCGAGGGCAGGGCGATGATCACGGCCTCCAGCCCGTCGGCCTTGGCGGCCGCCAGCAGCTCCTCGTACGAACGTATAGACGTCGACACGTCCTTTTGCCAGCCGCGAGCCGCGCCGATGCTGCGGTTCGAGGGACGCAGATCGGCGATCGACTTCACGCTGATGAATGCCGGATTCACGGCCGCCAGCAAACGCAGCCCCTGCTGGCCGGTGCCGAGCAGCCCACGACCAGCGGCTTCTCCAGCGCCTTGGATAACCGAATTGCGGCGGCTTCCAGGCCGTGCCGCGGCGATAAGTCCCTGGCGCAGGGCCTTGGTGACCAGTTCGCGGCGGATCAGCTTGCTGCCGACGGCACTGTGGAAATTCTCCACGCCGGACGCTTTGTCGTTGGCACGCAGATACATCGACGTTCTCCTATCAGTGACTCTTCGAATAGGGCAGCCGCAGCTGCACAAAATTGTTGCGTGATTCTCGGTAGTTTTCTGACGCCATCCACGCAAGCGGTCTGTCGATTTAGTCGCATACTGCCCTCCCGCCCTCGCCGGGCCTGCCCCGGCGGAGCGAAGGTTTGACCACTACTGGCCAGCCTCCCGCCTTTGTTCGCCGTTTTTTCCGTGTTTCCGCCGCCCGGCCCGCGGGCCGGGCGGCGGAAACACGGAAAAAACGGCGAAAGGTGTGGGCGAGGCGGCGTTTCTAGTGGCCAAACCTCCGCTCCGCCGGGGCAGGCCCAGCGGGGGCGGGACTAAATCGAAAAACCGCAAGGTGGATGGGGTTCGTGCCAGTTCTTGTTCTCCACGTTAGCCTTTCAACCTGATTCACCATCCGGGCAAGCCCGATGGGCTCCAAAACCTGACATAGTTTCTGAGACAGCCACCACGGTGCGCTCAACTTACCGGCTCGATCTTCAGGTCTTTCTCGGGCGTGTCGTCCTTCGTCGGGGTCGAACCACTCGGGCTTGAAGCGGATCGGCTGGCCGGTCCGCACGGCCAGATTGGTCGTCAAGGCGATGATCGCGTCGGCCATGGCCACCCTGGGATGGCAGCGGGGCTGGTTCTCGCGGGCCGGGTGGCGGATGCACCAGGCCCAATGCTCCAATTCCTCGGCATAGCCGCGGCTGACCGGGCCGCCGCCGGCGCCGCCGGCCGCCTTGCGGGCCGGGCCGCTGGACTGGGTATCCAGCGTCGGGCCGCCGCCGCCGCCGGTACCTTGACCGCCGTCTCGCCCTTCGCCTTCGTCGCCGCTGCCGGTCAAGAGCTTGAGGTCCTCCTCCTTCTCCAGGGCCAGCGTGCCCTTGGTGCCGTAGACCAGTTCGCCGTAGCCCAAGTAGCCGTTGCCGTTGATCGAGGCGTACTGCACCGAATCTTCTTGCGATGCGTCGTCTTGTCTTTCGCGTCGTATTCCGGCATCGGGAACTCGATGATGCAACAGACGTGGTCCTCGATGTCGCGGTCGGCGGGAAGATCGGGCGATTCGCCGCGGCCACGACCCGCAGGGGATGCGGGTGCTCCTGCGCCCTCCGGGTACAAGGCCGAGACGAAAATGCTCGCCGCGTCGAGCTGGTGGCTGCCCAGCTCGGCCATCATGCCCGCGCCGGTGCGGTCCCACAGCCGCCAGCGGATCAGCTCCTCCAGCGGCGTACAGTCGTAGATCGCGTCGCCCTGCTTGACCGTCTTGCCCTTGTAGCCCAGTTCCTGGACCTGCTGCAGGCCGCCGCTGGACTTCTTGGTCAAGATCGCGTCGGCCACCTGGGCCTCGAGCTGGGCCAGCCTCTGCAGCCAGGCTCTCGGCCTCTTTGCCGTACGACTGCTCCAAGGCCCTGCGGGTCTTCCCGATCTCTTCGTCCAGCTTGACGGTCATGTTCTCCTGCTTTACGCCCGGCGGCAGCGGCATCTTCCAACTATCGTTGCTCGGGGCGGCAGATTGCTGCGGTGCCACTGGGCACGGATGGAATGCAGCTCGCCCAGCAGGCCGCGCTGGATCCAGTCCTTGGCCTGCCAGTACTTGATGTTGTAGTGCCGCTGGTGGCCGATCGCCAGGTAGACGCTGCTGCTCGTCGGCCACGCGGGCCATCTCCTTGCACTGGCCGACGTCGTGGCGCCATCAGCTTCTCGGTGATCACGTGCAGCCCCTGCTTCATGGCGGCGATCGCGACCGGGGCGTGCAGGTGCAGCGGCGTGGCGATGATCACCGCCTCGATGCCGTCCTTCTTGGCGTTCTTCAGCAACTCCTGGTAGGGGCCGTAGACCTTCACGTGCTTCCTGGCTTCCGTCTCGCTCTTCCAGCCGTAGACCGACATCAGCCCGGGCCGGACACGGGCATGCCGCGCAGTCGCCGTGAAAGGCCCGGAACTGGTTGTAGGGGCGGATGTCGGCGATGGCCTTGACCTCGATGAAGTCGGGGTTCATGGCGCCGATCAGCACGCTGCCTTCGTCGCCGGTGCCGATCACGCCGACGCGGACCGGCGAGCCGATCGCCGTGTTGTAGCCGAAGTAGAATCCGCCCAGCCCGACGCCGGCCACGGCGCCGGCCGTCACGCCCGCCTTGAGAAAGTCGCGACGAGAAACTTCAGGGGAATCGCTCATGCTTTTTCTCCTTTTGTGGTGCCGCTGCAGCACTTGCAGCACTTGCAAAATGGCTGGACGAGGAAGCGGTGGATGAAAAAGTCCAATCCCGTCCAGCGTCCCAGCGAGGTGGAGGCGATCACCAACAGGGCGATCATCTCCACGAAATCCTTGTTCACCAGCAGGGCGTGGCCCAACTGCGCCGGATCGGGCGGATAAACGAACGGGTACGACGGCTGGCTCATGACCACGAAGAGCATGAACCCCGCGCCCGCCAGGGCCGCCGGGCGGGTGAACAGCCCGAGCATCAGGCACAGCCCGATCAGGAACAATGCCCACGTCAGCAGGAAGGCCAACTGCTCGATCGGCTTCCAGGACAATGGATTCCGGCTAGGGGCAAAGGGACCGCTTGCGGGCCGATCTTTCGCCAAGGAACTGAAGTCGATCAGGATCGTTGCATCGGTGGCATCCGCGGCCTTCTCGGCCGGGGCTTTTTCCGCCGTCGGCGGCTTTGCCCCTGCGGCGTCCGCCTTCTTGGCGTCCTTCTTTTCATCCTTCCCGGTGGCTTTGTTCTGCTCCGGCTTGCTGTCGGCAGCCTTGCTTTCGTCATCGCCGGACTCTTCGGCGCCCGACTCGGCCGTCTCTTTCGACTTGGGTTTGGCCTTCGCGGGCCCGGCCGACAGGTCCTTGGGTGGATCCGCTGGTTTCTCTTCCACCGACTTCTTGGGTTTCACGCTCTCGGGCGGCTTGTCGGCCGCGGGCGACTTGGGAGGAGTCGGGCCGGGTTCGGGTTTCTTCGTCTCCGCTTCGGCTGGTTTCTCCGTTTTCGCAGGGGTCTTCGGTTCGGCCGATTTCTTTGTCTCGCTCTTCGCCGTTTTCTTGGCTGCCGCCTCGGCTGCTTTTTTCGCGTCGGCTTCTTTCTCTCTCTTCTCCGCGTCCGCCGCGGCTGCCAGCTCGGCCGGCCGTTCCTTCCTCAGCAAATCGAGCAGTTCGGCCTTGAGTGCGTTTTCCCGCGCGTCCAGATCCGCGATCCAACCCTTGGCCTCTTTGCGAAGGTCCTGCATCTCGTCCCAGCGGCGTTGTTTCTGGAAAGTGGTGCGGGGATCGGTCTTGAGTCCCGCTTCATAGCGCGCCAGCGAGCGGAAATGGGCCTTGATCTTCTCGCCATTCTCCTTGACGAACTCGTTCAGGCCTTTCACGTGCCGGTCGTAGACTTTCTGGGCCGCTGCGGCCAGCGGTTCCCGCAGCTTATTGGCGTTATCATCCTTGGTCTTCGGCGGGTAGTAAAAATCGACGAACTGCCGGCGCAGGTCGTCCCACGACTTGGCCAGCTTGATTACCGTCTCCGGGCTTGCCATCGGCATCCTTGACCTCGATTTCGCTCAAGTTGCCTTCCAACCGCCGGTGGCCGTCGATATCGGGGACCATGCGATTGAAGAGGCCGGCCATTGGCCCGCGGGCGCCGGAGAGGAATCCCTCCGTCTCGCCGACGAACAGGTCGGGATGGCAGATTTTCCAGGTCCCTTCATACAGAAAATGCCAGCCCAATGCCAGCCGCAGAACGGCCAGCATCACGACGGTGCAGACGCCGACGGTGAATTTGTTGGTATTCAGGGGATACCTCCTTCACTCCAGGAATTTACGCGAAAACGGGGCAGAACGGGGATGTTGCGCGGCACCGGGCCGAATTCAGGCAAGGTTGGGCTGCCGGACCGCAGGTGGGCTACTTCCAGACAAATCCCATTGTAATTCGTATGTTGCCGATTTACTAGGGCCGCTGACTTGGGAGCAATGCGGTATTTCATAACGGTTTCCCTCGCGCCGCGAAGCGGGCCGTTGGTCGATTATTTTCGTGGCCCGCCGGAATGTTCGCAAGTGGTTTTCCATCAAGCAGTTAAGTGCGTTTGCGGCCTTCCCTGCGGTCCAGCACGATGTGGTCCAAAGTGAGGCGTTCCCCGCGTTTTCCAGCTCTGGTTTCCGGCGGGTTTCATGTTTTCTGTTCTTGGGGTTTCCGTCAAACGATCGGCGTGATCTGTAGTGCCAATGGGGGAATTCTTCGCCATACGCTTTCGACTTTGGGAAAATCCGCTTTCGACCTTACGGCGGAGCGAGTCCAGGCCCAACTCCGCCACACGACCACGAAAACCCAGAAGACATATACCCACGACGATCTGGAAGGGTTGCGGAGGACGGCCAATGCGATGTGTTTTACCAAGCCTCCAGAAGAAGCAGGGCAAGGCGATACCACGGCTGAAGCCGCTACCGGGCCCGTGGATTCCGCCGCAGAAGCTCCTCCGCCGTAAGTTGCAGGTTCGATTTCAAGAAGTCACGAAGATCCTCGACTCGAAAAACCCGGCCCCGCTGATCGCCTAGTTTCACGAAGCGGACCTTCCGCCGCCGAACCAAATACTCAAGCTGTCCTTCTTCTATTCCCAGGAAGGATGCGGCGTCTCTTGAATTCAGAGATTCGGGAGCGATGGGTCGATCCATTCTTTCTTGCAGTAGGTGACACATCTCAGCAAGCCGCTGCTTGTCACGTTCGTCGAAGGTCCTTGTTATCATCTCTTTGCGCCTGAATTAGTTCGTCAAGCGTTGCCCCTTCGTCGAGCAATTCATCTACGTCGGTCGATTTCTTCTTCTTTCGAAGATATGACGGCAGATCGCCAAGCATTCCCTGTACCACGGCCTCGACCATTGACGGCAACTTCGCTTCAATCTTCCGCAGCACGCCATGTAAGCCGCCAATCGTGCATTTCTCTAGTCGGGTGCAGTCGTCACGATGCGCATTGAAATATTCTATATACGCAATTTGAATAGGGTTGGTGAGTAAATGAGTTTCTTCTCGCCATAAATCCCGCCAGTCGGGCATGCCGAGATACTCGGCAATGCTCTTAATTTGCGGCAATGTGTCGCACGTCGGCCGCTTACACCCCTTAGCTCGCCACCGATAGATGTTCTTTCGGTCCACTTTGAATGCTTCCGCCACGTCAGAAACGGTCATGCGGCGGCACAGTTTTCGAATGTTGGCGGCGAACTTCTCGGCGTCCAACTCGTCCGTCTCGTCCAACTCGTCCGTCTCGTCCAACTCGTTCGTCTCGTCCATCGCTCTTCCTTCGTCTTATCGGTTAGACGGCCAGCATCGCAAGTTGCGAATAGTTACGAAAGCCTCCAGGTTTGTAGACGCCTGATTCTTCATATACATGCCCCGCTCTGAACCAGCCATTTCTGTCCATCGTTTTGACGGTTGAAACCGCCAGTATATCACAAGTTGCGAATAGTTGCGAAAGCCTTCCTGCTTATAGACGCTTGATTCTTCATATAGATGGCTCGTCCTCAACGAGCCATTCTGTCCATCCTTTTTTCCCTCGTTTTAGTCCCTGAAACCGCCACTATATCGCAAGTTGCGAATAGTTGCGAAAGCGTCCCTGCCTACAGACACTTGATTTTTCGTATAGCTCGCTCGTAATGAACGAGCCATTTCTCTTTCGATGACCGGCGATGTTGCCGGTCATTTTCTTTTGCGTTCTCCAACGACCGCCAGCGTTGTCGGTCGTTTTTCACTTTTTTCGTGCCAGCGGCTCGTTCATGCGCCGTGCCGCTGGCGTCAGTAACTCTGCTGCGCATTTAAGGAGTGTTCTCGTGAATTCGAAGCAAAAAGAAGCGTTCAAGGGTTTGGTGGCCGAACTCCGGGAAGTGATTCCCCAGGAGGACCGGTCGAAACTTGGGCAACTGGAGCGGATCGTCGGCGAATTGCGGCGTGAGCGAGGCGAACTTTCGACGAAAGTGGCCGAGTTGGCATCGTTACGGGATGCGACGAAGGTCGTAACGGCAAAGGCGGAATCCGCAGCGGAGAAACGCATTGCCACCATGCAACAAGGCTTTGCACAAACCGAGTCGAAGTTGCGAGGGCAGATTGCGGAGCGAAACGACATCATTACGAGCCTGTCGCAACGCAACGGCGAGTTTCACGCCGGGCTCTATCCAATCGCAACCGATACGCTCTGGATCACAAAGGAGCAACTGATCAGGGCCAACGACGAGAGTATTCGACTCGGATTCAACCGCAACATCGAAGAGGAGTACCTTGCGAGTTTGCCCGATCAGGACTACCTCATCATGCAAGCCTTCTACCATGTTGGCTTTTCTGGCCGTCCGTTCGAGCAACTGAATTACCGGCTCATTCTCTCGCTTTGCTCGAAACTGGCAAGCCCGAGAATCACGGAGGCCGACATGGAGCACGTAGTCTTGGACGTACCGGCCGATTTGTGGGATGAGCTTCGCACGCAAGGTGTACATGTACGGATGAATTGCAATGAGCCGCAGCCAGGCCGGAATCTAAGCAACCGAGCATCGGCCTAGTGGATCTTGATGCTGCTTGGCGGCTGCCGGTGAGACGGCGGCCATTCTGAAAAGTGTGTTTTCCAGTTTGTAAACCGGCTGTGCCCAGTTCGTGCGCACAGGGCACAGCCGGTTGGAATCGAAGTGCGCACCTTAGACCTTCTCATAGATTTGGAAGAATCATGTCACGTAACATCAAGAAGCTGAGAGATTGGCAAATCAAGGCCGCACAAATTGGGCGAACGGCCCCGAGATTTCTTTGTCAAGCTCCTGGCGGGAGCGGCAAGAGTTTTTGCCAAGTAGTCCTCGCTCAGGCCGATATGGCCAAAGTTGGCTGCGGATGGTTCGGTACTGATCGTCATCGACCCGCACGTCGAAAAGGGCGTGATGGCCGACTATGTTCTGCGAACCCAACTGCTCCTGCGGGAGCATCGCTGGAAGCAGCACAAGTCGCTTGTATGGGTGAAAATGAACAGGCTGCCCCTCGGTCACACAGAATGGCCTCGGCACTGCTACGAGGAAATCCTCTGGTTCTCGAAGACCAGCAGGCCCTTCTGCGACCCTTTGGCTGCTGGCACGCCATCGGACCACATCGGTGCCAATAACTATGCCCACTCGCAGTGGACTCGGGGCAAGAAGCCTCGGTCAAGGCCGGAACATGTTTCGGAAGCTGGCGGGAAAAGGCGACCTGGAGATTGGGGATCAGAATTCGAAAAAAGCATGGCCACGGCTAAAGTAATTGTCGCCTTCCTGCGACAATGAAGGTAGTGGTTATACAGGACGGAAATCGACTCTTCGTCCAAAACTACGGTGATAAACCTTATACGATTAGGAGGATTGAAATGAGACGAGTTGAAATTGAACTGCCGTTGTGCTGCGACTATGATGACTTGCAAACGCACGTCGAAGAATCAGCCAGCGTTGGCGAAGCCCTGGAAAAATACGCTGTGGATCTTGAATGGGCTGCGGAAAGGCTGCGTTATCTGAAGTCTCTGGCGGCTGAGCACGACGTGACATTGTTTGCCGAGGAAGATCTCGTAGAGATCGAGGCAGCCGACGACGTACTTAATAAACTCGAAAGTGCCGGGCTCGTTTTGCAGTGGCTCGATAAGCAAACGAGGTGGCAGAGGGAAGGATTCTGAGCAGTAAGTGGCGGCACTTCAGCGTCGAAGCAAGTATCTGGCGACCAGCCCATCCCGTCGTTACAATAATTGCATACATCGCAATTCGGGAGTCGCCACCATGTTCCGAGCCACCTTCGCCTTCGTCATCGCCCTGGCTGCCGTCCAAGCCCGAGCCGAGAAGAAGCCCCTGCGGGCAAGTCTTTCAAGCTGTCAGTGTTAGCATTGCTAGCAGCCTGGCCAACGTGTTGTAGTTTGTGAATAATGTGTTATCGTACTTGACCTTAGAGCAATTTGTTAGGATGGTAACACAGTGATGTTCAGTGAGATATTCGATCGGTTTGCTACGAAAAGCGCGGTGAGTGTAATGTTTCGCGGCACGTTGGAAAATGCCGTTACAGCGGAATTGTTGGACGAGATCTTTTCAAAGACCGCGAAACGTCAGCGTTGTGGAGAGCTTTTGTTTTCCTCGGTCGTGAACCTGTTGGCCGTTGTGGCGACGGGCGGCCGCAGGTCGGTCAACGATGCCTACCTGGCACGCGAGGAGGAATTCACTGTCTCGGTTACGTCGGTCTACAACAAGCTCAATCAGATAGAGACGGAGGTTTCCCGACAGATGGTGCGGCAGACGGCCATGCGGATGGCGGACATAGTCGCGCAGTTGGCGCCACGGCGCCAGCCGCTGCTGGCCGGCTACCGGACGAAAATCCTCGACGGGAACCATCTGGCTGCCACCGAACACCGCATCGAGGAGTTGCGGAGCATTGCCGCCGGTCCGTTGCCGGGGCATGCCTTGGTGGTCCTGGAGCCGGATCGGATGCTGGCGACAGACGTTTTCCCTTGCGAGGATGGACATGCCCAGGAGCGAAGTCTGCTGCCTCAAGTCTTGACGACCGTGGAAGCGCGGGACCTGTGGATCGCTGACCGCAACTTCTGTACGACCGGGTTTCTCTTCGGGATCGCGAACCAAGACGCGGCGTTCGTCATTCGCCAACACAAGCAGAACTTGACTTACGAACTGCCGGGCGAGCGCCACAAGATCGGCCGCTGTCCCAGGGGCATGATCTACGAGCAACAAATGCAGATAACGGACGAGGAGGGAAAACCGAGGACGATTCGCCGCGTTACTATCGAATTGAAGGAGCCGACCCGCGACGGGGAAACCGAGATCCACGTGTTGACGAACCTGCCCAAAACGGTCGCCAATGCCCGCAGCGTTGCGAACCTCTATCTCCATCGCTGGACGGTGGAAAGAGCATTCCACGAGTTGGACCAGGCATTTAACGGCGAGATCAAGACCTTGGGCTATCCCGGCGCGGCACTGTTGAGCTTCTGCGTGGCCCTGTTGGCCTACAACGTGACCAGCGTGGTGAAAAGCGCTTTGGTCGCGACCCACGGCGACAAAGCAAAACGCGAAGATCTCTCGGGCTATTATCTGGCGGGCGAAGTGGCCGCTACATACCACGGGATGATGATCGCCATTCCCGAGGCGGAATGGACAACACACTTCGCCCTGCTCAATCCTGCCGAGTTGGCGCGAATCCTGAAGGCTCTGGCCGCGAATGTACGTCTCAATCGCTTCCGCAAGAACATCCGTGGCCCCAAGAAACCAGCCCCGAAACGGGTCTACGACAAAAAACATCCGCATGTTTCTACCGCTCGTATACTTGCGCAACGCCAACAGCAAAAAGCCACTCAATGCTAGCTTGAAAGACTTGGCCCCTGCGGGTCTACTTTGTCGGCAACTCCGTCACGGACACGATCAACTATCGGGCGCTTGCCGACCTCGCCAAGAGCCGGGGCCACAACCACGTCTGGGGCCGCCACATGATCCCTGGTGCGCCGCTTCAATGGATTTGGCAGCATCCAAAGGATGGCTTTCAGGAGCCGCCGTTCGGCCATTATCCCAACGCCCTGGCCAGCTTCCAATGGGACGTGCTCAGCCTCCAGCCGTTTGACCGGCATCTTGACGGCAAGGACGGCGACATCATCATGGCCAAGAACTTCATCGACATCGCCCTGCCGAAGAGCCCCGATCTCCAGGTTTACGTGTATGCCCGCTGGCCTCGGCAGCAGAAAGACGATTTTGACACGGCTTGGCTGAAAAAGTACACGGGCGGCTGGGATGGGACAAACGAAACAAAGGACTATTTCGAGCGGCTGACCCTGGAACTCACGAAAGCATATCCCAAGCTGAAGATCCACATGGTCCCGGTCGGCCACGTCATGTACGAACTGAACCAGCGGATGAAGGCCGGGCAAGTGCCAGGGTACAAGGACATCAAGGAGGTCTTTGCTGATGGTATTCACCTCAACAACGTCGGTTCCTACGTCGTCGGCTGCACGTACTTCGCCACGCTTTACAAGGAGAATCCCAAGGGACTGCCGGGGGAGCCGTACAAAGTGACGGACCCGAAGCTGGCCGACTTGATCCAAGAGACGGTCTGGAAGGTCGTCAGCACTAATGAATTGGCGGGCGTGGATGGCTCGAAGAAGGCAACGGCTATTAGCCCCATCACCGTCGAGGCGTTTCTGAAGATCAAGGCGCTGGTGCTCACCAAGGGGGACCGACAGACCTACTGCGACATGTACAACGACAACCCCCACTACGGCATCAAGGACTTTGACGTATTCCTTGATCCCGACACCGGACAAGGCAACATCAACTGCGATAAAAAGAAGAGCGATTTCAATTACATGGTCTTCCGAACAGAAACGGCGGGCTACTTCGATCTTCGCCTAAATGCCAGCAAACCATCGGAACGCCATGTTGAACTCCTGCACGGAGCCAAAGAAGCAGAGGTTGCCCCGCTATTCTCTTCGGCGTTGGCTGAGTGCGACCGCCACACCCAGCCATCGGCCACCCTCGACATCAAGACCCAGAAGTCAGAGGATCATGTCAAGGCGCAGATCGAAAACGACACCGGTACGTTCGATGTTTCGAGCCGAAGTGGGATCGGCGGTGCCACGATCACGCTGGCCAAAGGGAAGTGGCCGACGACCGCTGTTCTTCGTCTCCACCTCAGCGGCATGGAATTCTTGACGATTTCCAACGGCACGATCAAGCTCACCGGGTCAGTCCTGAGTCACAGTGGGAATCCGAGGCTGTTGCATGTTGTCGAAGGTGGAAAAGAAAAGAAGATGGAAAAGGACAGCCCGTACTGGACGGAAATCCGAGGTTTCGATTCATCAGGCAAGCCGGTCCCCGGTCTGTCGGGTAGCGGCGGCTATTTTGAGATCACGCTGCCGAAGGCCCTGCTCACAAACCAGCCCAAGAGTCTGGAGTTGGGGTGGATTGATTTCTATCGGAAATGAAAGTTCAGTCCATTCCCATTCTTCCTGCCACGACATTTATGATGCATTCGTCGCCAATCCCCAGCCTGGAGAAAACCATGATTCGATCCGTCCTGTTCGTCACCGTCGTACTAGCCACCGTTCACGCCCTGTCGCAGGAGGCGGTAAACCCTGCTGTTGCCTTGCCAACCAAGTCCATCACGTACAAGAAAACCAAGCAGACCGACTTGGAGATCGTCGTCCATTGCCCGCCCGGCTGGAAGGAGAGCGACAAGCGACCCGGTATCGTGTTCTTCTTTGGCGGTGGCTGGACGAATGGAACGATCAAGGCGTTCGAACGTCAGGCAGCTTATCTTGCCGCCCGTGGGATGGTTGCCGCACGGGCCGACTATCGGGTGAAGTCCCGGCAGGACGTGACTCCCAAGGAATGCGTCGAGGACGCCAAGAGCGCAATTCGATGGGTGCGGCAGAATTCAATCAAGCTCGGTATTGATCCCGACCGTATCGTGGCAGCCGGTGGTTCGGCGGGCGGGCATATCGCAGCTTGTACGGCCTTCACGCCGGGGCTGGAGGCTGACGGGGAAGATACGAAGATTTCGTCGAAGCCCAATGCCCTGGTGTTGTTCAATCCGGTGCTTCGTTTCAGTGGCGTCCCCGAATTGATGGGCCGGATCGGCAACGACGAAGCTGTGGGCAAAGCGATCTCGCCCACGTTGCACTTGAAGAAGGACAGCCCACCGACACTGCTTCTTTTCGGCACCGCCGACCGGCTGCTCGCTCAGGGCGAAGAGTTCATGAAGAAATCGAAGGAACTGGGGCACAAGGCCGAGTTGTTCACCGCCGAAGGCCAGCCACATTCCTTCTTCCACCGCTCACCTTGGTTCGAGCGAACAACGCACCGGATGGATGAGTTCCTGGTGTCGATTGGGTATTTGGAGGGAAAGGCGGCAATGTTGAAGGCCACCGGCACCAAGACATCCATGAAGGGCTGGGAACTTTACGTTTGGCAGAAGGACAGCGACACCTACTTCTCATTGCTGGAAGGCACGAACCGGCTGAAGACGGACGATGAAATCCGCAAGGCAGCGGTCAAGGGGATCAAAGCTATCAAAGCGAAGCTGGACGAATTGAAGCCTGGGCAGGATGTCTTTTTGTCGGGCAGGAAGTTGCTGACGCAGCCGCCGAAAGAGCAGGCTGCGCCGGTCGTGGAGTACGGCAAGAAGATCGGTTTGAAGGTACAATGAGTGCAGTAATGGACACGCCGCTGAAGAAGTCCTCCCATCGCCGCTGGCGTCTCTTGGCTGTTGCCGTGGTCATCCTGATCGGCTGCGTGGTCAGCCTCGTCCTCTGGAACAAATCGGCATCCGAGAAGTTCGCCCAGCAGATGGCCCAAGCTCAGCCCACCGATCCAGATGCCCGATATCGCAGCTTGGTCCTCGGCACTTGGCAGGACGAATACCAGGGCAAGCGGACGATGACGCTCAAGGAGGACGGCACGGGTACGATGATCGTGGAATTGAGTGGTTGGCGGGCGGCATTTTCGGCTCCCCGTTTGAAGTTCAATATGAAATGGTCGGTGAAAGACGGCCACCTGAAGAAGCAGACCATCAGCGGCGAACCGGCAACCCAGGTGAAGATGATCCTCAGCACGATGGGGGATCATGTCGATGAACCGATCTTGGAACTGACGAAGGACCGCCTGCTGCTACTCGACAAGGACGGTAAGACAAAATACGATTGGAAGCGGGTGAAGGCAATTCAATAACGGGAGTTTTCCATGAGCGCTGGGGCTGCGGCAGCCGCCGCTGAAGCTGAGCGGCAGCGACAGGAGGAAGAGGAAATGACGAAATATACCGATGCTGATCTGCAAGGCGATTGGGAGTTCAAGATCGTTCGATCCAATCTGGCCGGATTTAGGAAACCAGAAGTCTTGCAGCAGGTCTGTGCCGAGGAGGCCAGGGCAGGCTGGACCCTTGTGGAAAAGTTCGACAACCAACGCCTGCGTTTCAAGCGTCCGATTGCCGCACGGGCAGGCGATGCGGGACTGGGGTTTGATCCTTATCGCAGTCAATACGGAACTTCGTCAGGAGCCATCGTTGCGGTCATCGTGGCCTGTGCTTTGTTGCTGCCTGTTGGGATCATCGCACTCGTACTCCTGCTCAAAAAGTAGCGTAGCTCTCACCGAGCGAACCCGCTCCTGGCTGCCCGTCTGGTATAATGGCGGCAATTCCCCACCCCGGAGAGCACCATGATTCGAGCCGCCCTGTTCGTCATCACTGTCCTGGCCGCCTTGCAAGCCATGGCAGATAAGCCCAAAGCCGAGTACAAGCCAATGCCCTGGCATCTTGTCGATATCTGGTGGGATATCGGCCAGGACTCGCTCTTCGAAAGCTACAGCATCGACGTGGCCATCAGTGACGATGTGCCCCCAACCCAAAACCTCTATATTTCGCCCATAGGGATCGGCCACCTCAGCAAGACCCCGTTCTATGGCGGCATCCAAACGCAAGTGGATGGCCATACCAAGCAGGACCAACAGCTTCGTAAGCTCGGCCACGGATTGATCTTCTCGATGTGGGGCCAACGAAGCCTGGATGCGATCCGGCCCTCCGTTGGTGGATTCTGCCAAAGTGCCGGGAATGAAGGCGACTTCGTGAGCGTGCGCCGTCCCTATGAATGGAAGAAAGGCAAGTACACCTACAAGATCGTAAAGATGGACAAGGAAGAAGTTGATGGACAGCCCATGACGTGGGTCGGGGCGTTCGTCTATTCGCACGAAAAGGACGAGAATGCGTTTATCGGTGCCCTGCGGTTCAAGGGCGAGAATCTCGTCCTGGCCCGAAATGTCGCCAATTTCGTCGAAGTCTACGGACAGCGAATTCCGGTGGCCGAAATTCCCAAGGTGACTGTGACCTTCGGTAATCTGAAGGTGAACGGGAAGCCGGTTAAGCCAACGTCGGCCGAGGCCATTTATTCGAAGAAGGTTCCCGACTACGCCGGGGTGGTCGCAAAGGACGGCGCACTCGTTGTCACGATTGGCCAGCCCGTGGAGAATCGGAAGGAACGAAAAGTACGACTGATCGGAAAGTGAGAACAACATGGATCACAACGAGCCAACTCCGGCCCAGCTTGGCCCGGCGAAACGCAAACTGTCCGAGATGATCACGGAGTTCGCCGGTGACTTCATCCGCCTGGGAGACACGCCCGAGGCGAAGCAGAATTACCTCACCGGCGCATGTACCGCCTGGAACATTGCCAGCGCCCCGCTCGAACGCCGGAAGAAGTTGGTGGACGCTTTTCTGGCGGAATACAAGCGGCACAATCGAAACATCGATGAAACCGCCTTGGCAGCCATCCGTAGCGACATGGAGAAACTGATCGACGTGAAGCTGAAGATGTTCCCCGATGATGTGCGGCAGATCGTGAGCGCCCAATACATCCAGACGAAGGCAGGGGACCGGATCGAGGTGGCGTCGGCGACGGTATAGATCCCGTTCCACTCAAATTTCCATCACACCGCTCACTTCATACCGAGTCGCCAAGAACAACGGCAGCCGGTCGCCCAGAATCTTGCGATGCGTTGCCAGGGCCAGTTCTGGCGTGTTGGTGTCGTGTGACAAATGGCCCAGGCACGCCCATCTCATTCGCTTCGACGCAGATGCCAAGAGAAGCTCGGCGGCCTCGAAGTTGGAGATGTGCCCTCCCGGCCCTGTAATCCGCTCTTTGAGCCACTCTGGGCGGGGGCAATTGGCGAGCAAGTCGGGATCGTAATTGCTCTCCAACAGCACGGCGTCCAGGGATGCGATTACGTCGGCCAAGCCGGTGAAGACGTGGCCCAGATCGGTCATGATGCCCAAGCGGTGCTTGCCGTCATCGACCACGAAAACTACGCCGTCCGCACCGTCATGGGGCGTGGAGATCGTTTCCACCGTCACCTTGCCGAATTGGATCGTTTTCCCGGCAACGAAATACCGAAGGTCACTGATCTCGCCCAGTGCAAATCGTTTGGCCGCATCGTAGGTCTTGGCGGTAGCGTGGATTGGCAGGTCGAACGCCCGGTTCAGAATGCCCATGCTGCGGCGGTGGTCGATGTGATCGTGGGAAATAAGGACCGCATCGACCGATGTCGCATCCCGGCCATGAGTGGCGAGCCGCTCTCGGACATCGTTGGCACTGATCCCGGCGTCGAACAGAAGTTTGACACCGTCTGCCTCGACGTAAACGCAGTTGCCGTTACTGCCGGATTGAAGGGAGATAACTTTCATAGAATCATTGTACTGCAAGATCACGGGCCGTGGACACCGGCAATTATCTCTGCACGCCGAGAAACGGCGGAGGCGATTTGCGCCCCTTGGTTCTACGGCTATAATCACGGCATGAACACAATCAACGAAACCCACTCCGTCCTGGTCGGCTACATCCTCTGGATCTTCGGATTCCTGGGTTCGCATCGCTTCTACTTCGGCAAGCCCGTCAGCGGGACGATCTGGTTCTTCACGGGCGGCCTGCTGCTGATCGGCTGGATCATCGACCTGTTCCTCATCCCCGGCATGGCTCGTCGGGCCGATCTTCGCTATCAGGCCGGTCCCCTGGACTACACCCTGGCCTGGATTTTCCTGACCTTCCTGGGGATCTTCGGCATCCACCGCTTCTACATGGGCAAGTGGATTACCGGCATCATTTATTTGCTTACAGGCGGGCTGGTGGGCCTCGGACTGCTGTACGATCTGTGGACGCTCAACGGGCAGGTGAGCGAGATGAATCGCTGGGAGTTGATGGGAGGGAGATGAACGGCCATGCTAAGAATCAGCGCCGGTTTGCTGATGTACCGCATCCAGGATGGAGCCCTTCAAGTTCTGCTGGCCCATCCTGGCGGTCCCTACTTCGTGAGGAAGGACGATGGGGCGTGGACTATCCCCAAGGGCGAGCCGGATGGCGACGAAGACTTGCTCGTCACTGCTCAACGGGAGTTCGAGGAGGAAACCAGCATCAAGCCGACCGGCCCCTTCATTCCATTGAAGCCTATCCAGCAGAAAGGCGGCAAGATCGTCCACGCATGGGCCTTTGACGGCCACTGCGATCCCAAGGCCATAAAGAGCAATTCTTTCACGATGGAATGGCCGCCGAAGTCTGGAAAGCAGCAGGAGTTCCCGGAGATCGACCGGGCCGACTGGTTCGACCTGGAAACGGCGAAGAAGAAGATCAAGGCCGGTCAGGAGGCATTGATCGAGGAACTTGCGACAATCCTGAATACAAAGTAACCTGAGAGCAACTATGCCCCTCACCCGTGAACAAGCCCTGCAACAACTCCAAGCCTGGACGAAGAACCCTTCGCTCCTCGGCCATGCTCGTTCCGTCGAAATCGTGATGCGGGCAGCGGCCACGAAGTATGGCGGCAATCCTGATGTCTGGGCCATCACCGGCCTGCTTCACGACGCAGACTACGACCAGTGGCCCGAAGATCATCCCAAACGGATCGTGGACTGGCTGCGGGAGCAGGGCGAGGAGGAAATCGCCTATGCCGTCTCGTTCCACCAGACCGCCTGGGGCCTGCGGCCGAAGACGATGATGGACAAGTGCCTGCTCGCCTGCGACGAACTGACGGGCTTCGTCATCGCCTGCTGCCTTGTTCGACCCGAGGGGATCGCCACCCTTGAACCGAAGAGTGTGAAGAAGAAGCTCAAGGACAAGGCGTTCGCCGCCAAGGTGGACCGGGAGATCATCCGTAGCAGCGTGGAACTGCTGGGCGTGGATTTCGACCAGCACATTCAATTCGTCATTGACGCACTGAAACCGCATGCGGAAGAATTGGGAATCGGCGGAAAGCACTAGGAATTGAACATGAGCATCTACGCAACGCTCTGGACCATTCAGATCCAAGACCCGGCATCGTCCTTCACGTCGCCAAAGTGGGTGAAGGTAACGGCCCAGGCTGTTCCGCCGCACATTGGTAGCCCGACGCCCGGCTGCGGCTATGAAAAAGGCGACCCTTACGGGGACTTTTTGCCATCGCCTGTGGAAACCGACGAGGAAGGACAAGCGGAGTACAACCGTGCCGTGGTCTTTGTGACCGACGAAACCAGGAAGGGAACTCCACGGCATGGACAGCGGTATGTCGATCCTCTCCTGGTCCTGACCGGCGAGGAATATGCCAAGATGCCTTTCCAGACGCTCCTGGAGAAACTGGAGGAGGCCGTCCGCAGTGGGCCACGGGTGGTGGCCGAATTCCTGGATAGCGACGGCGAGTCGCATATCTTCACGGACGATGAGGCTGGAAATGAGGAACGTCTATGATGCTGGTGAAACATCTGGCCATTGTGATCACGGCCTTGGCCGCACTGGGAACCACAGCCCGTCACGCCACCGCAGAGGAGGGACCGAAGGCACCGTCCACCAAGTCCTTTACCTACAAGAGAACGAAGCAGGCCAACCTGGAAATCATCGTCCACTATCCGCCCGGCTGGAAGGAAACGGACAAACGGCCCGGCATCGTGTTCTTCTTCGGCGGCGGCTTCCAATTCGGTAGCGTCAGCCAGTTCGTGCCGCAGGCCGCTTATTTCGCCAGCCGGGGCATGGTGGCGGCACGGGCCGACTACCGAGTGAAGTCCCGGCATGGCGTCGAGCCGGATGCCTGCGTCGAGGACGCCAAGAGTGCGATTCGGTGGCTGCGGCAAAACGCCGCCAAGCTGGGCATCGATTCAAACCGCATCGTAGCATCCGGCAGTTCGTCGGGTGGATACCTCGCCGCCTGTTCGGCATGCCCAGGATTGGAGGCTGCGGGGGAAGACACCAGCGTTTCGTCCAAGCCCAACGCCACGGTTCTTTTCTTTCCGTACTTGCCATTTGCCAACGAACAGTCCAAATGGAAGATCGTTCCCACGTTGCAGTTGACCAAAGACACGCCGCCGACCCTGATCTTGTTTGGCACGAAAGATGCGCTGCTCAAAAGGGGCGAGGAGTTTATGGCCAGATCCAAAGAGGTCGGCCACAGAGCCGAGATGTTCCTGGCCGAGGATGTCGGCCACGGCTTCTTCAACGCCCCGATCTGGCGGGATCGGACTCTGTATCGAGTAGACGAGTTCCTGGCGACACTTGGCTATCTCGAAGGAAAACCGACCGTCAAGAAGCCGTGAGCCATGCGGGTACAAACCATGAGGACAGCACACAAGACAACCGAACTGCGCCGCTGCCCGTGGGCGAAGACCGAGCAGTACATCGAGTACCACGACCAGGAATGGGGCGTCCCGGTCCATGATGACCGCACCCTCTTCGAGTTCCTGATTCTCGAAGGGGCACAAGCGGGCTTGAGTTGGGAGACGATCCTCAAGAAGCGAGAGAACTACCGGGAAGCCTTCGATCACTTTGACCCGGCCATCGTCGCCAAGTACGGCAAGAGAAAACAGCAGAGCTTGCTGTTGAATCCCGGCATTGTTCGCAACCGGCTGAAGATCGAGGCGGCGATCCAGAACGCCAAGGCATTCTTGGTGGTCCAGAAGGAGTTTGGGTCATTCGACAAGTTACGTCTGGAGCTTCGTCGGTCACAGGCCAATGCAGAATGCCAGGAAATCAATGGCCGAGGTGCCTACCCACACGCCCGAATCGGACGCTATGAGCAAAGACCTGAAGCAACGAGGTTTTAAGTTTGTCGGCAGCACCATCTGCTACGCATTCATGCAGGCGGTGGGGATGGTCAACGATCACTTGACCGAGTGCTTCCGGCACGAGGAAGCAAGGCAGCGGATAAAGGGGAAGACGGCGGCGAAAGAAGTGGCGGTGGAGAAGCTGCTGAACCGAAGAGATACGGACACAACGTGGTTCATCTATCTCCTGCGATGTGCAGACGGCTCTCTCTACACCGGAATCACGAATGACGTGCCTCGTCGATTGAAGCAGCACAACGCTGGAACAGCATCTCGTTATACCCGCAGCCGCTTGCCTGCTGTTCTGGTCCACCAGGAAGCACAGGCCAGTCACGGCCAAGCCCTGAGAAGAGAGTTGGCGATCAAGGCCCTTTCACGCCAGGATAAAGAGTCGATAATCCGGGCGTCAGCCACGTTGCCAATGGAAATCGAATGATTCTGAACGAATCACATTCAGCCGCAAAACCAAGGAACTGTCGAACGATGAGACTTTCTGTACAGATTTGCCTCTTGATTACAGCAACCGCCGTTTTCGATGCGATGGCAGCGGACTCTCTGCCAACCAAGTCCTTCATCTACAAGAAGACCAAACAGGCGAACCTAGAAGTCATCGTCCACTATCCGCCCGGCTGGAAGGAAACGGACGAACGGCCCGGCGTTGTATTCTTCTTCAGCGGTGGCTGGACAGGTGGCTTGATCGAGCAGTTCGAGCCGCAAGCAGGCTATCTCGCCGCTCGGGGTATGGTTGCCGCCAGGGCCGACTACCGGGTGAAGTCCCGGCACGGCGTCGGCCCCAAGGAATGCGTCGAGGACGCCAAGAGTGCCGTGCGGTGGATGCGACAAAACGTTCGCACACTGGGCATCGATCCCGACCGGATCGTGGCGGCTGGTGGATCAGCGGGTGGCCACATCGCCGCCTGTACGGCCTTTACGCCTGGCCTCGAAGGGGCAGGTGAAGACACCAAGATTTCCTCGAAACCCAATGCCCTTGTACTCTTCAATCCTGTGCTCCGCTTCAGTGGCATTCCTTCCTTGATGGACGAGATCGGCAACGATGAGGCCCTGGGCAAGGCGATCTCCCCTGCCTTGCACATCACCAAGGACAGCCCGCCCACGTTGATCTTCTATGGGACAACCGACATCTTGGCCCTCATGGGCGAGGAGTTCCTGGTGAGATCCAAGCTACTGGGACACCGGGCCGAACTGTTCTGGGCCAAGGGGCAACCCCACGAATTCTACGACCATCCACCTTGGCTGGGAAAGACGATGCAGCGAACGGATGAGTTCCTGGTGTCCTTGGGATACCTGGACGAGAAACCTGCGACCACCGCATCGCACCTTGCCAAGACCGCCGTGAAAGGTTGGGAGTTATACCTCTGGCAAAAGGATGACGAACTCTGCTTCTCATTGCTCCAGAGAACCGAGCGCCTCAAATCCGACGACGAGATCACCGAAGACGCCGCCAAGGGAATCGATGCCATCCGGCGAACGCTCGATGAGTTGAAGCCAGGGCAAGAGGTTTTCGTTGTCGGCAGAAAGCTAGCCGAGTCGCCGCCCAAAGCTCACGCTGCTCCGATCATGGAATATGGCAAGAAGATTGGGCTAAAGATGCAGGCAGGAAGCTATCGCCCCGCCATATATTCGAAGAGGACCAAACCGTGAAAGCGATCACTGTAATTTCATGCCTCTGCCTTGTAATCCTGGCCGATAGCCTTCCGGCAGCGGAACCCCAGCAAGCGACCGTCAAGGCCACCAAGCCGTCCGGTGGAGTTGCCCAGAAAGCCTACGTCCCTGAGCCACAGCCCGTTAGCACCCAAATCCTCATCGGTGCCCAAAACTGCCCGCTCTGGGAGGCCGATAAGCCGCAGATGTGGAATCAGGTTCTCAAGCATCCTGAACGCACTCCGGCCTTGGGATTCTACTCGCAGGAAAACCCGGAAGTTGCCGACTGGGAAACCAAGTGGGCGGTCGAGCATGGCATTTCGTTCTTTACCTACTGCTGGTATCGTAACGGCCAGGGCGGGCCGGTGAAGATGAAATTCGGCAGTGCGATCCATGATGCCCTGCTGAAGTCCCGGTATGTGTCCAAAATGAAGTTCAGCATCATGTGGGAAAATCAGGCCCGTGGAACCGCAGGCGTGTCCAGCGAGGCCGACCTCATGGAGAACCTGCTGCCATTCTGGACCGAGAACTACTTCCGCCATGCCAGCCATCTCAAGATCGACAACAAACCGCTGCTGTTCATCTACCGCCCAGAGTTCCTCGTCCAGGACTTAGGTGGCGTGGACAAGGTGCGGGCGGCGCTGGACAAGATGCGGGCGGCCTGCCGGAAAGCCGGTTTCGATGGGCTTTATGTTCTGGGCGAGTACCGAGGGCTCGACCCGAAGCACTTGGAGTTGATGAAGCAGTTGGGACTCGACTATACATTCGCCTATTGCTGGTACGTCCAGGGAAGCCCGAAACCACAGCAGGCCATCGCCACACAACTGGATTACATCGACAAGACACGCCGCATGGGCATCCTGCCGGAGGTCGTGACCGTTTCCCAAGGATGGAGCGGGTGGCAGGACGAGGGTAGCATCTGGAAGATTCCGCCCGCACATTACAAGGAGTTGTTGGAAAAGGCCAAGGCGGTCGTCCGTACCTTTCCAGCATCGGAACTCGGAAGCAAGATTCTGCTCTTGGACAACTGGAATGAATGGAGCGAAGGCCACTACCTCGCTCCGCACCGAGAGTACGGCTTCGGCTACCTGGATGCAGTGCGAGATGTCTTCTCCGATGCCCCGAAGAACCACGTTGATTTGCTGCCCAGTGACGTGGGCATGGGGCCGTATGACTAGGCGTACAAGCGACAAGTCGGCCCAAACAAATGAGTTCGTTGGCGAAGGCGTCAGCTACAAGAAGTGGGTCGGCGAGAGCCGTGACAAGCACCGCACTGTATGCGGCTAATGCCAACATCCTTTTACGGGCTAACTCGTTGCCGCCGATACCAGGGCATCGAGTTTATGGTCAAGCATGGCGGCGGTGGCGGTGATATCCGCCTGACCGAATTGGCCGAAGAGCGAAGTCGGCCTGTCGTATTCCACGCAAGTCTTGCCTTCGTCGTGCTGGTAGAGCAGCACTCGCAACGGGGCGTACAGGCTCGCCCGGATGTCGTGCTGCGTCATCTGGAGGGCAAACAGCGGGTTGCCGACGATGTACTGGATTGCCTTTCGCTTCTGGCCTGCAATTCGCAATAGCGACCCGTGATCGGTCTTGCCGAAGAGCATGAAGCCGCTCGGTCCAGCCATCGCCTCAAATTTGGCTTTGGCTTTCTCGGTGTCTCCACCTTCGGCGAGTGACTTCGACACGTCCGGGTCGAAAAGTCCTAATTGCCGCTCAAGGGCTTTGGCAACTTCCTCGAACGGCTTTTCGGTCGCCACGCATACGTGGTCTACCATGAAACGAGAATTGTTCATCTGCTCACCTCAAATATTTCCCCTATTCAACGACTCTTCAAGACCAGGAAAATCACGAAGGCAACGCCGCTCAGGATCGTTCGCAAGGCGTGCAGCCTGCCCCAGCGAACGAGAAGCTGCTTGGCGAGGGCCGAGTCTTTGTCCAAGGCAGGATCGAGCAACTGCTTGTTCGTCGGCATAATGACGATCAGCGTGAGCGGGATCACTGCGCCGAGGAAGACACCACCTACGGCCAAAAGGATGTGCGCCCCGATCAACCATGCCGCAGTGCCACTTAGAAATCCGACTGCCGCTAATGGAGCTTGCATCGCCGTCGCCCTCTTGTAGCTCGGGCCGAATTCCGTTACGGCCAGACGAGTACCGCACTGCATCCTTGCTGGATGCTCTACGAAGGTAACGTAAGTGGCAGCCCCAGCGAACAGGCCAGCCGACAGCGTGGCGACAAGTTGAAGAATTGCTTCCATTGGATCATCCTTGTTGGCGAATTCTATGATGACTAGGGTGAGTTGGCCAGGGGCAAATGCGGTGTGTGAGGGCAGGCATTTTGAGCGCCGCAGGCCAGCAACCGCATCCGAAACATCCTGCCTGAACCACCGCAAAGATACCAGATACGGTCCTACCTGCCCGCTTTTTCGGCATATCCAGAACCCGTGTCACTGAATGGGGGCTTTGGCTTTGCCTTGCGGATTGTTCCGGCGATTCTGCGGGTAATACTTGTTCATTCAGTCGCAACCCAGAATCGGAGATAGAGAAATGGCGAAGAAATCCGTCAACAAGAGCCAAGCCGTGCGTGATTACCTGTCGGCCCGACCCGACGCCATGCCCAAAGATGTCATGGCGGCATTGGCCAAGGACGGCATCAAGGTTTCAAGAGTCCTCGTCAGCACCGTCAAGAGCAAGCTCAACAAGGGCGGCACTGCCAAGAAGGCGGCGAAGAAACCGGCAGCAGCCGTGGCCGCAACACCGGCCGTCGTGGAAAAGCCGACGAATGGCGGCACGATCACACTGGATCAGGTCAAGAAGGTTGCACACACGATCAAGACGCTTGGCGGATTCCAGCGTGTGATCGAAGTGCTGGAAGTCATCAAGGAGTTGGGCGGCGTGAAGAAATTTAAGGACTTGGCGGAAGCGATGACCGTCACGGAAACGGACGCCATTCCGTTCTGATCGGTTTACATTTCGACTGACTGACTTCAATGAGAAGGCCCTCCTCGTTCTTGCCGACGAGGAGGGCCTGTTTTCATTCTCTAAAAGTAGTGGTCCCGCTCCACGCCGTCAAAACCGGCCTGAGCCAAGGCAACACTTCTTAAATCGCTTGCCGGAGCCGCACGGGCAGAGGTCGTTCCTTCCGAGCTTCTCGGCCAGTTCCTTGTCGCCGTGGACGATCCGCAGGCCCCGCTTGACTTGGGCTTCGGACGGGAATCCCCGCCGTCGTTTGCTCATCGACTCGAAAAAAATGGTCCGTTGGTGAAGTCGTTGGTGGGCATGGTACACCACCTTTCTGAAACTGGGCTGCCAACTTGGACACGGGAGCGAGCGAAGAGGTTCGGATTTCGACGCCCTCGGCAAGGCGGAAATCTCAGTCGCCGTAAACGAACACCAAAGACTCGCCACCCAGAGTTCCGATAAATGCTAAAATCCATTCCACTCCAGGAGTACAACATGAACGAATACGAAGTGACTTTCACCAACGGTGAAACGGTGGAAATCGAAGCCTGGACGCCGGAGGCCGCAAAAGTCATTGCCGTGGAGGATGCGGAACTTGAAGGACGATCTGGCCTCTCGGTTGCTGGTGTCGAATTGCTGGCGGCCCGGCTTCTTGAGCTTTAACCGAAGTTCGGGCGGAGCATGTCAGACAGCAAGAAACGACGAACCCCGCCGATAAAGCGGGGTTCGAACGTTTCTTGGATCGGGTCAGAGAACAACAGGACGGCCTACGAGGAACGACTTAGCCGCTCCTCATTGCAAGTGAGCCGGTGGATCTTGCACGATTTGCCCTCCATTTCAGGGTGCCAAAGCAAGTGCTGCGAACCTTCAAATGAAGCATATCACCGTAGCGGCCTCGTCGTCAAGAAAACAGGAGAAATTGCGGAAGAAATTCTAAACTTTCGGCCACTTCTGCCGGTTCGGAAAGGCGTGGAAAGAGAGGAAGACTTTGCCGGGGCGGGCGGCCTGCCCAAAGCCATCCGAGGGCCGTGCCGATAAGGTTTCTGCCCAATCGCACCCGGAGACCACATCAATGATTTGCACGTCGCAAACTGGCCAAGAGCAGCAATCAGCCAATCTCGCCGCCCTTCACCAAAAATTGCAGGAAATGTTTGTCCGCACGAAATCGTCAATCCCCACGACAAAGGAAAGGCCGGTCATCGTTCAAGGGCCAGTGATCGTGATTAGGGGGAAGTAGGCGGCAGGATCGTTCCGCCGATTCAACGGGTCCATTTCAATGGTTGCACCGTGTCCAGGCGCAATGTCCACCCGGTCTTGCTCCGGTCCTCGGGCAACCCATTGTCTTTTCGATATTCGTTTCCACCCGGCGAAACATAATGCAATTCGGTTTCACGCAGAACCACCTTGTTTCCCCGTCTGCCCTGCCGATTAGGATGTTTCAATACTCCTTCGTGTGTTGCTTCATCTGGCCGGAGGGCACGCTCGTAATTGAGGAAACCGTCATCCCATAGCCACACCTCCAAGCCACCTTCGGGATTGATGAAGACGATATGATGCAGCAAGTCGAGCGGGCCAATGCACTCGAAGCCTCGCTCTTCTAATTCGTAGTGCAAGAACTCGCCGCCAGGGGGCGAATAACTCGTCTCGTTACCGTTCGATTTTGCCAGCATATTTGCAAGCCTTGCCGGTCGGAAGTCCAGATTGCGGTTCTGTCATAGGAGTTCCTCTTCTCCGTATTCTCCAAGGAGAGGCCGGTCATTGTCCAGGGGCCGGTGCTGCTGATCAAGGGGAAGCAGGCGGCCATCACGACTTCTTCGCCTTGTCGTTGACCCAGAACGGCAGCCCATCGGGATCGGCGTACCCGGCCAGCTTCCCACCGAAGTCTTCTACTTCGGGCAGTTGCAAACAGGTAACGCCTTTGGCGATCATTTCCTGATGGAAGGCGTCGATGTCTTCCACGGTGAAGCCCAGGTTGCATATCCCCGCCGGAACTGAATTTTGTGCCGAACTGGAATCGTCGGCAAGGTGCAGGGCCAGCGTGCTTCCCGGCGTGTCGAACTCCGTCCATTCAGGAGACTCGAATCTGACAGGCAGGCCGAGAACATCACGGTAGAAGGTAATAGATCGGGCCATATCTCTGACGAAGACGATGGCGTGGCTGAATTCGACCATTGGATTCTCCAAGTTGTCCGATTTTAGCAATTAGTGGAGAGCTAATAAAGTTGCGACCGATACAAATTCCATAGGGGGCATCGTGCAGTTCCTACAGAATTGCGGGCTAGAGGCAAGGCCGGAGAGTCGCCTCTTTCAGCCCACCTATTATGTCTCCTTTACCGCCCTTCGCAGCTTTATCCATTTCGCTACGAAGGGCGTTTTGTTTTGGCCTCGGAGCCAAACCCTCGACCACTGGATTCTCTTCAATTGAGACAAAAAAAGCCCCGCTTGGCGAAGGCAAGCAGAGCCAGTTTTACGAAGCGTGGATCACTTCCGGCTACACGATCTTCGATCAAGCCGGGGCATCCTGCCCGACCATCAAGAATAGCGGGTGTCCACAGATCGTCAAGGGAGCCCACCGTGGGAAACGCTTCGGTCTCATTTCTTCCCCAACGCCACGCCCAATCGACGCAACTGCTCCACTGACGCCGAGGCCATCGTGCCGTCCTGGTAGATGCCGACGTTGAAGGTCATGGGGGCCTGATGGGAATTGCAGGCACGGACGTAGGAGATGACTTCCTCGTCAGAATAGAGCGGCTTGGGGACTTCCGTGTCGAGCCGGTGATGCACCCAGGCCCGATCCTCAAGGCAAGTCCAGCCGAACCATTGCAGGCCGTTGTCCAGATACCGGGCCGTGGCCGGGCTCTTGAGATTGACCAGTTCGCCCGACCAATAATCCTGGTGCGTCGTGTAGAGAAAGGTCTGGGCGACACCGGGGTTGTAAGTGACCAGCCGCCCAGAAAATCCCAGTTTGGCCGCCACCGTGAACCGCTCCCACGGGAACTGGAAGCCGGTCATGTCGGTACTGACGCTGTTGTGCGGGCCACGGGGATCAAGGGAATAGGGGCTGTCGAACCACCACGCCTTGATCTTGTCCTTGTATCGCTCGCCCATCCAGCCAACGATGTCCATGAGGTTCTGGGCGAATCGCCGCTTGTCCTTGTCATGGTAGCCAACCGCCTGTTCCCAAGGCCGGTCCTGGCCACGGTTGCAGGAATGGTTGTAATAAACCAACAGCGGCATCCCTTTGGCGGCGAGTGCATCGGCCAGTTCGGCAATCAGATCACGCTTACAAGTGCGGCCAGGAAGGATTCTGTCGATGATCGGGTTCGGGGCCGC
>CAWAAL010000030.1:0-80500 GCA_963779975.1 uncultured Planctomycetia bacterium | reverse complement strand
AAATGCTCGGCTACACGCGGTTCTCACGGAATTGACTGGCCCGTTTGGCCCAAGATCTTCATCACTCCCTTGCGGATCGCGCTGAGAGTCCGCACTTGTTACCCAAAAACAGATGAAAATGAACCACGCCGAGATTCGGCACGTTGCCACCGGGGCCCTCCGAGGTGCCCGCGAAAACGTTATTCAAGTCGGTGGCGGTGAAATAGCCCGTGCCGCCGACGCCCAGGCCCAGGGTGCCGGCCGCGGCGACGGTGAGGGTTCCCGAGGAGGGCAAAGCGCTGGTATTCGCGAATTCGACCATGCCGGACGAGATCGTCGTCCCACCGCCGTAGGTATCGGCGCCCTTGAGCACGATCGTGCCGCCGCCGTTCTGCGTGAGCGAGTATCCACCGCTGTTATCGCCGATCGGTCCGGTGAAGGTCAGCGAGGCGCCGGCCGTGGTCTGGCCGATATTTGCCGTGAGGGTCACGCTCTGGGTCAACGTGGTGGTGCCCGTAAGGGTCAGCGTCGTATCCGTGGTGGCGGTGGGGAACGTGGTGTTGGCGCTGATGGTGACGGGATTGCCTTCCGTCTGGGCGCCGCTGGTCGTGGAGCGGAATTGTCCTCCGGCCAAGATGATTGGGCCGGTGCCGAAGGGGCCGCTGGTGAGCGACGCACCCGGGGCGCCGCCGTTGGAGGAACTGGCCGTCGGCACGGTGGTGGAACTGAGGGCGAGGATCGTTCCGCCGGAATAGGTGGACGGCCCGCTGGGCACCCACGTGCCGCCGCCGGCGGCGATGGTCAGAGAACCTGGGGTACTGGAGTAGTTGGCGATGATGCCGGCGTAGCCAAAATTGCCATTGTTCGCTATGATCCGGTTCGAGCCGCTGGTTCCCAGCACGATGCCGCGGTTGGCGTTGAGCGTCAAGCCACCGACCGTATCCTGAAGGGCGCCGCCGTTGATGTAGATGCTGTTGGCGACCGGGCTGGCGGGGACCACGCCCAACGGACCGCCGGTTCCGGCGGCGCCCGCGTCCAAGAGGTTGACGGCCAGGGTGCCGCTGAGGATTTGCGTCTGGCCGGTGTAATAGTTCGAACCGGAAAGGGTCATCGCCGAGGAAGCGGCATTTTGGATGACGCTGATGCCACCGGAGGCGACATTGACGCCGATCGGGGCGCTGAACGTGACGCTGCCGCTGCCCGTCCCGGAGTTGGTGATCGTTCCCACGTTATTGACCGTACCGGCGGAGACGGTAATGCCTCCCGTGCTGTTGGCATTCAAAGTCAGGTTATAGGCGCCGGCGACGCCGCCGGAAATCGTGAATAGACCGGTGCTGCTCGAGGTCACGGCCATATTCGTGCCCAGCGTAATCGGGCCGCTGACCGTGAAGGGGCTGGCCCCAGACTGGCTGAGGGCCGTGACGTTCGTGCCCACGGAGGCGCTGATCGTGGCGGTTCCCCCCGAGTTGCTGCCGATATTCGTGATGCCGCCGATCGTGTTCACGCTATTCGTCAGATTGATCGGACTTCCGGCGCCGTATCCATTCAGGAAGATATTGCCGGTCCCCGTAATCGCGCCGGAAAAGGTAAGGTAGCTGCCGGCGGTAGCGTTGTTGTTGGCTAGAATAACGTCGCGGGCCAGGCTGACCGGTCCCGAAAGCGTAATCGAGCCGGCCGTGTTGAAGACCATTCCCGTCCCGGTCGATCCGGCGACAAGATTGATCGGATTCGCGGCCGAAAGTGCATTTCCCGACAAGTTGAAAACCAGCGCCGTACTGGCGTTGCCCGAAGTGGCGCCGATCGACACTGTTCCACTCGAAGCGCCTAGCGGACTGGTGACGGCGGCATGGTTGCCGATCTGCACGGTGCCTCCCTGAATCGACAGTCCGCCGCCAAAGGAGTTCGTACCCGTGATGGTGAGCGTGTTGTTGCTCGCGCCACCCAGCACCAGCCCGCCCGAGCCGGTGATATTGCCCGAGTAAGTGGTGGCGGCCGTTTCGTTGAGCGTCAAATTGCTGCCCGCGCCAAGCAGATTCAGCGCGGCGCTGGCCGTGCCGCTCAGTGTGCCGATGCTCTGCGGGCCGTTCAGGTTGACGACGGCGGTCGAGCCCGAGAGGTTCAAATTGCCCGTGCCGAGGCTGGCGCCGACGGAGACCGTGAGCGTGGTGCTGGCGGCGACGGTGGTCACGCCGGTATAGGTGTTCAAGGCGTTCAGGGTCAAAGTGCCCGAGCCCGCGGTGGTAATGCCGCCCGCGCCGCTGATGCTGCCGCCGAGACTCAGATTGCCGCCGCCCCCGGTCATGGTGAAGGTTTGCACCGCGGCCAAGCTGAACGGGTCGTTGATCGTCTGCAGGTTCGTGCTGTTGTTCGCCAGCGGGCCCGCGAGGATGAACGCGTTGCCGGCATTGAAATCGGTGGAGGAGACGCCATCGCCGATGACGAAGGCCGCGGCCCCGCTGTTGAAGGTGATGCCGCCGATACTGAACGAACTGTTCGTCAGGTTGTTGTTCAGCAGCACGCCGGCAGCGCCGGCGGTGGCGAAGACCAGGGAGTTGCCCGAGGCCGGGGTTGTGGTGTTCCAGTTGGCACTATTCGCCCAGGTATTGTCGGTTCCGCCGATCCAGGTTACGGTAGCCGCCTGGGCCGACGGACCGCTGAGTACGAACCCCGCGCCGACCGCCAGCAATAAGCAGGTGCGGCCAGAAAAACCGAAAAGGGAACGCAAGAAGGACGCACTGCGGGAAACCATACTCATGACCAATTTCTCCGACCGAGAGATCTTTGCGAAGGGGAGCAAAAGAAAGAAGGCGTGAGAACACTTCGGCCTACATGCCAGAAGCAGCCTTCCATCAACCTGGCGAGCAGCCAGCAACAACCAAGTTCAACCACCCATCGTTACAGCACAGTTTGTATTGTGCCAGGGATCTACATTTTTCGCAAGCACCTGGTACGGATTTTTTGAAGAAACTCCGCGCGAATTGAGGTTTCCAACAACGAAGACACATGTACCTTTGGGGGGAACGAGTCTGATCTGGACAGTAACGATTCCATAAAGAATCAAGCGATCCGAACGCGCGGAGGTCGGGCATTCCTCTACAGGCAAGGAAATGCGCCGCAATCCCCTGGTGCAGACAAAAATGACAACTTCTTACGCGGCAACTTGCCCGCTCGGTTCCCTAGTTTTTCTTGACATCCGCTGCCCCGTCCCCGGTCCGCGGCCGTCATCGTCCGCGTCCGGCAGAATGCTCGCTTGTCGGCTGGACGTGCGAAACCGGGTGGTGACGTCTCGGCGTCAGCCGCTATGAAGGGGCGTAGGGGCCCCGTCCAACTCGTGTGGATAGTGAAGAAGGTTGGTCAGCTAAGGGCCGGCATCACGTCATGCCGCGCCCCCGTCCGGCAAGTCGGATGCGGTCTGCGTTTCATGCGGCACGCGACTCCAGCGGGTCAACCTGTGGATTCACCATCCGGCTTGCCGTTTGTCGACTTAGTCCCGCCCCCGCTGGGCCGGATGGGGCCTCAGTCCTGCGACAGAATCACGACGCTGTAGGGCCCAATCCCCACGTTGCCGTTGAAGTCGAGGTTGTCTTTCGCTCCCGGATTCGCCGTGGCGTCGAAGCTATCGCCGTTCTCGAAGCTCGGATCGTAGACCTTGGCGCCGCTGTTGAATCGCACGACCCACTTCCCGCCCCGCGGGAAGCCGATGTTCAGGCTGGGAATGGGCTGATTCGACAGGTTCACGACAACGATCACGTCGTCGCCCGGCCCGCCGTTCGACCAGCGGTGGTAGGCAAGCGTCTTGTTGCCGTCGTCGCAGTGGAAAACATTCCGGCTCTGGCCGCTAAGTCCGGCCGTCTTGCCGCCCAGGTTCCGCCGCAGAGCGATCAGATCGCGGTACATCTGCACGATGCCGGGGAACTTCGTGTCGGCCAGCTTCCAGTCCATCGGAGTGGGCGTAGTACAGATCCTGGTCCCACTGGCTATCGAAGCCGAAACCGCCGGCGCGGCTGGCAGGAGTGACGATCTCGCCCCAACTCTGCAGGTCTTCGGCGATGGTGACTTTCCCGTGCCCGATCCCATGGCACGCGCCGTTCATGTCGCGCAAGAGTTGATCGCCCTCGGCGATGTCGTGGCCCTGATTATTCTCCGTGTAGGCTCGGATGTTGACGGTGGAGTCGACCCGTAGGCCGTCGATGCCGTACTGGTTTCGATTCACCTCCAATCGCTGAGAGGCGCGTCACGCAGAGAGCGATTCTCCGACGAGCGAGTATCCGCGCACCCTGGTCTCGACCGACGCTACCGAGCCCGCCTCTTCAAAGGCACGAATCTGGGGCAAGGGAACCTGCTCCGCGACGGCTTCCAAGGCCGGCCCGTCGTCGCCGAGCGCCACGGGCAGATTGCCGGCCCGTGCCTGGGGCTCATCGAGACCGCGCCGCATCGCGCCTGCGCCGCAAGTGGGCAACGCCGCCGCGGCCGATCTCAATAGCCGTTGGTGTATCGTGCCGGCCGGTCCGGAAGGACCGCGGGTCCGGTGGACCAAGGAGGACGTGCGCTTGCCGCCAGACGGCCCAAATGACCCGTCTCCAGCGGACCACGGGTCCCTTGGGGCCGGTTGGTCCGGAGTGGCCTGCGCAAAATCGGATCCTGTGATGTTGGCGTTTTGGTGTCGGTTTTCTTCCGCGCCGGGCGATCGTATTGTCCGACCCCGCTTGGCTTGCCCAGGCGGTGAAGAAGGCTGGACAGCTACACAGCTTCCCCTTGGATCAAGTAGACCCCGCCCTGGCAAGCAGGGCGGGGTCTTGGGTTGTTGCGCATGCAGCTCTTAGCTGTTCAGCCTTATTCACCGCCCTGGCAAGCAGGGCGGGGTCTTGGGTTGTTGCGCATGCGGCTCTTAGCTGTTCAGCCTTATTCACCACGCTGACAAGCAGGGCGGGGTCTTGGGGTGTTGCGTATGCGGCTCTTAGCTGTTCAGCCTTATTCACCACCCTGGCAAGCAGGGCGGGGTCTTGGGTTGTTGCGCATGCGGCTCTTAGCTGTTCAGCCTTATTCACCGCCCTGGCAAGCAGGGCGGGGTCTTTTCCGTATGGAACAAAAACCACTCGCATCACCGGTCCCATCTTCTCGCATTTTTTGCCTCGTTTTGCAGGCCAGGTCCGGGGACCAAAGAGCCGGCCGAGTCTCCTCGCTTTTCACTGCACTCGCGTCGCGACCTTTCGTTTTTCGTAAGTCCTTGGGGAGGAACGTCTTGCGGATCAATCGCACGTCCAGATCGCGAAATCCACTGTCTTTTCACGCTGCTCGCACGTACTAATTAGGTGGAGACTTGGAATAATTTTCGATAGTTACGACGAATAAAGTCTCGCTACGATTACTTGTTCTTTGACAATTCGGTTCCGCGACGCGCCGGCCAAGGCGCGTTGCGCAGTCCGGGGCAGGCCCTCGCGAGGCTGTCCCGGCTAAGGGCGCGCATAAATAAATCGCCAACAAACCATAAAACGATCTCGTTTTGGGCAAGAACGGCAAGCATCCCCCCGTCGGAACTGCGTTTCCTGCTCAGGTGGTCGGGCTCAACGGCGGACTAAAGTCCACCCTACGAATACGTTTCCATAGGAGGGGTGTTGTTTGCCGCAATGTTCATCAGTGGTCGGCACAATCACGGACGGTGGGAGACCTGGCGTTTCTCCGCAGAAAAGTTCGATCCCAAGAAACAATTCGCCCGACAGGGCGAAATTGGACTGGCACGTTGTGGACCAAGGAAAATGGCCTACTTCGGTTTATTGGTAAGCTTTTTTGCGTCCAACGGAAGGGTGTACTATCCGTTATTTGAGACTCATGTCCACCGCCGCTTTGATCACGCCGTCGCGATAGCCGGCCACGAGTTCGAAGGCGGCGGAAACCTCGTCGAAGGGAAAACGATGGGTCAACAGCGGCGCGGGATCAAGCTGCCGCGCGGCAATCAGGCGGATCGCGGGCAGCACGCAATCATTCTGCCGGCGCACGGCCTGAAAACGCAACTCGAAGCGGCGCATGCGGTGCGGATCAAACACCACGGCGTCGACCGGCGGGATGCCGACCAGCATCAACGTGCCGCCGGGCCGCAGGAGCGCTTGGCCCTGCTCCACGCAGGCCGGATCGCCGGAACACTCCAGTACGACGTCCAACCCCTGCGGCTCGGCCTGGGCAATCGCCGCAACGACGTCGCTCTGCCGCGGGTTCAAAACCGTGTCGGCGCCGCACCGCCGGGCGACCGCAAGACGTTCGTCGCGGAGATCGGCCACCAGCGCGGTGCAGGGAGCAGTCGCTTTCGCGCAAAGCAGCACCGACAGGCCGATCGGGCCTGCGCCGAGGATTGCGATCTTCATGCCGGCGGCAAGCTGCGCGAGCCGCACGGCGTGCAGGCCGATCGAAAGCGGCTCGACCAGCATGGCCTCGTCCAACGACATGGAAGCCGGAATCGCCGCACAGCAAGCGGCCGGAGCGACGTAACGCTCGGCCAGGGCGCCGGGGGCCTCGCCGGGATTGCCCATGAAACGCAGGCGGCGGCAGGTGTGGGCCCGGCCGCTCAGGCACTGGTCGCACCCGCCGCAGGAAAATGCCGGATCGACCGCCACGCCGTCGCCCGCCTTCAGCCCGCGCACGGCCGAACCGGTTTCCAGCACCGTGCCCGAACACTCGTGTCCGACGGTCGCCGGATAGTGCAGGATCTGGTCGCCGATGCGTCCCTCCAGATAGTAATGCACGTCGGAACCGCAGACGCCGACGCGATCGATTTGCAGGAGCACGTCGTCAGGCCGCTGGAGCACGGGCTCGGGAGCGTCGACCAGTTCAATGCGGTGGAGGGCGGTGAAGCAGGCGATTTTCATGGCGATTTCGGGTTTGGCTGGGGAGGGTGACGGTCGATGGTAGGGTGGGCCGAGTGAAACGAGTCCCACCACGAGAGACACGGGAAGTTGGTGGGACTCGCTTCACTCGGCCCACCCTACTGTCTACTGTCGGCGATGGCGATTCCAGCCAGGGTGAGGTGCGGCACGTAACGGGCGGCCGTGCCCATGAGCTGCGCAACGACGGGGCCCGCCCCGCCAGTGAGAAAGACCTCGGCATCGCGGTCGCCGGTGAATTGCTCGACGAGTTGCCGCACGGCCCCCACGGCGCCCCAGAACAGCCCGGAACGCATCGCGGCGATGGTGGCAGTACCCAAGGCGGGGGGCGGCTCGGCCAGTTCGGCCATGTCGATCCGCGGCAGGAGATCGGTGAATTCGTGCAGTGCCCGGGCCGACATAGCTATGCCCGGCAGGATCGCGCCGCCGAGGAAGGCGCCCTCGGCATCGACCAGATCGACCGTGATGGCCGAACCGGCATCGACGACGACCGCCGCGCGGCCGGGCGTGCGGAGGCGATTGGCGGCCAGGGCGTCCAACAGTCGGTCGACGCCGACCATGTCGGGCCGAGGCAGTTTGACCACGAGCGGCAGATCGCCCGAGGTCAGCAACATGATTTCATCGTCCGGGCGATGATCGCGGAGCCAATCGATCAGTCGCGACGCCGCCGGGCGGTTGACGCTGCCGAGATGCCAGCGGAGGGGACCGACAGCCTCGCCCCGAGCCTCGCCCGATGGGAGAGGGGGACTGGCGAGCCAGGCATCAAGCTGATCGAACTCCGGCAGCCGGCCCGTGAGATGCAGCGTCGACTCCGGTTCGGGGAGGTCGGCGGCAGCGGTTTGCCGAAACAGGCCGAGCTTGATCCGCGAGTTGCCGACGTTGACGGCGATGAGGGGTATGGGAAACATCTATTATAAGGACTCAATCTGCTTCCTGCTCCCGACTCTGCGCTTCCCTTCTATATGCGCCAAGGTCTCGTTCAAAATCCTCGATTTCTTTTTCGTGGCTGGCAACCGTTTTCTCGCGGTTCTTCTTCTCGCTGGCGTTCTTGCTCTCGCCGCTGGCCAGAATTTCAGCCAACTTGGTCATTTCCGTAGCCAAGCCAGCCTTCTTCTGATGCAGTTCCGCATCTCCAGCCTGTAGGAGCCATTGCAGGTCACGATCGGACAACCATCCATAGTCATCGAACCCCAAGTTCGCTACGCACGCAAGTACACGCAAGTGCAAGTCGCGGCGGAAAGAGTCTGTCAACGTTGCAACGCGATTGGATGCGAGAAACGCCTTCAATTCCGCATCTTCCGGCCTCGCGACCGTGTGAAATGAGTCCAAGTATGCATAGTAACGTCCGAGATCGGCGTTGGGAATCTGGCCCAAATAGAATCGATCCGGCCTGCCATAACCGTCTCTCAGATGATTCAGAAAGGCCCGCACTTCCGCAAATGCCCTGACGTTGCTGGGCACGTCGCCCTTTACGACGCTGATTGCGGCAACCGTGATCGCAGGCTTGTGGTAGACAACACAGGGACGTGATACGACCATTGAGTACACGCACTGCCTAGCCCACTCGGGTGAACCTCCTGGCGAGTCGGTGCTTCCCCAATCGTTGCCCGTGCTGTAAAGCCGAAGACCTTTCAGGACGTCGCCCTGATTCAGGGGAGCATCACTATCAACTTGCTTCAAGATCGGCATCGACTGACTCGTAGAACTCCTCAACTGCCAACTGCACTTCGAGTTCTGCTGGATCCCACTCGAATTCTTCAGGTTCAGGATACTCGCAGATCCGCACCTTGCCTAGTGGCACCCGAACATATCCAGGAAGGGACCCTCGGACGGTCCGTTCGGCAATCGGGAGATCATCAATGTTTTCTTGGAATATCCCTTGAGCGGACGAAAGAGGAAAACTTGAGAGCTGACTCATTGCTGCTCCTAAACTTGCCATCCTACGAGGGAATAGCGATGTTCGCCGCTGCCGCGTAATCGGTTGGTAGTTCGGCGAGGGTGGAACTAAACTGCTTAAACTCCCTAATCCAGTATACCTACACGAAATATAATTGCGAGGCTGTTCACCATTTCTCCACCGCGGGCCGCAATGTTTGCGCAACCACGCCGACCAACTGGTTCAGGCCCAGGCCGGTGACGGCGGAAATCAGCAGCACGTCGTGGCCGAGCAGTTCGGCCAACTGGCGGCGGACTTCTTCGGCCCGAGGCAGATCGGCCTTCGTGACGACCGTGATCTCCTGCCTGGCGGCAAGGTCGGCACTGTATTGTTCCAACTCGCCGCGGATGGTGCGATAGTTCAAGAGGGGGTCGCTGGCGTCGATCGGCTCGGGCTCGACAAGGTGGACGAGGATGCCGGTCCGCTCGATGTGGCGGAGAAACTCGTGGCCCAGGCCGGCGCCGGCGTGGGCCCCCTCGATCAGCCCGGGAATGTCGGCCATGACGAACGAGCGGTCCCCGTCGATCTGCACGAGGCCGAGGTTGGGATGCTTGGTGGTGAAGGGGTAGGAGGCGATCTCGGGCCGGGCGCGGGAGAGGCGGCTGAGCAAGGTGCTTTTGCCGGCGTTGGGCATGCCGACCAGGCCGACGTCGGCGATCAACTTCAGTTCCAGCCGCACGGTGCGAATCTCGCCGGGCTCGCCGGGGGTCGATTGCCGCGGGGCCCGATTGGTGGCCGTCTTGAAACGGTTATTGCCTTTGCCGCCATGGCCGCCGCGGACCACTACGACCTGGTCGCCTACCTTGGACAGATCTTTCAAGACATGGCCGTGTTCCGCGTCGATGATCACGGTGCCCGGCGGAACGGCAATCGTAAAATCCTTGCCGGAGGCCCCGTGGCAGTTGGCGCCGGTGCCATGTTCGCCCGGCTCGGCCTTCCACGATTTGCGATGGGCGAGCATGGCCAGGCTATCGACGCCTTCGCGGGCGACGAGGATCACGCTGCCGCCGTCGCCGCCGTCGCCGCCGTCGGGGCCGCCCAAGGGCACGTACTTTTCCCGGCGGAAGCTGACGCAACCGTCACCCCCCTTGCCCGCCTCGAAACAAACGACCACTTCATCGACAAACATGGTTTTCTCGCTCTTAAGTTTACCTCAAAGCGGGGGAGAGGGGAAGGGAGGTAGGGTGGGACCAGGGAGGACGCTGAATCCCCGAAAGCGCGTTGTCGCCGCCCGTCGCGAATGGCATAATGAAGCTATGACGTTTTCAAATACACTTGGCGTGCCGGGCGGACATTCTGCGACGATCGCGCGGAGAATCGTCTTTGCGCTCTCCCTGGGCTGCCTGATCGCGGCTGCGGGGATGATGATCGTCCGGCTTGCGAAACAGTGTCAGGAGACGGCACGGCGAAATGCCGAGAAGGAAGCGGCCGGGCAAGATGCCGAGAGCGACCAAAGACGGGTGGAACAAATCGCGCCGCTGACCATCCGCAGCGAGCGGCAATCGGCCGAGCATGGAATGAGCTTCTGCGACGGCAACGTGCAGATCGATCTGCCGCCGCTGTCGATCCAATGCCAGCACGTGCAACGCGAGGCCGCTGGGCCGGCCGGTCCCGTCCGCCTGGCCGGTTACGGCGGCGTGGTAATTAAAGGTGTCGCCCGCTTTCCGCGAGTGAAGGCCGACAACTTCGTTTTCGATGCCCGCGGCGGCGGCCTGCTGACTTTGGCCGGCGAAGTTCAAGTGGAAGGCCCGGATGGGCAGCGAAAGTATCGCGTTTGTACGATCGCGCTCGACAATTCCGCGACTGGAGCCCGGATCGTGAAGGCAAAGAGCCACTTGGATGATTTTGCCGAGAGCCAAACCATACTCCGCAAGCTGGCCCTGTTGGACGAGATCACGGGGATGTACGGCGACGACGAGCTGCCGCCCGACGCCACGTGGTTGCTGGCGATGAAACTGCTGGAACGTCATTTGACGTGGCACAGCGAGAGGGGGGAAGGCGGAAAGGGGAAGGCGGAAGGCGGAAGGGGGAAGGGCGAAGGCGGACAAGGCGATCGCAATAAGCTAGCGGATGAGAAAGACCGCGTCGACCCGGCCGTCTGGCCCGAGGCGCACTCGGGCGAACCGTGGATGCGGGAAGACGCGGACGAAAAGGCCTTTTGGCGGCTGGGCGAACGGCGGCACGTGGACGTGCTGCGGGCGGTGGCGCTGCTGGGGCGGCCAGGGATGGATGCGGCAGATAACGAGCGTCGCCGCAAGTGGCTGACGGAGATCCAACGGAACAATACGCTGCTGCGGATGCTCGTGGAACCGGCTTATCGGCCCCATGCGGCGGCAACCGTGACGCTCGACGCGCGCAACGCCGATCGGTTGACGCTGAAACTCTACCGCGTCGGCAACGGGGCGGCCTGGGCTGCCGTGCGGCAGCGGCAGGGCCGCGATTTCATCTACGCGGATGCCGCCCCTGCCCGCTTTGCGGCGGTTACGGAGACGACCACGGGGCCGAAGAAGCTGGGAGAGTTGCTGGAAAACCTGGTCAAGGAGTGGACGGTCGAGGCCCGCCAACTTCCGCGGAACGAGGAGTTGGCGCGGAAGCGTCCGGCCCCGGAGCGCGGGAGTTCCTGGTATGGCAACCGCAAGCTGGCGATTGCGGCCGAGGTCCTGGCGAAGCCGGGGTATTACGTCCTGGCCGTCGAGGCCAATGGGGAAACGGCTTTCGGCCCGATGCGGGTGGAGGGGAAGTGAAGTTACCGCGTTCTCGGCTGCGTGTCGATCAGCTTCTTCAACTCGGCGGCCTGTTCCGTGTCGAGCACTTCGATGACCTGGGTGGCCGTGTCGCGCTGGAGTTGCTGCATCTTCTCGCCGGCCTGCTCGTAAACGCCGGTCAGCCGCTGACGTTGCTCGGCGTTGAGGCCGAGTTTCTCCTGCAGGCCGGGGTCCGCCAGGGCGCCGGCGGCCGACAACTGGAAGGCGATCTTCTGCACGAGCTGCAATTGCCGCGGGGCAAGAATCGATTCGGCCTTGTGTTGGGCGTTGCGGGCGAGTTGGGCGACCTGCTCGTTCATGTCTTTCATGCGACTCTTCTGCTCTTCCGGCGAGAAGTCGCGGAACGATTTGCCTAACTGTTGCATCGACGCCATGTAACCGGCGGAAATGCCCTGCAACTGCTGCTTCTGCCGGGAAGTCAGGCCGATCTCGCGCTGCACGCTTTCCATGCCCAGGGGCATCAGGCCGGGGATCATCAGGAATTTGCCGGAAGGCGGAGCGGACGGTTCGGCCGCATTGTCGGCCAATCCTGCCTGCCCGGACCCGGGGCGATTGGGCGGCGGATTGCGGGGAACCTGGGCCAAGGCACTCACACTCGTGCCGAGAACGAAAGTGACAACCAGCGCGCGAAGCCAATGACGAGACATCGATGAGTTTCCTTTTCTGGGTGGGGAAAGAAGGGGGGGCTATCTAGAGGCTATCCGGAAAGTCTTTGGCTGCAAATCGACATTGAAGCCCGACGCGCCAGCAAGGAATGTGCCGCAAACAGCCAGGAAAGCCGATTCCTCGCTGGCGCGTCGGGCTTCAAGACCGCAAATAACCGCGAAAACTTTCGGGATCGCCTCTTAGTCCGTAGGGAATTGTATCCGTTGTGCGAAGCGGTACAATAGGTTGGATGCGACCGAAGTGAATTGCAGTTTCCCTGAATCGAAGAATGGGAGGTGCCGCGGATGGGTTCATCGGTTTCTTCTCGGGCAGCCTTGCCGCAACGGTCCGGCAGGCCGCTGCAGACAGTTTCCGGCCGGAGAAGCGGCCGGGTGTGGGCCGTGGAGCGCTGGTTGGTTCGCCACCTGCTGAGTGCGTTGGGGAATCCGCCGATCGCGCTGGTGCTTTGGGACGGCGCAGCGATCGGCCACGCCGCGCCCAAAGCGCGGGTGAAAATCCACGATCGACGCACGTTCTGGCAGCTTCTGGCCAACGCGTACGTGACGTTTGGCGATGCGTTGAGCGACGGCCGCATCGAGGTCGAGGGCGATCTTCTGGAATTCCTCGAACTGGTCTACCGCTCCGATGACGCGCAGCCGCGCGACGGCTTGGCAGCCGCCCTGGCCGAGTGGCGGCGCAAGCCGCGGGCCAATACGCTCGGCGGCTCGCGATCGAACATCCATCACCACTACGACCTCGGCGACGACTTCTACCGTCTGTGGCTCGATCGCGCGATGCTGTACACGTGCGCCTACTTCCCGTCGCCCGACGTTTCGCTGGAAGAGGCACAAACGGCCAAGATGGAACTGATCTGCCGCAAGCTCTGGCTCAAGCCGGGAGAGACGGTGGTCGAGGCGGGCTGCGGTTGGGGGGCGCTGGCGCTTCACATGGCGCGGCATTACGGCGTCACGGTGAAGGCCTATAACGTCTCCCGCGAGCAGATCCGCACGGCGCGCGAGAGGGCCAAGGCCGAAGGGCTGGAGGCCCGCGTCGAGTTCATCGAGGACGACTATCGCATGATTCGCGGCCAGTTCGACGCCTTCGTTTCGATCGGCATGCTGGAGCACGTCGGCACGAGCTGCTATCACCAGTTGGGCGAGGTGATCCATCAATGCCTGCGGCCGGCCGGCCGGGGCATCCTGCACACGATCGGCCGCGACTATCCGGGCCGCTTGAATGAATGGATCGAGCGGCGGATCTTTCCCGGTGCATACGCGCCAGCCTGCGCGAGATCATGCAAGTGCTGGAACCGCGCTCGTTTTCGGTGCTGGACGTGGAAAATCTGCGGCTGCACTACGCCCTCACGCTGCAACATTGGCGCGACCGGTTCGAGGCCGCGGCAACGCGCGTGGAGGAGATGTTCGACGCGGCGTTCGTCCGTGCCTGGCGGCTGTACCTTGTCGGCTCCCAAGCCGGTTTCCGCACCGGCTCCCTGCAGCTTTTCCAGGTACTCTTCGCGCGGCACGGGTCGAATGAGATTCCCTGGACGCGAAGGTTGGATTTCCGCTCAAGTACCGTATGACAAGCCCCGCTGTCCCCCCCACGGAACGAATGATTTGGAGAACCTACATGACCACGATTCGCCGTTTACCCATTATTGCCCCGGCAATTGCCTTCATCTTATGCGCCGCGATTTCGCCGGCCGTCGCCGCCGGTAACAAGAAGCCGCCGCGAGAGATGGGGGCTGGCAAGAAAACCGCCGCGCAACCGCCGAAAGGCGAAGCCATGAAGCTGCCGGAATTCAAAGGCCAGTTCCTCGGTGAGCCCGCCACGTCGCCCGGCAAGCTCTGTCTCTGGTACACGCGTCCGGCCAAGAGTTGGACCGAGGCCCTGCCGGTCGGCAACGGCCAGATGGGGGCGATGGTTTTCGGCGGCGTGACCAGCGAGCGGATCCAGTTCAACGAGCATACCGTCTGGACCGGCCAGCCGCACGACTACGCCCACGAGGGCGCGGTCAAAGCCTTGGCCGAAATCCGCCGCCTGCTGCAAGAGGGCCGCGCGGCCGAACGCGAAGCCCGCAAGCTCGATCCCGATCTCAAATCCCGCGAAGCGCGGGAGAAAATGTCGCTTGCTCGGGCGAAGCAGAAGGAGGCCGAAGAGCTGGCCGGCAAGGAGTTCATGAGCGAGCCGCTGCACCAGAAGGCCTATCAGCCCTGCGGCGACTTGTGGCTGGAGTTCCCCGCGGCAAAGGCCGTCTCGGGCTATCGGCGATGGCTCGATCTCGATCAGGCTACCGCAGTGACCAAGTATCAAATCGGGGATGTCAACTACGCGCGTGAGGTCTTCGCCTCGCATCCCGACAACCTGGTTGTCACCTATATCACCGCCGACAAGCCGGGGCAGATTGATTGTACGGTCCGACTGAGCAGTCCTCACAAAGACGCTTCCGCGAAGGCCGACGGAGATCGTATCACGCTTCGCGGCCAGGTCGAGGAGGGGGGCATCTGCTTCGAAGCCGTGGCGCAGGTGCAGAACGAGGGAGGCAAGGTGGCTGTCGAGGGCGAAGGACTTCGCGTCACCGATGCCGATCGTTTGACCATCCGGCTGGTCGCCGCGACGAATTTCACGAGCTATCGCGAGTTGGGCGCCGATCCTGCGGCACGATGCAAGGCAATTCTCGATAAAGTGAGTTCCCAGTCGTTGCACATGATATCTTGTCATCACCTCACGGACTACCAAAGTCTATTCTTGCGCGTCTCCCTCGACCTCGGCTGCACCCCCGCCTCGGACAAGCCCACCAACGTCCGCCTCCGCGATTTCCACGAGGGGCACGATCCCGACCTGGCCGCGCTCGTCTTCCAATACGGCCGTTACCTGCTGATTTCATCCAGCCGCAAGGGCGGGCAGCCGGCCAATTTGCAGGGTATCTGGAACGAGTCGCTCCGTCCGCCCTGGGACAGCAAGTACACCTGCAACATCAATACGGAGATGAACTACTGGCCCGCCTTGACCACCAACCTGGCCGAGTGCCAGGAACCACTGGTCGACGCCGTCAACGAGTTGGCTGTTTCCGGGCAATCGGTGGCCAAGGCCCATTACGGCGCTCGCGGCTGGGTCGTACACCACAACTTCGATCTCTGGCGGGGCGCGGCGCCGATCAACGCCTCGAACCACGGGATCTGGGTCGTCGGCGGGGCCTGGCTCTGCCAGCACCTCTGGGAGCAGTATCTCTTCACCGGCGACAAGGAATTCCTGGCCACGCGGGCCTATCCGGCCATGAAGGCCGCCTCGGAGTTCTTCCTCGATTACCTGGTGAAGGACCCGCTCACCGGCCACTTGATCAGCGGGCCTTCGAACTCGCCCGAGCAAGGCGGCCTGGTGATGGGCCCCACGATGGACCACGCCATCATCCGCAGTCTTTTGGGCAACACGGCCGCCGCCGCCCGCGAGTTAGGCTGCGACGCCGATCTTGCCGCCCGACTCGATGAGACGCGGAAGCAGATCGCCCCGCACCAGGTCGGCCGCTACGGCCAGTTGCAGGAATGGCTGGAAGACAAGGACGATCCGAAGAACAACCACCGCCACGTCTCGCACCTGTGGGCCGTCTTTCCCGGGGCCGACATCACCTGGCGCGACGAGAAGTTCTTCAACGCCGCCCGGCAGTCGCTCGTCTATCGCGGCGACGCGGCCACCGGCTGGAGCATGGGCTGGAAGATCAATCTCTGGGCCCGTTTCCTCGACGGCGACCATGCCTATCTGATCTTGAGCAACCTCTTGCGGCCGATCGGCTCAGTCAAGGGTCAAGGCGGCCTGTATCCCAACCTGTTCGACGCCCACCCGCCCTTCCAGATCGACGGCAATTTCGGGGCGACGGCCGGCATCGCCGAGATGCTCTTGCAGAGCCACGCGGGCGAAGTCCATTTGCTGCCCGCATTACCCACGGCCTGGGCCGACGGCAGCGTGCATGGCCTGCGGGCCCGCGGCGGTTTCACCGTGGACATCGCCTGGAAATCCGGCCGGCTGGCGGAGGCCCGCATCACGTCGGACAACGGCCAGCCTCTGCGCGTGCGTTACGGCAAGCAGACGTTCGAGAAGACGCTCGCCAAGGGGCAGACCCTGGTACTTGATGGCGAGTTGAAGGAGAAGAACTGAGCGCGGCTGATGGATCTACTTCGCGCCATTCTGGGCGGCCGGCTTGGCGCGTCGCTTCTTTCCCGCGGGCGCGATTCCGGGAAACACCCACGAAAGCAGCGATCGAATACGCTTGCCGATTTGCCGCAGAACATATCGGCCGTAGAGTTTCCACGCTTGATACTTGGTCATCGGTCACCTTTCTTGGGAATTTTCCCCATGTGGGGCTCTATCAGTTCTTTCTGAGGTAGAGCACGGCGTCGCCGGGGAACGGCGTCTTCAGCAAACGCTTGGCCCCGCCGCTGACCGTGCCATTCCGGGTAATCGTTCCTTCCACGGGATGCAGCCATTCTACTGCCAGCTCGCCTCCTGCCGCGGACAAATCGACCGTCACCTCGCCGCCCTGCAGATAGACCAGGTACTCCCGCCGCGGATCAGCCAGGCAATATCCGCTGGAAGCCAACTCGCCATGCGGAACCATTTCGGCCAGGTTCATTCTCGTCGCGTAGCTGTGCGCGAGGCCAAGGGCCGCGCGGAGCGGTTCCCAGTAAAGATCGGGCTTGCCGCCGGCAGGGTGGTTGCGGCCTGGGTTGTGGCTCGGATCGAGGTAGGGGTCCATAAACAGGCACTGGCTGCCGCGCGTGAAGTTCTGCCATACCCACGCCCGCTGCGCCACCACGCCGTCCGCCTTGAGTTCCGTCCAGTAATAGGAATGGTCCGTGTCGTTCAACAGAACCTTGCGGCCGTCGGCAGTGGGCAGTCTCGCCCCCGGCGAGACCCAGGTTGCCGGGCTGCGATACAAGGCCTCGTCGTTTCCGGGCCACTGCGCCGTCATGCCCGCCGGATGTTGCTTGGCTTTGGCGGCCTCGTACTGCTGCACGAGGAGGATCATGTGGAACTGCCAAGCGGTGTCGGCCGGACTGGCCGTGTCTTCGTTCGTGATCTCGTAGAGCACGTTGTCCAAGTCATTGACGGTGTCGATGACCTTGCGCACATAGGCTTCCTGCCGGGCGGTGACGGCTGGATTGGCAAGCGAGTGTACGGCCTTGCCGCCGCCGTCGATGCCGTTGACGTTGTTCTGCGGATTGAAGGGATGTCCCTGCCAGGGATCGCCGCCGAGACTCCCTTTGCCTTCGATGCTGAACCCGTTGAAGAGCATGACGGCGGCATAGACGCCGGCTTTTTGGGCAGCCACGAGCCGGTTCCGCAGGCGGTCGAAGTAGGCCTGGTTGAATCGCGTCAGATCGAACTTGGGTTCGCCGTCCAAGGCCCGGCCCGGCCCCGTGCGCTGATAGGGCATTGGACCGTAGAAAGTCGTGCCTTGCTTCGCGCGGGGGTTCCACGCGCTCTCCCATACCCACAGCCGGAAGAAGTCGTGATTGCGCCGCACCAAGAAGGCCAGGTACTTGTCGAAATCCATGGCTGGCGGCGAAGGCAACGTGGCGTAACTGTAGTCCTGAAAATTGCCCCAGGTGTGGGAGCCGGTCAGAAAGACGACCTTGCCGCCGCCGTCGGTGAAGTAGCGGGGATTGACCGGATGCACGCGGAGCGGGCCCCGCAGCGTTGCCGCCGGTTCCGTGGGCCTGGTCCGCGTCTGGCCGGCGCCGTCTCGCAATTCCTGGTCATCCGCTGCCGCCGACGCCAGCAGGGCTGCCAATACAGCTACCGTAAGACCATTCCTGAACTTCATCGCCGGACTGCTTGGGGGCATGTCTTACACTTTCTTCCCACAATGTTACTTTTCACCCGCGTAATCGATCTCGTACCAGACCGTACCGTCGCGCTGGGAGGGAATGTCCCGGCTGGGCGTTGTTTCCCGCCTCGTCCCCAGCCGGGAGTTTCCCCCCAGCGCAACGGGCCGATCTGGAACTGCACTGCGCCGTCGCCGGCCGACGTGGCGGGAATGCCCTGGCCGCGCTGGCCGCGATCATCGAGCGCATAGATCACCGGCATCGCGGCGCCGCGCGGAATTCGAACTGTCGCGGCGATCGGCTCGACCAGGCTGGGCGGCTTGCCCCAGTCCCGACCGACCGTGCTTCGCTCCGCGTTCTGCCAGCCCATGTTGGTGTTCTCGGTGATGCCGGTGGCCACCAGCAACGCGCGGCGCGGGTTGCGATCGAAAGCATCGCCTGCCAACAACGTGAGCGAGACCGTACACCAGCCGGTGCGCGTCTGGCCAACGGTCACCTGGACGCCGTGACCCAAGTTCACGCGCTGATGGTCGACGTGTCCGATGACGGCCTTGGTCTTCGAGCCGCGCAGTTCGAGGACGCCCTGGTCTTTTCCCGGCAACCGCCAACGCAACTCGCCCGTATCCGACGTCAGCTCCGCCTTCGCCACGGATTCGACGGTCGGCACGGGGCACTTGCCGGAGAGGTCCAACGCAATGCGGTGAACAGCGGCGTTCTTGAGATCCAAGCCGAGTTGTTCCACGGGGAGCACGCTCCACGCACGCCCCTTCTGCGCGATCAGTTCGATCTCCTTTTCGGGCGGCAGCGGCACGCAGAGCGACTGGTTCGCCGGGCTCAGGTCGCCCCGGCGGAAGAGGAGCGAGGCGACGGGCACGTTGGCCATGATCGTGGGATGTTGCCCGATGGCGAAGAAACCCGGGATGCAGCCGGCTTTGGTCTCCCGCTCCTCGTGCGCATAGGTGTACAGGAAGATCGCGTCCCAGTCCTGCAGCGCGCCGAAGGCGGCCGCGAAGAGCGGACCTTCGCCGGCGTGCGTGTTCGGCGCCGGGTGGTTGTACTCGGTGACCAGGTGCGGCTTGCCGGCGACGCGCTGGAAGGCCAACCGCGTCACCGTGGCGCCGTCCGGATAGTCGACCATCGAAATGTTCTTCACGAGCCAGTTGTTCATGTCCCACGATTTGCCGGGAAAGTGCGGATGCTCCCAGTAGGCGTGCGTGTCTACCGCGTCCAAGTCAGCCATCAGGTTCGGCGTCGAAGTCGCCACGATGGTGCCGACGATGGGCACTTTGACGCCCAACTCTTCCTTCAGGTACCGCCGCATGCCGGTCCAGTGTTTCCGTTCGGTTTCCCACAGGAAGCGGATCCAATCGTGGCGTCCGCCGGCCGGCAACGCGCGGGATTCGGCAACCTTCGGCGCGTGGATGTTGCGATTTTCCAGCGATTCACCCGCGCTCAGCCCGACGCGTCCGCCGGGTTTGAGGGAGAGTTCGCCAAGGCGAAATTCGGCGCCTTCCTGGTTCAAGTCGCCGAAATTCAACCGCGCATTCTCGTCGTCAGCGGTGGCGACGAAGGTGAACGTGAACGGCTGCGGTTTCTTCGTCAGCGCGAGGCTCGTCTCAAGTCCCAGGTTCCCCCAAGGATCGTGGGCATTCATGAGGCTGAGGGCAACCTTGCGCTGGCGATCGGCCGCGGCGCGGAAGCTGACCGTGTAGACGGCGCCTTTTTGACGGCCAACTTCGACTGGTTGAACTGGACGTGCCAGCCGGCGGTACCAGGTTTGCGGACGTGGAGGACGACCATGCCGGCCTGGACGGTCGAATCGACCGCCGCGCCCTGGTGCTGCTCGACGTTCCAGCCTTCCAGCTTCCGGGCCAGGCTGGCGTTGGCGAGCATCTCGGCGGCCAGCGGCTCGTCGCGCGATCCCCACGCCTTGGAGAGCGCCGCCGTGCCGGCATAGCGTTTGCCGAGCCATTCATTCCATTGTTGCTGGAGGTCCTGCGCAAACACGTCGGGCAGGGCATCAAAGCCGCCGCCCAGCCAGGTGTGGATCAGGCCGTTCTCGTTGTTGATCTCGACCAGCGCCACCGCGGGATCTGCGACGTAGGCGAGGTTCGTGTAGGGATTCAAGTGCGTGAGCAACTGGCGCGCGTACCGCTTTTGCGCCTCCAGGTGCGGCGCGTGGAAGAAGCCCACGGCGTGCGCGGTCTTCCAGTCGAGTTGGTTCACCTTGGCATCCACGCCGTCGCCGACGCCGAAGCGGCGGCCGACGAGCAAGTTCAGGTCGGCGTAGATCCCCTGCTCCTTGAGCCGAGCGATGAAGTAATCCAGGCGATCGAGCGCATCGGCGTTCCAGTTCCGAAAGTCGCCCGACTCGTAATCGATCAGCCGGGGCGTGCCCCATGTGGCATCGAGAAAATGGAAGCGCACGGCGTTCAAACCGAACTTGGCCATCCGCGCGGCCACCTTGTCGGCCGTGTCGTGGTCCGGGAAGTCGGCGGCAGCGGTGAGATTCGAGCCGAAGAGTCGCAAGCGATGGTCGCCGGTGTACAAGTGGCCGTCCTTGACATGCACGAAACCGGACTGACCGGCGGGCTTATCCAGGGTATCGCTGAGATTGGCAGGTCCCGGCGTGGCGTCGTTCCAGGGCGGCGCGAAGGGCGCCAGGTCGGCGCTCCAGCCGATCGCGCAGGCAGTCAGAAAGATCAACACGGTCTCAAGTAGTTTCATCGGTCGCTCCAAGAAAAGCCCGGTCCAAGTGTCGCGCCCCCCGATAGCTCGGGTTTCATGCACCACGGGGCGACAGTTCCTGCATTATACATGCAGGCGCCGGCTCCGGGCAGCCACAACAGCCAGCAGGGCGCCCGCCGTAAGCAGGATCAGCGTGCCCGGTTCCGGAACCGCGCTCACTTCCCCGCGTGAAGCCGCGAGCGGCGAACCTGCAACTGGCCCGCCGGCCGCTGAGGGAAAGTCGCCGACGACGCCCCGAGGACCGGCCGAAGAGTAGCCTCCCGATTTGGGGCGGCATGCCACGCAGCGCGGGCCGGCACGTGGTTGGCCGCGAGAAACAAGCCTGCCCGGCCGACCATGGGTACATAGCGCCCGCGCGCAGGCATGCTACCTTCGCAAATGCACGGGAGTTGTTTTTCGACCGGTCCAAGCCGGCGATTACGGCAAGAAATGCCGCGGGGCGGCCGGGCGGCCGTACAGATAGCCTTGCCCCAGCGAAAATCCCATCTGCACGCAGGTCGCATGCTCGGCGGCTGTTTCCACGCCCTCGGCCAGGGCCGTGATGCCCAGATTCCGCAGCATTTGCACCAGCATGGCGACAACCTGCTGCCGCTGGGGCGCGGCGCTGTCGATGCCGCGAATCAGCGACATGTTGAACTTCACGCAGTCGGGAGCGACATCCGCTAGTTCTTTCAGCCGCGATTCTCCCACGCCGAAGTTGTCATACGCCAAGCCGATGTTCAATCGTTTCAGTGCCCCGCGGAGTTCGGCCAACTGGGCGCCCTGGTTGACCGCCGACTCGTGAATCTCCAGTGTCAAGCGTTGATCGGGCCACTTCTCGCGAAACGACTCCAGCGAGCCGCCAAGGTTCGATTCGACTAATTCGCGAGGATGCGTATTCAGGAACAAGTGCGGCGGCTCCGGCATCACCAGGCTCGCCTGCACCCCTTCCGAACGCAACATCGTGCTCAACTCGACCTCGAGGTCCAGTTGGGCTGCTACGCGAAACATCTCGCCGGGCGTTTGCAGGCCGAAAAGCCGGCTGCGAGCGAGCACTTCGTAAGCGATCGTGTCCTGCCCTTCCATGCTGACGATCGGTTGCAAATAAGGCGTTACGGCGTGCTCGGCCATCAACTTGTCGAACTCCAGCAGAGCCAATGCCTGATCGCAGGCATTCGCCTCAACCGTCGGCGGGCTGTCCTGGCCCGGTTGCTTGCAAATGCGGAACGGCATGTTGGCGAACTGCAAGAGGTCGTTTTCGGCCAGCTTCACCGGCTCGGTCACGCGGCGGCCGTTGACGAACGTGCCGTTCGTGCTGCCCAGATCGCGAAGCACCAGCGATCGGTCGACTTCGGAGATCTCGGCGTGCGTCGACGAGACCTTGTTGCATGACAACGACAGCGACAAATCCTGTCGCCGGCCGATCATGAAGGGAAAGGCAAATATCGGCAGGTATCGGACAGACTCTATGCGGCCGTAGGAACCGGCAAGGAACCAGACTACATTCGATATCGTGGCTAAACTTGCGGACATATCCGTCAACTTCGTGATCATCATGGCGCAGGCCGGTTCTCGATTTTGCCATCCCTGGCGGACCGGCCTCCCATGAGTGCCTATACAATTATTAGCACACGGTGAGGCACACTCCGCAGTTGGGCAGATCGTGGCACGTCACGAGTTCGCGAGCAAACGAAAGACTGTATGGATTCTGCGGATTTTGCCGTACAATCCGCTGCTGTTCCCGGCACTCACGCCAGAAAAACGATGATGGCCGGCGTGCCGACCGGCGTGTATTGACCGGTGAAGGTCAACGCGCCGGTGTTCTTGTCGCGGCGAAAAGCGGTGATGGCGTCGCTCCGCTGGTTGCAGGAAAAGAGAAAACTCCCGCTGGGATCAACGCTGAAACTCCGCGGGTAATCGCCGCGCGTCGACTGCTCGCCGAGCGGCGTCAGTTCACCCGTTGCGGCGATCGAGAACCAGGCGATGCTGTCGTGCAACCGGTTGGCGGCATAGACGAACCTCCCGTCCGGCGATACCCTGATCTCCGACGTGAAATTGGTGCCGGCGAATCCTTGCGGAAGGCTGGAAATTGTTTGTTTCGCCGTCAATCGCCCGCGATCGGCGTCGTAGGCGAAGACGGCGATCGTCGAGGCTTGCTCCTGCAACGAATACAGCCAACGGCCGTTCGGATGGAACGCGAAATGCCGCGGCCCATCGCCGGGCGGCAACGCGACCAGCGGCGGGTCGTTCTCTATCAGCCGGCCGCTTGCCACATCGAACTTCCAGATGAAGATCCGGTCCCGGCCGAGGTCGCTCGCCAAGACGAATCGACCGGCCGGGTCGGACTCGATCATGTGCGCGTGCGGGTGGTCGTGGCCGCCGACGGCAAAACTTCCCGGGGGCCTACTAGTCGCACGGCTTGGACCCGTGTCGCCCAGTCCGGTCTTGACGTCCGTGGCGGGGCCGAGTTGGCCGTTGGCGGCCAATGGCAACACGGCCACGGTCCCGCCAGCGTAGTTAGCCACGAGCACGTGCTTGCCCGCGGGGTGAACGCTGAGATGCGCGGGGCCGGCGCCTTCGGAACTGACCGTATTGACTAGGGTCAGATGTCCGTTGCCGCGGTTGATCGAGTACGCGCTCACGGAACCGGAGTTGGCGCCTTGATACCTTGTGATCTCGTTCGCCGCATAGACGTGGGTCCGCGCCGGGTTCAGCGCGAGCCAGGCCGGGTTCGCATCATTGGCGAATACCTTGCGCTGGACCAAGGCTCCGCTGGCCGGGTTCATTTCAAAGAGGTAGATGCCGCGCCCGTGGCCCTGGCCTCCTTCCGGTCCTTGCGGCGAACTATAGGACCCCGCGTAGGCGAACAGGGGCCGACTGGCGGGCGCCGCCGGCTCCTGTGCACCGGCCGGGAGCGACGCGCTGGCGGCGGCCAGAGTCGTAGTAAACAGGAACCCACGTCGCGAGACCTTGGTCTGACGGTCCTGACGCCCTTGCGCATCGCTGGGCAGCATCTGCATCCTCCTCACTTCTGATCGAGAGTTTCGGTGTGGTTTGACGGTCTCAAACTTGGAACCTGTCCGGAAACCGCGAATGGGTGCATCCCAGTCGCATGCGGGACAGGCTTTCGGACAGGTTTTCAATCTAGAAGGCGACGGCCGCGATGTCAAGATACATCAACTGGCGGCATGAAAATCACGGATTTGATCGTAGTGCCGTCGGCACTGCCCCTTGATTTGCTTTCCCCGCATAGCCACGCGATGGGGGCTTCGCGCCAGGCTTGCTCAATCCGTTCTCGCCAGAAAGGCTTTGCAATCATGCTGGTGTAATATGCAGAATGAGCTACCAAATGTGAAGTACGGTAGCATGAAAGCCGGGCCGCGGGTGGAATCCCTTCATACAAGACTCCCACTGCCCCTGGCTGCGACACAAGAGCGCCCACGGCTTCCTGCTCCTTGACGAATTTCGCACGTTGACGTACATTGGATATACTGGGTAAGTGAGCCATTCCCCGGCAGGGTAGGATTCTTCGGGCAGAATCGAGGTTGGTCATGGCAGCGGATGACACCCCATCCCGTTTGGAAGCGATCTCGACACGGTGGACCTTGCTGCGGGCGGCCCGCGACGCGTCGGCAGTATCGGCCAACGAAGCCCGCAACGCGCTGGTCGTGCGCGATCTGCCGGCGGTGCGCCGCTATGTGGGCGCGGTGCTTTCCAGCGATCAAGACGCCGACGACCTGACGCAGGATCTCGCGTTGCGGTTGTTGGCGGGCGATTTTGCGGGGGCGGACCCGCAGCGCGGCCGCTTTCGGGACCTCTTGAAGGTGGCGATTCGCAACATGGTCCGCAACCGCTGGAACCGGGAAAAACGCCGTCGTGGTTGCTCCCTCGATATCGACCTCGTGGCGGCCGACGAGGACGACAACGACGAATGCTGGACGGTCCAGTGGCGGCAGAGCGTGCTCGACCTGGCCTGGAAGGCCCTGGAACAACACGAGCAGGCCCAGCCCGGCAGCATGGCCTATACGTTGCTGCGGCTACGGACCGCGCACCCGGATGACTCCTCGGAGCAACTGGCAGCAAGACTGTCGGAGAAGACCGGCCAGACGTTGCGTGCGGACCTGGTGCGGCAGAAGTTGCGCCGCGCGGGTCAAATTCGCCGACTTGTTGATCGCGGAAATCGCCAACGGGCTGGATGCCCCGACGGCGGAGAGGATCGAAGAGGAGTTGGCCGCGTTAGGATTGATTGATCTCGTCCGCGCCCTCTTGCCGGACGACTGGAAGCGGAAAGCGTCTGCCGAATAGGTCAGAAGGCGTGATTGAAGCGGACGAGCACTTCGCTGTCGAACGACCGGTTGGTCCCGCTGCCCAGCGGCATCGTGGCGCCGACGGCAAGCGTCGACGACGTGCCGATCTCCGTGTTGATGCCGAAGGTGAGGTCGGTCAGGGTCGTATTGGGAGCCGTACTGCCGACGGTGGTCTGTCCGCTCGGCACGACCGCAGTGAAGTTATAGAGGCCAACCTGAGGGAGTTGCAGGACCTCGCCTTTCTGTAACGTCTGCGTGAGATGCATTTCCAAAATGGGCGCCACGCCCTTGACCCACCGCGCCGTGGGATCCTGGTAGAGCCAGTAGCCGAATCCCAGGTCCAGTTGCGTCAGTACCTGATCGTGAAGGGTCCCGGTAAATTCCCCCGGGACCGCCTGGCCGTTGATCGACGTGATCGGCTGCACGTGGTAGTACCCATACCCGGTGTTTTCGTCGTTTTGGGATTCATACGTCTGCGCATAGCTTACGGTATTGGCCCCCAGGGGCACGTCCAACTGCAGAAACGCGTTGCAGAAAGTCCGCGGGGTGGGCGTCAGCGACAGGGCCACGAACGGCGACAGCGTCCATACATGGTTACTGACGTCGAGGGTCCGCGTCCGTCGCGCCCATGCATCGAAAACGGGCCAATAACCGCCGAATTCGTTGAAGGGCGACCAGTAATCCGTGATCTCCGCGTGGGAGTTCCGGGCCGTGGGAGCGACAACTTGCAGACCGCCGGAGAAGCAGAGGTTGCGTGCCGGGGCCTCGTAGAGTTTCACTTTGAGAATCAGCGAGATGTCCTGCAACTCCCAGGCCGCGCTGCCCCAGGTGCTCTGCGGCGTGCTGTCGATCGCCAGGACCGTGCCGAAGTTCGGATCGACCTGGTCGCCCATGATTTTTCCCGCGCTAAGGTCCTGTCGGGCGCAGAGGCCGTCGGCGAACGGGAGCCGCGCTTCGAGGGAAAAACGGCCGTCGGCAAACGACTTCTCGTAGGCAAACGTGTGCCAGCCGATGTCGTACGCCACGGCTTGGGTGAGATGCTTCTGCCCGGGCGAATAGGAAGAAAGCCCGCTGGGCGCGGTCTGCCCGGACACGCCGCCCACGACGTTGCCGTGATTGAATGAACTGAAGTCATAGGAGAAGTTGTCAATGGGTACCGCGCAGTTGTTGGTCGCGACTTTGGTATCGCGGAGGTTGAGGAAGAATCCGCCCGCCACGCCCGGCGCAATGTTGGGATTCGACGCCACCGTCTCATAAACGAAGTTGACCGAATTCGAGCGGAACAACTGATCTCCCAGCATGCGTGGGACGGCCGCGTGCCCGTCGGCAGCCTTCGAGGAAATCAAGGGGTCCGCGACCGCCGACCGGGCCGCGTCTTGTTCTGCGGGCGTGGCCGCGGAAGTCGCATCGACGGGCTGCTGGGCGGTGGCGGCCGCAGCCATGAGCGCCACGACTGCCGCGAGGGCGCAAGGGAACGCCGCTCGCGGCAGCATGCGGCGAATCCCGGCCAATCGCCGCATCCGACTGGCGGCCGTTGCCATCCGCGTGGAATATGCCGACGTGGAGCAGATCGCCAATCTGCCGCGTTCTTGGCAGGTTGGTGACCTGCCCCACCTACGCCGTATCGCCATGGAGCACCTTGTTGATTCCGCCTCGTTAGAAGTTGCAATTGAGCTTCACCAGGATCTCGTTGTCGAATGTCCGATTGATCCCCGTTCCCAGGGGAAACGCGGCGCCCACGTTCAGCGTCGTCCGCTCCCCGATTTTCGTGTCCACTCCCACCGTGAAGTTCGTAATCGTGTTGCTCGCGGCCAGGTTGCCTACGGTGGGCGGCGGTTCCAAGGGAAAGCCCGGCAAGCAGAACAAGTTCAGCGGGCTGCCCGGCAAAACGACGACGTCAGGTCTTTGCAGCGTCTGCGTGAGATGGAATTCCAGGGTTGGGGCGACTCCCCGCACCCACTTCGCGTCGGGATTCTGGTAGAGCCAATAACCCCAGGCGGCATCAACGTGCAACAACGTCTGGTCGCGGATCCGGCCCTGGAAATCTTCCTGCGCGGTTTGGCCGTTGGGAAAGGCCAATTCCACGGGTTGCAGTTCCGGCCTGAAATGCACGAGGCCGTTGCTATCGGAATACTGGGTGGAGGAGAATCGCTGCGCGTAGGTTACGCCGTCGGTGCCGACGGGAACGTCCAACTGCAAGAAACCGTTGAAAAAATGCCGTTCCGGGGCCATCGATAGCGCCAGGTACGGCGAGAGGGCCCAGGTCTCGTTCGTGACGTGGAACGTTCGGTCCCGCAGTCCCGCGGTGTCCCAGTAGAGCGATTGGCTGATGTCAAAGTTCCAGTAGTCGGTCACTTGCACGTTAATGCCGGGGGCGGTGGGAGCAACAACTTGGAGACCTCCCGAGAACCAGAGGTTGCGGGTCGGGTCCTGGTACAGTACCATCTTGAAGATCAGCGAGAAGTCGTCCAGTTGCCAGCCTTGGCTGCCCCACGTGTCCTGGGGTGTCGGCGTGAGGTTGAGCCACCAAATATCTTCGTTCAGCGCGGAATCGTGCGCGTAATTGTCGCCATTAATCCGGGCGGCGCTGAGGTTCAACTGCGAACTCAGACCGCAGGAGAACGGGACTCGGGCCTCCAGCGAAAACCGGCCGTCGGCGAAGCTCTTTTCGTAGAGCAGGGTGTGCAAGGCCACGTCGTAGTTGACGTTCTTTGTCGCGAAGCGGAATTGCGGATCGGGCGGGGGCAGCCCGGTGCTCTCGATATTGGAGGACGTGCCCTGCACGCTTTGTCCGTTCTTGAAATAGTTGAATTCGTAGGCGACGCGGTCGGCGGGGATGGCGTTGTTGTTGTCGGCGACCTTGGCGTTGCGGAGATTGACGAAGCCGGCCGCCTCCACGCCAACTGGATTCTGGATGACGTTCGAGGACATGTTCTCGTAGACGAAGTTGATCGAGCCGCTGCCGCGAAGCAAATCGCCCAGCATGTAAGGAACGGCCGATGCCGGCGCGCGGGCCCCGCCCGTGCTGTTGGCAATCGCGCTGGTGTCTGCGGCCGAGACAACCGTCGGCGGGAGCGTATCGCTTCCCGCTGCTACGGTCGGTGCGGACGGAGCGACGGTCGGCGGAGGCGTGGCGTTGGATTCCGGCAGGACCTTCAGGCCGGTTGGAGCATCCTCCGAGGTGAACTGGTCAGGAATGGGCGGTTGGGCAAAACCGGCTTTGGCCACTGCCCAGGTGCATGTCGCCACGGCGGCGCAAGCCAGGATTCTCCGCCAAGGATAGCGGGAGAACGGCGTGCTAGCTCGTTCACAGCCCGTACGTCGCAACGACATAAGGTCGGCCCTTCAATGAAGACAAACGTCGCCCCCTCTTGAAAGGCATGATCGGCCGGCACAACCCTTCTCGTGAGAATTCGAGGCACGGCCGTTACAATCGTTACCACCGGACCAGTCAGAAAGCGACGCTATCGCTTTCGCTTGGTCAATGGAAAGCGGATTTGGGGGGTGAAGGGATTGTCGAAGTTCAGCACCGGCTCCTGCTGGCCGCCGGTCATCTCGCTGACGACGGGAGCCAGGTACAGATAGATGTGCGGCATGTAGACCAGGTCTTGGTCCACGAAACAGGCTTTGCCGCGCAGGCCGTCCACCAGGGCCTTGCTGAAAAAACCGGCCTTGAGCGCGTCGTCTTCGCGCGAGTCCTGGCTGCCCTTGGACGAGGCGACCAGCACGACGCCGCAGTCGCTGCGGGCCAACTGGCGGCCGAGATTGTCGCGGGCCGCGGAAACTCTGGCCAGGCCGGCCACGTCCGCGGCGCCGCTGTGGCAAGCGTCGAGAAAGATCGCCAGGCGGCAAGGCAACGCCTCTTGGCAGAACTGCTTGATCGCCTTGGCGGGTACGCCCGTCTGTTGGATTGTCTCGGCGGTTATCGGCGAACCGTTCGCCACGGCATCGACGGGCAGCAGGAAGAACTCACCCGCTTCGTCGGCCCAGCCGTGTCCCGAATAGAAGATCACACCCACGTCCTCCGGATTCCGGCTGGCGGCAAACCTTGCCTTCAGCCAGGCGAGTCCCTCCAGGATCTTGGCCTTGGTAACGTCGCCGTTCGTCAAGGAACGAATTTCCACGCTGGCGAAGATATCGCGGCTGTGCTTGTCAAAAACGGAGGCCACTTGATCGGCGTCGGCGTCGGCGTAGCGGAGTTCCCACCGCCCCGGGTAGGAAGACGCTCCGATCGAGAGGACGTAAAGGCAAGGCTTCACGGTCCGCTTGCCGACGCAGGTCACCGTGATCGTGTCCGACTGGCCCTTGCTCACGTCGCTCTCGGCCCAGACCACGACCTTGTGTTCGCCCGGGGCAAGCGGTACGCGCCAGGTCTTCGCCGCCTTGGTTTCGTCGGCCGTGCTGTCCTTGGCGATGTTCAGGGGGTCGATCGCGCTGCCGTCGACCTGCAGCCACATCCGCAGGATCCGCTGTCCCGGCGGGGCCTGCGACTCGGCGGTCACCGTGAGTTCGTTCCGCCGCTGTTCGAACCTGGTTGCAGCAGGTGTCACGATTCTCACCACCGGCGGCAGGATCTCGGCGACGGTCTGCACAGTGCCGCGGCGCTCGCCCAACGCGCCCCGCAGGCTGCCCTTGGTCAACAGAAGCTTGATGACATCGGGGCGATAGAACTCCTTGCTGAATTGTTCGGCAGTGTAGAACGAAGGCTTCTGGCCAAATCCGCGGTTGATCTGCCAGCCGACCAACCGCTCGCCGCCTGCGGAGCAGGCGTAATATCCGGCCGGGGTCCAGGCGATCCAGTCATCGCCTTCGGTCATATAAACGGCAAGCAAGTGTTGCCATGCTCCCAGGCAGTTGAAGGCGGCCCGTCGGTGGCCGTCGCGGGTGGTGAAGAAACCGACCTGGGTGTCCCAGGCAAGCTGTTCGAGCAGGCGCACGATGTCTTTCGCTTCGCTTGCCTCGCCGACCCCTTGGGGATTTGGCCAAACGATTTTTTTCAGGACATCGCCGGGGCGCACGCCTCGGGCGTAGAGCGGTCCCAAGTCGTCCATTGAGGTGACGACGAGGCGGCCCTCGCGAACCGCCATGTCGGCGCCCCAACGGCGGCGCAGTCGCCGGACCGTCGCGGTAGCCGGCCAACCGCCAGTAGCGGACCGTGCCGTCGCGCGAGGCGGAAAGCAGGTACTTTCGGTCACCCGAGACGTCCAGCGACGTGACCGCGTCGTGATGGCCGCGATAATAACGCAACGGCGCTTGGCCCGGTGAATTCAGCCCGAAGAGATAGACGCCGCACTGCAGATCGCTTCCCAGGGCAATGGCTTCCGCCTGGCCGTTCTCGTCGGGGATCCAGCAGAAGGTCTGGAGTATGCCTTGCTTCTCGGCATCGAGTCGTACGAAGCCCTTGGCCTCGTTGCGGTAGAAGATCTGCACTCCGTTTTTCTCGCGTTGCAGTTCTCCGCGCCAATCTCCCCAAGCTTGGGAGGTTTCCGCCGGACGGCCTCCGACCCGTTCCGGAGGCTGAAGGACCAGGGGATCGAACTGCTTGGCGCCGGTCGCTGCGCTGGGGGGGAAACTCCCGGCTGGGGACGAGGCGGGAAACAACGCCCAGCCGGGACATTCCCCCCCAGCGCGACGGGAGGTGGCGGGCTGGCAGAGAAACGCATAGCCCGTAGCGTAGGTATCTTGCCTGCGTTTCGTGCCAGAGGCAACCTGCCCACCTTTGCGGAGAAATGCCGCCCTGACGATTTGTTGACCACCGCGGAGCAGCAGGGCCTCGCCAGGCCCGTCCAGTGGGCGAAGGACGATATCGTTTCCGCCCGCTCCCGAATAGGCGATTCGTTTGCCGTCGGGGCTTACGGCGCAGGCATAGACGGCCTCTTTCAAGGGGAACGTGTGCCGCAACGCGTGTTTCGGCACGTCCCAAACTTGCAGATCACTGGCCGAGGTTTCCGGCCGGACTGCGGTTCCCACGAGCAAAATCGTCCCGTCGGCGCTGAAGGCCAGCGAGATCCCCGGCAGCGATTGCTGCAGCCGACGTAGCGTAGGCATCCTGCCTGCGTCCAGTAGCGTAGGCATCTTGCCTGCGTCCGGGTTCAAATCCCACAGGCAGAGGTCGCCCCGATCGCAGACTGCGGCCAAATAGCGGCCATCGGCGGTGGCGGCCATCGCGCGGATCGTGCCCGCGCCCGGCCAGGCAATCGCCCGCACCTGCTGCCCGTCGGCCGCCCGGTACAGCAGGATCTCGGAAGCTATGCCACCGTCGGTCTTGAAGCAATGCGGCAGTGCCACCATGTCGCTTCCGACGGCCGCGATGGGCCGGTAGGGCCGCGCGGCAAGGTGGTCGAGCACGGCTTTCTCACAGGCTTCACAATCCGGGCGCGTGAGGTGTAGCGGTTCTTTGGCGTTCTGGTGCCAGACCAGCGCCAGGCCAGCAAGATCGATCGACGCCAGCCAACGTCCGTCGGTGGAAAACGCTATGCCCCAGACGCTCTGGGCATGTCCGGCATAAGGCGATTGGAACATGCCGTCGCGGGGATCGACGCGAATGATCTCGCCGGCGGTGCCACGCGCCCCGTAGCCACCGATCGCCAGAACTTCGTCGCGGGGGTGCAAGGCCAGGCAATAGATGCAGCCGCGCAGGCCCCTCGCGATTTCCCAGCGGATCGGCAAGTCCTTGCCCCAAGGCTCGATGAAGGCCCCCTTCGTGGAAGACGGGAACGGGCGCGGAAAATCGGGAAACGACCAGACCTGGACGACCTTGTCCATGCCGGCGCTATAGAGACGCTTGGAATCGGCCGAGAACACCAGGGCCCGTACCCCGGCGGTGTGCCCGACCGCATTCACGCAGAGGATCGGATCGGTTTCCTGGGCGGACGTCGGCAAGGCATACGTGAGGACGCCGAGCGTCGTCACGAGTGTCGTGATGATTCCTCGCATTGCCATGGTTCCTCTCACCGCTTGTCTTCGCCCTCCGGCGGAACCGTCGTGATCCTGACCTTCTCCTCGGCCCAGTCCTTTCGTTGCCTGACCTCGATCACGGCCCCTTTCACGCCCTGGTCAGTCAGAACGGTGCGCTGCTGGTCGATGAGCGAATCGACGCCCCAGACATCCGCGGGCAGTGGCTTCGTGAGAACGATCGCCTTGAGGGTCTCGACGCCATAAGGCGGACCCATGCGGATGTTGAATCCGGAATCGAGAGAAGGTATTATGACTGGCTTGCCGGCGAAAATCCCGTTGTTTCGCTGATGCTTGTTGGGAAAAAGGCAACTCAGATCCCCATCGGCCGATCTGTACAGAAGGTAGAGGTAACCGTCGCGCTCGGAAACCACTTTCACGCACATGGCCTCACCGCCGCGAAATTTTCGATCGGGACTATTCACTTCGACGGTGACTCGGAAGGCCGGGTGTTCATTGCAAACGTCTTCAATGACCGCGGAGAGTTCCGTGCCAGCGGTTTTGGGGAGGTTGTTTCCGGCCGGTGCAATGCTCGGCACCAACGGTTGGCCGATGCTACGCCAAGGCCCGAAAAGCCACAAACCCCCTGCCGCCAGCCCCAGCACGGCCGCCACCGCGAGCCCCAGGACTATCGCTTGCGGCCCGTGCGGGACCACGGCCGCGCGGAGGGCCGCCGCCATGTCGGCCGCGGTCTTGAATCGGTCTTCCTGCTTCTTGGCCAATGCCTTCAGGCAGACCGCCTCCAACTCCTGAGGAATCGTGTCGTCGATCGTCCGCGGCGGCTGAACCGCTCGCCCCAGGATCTGCTGCCGGACCTCGTTCCAGTTCTCGCCGCAAAAAGGCGTCCGATCGCAGAGCAATTCATACATGACCGTCCCCAGCGAGTAAATATCGGACTGCGGGCTCGCCCAATGCGACTGGCCGTCAGCCTGTTCCGGGCTCATGTACGCAATCGTGCCTACCACCTCTCCCTTGTCGTTAAGGAAGAAGCGATCGTCGAGCTTGGCGATTCCAAAATCGGCCAACCGGGCCTTCTCCTGCTCGTCAATCAAGATGTTGGCCGGCTTGACGTCGCGATGAACAATGCCGCACTTGTGGGCCGCGTGCAGGGCCTCGGCCATTTCGATCAACCAGCGAACGACCTTGTCGCGACCGACGGGCTGGGCGGCCACGCGGTCCTTCAGCGTGGAGCCCCGCACGAGTTCATAGACCACGAACCCCTTGCCGTCTTCCGTCCGACCGGCATCCAGCACGGCCACAACGCCCGGGTGCCGCACGCGGGCCGCGGTCTTGGCCTCGTGGAGGAAATCATCCGTTTGGCCAAATCGCTCGGCAGCGGCACCATTGAATAGTTTGACCGCCACGTCGCGTTCCAACTGCTCGTCGCGACAGCGGTAAACCGTGCCAAACCCGCCGCTCCCCAATTCGCACTCGGGCTTGTACCGTCCGATCCGTTCCGGCATGCCCGCCTGCCCCGATGGCGAACCAGGTTCCCTGAACGAATCGGTCTCCCCGGCATCCCTTTGTGGGGACGGCGGGTTCCGCGTCGCTTGATCGATCGAGGCGAATGCGGCCGCTAGCTTAGCGCCCCCGTCGGTACTCGCCATCGAATCGTCTGTCTCCGCGGCATCGCCCTTGCTTCTCCGCAGAATGTACTCATGTACGACCAATTGCGTGGGCAACTGGGCAACGGGGCCCAGCGCGGGGAACCGCTCCACGTAGTCGGCCAACCGGGGCCGCGACGGCAGCGGTCGGTAGGCGGAATTACTGGAATCGTCGGGCGGTCCGTCAGCCTGGACCGGTTCCTCCAGTAATTCTTCCCGCCAGCGGAACTCAAGATCGATCTTGACCAACTCGATCAGCAGATCCCGATTGGCGGTCGAATTGTCGCCCAACTGTGTACCAAGGAACTCTTCAATCCTCGGTCGCCCCCCCCCTTTCCAGGCATCGCGGAAACGGTCGCAGGTACTCTCAACGGAGTTCGACTGCAACGTATTCGGAAAATCGGGACTGTTGTTCATAAGAGCGCCCTCGCTAGACGTGATGGTGGATGCCTATCTCCTAAACAAACAGAATCCCGGTTTGTGCCGGCGCTAAGCAATCTTTTTCATTTTACCTTAAGAACGGTCGGAAGAAATGAGCGGAAGCCCTGAAAAAACGCGGGACTCGCACCAATTTCTTCCGAACGTTCTGAATCAATTCGAGGAAGGGCCGCAAATCCCGATCGCCAGTAGACGCACCTTATGCCCCCTCTTATAGCTCGTAGCCGAAGACTTGATGCGCAGTGACGTTCCGGCCGCTCACGCCCGGCGACAGCTTAGACCGAGCCTTGGAGCTCTTCGTGGAGAACGACGTCATGGCCCTGCCGATTGTCGCCGATTTGCAGCAGCGCAAAGGTGATGGGGATGGTCCGCCGCCACGAGATCGCGAGCGCCTGCTTACGGCACGTGCATGGAACAAGTTCCAACCTGCCATCATCCCAGAGCGATGCCAGCGATTAACCCTGTGGAGTGCGGTGGCTTGCCGCCGCTTTCCAATACGGCCGATTCCGCGTCAAAGATCGCCACCCGTTTTGAAAAGTGGGGGCACTACGACCCCGAGGGCGCATGCCATCAGCGGGATGCCAACCAGCGATCGAACCATGCGACAGAATCGGCGCACGGCGCGAGGCATGCATGGTGACCGCTCCTCCTTGAGCGGCCGGCTTTATACCGCTGGTGGCGGTGGGAGTCAAGGGCAGGAGGGTTCTGTCGTGAGCGTCCGATTTTCTTGCTCAACGACCGCCATCAAGGTATAATTCGGCGTAGTTTGCGGTTTGGCAACAGAGAATTTGCGCCGATCAAGGATCGTGTAACAATGGCAATCGCGCCCAATGTCGTCATGAACGAGCAAGCTGCGGCCCACGTTGCGGCCGAGACGGAGAATGTTGCACGGTTGCGTGCGTTCAGCATGCAAGAACGAAGCCATTTGATCGAATCGGCTTGCGAGGCGGCAGCCGTCATCTACCGCAGCCGGCTCGCCGCAGGCCTGCCCGGTGTCCAACGCGCTCCCTGGCCGGCATCGACGTGGGAGTTCCTCAGAAAGCAGGCTGCCCGTGTCCGAAGCTAGGCCACCGTTGAACGCTGCCGCGGTGGCCAGGGAAGTTGCGGAGCAACTCCAGTCGCGAGGCCAAGAGTACGCCCTGGGCGGCGCGATCGCCTTGGGCTATTGGGGCGAGCCCCGCGGCACGGTCGACGTTGACATAACACTTTTTCTGCCTCCGGAGCGGCCTTCCGAATGTGTTTGGCAACTCGCCGGAATGTACGGAACTCGCGACCCTCGGCTTTCGGCGTGGGACGAGCTTGTACGGGAAATTCCGGTCGAGGACGTATCCTAGATGTGAAGGTCTCGATCTCTGGAAGTTTTCAAAAGACTGCCCATCGATCGATGCTCGATACGATTCACATTACCCAAATCGGGAAAGCGTGTCAAATCAAAAGCTACGGGAATTCTCCTTCGTTGACCCCTTTCGTTGCCAACGGGCGTAACGAGCAGCTAGAATATCTCGTGTGCAATCCCAGCCGGAATGACGTTTTGCCACCCGGCAATGGTCTAGAACGCCTTGTTGTCAGTTGAAACAGAGATCCAAATGTCTGCTGCTCGTTTCGTCCCTTGCTGCGCGGCCGGAATCGTCGTCGCAGCCCTGTCCATCCCGCAAGTCTCCCTGGCCACGGTGGAAGCCCCGTGGAACCTGCCCGCCCTCTCGGCCAAGCCGGAAGACATCCTGCACGCGGCGGCCGCGGCGCCGGCGCCGAAAGACGGTGACGTGGAAATGCTCTTCGAAGAGCACGTCTATCGGCTCGACCAACAAGGTCGGCAACATCGCACCTCGCGGCGCGTCTACCGTTATCTCACCGACAAGGGCGTCGATGACTGGTCATGCACCGAGGCCGATTGGTCGCCGTGGTGCGAAGAAAAGCCGATCTTCCGCGTCCGCGTGATCACGCCGGACGGTCAGGCCCACGCGCTGGATCAAGAGAGCGTCGGCGAGGCCCCCGCTGAACAGGATGCGCCGAACCTGTTCAGCGACGAGAAGCTGCTCCGCGGGCCACTGCCGGCGATCGTCGTGGGCGCGGTCGTAGAAGAGGAAATCGAAACCAACGAGGTCCGCGCGCTGTTCGACCACGGCATCGTGGAACGTTTCCTGCTGGCCCAGCAGTATCCGGTGCGCAAGCTCCGCCTGGTGATCGACGCCCCCGCCGCGCTGCCGCTGAAATATGAAGTGGTCGCCAGCGATGCCAAGCCGGTCCGCACGGAACGGGTACCCAGTAGTCTGGGTGGGGGACGCACCTCGCTGGTCTTCGAACTCGGCCCGCTGCCGGCCTCGGACCCGCCCGAAGACTATCTGCCGGGCGAAGAGACCAAGTTGGCGCAGGTCGTGTTTTCCACCGGCAAGTCGTGGAACGACGTGGCCGCGGCCTACTCCGACCTGGTCGAATCGCACCTCGACCTGGAGGCGGTCCGCCCGCTGGTGCAAAAGGCGATCGGCGCGGAGACCGGGGCACCCGGCGGGTCACCCAGTACTCTGGGTGCGGGTCGCGAGAAGATCATCCAGCAACTGCTGGCCTTGTTGCGCAGCCAGATCCGCTACACGGGCGTGGAGTTCGGCAAGGGGGCGATCGTGCCTCGTTCGTCGCGGGAGACGCTGGTCCGCCGCTACGGCGATTGCAAGGACCAGGCCACGCTCCTGGTGGCGATGCTCCGCGCGGCGGGCATTCGTGCCCAGGTGGCCCTGCTGCGGACCGGGCGCTACGGCGACGTGGCGCCCGCGCTGCCCGGCCTGGGCGACTTCGACCATGCCATCGTTTATGTCTCCGGCGACCGGCCCACGTGGATCGATCCCTCGGCACGCTGCGCCCCGGCCGGATGGCTGCCGTTGGTGGATCAGGACCGTTGGGCCATGCTCGTCAGCCCCGAAACCCGCGAGTTGATTCATACCGCGCGGATGGACTACAAGCTTAACACGGGCGAACAGGTCATCGAGTTGTATCCCATGGAGTATGGCCGGGGTCGCATCCACGTCACGGTCACCTGCGGCGGGTCGTGCGAGGAGGACCTTCGCGAAGACTACGCCACGCTCGGCATCAAGGCCCTGCGGAAGAAGTGGAAGGACTACCTCAAGGACCAGTTTCGCGCGCAGACCTCGCCGCGCTTGGAATTCAGCTCGCCGCTGGACCTTGCCAAACCGTTCCACGCCACGGCCGAGGTGCCCGACGCGCGGATCGGCCAGTTCGACGAGGCCACGGCCACGGTCACGCTCCAGCCAGAGGGTCTCTTCCAGCGGCTGCCGGGCCTGTTCCGCGGCGAACAAGCGGAGGAGGATGGTTCGGCCGCCCATGCCGGCGGACCGCCGTCCGACGAACGGAAGGGATCGCTCTTGCTCCCTGAACCGCACATCCGGCAGTTGCAGTACCGCATCCATTTGCCGGCCGGCTTTACCCCCACGGCCTTGCCGCAATCCTCCGTGCGGCAGCACGGCCCGGCAACGATCAGCCAGAAGTACGAAATGTCGGGCGACGACCTGGTCGTGGCCACCTTCCGGCTCGATACGGGCCCGGGTCGATTCACGGCCGACGAAGTCGAGGATTTGCGGCAGGCGATCGGCCAATTGGCCAAGGACGAAAATTCGCCCTGGGAAGTGAAGATCGGGCTGGAGAACGTCGCCGCGCGCGAAATGGCCGCCGGCCGCGTGACCGAGGCCCTGGCCCACGCCCGCACCGAACTGGCCCGTTATGCCGACCGCGCCGACCAGCACTCGCAGTATTCGCGGCTACTGTTGAAGGCGGGCCTGGGCGAAGCGGCCCGGGCCGAGGCCCGCCGGGCGGTCGAGCTTGCGCCGCGACCCGCCACCCAGAGTACTGGGTACCCGCCGGGTGCCCCGGCGGCGGCTTATGCCAGCCTGGCCCGCACGCTCACGCACGACCTGCTAGGCCGCCACTTCCGCCGCGGCCTGGATTGGGCGGGCGCGGCGGAGGCCTACGGCAAGGCCCTGGAGCTTGACCCGTCGGACGTCGCCACGCGGATGGATTACGCCATCTTGCTGGAGCACGACGAGGACGGTCTCCGCTATGCCCCCGGCACGCGTCTGGAGGAAGCGGTCGAAGAGTATCGCAAGGCCCAGCGGCAACTTGGGCCGCGCAATCGGCTCAATTCCTTGGAGGTGAACCTGGCCTTGGCCTTGCTCTTCAGCGAAAGGTACGCCGAGTTGGAGAAACTGGCTGCACGGGCGGAGAAATCGACAGAGCTGGCGCGGATTCCTGGTGGCCGCCATCGCCGCCCGGCAAGGTGTCCTCGACGCTGATCACAAGGCGGCCGAGATTTCCGCCGACGCCGATGCGCGGCGCGAGGTCCTGCAAAACGCCGCCGAGTATCTGCAGCAAGCGCGGCTCTATGCCCAGGCCGCCGCCCTTTATGAAGCGGCCGCGCAGGGTTCGGCCAAAGGGGAGGAACTGCGGGCCAAGGCGAAAGCCTTCGCCGCGCTGCGCCGCAGGGGCGAGGCGGAACTTGACCAGGATGCGCCACGGCGCGTCGTGCAGCAGTTGCTTGCCGCGGCGCTGTCCGGCAGCAAGGCCCGCGAGAAGATTCCCGCCCTCTTCGTCAGCAACGCCTCCGCGGCCGACATGGCGGCTGCGCTGGAAGCGATCTATCGGACCGTTCGACCGGCGCTAGAGACGACCCGCGAAAACCAGGTTCCACCGCTGCGGATCGTCGACGGCGTATTGTCAAAGTCGACGATTACGGTCGACGGCGATGCGACCGCGGGATTCCAAGTCCGCGTCAGCGGCGAGCAGCTCAACGATTCGATCTGGCACGTCGTGATGGAACAAGGCCAGCCCCGGCTACTGCCGCCGCGGGCCCGCGTGAGCACGCTGCGCACCGTCGGCGACCAGGTGGCGCAAGCCGACGATCACACGGTCGAGGCCTTGCGGTTGAAACTGGCCGGCCTGGCCGCCCAGGGCCATTGGGATGAATTGCGTCAAGCCGTGCAGCAATATGGCGACAAGAAGGACAACGACCCGCGGATCGAAGAGTTACTGGCCCTCCAAGAGATGCGCCTGGGCGAGTTCCAGACCGCCGAGAACCGATTGCGAGCGCTCTGTTCGCGGGTGAAGACGTTGTCGCCGGTCTTGAACAACCTAGCCTGGGCTGCCGTGGCGTCGGGCAACGTGAACCAGCAGGCCCTGGACGACGCCTTGTCGGCGGTCAAGCGGACGAAGCAGGAAAACGCCGCCTGCCTGCACACCTTGGCCACCGTCTACGCCGAGTTGGGCAAGACGTCCGAAGCCCTGGAGAACCTCCGTCGCGCCGTGGAGATTCGCGGCGAGCGGACCGAAGAGGCCGACTGGTACGTGCTGGGCCGCATCGCCGAGCAGTACGGGCTGGACGAGGTTGCCGCCGGGTTGTATCGCAAGGTGCCGGCCCGGCCGGCCCTCGCCGCTGATGACGTTTACGTGCTGGCGCAGCGCAGGTTGAAGAAGCTGGCGAAGTAGCTACTTTTCCAGCTCCGCCACGCGGGCTTCCCATGCCCGGCGCAACCTTGGTGGAAATCCCTCCTGCCTGAGGGCCTCGCGCAGCACCCTCGCCGCCGCCTTCCGCTCGCCGCGACTCTCGTAGATGCCGGCCAACATGCTGCAGCCGTCGAGAAACATCGGGTTCTCCTCGAATCGCCTTCTTCAACACGGCGACGGCCTCGTCCTTGTCGCCGTTTTCGTTGAGATAAAAGGCCAGGCTGTGCGTGTACTTCAGCTCTTCGGGCCGCAAGTCGTGGGCCTTGCGACACCATTGGACCGCTCCCGCCAGGTCCTTCTTTTCGCCCAGGATCACGGCCAGGTTGTAGGCCGCGGGGGCAAGCTGCGGGTCGGACTTCAGCGCGGCCCGCAACGCCTTCTCGGCCTCGTCGAGGCGATCCGTCTCGGCCAGGAGCAGGCCCAGGTTGAAGTTGGCCGCGGCGTTGTCCGGCTCGGCCTTCAACGCGCGGCGGAGCCAGGCCTCGGCCTTGTCGTTCTGCTTCAAATTGGCGTAGGCCATCGACAGCGTTGACCATCGGGGCGACCACGCGGGGCTCCAGCTTCAGGGCCGTCTCGAAGGCCGCGACCGCCGCGTCGAAGTCGCCGCTTTCCATGTAATAGCCGCCCAGGTTCGAATACGAGGCCCAATCGTCGGGCCGCGCCGCCATCGCCTTCTTGAACTCCGCCGTCGCCCGGCGAAGCGATTTTCGCGCCTCGGCGTCGTCGATCTGCTCCGGGATGCACGGAAGCCAAGGCCGCCGCGGCGCGGATCCGCACCAGCCGCACGGGATCGGCCGTGGCGCGGAGCAGTGCCGCGACGCTCTCGTCGCGTGAGATATCCTTCCAGGGCCGCGGCGGCGCTGGCCCGGACCAGCGGCGAATCGTCTTTCAAGGCGGCGATCAGCACCGGCCACTTCTGCGGATCGGTGCAGCCGCGGAGCAGCCGCACGAGCGAGTTGCGGTAGATCTCGTCGCCCTGCTTGTTCCGAACGTCGGCCAGCATTTCCGGCAGCCGCTTCCAGTCGTTCTTCCGCGCCGCGTCCAGCAGCGCCGCCCGGCGGAGCGGCTCGGCCTGGTAATCGCGCGGATACCACTTGCGGACCCACTGGTCGGCCCAGGCCGCGTCGTGGTCGGCGTGGCATTGGTTGCAGGCGTTGGGCGACTTGTAGGCGATCGTCGCCGCCGGCATGGGCGGACGCATCGAGTGATCGGTCCGCGCCATCGCGGCGAAGCGGCTCATCGGCATGTGGCAGGCGATGCACGAGTTGCCCGTGCTCTCGGCCTTGTGATGGCTGTGGGCCGTGGGGTTCTCGACGATCGGGGCGTGGCACGGCAGGCACGACTGGTTGGCCTGCTGCCTTCGAACCGCGGCCGGCCGCTGGGCGTGTGGCACTGGTTGCAGTCCAGCTTGTCCGACTTCAAGCAGGGGCTCATCGACCAGGAGGTGAAGGTGTAGTTCTCGCCCAGGTCGCGGCCGTCGGGATAGAAGTCCTGGTGCTCCAGCGTGATCAGATCGTAGTGGTCGTAGAACTTCTCTCCGGCGATGAAATCGGTCGACAGCGGCACCAGCTTGGCGTGGCACGTGGCGCACATGTCGTTCATCTGCGCGTGGCTGAACTCGCAGCGTGCGGATGATCTTGATGTCTTTCGAGGTGTGGCCCTTGACGCCGGCCTCCATCGCCTGCGATGTGCTCGCCGCCGGGACCGTGGCACGACTCGCAACTGATGCCCGCCTCGCGCCAGGTGGTGCGGTAGGTGTCGGTTTCCAGGTCGTAGTTGGTCGCCAGTTGGCTGACGTGGCAATCGAAGCAGGTGGTGTTGAAGGTGAAGAGCCGATCGGTCCACGGCAGGGCCTCGTCGTGCTGGCGGCGATCGGGGAAGTGCCGCACGCCGCTGGCCGCCGTGTCGTACCAGGTCTGCTTGTGGACGTCGTAGGCCACCGGCAGGACCTGCAAGCGGCCCTTGGGCATCGGCGTGAGGAAGTAGTAGACGTTCTTGCCGCCCATGACGTGGGCGATCGGGTAGCGGGTCTCCCTTGCCGCCGTCCTTCTCGCGGACCCAGCCTTGCTGCTCGCCGATCTCCGCGCGGAACGACTGCTTGCCGATCACCACGTCGGCGGCTTGCGGCTTGAGTTCCTTCTTGGCGAACGCCGCGCTATAGGGCTGCATGGCCAGGCCGTGGCGCGAGGTCGACCAGACCTCGTAGAACTTGGTGTGGCAATCGTAGCAGGTCTTGGAGCCGACGAATTGCTTTTTTCCGGACGGCGGGGTCTCGACTGGCGCGGTCTCGCTCGGCGGGGTCGGCGCGGCTTTGGCCTCGGCCGAGTCCGCCGGCACTGTCACTTGCGAGTTCGCGGATTGCCGATCGCAGCCGGTGACCGCCAAGAGCAGAAGAGCGGCGCGCAATTGAAACTCGTAGTTCATAGTGCTTGTTCTTGTGACTGTTCATCGGCTACGACTATCTTAACACAGGTAGTTGACCGAAGAAAGAGTCGGATTTGCATTACAGGAGTTGCTTGCCGACGCTGAGTTTCGCAGCGATAATAATAGTGAAAACCTCGACATGCGAGAAACACCATGAACGCCGAACTCCTGCGAGCCATCGACTTGGCTTTGGACGGCCAATGGGACGCTGCCCACGGCATCGTGCAGCAATACGATTCCGACCGCGCGGCTAGTTGGATCCACGCCGTATTGCACAAGATCGAAGGTGACCGCAACAACAGTTTGTACTGGTATCGCCGCGCCGGCAAGACCGACTTGGCTGATCACGAGCCAACGGCCGAGTTGCAGGCAATCCGCGCGGAGATCGAACGTGGACAGCGGTAATTCATCAGGCTTTTTCCAAGAAAGAGCCTGACGAGTCACCGTTCTTCGCGCAAGGCGGGCAGGATCGGCGTGCGCAAGACGCCGCGCACGGCCGCGAGACTGGCGGCAAGGCCGGCAACGAAGACCAAGGCGAAGATGGCGGCCAACAGCCCGAAGGGCACGGCGGCGCCGCGGCCGATCGAGGTGCGGCAAGACGGCCACCAGCGCGGACAGTGAGCCCGACGCCGAGCCCGAGCAAGAGCAGCAACACGTTTTCCAGGGCCACGAGGATGGCCAAAGTTCGCGCGGGGAAACCGGCGGCGCGGAGCAGGGCCAACTCGCCCCGCCGCTCCAAGACGTTCCGCCATTGTACGACGGCCAGCCCGATCGTGCCCAACAAGAGCCCCAGCCCGCCGAGACTCTGGAACGTGGCAAGATACGTGTTCTGCGACGGCGGCCAGGGTGCTGAGTCGCTCGACGGTCGTTTCCGATGCCGAAGCCGTAGTCGCCCAGCTTCTGCTGCAAGACCTGCTGGACCGCGGTCGCTTCGCCCGGCGGAGTCTCGATGAGGAAGTAACGGTAGCCGACCACGTCCGGATCGTAGCGGTGTAGATCGTCTTCACCCATCAACAGGTCGCCCTGGAAGATGCTGTCTTCCGAGCAGCCCGGCGACTTGAAGCGTCGAGCGGGCGGTCGTGGGCGTCGTGGATGGTGAAGTGTTCGCCGCGTCCGTTCCAAAGATCGAGCGCGTAGTTGGCAGTCGTCTGATCGAGCACGACGGGGATCAAGTCTTCGTCCTGCCCTCGGCTCCGCGGTGCGTCCGGGGCCAGCACTTGCCAGGGGTTTGGCATATCCGGTGCGTCGGCCCAAGCGAAGCCGCCGCGGGCGATGAACTTGCGGCCCCACGCCCAGCAAACGCGGCTGCCGCGGTTGATAAAGGTTCAGGCAGCTTGCCTCGTCGCCCGACTTGACGCGGAAGGAGTAGAAACGGCACTTGGCCAGCAGGTCCTCCTGGTCGGGCTCGAAGCCGATCTCCTTTCGGCCCTGGGGCGTGTCGAGATCGAAGTAGATCGGCAACTCGCTCTGGCCGATCAGGGTAAAGCCGCCGCTGCCGCTGGTGCGATCGGCGGCCTGCCTGGCCGGATCGACGCGAAACACGCTCACCGCCGCGATCAAGAAGCAGGCCGAGGCCGTCAGTCCGATGGCCAGGGCGCTGCGGCCGGGGTTGCGGGCCGCATTGCGGAGCGCCAGGCGCAGCAGGTTGCCTCGCCCGCGGGCCACCGCCGGCCCGGTCGCGCCGCGGCGGAGTTGCAAGTAGACCAGCGTCAGCAGCGACAGCAGCGAGAGCGAGCCGGCGCCGAAAAAGGCGCCGACTTGGGCATCCTCGCCCAGCGGCACGAGCAGGAGGATGACGGCAGGGGCGAGGGCGAGGAGGAGGAAGCAGAAAGGGAGAGAAGGGAGAAAGGGAGAAAGGGAGAAGGCGAGATCCTGCTCTCTTTCTCCCCCTCTTTCTCTCGCCTTCTCCGCCTTCCCCCTCTCCGCTTTCTCGCCTTTCTCCCTTTCCACCCTACGCGCCTCGCCGGCCAACAACCGCCGCGGCGCGATTCGGCCCATGCGGCGCACGGCAAGCCAGATCGCCGCCAGGGCCATCAAGAGGCCGCTGGCGAAACCGATCGCCGGGCTTTGCCAGGAAACGTGCAGCGTGAGAAAGGGCGTGCCGATGGCCGGCAGCCACCAGGTTCGCAGCCCGAAGAGCATCAGCGCCGCGTAGCCCACTCCGGCCAGCGTGCCGATCAGACTTCCCGCGATCGCCACCAACAGGCCCTCGCCCGCCAGAAGCCGCGTGATCTGCCGGGGGCGAAAGCCCAGGGCCAAGAGCAGACCCACGTGTTTGGCGCGTTGTTCGATCCCCAAGCGGAACAAGAGCACGACGAGCATCACCGCCGCGGCGATCACGAAGAAACTGAAGGCTGAGGAAGAGCACGCCGAAGGGCGTCGTGCCGGCCGCGGCTTTCAGGGCCTGCTCCTTGATCGGCCGGAAGACGAATTCCTGCGCCACCGGGTCGAGATCGAGCCGCTGGGCAAGCGTCTGGGCCGCGGTTTCCGCCGTATCGCCTGGCGCGGGCCGAATCCGCAGCGCGGTCGTCTGCCCAAAGCGGCTCGCCCACAGCCGCCGTCCCGTGGCCAGCGAGACGAACGCCTTGGGCGTGGCGCCGTACTTGGTCCAATATTGGTCGTCGTCCGGCTTGATCCGTCCCCGCTGGATCTCGAAAGGCAGGTCCCAGTCTTCGATCGTCGCTTTGTCGGTCAGGCCGCGAACGGTCGGCGTGAGGCGCTTGTCGGCGGCGGCCCCTTCGAGCTTCACGATCGCCGCCAGCTGAAGTTCGGCCGTGCGCTCTTGAAGCAGCCCGAACGTTGCTTTCGGGCTCGAAGTACGTGACGCGGATCGAGTCGCCCACGTGGGCCTTCAGCCGCTCGGCCGCCCAGGTGTTCAAGGCGATTTGGCCGTCGCCCAGCTTGGGCAGGGGCGAACCGTCGGTGGAAAGGAAAGGGCCCAACGGCGGCTGGTCCTGGAAATCGATCGCCGTGATGGTCGAGTAGGGCACCTCCAGTTTGCCGCAGGCGATGCTGTTGGCCAGATAGGTCAAGGTCGGCTGGACGTCGAGCTCGCCGAGTTGCTTGAGCGAGCGCCTGCTCGACGGCCGGCGGGAAGATCATCCGCTCGGTCGTCACGTCGATATAGCCCTGCGGCGACGGCTCGACATGGATGCCGTAGTCGGCCAGCTGCGGATGCCAGGGCGTGCCGGGCGGCGGAGTCGGGCGGAGGATCGCGTTGACCCGGCCGGGCTCTTGGAGCTGCGCCTGCAAAGCGGCGAGCGAAACGTAGGCGTTCCGCGGCACCCGCTGATTGGGCCGCAGGCCGAAGCGGCCCAGGCCCTCGGCCGGAATCACGCGGGCGACCTTCAGCCGCATGGTATCGACCGACACCCGCTTGCGGCCGAAGGCGCTTTCCGCCGGGATGCCGCCGGTCTTGGGCAGCCCCAGCATCACCGCGTCGCCCTCTTTCACGGCGAGCAATCGCGCCACCGGTTCGTTGAGAACGATTTCGTCGCGCCTCAGCGGTGTCGGCGGCCTGCCGTTGCCCAGTTGCCAGAACCGCTCGTCGCAGCCGATGAGGTTGACCTGGTCCACGCGGGCCGGCGGCGCCGGATGGACCGTTTCCACGCTGGCGGAATAGAGAATCGACCGGGGCCGCGGGACTGCCGGAGGACTTGTCGCCGGCCAGTTCTTCGCGGAAGAAGTGGTCGGCCACCAGGACTTCGTCGATGCGGCCCAGCCCGGCCAGCACCAGGTCGCGGAGGCTGCCCTGCATGGAATCGCCGACGAGCAGGGCCCCGGTGAGCACGGCGGTGCCGACGGCCACGCCGCAGGCGACCGCCACGTTCATTTTCCAGAAATGCCGGACCGAAAGCAGGATGAGACGAAACAGCGACATGGCAAGAAATCGAAATCCGAATGTCGAAATCGAAACAAATTCAAAAACGGAATTCGAAACCATTGTCAACCGATTCGTGTCTCGTCTTCGAAGCCGGCCGGCGTCCAACTCCAGCCGCGTTTGCAGGCACTCGGCCAGCCGCTGGCTATGCGTGACGACGATGAGGATCATCGGCTCGGTCTTCTGCAATTCGACCAGCAACTGCCCGACCTGTTGGGCCGTGGTGCGATCGAGGTTGCCGGTCGGCTCGTCGGCCAGGAGCAGATCGGGGGCGTTGATCAGGGCCCGGGCCAAGGCGGCCCGCTGCCGCTCGCCGCCGGAGAGTTCCGCCGGGCGATGCTCGCGGCGGTCGGCCAGGCCGACGCGTTCCAGCAGCATCTCGGCCCGCTGGATCGTCTCCGCGCCGACGGGTCCCAGCGGCACGGCGGGCAGCAGCACGTTTTCCAGCACCGAGCATTGCGGCAGGAGGTAATGGTCCTGGAAGACGAAGCCGATCCGCCGGCTGCGGAAGGCGGCCAGTTGCCGCTCGTCGAGTTCGGCCGGATCGACGCCGTCCAGCAGCACGCGGCCGCTGGTGGGGGTTTCCAGCGTGCCCAGGATGCTCAGGAGCGTGCTCTTGCCCGAGCCGCTGGGGCCGAGGATCGCCAGGTTCTGGCCCGGATCGAGCGCCAGCGACACGCCGCGGAGGACCTCGATCGGCTCGGCCCGCGTGGGATATTGCTTGGTGATGTTTTCGACTTGAAGTTTGGGCATGCTACTGAATTCTCACAGCCGAGCGTGGCGTTGTCAATTGGCTTTCACCTGCACCAGGAGGGTTCTGTATCGGCTCGATGGACGTTAGTCGCGAAGAATTTCACGCAAAGGCGCGAAGCCGCAAAGGCGCAAACGAATGCAATAGAGAAGGGTTTGATTTCAGACCCGAAGCCAGCAAATCCAACCGCTTCCTTCGCGTTACACGGCGGCCGCGGCGCGAATCCGCTCCAGCGCGGCCTGGGCCGGCTCGGCCTGGTGGCCGTTGTGGAAGATAGCTGCAATTGCCGCCGGCCGCCGTGGCCTGCTCCAAGGCCTGCTTCGACGCGGGCGAGCATCGCCTCCGTGGTGTCGGTCTGAATGGCCACCGCGCCGGCCAGGCTGACCGTGAACTGCACCGCTTGGCCGTCGATCGGCAAGACGCAGCGGGCGACCGCCTGCCGCAACCGCTCGGCCACGCGGATCAGTTCCGTCGTGCTGGCGCCGGGCAGCAACATGGCGAAAGTCGGCCTCGCCGTACTGGCTTCCCAGATCCATCGCGCGGATCGAAGCGCTCGAGGAATTGCACGGCACTGCGCAGCACGAGGTCGGCAATCTCCGCGGCCGTAGCGTTTTGCCAGCGCGGGGAAGTCGTCGATCCGCATCAGCAACAGGGCCGGGGCCGAACCGCGCCGCCGCCATTCCGCCAGCCGACGGCCCAGGCTCAGGCCGAAATCGCTCTTGGAGCAAAGTCCCGTATAGCGATTCCGGCGCGGGTGCCGGCGTCGGAGCGGGTGGCTGAACCTTCTCCACCGGCTTCACGTCGCACGGCCGGGCAATGGGCCGAATCTCCCGGCCGTCGTGCCAGCAGCCGCGATTCCGCCCGGCTTGCTTGGCCGCATACAACGCGGCGTCCGCGCGGCGGATCAGCGCGGGAACGTCCTCGCCCGGCAGCAACTCGGCAACGCCGAAGCTCATGGTGACCTTCAACTCGCCGGCGGGCGAACGGAAGCGGGCCGACTCGACGGCCTGCCGGGCCCGCTCCAGGGCGCGGATGGCCTCGTCGGCCTTGGTCCCCGGCAGCACGATCGCCATCTCCTCGCCGCCGTAGCGGGCGACAAAATCGCTCTCGCGGGCCGACTCGCGCAACACCCGCGCCGTGCCGCGCAGCACTTCGTCGCCGGTTTGATGCCCGTGGGTATCGTTGAACTTCTTGAAATGGTCGATGTCGCCGAGGATCAGCGAGAAGGGCCGGCGGCTGCGCTGGAATTCGTCGAAGCAGGCGGCCACCTTGTCGTCGAAGGCCCGGCGATTCGCCAGGCCCGTGAGGACGTCGGTGCGGGCTTCGGCGGCCTTCATTTCCACGAGCCGCGATTGTTCGTGGAGCTTGTCCTCCACGGAACTGAGTTGCGACTGCATCGACTGGTTGGCCTCGATCAGCCGCGCGACGGCCGAGATCACGCCCTCGGGTTCGTGGGTCTCGCCACGGTCAATTCCTGGTTGATCTCTTCGACCCGGCTGCTGTGTTGCCCGACGTTGGCCGCCATGTGGCTGGCCAGGTCTTTCAGCCGCGTGAGGACTTGCCTTGGCCAGACGCTGTTCTTCCGGCAGTTTCGCCGGAGTTCCGCGGAGGGCGCGATGCAGCAACCAGCCGGCCCCCGCGCCACCGGAACTCATCAAGATCGCAAACGACAGATCGCCAAGCATCTCAAACATAACCCTACCCGATTCAGGGGCCTTTTCCGCTTTCAACAGCGCCGCCAGCAGTCACGAAGAACCTATCCAGAACCCAGCGGTGATCCCGGGATTCCAGCGGGCCCAATCCGGTTCTCGGACAGGTTCTAAACAGGTTCTCAGGATGGCTGACCGAACCCGATTTGGGTGTCCCGGAATTCGGCCGATTCCAGGTTCTGTCAGGCATCCTCAGGAAATCATAGGTTCAGCTTTTTGACACGCGGAAAGAAAGACACCCGGATGATGCTACTTCTGGGGATTCACGGCCCGGCAAGGCGGGCACAATCGGCGTTTTCGGCAAATTCCGGCCTCGGATTTGCAACCGCCAAAGCGTCATGTTATACTGCGACCGCTTGCCCATTTCACCACTTTGATCCTGGAGAACCATTATGAACCGCGAAGGCAACGAAATAAATTCCGTTTTGCGAAGGGGAGTTCAATCGGTCCGCTTGTCGGGCACCATGTACGCATGGTCGGCGGCGGCCTGGTGCCTGGGGATTGCCATGGGATTGGCCGCGGGCACCATGTACCCATGGTCGGCGGCACGTGCCGAACCTCCGGCCCCAGACGCTGACGGCTTCCGCTCGTTGTTCGACGGCAAGACGCTGGACGGCTGGGACGGCGATCCGCGGTTCTGGCGGGTCGAGGACGGCTGCATCACCGGCCAGACGACCAAGGAGAATCCCGCGCCCCACAACACGTTTCTCATCTGGCGGGGCGGCAAGCCGGGCGACTTCCAACTGAAGATCGAGTTCCGCATGCCCAATCCGGGCTTCGCCAACTCCGGCGTGCAGATCCGCAGTTGGGAAGGCCCCGAGAAATGGCGGGTCTTCGGCTATCAGCCCGACATGGATTCCACCGACCACTACACGGGCACTTGCTACGGCGAGAACTATCGCGGCGGCCTGGCCGGCCGCGGCGAGAAGGTAGTGATCGGCAAGGACGGCAAGCACAAGATCGAACGCTTCGCCGACGCGGCCGAACTGGGCAAGTTCATCAAGCACCGCGACTGGAACGAGTACGACATCACCGCCCAGGGAAACCGCATCATCGAGAAGGTCAACGGGCACCTGATGTGCGAACTGGTCGATGAAGACAAGGTGGCCCGCAAGGACGGCGTCATCGCCTTGCAGATCCATGCCGGCCCGCCCATGAAGGTGCAGTTCCGCAACGTGCGGTTCAAGGAACTCAAGCACGACAACCTGATGAAAGCCGATGCCCCGAACAAAGACGAAGAAGATCGTCTTCCTTGCCGGCAGTCCCAGCCACGGCTATGCCCAGCACGAGCACCATGCCGGCTGCCTGCTGCTGGCCAAGTGCATCCAGGAAAACGTTCCCGAGGCCGAGACGGTCGTCTACCAGGGCTGGCCGAAGGACCCGCATGCCTTGGACGACGCGGCCACCGTGGTCATCTTCTGCGACGGCGGCGGCGGCCACCTGCTGATGAAGCATCTCGACGAGTTCGACGCGCTGGCCAAGAAGGGCGTCGGCCTGGCCTGCATCCACTATGCCGTCGAGGTGCCCAAGGGCAAGCCGGGCGACCTGATGAAGAGTTGGATCGGCGGCTATTTCGAGACCTTCTGGTCGGTCAATCCGGATTGGACGGCCCATTACGAGAAGTTCCCCGACCACCCCGTGGCCCGCGGCGTCCGTCCCTTCACGGTCAACGACGAGTGGTACTATCACATGCGTTTTGCCGACGACATGAAGGGCGTGACGCCGATTCTCACGGCGGTTCCGCCCGACGCGGTGCATCGCAAGGGCAACGACGCCCACGGGGCCAATCCGCACGTCTTCGCCCGCAAGGGCATGCCCGAGCACATGGCCTGGGCCTACCAGCGGCCGGACGGCGGCCGCGGCTTCGGCTTCACCGGCGCCCATTACCACTGGAACTGGGGCTGCGACAGTTTCCGCACGGTCGTGCTCAACGGCATCGTCTGGACGGCCGGGCTGGAAGTGCCCGCCGGCGGCGTGCCCTCGAAGACGCCGACCTTCGAGGACTTGCAGCAGAACCTCGACAAGAAGCCGCAGGGGAATTTCGATGCGGACGAAGTGAAGAAGAAGCTGGAGGGGTTCAAGACCCAATGAAATTGGCTTTTGCTTGGCGAATTTGCCGATGACCGAGGATTCCGAATTGGAGAGGATCATGTCGTCGGCGCAGGCCAAGGATGCCGCCCCGCGGGGCCAACCGCTTCCCCAGACAGCGCCTTCCCCGGACAGCGCCGGGGACAGCCCGCGGTCAAGCACTGCGCCGCCGGAATTCGCCCGTCTCGGTGTCGATCTCGATCTTGTCGCCGATTTCGATGAAGGCCGAGACCTGCAGTTCGTGCTTGGTGCCTTTCAAGATCGCCGCCTTGGTGATCTTGCCCGAAGTGTCGCCGCGAGCGGCCGGCTCGGTGTATTCCACTTCGCGCACGATGATCTTGGGCAGGACCACGGAAATGGGACGGCCCTCGTAAAAGGTGACTTCGCAGACCTCGCTCATCTCGGGAATCAGGTACTTCCCCAGGTCCGGGATGGTTTCCGCATCGATTTCGTACTGGTTGAATTCCGCGTCGACGAACACGTGATTGGGCGCGGCGTAATAGGAATAGGTGCATTCCTTCTTTTCCAGGACGACCGTTTCCATCTTCTCTTCGGCCTTCATCACCGACTCGGAAATGCGGTCGGTCATGAGGTTCTTCACCCGCAACTTGACCACGGCCGCGTTGCGGCCGGATTTGGTGGTCTGCCGCTTCAGCACCACCAGCGGATTTTTCTCGACGATAACGACGTTGCCCGACTGAAGTTCGCCGGCGGTCATGACACTCATGATCAGACTCCCATCTTGACTTTCGAAGTTAAGCCTCGGCAGCGGCCCACCGCAGCGCTCGATGCGTTGCGACGCCCGGCGGTAGACAGCTCAAATCCCGCGCACGAAGCAGACTAGATTGTGGGCTAAATCGCCCGTTTCGTCAAGACTGCTTGCCCAGACTTTGCCCTGCTGCTCGATGGCCTCGCGCTGGGCGGCGAAATCCGGCCAGGCCGCGGCGATAGGGCCCCTGCCATTCCATGCCTGCCAGCACCGCCGCACGACCGCGGATTGCTCGAAACCATCGAGATATCGTCGCAAAAACGCCTCCAGCTTGACCAGGTGCGATTCTTCCGCCTGGGGATAGATCTGCCACACGAACGGCCGTCCGGCCCATTGGGCGCGGACGAACGAGTCCTCGCCGCGGACGAAATTCACGTCGCATGCCCACAGCAGCCGGTCGAAGCTCGACTGCGGCAGGAATGGCAGCGGATAGGCCGTCAGCGACGACCGCCGCAGCGGCCTCCCCGGCAACAGCGGCTCGCCGAACCAGCCGGCTATCTGCTCGGCGGCGTGGCCCGGCGTGGCCAGCACAGTCACGGCGCCTGGGCCGTCGGCCCAACACTGGAGCAAGTCGGGCAAGGACGCGTTCTGGTAACAGAAAATCGAGACTCGCAGTTCGCGATCGCTACGGGCCGGGACCCCCACGCCGTGCCAAAATTCCGCTTCGGCGGCCGCATCGAACGCGGCACGCTTGCCGGGCAGATCGCGTTCACGCAACAGCCCGCCGGTCTGCGGAGTGAAGCCGGGAAAAAAGAAGTATTTCTCCAGCGGTCCATTTCGTCCGCAGCGACGACAACCGATGGCAGCCCTCGACCCAGGCTTCCGCACTGAGGTATTCCAAGTTGATCCACACCGGCGCCGCACTCTGCCCGGCCGCCGCCTTCCGCACCATCGCCGCGACGTAGCTTTCGGGCAATTCGCAAGCGAACGCCTCGATCACGACGTCAGCCGCTTCCACCGCCGGAAAGTCGGACCGCCAGCGGCGAATCTCGATCCGGTCGACGTGCTGCCGGTCGGCGTCGGGCGAAACGGCCGGGCAGAGCTGCGCGAGGCCCTGCAACTGGTCGACCCACAAGCGGACGTCGGCGTCGTGTTCATCGGCCAACTGTCGGGCCAGCCGCCAGCACGTGCCGATGTCGCCATAGTTATCCACGATCGTGCAAAAGATGTCCCATCGCTGCATGTTCTACGTCCCTACCTCCGCACCCACCTCCGCGACTTCATTTCCCCTCGCGGCAGCGCTCCGGGCGGGCAAACCGTGACCGGCACGCGGAGATTGAAGGCGGCCCGAAATTGCGACTGCACGCGGACGGCCAACTCGCCCTCGTCGCCCGTGGCCGCGGACGGTTCGACGCGCAAGTGAAGTTCGACCATCGGGCCCCGCGCGTCCACCTCGACCTGGTAGACGGCCACCTCGGGCAGCGAGAGCATGAGGTTCTCCACGGCGGCCGGATAGAGATTCACGCCGCGGACGAGGATCATGTCGTCGGCCCGGCCGAGGATACCGCCCCGCAGGGCCAACTCGTGGCGGCCCTCGCGTACGGCGACGTCGAGGTTCTCCCGCACGAGGTCACCCGTGCGATAGCGGATCAGCGGCGAACCGACGCGACCGAGCGTCGTGAGGACCAATTCGCCGACTTCACCCCGAGGAACCGCCCTGTCACCCAAGGGATCGATGATCTCGGCGATGTACGACGACTCGATGACCATCAGCGTGCAGGGCCGCTCCGGGCACTGGTAGGTCACGGGCCCGACCTCTGTCATGCCGTGGTGATCGAAGACCGCGGCCCGCGGCCAGGTAATTTCAATCTGCTCGCGGGTGGTGGGCACGCTGCCGCCCGGTTCGCCGGCGACGATGATCGTTCGTACGGCCAGCGACGTTGGATCGATCCCGGCGTCGGCCGCGACCTGGCCGAGGTGTATGGCATAGGTCGGCGTGCAGCAGAGGACATCCACGGCGTTGTCGCGCATGGCTTGCAAACGCGCGAGGCTACTCAAGCCTCCACCGGGCAAGCAGCGGCAACCCATCTGGCAGGCCGCCTCGAACGCCGTCCAAAAGCCGAGGAACGGCCCGAAGGAAAAGGCGAAGTAGACGGCGTCGGCCGGCCTGACTTCCGCGGCGGCCAAGACCTGCTTCCAATTATCGAGCATCCACTGCCAGCTTTCCGGCGTGTCCAGCCAGCGCAACGGCGCTCCGCTGGTGGCGCTGGTCTGAGTGAAGCGGTTGTAGGCGCTCAGCGGGAAAGTAAGGTTCGTACCGTAGGGCGGATGGGACTGCTGGTCGGCGGCGATCTGCTCCTTCCGCGTGAAGGGCATAGCGCGGAAGAAGACGTCCAGCGTGCGGACTTCGCCCGCCAGGCCCGCTTCCTGCAACCGCGGACCGTAGTACGGATTGCCGGCGGCTACCACGTGCAAGAGCTTGCGGAGTTGCGGCAACTGGTGCGCGGCAATCGCTTCGCGACTGGGAAAGCGGTGCGGGATCATAGACGACATGAAGAATTGGAGAATGACAGAAAGACGTGCGAAAGGAAGATAGGAAGAAAATGAATTTCGAATTTCATTTTTCTGTCGTACATCTTCCTCGCTCTTCTTTCCTGTGTTTCGTGTATTTCGTGGTATCTCTTATTTCTTGGTGAGTGATTGCACGGCAGGTGCTCCATGCGGCGCCGGGGCAGGCTTGTAAATGGTCACGAGGGCAGCGCCGAGACTGCCAGCGCGAAGCCCAAATAGAATGGCCAGGGGATCGAGCCCCAACCGTCTTTGGGCGGATCTTGAGCAGACCGACCACGGCGTTCACGAGCGGGGCGCCGGCGAAGACGATCGTCATCACCACCGGTGCCGTGCCGCCATTGCCGAAGGCCAGCAGCACGGCAGAACGCCCCGATCGAGCCCACGACGCCGGCAATCAGCGACCACGACCAACCACTGGCCGTGAAAATTCCATTGGGTGCTCTTGTTGACCCACAGCATCGCGAACGGCAGCACGACGGCCGTGAGAAAGTAGGCGATGCCGACGAAGAGAAACGCCTTCAGACGGGCGATGGTCGCAATCGCCGGATCCCGCATGCTGCCTTCGCCTGCCATGCCGTCTCCGCCGATTTGCAGAAAAATGCCGTACACGCCCCAGGCGGCGACGGTCATCAGGGCGTAGGTGATCCAGGCAATACTCGATTGTTCAGACTGCGGAGGCATGACTTATGGTTGCTCCATGAAGTAGGGTGGGCCGAGTGAAACGAGTCCCACCAGGAAAAACGCCGGAAAATGGTGGGACTCGTTTCACTCGGCCCACCCTACTCCTTACTTCCTCTTCAACACGTCTGCCGGGGCGACTTCGATCAGCCGATCGATCGATTCCGGGATCGGGATCGACGCCATCCGCCCGGTGGTTCGGTCGATCGACACGCAGACCACGGTGATCGAACCGATGGCCACGAGGTTCTCGTCGCCTTGTTTGTAGAAACGGAACTCATAGGTGACCGACTTCGATCGCTTCTCCCGCACCAGCAGATGCACGTCCAGTTCGTCTTCGAAACTCAGCGGGGCGCGGAACTTGCAATCGGCGCTGACCCGCGGCCACGACACCAGGTCGTCGCCGTTGACGGCATGCACCGACAGGCCGAGCGAACGCAGGAACTCGTGTTCGGCCCGCTCCATGTAGCGGAAGAAGTTCGAGAAATGGACGATCCCGGCCATATCGGTGTCGGCAAACTCGACGCGCTGGCGGCTATGGAACTCGTAGGGCATCGTTGTCACTCATCAAAATATACGTAGCCACGGATTGAACACTGATGAAACACGGATGAAGAAACTTGGAAAACGACGGCAGAAATTGGTCCGCAAAGCAATCCGTGTTTCATCCGTGTTTGATCCGTGGCTAAGTCCTTGCCATTGTCATCCTCGGTCGCCCGTGCGGCAGCGGCGCGGGGATGGCCGCCTGCTCCTCGACGGCCTGGAACAACTGCTGAAAATCCTTGTCGAGGTTGCCGATCAGGCAGTCGGTCAGGTCGCCGCGGATGTCCGGGTTGGCCCGGATCAATTTACCAAAGCTGAAGCTCTGGTGATAGAAGACATAGACCAGCTTCCGCATCGATTCGATCTCGCGGCACATCTGCTCGGAATAGGGCGCGAACCGCGCGGAGGAAACATCGCCGGCCAACAGGGCCTCATGGACCGTGTCGGCGGCCAGCGTGCCGCTCTTCAGCGCCAGGTAAACGCCGGACGAAAAGACCGGATCGAGGAAGGCCAGCGCATCGCCGACCAGCACCAGTCCGTCTTCGGCGCTATGCTCGCCGCGGTAGGAATACTCGCGCGTGGTGTGATACTTGCCGAACTGCCGGCCTTGGGCCAGGTGCTGTTTGATCCAGAGGTTCTTCTCGACCTCGCCCTGGAAGATGTCGGCAAGATCGCGGGGCTGGCCGAAGAGATAGTCCTTCTCGGCCACCACGCCCACGCTCACCACGTAGTCGGGCAGGGGGATATACCAGAACCAGCCCCGCTCGGGCACCATGGCCACGGTGGTCGAGCCTTCGTCGATCCCCGGGTCGCGGAGCGCGCCGCGATAATAGGTCCAGACAGCCATCTTGTTGAGCACGGGGTCCCACTTCCGTCCGTTGGTCTTGCTGAGGGTGAAGATGTCGCGGCCGCTGGCGTCGACGGTCATCTTGGCCCGCACCTCGTACGCGCGGCCGTCGGGGCCGACGGCCGTGACGCCGGCGACCCGCCCCTCCTCGCGGAGCAGGCCGGTGGCCTTGGTCTGTTCGCGGACCTCGACGCCTTTCTCGCGGGCGTTCTCCAGCAGCATCTGGTCGAACTCGCCGCGGACGACCTGCCAGGTGACGGCCGCTTCGTGCTGCAAATGCTTGTGGAAATAGAAGGGCGCGGAGACCCGGCCGTCCTGGCCGGCGAACTGCACGGCGTACTTCCGCGGGAAGTGCGACCGCTTGAGCTTCTCGATCATGCCGATCCGCTCGAGGGGAAAGTAGCCGAACGGCAGCAGCGACTCGCCGATGTGATAGCGGGGGAATTTTTCCTTTTCCAGGAGCAGCACCTTGTGCCCGTGCATGGCCAGGACGGTCGAAGCGGCCGAGCCGGCCGGCCCGCCACCGACGACAAGCACGTCATAATCGTCTTCACTCACAGTGATACACCTCATGTAAACGCCCCCGCTGGGCTTGCCCCAGCGGAGCGAAGGATTGGCAACTAAAACACCGCCTCGCGGCCCTTTCGCATTTTCCGCGGTCGCCGTCCGGCCTTCCGGGCCGGGCGGCGGCCGCGGAAAATGCGAGGCGTACGTTGGAGGCGGCCCGCCCGTAGTGGTCAATCCTGCGCTCCGCTGGGGCAAGCCCAGCGGGGGCGGGAGGGCGTTCATAGTCTGAGTTACCATTGAACGGCACGATGATTACTCCGGCGGCAGGACTTCCACGACTTCGGCGACCACCCTTCCGGCGCAATCGCTCATGCAGTTGCAGCGGCCATACAACCACTGCGGCGAGGGGAGCGCCAACGCCTGTTCGATCAGGCGGTTCGAGTGGATCTTGAAAAAACCGCCCGGACAATGGCGATAGGCCAGCCCATGCCGGGCCAGGACCGCGCCCAGCGGCGAGCGGGCGGCGAGCACTTCCAAGCGGGCCGCCTCGCTCAAGAGCGGCAGGAGGATCCGCATCGCCCCGTACTCCACCGGCCGCCGCGACGTTTCCGTTTCCAGCACGATATGCCGCCGATACCACTGCGGCCCCTGGTGCCGCTGAAGCACTTTCAACGCCATCGGCTCGCCATGGTACCGGGCAAGCGTGGACGTCATGTCACTGCAGTGTACCAGCAGATCATGTTGCGGTTGCGGGAGCGACTCGGCCGGTACGAACGTCGCGCAAATTGCCGGCGGCTCCGACAAGGTTTCATAAAACTCGCCGAGCAGGGCCAGAAAATGATTGCAACTCTCCACCTCCCCTCTCTCACCGGGAGAGGCGCCGGGAGTGAGGGCCCTTTGCCCCGGCGCCGCGCAGGAGTCCGTGGGGGAGGGACCACGCTCCGCGCGGCGCCCGGGGGCGAAGGATAGCGTCGTAAGCTGCCGCACCGGTTCCGTCGGCGGCCCTTCCGTATTCGCTCGCAAGTTCGGCAAACTCATGGCCAGGTCTTTCTGGGCGTTTCCTGCTTCAGGCGGAACACTCTTTTCACTCCGTCACGTGTAGCGCGTGCTGCGGTGCTCCGCGCGGAAGAACTCATGCAACAACTCATCGACCCGCAGCAGGCCTTGCCGCGTGAGCGTCACGCGACCCGGAGCACCGAGTGCCCCGTCGCCCAGCGTCAGGTAACCGTGGGCGGCATGCTGCCGCAGCGGTTCGGCAAATCGCGTGAAAATGTCGACGCCGAACTTTTCCTGGAAGTAGGCCGCCTCGACCTGCCCGAGCTTCAACAAAAGGATGAACTCGCGAATCAGCCGGTCGTCGTCGCTCAAGGCCATGCCGCGGGCAATGGGCAGCTCGCCGCGAGCGGCGCGCTCGGTGTAGGGTCCAAAATCTTTCTCGTTCTGATAGTGCGTCCCGCGGAGGTGGCCGAACGAGGCCACGCCCAGCGCCATCATGTCGGCGCCGCGCCACAGGTACTCGCGATACTGGAAGTGGTTGACGCTGGGGTTGCGGATCGCCGTGTAACCGCTGGTGATCGTGTAGCCGGCCGTTTCCAACTCGGAAAAGGCGTAATCGACCCACGCCCGCTTGGTCGGCCAGTCGGCCACGGGGGCCACGATGTCGCCCTTCTCGTGCATTTCCTTGTAAATCTTCGTGTTGAAGGGGACCTCCATCTGGTAGACGGTCACGCATTCGGGCCCCAACGCGATGGCCTTGCGGACGCACTCCTTCCAATTGGCGTCGGTTTCGTTGAGCATGCCGGCGATCAGGTCGATGTTGATCTGCTGAAAGCCGGCCGCGCGGGAGACCTCGTAGGCCCGATAAACCTCCTTCGAGAGGTGCGCGCGGCCGTTGCTGCGGAGGATCTCGTCGTCGAAGTTCTCGACGCCGATGCTCAGCCGCGTAACGCCCAGGCCGTGCAGGGCATGCAGCTTTTCGTCGGTCAGCGTGCCGGGCTCCGATTCGAAGGCGATCTCTTCCGTTTTCTCCCAGGGAAAGTGCTTTTGCAGTCCCGTGAAAAGTCGCGTGAGTTGTTCGATGGACAGGAACGAAGGCGTGCCACCGCCGAAGTACACGTAGCGCGGCCGCCGACCGGCCAAGAGCCGCGTTTCACTATACGAGGCCGCTTCGCGGAGCACGGCGTCGAGGTACTGGGTCACTCGATCTTGCCGGGCGTCGCGACCAGTGTAGACGCGGAAGTAGCAGAAATGGCACCGGCGGCGGCAAAACGGCAAGTGGACATAGATGCCCATCGGCGTGCCGTCGAGCGGCGGTTGGGCGATCGCGGCGCGGGCCTGCTCGGCGCCGGCGGCATTCCAGAACGAGAACGGCGGATAGTTGCCGACGAAGTAATTGCCGGCCGTCGTCTTGGCCTGGCTCTCCGGCGAGAGTTCTTCTAGGGAAGTCGTCATGGCGTGGCCTTTCGTACGCGCGGCGAAGGATGGAGAGAGGGGGGTTGTTGGCAAGGGGGAGAATGTCCGTTCGGGAGTTTACGCCAAGGCGCCAAGCCGCCAAGGCACAAAAGAAGGAGGAAGGTGAAGTCGTGTCTTGCCGTCCCGGAACTCAGGTCGTGTTTCCCCGTCCCGGAGGGACGATTGAGAATAGCCCAGCAATTCATTGCTGGGCAAGAATGGCGATTGAGCACGACAGTCCCGGAGGGACGACTGAGACAGGGTGCCGCCGGCCGTTTCAGTCGTCCCTCCGGGACTAAATGCGGCCTCGCGAAATTCCCTACCCAGCGACGACCATGCAAGCATGGTGCCCGCGCTAGGCTATTCTCGACTGCCCCTCCGGGGCAAAGACCGCCTTCCGTCTCTTCTTGCGTCTTTGCGCCTTTGCGCCTTTGCGAAGATAACTCAAAGGTGTTCGCCATCATTTCTGGTTCGCCCCTTCCCCGTCCGTCAAAACTTCCCGATACAGGTCGGCAAATTCTTGCGGGCCAACCGGTCGCGGATTAAATGTTCCCGTCCATTGTTTTGCCGCATCGGCGGCCAGCAGTTCAATCTCGCCGGCGGACAACTCGAGCCCGGAAAGCGAGCCGCGGCAGCCCGGCCTTCTGCTGATAATTGCCAAGAAACCGGGCAATCTTCTCCCCGGCCGGCATGCCGTTGGCGGCCCTGGCTTCGATCAGTCCGCCATGCAGGGCCAACTGATGATAGAGCGGCGCCACCTCCGGATCCCGGGCGTTGAATCGTACCACGGCCGGCAGCATCAGGCCGACGGCATGCCCGTGGACGACGCCATAACGGGCCGTAAGCGGGTTGGCTGCCGCGTGGGCCGCTCCCAGCATGCTGTTCTCGATGGCCATGCCGGCCAAGGCCGCTCCCAGGAGCACGTCGGCCCGGGCCTGTAGGTCAGGTTTTCCAACCTGACTCCCCGCAGTAAGATCTTGCGGGTGTTCGAAGACCTGTCGCAGTCCTCGGGCACAAAGACGAAATGCCTCGCGGGAAAGCATCTGCGAGATCGGGTTCCGCCGTCGCGTAACGGCCGTTTCAATGGCGTGGGAAAGCGCATCCATGCCCGTCGCCGCGGCCACCGCCGGAGGCTGGGTAAGCGTCAACTCGGGATCGAGGATCGCCACTCGGGCCGCCGCTTTCGTGTCGCCGCAGGCCATTTTCACGTGGGTCTGGGCGTGCGTGATCAGGGCGAACGACTGGCATTCGCTGCCCGTCCCGGCTGTCGTGGGGACGGCGATCAGGGGCAACATGGGCAATCGGGCCTTGCCGACGCCCCAGTAATCTTCCATTCGCCCGCCGTTGGTCAACAGGAAGTTGCAGCCCTTGGCCGTATCCATGCTGCTGCCGCCGCCAAGGCCGACGAGAAAATCGATCTGCTCCCGGCGTGCGAACGCCACGCACGCATCGACTATCTCCGTGGTGGGGTTCTCGACGACCCGATCGAAACATGCGACGTGGACACCTGCCGCGGCCAGCGATTTTTCGGCCCGCTGGACATGTCCCGCGGCCACGATTCCCGGGTCGGTGACCAGCAGCACGCGGGTCCCGCCATATTCGCGCACCAGATCGCCCAGTTGCTCGATAGTCCCCGCGCCGAACACGATTCGTGTCCGCGGCTGGAAATCAAATATTGGGGTGATCGCTGGATTCACGCAGTAGTATGTATTTCGTGCAAAACGTTGGTGGATGGACCGCCGAGTCCGTCCGCGAAAGCAAGGACCGACGCGGAGGTCCATCCTACAAAACCTTGGTGTCGGTCTGGCGGGGCGGGCTTGGGGCGGGCAGGACGCGGCGGGAGGATTTATTACTGCTCTGCCTGTCAATAATAAGCGCAGGGCAAGTCGCGGTCAAGACGATTTATTAAACGTGCAAGCAATACTATCCTGACGGGGGGTGAGCTGAACCGTGATTCGTCTGCTTTTTGCGTTTGGTGGCCCGTCGCATCGCGCGGAGGAGAAGAAGAACTCCATAACTTGCGGGGTGGCTTGCAGCCATGTAGATTATATTGGAACATATGATTGCTTCAGGGGCGGATAATGAGTAAGGTCACGAAAACGCTCGAAAAGGTCTTGCGGGCCAGTGCCGACGCAAATATTTCCTTCGGTGGCCTTCGTACCCTGTTGCTGTCTCTTGGTTTCGTTGAGCGGATCCGTGGTGATCACCACATCTTCACTCGCGATGGAGTCGCCGAGATTCTCAACCTACAGCCTCGCGGTGGAAAAGCAAAACCATATCAGGTCAAGCAAGTTCGGGGCGTGATAACGGCCTATAGTCTCGCGGCACAAATTGAAGCGGAGGATTTGGAGCCGGATTGTTCTTCGGGCGGCCCGGAAGAGTCTCAAGAGTTGGAGGAGAATAATGGAGAGTGAACTCAAGTACGAAATCATCTTGTATTGGAGCAACGATGATGAGGCATTTATCGCCGAGGTCCCTGAATTGCCCGGTTGTTGCGCGGACGGTACGACGTACCAAGAAGCCTTGGCGAATGCCGAGCAAATCATCCGTGAATGGATTGAAACCGCTTCGGAGCTAGGCCGCGCAATTCCCAAGCCAAGGGGAAGGCTCCTGTACGCATGAGACACACCAACCCTCGATGTATCCTTGTGACCACCCGCACGTTCACCTGTTCAGCCATCTCTACCATGATGCTCTCCCTTGATCGATTGACGATTATTGCCGTTCTGTTGTTCCAGGTCGGCCCGGCTTTTGCGGCTGAGCAGGCCGCGTCGTGGCCGGCGGTCACGTTGGCCCCGGCGCGCGAGGTGACTCTCTCGGGACCGCTGGGCGAGGCGCTCCAGCACGGCGTAGCCCGGTTGGCCAAGCCCCCCTATACGGAGCCGTGGCTGCGGGCCGACGTCTCGTTCGAACTCCAGCGGATCTTCACCAACTACAGCGGCGACGTTTCCGGGCGGTTCCTGGAACTGGCCAGTTTGACCAGCCCGACGGGCAAATTCTCGCCGCCGCCGCTGGCCATGCTGTTGGAGACGATCGCCCGTTTTCAGAAGCCGGACGGCCATTTCGGCGTGCCGGTGGATCTCAGCAAGCCGCTGCCGAAGAACGCACCTCCGATTCCCATGCTGTGGGGCAATGCCCGGTTGCTGGTCGGCCTAGTGACCGCGGGCCGGGAATTCCACCGCGAGGACCTGCTGGCCTCCGCCCGGCGGTTGGGCGACTTCTACGTAAACACGGCCGACCAGTTGTGCTCGCCCGCCCGCGAGGCCGACTATCGCTCCAGCGGCACCTACGGCGACGGTTACTGCTGCTGCTATTTTCCGGCCATCGAGGGCCTGGCGATGCTCTACCAGGCGACCAAGGACGACCGCTATCTGAAGCAGGCGGAGCGGATGGCCGAGTTCTTCACGAAGTTCGACTGCCTGCCGGTCGAGCACAGCCACGGAAACCTCTGCGCGTGGCGCGGCATCCTGGATCTCTACGAGATCACCGGCAACCGCACCTACTTGGACCGGGCCACGGCCAAGTGGGACGCCGCCGTGAAGGGCAGCTTCGTCTGGCCGCTGGGCGGCGTCGGCGAGCATTGGCACGTCTTCTTCGCCGGCGACGAAGGCTGCAGCGAGTCGGATTGGTTGCGGTTCAGCCTGGACCTCTGGCGGTTCACCGGCCAGACCCGCTACCTCGACGTCGCCGAGCGGCTGCTGCAGAACCAGTACGCGACGAACCAGTGCCCCAACGGTGGTTACGGCATGGCCCATCTCGATGGCGACGCGGCCGGGCCGGTCGCCGCTATCGAGAAGATCGAAGAATGGCCGTTCTGTTGTAGTTTCCACGGACCGTTGGGACTGCACTTCCTCAAGGGCTACCTGGCCGCCGGCAGCGAGCGCGGCGTCTTCGTCAATTTTCCCTATAGCTTCACCGCACCGGTCAAGGCGGCCGGACGGGAATGGATGGTTTTAGTCCGCAGCAAGCCAGACTACCTCCAGGGCTACGCTTGCATGGAGATCGAGTTCGCGCCGCGGGACAAGACGATAACGCAGCCTGGAAGGCTACGCCACGCGCGTGGCACGCTCTGGGTACGGGTGCCCGCGTGGGCTTCCGCCGCGAAGGTTGTCGCAGCTTCAGGCGAACCAGTGCCGGCCCCCACCGAGGGCGGGTATCTGCGGATCGAGCGCGAGTTCAAGGCCGGCGACAAGCTCACCGTCGATTTCCAGAACACGCTGACGCTGGAAGGTCGGAAGTTTCAGAAGGTGCAGGTTGTGCCGGGAAAAGTCTCGCGCGTCAAGGACGTGGCCGTGCTCGCCGGACCGGACATCCTCTTCGCCACGGCGGTTAGGACCGGCGGGCGGCCGGTCCTGCTGGCAACGCTCGATGCGGATGGCCGGCTGAGTTTTCCCGTGACCGGCGACAGGCAATCAAAGCCCGAAGCGCCAGCAAGGAATGTGCGCCAAGGAGCGGGGAAAGCCGATTCCTCGCTTGCGCTTCGGGCTTCAATGCCTCAAGACAACCGAGCAAACTCTCCCGATAGTGATTCAACGACAGGTTGCAAACCTATCCTACCGGGCGGCGGGAAGTTCGTGACGGTGACCCTGCCGGGCATCGACGCCACCGACGCCCAGATTACCCAGGCCCTCCAATCCGGGCGGGCGGTCTTTCTGCGGACTTGGCCGGGGATCGTTGCCACCCGGCACGGCGAGCCGGCATTCAAATCGGTCGTGACGATGAACGAAATGGGCGGAAGCCATTCGAAGCCGCGGCGGCTGCCCTTCATGTTCGATCTGGTCGTCGTGCCCGCCGTCTCGCTCGCTCCGGACCGCGCCAAGCTGGCCGCCCGGGCCAAGGAGGAAGAAAACGAGCGGGCGGCGCCGATCTTCGGCGAAAATCTGGAAAAACGGCCTGAAATCTGGTCGAGCAGTGCGGGCTGGAAGCGTACGCCGCGGGGACTGCTCGTCTCCGGCGGCGACACCGGCCTGATCGACGGCGAGGGCTACGGCGATTATCGCTTCGAGTTCGAGCTGACCATCCCCAACCAAGGCCAAGGGATCACCGGCTGGGTCGTCCGGGCGAACGACGAGGCCAACTGCCTGATGTTCCAACTCCAGACAGCCGACAGCACGTTCGACGCCCCCGAGTTCAAGACCCGGCCGAACACCTTGCGGCCGCACCGCCGCACGAATGGTCAATGGCAGATCGCCGAGCCCGTAGTGCTGCCCAAGGAGATCCATAAGGGTGAGCCGCACCAGATTGCGGTCGAGTGCCGGCAGGGCACGGTCGACGTCTTCCTGGACGGCCAACGGATCTACCGCCAGACCGACGTGGACCTGCGGGGTGGCGCGGTCGGGTTCCGCGCCTCCGGACCGGCCGAACAGGGCCTGTTCCGCGCGATCAGCCTGAAGAAGCTCTAATCGGGGCATTCCGGCACGGCGGCCGGGGAGTTCGGATCGCCGAGCACTTTCACTCGCTGGGGAGATTTGAGTTCGACTCGCAACGTTTCCCGCTCTTCCGCCACGCGCTGGAGGATACGTCCGACATTCTCGACCTCGGCCCGCGCCATTTGCGCGGCGACCGAACCGCGGCCCACGTTGTCGGCTTCGTTGGCCTTGCACTCGACCTCTTTTTCAAAACCCGCCAACTGTTCGACGGAGATCTGTACTTGGCTTTCCAAGCGGCGGATCTCCCCTTCCAAGGCGATGCGCTTGCCGCCGCGGACCTGGTCGCGAGCCTGTTGTTCCAAGGACTCGAGCTGTGACCGCGTGTTTTCGCAATCCGTCTTGATCTGCACGTCTCCGGGGGATGGCTTGGCTTTGGGCAGGGCGACAGCGGCGAGGCGATTGTTCACTTCTTGGAGCGCGGCACGGCGGCTTTGCAGTTCGCGGTACCAGGGATTGTTGTTGAGGAGCATGACCACCTCGGTCTCGGGGATCTCGGTGACATTGCCGGCCAGGTCCTGCAAAGCCCTCTTCGCCTCCCGCAGTTTGCCCTTGAGCGCCCGGTGTTCCGCACGCATCTTCTGCAATTCGGCAAGGAATTGGTTGCAGATGGTCATGGCCATCCGTTCTCGGGCCTTCATGGTTTCGTCGTCGCCCGCGCCGATATTCTCGAGTTCCCGTCTCAACTGTTCGCGCTTGGTGCGGACCTCGTTTTTTTTTCCGCCGAGATTTGCTGGAGATCGCTGAGGCGGTCGCGCCGCTGCTGCCGGTCGTAATTGACGACTTCATTCATGTAGGCGTCGACCACGGCATTGACCAGCGCGGCGGCCTCGTGCGGATCGCCGCTGGTGAGGCTGATCGTGAGGATTCCCGTCCGCGGATTGGGGCATTCCACGCGAATTTGTCTCCCCAACCACTCAAGGGCATCGTGGTGAGCGTCCTCGCGCTCGATGCTCGGTTGGTTCTTGGCCTGGGGATCGCGCAAGGCGGCCATGAGCACGAAACGCGACTTGAACAACTGTATTTGCGTCTCGCGAAAATTCTCGAACTCGGCCGGGTCGAACGGCTCGGCCGCCGGGGAGAGAACATGGGGGATGCGCCGCTCTACCAGCACTTGGGCGGTTGCCGTATAGCGCGTGCCAGGCAGTCCGGTCCGCCAGGCGACCGCCGCCGCGCCACTCGCCAGCAGCACCAGGATCAACAGCCAGAAGATTACCTTGAGTTTGGACATCGCCAGGCGCCTCCGCATTACGTAGGGCCCTTCGTCCTTGCCGCCGAACACGCCTGATTGGCGGCAAAGCTGCGGGGCAGATGAAACACCTTCAGTGTAGTCGGCTGCGGGCGGCACCACAAGCGCGCACTTCCGTAGAACGGAGTTCATTGGGTTCGCACAACAGGCTGGTTTCAAACCTCCCGCGTGATCCGCCAGCAACGGTGGATTCGCCGGTTCCGGAAATCGGCCGGCACCGTCTGGCGGCTGATCTCGCGAATCGTCACGCCGCGGATCTCCGCCTCGGCCAGCTTGAAGCGGCGAAAGTTCGTCGAGAAGAAGATGGTCGCCCCGGGCGTCATCAATTCCACCAGCCGATTGAGCAACTCGACGTGGTTCCGCTGGATGTCCCAATAGTCCTCCAGGGCCTTGCTGTTCGAGAAGGTCGGCGCATCGACCACGGCCAGATCGAACGCGGCATGCCGCCCGCGGCCTTGTAAGAAGTGCATGGCGTCGTCGCGGACGAACTCGTGATCCGGGCCTTGAAAGCCGTTGCGGGCCATGTTCCGCTGGGCCCAATCGAGATAGGTGTTCGATAGATCGACGGTCACCGTCGAGGCCGCGCTGCCCGCCGCCGCGTAGACAGAGAACGACCCCGTGTAAGCGAACAGGTTCAGGAACCGCTTGCCGGCGGCCAGATCGCGGACCATGCCGCGGGTGACGCGGTGGTCGAGGAAGAGACCCGTGTCGAGGTAATCGGAAAGGTTCACCTCGAACTGCAATCCGCCTTCGTGGGCCACGAGCAGATGTTGTTCCGACCCGAGCCGCTCGTATTGCGCCGGGCCCCGCTGCCGCTCGCGCTTCTTCAAGAACACATGGTCCAGCGGCGTCTCCAGCACGTCGGCCGCAGTCTGCCGCATGAGGTCGAGCCAGTCGGCATGCTCGGCCGGCGTGTGATCGGTAGGTCGCGCGAACTCGGCGACGTGCAGATAGTCTTCATAACGATCAACGACCAGCGGCACCTCTGGCACGTCTTGCTCGTAAAGCCGGTAGCAAGTGATGCCCATCTTCGTCGGCCATCGCCGCAAATGCCGGACCCGCTTGGTCAATCTTGCGCGGAAGATCTCGGCCTGCTCCCGCGCCTTAGCCGAGAGACCGCCGAAGACGGGGGAAGGCGGAAGGCGGAAGGACGAAGGATGAGAGATGAGGGATGAGGGATGAGAGATGGCCTCTTCTTCCGGCAGGAGAACGCCGGGCTGAGAATCACCCACTGCGAGCGAGGCGTCTGGCTTTTCGCCTTCACCCTCCATCCCTCCGCCTTCATCCTTCATCCTTCCGCCTTCATCCATTCCTCGCGGCTTCGGCCCCAGGAACTGATAATACGTGCATTCGATCCGCCCGTTGTACAGCTTCCGCCGCCGCGTGGCCGATTGACCAACGACGGCCTCGAAGTCGGGCAGCGCGGTGAGGATGAAGAAGGACCACGTTTTCAGACGGCGAAAGACGTCGGGCATGGCGCGGTGCAACGCCAGGGCCTCCGCCGATTGGCCCAGCCGCTCACCGTAAGGTGGATTGCAAATCACGCAGCCGTAGGACCGCTTGCTGGAAAGCTCGGCGAAGCCGTGCTGCTGGAAGTGGATGTCGGCGGCCACGCCGGCCTTCTCGGCATGAAAGCGGGCCAGGCCCAAAACGCCCTCGTCCACGTCGGTACCGATGATGCGGACCGGCAGATCGGGCCTGGCCGCCTCGCGGGCCTGCTGCCGGGCTGCTTCCCACAACGCCGCTGGCACCTTGGGCCAGGCCTCGGCCGAGTAGGTCCGGCCGAGCCCCGGCGCCATGTTGCGGCCGATCAGCGCGGCCTCGATCGGGATCGTGCCGGAGCCGCAGAAGGGATCGATCAGCGGCCGCTCGGGCCGCCACACACTCAAGAGGACCATCGCCGCCGCCAAGGTTTCCTTCAGCGGCGCTTTGCTCGTCAATGGCCGGTAACCGCGCTTGTGCAGCCCCGGGCCGCTGGTGTCGATGGTCAGCATCGCCTGATTATCGAGCAAGGCCACTTCGATGGAGAATTTCGGGCCCGTTTCGACGAACCACTCGACCTTATATGCGGCCTTGAGTCGCTCGACGACCGCCTTCTTCACGATTTTCTGGCAGGCCGGCACGCTCGACAACTGCGACTTGACCGACCGGCCCGACACGGGGAATTCGGCCTCGACCGGGAGCCAGTCTTCCCAGGGCAGGGCCCGCGTACGATCGAAGAGTTGCCCGAAATCGCCGGCTTCGAAAGTTCCTAATCGCAGCAGGATCCGGTCGGCGGTTCGCAGCCAGAGGTTCGTGCGGCAGATATCGGACTCATCGCCGGCGAATAACACGCGGCCGGGCTGGATGATTTTCGCTTCGTAACCCAGCGACTTGAGTTCCCGCGCGACGACGGCCTCCAGTCCGAAGGTGCTGGTAGCGATCAGATCGAACTTGGTGGGCGGCGAGGGAAGGGTAGAGGTCATCCCTTATATTGTACCTCGCCAAGAAAAACAAGCGGTCCGTCCGAGCCGGTTCCGTTCAGGATGCCAGAACCGACCCGGACGAACCTGACCAAACCGGGTATTTCGAGGGTTTTTCGGGGCGATCAACTCGCCGGGCCGGGCATCATTTCGGCCGCGCCAATCGTCGGAGCGCCACATGAGGGGCAACCGCCCGCCGGCGCACAACCGGTCGTACAACTCGGCGCACAACCACAACCAGGCTCGCAAGGCGGAGCACAGGCCGGCACGGGCTGCGCCCGCTCGCCGCGGAACAAACAGCAACCGCCTGCCGGCGCCAACAGAACCAAGATTGCCGTGACCGTGATCAGCCTACGCATGATTTACTCCCTCATCCAACCGACTCGCAGCCTCTGCCGCAGATCTTCAACATCGAAACTCTACCCCAAGATTGACGATGTGCAACCGCCACGCAGTCGTTTTTCGGAAACATCGAGGATGGTTTTTTTCCGACCGCGACGTGAAATGCAAAGTAGAGTTGCGTAAGAGTTTCCTTGTAGGTAATGGATGTCCTTCGTATCGAAAGTGCCGCCATGCCCCGCACGACACCTCAGTCATGCCTCCGGGACACGATTCCAACCACCCCGACAGCCATAAGGATGAGACGCGTTGTCCAGCACGCGGCCTTGATCCTTGCCTGGTACACTCCCCTTGCCGGCACCGCGGTTTTCGCGATTGCCGCGGAGACGTCGCCGCCGCCCGTTCCCGTCAGCCAGGTCTGGCTGATCAATACCCGCTGCACTTCCGGCTGCGGCGATCTGGAGGCGGAGCTGTCGAAGATCACGTACTGGCGGCTCGACGAATCGTTCGGTTGCGGCCAGTGGCAAGCGTCCGATGCAGCCGGGTTTCGAGCGTCCGCCGGCACAGGGGATGCCGACGACCGTTCTCATCCACGGCAACGGCACCGACGAGGATTGGGCCGTGCAGCATGGCAACGAGTTCTATGGTTTAATGAAGCAGCAGGCATGCGGCCGCCCTTTCCGCCTGGTTATCTGGTCCTGGCCCGCGGACCGTGTCGTGCGGCGGCCTCGGCCCGACGTGCAGATCAAGGTCTGTCGCAGCGACGTGGAGGCCTATTATCTGGCCCGCGTGCTGTCACGCTGCCCAAGAGGCACGCCGCTGAGTCTGGTCGGCTATAGTCTGGGATGCCGAACGGCGAGCGGGGCCTTGCAGTTGTTGGCCGCCGGCCCGGTAGCCGGCCGCAGCCTCTCGTCCGAGACCCTGGCCGCTTGGAACCATGGCGGAACCGCGGCCCATTCGCGTGATGATGATCGCCGCCGCCATGGACTTCGACTGGCTGGAACCGTGTTCTTCCCACGGCCTGGCCCCCTTGGCCGTCGAGCGGATCCTGGTCGTGAAAAACGGCTGCGATCGTGTCTTGAAGTATTATTCTCGCCTGTACGGTCGTCACGGCCCGCAGGCCCTGGGCTACGTCGGTCCCGCGGGCACGGCGGGCGGCAAGCTCGACGTGGTCGACGTTTCCTGCGAGATTGGCCGCAAGCACGATTTCGACCGCTATCAAGCGTCTTCGCCCATCTACCAGCATCTGGCCTGGTACACGTTTCTTGAGGACGCACCGGCCCCGGTCGCCAAGAAGGCCGAGAAATCGGCCCTTGCCGCCAATAAATAATAATTGCCTCAGCGATTATAATAGGGAACTGTGGCAGGAAAGCAAACCATGTTAACACCCTTTCTCATCATCGGTTGCCTGCTGGCCGGCGAACCCGCCAGCGATGCGGCCTTGAAAACCAAGGTCTTGATGCTCGTCCACAAACTCGATGCCGATACCAAGGACGAACGCACGGCGGCCGAAAAGGAATTGATGGAACTCGGTCCCGCCGTGCTTGACCTGTTGCCATCGCCCGATCCGCAAGATACCGGAAACCTTGCTGTTACGATCCGGCGGATCCGCCGGCAACTGCAAGAGACCCAGGCCGCCAAGAGCATCGAAGCCTCGACCGTCACGCTGCAAGGGCGGCTGAAAGGTCTCCAAAGTGCTCGCCGAGATCCAGAAACAGACCGGCAACAAGATTGCCGATCTGCCGCGGACGGCCGATAGCCTCGATCCCCGATCCGGAAATCGCCGTCCATTTCGACAAGACGCCGTTCTGGACCGCGCTGGACTCGGTGCTGGATCAGGCCCAGTTGTCGATCTATCCCTACGGCCAGCCCGGCGCGTTGCAAATCGTTCCGCGCGGGCCGCACGATCTGCCGCGGACCGGCCGGGCCGCGATCCAAGGGCCGCTGCGGATCGAGCCGGTGTCGGTGACGGCCAAGCGCGAATTGCGAAGTTCGTCGCCGCCGGCCTTGCAGGTCTCGCTGGAAGTGGCCTGGGAGCCGCGGCTGCAACCGATCGCCGTCAAGCAGCGGATGGCCGACCTCAAGGTCCTGGATTCCAGCGGGGGCAGCGTGGCCGCCGAGGATCCCCAGGCGGAAAAGGAGGCATTCCCCCGGCTGGGCAGTTCCGCCGTGGAAATGGACGTCGCCCTGGCCATGCCCGCCCAGCCGCTGAAGGAAATTGCCTCGCTGAACGGCTCCTTGCGGGTGATGATGCTGGGCAAGGTCGAAACCTTCCGCTTCGTCGATCTGCTCAAAGGCAAGCAGGAAAAGCGGATCGCCGCGGCCACGGTCACGCTCGATGAAGTCCGCAAGAACGGCGACTCCTGGGAGGTCTTCGTCCGGCTCCGCTTCGACGACGCCGGCGACGCCCTGGAATCGCACCGCAATTGGGTCCTGCAGAACGAGGCCTACCTCGAAGATGCCGCCGGCAAGCCGATCCAGCCCGACTCGATGGAAACCACCCTGCGGACCAAGAACGAGATCGGCGTCGGCTATGTTTTCGCCATGCCCGACTTGCCGAAGAATCTGGCCTTCGTCTACAAGACGCCGGGGATGGTCGTGACCAAGGATTTTCCGTACGAGGTGCGGGGGGTGAAGATGCCGTAGACAGGGTGGAAGGCCGAAATCCGAATCTTGAAATCCGAAACAAATGCAAAACTCAAATGAGGAATGACCGAAACCTGGGCATCCTGTTTTGAACCTCTGTCATTCTGCTTTGAACTTGCTTCGGATTTCGAGATTCGGATTCCGATTTCATCCCCCCTCTTCCGAGTTGTCCCGAAAATCCGCGTTTCCCGCTTGCATTTTTCCTCTCGTCTGTCCATAGTGGTAATAGGGTTTATGACGGGCCAGTCCTATTGATGGAGCCAAATATGTTGTCACGAACCGGAACAGTCAGAAGTGGATTGAGGCAGGCGTTGATGCTCTTGGCGGGACTCGGCCTCGTGGGGTCGCTGGTCTCGGTATCCAGGGGCGATCAGCCGGATGCAGGCATTCAGGCCCAGTTGGCTGCGGGAGAGTTTGCCCCGGCCCTTGCCGCCGCTCAACAGGCGGCCGATCCCAAGCAGCGCGACGCCATGCTCGCGCAGGTGGCTGCGGCCCAGGCCCAGGCCGGGGCCCCGGCGGCGGCCGTGAAAACCGTGGCCCGCGTCGGCGACGATCGCCTGCGGGCCCATATCCTGGCGCAGCAGGGCCTCAACAACAACATGAACGGACAAAACGGACAGAACGGCGCCAACGCCGCGAACTTCCAGCCGCTCATGGACCTGATCACAAACACCGTCTCAACCAAGAGCTGGGTGGAAAACGGCGGCACCGGCACGATCTCGGAGTTCCCCACCGGCGTTTGGGTCGATCCCCAGGGCGTGTTGCGTCCCTTGATGAAAGAAGCCCGCACGGGAGACCTGGCCGCCCTGCGAACCAACAATCAGCAACGGGCCGGGCAGGACGACGTGCGGCGGAGTTCGCCCCTGCGGATGATCTCGCTCACGCGGCTGGAGAAGCAGATCCAGCTCAACGAAGCCCTGGGCCAGGGCGATCGATGAAACGATGAAGTATCTCGCCGGTCTGCGGCGGATCGAGTACGTGTTCGTCTATCCCGAGACGGGCGACCTGGTCGTGGCCGGACCGGCCGGCGACTGGACCGTGGCGGGAGAGAACCGCGTCGTCTCCCGCGAGACGGGCGACCCGGTCGTGCGGCTGGACGACCTGGTGGTCGTCTTCCGCCACATGATGACCGGCCGCGACGCCCATTTCGGCTGCATGATCAATCCGCGGCAGGAGTCGCTGAAGAACGCCGTCGAGTTCCTCGCCAAGTCGCGCAGGACGGCCGATTCCGCCGGGCGCCGCCGCCCGCAAGGCCTGGTGCGAGCAGTTCCGCGCCGCGGTCGGCAAGCAAGACATCGAGGTCTTCGGCGGACTGGATCCGCAGACCCGGGCCGCACGCACGCTGGTCGAGGCCGACTATCGCATGAAACTCGTCGGCATGGGCCTGGAAGAAGGCGTGCCGGGCGTGACGAGCTACCTGAACCTCATCAAGGGTGCCCCGCCCAGCGACATGGGCGTGCTCCGCTGGTGGTTCACGCTCAACTACGATTCGATCCAGACTTCGCAAGACCACCTGGCCTTCAACATCCGCGGCCAGGGCGTGAAGGTCGAGAGCGAGAACGAACACCTCACCGCCCAGGGCGAGCGGCGGCACACGGGCGAATCGGAGCCGCTGAACCGCCAGTTCGCCGAGAGCTTCACCAAGCACTTTGACGAACTTTGCGCGAAGTATCCGATCTATGCCGAGTTGCGGAACCTGTGCGACCTGGCCCTGGCCGCTTCGCTGGTCCGCGAGGAAGGCCTGGCCGACAAGGTGGACTGGCACATGGCCTATTTCGGCGACCCGCAGGCGTTCGTCGTCGAGCAGGGCGCGGCCCCCAAGGAAGTCGATGCGGTCGTCAACTACCGCGTGGCTCGACAAGGGGCGTGTTCGTCGCCGGCGTCAGCGGCGGCGTGATCGTGAAGCCCGGCGAACTGGTCAGCCGGCAAGCGATCCAGGTCGAGAGTTATCCGCAGCTTCAGGAGAAGCGGCCCAGCAACGCCGCGAAACCGCAGGCGGCCGACCGCTGGTGGTGGGACTGAGCCTTTTTTGGAGTGCGGTAGCTTGCCACCGCTTTTCAATACGGCCGCCTTTGAACGGACACGTTTGCCCACGCGTTTTGAAAAGCGGTGGAGACTAAGCTGCACTCGGTGCCCTCGCTGCACTCCAAATCGTGCTAGACTATCTTGGGGCCGCGCTGCGCACTTCCGCGGCCCATTCCTGCATCCAAGAAAGACTGGGCCCATGAACGAACGAATTTCCGCCTTCGTTTGGCTGTTTGCTTTCCTCTCGATCGCCGCGCCGGCCTTTGCACAGTCGGAGCCGGCCGCCGAATCGGCCGTGGCGGCCACGGTGGGCGATGATCCGATCGAAGTGGCCGAAGCCCAGCGGTGATGGACGGGATCTTCCGCGACAAGAAGCCGGCCGGCGATCTGCTGCCGATGGCCCAGGCCCAGGTGCTGGAAGAGATCGTCAATCGCCGGCTCGTCGCTGGCCTACGCCCGCCGGGTTGGCGATGCCCCCAGCGACGAGGAGCTGGCCAAGGCCAAGAAAGAACTGCAGATCCGCCTGGCCGCGCAGGGCCGCAAAGTGTCCGACGTGCTCAAGGCCGAGTCGATCACCGCGGCCGATCTCGAGCGACAGGTCCTCTGGCGGCTGGTTTGGGACCGCTATCTGGCCAAGTACCGCACGCCCGAGCGCCGCGAGATCTGGTTTCAGAAACACCACCGCGATCTGGACGGCACGGAACTGGTCGTCAGCCACATCCTTCTTCGCCCTGCCGCCGGCGCCGGCCCGAACGATATAGACGACCTGGAGAAGCGGGCCGAATCGATCCGCGCAGAGATCACGTCCGGCAAGATCGACTTTGCCGCGGCCGCGAAGAAATATTCGGCCGGTCCCAGCCGCAAGCAAGGCGGCCGGCTTGGCAAGATCGGCCGCCACGGTCCGATGGACGAGTCGTTCTCCCACGCGGCCTTCGAACTGGAGGCCGGCGAGATCAGCCCTCCGGTGCGTTCGCCTTTCGGCGTACACCTGATCCGCTGCGACGAGGTCCTGCCCGGAAAAAAGCAGGTCTCCGATCTCAGCGGGCCGATCGACGAGGCCTTGGGCAAGGAGCTGCTGGAGAAGATCTCCCGGCTCGAACGCCGACAGACGCCGGTGAAATACACGTCCGCCTGGCCGCATTTCAAGCCGGGGACGCAGGAGCTGGCGAAATAACTGATCGGATAGCCTCTAATTGTCCGGCCGGTGCGTAGCGACATTCCACTTGCGGCGCACTGGTACTCAGCGGCAAGAGCGGGTAAACTGAAGTTGGGCCGTAGGAAGCTCTTTCAGGAGAGGTTGAAGCCATGAACGTGCCAGTCCGCTGCCGAAAGGCCTTTGCAGTTCGCAGGCGTAGTTTTCGCTGCCTGCACGGTTTTACGCTTGTCGAGTTGTTGGTCGTGATCTCGATCATCGGGATCCTGATGGGGCTGTTGCTGCCGGCCGTGCAAAGCGCGCGGGAATCGGGGCGCCGCACCCAGTGCGCAAACAATGTCCATAACCTATGCCTGGGATTCCAACAGCACCTGACCGACCATGGAGTCTATCCAACAGGCGGTTGGGGGGGGGGCTGGATGGGCGATCCGGACCGGGCTTGCAACCAGAATCAGCCGGGAAGCTGGACCTACAACGTCCTGCCCTACATCGAGCAGGGCCCGGTGCATGAGTTAGGCCGCGACAACAGCCCCGGGGCGATCACCGCAGTTAAGCAGGCGGGCAACGCGCAAGCGGCGCAGATGATCCTGGCGATTTTCAATTGTCCCACGCGCCGCCCGGCACAAGTCTGGCCCTACGTGAGCGGCATTCAGGTCTATAACTGCAGCACCGTGTCGGCCACGAATCGCGCGGATTACGCCCTTAACGGCGGGACCCAGCTAATCCTGTGGGGTGTCGGGCCGGCGCCGACCAACGCCTACGCCGGCAACGGCTTTACCGCCATGACGGGGACCGACGGCATCGGCTGCCAGCAAAGCCAAGTCAGCGCCGCGGAAGTGTCGGACGGTCTCGCCAACACGTACATGCTCGGCGAGAAGTATGTCTGTCCCGACAACTACTTCACCGGCGCCGACTGCCACGACAATAACGCCATCTTTTGCGCGGACGACCTCAACCGCTTCTGTTGGGCAGTTACCCCCTTGACCTCTCCACGCGTATACGCGCCCTGCAACAACCCGCCGATGCAAGATCGCAAGGGTTTCACCGATCCCCCGCAAGCGGGGTCGCGGTTTGGCAGCGCGCACACCGTCTCCTTCAACATGGCGATGTGCGACGGGGCGGTCCGTTCGATTAGCTACAGCATCGACCCCATCGTGCATAGCAACCTCGCCAGCCGCAACGACGGGCTTGTCGTCGAACTGCCATGAACGGCGATCAACCGTTCTCCAGCATCCATTGGGCCGCCATGCGGTTCAGCTCGCCGGCAGTCTTCAAGTTCAGTTTGCGTTTGATCGCTTGCCGGTGGGCTTCCACGGTGTGACGGCTGCGGTGGATGCGTTGGGCGATTTGCGCCGTCGAGATTCCCTGGCCGAGGAGCCGAAAGACCTCCAATTGGCGATCCGAAAGGGATTCGATGCCCGAGGCACTCAAGGCTTTGACCCCGCCGACCGCCTGGCACAGCAACTGTTGGGCGGTCTCTTGGCAAAGGTAGATCTGGCCGTCGCGAACGCGGCGAACGGCCTCCACGATATTTCCGGTGGTCTGTTCCTTGTTGATGTACCCCAGGGCCCCGGCATGCAGGGCGCGCTGGGCATACAGGCCATCGGGATACATCGACCAGACGAGAATCCGGATTGACTTGTCGTGGGCCTTGATCCGCCCGATAAGGTCCAGCCCGTTGCTGGTCTTCAACTGGATATCCACGACCACCACGTCGGGGCAGACCGCCGCCACGAGTTGCATGGCCTCGGCCGTATCGGCGGCCTGGCCGCAGACCTCCAGGTCGGGCTGGGAGGAAATCCGCACGGCCAATCCCTCGCGAACCGCGGGGTGGTCATCCACGATCAGGATCTTGGCAGCCATCGGTTTGGTCTCCTGTTTATTGAACCGCGGACCCTAGCCGGCATTCGACCTGCGTACCGCCGTTCGGACCGGGACCGACCGCCAGTTTCCCGCCGATCAGTCCCGCGCGATAATGCATGGTCTGCAGGCCCATGCCCGGGGCTTGCAAGGCCTCGCTCGGCAATCCTAGGCCGTCATCGACGATTTTCAATACGGTCTCGCCGTTTTCCCGCTGCAGAGCGATTTGGATGTTCTTCACCCGGCCATGCCGCACGGCGTTGGAGACGGCTTCCTGGACGATGCGATACAAGTGCAGAGCGACACGTTCGTCGAAGACCGGATCGGAATGGGAGCAGTCCAACGTGCAGGCGACGCGCGAGCTGGTCGTGGTAATGATAGCCAGCCGCTCCAGCGCGCCGGTCAGCAAGCCCTCTTCCAGTTCCGGCGGCAACAGTCCCCGCGAGAGCACGCGGACCTTGTTCCGCGTGCGGTCTATGTTGACCGCCACGTCGGCAGCGAGCTCTGCCGCCGGACCTTTGGCGGCGGCCAGCATTTCCGCCAGGGTCTCGACCTTCAGTCCCAGTCCGGTCAGTTCCTGACCGACGTCGTCGTGCAGATCCTGGGCAATGCGCCGCTGCGCGTCCTCGGCAGCCGTCAGCAGGTGTTCCTCGAATTCGGCACGCTCCAGAACCCGGCCCAACTGCATGCCCACGCCGGCCATGGCGTCGGTTATCCTCGCATCGGGCTGGATCACTCGATCGGAAAAGAACTCGAGGACGGCCGCCACCTTCCGACCCGTCAGCACGGGGAATGCCATGGCGGTGGCAATGCCCAGCTCCGCGGCCACAACCGCGCGGCGCGCGACCAAGTCGCGCCGCACGTCCGTGGTCCACGCCGGCTGGCCGCGGGCAAAGACCCGCCCGGAAAGGCATTGGCTCCGCCGCAGCCGCATCGCGAGCGTCGCCTCGCGGAAGCGGGAAAAGCGATCCGCATCTTCATCGTAGTGGGCGTACGCCAGGACCAACTCGTGCGGATTGTCGGCGGCCGGCAGCAACACGTGCCCAAAACTCCACCCGTTGAACGCCGCCACTCGCTGGAGACAGTACTTCAGGGCCTGCTCGGCGTTCTGGGCTTGATTGACCATCACGGCGATGTCGTGGAGCAACTGGAGCTCCTTGGTTCGTTCGCCCACATGCCGCTCGAGGGTCGTATTCAGCGATTGGATTTCTTGTTCCGCGCGCTTGCGGTCGGTGATGTCGCTGATGATGTGAACCGCGCCGGCCAGCTTTCCGCGGGCGTCCAGCACGGGGTCGACCGTCACCTGGAAGCAGCTATCGTCCATGGCCAGTTCCGTGGCTTCGCGGCGCAAGCTCTTGGAGAGCCGCAAGAAAGGGCATTCCGGAATCGGCCGGGCCGAGCCATGCACGACTTCGCAGCAGTCGCGGCCCTCGATTTCGGCCGCGGGCTTGCCCAACAGCGTCTCCGCCGCCTTGTTGCAGCGGCTGATCCGCTGGTCGGCATCCAGCAGGAAGACGGCATCGCCCACGGCATCGAAAGTGACCTGCCACTGTTGGGCGGCGTTACGTAGGGCCTCCTCGGCTTGTTTGCGCTCGGTGATGTCGATGTTGAACCCCAAGATCCCGCGAATCTTGCCGTCCACCCGAAAGGGCGCGACAACGGCGTGATAAACTCGCGGTTCCCCGTCAGAGAGGTATTCGACCTCACCCGTCACGACTTCCCCGGCGAAAGCGCGGCGATTGTTGGCCTGCCAGAGGGCGGCGACATCCTCGGAAACCTCGCTCTCCTCGACACGTTTTCCGATGCGATCGCCCCAGTGCCGCTTGCCGGCGGCGTTCTGCATGATACAGCGCCCCTCCAAATCACGGACCCAGAACTCGAAGGGCGCGTTTTCAAAGATCGCGCGAAGCTTGGCCTCGCTCTCGCGCAACATTTCCTGTTCGCTCATGGCTTACCTCCACGTTGCAACGTGCGCCTCCAGCCATGTCTGCAACAAGCCCTCGGATCCGTCGCCTCGTCAGGATGGACTCCTTGGCTCGGTCTCATTATATAGGAGTCCAGCTACGGAAGGAAGTAGGGTGTTTGCAGAGGGGAACCACAATTACTATTCAAGGGATTGCACGGCACGAACGCGGTATCCTCCATTGGGTGGGCTAGTGGTTTTTACTAGGCGAAAATAGTCGGTTCTGGGAATTGCGTCGTTCGCGAGACGTGCGACGATAGAGTTGCTGAACGCAATCAGCAGACAAGGAGGCCACGCGGCGTCGAGTTCGCCGGGCAGATTCTTGTCGGTTGAAAAAGGGCGGCCGGAAGGAGACGGACGCGGTGTCGGAAAGGAGGCCGAACGATCGAGCCGGCAGGGCTTGGGAACCAAGCCGAGAGGCCTGCGATGGATGCCACATTCTTGACCGCTGAAGCCGACGGGCACGACGGGGATGCCCGCCGGCGATTCTCCGGATCGGCGCGAGCGGCCGAGTATCGCCGTAAGGCCGAGCAGCGTTTGCGGGTCGGGAAGGCCGTTCCTGCCGAAATCGCCTGCGCAGCCGACGCGCGGGCCCTCGTCCACGAGTTGCAAGTTCAGCAAATCGAGTTGGAGATGCAGAACGAGGAACTCCAACGCGCCGAAACAGCGGCCAAAGAGGCAGCGCAGAAGTATCGCAAACTCTCCAAGCGCCGGCAGAAACGCGCCGACGGGTTGGCCGCCGCCCATCAGGCCCTGCACGGCGAGATTGCGGAACTCCGCCGCGCCGCGGCAGCGGCCGAGGCCGCCAATCGCGCCAAGAGCGCCTTCCTGGCGAACATGAGCCACGACCTGCGCACGCCGCTCGGCGCAATTCTGGGCATGATCGACGTGGCACTCCCCAAGGTATCAGACGCCACGCTCCTTGACTGCCTGCAAACCGTGAAGGGATCGGCCGAACTGCTCTTGACGCTCCTCAACGACCTGCTGGACTCTGCCAAAATCGAAGCGGGCAAACTGGAGTTGGAGTCGGCCCCTTTCGGGCTGCGGCCGATGTTGGACCAGGTCATCCGGCTGCTCTCCGTGCGGGCGAGCGAGAAAAGACTGCGTTTCCGTTGCCGCGTGCCGGCTCAGATGCCCGACGCATTCATCGGCGACCGCCTGCGCTTGCAGCAAGTCCTGCTCAATCTGGCCGGGAACGCCCTGAAATTCACCGACCGCGGCGAAGTTGAGATTAGTGTCGAGCATTGTCAGATTGCCGATTGCGCATCTGAAATCGCAAATCGCAAATCCCAAATCCCAAATCCCAAATCCCAAATCCCAAATCCCAAATCCCAAATCACTACTGTCCGGTTATAAGTCGAATAGTTTCAATTGGTTACGACAAGCACTTTCCGGATTTGGGACAGAAATCGTGGAAAGTGCCTGAAAAATAGGGGTTTTCTCGAAAGGAGTCACACTCAGAATTTGCAAAATTTCGGAAAGGCTGCGGTCCACCCTCAGTTCCTTCCGGATGATGGCCACCAGGACGTAGACGCACACCGCGATCCAGACTTGAGTCCGCACCGCGTTGTCCGTGTTGCCATAAAATGCCTTGATCCGCAGGTTCTGCTTGATCCATTTGAAGAACAACTCGACCTGCCAACGGCAGCGATAGAGTTGCGCAATGGTCAGGGCGGGTAGTTCGAAGTTGTTGGTAAGAAAACACAATCGCCGGTCGTGCTCGGCATCGTAATAGGCAACGCGACGCAGGGCATCCGGATAAAGCTTTGAGGTCTTGACGCCTCGCAGAACAATCGTCTGGTCGCTTCGCAGGCCCGTGGACTTGTCCACCACACGGGACTCGCGGCGGTAACAGTCGATGTTCTTCTTGGCACGCGTGACGAAGAACGCCAACTGTGAAGTAAAGCGATGCAAGCGAGCAAAATCGACGTATCCTCGATCCATCATGTAGAAGGCGCCCGGTTCGATTGGCAGGTGATCGAGGACGGTCACATCGTGCGTTTTCCCGTGAGTTATGCGGATAAAACAGGGGATGTTGCCCCGCAAGTCGATCAGCGTGTGAAGCTTCACGGCACCTTTGTGACGACGAAATCGCACCCAAGGAAACAGGGCAAGACAAAGATCGATAGTTGTGGAATCCAAGGCATAGGCGGCCTGCTTGAGCGATACTGCGAAGTTGTCCTTGGCGTACAGGGCTCGGGCACGACGAATGAGCACTTAAGCGAAGTCGGCGTAGATCCGCCAGTCGCGACGCTTGTTGGCATCGCTGAGCGTGCTCCTGGAAACCCGGCCGCGAAGCCCGGCGTGGTACAATTTCGACGGCACCGCATTCAAGCAGGTTTCGATGTCCCGCAGGCTTTCGCGATAAGTCAACTGAGCGAAGGCCATGGTGAGGAACTGGTCCCGACAAGAGAAATCGCGGACCCGGTAGTTGCCGCGATAGCGTTTCACACATTCGTCGAAATCCCGCTTGGGAATGAAATCCATCAGTTGAGCGAAAACCAGCCTGCCCTCGTGCATCGCAATCTCCTTTCCACTTAATAGTGCAAAGGAGGGGGCGGGGACAGGGGGCACTGAAATCGAGTACAAGCGGAAATCGCGGAACAACCCTAGAAATCACGATAGTTTCAACCACCTACTCATCGCTCAACCGGACAGTAGT